>NZ_JOEQ01000015.1 GCF_000721075.1 Streptosporangium amethystogenes
GTACTGCACCGGGGACGGTGTGGGAGAGTAGGTCACCGCCGGACAATCTTTCATATGAGGGCCCTCACCTTTCGGTGAGGGCCTTCGTGCTTTCCCGGGTTTCAGTCCAGTGTCTGCAGGAGATCCCATTCGGTCTCGCAGACACGACGGCCGATCGCGGCCAGTTCCACGGACCGGACGCCCCTCTCAAGGTGGCGCAGGGTCTGCGTGACGCAGATGATCCCCCACTTCAGCACACCGAACGTCTCCCACCAGCGCAGCGCGTCACGGTCGACGGGATACCCACTCGCCCGCTCGTAGGACTGGACGAGCCGCTCGTACTCCCCGAACCCGCCCACCGGCAGCGGCGACCCGAAGCGCCAGGACTTCACGCACAACCAGCCGAGGTCCTCCATCGGATCGCCGGCATGGGCGAGTTCCCAGTCGAGCACCGATCGGATCCCGCCGGGGCCGATGACGAGGTTGCCGTTCCGGAAGTCGCCGTGCACGACGGTCACCCGCTCGCTCGCGGGGCGGCGGCCGGAAAGGCGGCGGAACGCCAGCTCGAAGACCGGGTGCGCGCTGCCGGTGAGATCCAGTATGTCCCGCCACGACCGGAGCGGATCGTCCGGCTCGATCGACTGCCTGACTGCCGGACCCCCGAGATCGGTCCCGTGCGTGAGCGAGGCCAGCGGCATGCGATGGATCGCGGCCAGGATTTCGCCGCACTGGGTGGCCAGCAGCGGCCGGGCATCCATGAAGGCGTCGTCGCGGAGGATCCTGCGCGGGATCGTCTCCCCGGCCACCCGGCTCATCAGGATGTACGACTCTCCGGCCGCGACCACCCGGGGCACGGGAACGCCGGCCGCCTCCGCCGCCCGCATCAGCCGCGCCTCCCCGGCCAGGCCGATCCCGGCCGATCCGATTCCCGAATCCGGGACGGTGCCCGGAGAGTCCAGGCGCAGGATCAGCTCATGCCTGACGCCGTCAGGAACGACGACGTCCAGAGCCCATGTCTCCCGCGACGCACCACCCGGCAGCCGGATCCGCGAGGTGACGGCCGAGCCTGGCCCGAACACATCCGAGACGAGGTCGTCGATCATCGAAGGCCGAACTCCCAGTTGCCCCCCGCCGCGTACTCGCCCAGGATCCGGCGACCCACCGAGTCGATGTGCACCTCGTCGGGGCCGTCGTAGATGCGACCGGCCCGGGCGTGCCGGTACATCCGGTCCAGCGGGGTGTCCGGGGTCAGCCCCGCGGCACCGTACACCTGGATGGCCCGGTCGATCACGTTGTGCAGCATCCGTGCCCCGGCCACCTTGGCCACTCCGATCTCCACCCGCGCCTGCTCACCCCGGTCGATGGCCTCCGCCGCGCTCAACGTCAGCAGCCGGGCCGACTGGATCTCGGTGTAGGAGTCGAACACGTGCTGGCGCATCAGCTGTTTGTCCGCCAGCGGCCGGCCGAAGGCGCTGCGCTCGTGCAGGCGGCGGCACATCAGGTCGAAGGCCCGCTGGGCCTGGCCCAGCCAGCGCATGCAGTGGAAGATCCGGCCGGGGCCCAGCCGCTGCTGGGCGATGACAAAGCCCTGGCCGCGCGGCCCGAGCAGGTTGGCGGCGGGTACCCGCACGTCGGAGTAGCGGACCTCGCAGTGACCACCGTCGATGCCCAGCACCGGGGTGTCGCGCACGATGGTGTAGCCGGGTGTGTCGGTCGGCACCAGGATCATGGAGAACGCCAGGTGCGGGGCGGTGTCCGTCTCGGTACGGCACATCACCGTCGTGTACGCGGCGCGGTCCGCCCCGGTGGTGAACCACTTGTGGCCGTTGATCACCCACTCGTCGCCGTCCAGCACCGCCGTGGTCTGGAGCTGGGTGGGATCGCTGCTGGAGACGTTCGGCTCGGTCATCGCGAAACTCGGCCAGATCTCCGCCTGGACCAGCGGGGCGAGGAATCGTTCGCGCTGCTCGGGGCTGGCGTGCAGGCGCAGCATCAGCGAGTCCTGCAGGGTGAATGTGCCGAGCGCCAGCTGACCGAACTCGCTGCGGCCCTGCACCTCGTTCACGTACACGTAGTCGAGGAAGGGCAACCCGCCGCCGCCCAGCTCCCGGGGGTGCCCGAGGGCCCACAGCCCTTCCTTCTTCGCCTGCGCCTGTAGCTCGCGCAGGAGCGAGACGGCCTCGGACCCGGCCTCGTGGAGTACGACCTCCGCCGGTTCCACCCGTTCGGTCATGAACGCCTGGACGGCGTCACGAATCGGTCGGACGCTGTCGGGAACCGCGAAGCTCATGGAATGATCTCACCGGAGATTCGTTGCCGCGTCAACGGATAAGGAGTTCCTTATGTCGCAGGGCATGCCCCATGACGTACCGTCCGCAGCTCGGCTCGTCGCCGCGGTCCGTGACTTTCTGGAGAGCGACGTGCTTCCGGTCGTCGAGGGCCGGATCCGTTTCCACACCCGGGTGGCGGTCAACGTGCTGGGCATGGTCGAGCGGGAGCTCGAACTCGGCCCCGCGCAGCACGCCGCCCACCTGGTCCGGCTCGACGAGCTCGGCGTCGCCTCGGACGCCGAGCTCGCCGCCGCTATCCGCGAGGGACTGGAGGGCCCTGACCTCGTCGACGCGCTGACGGCGGCCGTACGGGACAAGCTGGCGGTCGCGAACCCCGGCTACACCACCGGACCGGAGGCATGACCCCGGTCCTGATCGGCATCGGGAGAGGGGGCGCCGGTGTCGACGGTGAAGTCGAGGTCCTTGATCCTGGGGTCGCCCTCGTCGGCGAGGTAGTGGTCGGGCAGGGTGGCGTCATCGCCCTCGGCCACCTTGGTGGAACGCGCGATGAGCGTGCCGAGCACGGCGACGACCAGGTTGACCGCCAGTGCGACGATGCCCGCGTAGATCGTCATCTTGGTGTCAAGGCCCAGCTTCTCCAGCGGGAACGCCGACCCGGCGAAGTGCAGCTTGCCGGTGACCGGGTTGCCGATGTTGTAGAGCATGAGCATCCCGGCCCCCATGCCGGCCACCCATCCGGCGATCAGGCCGCCGCGGTGGAACCAGCGGGTGTAGAGGCCGAGCGCCACGGAAGGGAGCGTCTGCAGGATGATGACGCCGCCGATGAGTTGCAGGTCGATGGAGAAGCCGGTGTCCAGGAACAGGATGCACAGTACCGCGCCGACCTTGACGAGCAGTGAGGTGATCTTGGAGACCCGGGCCTCGTCGGCGTCGGTGGCGTTCGGCTTCAGGTACTCCTTGTAGATGTTGCGGGTGAAGAGGTTCGCCGCGGCGATGGACATGATCGCGGCGGGGACCAGTGCGCCGATGCCGATCGCGGCGTAGGCGACGCCGGTGAACCAGTCGGGGAACATCCGGTCGAACAGCTGCGGCACGATCGTGTTGTTGTCCGTGCCGATGGGCTTGATCCCGGCCGCGATGGCCATGAAGCCGAGCAGCGCGATCAGGCCGAGCAGCAGGCTGTAGGCCGGGAGCGCGGACATGTTCCGCTTGATCACGCCGCGGTTCCTGGAGGCGAGCACGCCGGTGATGCTGTGCGGGTAGAGGAAGAGCGCGAGCGCCGACCCCAGGGCCAGCGTGACGTACTGCAGCTGGTTGTTGGCGTTGAGCAGGATGCCGTCGCCGGGTGCGGGGCTGGCGTCGAACTTGGCCTGGGCGGCGTCGAAGATCCCTGACCAGCCGCCCTCCAGCTGGGCGGGGATCGCGATGATCGCGACCAGGATCACGATGTAGATCAGCGTGTCCTTGACGAAGGCGATCAGCGCCGGGGCGCGCAGGCCCGACTGGTAGGTGTACGCGGCCAGGATCGCGAACGCGATGATGATCGGCAGGTGGCCGGTCACGCCCATCGACTTCAGCACCGCCTCGATGCCGACGAGCTGGAGCGCGATGTAGGGCATCGTCGCGACGATGCCGGTGATCGCGACCAGCAGCGCCAGTGTGGGCGAGCCGAACCTGGCCCGGACGAAGTCGGCGGGCGTCACGAAGCCGTGCACGTGCGAGACCGACCAGAGGCGGACCAGTACCAGGAAGACGATCGGGTAGACCACGATCGTGTAGGGCACCGCGAAGAAGCCCGTCGCGCCCGCGCCCCAGAGCAGGGCGGGCACGGCCACGAAGGTGTAGGCGGTGTAGAGGTCGCCGCCGACCAGGAACCAGGTGACCCACGAGCCGAAGCTGCGGCCGCCCAGGCCCCACTCGTCGAGGCTGGCCAGGCTGTCCGGGCGGCGCCAGCGCGCCGCCACGAACCCCATACCGCTGACGAGCAGGAACAGTACGGTGAAGACGATGATCTCGGTCAGGTGCGCGTTCATCCGGTCACCGCCGCTTGGTCATCTGGTAGACGATCGAGGTGCAGGTCACGCCGACCGCGATGAAGGCGAGCTGGAGCCAGTAGAAGAGCGGAAAGCCGAAAAGCCGGGGTTCATCGGAATTGTAGAGAAATGGAAGTAAAGGTAGGATGATCGGCGCGATAAGCAGCCAGTTCCACGGGCTGCGATCGCCCCGGTCCCCGTTCGGTGTGGTCAACGCGGTCTCCTGTGGCTGGAGAAGGGACGCCCGAGCAGGATCATCCCCATCGGTTGACCGGCAGCGTAATTACCTGGACGTTCCTTTCGGGTCACCGAGCGCCGAGTGGAACGGTTGGCGCGACGAACGGTAGGTCAGCCCGGCCCGGCGATGTCGTCGGCGATGTCACGGGTGCCGTATCCCTCGGGTGCCTCCGCTTCGACGATGGGTTCCGGCCGGTCGTCGAACTCCAGTCGGAGTGCCCTTGACATGGTCGCGTGCATTTCGTAAAGGCAGGTGATGTAGGTCAGCTCCAGGATCTGCTCGTCGGGCAGGTGCGCCTTCAGGACCGCGAATATCTCGTCGTGCACCCGGCCGCCGTCGAGCACCAGGCCGTCGGTGTAGGCCAGCACGGCCCGCTCCAGTTCGTTGAAGTGCGGGCTGACCTGCCAGTGCGCGACCGCCTGGACCTTCTCCTCGGCCACCCCCAGCGCCCGCAACTGCTTGCAGTGCTGCGAGAAGACGAACTGGCTGCCCCGGGCCCAGCCGGCCCGTGACTGGCCGAGCTCACGCAGCACCGGGTCTATCTTGCTCTCCCGGTACAGCTGGAAGCCCTTCACGCAGTGCCGCAGGATGACCGGGTCCAGTGCGAAGACGGTCCACCAGTCGCCGGGGGAGCCGGTCGCGGTGCCCGGTTCGGCCACCGGGTCCCTGTCCGGGCCGAACAGCCGGTCGTAGAAGAAGAGGGTCAGCGGGTCCGTGGCCTCCGTGCGGGGGACCTGGCGCAGACGCGGCATCACACGGTCCTTTCCGCGGCGGTTCTCGGCTCGTGCCGGACGTCGGTGGGCAGGCCCAGTTCCCTGGTCCAGGCGGCGAACTCCACCAGGATGCCGTCCGGATCCTTGAAGTAGATCGACCTGACGAACACGCCCTCTCCCATGGTGGGCGCCACGCCGAACTCGCTGTCGTCGTGGTTGAGGATCACCCCGACGTCCACGCCCTTGGCGAGGAGCTTGTCGCGGTACTCCTCTATCTTGTCCGGGGCGACATCGAGGGCGATGTGGTTCATCGAGCCGACCGCGGAGAGCATCTCGCCCCGGTCCGGCAGGTTCTTCGGCGCCGAGACGCCGGGAATTCCCTCGGGCGCGTCCGGGAACCAGAAGAACGCCAGTGCGTTGCCTCCGCCGCAGTCGAAGAAGAAGTGCTGTCCCCATCCCATCGGCAACTCGATCGTCTTGATCAGGGGCATGCCCAGGACGCCGGAGTAGAAGTCGATGGTCTGCTTCATGTCCGAGCACACCAGTGCGAGATGGTTGATCCCGCGTAGTTCGAACTCGCTGTTGTCCGCCATGTTCTCCTCGCTTCTTCGAGTAACTCATTACTTATCACAGGAGGGTGGGGTGGGTGGACGACGCGTGGCGCCTCGCTCGTGCCGGAGGGGGCCGGGGGTGCGGATGGGGGCGGGTCCTCCCGTGCGGGTGCCACCTATTATTAACCGGTTAACTTAAAAGGCGAACGATGTTGACCCTTGGGTCGGTGGCCCTGTCCGCGAATGGTCCCGAATATTGGAACTCATGAACTAAACCGAGTAAGTTACTGATAAGTTGCGTGCGAGGCGACGGTGGTGTCAACGCCGCGTTACCGGCGTGCCGCCCCTCGATCCCGCGGCTCCGGTTCGCTCATGGAACCTGCTGGCAGCAGAGGGGCGACTCGCCGTGCTGGACTGAGGGCGGGGGCCTCTGCCTTCTCTCCCTGGTGAGTCGACCCGCTATCCTTGGCCGATAAGAACCGGTTCATCAGGGGGAACTGTGAAACGTCCGACGATCGCTGACATCGCCCGTCGTGCCGGCGTGTCCAAGGGCGCCGTCTCCTACGCGCTCAACGGGCAGCCAGGGGTCTCGAAGGCCACCCGCGCCAACATCCTCGCGATCTCCAAGGAACTCGGCTGGCAGCCCAACAGCGCGGCGCGCGCCCTCAACGGTGCCCGCGCCCACACCATCGGCCTCGCGCTGTTCCGTCCGGCCCGCACCCTGGGCATGGAACCGTTCTTCATGGAGTTGATCAGCGGTATCGAGGCCGAGCTCGCGGACCGGTCCTACGCGCTGATGCTGCAGGTGGTCACCGACCACACGCAGGAGATCGAGGTGTACCGGCGCTGGTGGGGGGAGGGGCGCGTCGACGGTGCCTTTCTGGTGGACCTGCACCTCGACGACGCCCGGGTGGAGGCGATGCGGGCGCTGAACATGCCGGTCGTGGTGATCGGACACCCCTCGCAGGCGGGTCCGTTGAGCACGGTCTGGTCGGACGACGGCCTGGCCATCAGGGAGACCGTGGAGTACCTGGTGGCGCTGGGGCACCGGAGCATCGCCAGGGTCGCGGGGCTGCCCAGGCTCGTGCACACCACGCTGCGCGACCAGGCCTTCGTCCAGGCGTGTCAGGACGCGGGCCCGGGGCGCGTCGAGCATCTGATCGCGCACACCGACTACACCGGTGAGGAGGGGGCCAGGATGACCAGACGGCTGCTCAGCTCGCCCCGGCGGCCCACCGCCATCGTCTACGACAACGACATAATGGCCGTGGCCGGGCTGTCGGTGGCGCAGGAGATGGTTCTGGACGTTCCGGCCGACCTGTCGATCGTCGCCTGGGACGACTCCCCGCTCTCGCAGGTCGTGCGCCCGCCGCTGACCGCGCTCACCCGGGACATCCCCGCCTACGGAGCCTGTGCCGCCCGTCAGCTGCTCGCGCTGATCGCCGGAGAACCGGTCGTCCTCTCGGTGGAGGATCGCCCCGCCACCCTGATCCCGCGCGGCAGTACCGGCCCCGCCCGCGGCTCGCGCTGACGGTCGGGGCAGCTGGCGATCTCGTACAGCGAGGCGGCGAGAACATGACAGAGGATGTCCTGTTTTCGCGCCACGCTCGTCCCATGAACAGGACGCTGGAAGGAAAGGTCGCCCTGGTCGCCGGGGCGACGAGGGGAACCGGCCGGGGGATCGCGGTGGAGCTGGGCGCCGCGGGCGCCACGGTCTACTGCACGGGCAGGAGCACGCGGCGGCGACGCTCGGAGATGAACCGGCCGGAGACCGTCGAGGAGACGGCCGAGCGCGTGACCCGCGCCGGCGGGCAGGGTATCGCGGTCGAGGTGGATCACCTGGAGCCGGAGCGGGTGCGCGCCCTGGTGGAGCGGATCCGGCGCGAGCGGGGAAGACTCGATCTCCTCGTCAACGACATCTGGGGCGCCGACCCGCTGACGGAGTGGAACGTCCCGGTCTGGAAACACTCACTCGACGACGGCCTGCGCATCCTCCGGCTGGCGATCGACACCCACCTGATCACCAGCCATCATGCCCTGCCGCTGCTGATCGAGAACCCCGGCGGCCTGGTGGTCGAGGTGACCGACGGCACCCTGGAGTACAACCTGGCCAACTACCGGCTCTCGGCCTTCTACGACCTGGCCAAACTCTCGGTGAACCGGCTGGCCTTCACCCAGGCGCACGAACTGCGCCCGCACGGCTGCTGCGCGGTCTCGCTTACCCCCGGCTGGCTCCGCTCGGAGAGCATGCTGGAACTGTTCGGCGTCACCGAGGAGAACTGGCGGGACGCCACGGCGAAGCAGCCGCACTTCGTGATCTCCGAGTCGCCCTCCTATACCGGGCGCGCGGTCGTCGCCCTCGCCGCCGACGAGGACAGGATGCGCTGGTCGGGGCAGTCCATCTCCAGTGGGCGGCTCGCCCAGGTGTACGGCTTCACCGACCTCGACGGCAGCAGGCCCGACGCCTGGCGTTATATCGAGGAGGTCGAGAGCAAAGGCAGGCCCGCCGACGCCACCGGCTACCGCTGACCGGCGGAGCCGTACAGGTCACGCATGCGGGCGGCGGCGTCGGCGAGGCGGGTACGGAGGTCGGGCGGATCGAGGACCTCGGCCTCCGGGCCGAAGCGGAGGACCTGGCCGTAGGCGACCTCCAGCGACTCGACGGGCAGGCGGAGCGTGACCCACCCCTGCCCGTCGGGCTCGCCGGCGGAGGCCAGCGCGTCGTCGAGGGCCGCCCGATCGGCGATGACGGGGAGCAGGCGAAGGGCGGCGGGGCTGAGCCTCACGGTGACGTCCGTGGTGAGCAGGGAGTTCGCAAACCGTGCCGACTTCTCGCTCCAGAACGCGGCCAGGTCGAAGGTGCCGTCCCGCTCGAAGCGCAGGGCGGGGTGGAGTTCGACCTCGTCGAAGCGATCGACCCGATAGATCGCGGACCGGGTCGCCAGGTACCAGACCCCCGCCTTCAGCACCAGCCCGTACGGCTCCAGACGCCGCCGGGCGGCCGCCTGTCCGGTCTGCCCGGTCTGTTCGGCCGGGTGGGAACGGGTGGCGCGCCGGTAGCGGGCGGTGACCGGGTGATCGCCCCACACGGCCCTGGCCAGCGGTGCCAGTGCGGTAGGGGGAGGCCGCTCGCTCGCGAACCAGCCGGGGGCGTCCAGGTGGAATCGTTGCGCGGCGGTCGCGGGGGCGTCCCGCAGGCCGGGGGAGAGCGCGGCCGAGGCCTTCAGCCGCGCCGTGGCGGCCACCTCGCCCAGCCCCATCTCCCGCAGCGCCTCGGGAACGCCCGACAGGAACAGCGCCTCGGCCTCGGCGCGGTCCAGCCCGGTGAGGCGGGTGCGGTATCCGTCCAGCAGCCGGTAGCCGCCGCCCCGCCCCCGGTCGGCGTAGACCGGCACGCCGGCCTCCGACAGGGCGAGCACGTCACGGTGGACGGTCCGCTCGGAGATCTCCAGCTCCCGGGAGAGTTCCATCGCGGTCATCCGGCCCCGAGCCTGGAGCAGCAGCACCAATGACATCAACCTGGCCGCGCGCACCCCCTGACCCTAGTGCGCCGGCCGGGGACCTTCACCCGGGACCTCCGGCGGGCGAGTCGGTCAGGGACGAGGGGGACGGGGCGTGGAAGATCTCGTCGTCGGTCGTGACCATCGCGCTGCCCGTGTCTCCCCGGGGTTGTGAACTGCCGGCAGGAGGCGCCGTCCGGAGGTACGCCGCAGACGCGAACCACCACGTCGGCGAAGACCGGATCGACCTCGCATCCGAAACCAGCGCCGGACGGGGCCGTTCCGCACGCGGAAAAGCGGTGTCCCCGACCGGAGGGAGGGCACGGCGCGTGGCCACGTTGCATGATCACGGTCGTCGCCGGTACTGTGGCGACATGCGATACCAGGTTGCCCTTCGGTGGTGGCGCCGCTTCTAGGCGGCGCAGGTTTCGCATTCGCGAGCAGACAGACGGCCGCCCAGGGAGGCGGCCTTCTCTGCGTCCGCTCCCTCTGGGCATCAGGGAAATCAAAGGGGCGATAACGCAGTGGAGACGAGCCGATATACCACCGCTGGCGGCGTGGGGATCGAGGTCACCGCGTCCGACGTGCCGGAGACGGTGCTTGAGGACGTCGTCACGACGCTCGGCGAGCGCCGTGGTGGAGTGCTCTCCTCCGGGATGGAGTATCCCGGCCGCTACAGCCGATGGCACCTCGCCTACGTCGATCCCTGCCTGGAGATCGTGGCCAGGGGGCGCAGGATCTCCGCCCGCGCGCTGAACGCCCGCGGCAGGGTGGTGCTGCCCGCCGTCGTGTCCTGCCTGCTGGCGGCGGGCAAGCCCGTCGAGGAGCCGACAGGCGATTTCGTCGAGGTGCACGTGGCGGAGTCCGAGGACATCCTCCCCGAGGAGATGCGCAGCCGCCGTCCCACGGTCTTCACCGCGATCCGCGAGGTCATCGCCGTGTTCAAGGGCGAGGATGAGCACCTGGGCCTGTACGGTTCCTTCGGCTACGACCTGGCCTTCCAGTTCGAGCCGATCAGGCAGGTCCTGCCGCGGGGCGCCGACCAGCGCGACCTCGTGCTGCACCTGCCCGACCGGGTGATGGTGATCGACCGCAAGCGGGAGACCAGCAAGGAGTTCCGCTACGAGTTCACGGTGGACGGCCTCTCCACCCACGGGCTCGCCCGCGAAGGGGAGGTCGTACCGCTGCCTCCCGCGCCGTCCGAGCTCCCGGCCGACCCCGAGAAGGGCTCCTATGCCCAGGTGGTGGCCGCGGCCAAGGAGAAGTTCGTCCGTGGCGACCTGTTCGAGGTCGTTCCCGGTCAGGTCTTCCACGCGCCCTGCACCGACCCGGCGGCCTTCTACCGGGAGCTGCGCCAGGTCAATCCGGCGCCGTACGAGTTTCTGTTCAACCTCGGCGAGGGCGAGCACCTGGTCGGCGCCTCCCCGGAGATGTACGTCCGGGTCAGCGGCGACCGCGTCGAGACCTGCCCCATCTCCGGCACCATCGCCAGGGGCAGCAACCCGGTCGAGGACGCCGACGCGATCCGCACCCTCCTGTCCAGCGTCAAGGAGGAGTCGGAGCTGACCATGTGCACGGACGTGGACCGCAACGACAAGTCGCGCGTCTGCGTGCCGGGGACGGTCCGGGTGATCGGGCGGCGCCAGATCGAGATGTACTCCAGGCTGATCCACACCGTCGACCACATCGAGGGCCGGCTGCGACCGGAGTTCGACGCGCTCGACGCCTTCCTCACCCACATGTGGGCCGTCACCGTCACCGGTGCCCCCAAGACCTGGGCGATGCAGTTCATCGAGGACCACGAGGCCACCACCCGCCGCTGGTACGGCGGAGCGGTCGGCTACATCGGCTTCGACGGCTCGATGAACACCGGCCTGACCCTGCGCACCGCGCAGATCCGCGGCGGGGTCGCCACCGTCAGGGCCGGGGCCACGCTGCTGTTCGACTCCGACCCCGCCTCCGAGGAGCGGGAGACCGAGCTCAAGGCCAGTGCCCTGCTGGGCGCACTGGCGGTGGTCGGCGTGAGCCCGCAGGAGCCCACCGAGCCCCAGGTGGCCGCGGCGCCGCCGGGAAGCGGGATGAAGGTCCTGCTCGTCGACCACGAGGACTCCTTCGTCAACACCCTCGCCGACTACTTCCGCCAGCAGGACGCCGAGGTCGTCACGCTCCGGCACGGCTTCCCGGTCACGATGATCGACGAGATCGCGCCGTCCCTGGTGGTGCTGTCGCCGGGCCCCGGCTGGCCCTCCGACTTCGGGCTCCCCGCCCTGATCGACGCCCTCTACGAGCGCGACCTGCCGGTGTTCGGCGTCTGCCTCGGACTGCAGGGCATGGTGGAGCAGGCGGGCGGCACGCTGGAGTTGCTGTCCCACCCCGAGCACGGCAAGCGTGGCCGGGTCCGGCGGCTGGGCGACAGCGCCCTGCTCGACGGGCTCCCCGAGGAGTTCACCGCCGCGCGCTACCACTCGGTCCACGCCAAGCGGCCGGGTGTCGCCGGCTTCAGCACCACCGCGCTCACCCCCGACGGCGCGGTGATGGCGATCGAGGACGTGGAGCGCCGCCGTTTCGCCGTGCAGTTCCACCCGGAGTCGATCCTCACCGCGGAGGGAGGCGCGGGAGCGAAGATCATCGCCAATGTTCTCCGGCTCTGCCGCACATCGGGGTAAAGAACCGGTATTTCGAACCCGGCCCTCACCTCGGATGACCATCATGTTCAGCGAGGGGATCGCCGGGTTCACCCGGCAGGTGAATCGCTTCTCCGTTAAGGTTCTCGGGCTCGAAACGGTCAAGGTCTGGCCGTCGCCCACCTCGGCCGAGGGAGGCGAGAAGCCGCTCCCTTCGGGGAGCGGAGAAGTCACGGAGTTCTCCCCGTCGTAGGGACCGCAGGGGTGACGGCCGGACCTGGCCACCGCCCCCCGCGACCGGGGGAGGAGCGGGCATGAGGTCGGACGGTGTGCTGCCCGTCGAACTGCCCGACGCCGTACGGGAGGCGCTGCTGGCGCCGCTGGTCGACCAGAACTGTCACGGCGTGCGCCGTGACGACCTGACCAGGGCCCGGTTCGAGACGCTGCTCAGCGACGCGGGAACTCCGGCGCCCCCGGGCACCACCCACTTCGACACCCCCGTCGGCACCGCGGTCCGCCGCTGGTGCGCGCCCGTCCTCGGTCTCGCCCCGCACGTGCCGCCGGCCGTGTACCTGGCCCGTAGGGCGGAGCTGGGCGCCACCGAGGTGAACCGGCGACTGCTGGGCGCCGCGGGGATAGCCACCTTCCTGTTCGACGGTGACCTCGGCGGGCCCGAGGTGCTGCCGCCGGCCGAGATGGGCCACGCGGGTGGCGCCGGCACCGCGCGGGTCGTTCACATCGAGCGGGCCGAGGAGGAGGTGGCCAGGGCCGCGGTCTCGGGGGTCTCCTACATCTCGGCCCTCGCCCAGAGCCTCGCCGCGCGGGCCGTCCGCGCCGTCGCGCTGAAGTCGGTCACGGCCCACAGATCCGGGCTCCATCTCGACCCGGCCAGGCCGAGCCGGGGAGCGGTGATCGCGGCGGCCACCCGGCGGCTGGCCTGCCCGGGCGGGCGACTCGCCGATCAGGTGCTCCTGCGCCACCTGCTCTGGACGGCCGTCGACGTGGCCAGGGAGTACGGGCGGCCGCTGCAGTTCCACACCGGTCACACCCGCTACGGTGGCGCCCATGCCGGTCGCGGCGGTCGTGCGGTGCACGGCGGTCGCGTGGATGTCGGTACTCTCGGGACTCCCGACGCCGCCGAAGGCCGCGCGCTCCCCGGCCGGTACGGCGCGGGCCCGGCACCGATGACCGGGTTCATCGTGGCCGTGCAGCCGGTGGGTGTGCCCGTCGTCCTGCTGCACTGTCACCCGTTCCACCGCCGGGCGGCCTACCTCGCCGGTGCGCTCCCGAATGTCTACGTCGACGTGGGCGCGGCGCTGACCCGCAGCGCCACGGGCTCGGCCGCGGTCATGGCGGAACTGCTCGAACTGGCGCCGTTCCACAAGCAGCTGTTCGGCTCCGGCGGCCACGGCGTGGCGGAGACCTGTCACCTTGGCGCCCTGCACTACCGGCGAGGGCTGGCCGGGGCGCTCGCCGCGCGACTGGCCGACGGAGAGTGGAGCGTCTCGGACGCCGTCCGGGTGGCCCAGATGATCGGCTCGGGCAACGCCCGCAGGATCTACCGGTTGTGAGCGGCGCCCGTCTTCGGGGCGGCGGGGCTTCTCCCGCCGTTACGGTCTACGATATGCGCGACCGACGAGGTGACGAGGGGGATCCAGTTGACGGGCGATGAGGCAGAGGCGCGTTTCCTTGACGACGTGACCGTGGAGTTGGTCAAGCACAGCGCGTCCGACTCCGATGTGCTCTGGGCGGCGCGGGTCTCGACGGCGGGGGAGCAGTCGCTGGAGGAGGCCGGCAAGGATCCCGCGCGGTCCAGGGGGTTGATCAACTTTCTGATGCGCGACCGGCACGGCAGCCCCTTCGAGCACAACTCGATGACCTTCCTGGTCAGCGCGCCGATCTTCGTCTTCCGCGAATTTCACCGCCACAGGGTCGGATGGTCATATAACGAAGAAAGTGGGCGTTATCGCGAGCTTCAGCCCAATTTTTATGTTCCGGGGATGGAGCGGAAGCTGGTTCAGGAAGGCAGGCCGGGTAAGTACGTCTTCGCCGAGGGCAGCGCCGAGCAGCACAAGCTCGTTACCGAGGTGATGGAGGCGTCCTACCGGCAGTCCTATGCCGCCTACCGGGAGATGCTGGAGGCCGGCATCGCCCGCGAAGTGGCCAGGGCGGTGCTGCCCGTCGGGCTGTTCTCCTCGATGTACGCCACCTGCAACGCCCGTTCGCTCATGCACTTCCTCTCCCTGCGTACCAAGAACGAGCAGGCCAAGGTGCCCTCGTTCCCGCAGCGTGAGATCGAGATGGTGGCGGAGAAGATGGAGGCCGCCTGGGCGACGCTGATGCCCCTCACGCACGAGGCCTTCGTGGCCGGCGGCAGGGTCGCACCCTAGGTCCTGTCGCCCGCCGGGTCCTCGGCCCGCCGCCTGAGGTCTCGCGACCGTACTCCGGGGCGCGGGCGGGTCAGCTCGTGGTCTCCTGGCGGCGCGAGAGGGTGGGCAGGACGAGGATCTCGGCCCCCGGGGGCAGTGCGCAGTCGAGGCCGCCGAGATGCCGGGCGTTCTCGCCGCAGACGAACATGCTGATGTGGCGGCGGATGCTTCCGTAGTCGTCGCGGAGTCGCTGCTCCAGAGACGGGTGCGTACGGCGGAGCGTGTCGAGGGCGGAACCCAGTGTGGGGTCGCCGTCCTCATGGTCGGCGACGGCGAAGACGCGGACCTCGGTGCTCTCGCCGGCCCAGTGCCGCATGGGGGCGGGAAGCATGAAGGTCACCAGCGTGACGGGTCTGGCCATCGGTTCAGAGCGCCCTGTGGCGCGGGGCGGGAACGGTCGGTGCGCCCGAGGGGCGGGTGCCGCGGCCGGGGGTGGCCGCATGCCGGAGGCGGGCGTGGCCCTGACCTTGGAGGGCCCGCCGCCGGTGGAGGGGACCGGGGGCGGATCCGTGCGGATGGACGGCTCTGGAGAAGACGCGCGGGGAACGGGGGTGGCGGTCGAGAGGGGGGCACGGGCTGTGAGGGGGGCAGTCGTGCATGACCATCTCCTTTCGGATTGGGCCTCATGCTGCCATGACATACCGTGTCCCGCCGGACTCTATGGAATTTGCGTGATCGCTTCGGGGGATTAATCCTGATTGTCGGTCAAGGCTCGCCCTGCACGATGTCCCGGTGGATGTGGGCCATGGGCATCCCGCCCCGCTGGAGCCGGTGAACCGTCTCGCTGACCATGGCGGTCGGGCCGCAGACGTAGGCCTCGTGGTCGGACCAGGAGTGGAACCGCTCCATCACCTCGGCCACCTGGCCTCGCATGCCGTCGTACCCGGGTTGTCCGGAGACCACGGGGAGCACCCGCAGCCACGGGAAGGCCGACGCCATCCGGAACAGGTCGGTCAGGTCGTAGAGCTCCCCGGCGGTGCGGGCGCCGTGGAGCAGGTGGATGTTGGGGCGGCGCCCGGAGCCGATCACGTGCTCCAGGATGGCCTTGATCGGTGCCAGGCCGGTGCCGCCGGCCACGCAAAGGATGTCGCGTCCGGAGTCGGTGGGGACCATGGTGCCGATCGGGGGCCCCAGCATCAGGTTGTCTCCGATCCGGGTGCGCTGGACCAGCGTGGTGGAGACCCAGCCGCCGGAGACCGCGCGGACGTGCAGGCGGATCGTGTTGTCGTCCCGGGGCGCGTTCGCGATGGAGAACGTGCGCCAGACGCGTGGCCAGCGTGCGGTCTGCACGCTGACGTACTGGCCGGGCAGGTAGGGCAGGGCCTGGTCGAGCCGTAAGGTGATCACCGCGATGTCCGGGGTGCGGAGTTCGTGGTCGATCACCTCGGCCAGCCACCAGGCGGGCGACACCCCCGCGTCGGACTCGGCCGATTCGATCATGAGATTGGCGGCGGCGGTGTAGGCGGCGGTCCATGCCGCCTCTATCTCGGGGGTCCAGATCTCGGCGGCGAAGCGCCTGACCGTGGCCAGGAGCGCGTTGCCGATCGCGGTATAGTGCTCGGCGAGCACGCCGTACTTCCGGTGGTCACGGCCGAGTTGACCCAGGAACGAGGCCAGACTGTCGGGACTGTCCAGGCTCCAGACGACTCTGGTCAGCGCGCCGAACAGGCGGTCGCGCTGTACGTCCATCGCCGGAGGGAACATCGTCCGCAGGTGCGGGCTCTCGGCGAACAGGCGTCCGTAGAAGTATGCCGCGGCCTTGTCCGCGACAGGTTCGACGATGGCGAAGCTTTCCTTGACGAGACGCGGATTCAAAGACATTTAACGAACCCACCCTAATTGATCGGCTCAAAGTCCGATCACGCAGATCCACCTCCCTGACGGCTCCGGGTGACGAGTGACCGGCGGCCCCGGCTCACCTGGTCACTCGAAATTCGAGTCTTCCATCACCAGGTAGGCGTCACAACCATTTCTCGGCAATATGGCAGGAAATCTAACTATCCGTAATTAGGGAGTTATTTTGGGTGACCGAACAATCCGGGTCGAGGAAATTAGGCGAAAAATAATCACGTTCGTTTTGAGTGGTGGGCTCGCTGTTCGAGAGATTTTCCGTCATTCCGGAGTTTCGGGTCGCCGGGCCCTCTCCGCCGTGGTGGCCGGGACTTCCGGCGGGGCGACACCGACACCTCGACGCCTCCCGCGGTCGACCGGACCCGGCGGGTAAAGTGCCGCTCATGCCGTTGCATCCGCAGGCCGAGGCCTACCTGAAGACTTTCCAGACGGACCTCGGTGTCCCGCTCTCCACACTCACCCTCGAGGCGATCGTCGCGATGCGGGCCCTCGACGCCTTCGTCGAGCAACGCGGTCCGATCATCCCGCTCCCGCTGGTCAGGGATGACGTCGTCGCGGGCGTGCCGGTCCGCGTCTACCGGCCGGAGGAGGACGACCGCCCCCTCCCGGCGATCGTCTATTTTCACGGCGGAGGCTGGGTCTTCGGCAGCGTCGACCGCAACGACGCCCTCGGTCGTGACCTCGCGGTGCGCAACGGGGCGGTTGTGATCTCGGTCGACTACCGGCTCGCCCCCGATCACCCCTTCCCCGCCGCGGCCGACGACGCCTGGAGCGTCGTTCAGGACGTCTTCGGCCGCCCCGGTGTCTACGGGGCCGACCCCGAGCGCATCGCGGTCTGCGGCGACAGCGCCGGAGGCAACCTGGCCGCCGTGGCCGCCTGGCAGGCCAGGGACGCCGGGCTCGGGCTGGCCCACCAGCTGCTCGTTTACCCGATAGCCGACGTGGCCATGGACACCGGGAGTTACCGCGCCTACGCCAACGGCTTCGGGCTCGGCGCCGACGAGATGGCCTGGTTCGTCGCGCAGTACGGCGGCGATCCGGTCGACCCCCGGCTGGCTCCCGTCCGGCTGGCCGACAAGGCCGGTCTGGCCCCGGCGACGGTGATCACCGCCGAGTACGACCCGCTCTGTGACGAGGGTGAGGAATACGCCGCCCAGCTGGCCGCGGCCGGAGTGCCGGTCGAGGTCAGAAGATACGAGGGGGCGATCCACGGCTTCTTCGGCCTGCCGGGCTTCTTCGACCAGGCGACCGAGGCGCGCGAGTACGCCGCGGCCCGTCTCGCGGCGGCTTTCAAATAGGGGTGCGCCCGGCTCCGGTCGGGCGGGGCGCACCCGGCGATCAGGTCAGAAACTCCTGGGAAGTCCGAGCACCTGGGTGGCCAGGTAGTTGAGCAGGAGCTCCTCGGTGACGGGGGCGACCTTGCCGATGCGGGCGTCGGCCAGCAGGCGGGCGACCGGGTACTCCAGTGAGTAGGCCATGCCGCCGTGTGTCTGGAACGCGTGGTCGGCCGCCTCCCAGGCCGCCTGGGAGGCGGTCAGCTTGGCGATGTTGGCCTCGGTGCCGCAGGGCAGTTGCCTGTCGAACAGCCAGGCGGCCTTGTACAGCATCAGCCTGGCCAGCTCGATCTTGGCTTTGACCTGGGCGAGAGGGAAGGCGATGGCCTGGTTGGCGCCGATCGGCCTGCCGAACACCTCGCGCTCCTTGGCGTACTGCACGGCCACCCGCAGCGCCACCTCGGCGCCGCCGAGCGCGGAGGCGGCCAGCAGGACGCGCTCGGGGTTGAGGATGTCCCACAGCACCAGCGCGCCCTGGTCGACCTCACCGACCACGTTCCTCTCCGGGACCCGCAGGTCGTCTATGAAGACCATGTTGGACGGGGTGGTGTTGGCGCCCATCTTCGGGATGGGCTGGAAGGAGAGCCGACCGGCCGCGACGGCCTCGGGGACGTTCACCAGCAGGACGGTCAGGCCGTTGCTGCGGGGCCTGGCCTCGGCGGCCGGGATGGTCCGGGTGACCAGGAGCATCCAGGTGGCGCGCTGCACGCCGGTGATCCAGATCTTCTGGCCGTTGACGACGAACTCCGTCCCGTCGCGACGGGCGGAGGTGGAGATGCCCAGGGCGTTGGACCCGGCGTCGGGTTCGGTCAGCGCGAAACAGGTCTCCAACTCGCCGGTGGCCAGCCTGGGTAGCAGTTCGTCGCGCTGCCAGGGGCTGCCGTGCCTGGCCAGGGTCATGGCGCCGAACCCGGGGGTGAGCACGTAGGTGAACGCCGAGCCGCCCGCCGAGCCGGAGGCCGACAGGGTCTCGGTGGCCACGGCCAGCTCCAGCAGGCCCTGACCGCCGCCGCCGTACTCCTCGGGCACGGCCAGGCCGAGCCAGCCGCCCTTGGCCAGATCCTGCCAGACCTCCTCGGGCCAGCGCTTCTCGCTCTCGCACCGCTGCCAGTAGTCCAGGTCGTAGCGTGCGCAGATGTCACCGACGCCGCGTTGGACGGCGAGGGCGCTCTCCGGAAGTGTGAAGTCCACGGTGACCAACTCCATTCTAGTTGCGCGCGCAATCGTAGAACGAAGTTCGGTAAGCCTCCAGGGCCACCGGGACGAGGGGATCAGTTCTGCTGGACGGCGGCCAGACGCGGCCTGCGCGTGTGGTAGACGAAGGCGGGCGGTACGTTGCCCCACACCGTGCGGCCCGCGACGACCTCCTCGAAGGTATCGATCAGGCGTCTCCTGAAACGCCGTGCGGGAGGAAGGCGCTTGGCGAAGCTGTAGGCGAAGGTGGTGAAGGCCGTGTGCGGACCCATGATCGCGATGACCGCGTCCAGCAGGCGGCCCTGTGTCTCCTCGGAGAACGAGGCCCAGGGGAGTCCGCTCACGATCGCGTCGGCCTTGGAGAGACCGCGTTCCTGCAGCAGCTGGGGCAGCCGCGCCGCGTCATCGGTCACGACGTCCACCCCGGGGTTCCTGGCGGCGAGGAAATCGGCCAGCCTGGGGTTGATCTCGACGGCCATGTGGTGCCCCCGGCCTCCCAGCCTGCGCTGGATCTCCGCGGTGAACACCCCGGTGCCCGGGCCGAGTTCGACGATCACCGGATCCCCCCGGTGGGGGACCGGCGAGGATACCGCCTCGGCAAGCCGCCGCGAGCTCGGCGCCACCGCTCCGACGGTGCCCGGCGAGCGGATCCACTGCCCAAGAAAGAGCGCGGTGTCATTGGTCATGTTGTGAAGCGTAAAGGGTGCGCCGGAGTGTCGCGCGCGTCATTTCGGTACGGTTTTCGGCCACCTGAGAGGCGGTGCCCTCGACCGGTGAACGCGCACCGGGCGGGGAATCCGCCAAGAGGTGGACAGCGAGGTCAGCCCTCAGGGTGACGACCGGGCGGATGCCCCACGGCCACGATGTGCTCCGAACCAGTCATCCAAGGTTAAGGACACATCACATGCAGGAGGTCATCTCCCCGCGGAAGCCGGCGAGGGATCGCCCGGTCCCCGCGGGCCTGCTGTACGGCCTACGCATCCTGGTCGTCGCCCAGGCGGTCGGCCTCATCGCCGCCGCCTCGTTCGCCGGCCAGGCGGTGCGTGGCGGGGAGGCGCTGGCCGAGACCCACGTACTGGCCGGGATGGTGGTGCATCTGATCGCACTGCTGCAGATCGTCGTGGCCGTCATGGTCTGGCGTCCCGGACGCGGTGCCGGCTGGCCCGCGCTGGCCAGCGTCGGCCTCTTCCTGGTCGGTATGGCACAGCACTTCAGCTGGGAGGCGCTCGGCACCCACGTCCCCAGCGGGCTGGCCCTGTTCGGCATGACCGTCGCCGTGCTCGTCTGGGCCTGGTCCTCCGGCGCCGCCGTGCGCCGCTCCTGATCCGGGCGGCGTCTCCCGGATCAGGTGAAGCCGCCGATCGCAACCACACCGCCGCGCGGCCGCGGTGGTGTGGTTGCCCGCCTCACTCCGACCACCTCCCCGGGCGCTGTCGCGCCCCTGGGCGCCCCCTGGTCCCGCACCTGACGCCCCCGCGCTCGTGCCCTCGCCGGATGGCCGTACGGCCCGTGTGAGCCCCGCACGGGTAGGGTCGCATCAGACCACGGGGGAGGGAGACAGACCGGTGAATCCGGAAGCATCGGGAGCCGAAGATCGAATCTGGACGGTTCCCAACGCGTTGAGCCTGGCCAGGCTCCTGGGGGTGCCGGTCTTCCTCTGGCTGGTGCTGGGCCCGAAGGCCGACGGCTGGGCCGTCGCGCTGCTGATGCTGGCGGGGTTCTCCGACTGGCTCGACGGTAAGATCGCCCGCGCCTGGAACCAGACCAGCCGGCTCGGCCGCCTGCTCGACCCGCTGGCCGACCGGCTCTACATCCTGGCCACCCTGTTCGGCCTCGCCATGCGCGAGATAATCCCCTGGTGGCTGGCACTGGCCATCCCGCTGCGCGACGTGATGCTGCTGGGCATCCCGCTCATCCTGCGCCGCCTCGGCTACGGTCCGGCGTTGCCCGTGCACTTCCTCGGCAAGGCCGCCACCGCCAACCTCCTCTACGCCTTCCCCCTGCTCTTCCTCGCCCACCACGACGCCTGGTACGCCGATCCCGCCCGGATCGTCGGCTGGTCCCTGGCCATCTGGGGCACAGGCCTGTACTGGTGGTCCGGAGTGTTGTATTGGGTACAGGTGCGTCAGCTGACAAGCGAGGCCAAACGCCTTAAGAGGTGATCTGTGAAGGCCGTCGTCATGGCGGGCGGGGAGGGTACACGGCTCCGGCCGATGACCGCGAACCAGCCCAAGCCTCTCCTGCCCGTGATCAATCGGCCGATCATGGAGCACGTGCTGCGCCTCCTGAAACGGCACGGTTTCACCGAGACGGTGGTCACCGTGCAGTTCCTGGCGGCCCTGGTCCGCAACTACTTCGGCGACGGTGACGAGCTCGGCATGAGCCTTTACTACGCCACCGAGGACACACCGCTCGGCACCGCGGGCAGCGTCAAGAACGCCGCGGACCGGCTGCGCGACGACCGCTTCCTGGTCATCTCCGGCGACGCGCTGACGGACATCGACCTGACGGACATGATCCGCTTCCACCGCGAGAACGGCGCGATGGTCACGATCGGGCTCAAGCGCGTTCCCAACCCGCTGGAGTTCGGCATCGTCATCGTCGACGACCACGGGCGGGTGGAGCGCTTCCTGGAGAAGCCCACCTGGGGCCAGGTCTTCTCCGACACCGTCAACACCGGCATCTACGTGATGGAGCCCGAGGTCCTCGACGAGATCGCGGCGGGAGGGCCCGTCGACTGGTCGGGAGACGTGTTCCCCCGGCTGCTGGAGCGCGGAGCCCCCCTGTACGGCTACGTGGCCGACGGCTACTGGGAGGACGTCGGCACCCACGAGAGCTATCTCAAGGCCCAGGCCGACGTCCTGTCGGGCCGGGTCAAGGTCGACATCGACGCCTTCGAGGTCTCGCCGGGCGTCTGGGTGGCCGAGGGAGCCTCGGTCGACACCGACGCCATCCTCAAGGGCCCGCTCTACGTCGGTGACTACGCCAAGGTCGAGGCGGGGGCCGAACTGCGCGAGTACACCGTGCTGGGCAGCAACGCGGTGGTCAGGGAGGGGGCCTTCCTGCACCGCGCGGTCGTCCACGACAACGTCTACATCGGGCCCAGCGCCCACCTGCGCGGCTGTGTGATCGGCAAGAACACCGACCTGATGACCGCGGCCAGGGTCGAGGAGGGCGCCGTCATCGGCGACGAGTGCATCATCGAGGCCGAGGCGTACATCTCCTCCGGCGTCAAGATCTACCCGTTCAAGACCATCGAGGCCGGGGCGGTGATCAACAACAGCGTCATCTGGGAGCCGCGCGCCCAGCGCAACCTGTTCGGCCCCCGGGGGGTCTCGGGGCTGGTCAACGTGGAGATCACCCCCGAGCTGTGCGTGCGGCTCGCCAGCGCTTACGCCACCACCCTGAAGAAGGGCGCCTCGGTCATCACCTCCCGCGACTCCTCCCGCGCCGCGCGGGCGCTGAAGCGGGCCGTGATCAGCGCCCTCAACGCCAGCGCGATCAACGTGCTCGACCTGGAGGCGTCCCCGCTCCCCGTGGCGCGCTTCCACACCGCCAGGGAGAACGCGGTGGGCGGCATCGCGCTGCGCACCACCCCCGGTGACCCGCAGAGCGTCGACATCGTCTTCATGGACGAGCACGGCGCGGACCTGTCGCCGCCGGCCCAGCGCAAGCTGGACCGGGTCTTCTCCCGGCAGGAGTTCCGCCGGGCCTTCCCCGGTGAGATCGCCGAGCTGAGCTTTCCCGCCAGGGCGGTGGAGGACTACACGCACGAGCTGCTACGCCTGGTCGACATCAGCGGAGTCCGCGACGCCGACATGAAGGTCGTGGTCGACTGCGCGGGAGGCACCTCCTCGCTGGTGCTGCCCAGCCTGCTCGGCCGGGTCGGGGTGGACGTGCTGACCGTCAACAACCGGCTGGACGACGCCTCGCCCACCGAGACCCTCGCCGAGCGCCGCCGCGACCTGCAGCGCCTGTCGGAACTCGTCAGCTCCTCCAGGGCGGCCTTCGGCGTGCGCTTCGACCCGGTGGGGGAGCGGGTCGCGCTGGTGGACGAGATGGGCCAGCTGATCAGCGAGGAGCGCGCCCTGCTGGTGGTGCTCGACCTGGTCGCGGCCGAGCGCCGCGGCGGCAGGGTGGCACTGCCGGTCACCACCACCCGGGTGGCCGAGCAGGTCTGCAGGTTCCACGGGGTCCAGGCCGAGTGGACCTCCACCGCGATCGACGCGCTCACCGCCGCCGCCAGGGGGCCGGAAATGATCTTCGCGGCCGACGGGCGCGGTGGTTTCATCGTGCCCGAGTTCGGCCCCACGGTGGACGGTCTGGCGGTGTTCCTGCGCCTGCTCGGACTGGTCGCCAGGACCCGGCTCTCGCTCAGCCAGATCGACGCCAGGATACCCGAGGCCAAGCTGCTGCGCCGTACCGTGCCGACTCCGTGGGCGGCCAAGGGGGCGGTGATGCGCTCGGTCATCGAGGCCGCCGAGCACCACCGCATCGACACCACCGACGGGGTGCGGGTCGTCGCGGAGGACGGCAGCTGGACCCTGGTGCTGCCCGACCCGACCGAGGCGGTGACCCACCTGTGGGCCGAGGGGTTCGACGTCGACTCCGCCCAGACCCTGATCGAGCGCTGGGCGCGGGTGGTGGAGGAGGCCGCCGGAGGTTGAGGCGGCCCGCGCGACAAATACCGCGCGGCGCCATGGACCAGGGGCAGTGTCCCCTGTAACTTTGTCACCGACCGTACCCGCGGTTCAGCGTCAACCTTGACCTTCGCGCCTCATCACTGTATGTTGCGGCATTCGCAGTCTGAGAAAACACTTGAGAAGCGAAGAAGCGAGGCGCGCATCACTGAGCACCGTTGCCGCGTCTTCGCGGTAGGAGGCCGAGCCGATCGATGCCGAGCGTCTACTGCACGCAGTGCGGTCATGCCAATCCCGAGGATGCCCGTTTCTGTTCACGATGCGGGTCGCCGCTTACCAGGTCCGACACACCCGGAGACAGCACATCGACGATCTCCCTCTCCGGGATCGAGGCCTACGAGGCGGAGACCGGTGAGACGCTTCTCGCCGAGCGGCAGGCCGTTGAGCAGTTGCCCGCCGGCAGCGCGTTGCTGGTCGCGATGCGCGGTCCCAACGCCGGCAGCCGGTTCCTGCTCGACAGCGACCTCACCACCGTGGGCCGCCACCCCGAGAGCGACATCTTCCTAGACGACATCACGGTCTCGCGCCGTCACGTGGAGTTCTACCGGCGCGGCGGCGGTGTCTTCACGGTCCGTGACGTCGGTAGCCTGAACGGCACGTACGTCAATCGTGAGCGCATCGAGGAGGTCCCGCTGTACGGCGGGGACGAGGTGCAGATCGGCAAGTTCCGCCTCGTCTTCCTCACCCGCGGCGCCGCTGGAGGATGATGAGCTCGCAGGCCGCTCGTGCGCACATGAGCATCGGGGAGGTGCTCGCTCTCCTGCAGGGCGAGTTCCCCGATGTCAGCATCTCCAAGATTCGCTTCCTGGAGGGCGAGGGGCTGATCGAGCCGGAGCGCAGTCCCTCCGGCTATCGCAAGTTCACCTACGCCGACGTCGAGCGGCTTCGCTACATCCTCAGCGAGCAGCGTGATCGCTACCTGCCGCTGCGCGTGATCAAGGATCATCTGGAGGCGGCCGACCGCGAGGAGCGCCCGGCGGCCCGGCCGCGCGCCGTCCCCGACGACGCGCCCCCCGAGGTCCGCCTCACCCGCGAGGAGTTCCTCGCCGCCGCCGAGCTCGATGAGGAGACCCTCACGGAGCTGGAGGACTACGGCCTGCTGGCCGCCGTGGCCCGCTACTACGACGCCGAGGCACTGGTCGTGGCCCGCAGTGTGGGCGCCCTGGCCGCCTTCGGCCTGCGCGCCCGCCACCTGCGGGCGGTCAAGGCCGCCGCGGAACGCGAAGCGGGACTGGTGGAGCAGGCCGTCGCCCCGCTGCTGCGCCGTCGCGGCCCCGGCGCGATCGACCAGGCGGACGAGACGGCGAGGGAGATCTCCGGTCTCCTGCTGGAATTGCACGCCTCGTTGCTGCGTTCCGGAGTCCGTGGGGCACTGGGCCGGTGAGAGCCTGACCAGGCACTCGTACCCCCACGAGTGTTACGTTGAACAAACCGGTCGGAATCCAGCGAAGACGGAGCAGCCCGTGTTGCAGATGGAGGTCGTGGGCGTTCGAGTTGAAATGCCCTCCAACCAGCCGATCGTCCTGCTGAAAGAGACGCATGGGGAGCGTTACCTACCTATCTGGATCGGCATGACGGAAGCCACGGCGATCGCCATGGCCCAGGCCGAGGAACCACCGCCCCGGCCACTTACCCATGACCTGTTCCGGGACGTGCTCGAAGGGCTCGGAGTCAGGTTGAACACTGTCAACATCGTCGCCTTACGCGACGGTATCTTCTTCGCGGATCTCGTGTTCTCCAACGGGGTCGAGGTGAGCGCGCGTCCTTCCGACTCGATCGCCTTGGCACTTCGCACCGGCGCACGTATCTTCGCGAGTGAGGACGTGGTACGGGAGGCAGGGGTGATCATTCCTGACGACCAGGAGGACGAGGTGGAGAAGTTCAGGGAGTTCCTTGACACGATCACGCCCGAGGACTTCGGCCGCGCGGGGTAGGAATTTCGGTGCATTTACGCTTCACGACGCGCCGGGTGGGGTCGTTGACTGGACTTGGCCCCAGTCCTACGGTGCAAGTGAAACCTGCGGTCGTGCGTAAACCCCCAGATCAGGCCGTGGGATGAGAGAAAGCCGGAGGTCCGCGTGGCGGTCAGCAGCGGCGAGGGTAGAAACGCCGACCAGGATGACCCGGAACGGCGCCAGTCGGCACGTCAGCGCGCGGGTGAAGAGGGTCTGCTGTTCGACGGGAAACCGGTGAAGGTGCCCGCCGACATCGGCTACAGGGGGCCGACGGCCTGTTCGGCGGCAGGAATCACCTACCGGCAACTCGACTACTGGGCGCGAACCGGCCTGGTCGAGCCCACCGTGAGAGCCGCCCACGGCTCCGGCTCCCAGCGGCTGTACGGCTTCCGTGACATTCTGGTCCTCAAGGTTGTCAAGCGCCTTCTCGACACCGGCGTCTCCCTCCAGCAGATCCGCATCGCCGTACAGCACCTGCGGGAGCGGGGCGTCAACGACCTGGCTCAGATCACTCTGATGAGCGACGGAGTGAGCGTCTACGAGTGCACCTCGCCCGATGAGGTCATCGACCTGCTCCAGGGGGGCCAGGGCGTCTTCGGTATCGCGCTGGGGCGGGTGTGGCAGGAGGTGGAGGGCTCTCTCGCGGATCTTCCCGGCGAACGCGCGGAGTCGGGCGGGGCCCCTTTAGACGATCATCAGGCCGATGAGTTGGCCCGTCGCCGCCGAGCACGACGAACCGGGTAAACTCGGACTCGCCATTGACCCTGTGCGGGAGAGACCCCGACCGCGATCGGGGCGCCGAAGGAGCAACCTCCCCGGAATCTCTCAGGCACCCTGTACCGCACGGACGAGGCAACTCTGGAAAGCAGGCGCGCCCGCCAGGTGCGCCTCACCGACGGTGCAAGCCTCCCGGCAAGGGCAGGTGAAGCTCTCAGGTAGCGACCACGTCGTGATGACAGAGGGGGAGAACCGGCATACGCCCGCGCCCAGCACCGGTCTCCACTCCGCCCGAGAGGCTTCTCATGACCGATCTGTCATCGCTCAGCGAACTCGCCCCCCCGCCGTTCGCGACCCGTCACATCGGGCCCGACGACGCCGACCAGACCCGCATGCTGGAGGCGGTCGGATTCGCCTCCGTCGCCGACCTGGTCGCGGTGGCCGTGCCCGAGGCGATCCGTTCCTTCGCCCGGCTGGGGCTGCCCCCGGCGGCAGGAGAGTCCGAGACCCTCGCCGAGCTGCGGGTCCTCGCCGGGCGCAACACGCTGCTCACCTCGATGATCGGCCTGGGCTACCACGACACGATCACCCCGGGTGTCATCCGCCGCAACCTCCTGGAGAATCCGGGCTGGTACACCGCGTACACGCCCTACCAGCCGGAGATCTCCCAGGGCCGGCTGGAGGCCCTGATCAACTTCCAGACCGTCGTCTCCGACCTGACCGCCCTCGACGTCGCGGGGGCCTCTCTGCTGGACGAGGCCACCGCCGCGGCCGAGGCGATGACCCTGGCCCGCCGCGCGGGCCGCACCCCGTCGAAGGTGTTCGTGGTCGACGCCGACGCGCTGCCGCAGACCAAGGCGGTGTTGCGCACCCGTGCCGAGCCGCTCGGCATCGAGCTGGTCGAGAGCGACCTCACCGGGGAGCTCCCCGAGTGCTTCGGCGTGCTCGTGCAGTATCCCGGCGCCAGCGGCAGGATCCGCGACTTCCGCGCCATCGCCGACGCCGCCCACTCGCGCGGTGCCCAGGTGGTCGCCGCCGCAGACCTGCTCGCCCTCACCCTCCTGGCCGCGCCGGGCGAGCTCGGCGCCGACATCGCGGTCGGTTCCTCGCAGCGCTTCGGCGTCCCCCTGGGCTTCGGCGGTCCGCACGCCGCCTACATGGCGGTCCGTGACGGCCTCCAGCGCCAGCTGCCCGGCCGCCTGGTCGGCGTCTCCCAGGATGTCGAGGGACGTCCCGCCTACCGGCTCGCGCTCCAGACCCGCGAGCAGCACATCCGCCGCGAGAAGGCCACCAGTAACATCTGCACCGCGCAGGTGCTGCTCGCCGTGATCGCCGGCATGTACGCCGTCTACCACGGCCCCGAGGGCCTGCGCAGAATCGGCCGCCGCGTCCACCGGCACGCCGTCGTGCTCGCCGAGGGGCTGCGCCAGGGCGGCGTCGAGGTGGTCCACGACACCTTCTTCGACACCGTGCTCGCCCGCGTGCCCGGGCGTGCCGCCGGAGTCGTCGCCGCGGCCCGGGAGAACGGCGTCAACCTGCGCCTGGTCGACGCCGACCACGTGGGCGTCACCTGCGACGAGAGGACCGAGCTACTCCATCTGGAGCAGGTCCTGGCCGCCTTCGAGGTCAGCGGCACCGTGCTGGCCGACCTGGACGCCGCCGCGCACGACGCGCTGCCCGGCGCGCTGGCGCGGGTCAGCGACTACCTCACCCACCCGGTCTTCCACAGCCACCGCTCCGAGACGGCCATGCTGCGCTACCTGCGCAGGCTCCAGGACAAGGACGTCGCGCTGGACCGGTCGATGATCCCGCTGGGCTCCTGCACCATGAAGCTCAACGCGACCACCGAGATGGAGCCGATCACCTGGCCGGAGTTCGCCGGGCTGCACCCGTACGCGCCGGAGGACCAGGCGGCGGGCTACGCCGAGCTGATCGGGGAGCTGGAGCGCTGGCTGGCCGAGGTCACCGGTTATGACGCGGTGTCGATCCAGCCGAACGCCGGCTCCCAGGGCGAGTTCGCCGGTCTTCTGGCGATCCGCGCCTACCATACGGCGCGTGGCGAGTCGGATCGTGACGTCTGCCTGATCCCCTCGTCCGCGCACGGTACCAACGCCGCCAGCGCCGTGATGGCCGGCATGCGCGTCGCCGTGGTCGCCTGCGACGACAACGGCAACGTGGATCTCGACGACCTCGTCGCGAAGATCGAAAAGCACCGTGACCGGCTTGCCGCGATCATGGTGACCTACCCGTCCACGCACGGCGTGTACGAGGAGACGATCGTCGATGTCTGCGAGCTGGTGCACGAGGCCGGCGGGCAGGTCTACGTCGACGGCGCCAACCTCAACGCGCTGGTCGGCCTGGCCCGGCCGGGCGAGTTCGGGGCGGACGTCTCCCACCTCAACCTGCACAAGACCTTCTGCATCCCGCACGGCGGCGGCGGCCCCGGTGTCGGCCCGGTCGCGGTCCGCGCCCACCTGGCCGACTACCTGCCCGGTCACCCGCTGCGCGGCGGCTCGGCGGTCGGCCCGGTCTCGGCCGCCCCGTACGGCTCCGCGGGCATCCTGCCCATCTCCTGGGCCTACATCCGGATGATGGGTGCCGACGGGCTGAAGGCGGCCACCGAGCAGGCCATCCTGTCGGCCAACTACCTGGCCCGCAGGCTCGACCCCCACTACCCGGTTCTCTACACCGGCCGCGGCGGCCTCGTCGCCCACGAGTGCATCATCGATCTGCGCCAGATCACCAAGGAGACCGGGGTGACGGTCGACGACGTGGCCAAGCGCCTCGTCGACTACGGTTTCCACGCGCCGACCATGTCCTTCCCGGTGGCCGGCACGCTGATGATCGAGCCGACCGAGAGCGAGGACCTGGCCGAGCTCGACCGGTTCTGCGAGGCGATGATCGCGATTCGCGGTGAGATCGAGAAGGTCGCCTCCGGCGCCTACGACAGGGTCGACAACCCGCTGCGCAACGCCCCGCACACGGCCGGCAGCCTCGTCGCCGACGAGTGGGAGCACCCCTACACCCGCACCGAGGCGGCCTACCCGCTGCCCTCGCTGCGCGAGGGCAAGTACTGGTCGCCGGTCCGCCGCATCGACCAGGCCTACGGCGACCGCAACCTGGTGTGCTCCTGCCCTCCCCTGGAGGCGTACGAAGACTGATCCTCGCCGCGGCCCGCATCTCGCGAGAACCGCGTATTCGTAGGGAATGCGGGAGGACGGAGGACGCCCCGAGTCGTTAGGCTCGGGGCGTCTCCGTATCCGGGAAGGACCCTGCATGCCTGAGGTGGACACCCGTCCCTTGGACACCGCGCGAAGACTGGCCGAGTCCGGCGACCTCGACGGCGCCGCCGTGATCTTCGCGGAGCTGGCCGCCGACCCCGACGAGCCGGATCGGGCACAGGCGGCGGTGGGCCTCGCCGTGGTGCTCCAGGAGCGCGGAGACGTGCCGGGCTCCCGCGCGGCCGCGCGCACCGCGCTGGCGACAGGGCACCCGGAGTTCGCGGCGCAGGCCGCCTGCCTGCTCGCGGGGAGTTTCGAAAGGGAGGGGATGACCGACCAGGCCCGCGCCGCCTGGCAGGCCGCGCTGGGCGTCGGTCACCCCGCCTACGTCCCGTCGGCGCACATGGCCCTCGCCAGGCTCGCCACGGGCGCGGAGGAGGCCGAACGGTCGCTGCGTGACGCGCTGGCCACCGGAGACCCGGAGGTCGCCCCTCGTGCCGCTCAGCGGCTGGCGGAGGCGCTCATCGAGGAGAGTGAGCCGGGGGAGGCCGCCCAGGTGCTGCTGGAGGCGCTCTCGGTGCCGGACGCGGTCGAGGTGCCCAGGCTGCGGGTGATGCTCGGCATCGCCCACCTGGAGCTGGCGTGCGCCGAGTTCTCCGGCGCGATCGAGGAGGGCGGCGACGTCGAGACCGGCGCGCTGGCCATCGAGCTTTTGGCCCGTACGCTCCCGCTCAGAGGACGCGGCGAGGACGCCGAGCGCGTCTGGCGCTACGGCCTCGACAGCGCCGACGCCGACCTCGCCGGTGAGGTCCGCCTCCGCCGGGGCCGCGACGTCTGATTCCCGCGACACCCGCCCCCTGGGAGGGCTGGGCCCGGGCTCCGGGGCGTTGTCCGGCGTGACCTGACGTACCCGATGGAACGCCGGTCCCGCAGGCGGTCCGGAAAGGTCAGTCGCGCTCCCGCCGGCGGCTCAGGGCATGGGCGACGTTGATCGCGACGATGCCGCCCCAGGCCAGCAGCAGGCCGGCGCTGCCCGCCGCGGCCGCCGCGATGGCGGTCAGCGGGATGCCGATGCCCATCGAGCCGAGCGCGATCGTGATCGAGGGGTTCCCGGCCTTGCGCGGCTGCGCCCAGCGCATGCCGGTGGCGTGCATCTCGGTGTGTACCCGGTGGGCGATGGTCGCGTCCAGGCGCGACACGAACGACTCGATGAGGGCGGTCTCGTACTCCGGGCCGAGATCACGGCGGGCCTCGAGAGTGGCGCGCATGTCCTGGCGGATATCTTGGTAGTCCTGCACTCTTCGATTGTTCTCCTTCGCCCGGCCGCCGGGCATCGGTCGTTAGGACGAGATCCGTGTCCATCTCCGAGTCCGTGTCCCTCCCGGCTACCGTCCCGCCTCTGGAGATCGCGACCCCGCACGGCCCGGCCCTGGTGGAGATCGACGAGGTGGCCACTCCGCGCTTCCTGCTGGTGCTCACCCACGGCTCGGCCGGGGGAGTGGACGCCCCCGACCTGCTGGCGGTGCGGGACGCCGTGACGGCGGTCGGCGGGACCGTCGCGCGGGTGCTCCAGCCGTTCCGGATGCGCGGTGCCCGCGCGCCGGGCTCGGCGGTCAGACAGGACGAGGCATGGGAGACGCTGGTGGCCGTCCTGCGCGAGCGCTACCCGGGGCTGCCGCTCGCGCAGGGCGGGAGAAGTAACGGGGCCAGGGTCGCCTGTCGTACGGCCCGCCGGGTCGAGGCCCGTGTGGTCGTCGCGCTGGCCTTCCCGCTGCACCCGCCGGGCAGGCCGGAGCGGTCACGCGCCGGGGAGCTGCGCGCGGCGGGTGTGGACGTGCTGGTGGTGAACGGAGACCGTGACCCGTTCGGCGTGCCCGAAGCGGCGGATGCCGCGCGCCTGGTCGTGCTGCCGGGACAGGGCCACGACCTTGGGAAGGACCCCGCCAGGGTGGGTGAGGTGGTCGCCGAATGGCTCGACGCGAGGATGCGGCCGGGCCCGTGTGAGCCCGGGTGAGCTCGCGTGAATGCCGTCAGGCGACGCCGGCCAATGGCCGGTGTGGCTCGATGACGGCGCCGTCGGGGAGGAGTTCGCCGGTGTCCTCGAACAGCACCACACCGTTGCAGAGCAGGCTCCAGCCCTGCTCGGGGTGGGCCGCCATGGTGCGGGCGGCTTCGCGGTCCAGCGCCTCAGCGGGCGGACAGGACGGCTCGTGCGGGCACATCGGCGTGCCTCCGGATCTCTCGTGTCGGCTCGCCCAGGTCACGCCGGCACGGGGTGGGCATCGGACATCCGGCGGGCACCGTCACCGATGGGTCTCCGTTCCCACGCATGACGGGGGACGAGCATCTGAATGTTGACATATGGCCGTGCGAGCCCTGATAGAGCGAGGCTCGCACATCAAGCAGATCAAGTGTGCGATCGATCGCACCTCGGCGACATAGCCCGTTAGGACTGTTTGCGAACTGGTAGAGGGCCAGTCCGTCAGGGCTTTATCAGGGGATGTGACCTATAACACAGCATGCCTCATATAAGGATATTCGGCCAAGTGCGACACGCCGCGAGCCAGGTAAACGATCGGTTACAACTTCCTGACGTGCACCGATGTGGTCTTCCGCCGCTTACCGGCTACCGTGCGCCCAGGCCGGCCAGGAGTGCGTCCAGCCCGTACTCGAAATCGGCGTCCGCCCCGGGGCTGCCGCCTCCCTGTGAAGGGGGACGCCACGGCTCGTTGTCGTCGCCGGAGGGCTCGGCCCAGCCCGACTGCTGCACCTCCACCGTCACCGCGCCGAAGACATAGGCCCTCAGTGCCCGCACCGCTCCCGTCGCGTCGGCCAGCCCCGCGTCGGCCAGTTGGTCGGTCTGCTCCCTGATCGCGATCGCGGCCCGGCCCCTCGGGGGCTTGGTCAGGGCCAGCGCCAGCACCCCCGGATGCTCCCTGAGCGCGGCGCGGCTCGCCCGGCACCAGGCCCTCGCGCTCTCCTGCCAGCTCTCGCCGGGCTCGACGTGGACCGTGGTGACATGCTCGGCCAGCGCGTCCATGAGGGCGTCCTTGCCGCGGGGCAGGTGATGGTAGATGGCCATCGCCTCCACCTGGAGTGCGTCGCCCAGCCGTCGCATGGTCAGGCGCCGGAGCCCCTGGCCGTCGGCGATGTGGAGGGCGGCGTCGATGATGCGCTCCCTGGAGAGCGGGATGGGTGGTCGCTTGGCAGGCATGGGGGCATCCTGTCACCGGTGACCTTACTGCGTAAAGGAGGGCGCGCCGGACAGATCGATCCGCTTCGCGTACCACCGCTCCGTGCACGCCCGGTACCGCGAGCCGGTTCCCGGTACGGCTGATCCCGAGTACGTGAGGTGGGGATGAACGGCGTAGGCTACGACCGGTGACCTGCCGGAGGCGACCCGGCGACCGGTGAGAGAGGGCAGAAGATGGCGTTTTTCCGACCGAGCGTGAGCCGGGAGGCGGAGGTTCGCTACCACGCTGACCAGGAGGTCGGGAAGGGCTTCCCCGAGCTTCTGGAGAAGGCGCGCCTGGCCGAGGCCGGCCTGCGCCGGGCGCAGGCCGATCTGGCTCCCGTGCAGGAACTGCGAGCCGCCGGGCTGGCCTTCGACAGGGCGCTGACCGAGGCTCTGCGGGCGGCCGAGGCCAACCAGCGCGCGACGTTCGGCATCAAGTCCTACGACGACCGGATCCGCCGTCGCAAGGGCAAGGCCACCCCTCGGGGTGCCGAGTGGACCGCCGAGGTGAACCGCCTGCGCACCCTGCGCGAGCAGAACCGGCTGACCGGTATCCCCCGGGTCCCGCGCCCGGCCGTCACCGCCGCCCGCTGAGCCCGGCGCGCCGCCCGGCTCAGCGGGCGGCGTGTGTGGCGGAGGCGGTGAGCAGTCGCTGGACGCGGACGGCGGCCAGGACCGCCGCGCATCGCTCGGCCGCGTAGGTCTGAGCCATCCTGTGGTGTTCGGCGGAGAAGTCGGCCACCCCGTCGGCGACGAAGAACACCTCCACGTCGCCCATGAAGGCATCGCAGGCCGTCATCAGGCAGCCGATATGGGCGTAGATGCCGGTGACGATGAGCTGGTCGCGGCCCTGCTCGGCGAGCAGTTCACGGAGCGGAGTGCGGTGGAAGGCGCTGTAGCGCCACTTGGTGAGCCGGATGTCGGCCGGGCCTGGGGTGAGCGCGGTGACGATCTCCTGGGCGCCGGGGTCGGCACCCACTCCTGCTCCCCAGAAGTCCTCCAGCAGGCCACGTTGTGCCGAGGTCTGTCCGCCCGGCTGGGCCGAGTAGACCACCGGGATACCGAGTCGCCAGGCGGTCTCGCGGAGAGCGGTGATCGCCGAGATCAGTTCCATGATCGGCGAGGTTCCCGGCGCGAACGCGTTGACGAAGTAGTTCTGCATGTCGTGGACGAGCAGCACCGCCCGGCGGGCGTCCGGTGTCCAGGAGACGCGGTTGACCGGCATCTCGTCCTCACGGGGCATCGGATAGGGGGTGATGGTGGGTATGGCCACGGCTGCCTCTCCTTCTTGCCTTGTGCTCGGCGTCTCGACGCGTACGGGGGGTCGCCGGGAGCGCGAGTTCGTTCTGTGTGCCTTGGCGGTGGTGGTTCGGCTGGATCTTCGCGAGCGGGAGCCGGTCGGGGAGCGCACCTGTGGCCGGTCCCGCTCCGGCGGGAGGGGCTTCGGCACGGCCGGATGACCGGCGCCGGGCGGCCCGGTCGGCCTCGTCACGTCTCCGGTCTCTCTCCGGTGTAGGGGTCGGAATCCAGGTCCAGGCCGAGGGCGTGCAGGAGGGTGCGGAACTTGGCGGAGGTTTCGGCCAGTTCCTCTTCGGGGACCGATTCCGCCACGATCCCGCCGCCGGCGAACAGCCGGATGCCCGTGCCGGTCACCTCGGCACAGCGGATCGCCACCGCCCACTCGCCGTTGCCCGAGGTGTCGCACCAGCCGACCATGCCGCTGTAGAAGCCTCGGTCGAAGGGTTCGATACCGGTGATCGCGGCGCGTGCCGCGGCGGTGGGGGTGCCGCAGACCGCGGGGGTCGGGTGCAGGGCGACGGCCAGGTCGAGCGCGGTGGTCCGGGGGTCGGCGAGCCGGCCGGTGATTCTGCTGGACAGGTGCCACATGGTCGAGGTGCAGATCAGTGATGGCTCGGACGGGACGCTCAGTGCCCGGCAGTGCGGGGCGAGCGCGGCGGCCACGGCCTGGACCACGACCGCGTGCTCATGCTGGTCCTTGGCCGAACAGAGCAGCGCCGCCGCACGGCGGCGGTCCTCCGCGGGGTCGGCGCTGCGTGCGGCCGAGCCGGCCAGCGGGTTGGCGACGACGGCGGGACCGTCCCTGGAGACCAGCAGTTCCGGGCTGGCGCCCACCAGGGTTCGTCCGCCCGGCAGGTCGATGGCGAAGACGTGGCCGTGTGGATCGCGCACCGCCAGGCGCCGGACCATCGAGGCGATGTCGGCGGGTTCGGGCCTGGTCAGCTCCAGGGACCTGGCCAGTACCACCTTCTCCGCCGATCCGGTGCGGAGCAGTTCCAGTACCCGCCGGACGCCTTCCAGGTGGCCCGCGGGTGTGGGGACGGGGGTGATCCGCCACGGTCGTGTGTTCTCTCTGCGTGGCGGCTCGCCGGGCAGGAAGGGATCGGCCCAGCGGGTGCGCAGGGGAGTGATCAGGTGCGCCGAGGTGGGGTCGTCGAACGGGACCGCACCGAGGATCAGGTCGCCGTGCCCGCGTACGCTCTGGGCCAGTTCCCGCAGGGTGCGCACGGGTGGCAGCACGGCGGTGACGCCTCCGGCGAGGAGGGTGTGCCGGGGAGAGGAGAAGATCGATGAGGAGCCTGGCCGGTACTCGTCGAGAAGCTCAGTGGCGCTGACCGCCTCGTATGCGATAGTCAAAGCTGACCTTTCGGGGGATCTCAGGCCCGGAGCGTGGCGCCGCCGTCCACGTACAGGTCTTGCATGGTGATGTGCCGGGCACGGTCCGAGGCGAGGAACAGCACCGCCTCGGCGATGTCCGAGGGGTCGGCCAGCCGGCCCAGCGGAATGCCCACGCGGTAGGAGGACGGATCTCCCTCAAGCACGGTGCGGGGGTCGAGCCCCGCCTGCATCGCGGTGTCCGTCGATCCGGGCGAGACCACGTTGCAGCGGATGCCGTGGCGGGCGAGTTCCAGCCCGGCACATCGGGTGAACATGACCGCGGCGGCCTTGGAGGCCGCGTATGCCGCCATGCCGACGCGCGGCACGCCCGCGGCGTTGGAGGCCACGGTGACGATCGTCCCGCGGCCGCGGGGGATCATGCGGCGGGTCACGGCGCGGACGGTGTGGAAGACCCCGCCGGCGTTCACAGCGAACACGTGCTCCCAGTCATCGGTGCTCAGCTCGGTCACCGCGCCGGTGCGCAGTACGCCGGCGACGTTGACCAGGACACCGACCGGTCCCAGTTCGTTCTCGATCCTGCTGACGACGGCGTCAACCTGGCCGGGGTCTCTGACGTCGGCCACGTGGCGGGCGATCGGCTCTGGTCGGCTCTCCCAGGGCCCGTCGCGCACATCGACTCCGGCCACGATCATCCCGGCACGGGCGAGAGCCGTCGCGACGGCGGCTCCGATGCCTCCTGCGGCGCCCGTGACAAGGGCCACCGTCCCGGGGAGGCCAGGATGGTCTTGCCTGTTGGTCACATACACCTCACTAAAATGTTTAGGTTAGCCTTGCCTCACTTGCCCTATGTGTCAGGGGGTGTCAGTAGATGTGGAATGTGATCTGGTCATGATGATATGCCGCTTGACGCCTGCGTCAATAAGGTGAATATTAGGTGAGCCTTGCCTAATTAAAACCTGTCTCAGGAGTCCCTCGGGTCACTCGTTCGGCGCCGTGGCCAGGTCTTTCTCCGAGAGCGCCAAGTGACCCTTCGTTTTCCCCCGAATCCCTGGGGCCGGGGAGGAAACGACGGTCGTCACCTGTCCGCCCGTCGCTCGCCTGCCCTCCCTGAGAGGGGCACACGATTCCGATCTCCGGCCAGGTGCCCGGGATGTTCCCGCTGGGGGTACTCGATGACCAATCCGTTCGACGACGAGAGCGCGCCGTTCCCGGTGCTGGTGAACGCGTAGGGGCAGCACTCGCTGTGGCCCGCGTTCGCCGACGTCCCCGGGGGGCGCCCATGGTGAGGACTCCCGCGCCGGGTGCCTGGCCTACGTCGGGGGCTCCTGGAGCGACATGTGTCCCAGGAGCCTTGCCGCCGCGATGGGCGGCTGATCCCCGAGCCCCCCGCGGCCCCGCACGATCCTCGGGGCCACGAGGGCCCTCACGGCCGAGCCCAGGAGACGGCGAAGGGCGCCCTCACGGACCGGGAGGTCTCGCGGGGCGCCCTTCGAGGCGGGTCAGCTGGCCCAGTCGAGCAGCGGGCGGGTGTTGCTGGGGTGGCGGAGCTTGGAGAGCGACTCCTTCTCCAGCTGGCGGATGCGCTCGCGGGTCAGACCGAGGTGCTTGCCGATCTCGTCGAGAGTGTGGGGCTTACCGTCGATGAGACCGAAACGCAAGGCCATGATCTTGGCTTCCCGCGGGGAGAGGTTGCCGAGCACACCGCGCAACTGCTCGCCCAGCAGCTGGCGGTCGACGACCTCCGAGGCCTCGGGCGAGTCGATGTCCTCGATGAGGTCACCGATGGTGGTCTCGCCGTCCTCGCCGATGGTGGCGTTGAGGCTGATCGGCTGGCGGCTGGTGCGCAGCAGTTCCTCGATCTGGTCGGGAGTCCTGTCCAGCTCCACGGCAAGCTCGTCCGGCGTGGGCTCGCGGCCCAGGCGCTGGTGCATGTCACGCTCGATGCGCGACAGCTTGGAGAGCATCTCCAGCACGTGCACCGGCAGCCTGATGGTGCGGGCCGAGTCGGCGAAGCCACGCTGGATGGCCTGGCGGATCCACCACATCGCGTAGGTGGAGAACTTGTAGCCCTTGGTGTAGTCGAACTTCTCCACCGCGCGGATCAGACCGAGGTTGCCCTCCTGGACCACGTCGAGCAGGGCCATGCCCCGGTCCGTGTACTTCTTCGCCACGGAGACCACCAGGCGGAGGTTGGCCTCCAGCATGTGGTCCTTGGCCCGGCGGCCGTCCTCGGCGATCCACTCCAGGTCGTCGCGCATGACCGCGGACAGGCCCGGCTCGGCCTCCAGCTTGGACTCGGCGTACAGGCCGGCCTCGATGCGCTTGGCCAGCTCGACCTCCTGGGCGGCGGTGAGCAGGGTGCGACGGCCGATCGACTTCAGATAGGTGTGCACGGAGTCGCCCATGACGGAGGAGTGGTCGTCCAGGTCGAAGGTCGATTCGGTCTCCGTCTCGGCCTCCGTCTCCTCCGGGGGGTTCCACTCGTCGTCCGCCTCCGCGGCGGCGTCCTCGCCCTTGGCCACGGCCTCGGTCTTGGCCGAGGCCTTCTTCGCGGGTGCGGGCTTCGCCTTGCGGGCGGTGCTCTTGCGGGTGGTGGTCTTCGCCGTCTTGGCGGTGGCGGGGGAGAGCACGGGCTCGTTCTCGGCGGCCAGGCTGACGCCGGCCTCGGTGAGCTCTCGCAGGATCGACCTGCCCTCGGTGGGGCTGATGCCCGCCTCGGCGAAGGCGTGACGCAGCTCCGCGAGTGAAAGGTGGCCCTGAACTCGCCCTCGGTCAATGAGCTGTTCGAGGGTCGTCGGGGCTTCGGATGAGGCCGCCACGGCGGTCGGGGGCATGAGGACACCTCCTCCATCACGGAGTCGTCTGACTACGGTTTTCAGTCTTCGGGTGGGGCGGTCCGGGGCCGCTCGGCGCACCAGTACCAATAACCACAGCCAAGAACTTTCTGTTCCCGACTTGACTCGGAAAATATGATGGGTGGACCGCCCTTTCGGCGATCCACCCGCGGATGAGTGTCTGTTACGGCCCTATTCGGTCACGTCCGAGGAATCCTCGATCACGTCCGGAGGGCCCTCGACCATGGGCATCGGGAAGGGTTCGGCCTCTTCCATGCGGTGCTCCGTCCAGTAGTCGACGACCTTCTCCGGATCCGGGTTGACCTTCTCGGAGATCACATAGCTCTCCGAGGGCGGGGGCGGTGCCGTCGGCGACGGCTCCTGCGAGGGCGGGCCGCCCCGGGACGAGGACGGGGCGGGGGCGTGCGGAGCGACCGGCACCGGCTCGTCCGATGTTCCCCAGGCCCTCTCGATGCCTCCCGCCGCGGCGGCCGCCGTGACGGAGATGCCGCCGGCCAGGACCAGGCTCACGATTCCAGCCGAGACCCATGTCTTCCGGGTGACGTTCATCGGGATTGTCCTCCTGCTTCGGCTGTTCCTTGGACGTGTGACAGCGTCTTCACGGTTCCCGGCCACGACCATAACGGAGAGTCTCCAGGTCCGGCTTGCCGTTGGCCAAAAGCGGTATTTCGGTCATTATGATCAGTTCGGCGGGGGCCGCGTAGGCGGGTAGCCGCTCCTTGGTGAAGGCGCGCAACTCGGCCAGGGACGGCGGGGCCTGCGAAACGACGAAGGCCACCACCCGCTCGCCCCACTCGGGATCGGGGCGGCCGACCACGGCGACGTCGACGATCGCGGGATGCTCGGCCACCGCGGCGGCCACCGCCGCGGCGACGACCTTCTCGCCCCCGGTGTTGATGACGTCGTCGGCCCGCCCCAGCACGCGCAGCCGCCCGTCATCCAGGGTGCCCAGATCAGAGGTGAGGAACCAGTCACCGTCGCGCACGGCCTCGGTGAGGCCGCGCTGGAGCCGGTAGCCGGAGAACAGCACCGGCCCGCTCAGGCGGATCCGGCCGCCGCCGCCTATGCCGATCCCCACCCCGTCGAGGGGCTCGCCGTCGTAGACGCACCCGCCGCAGGTCTCGCTCATGCCGTATGTGGTGACCACCCGTGCGCCGGCCGCGCGGGCCGCGTCGAGCAGTTCGGGGGAAGCGGCGGCACCGCCGAGCAGGATCGTTTTGAACACCGACAGATCCGCGTGGAGCAGGCGGCGCAGCTGGGTGGGCACCAGTGAGACGTGGTCCGCACCGCTGGTGAGCACCGCCTCGGGGGAGAACCCCTCGTGCGTGATCGGTTCGGTCCCGCCCAGTAGCGACCTCACCAGAACCTGCAGGCCGGACACGTGGGAGGGGGGCAGGCAGCAGAGCCAGCGCTCGCCCGCCCCCGCGTCCAGGCGCCGCAGCGAGGCCGACGCCGAAGCCCTCAGCGCCTCGGCCGACAGTTGCACGCCTTTCGGAGTGCCGGTCGAACCGCTGGTGGCGATGACCACCGCCACCTCGGCGGGCACGCCGAGGCCGTCCTCGCGGCGGACCCCGTCGACGTGGGTCGGGCGCAGGGCCTCCAGCGTCGCCCGCAGCGCGGCGGCGGGCAGGGCGGGGGAGAGCGGCAGGATGGCCGGGCCCTGGCCGTCCAGTGCCGAGCCGACGGCCCGGAACAGCTCCGGACCCGCCGCGGACACCACGGCGTGCAGTTCTCGTTGCACGGAAAGCCACTCCTCGTGCACAGGAATGGTCATCACAGTCGTAAGGTTAGTGCCGAAAGCCGGACAACGGCCGGGGACGGCCCCGGCGCAGCGGAGGGGGCGAAGCAATCGTGGGCACGGAGAGAGTCGAGCCGGGCGCGGACGAGCAGGTGGCGGCGGAGACGACTCCCGAGCGGGACGGTGCGGTCGACTGGAAGAGGTCCGGTCAGTACGAGGACATCGTCTACGAGACCGGCGAGGGCATCGCCAAGATCACGATCAACCGTCCGGAACGGCACAACGCGTTCCGTCCGACCACGCTCTTCGAGCTCAAGGAGGCCTTCAACGCCGCCCAGGAGGACTCCGAGGTCGGTGTGATCATCTTCACCGGTGCGGGCGACAGGGCCTTCTGCTCCGGCGGCGACCAGAAGATCCGCGGTGACGACGGCTACGTCGACAAGTCCACCCCGCACGTGGGCAGGCTCAACGTGCTGGACCTGCAGGTCCAGATCCGCCGCTGCCCCAAGCCGGTCATCGCGATGATCGCCGGTTACGCCATCGGCGGCGGTCACGTGCTGCACGTGTGCTGCGACCTGTCCATCGCCGCCGACAACGCGGTCTTCGGCCAGACCGGTCCCAAGGTCGGCTCCTTCGACGGCGGCTACGGCTCCTGGCTGCTGGCCGAGACCGTGGGCCTGAAGCGGGCCCGTGAGATCTGGTACCTCTGCCGCCAGTACGACGCGCAGACCGCCCTTGACTGGGGCCTGGTCAACGCGGTCGTTCCGCTCGCCGAGCTCGAGGCCGAGACGGTCAGGTGGGCCAGGGAGATGCTGGAGAAGTCGCCGCTGGCGCTGCGCATGCTCAAGGGCGCGCTGAACGCGGTGACCGACGGTGCCGCCGGGATGCAGCAGTTCGCCGGCGACGCCACCCTGCTCTACTACATGAGCGAGGAGGCGCAGGAGGGCCGCGACGCGTTCAAGGAGAAGCGCGCCCCTGACTTCGGCAGGTTCCCGCGCCGCCCCTAGGGGCAGCGAAGGTCCGAACGGGGTCGGTCCCGAGGCGCGCCGTCCCGCGTGGGCGAGGTCGGTTTCGCGCGCCTCGGGATGGACCCACCCCCGGATGCGAAGTCAAGGAGGCGATGCGGTGAATCCCGCGACCGCGCTCGCGACCGTGCTGGTCGACGAGCTGGCCCGCTGCGGTGTCACGGACGTGGTGCTCGCGCCTGGGTCGCGCTCGGCACCGCTCGCCCTCGCCGTGCACGCCGACAGCCGTATCCGGCTGCACGTGCGGGTGGACGAGCGCTCGGCCTCCTTCCTCGCGGTGGGGCTGGCCCGTCGCAGCGAGCGGCCGGTCGTCCTGATCTGCACCTCCGGCACCGCGGCGGCCAACTTCCATCCGGCCGTCATCGAGGCGCACGAGTCGGGGGTGCCGCTGCTGGTGCTCACCGCCGACCGCCCGCCCGAGCTGCGTGACACCGGCGCGAGCCAGACCATCGACCAGATCAAGCTGTACGGCACGGCCGTCCGCTGGTTCAGCGAGGTCGGCGTGCCCGAGGAGCGGCCGGGGCAGGTCGCCTACTGGCGGTCGCTGGCCTGCCGCGCCTACCAACGCGCGCTGGGCCCCTACGACCCGGGTCCGGTCCACCTCAACGTGTCCTTCCGGGAACCGCTGATCCCTGACGGGGACCTCTCCTGGTGCGAGTCCCTGGAGAGCGACGCGCCGGGGCCGTGGATCCGCGCCAGAGTGGGCTCCCCGTCGGTGGCGCTGCATCTTCCGCCGACCCGGCGGGGCGTGCTCGTCGTCGGCGACGGCGCGACCAACGTGCGCCGATACGTGGCGGCGGCGGGCATGGCCGGGTGGCCCGTCCTGTCGGAGCCCAACGGCGGTGCCCGCTACGGAGACCACGCGATCTCCACCTATCACTTCCTCCTCGGTACCCCGGAGTTCGCCGACCGGCACCGGCCGGACGTGGTGGTCACCCTGGGCCGTCCCGGGCTGTCACGGCCGTTGCTCGACTGGCTGAGTCACGCGGACGAGCACGTCGTGGTCGCCGCCGACATGACCCGCTGGCCCGACCCGACCCGCTCGGCCACCCAGGCCGCCCAGGTGGTGGAGATCCCGATCCCGGCGGGCGACGACACGTGGCTGCACTCCTGGCGTCGCGCCGAGACGGCGGCCAGGACCGCGATCGACGACGTGCTGGACGGGGCCGGGCTCAGCGAGCCGCGCCTGGCCCGCGACCTGGTGGACGCGCTGCCCAACGGGTCCCTGCTGTTCTCCGGCTCCTCCATGCCGATCCGCGATCTCGACCAGGCGATGCGCTCCCGGCGGGGGCTGCGGATCCTGGCCAACCGGGGAGCGGCGGGAATCGACGGCGTCGTGTCGACCGCGATGGGTGCGGCCCTCGCCCACAACGGTCCCTCCTACGCCCTGATGGGCGATCTGACCTTCCTGCACGACCAGAACGGGCTGGTCCTCAGCCCTCGCGAGCCCCGCCCCGACCTCTGTCTGGTCGTGGTCAACAACGACGGCGGCGGGATCTTCTCGCTGCTTCCCCAGGCCACGCTCCGCGACCCCTTCGAGCGGATCTTCGGCACCACGCACGGGGTGGACCTGGGTTACGTGGCAGCCGCCACCGGCACGCCGTACACCTTCGTGAACGAGCCGGGCCAGCTGGTGAAGGCGCTGCGCGGTGAGGGGCTGCGCATCGTCGAGGTGCGGACGGAGCGGGAGTCCAACGCGATGCTGCACGGCATGATGCGTGACGCGGCCCATGCCGCCGTCCGCGATGTCGTCTCGTGACCCCCGCCCCCGCCCGTGTCGGCGTATGGCGAGGTCCTTCTTCGCCAAGGCGGGGCTGCGAGAGCGCGCCCAGGCCGTGACGTCCGCCTTCCGGCACGGTCTGGGGCCGGACTGACCGCGACGGCGCTGGGGGCGGAGAGGGCGGTGCGCCGGTGGGACGCCGGTGGCCGGCAGGGTGGCGGGGCGGGGCAGGAGGGAGATGACTGTCAGATCTGGGGATGTGGGGGCGCCGTCCCGAGAGGCACGGTGAGCGGGTAAGGATCCACTTCGCGGGTACCCGTTGAAGGGAAGTGCCATGCCATCGGATGTCAGCTTGAAGGCCCATGAGACGGTGGCGGGTTTCGGCACCTACGCCGAGGCCCAGCGTGCCGTGGACCAGCTCTCCGACCAGAAGTTCCCGGTCGAGCACGCCCTGATCGTCGGAGTCGGACTCCGGCTCGTCGAGAGGGTGCTCGGGCGGTTGACCTACCTTCGCGCCGCGTGGATGGGGATCGGTGCCGGTGCCTGGTTCGGCCTGCTGATCGGCCTGTTCTTCGCGATCTTCACTCCGGGGCGCTTTCCCTTCGTCCTGGTCCTGTGGGGCCTGATCTGGGGTGCCGTGGCCGGAGCGATCTTCGGGCTGATCGGTCACGCGCTCACCGGGGGCAAGCGCGACTTCCTTTCGTCGAGCTCGATCGTCGCCGATCGCTACGAGGTGCTGGTGGAGACCCCGTATGCCGCCGAGGCGCGCAGGTTGCTCAACGTGGGCATGTCCCCGCAGATGCCACAGCAGATCTGATCGGCGTTCCCTGAGCTGGGCCCGCGCCGCTGTGTCGTGCCCGCCACCTGGATCACCGGACTCACCGGGACGTGGAGCGGCCAGGCCCGAGGATCGGGGCGGCGATGCCGTCATGTCGCACAGGAGATCAGTATGCCTAAAACAGTTGGAATCGACCTCGGCACCACCAACTCGGTGATCGCCACGATGGAGGGCGACAAGCCCACGGTGATCCCCAACGCCGAGGGGGTGCGGACGACGCCTTCGGTCGTGGCGTTCACCGAGAACGGTGAGCGCCTGGTCGGGCAGCTTGCCCGCCGTCAGGCGATCCTGAACCCCAAGGGAACGATCTACTCGGCCAAGCGCTTCATCGGCCGCCGCTACGACGAGGTCACCAGCGAGCTGAACACCGTCTCCTTCGACGTCGTCCCGGGGCCGGACGGTGCCGTCCGTTTCAAGATCCACGAGAAGTTGTACGCGCCGGAGGAGATCGCCGCGGCCGTGCTGCGCAAGCTGGTGGACGACGCCTCGAAGTTCCTGGGGGAGAAGATCACCGAGGCGGTCATCACCGTGCCCGCGTACTTCAACGACTCCCAGCGCCAGGCCACCAAGGACGCGGGGAAGATCGCCGGCCTGGAGGTCCTGCGGATCGTCAACGAGCCGACCGCGGCGGCCCTCGCCTACGGCCTCGACCGCAAGGAGAACGAGACCGTGCTCGTCTTCGACCTGGGCGGTGGCACCTTCGACGTCAGCATCCTCGCCATCGGCGACGGCGTCGTCGAGGTGCGGGCGACCGCGGGCGACACCCATCTGGGCGGTGACGACTTCGACCGGCGCATCGTCGACCACCTCGCCGACGAGTTCCAGCGGGACAACGGCATCGACCTGCGCCAGGATCCCCAGGCCCTGCAGCGGCTCTTCGAGGCCGCGGAGAAGGCCAAGGTCGAGTTGTCGGCGGTCAGCCAGACGCAGGTCAGCCTGCCCTTCATCACGGCGGACGCCTCGGGCCCCAAGCACCTGAACGCCACACTGCGGCGCTCCACCTTCGAGGAGATCACCGCCGACCTGCTCGAACGGTGCAGGCCCCCCATCCAGCAGGCCATGGCCGACGCCAAGCTCACCGCCGACGACATCGACGAGGTGATCCTGGTGGGCGGCTCGACCAGGATGCCCGCGGTGCAGAGCCTGGTACGCCGCATGACGGGTGGCAAGGACCCGAACATGACGGTCAACCCCGACGAGGTCGTGGCGCTGGGGGCGGCGGTCCAGGCCGCCGTCATCAAGGGCGAGCTGAAGGACGTCGTGCTGCTGGACGTGACGCCGCTCTCCCTTGGCATCGAGACGCTCGGCGGGGTGATGACGAAGGTCATCGAGCGCAACACCACCATTCCGGCCCGCCGGTCGGAGGTGTTCAGCACCGCGGAGGACAACCAGACCGCCGTGGACGTCGCCGTGCTGCAGGGCGAGCGCGAGCGCGCCGCCGACAACCGTTCCCTCGGCCGGTTCCGGCTGGAGAACATCAGGCCCGCTCCGCGCGGCGTGCCGCAGGTCGAGGTGACCTTCGACATCGACGCCAACGGGATCCTGAACGTCTCCGCCAAGGACAAGGACACCGGCGCCGAGCAGCGCATCACGATCAGCGAGAGCTCGAACCTGGACACCGGTGAGGTCGAGCGGATGGTCGCCGACGCCGAGCGGCACCGCGAGGAGGACCAGCGGATGCGGCAGGTCATCGACGCGCGCAACGAGCTCGACAGTGCCGCCTACCAGGTGGAGCACCGCCTGGCCGAGCTGGGTGAGTCGGTACCCGTCCACGAGAAGGCGCGGGGCGAGATGCTGGTGAACGACGCCCGTGAGGCGATCAAGCAGGAGGCCCCGCTCGACCGGGTCCGCTCGCTCACCGCCGAGCTCCAGCAGGTCTACCACAGCCTCGGCGCGTCGGCCTCCGGCGCTTCCGGCCCGGGCGCCCCGGGAAAGGGCGCCTCCGGGGCGCCGGGCGGCCAGCCGGGTGCCGGCGGGAACGACGACGTCATCGACGCGGAGTTCACGACCGATGAGTGAGACAGCCGGGCAGGGCGGCCACGTCCCCGGTCAGGAGCCGCGGGCCCAGGGGCGGCATGGCGCCGAGGGGTCACCCAAGGGCCAGAACCGGCACGGCGGCCAGGAGGAGCACGGTAGGAAGAACCATGCGCAAGGGACGCGCAAGGAGGCGCACGGTCAAGAACAGCCCGGTCAAGGACCGCATGCCCAGGAGGCGCGCGGCGAGGCGGAGGTCGCCCCGGCCGACCTCCAGGCCCGGGTCGAGGAGCTCCAGGCCCTGGTGACCGACCTGCAGGACCGCTGGCGGCGCGCCCTCGCCGACCTCGACAACCTGCGCAAGCGCGTCAGCAGGGACACCGGGCGGATGCGGGAGGAGGAGCGGGCGCGGGCCGCCACCGAATGGCTGCCCGTGCTGGACAATCTGGACCGGGCACTGGAGCACGCGGAGACCGACCCCGCCTCCATCGTCGACGGGATGCGGGCGATCAGGGACCAGGCGCAGGAGGTGCTCTCCCGCCTCGGCTACCCGCGCCGCGACGACGCCGGCGCCGCGTTCGACCCGGCCAGGCACGAGGCGGTGGCCGTGCTCCCGCAGGAGGGCGTGCCCGACGGCACGGTCCTGCAGGTGGTGCGGCCCGGCTACGGAGACGGCGAACAACAGCTACGGCCCGCGCTGGTCGTGGTGGCCAAGGGGGAATGATGCCCCCCGACCGCGACTTCTACGAGATCCTCGGAGTGCAGCGGGGCGCGAGCCAGGAGGAGATCCAGCGCGCCTACCGCAAGCTGGCGCGGGTCAACCACCCCGACGTCAACAAGGACCCGGCCGCCGAGGACCGCTTCAAGGAGGTCTCCGAGGCCTACAGCGTGCTGTCCGACCCCGCGACCCGGCGCCGCTACGACGCGTTCGGGCCGAACTTCCGCCAGGTGCCCGAGGACGTGGACCCCGAGACGTGGGCGCGCGCCCAGGGCCGCCGTACGCGGGCCGGCGCGGGTGCGGGCCGTGCCGGCCCGGGCAGGGCCACCGGGCAGGCCGGTTTCGGGGAGGGGATCGATCTCGACGACCTTCTCGAAGGGCTGTTCTCCGGACGGGGAGCGCGGGGAGGCAGGGCCGGTGGCGGCTGGGGGCCGATCCCCGGCGCCGACCAGGAGGCCGAGATCGAGCTGAGCGTCGAGGACGCCTACCGGGGCGGCCGCCGCTCGATCACCGTCGGCTCGCGCACGCTGCGGATCGAGATTCCCGCGGGTGTCTCCGACGGGCAGCGCATCAGGCTGGCCGGACAGGGCGGAAGGGGCGGCGACGGGGCACCCTCGGGCGACCTCTACCTGATCGTCAGGATCGCGCCGCACCCCCGGTACCGGGTCGAGGGGCGAGACATCCACGTCCTGCTCCAGGTCACCCCGTGGGAGGCGGCGCTCGGTGCCACCGTCGCGGTCGAGACCCCCGCGGGCGAGGCCAAGGTCAAGGTGCCGGCGGGCACCTCCAGCGGTAAGCGGCTGCGGCTGCGCGGCAGGGGGATGCCCGGTCCCCAGCACAAGGCGGGCGACCTGTACGCCGAGGTACGGATCATGGTTCCGGCCCGGCTGTCGGAGGAGGAGCGGCGGCTGTTCGAGCAGCTCGCCGCTGTCTCCACGTTCGATCCGAGGAGACAGCGATGACCCACCCCTTCCCGGAGCGCAGGCCGCCCCACCCGGGGGCGCGGACCTCCGGCCCTCGGGGGGCGGCCTCGGCAGGGGGCTCGGTCTCCCGCCCGGGGAGGGCGCCCGGCGGAGCGGAGCGGACCTATCAGCTCACCAGGCCCGAGCGCCTGGATCTGGAGACGTTCGCCAGGGCGACGGGGACCCACCCCGAGCTGGTGCGGCGCCTCGTCGCGCTGGGCCTGCTCGATGCCGGGACCGACTCCGCCGGGCAGCTGTGGTTCCCGCCTCCCGAAGTGTTCACCATGGCGCGGATCCGGCGGCTGCGGGCCGGGTTCTCGATCAACTATGCCGCGCTCGGCCTCGTGCTGGACCTGCTGGACCGCATCGCCCAGCTGGAGGCCGCCCAGCGTGGGCGTTCCCGACTCACCGGAGGCTCGCCGTGGACATGAACCAGCTGACCCAGAAGTCGCAGGAGGCGCTGCACGACGCGCAGACCAAGGCCCTGCGCTTCGGGCACACCGAGGTGGACGGCGAGCACCTGCTGCTGGCGTTGCTCGACCAGCCGGAGGGGCTGATACCCCGCCTGCTCTCGTACGCGAACGTCGACACCGACAGGCTCAGGGACGATCTGGAGGCAGAGCTGGGCCGCCGCCCCAAGGTGAGCGGCCCCGGCGCCGCGCCGGGCCAGGTCTATGTGACGCAGCGGCTCTCCCGCCTGCTGGACACGGCCAAGCGGGAGGCCGACCGGCTCAAGGACGAGTACGTGTCGGTGGAGCACCTGCTCATCGCCCTGCTTGAGGAGGGCAGTTCGAGCTCCGCCGGCAGACTGCTGCACGATCAGGGGCTGACCAGGGACGGCTTCCTCAAGGCGCTCACCGCGGTCCGCGGCAACCAGCGGGTGACGTCCGCGATGCCCGAGGTGGCGTACGAGGCGCTGGAGAAGTACGGGCGCGACCTGGTGGCCGACGCGCTGTCGGGCAAGCTCGACCCGGTCATCGGGCGCGACGCCGAGATCCGCCGCGTCGTCCAGATCCTGTCCCGCAAGACGAAGAACAACCCCGTCCTGGTCGGTGACCCCGGTGTCGGCAAGACCGCCATCGTGGAGGGACTCGCGCAGCGGATCAGTCACGGGGACGTGCCGGAGGGACTCAAGGGCAAGACGGTCTTCAGCCTCGACATGGGTTCGCTGGTGGCCGGGGCCAAGTACCGGGGCGAGTTCGAGGAGCGCCTCAAGGCCGTGCTCAACGAGGTCAAGGCCGCCGAGGGGCGGATTCTGCTCTTCGTCGACGAGTTGCACACCGTGGTGGGCGCCGGAGCGGCCGAGGGCGCCATGGACGCGGGCAACATGCTCAAGCCCATGCTGGCCCGCGGCGAGCTGCATATGATCGGGGCGACGACCCTCAGCGAGTACCGCAAGCACATCGAGAAGGACGCCGCACTGGAGCGCCGGTTCCAGCCGGTGATGGTCGAGGAGCCCTCGGTCGAGGACGCCATCTCCATCCTGCGAGGCCTGCGCGAGCGCCTGGAGATCTTTCACGGGGTGAAGATCCAGGACAGCGCGCTGGTGGCCGCCGTCGTGCTGAGCCACCGCTACATCTCCGACCGTTTCCTGCCGGACAAGGCCATCGACCTGGTGGACGAGGCGTGCGCGATGCTCCGTACGGAGATCGACTCGATGCCCGCCGCGCTCGACGAGCTCACCCGCAGGGTGATGCGCCTGGAGATCGAGGAGGCCGCGCTCGCCAAGGAGGAGGATCTCGCGAGCGGAGTCCGCCTGGAGGAACTGCGCGCGGAGCTCGCCGACGTGCGCGCCGAGGCCGACGCCATGCGGGCGCAGTGGGAGGCCGAGCGGCACGCGCTACGCGCCGTCCAGAGCCTGCGCGAGGAGATCGAGCACGTACGCGCCGACGCCGAGCGGGCCGAACGCGACTACGACCTCAACCGTGCCGCGGAGCTGCGGCACGGCAGGCTGCCCGAGCTGGAGCGGCGGCTGGAGGCGGAGGAGGAGCGTCTGCTCTCCAAGCAGGGGACGGCGCGCCTGCTGCGCGAGGTCGTTACCGACGACGAGATCTCGATGATCGTCTCCCGGTGGACGGGCATCCCGGTGAGCCGCCTGCAGGAGGGCGAGCGGGAGAAGCTCCTGCGGCTCGACGAGGTCCTGCACGAGCGGGTGATCGGCCAGGACGAGGCGGTGCGGCTGGTGGCCGACGCCGTCATCCGGGCCCGTTCCGGCATCAAGGACCCGCGTCGCCCGATCGGGTCGTTCATCTTCCTGGGGCCGACGGGCGTCGGCAAGACCGAGCTGGCCAAGGCGCTCGCGGAGGCGCTCTTCGACACCGAGGACAACATGATCCGCATCGACATGAGCGAGTACCAGGAGCGGCACACGGTCAGCCGCCTCGTCGGCGCGCCCCCCGGCTACGTGGGGTACGAGGAGGGCGGCCAGCTGACCGAGGCCGTGCGGCGCAAGCCGTACTCCGTGGTGCTCTTCGACGAGGTGGAGAAGGCGCACGCGGATGTCTTCAACACTCTGCTGCAGGTGCTGGACGATGGGCGGCTCACCGACGCGCAGGGCAGGACCGTCGACTTCCGCAACACGGTCCTGATCATGACCTCCAACATCGGCTCCGTCTACCTCCTCGACGGCGTCACACCGAGCGGAGAGATCGAGGAGGAGGCGCAGCAGCGGGTGATGGCCGAGCTGCGCGCGCACTTCCGCCCCGAGTTCCTCAACCGCGTCGACGACATCGTGATCTTCAAGCCGCTCACCATGGAGGAGATCGAGCGCATCGTCGGCCTGATGTTCGGCGAGTTGCGGACCCGTCTCGAACAGCGGGGGATCCGGCTGGACGTCACCGAGGCGGCACTGAGGTACATCGCCGAGCGAGGCTACGACCCGGTGTACGGCGCCCGCCCGCTGCGCCGGTTCATCTCCAGGGAGGTCGAGACGCGCATCGGCCGCGCGCTGCTGTCCGGGGAGGCGTACGAGGGGGGCGTGGTCCGGGTCGATCTCGCCGAGGGTGATCTGGACGTCACCTACCAATGAGGAAAACCAGCAATGTCGCCAAATATCGCGTAATGCCGTAATTGCAGGAAGAGGAGCCGGATCGCCGAGGATCTCGCCGGCCGGGTGAAACCCGTCAAGGTGGACGTGGACAGGGCGCCCGAACTCTTCCGAGCGCTTCACCATCCGGGCGGTGCCGTACCTGACGGTGGCCGAGCGGACGGGCGGCGCCCGCCTTCGAACCGCGCTCGTGGGTGAAGGGCGCGATCGCGCCGGTGGGCGGGGGAGTGGCTGGGATGGGCGCGCTCACCGAGACGCCGGACCATCAGGGACACTCAGGGGTCTTCGCGGAGGCCTCGGTGGCCGTGGTGGACGCCCTCCTCGGCGGAGAGCCGGGCCAGCTCGACCCGGGAGTGGATGCCCAGCTTGCGGAAGACCTGCCGCAGGTGGAAGGCGACCGTGTGCTCGCTGATGAACATCTGCTCGGCGGCGTTCCGGTTCGTCAGCCCCTGGGAGACCAGGTCGCAGACGGCCTGCTCGGTGCCGGTCAGGCTGGCCCATCCCGAGGTGGGATGGGCGGTCCTGACCCAGTGGCGGCGCCGCTCGCCCAGCAGCCGCAGCCTGCCCCGTACCCGGGCGGCGTCACGGACGGCCCCCACCGCGCCGTAGCAGGTGAGCGCGATCTTGAGATTCTCCACGGCCGGATCCCGGCAGCCGTGGTCCGCGCCGAGCAGCACGCCCAGATCCTCCGCCGCCGAACCCCTGGCCCACGGATCGCCGTGCCCGGCCACCGCGCGGCCCAGCGCCTCGGGGTCGCCCTCCCGCAGTCCGCGGGCGTGGTCGGCGGCCACCGACGGGTTGGGCAGACCGGGGCTGCGCCGGGCGATGCCCTCGGCCGCGTCGACCACGGCGTCGGCCCGGTGCCGCTGGCCCGTCGCCATGGCCATCCGTACCAGCCAGGCCGCGGCGGCGGGCTCGCTGGTCAGCGCCCCGGTGTGCCGAGGCAGCACGTCGTACAGCCCGCCGAGCGAGCTCATCCCGCCCGCGGCTCCGTCGCGCGCCTCGTTGATCCGCCCGGCCACCAGCTCCGAGCGCAGCCGGGTGCGCGGAGGCAGGTCTCGCGCCGACCCGGCAAGGTTGCGCTCCATGTACCTGATGGCCCCCGGCAGGTCGCCCGCCCGCAGTGAGGCGGTGCCGAGCACCGACAGGGCCGAGGAGGCCGGTGACGGGGCGCCCAGGATTCCGGCGGCGGCCAGAGCGGCCTCCGCGTGCTCGATCGCGCTGCCGAGCCTGCCCGCGGCCAGGTGCAGGCGGGCGCGCAGGACGGGGATCTCCGCGGCCCAGGCCGGCTCGTACTCGGCCTCGGCCGCGGCGATCTCCGTCGTGGTCTCCGCCTCCTCCAGCAACCAGAGGTCGATCAGCATCGAGGCCAGCACGGCCCGGGGCTGCTGCCGCCACCGTCCACCGGCAGGTTGCTCCACGGCCTCGCGTGCCAGGTCCAGCCCGTCCGAGAGCCTGCCCTCGTCCCAGGCGAGCAGGGCCAGGTCCGTCAGCGTCTCGGCGTCGCCGCCCCCGGTCAGACGGGCCGGGCGGGTCCGGGCGGCGCGCTCGACCTGTTCGCGCAGCGCTCGTCGCACCGGTTGGGGCACCCTCTCGACGACCGAGCGCCACAGCAACTCGTGCCTGAACGCCAGCTCGTCGGGGGTGGTGACGAGCACACCCGCGGCCAGGGCCTCCTCCAGCGCGGGAAGCAGTGCCGCCGGGGTCTCGCCGAGCATCTCGGCCGCGTACGCCGGTGAGAACGAGCGCCCGAGCACCGCCGTGGCCTCCAGCAGGTACCTGGTCTTGGTGCCGAGCTCGTTCAGCCGCCGCCGGACGGCGGTGTGCACCCGCAGGGGCAGCTCCGCCCCGGCGGGAGTGGTCTCGGCCAGCCGGGCGACGCCGTCCCGCACCAGGACGGCGCCCTCCTCGCACAGTCCGGTGAGGTATTCGGACAGTAGCAGCGGGTTGCCGCCGGCCTGGGCGGCCAGCGCGGCCAGGTCCTTTCCCGGTGCCGCGCCCAGGATGTCGGTGCAGACCTCGGTGACCGCGCCGTCGTCGAGCGGGCGCAGTACGGTCCGGGTGGCCCCCTCCTCTTCGAGCAGGTCGAACAGCCGTCTGGCATCGCCGCGCGCCGGGGTGCTGCGGCAGGCCAGCAGCCATGCCACCGGCCGTTCGGCCAGCCGCGAGGGCAGCGTGCGCAGGGCCATGAGCGTGGCGGCGTCGGCCCACTGGAGATCGTCCAGGGTGACCAGCAGCGGCCCCGCGCCCAGCCTTCTCTCCAGCGAGGTCCTGACCTGCTCGGCCAGCCAGAGCAGCAGGCCGGGACCGTCGGGGGCGGCGTTCCTGGCCACGGTCAGGGGCGCCGGCGACTCCTCCAGGGCCGACAGCAGCGGCCCCAGCGGTGTCAGCCGTCCCAGCTCGTCGGCTTGCCCGCTGGCGACCGCCGTCCCCCGCGCGGCCGCGAGGCCGGCCGCCTCGCCGAGCAGCAGCGTCTTGCCTATCCCCGGCTCGCCCTCGACGAGCATGACGTTCCCTGCCGTGGACGCGACGCCTTCCAGCAGGGCGAGGACCGCCGCCTGTTCATCTCTCCGGCCGCGCATCGTCTTGTCTCGGATCTGGGGTCATACGCCAGGCTTTCTTAGCGGTGATTACCCGTATGACATCCCCATCGGGCGAAATGCCATGCGGTGAATGCTCCCGGCTACTGGTTGTTTGATGCAGATTTGACCTTTAAGTGCGACTTCTAGTCGATCTGGCTGATGCCCGACGAGCATGATCGCCGCGTGCGTTCGGATTGTCCTGACAAAACACGGCCGAGGCTCGCGCAGATGCCCGCCAGGCGGGTAGGAGGTACGCCCTCTCGTACAGGATGGGAGTCGGTGCGGTTCTCGGTGCGGGTCGGCGGGCTCACCGGATCTTCGCCGCCCGGCCCGCTCCCGAGAGGGTCGACGACCGGTGCGGCCCGGTCGCGTCAGGCCGCCGATGACGCGGCCTGAACCGTGCGCCGCATGCACGGTGAGGAGCTGCGAGCTCGGCCCCTCAGGGCCGAGAAGCCGACTGGAGGAAGCATGGATCAGAGCACCTCGACAGAGCTCTCAGCCGTCGCGGTCGAGGCCGCCCGCGCGGTGGGCGACCGGCTCCGCAAGGCGTTCAGGTCGCGTCCCGCGATCGAGACCAAGAGCGACTTCCACGATCCGGTGACCGAGCACGACCGCGCCGCGGAGGAGATCATCCGGGAGGTCATCGAGAGGCGCGTCCCGGGCAGCACGGTCATCGGCGAGGAGGGCGGCAGCGAGGGATCCGGTGAGATCCGCTGGTACGTCGACCCGATCGACGGAACCGCGAACTTCGCCGCCGGGCTGCCCTTCTTCTGCGTGTCGATCGCCGCCGCCGCCGGGGACGAGGTGGTCGCCGGGGCGGTCTACGACCCGGTGCGCGACGACGAGTTCCGGGCCGACCTGGGCGGGGCCTGGTGCAACGACGTGCGGATGCGCAGCGCCGGTGCCACCCGCGATCGGGAGGCGATGCTGCTGACCAGTTATCCCAACCCCCGTGAGCTGGCCGACGGCGGGGAGGAGGTGCTGCGCGAGTTCGGCCGGATGCTGGCGTCGTTCGCCTCCACCCGCCGTCCGGGCAGCACGGCGCTCCAGCTGGCCCATGTCGCGGGAGGGTGGGCCGACGTCGCCTACGGCAGTAGGGTCAGCCCATGGGACGTGGCGGCGGGGTCGCTGCTGGTCCGGCAGGCGGGGGGAGTGTTCATCCCGCTGGACGGATCGATCTTCGAGCCCGGCGGCTACCTCGCCCATGTCGGCGGGTTCGACCTGGCGGGATCGGTCATGGGCGATCTGGTTCCGCCGGGCCGCTCCGCCTGAGCGCGGGCGGGGGGAGGCCCGCGTGGTCCACGGGCGGCCGTCACCACATTACCTATTGATTCTGTAGGAAATACAGGTAACATGATTGTCTCGCCGTACGAAGGAGCCGCCATGAGCCTGGAGTCGGGGGCGGAGAGCCTGCTGGCCACCGCGGTCGAGGCCGCGCGCTGGATCCGCTCGGCGGCCGTGGACGACGAACGGGGACGGCACTGGCAGGCCAACCCCGATCCCCGGGGCCGGGCCGCCATGCCCGACCACCCCCTGTCGTTGTACTCGGGGGCGGCCGGGATCATCCTGTTCTTCCTGGAGCTCGCCGCCGCCACGGGCGACGAGGGCTACCTGGACGACGCCGGGGCCGGGGCCCGCTATCTCGCCGCCACCTGGCGGGAGCAGGCCGATCTCTCCCTCCATCACGGTCTGGCCGGGGTGATGTTCGCCCTCGCCGAGGCCGGATGGGCCACCGGTGAACGGGAATTCGAGGTCGAGGCCGGCGCGGTCGCCGACCGCATCGTGCGCAGCGCCCGCCCCATCGGCGGCGGCCTGGGCTGGACCGGTGACCCCGCCCAGCGCGGCGACGGCGGGATCATCCTCGGCCTGCTGCACGCCGGGGGCATCCTGGGGGTGCCCGCCTACCAGGAGATCGCCGTCGAGGCCGGCGCCCGCGTCGCCGCACTCGCCGTCCCCGGCCACCGCTTCGGCGAGGGCGCCTGCGCGGACCTGCCGCTGGACGCGGTCACCCCGGGGTTCCTGTCCGGCACGGCCGGCACCGCCTTCCTGCTCGCCCGCCTGTACGGCGTGACCGGCGAGCCCCGCTTTCTCGACGGCTCTCGCAGGGGGGCCGACTTCGTCCGCGCGGTCAGCGCCGTGACCGAGCGGTGCGCGCTGGTACCGCACCACATCCCGCAGGGCCGCGACCTGCACTACCTGGGCTTCTGCTCCGGCTCGGCGGGGGTCGCCCGGACGTTCTACGAGCTGTACCGGGTGTCGGGTGACGCCGGAGACCTCGACTGGGTCGAGCGGCTGGCCAGGGGGATCGTCAGCAGCGGCGCCCCCGCCGGCCAGAGCGGTGGCTACTGGAACTCGGCCTGCCAGTGCTGCGGCACCGCCGGGCTGGTGGAGCTGTTCGTCGGGCTCTGGGCGGCGACCGGCCGCCCGCAGCACCTGGAGTTCGCCCGCACGCTGGGGGAGAACCTGGCCGGCCTGGCCACCGGCCACGACGGCCGGGGCTCTCGCTGGTACCAGGCCTACCGGCGGCTACGGCCCTGGGAGGTCACCGCCGACACCGGCTACATGGTCGGCGCCGCGGGCATCGGGGCCGCGCTCCTGCACCTGGACGCCACCGCGCGTCCGCAGGAGGCCCGGCGGCTCATCCTGCCGCCGGACAACCCCTTCCCCGCCATCCCGCTGCCGAGCGCGACGCTCCGCCGGTCCTGAAGAGCGTGGAAGGCGCGTCGCCGGTGAACCGGACGGTCATCGCGGGGGAGCACGGCACGGGCGTCAGCCTGGCCGGGGGCCCACGCGGCTCAGGCCCACGTACGTCCCCGTGCCCGGGGTCGGCATCGAGGTCTCCGCGGGCCACGGCGTCACGGCCCCGTCCCCCGGCGCGCACGGCATCCGGACCATGTCACCCCCGCGCACCCGATCGTGCCGGCCGGCCGTGCAGGGACGGCAGCCGCCGCGCCTCTCACGCCGGAGGCCCGAGAACGACGCACCCTTTGGCCGTCAAGGGGTGACAAAACTCGTGACCATGATTGGTGATTCTCCGTGAGTACCACCCAAGGCCTGCCTAATCTCGGTGTCGTGACAATCGAGGATTTCTTTCCCGACCCGGGCCGTTCCACAGTCGCGATCGAACCGGCCCGGCCGGGCGCGGGCCACTGGGCCGGTGCGCCGAGCGCCGTGGCGAGCGACGGGCTGATCTACCTCGCCTACCGGCTGCGCCGCCCCGTCGGCGAGGGCCGCGGCTACGCCGTCGCAGTCGCCCGCTCCACCGACGGTGAGCGGTTCGAGACCCTGCTCACCATCGGCAGGCAGGAGATGGACACCGAGTCACTGGAGCGGCCCACCCTGATCCGCACACCGGAAGGGCGCTGGCGGCTCTACCTCAGCTGCGCCACCTACGACACCAAGCACTGGCGGGTCGAGGTGCTGGAGGCCGACGACCCGTCCGGGTTTCGCGCCTCGCAGCGGCAGGTGGTGCTCCCCGGCGATCCGAAGACCGGCGTCAAGGACCCGGTGATCGTGCGGCGGGGCGACGTGTGGCATCTGTGGGCCTCCTGCCACCCCCTGGCGGAGGACGACGAGGCCGACCAGATGGTGACCGACTACGCCACCAGCGCCGACGGCATCGAGTGGACCTGGCAGGGCACCGCGCTCAGCGGCCGGCCCGGAGACTGGGACGCCCGGGGGGCGCGGGTGGCGGCGGTCCGCTTCCTCGGGGAGCAGGTGGTGGCCTTCTACGACGGCAGGGCCACCGCGGCGGAGAACTACGAGGAGAAGACCGGTGTCGCGGTCGGCGCCGACCCGGCGCAGCTGACCCCGGTCGGCACCGGGCCCGCCGCCCTCTCGCCGCACGCGGGCGGCGGCCTGCGCTACCTGGACATCGTGGACCTGCCGGAGGGCGGGCGGCGGCTGTACTACGAGTACACCCGCGCGGACGGGGCGCACGAGCTCCGTACCGAGCTGCGCTGAGCACGACCGCCGACCTGCGCGGGGTCATGCCGATCACGCACCGCCCGGTACAGGACTCGGGAACTCCCGGAAGCCGGAACGTGGCGGCTCGCCGACCTCACGACGGGCACCGGGAACCGGCGAACGGTCAAACCTGGGGGCGGCCGTTGCGGGCCTGGCGCTGGCCGTTGGGGCGGACACCCACCAGGCCGCCGGAGCGCTCGCGGGGACGGAGCCAGTCGCTGAAGTCCTCGCCGGTCACCCTCTGCAGCAGTGCCACGTCCTGGGTGAAGTGGGAGATCAGTTTCTCCCGCTGGTCCCAGGTCAGCGGCTGGCGGGAGCGGGCCCGCCGCTGCAGCTTGCGCTCCAGCGGATCGGTCAGCGCCACGCTCACCCGCGAGGGCAGGAACCGCCCCACGGACGACCCCAGGCGCAACGCCCGCGACAGCATCCGGTGTCCGCGGGTCGGCTCCGGATGGGCGGTCACGTTCTCCCGGGGGACTTCGGTGACGACGCCGGTCTCCACGCCGAGGAAGCGGCAGATCCGGTCCAGGGTGTCGGCGGGCCGGTCGACCAGGTCGCGGTAGCGGTAGACGAGCACCTGCTCGCGGGGGAACAGGGTGAACAGGTGTTCCAGCTGTCTGCCGTACTTGCCGAGCCCCAGGTAGTGCCAGAACGGCGCCCAGCCGGCCGTGATCCTTCGCTCCTCCTCGGCGCAGGCCTCCAGCACGTCGCCGATCGGCTCCAGTCCGGCCGACCACAGATGTGTCCAGTTGGAGTGGGCGCGCTCCACCGGGTCGCGCAGCACCACGATGAGCCTGGCGTCGGGGATGGTCTTCCTGATGCGCCGCTGGGCCGCCAGGTCGTAGAGGTAGAACGGAGTGGACTCGCCGGTGAGCGTTCCCGGCGGTGCCGCGTCGAACAGGGCTTCGTAGTCCTCGCGCCGCCAGACGTGTTCGCGGTAGGTCTGGGCGTCGCCCGGGCCTCCCCTGGTGGGAGGAGGACCGTCACTGAGGAAGAACTTCGGCTCCTTCACCGGGGACATGAACAGCTCCGGGTGCCGGGCCAGTGCGGCGTGCAGGGCGGTGGTCCCGGTTTTAGGGGCACCGATCGTGAGGAACTTCGGCAGGGGCATCGTTATTACCCTCAATTCCTACTATTATTATTGGTAATAATAACCCCTTTCCCGGCGAAGGCAAGCGTCCCAGTGCGGGGTTGTCGCGCCCCAAAGGCCTGCCCCGCGGCGGGAGTTCCAGTCGCCGACGTTTATCCCCAGCTCATGGGGACGAGTCACGCTGTTTCGTTCGATGAACGTCAGGTGCCTCTCACCTGTTTCCACGCGCGGAGGCGCGAGTCGGGAACCCCGCCGATACCCTTGCCGAATGCCCGACCCGTACCTGACTCCGCGGAACACGACAGAGCACGAGATCGACATAAAGCGCTCCCGTTTCCTGTGCGCCATCGGTCAGGTCACCTCGGAGGAAGAGGCCAGGGAGTTCATCGCCGGCCGCAAACGGCTGTACGGTGACGCCACGCACAACTGCTCGGCCTACGTGATCGGTGGCGACCGCCACATCCAGCGGGCCGACGACGACGGCGAGCCCGGTGGCACCGCGGGTACCCCGATGCTGGAGACCCTGCTGCGCAGGGGCGTCGCCGACGTGGTGGCGGTGGTCACCCGGTACTTCGGCGGGGTGAAGCTCGGCGCGGGAGGTCTGGTCCGCGCGTACGGCTCGTCGGTCGGCAAGACGCTGGATCTCACGCCGCTGGTCGAGATGGTGCCCGCCAGGGTCGTGACCGTGACCGTGGACCACGTCCAGGCCGGGCGGCTGGAGAACGACCTGCGCATCTCGCCGTACGAGGTCAGGGAGGTCCGCTACGGCGCGGAGGTCGGTTTCCGCGTCGCGGTGCGCGAGCGTGACCTGGCCGGCTTCCCCGGGTGGGTCGCCACACTGACCTCGGGCCGCGCCGGGATCGAGCAGGGCGAGACGGTCCATCTCAGAAACAGCTGAAACGGTGTCGGGTCGTATGAGAGTAAAGATATCTGGACGTCCTCCGGGCGGGCCCAAACCGTTTTTTGGCGGCGGTCAATGTGGGATAGGTCACAGTTGGGTGTGGAGGGCCCGGCCGCAGGGCGGGTGCGCCCGCCCTTTCCCGGGCCGCGACGGCCTCTGTCCGCCGCACTCGCCTGACCGGCCGATACCCACCCTGACGTGCGAGAACCCCGGAGATTTCGTGATCGTCGCGATGGGCTTCCAGGCACCTGTGGTTTTCCACAGCCGAACCCTGTGGCGTATACGAGGCAGGAGCGGGTGCATTCCTCATCCACGCCCTACCCAACTCTCCGTAGCCTTGTCCCCATGAGTTCACCGAATCTCGACGGAGTCGCCGGATGGGCGATCAACCTTATGGAAACCCTGGGTGCGCCAGGGGCGGGGCTGGCGATCGCACTTGAGAACCTGTTCCCGCCGCTGCCCAGCGAGGTGATCCTGCCGCTGGCCGGGTTCACCGCGAGCAAGGGGAACATGGGGTTGTTCGACGCCGTGCTCTGGACGACCCTGGGATCGGTGATCGGCGCGCTGGCGCTGTACGCGGTCGGGGCCCTGCTGGGCCGTGAACGTGTGGTGTTCATCGCCTCCAAGCTGCCGCTGGTCAGCGTCTCCGACATTGAGAAGACCGAGGCGTGGTTCGCCAAGCACGGAAGGAAGACCGTCTTCTTCGGCCGGATGATCCCCATCTTCCGGAGCCTCATCTCGATCCCGGCGGGGGTCGAGCGCATGCCGATCCTCGTCTTCACCCTCCTCACCACCCTGGGCAGCCTCATCTGGAACACGGCGTTCGTGATGGCGGGGTTCCTGCTGGGAGAGAACTGGTCGCTGGTCGAGGACTACATGGGGATCGTCTCGAAGGTCGTGCTGGGCATCGTGATCCTCGCCGTGGTGCTCTTCGTGGTCGTCAGGCTGTCCGACAGGCGCAAGGGTAAGCACCACGCCTGACCGTCAAACCGCTGAACAGGGCCTGCCGGGTGCCGGCCGGTCTCGCGCTCGGGGCTCTCTCGGCCCCGGCCGGTCTGGTCTTCCTCCTCCTGGCGGGCCCGCTCCTGTCCTGGCCGTGATGCGCTGTCTCGGCTCCTGAGGTCGGATCCCGGCCGGTTGGAGATCGCGGACACGGCGGCCGCCCCGGTGCACCCGCCGGTCAGAGCCGGAGCTCGTCCTCCCGGGCCGTGGTGAGGTCGCTGGGCCAGAGCCGGTAGACGTTGAGGCGCGTCTCGTAGTACTTGTCCGTCTCGCCGACCCACTGCATGCCGATGCGCTTGGCCGTGCCGGCACCGCGCTTGTTGTTCACCCGCACGACCGCGACGAGCTCGTGGGCACCGATGGAGAAGGCCCATCCGGCCAGGGCTCGGCCGGCCTCGGTGGCGTAGCCGTGACCCCAGAAGTCGGGGGCGAGCTGCCAGCCGATCTCGATGTCCTCCTCGTCGGGCGGCAGGTACCTCAGGGAGAGGCCACCGATGATCCGCTGGTCGGAGTTGCGGACGATCGCCCAGCGGCCGAGCGGGGGCGTCAGGGTCGCACGGTTGCGTTCCCACGCCTCCAGTGTGGCCCGCATGGCCCCCTCACCGTCGAGCTGGTTCATCGCCGGGGACAGCCATCGGGTGACCTCCGGTGTGCCATAGATGGCCAGAGCATCGCGGGCGTCCTCGGGACTCCAGTCGCGTACCGTGAGGCGGTCGGTGGTCAGTAACGCCATGGTCTTCCTCTCCCCGGCGGGCGAGCCGGCCGTGCGGCGACGAGAGAACAGCGAGCAGAAGAAAGGTGTTGTTTTCTTGCCGGAAATGTCCGATGTGTTGCCCTTGTGAGGGTACGCCCATCTGGCTGCCGTCGACCAGCCGGGTGGGAATTACCTGTTCAGGGGTGATCGCCCGCCTCAGCCCTCCAGGGCGTACTGCATCACCCGGAGCTTGGCCTGGGCCTCGGCGAGTTCGGAGGCGGGATCGGAGTCGCCCATGATGCCGCACCCGGCGAACAGCCGGGCCCGGGGGCCCTCGATCTGGGCGCAGCGCAGCGCGATCCCCCACTCGCCGTCCCCCCGCGCGTCGATCCAGCCGACAGGACCGGCGTATCCGGCGCGGTCCATGCCCTCAAGCTCGCGGATGACACCGAGCGCGACCCCGGTCGGGGTGCCGCCGACGGCGGCGGTCGGGTGCATGGCCGCCACCACGTCCAGGACCGAGATCCCCGCCGACAGCCGACCGGTCACCGGGCTGGCCAGGTGCTGGACGTTGGGGAGCACCAGGAGTTCGGGCTCCTCGGGGATCTTCAGCTCGGCGCAGAGCGGGTCGAGCGCCTCCCGTACCGACGCGACCGCGCAGGCATGCTCGTAGCGGTCCTTCTCCGAGGAGAACAGGGCGGCGCCGCGTGCCATGTCGTCCGCCCGGTCGCCGCCTCGTGCGATCGTGCCGGCCAGCACCAGGGACTCGACGGTCTCCCCGGTACGCCGGACCAGCAGTTCGGGGGTGGCGCCGACCAGCCCCGCGCAGGAGAAGGTGTAGCACTCCGGGTAGCGGTCGGCCAGGCGGGCCAGCAGCAGGCGGACGTCGATCGCCCGCTCCGCGACGGCGGTCAGGTCGCGGGCGAGCACCGTCTTCTCCAACCGGCCCGACCTGATCCGCCGGACGGCGCGGGCCACGGCGTGCTCCCACTCCGGCGCGCTCAGGCTGCCGTCGCCGTACCGGATCCTGCCCGGGTCGCGGAGCGGGGTGACGGCGTTGAGCCGCTGCTCACCGACGGTGGTCAGCCAGGCGCGGCCGTCGCGGCGGGCGAGGATGGTCCGGGGGACGAGGAGAACCGACCCGGATGACTCCGGGTCGAAGGTGAACGAGCCGAAGGCGACGGGGCCCGAACCGGGGGTTGTCACGTCGTCGTCGACATCCGCCTCACCGAAGAGGTCCGACAGCCGGTCGCGAGCCCAGTCGAAACGCCGGGGGCCGGGCGGCACCTCCAGGCGCAGGGCCTCGCCCCAGGCCACGAGGCCCTCCCCGCGCCTGACCCAGGCATAGGGTGCGGTCTCCGGCAGTCGTGCGAACAGGTCACCGGGGTCGTCGACAGAGGTGGTTCTCACCACGAGAGGACGGGTTGATCCGAGCGCTACACTCACCCCCGCCACTCTATGCCGGAAACTGAACATGTTCGACGGGGGTGCTCCCGCCAGCACGGCCGCCACGCGGTGTCAAGAAAAGCAAGGCACTCGGTCAATGGAACCTGCGGCCCTGGCCTGCGGTGATACATCCGAAGCAGACGCGATCTCTTAGCGGAGGTGTCATGCTTCGCAGGACTGTGACAGCACTCACAGGGCTGGCCGCCCTGACGGCCGCCCAGGCGGCTCCGGCCGGGGCGACACCGGTGGAGCGATCCTGGCGGCCGGTGGTCATGGCCGCGCTCGGAGACTCCATCAGCGCGGGGTTCAACGCCTGCGGGTGGTACGTCACCTGCGCCTCACGTTCCTGGTCGACCGGCGAGCACCGCGATGTCAGGAGCCACTACCTGAGGCTACGCGCCCTGGACGTGGCGCTCGCCGGGCACAATGTGAACCTCGCCGTCCCGGGTTCCACCAGTGCCGACCTGGCCGGGCAGGTGACGCAGGCGATCGACCACCGCGCCGACTACGTGACGCTCCTGATCGGTGCCCAGGACGTCTGCGTGTCCGAGGAGCGGCTGATGACCCCCGTGGCCGTCTACGAGAGCCGGGTGGCCGGGGCGCTGGGCCTGTTGCGGGCGGGCAGGCCCGATGCCCGGGTGTTCGTGGCGAGCATCCCCGACCTCAGGCGACTCTGGCAGACCGGCAGGGACAACCTGGTGGCACGCGGGTTCTGGGAGGTGGGCCGGATCTGTCCCACCATGCTGGCGCGCCCCACCTCGACGTCGGCGGCCGACCAGGCCCGCCGCGACCGGGTGCGCGACCGGGTGATCGGTTTCAACGCCGCACTCGCCAGGGTCTGCGCGGCGTACGGCCCGAACTGCCGGTTCGACGGCAACGAGGTGTTCAGGCAGGCGTTCACGCTGAGCCACATCAGCAAGTGGGACTTCTTCCACCCCAACGCCGCGGGCCAGCGGCTGATCGCGGAGAAGACCTACGGTGCGATGCGCGACTGGCTCGCGGAAGAGGAACCGGTGCCCGTCCTCGCCCCCTGAGCCGGCGAGCCCGGGGGCCTTCAAAGCCAGCCGTGGTGCCGGGCGGTGCGGGCGGCCTCGATGCGGTTGCGGGTGCCGGTCTTACCGATCGCGGCGGACAGGTAGTTGCGGACGGTGCTCTCCGACAGGTGCAGCAGTCGCGAGATGTCGGTGATCGTCGCGCCGTCCGCCCCGGCGGCCAGTACGTCCCGCTCACGATCGGTCAGCGGGCTGGCACCGCTGCTCAGCGCGGCGGCGGCCAGCGCGGGGTCGATCACCTTCTCGCCCGCCAGGACCCGGCGGATCGCCGCGGCGAGATCCTCGACGGGACCGTCCTTGACGAGGAATCCGGCGGCGCCCGCCTCCATCGCCCGGCGCAGGTAGCCGGGCCTGCCGAAGGTGGTCAGGATCAGCACCCGGCAGCCGGGCAGGCGGTCCCGGAGGCCTGCCGCGGCCTCCAGACCGCTGATCCCCGGCATCTCGACGTCCAGCAGGGCGATGTCGGGACGTGTGTCCAGCGCGGCGGCCACGACCTCGTCGCCCCCGGCGACCGTGGCGACGACCTCGATGTCGTCCTCCAGACCGAGAAGCAGGGCCAGCGCGCTGCGCATCATGCCCTGGTCCTCGGCCAGCAGCACCCTGATCATGAAAGCGTTCCTCCTCGGCGGAAAACCAGCGATCTTGCGGGTGGAGAGCAAACGATCATGAAAGGCTCCTCCCTGGTGGAAGAGCGCCGATCATGGGAGCGTCACCCTCAGCACGAAGCCGTCGCCTCCGCCGGCCTCCAGTGTTCCGCCGAGCGCGACGACCCGCTCGGTCAGGCCGCGCAGGCCATTGCCCAGGGTGCCCGATCCGGCTCCCCGGCCGTCGTCGCGGATCTCCAGCACCGTGCCCTCCAGGGTGATCTCGCAGGTGCGGGCGGCGCTGTGGCGGACGACATTGGTCACGCCCTCCCGTACGGCCCAGCCCAGCAGGGCGTCTGCCTCCGGTGCGGGGCGGTCCTCGGAGACGGTGACCGTGGCGGCGATGCCCGCGTCGGCCAGTACCGTGCGCGCCGAGGCCAGCTCGGAGGCCAGCCCGCGCCCCCGGTAGCCGCTGACCGCGGCCCGCACCTCGGTCAGCGCCGTCCGGCCGACCGCCTCGATGTCGGCCGCCTGCCGAGCCGCCGCCTCCGCGTCGCGAGGGGCGAGCCGCCGTACCGCCTCCGCCTTGACCACCATCACCGACAGGGTGTGCCCGAGCAGGTCGTGCAGGTCGCGGGAGAACCGCAGCCGCTCCTCGGCCACCGCGACCCGGGCCAGCTCCTGGCGGGTCTGCTGGAGCTCAGTGATCACGGAGAAGAGCTTCAGGACGACGCTGACCACCAGGCCGCCGGTGGCCGTTCCCCAGGTGGCCTGGGAGATGCTCGCCCAGCCGGCGCCCGCGCGCCACATCACCGCGGTCAGCGCGAGCGTCAGCACGGTCAGGAAGAGGTAGACGGACCTGCCGCGCAGCACGACCCCGCAGGCGATCGTCATCAGCGGTGCGAGGTAGAACCAGTTGTGCGCGAACACCGCCAGCAGCAGGAAGATCACCGCCAGCAGCCCGGCCAGGGCCACGATCGCCGCCCGTCGCCGGCCGTGGAAGGCCAGCCGGATGCAGAGCACGTAAAGGATGGCGAAGGCGAGGATGCCCAGCGCGGCCGGCGCCGCCGGCCGCACGTGCCCTCCCGCGAGGTCGCTGACCGGGGGATAGGCGATCAGCAGCCACGGATAGAAGGCGAGCTCCCCGGGCCCCTGCCTTCTCACCCTCCCCGACCATCTCGGTCTCGCCTTCTCCGGACCTTGCGGCCTCTCCGGCTCCGTCACCCCCGCTCCCTCCGGCTCTCGGTTCATCCGGCCACTCCTATCACGCGACCCGTGCGATTCACGCCAGACGCCCGGCCCGGCGATAGCCGTACAACGCCAGGAGCCCGAAGACGACCAGCCAGCAGGTCAGGATCAGTGCCACACCCGTTCCGGGTGTCTGGCCGAAGGCGATCTTCCGCGCCAGGTCGGCGTAGGCGAAGCTCGGCGTCCACTCCGCGAGCGCCTTCAGCCAGGAGGGGAAGACCTCGGCGGGCAGCCACAGCCCTCCGACGATCGCCAGCACCAAATTGGCCGCGATGTTGAGCACGGCGGCGGTCTGGCCGCTGAACCGGTAGCCGATGGCCAGGCCCAGCAGGGTGAAGGGCAGGGAACCCGCCCAGAGCAGGAGCACGATCGAGGCCCACTGCCAGATCGCCAGCCGTACCCCGTTGAGCAGCGCCGCAGACAGGCACACGCCGGCGATCGCGGGCAGCACCACGAGCATGCCGGTGCCCGCCTTGCCGGCGATCACCTGTACCGGCGCCAGGGGAGTGATCCGCAGCTGCCGCAGCCAGCCCGCGGTCCTGTCCTCGGCGATGCCGGTGCCGTTGTTGAAAGCCGAGCCGATCGCGCCGAAGGCGGCCATGCTGACCATCACGTGCAGGGCGGCCCAGCCGTGGTCGTCGCCCGCCACGCCGAGGTTGGTGAAGAGCAGGTACATCACCACGGGCATGGTGAAACCCATGATCACGTATCCCGGGTCGCGGCGGGCCCTGGCGATCTCCAGGCGGATGTAGCCGAGCATCAGGCGTCCACTCCCGTCAGTGCGATGAAGGCGTCCTCCAGCGCGGCGGGGACCACCTCAAGGTCGCGTACGGCTCCCGCCTCGGCCAGCGCCAGCACGGTGGTGTCGGCGTCGCGGGTGCGCAGGTGGGCGCGGTCCCCGCGGATCTCGACGGAGGTGACCCCGGGAAGGAGTTCCAGCCAGGCCGTCTCTGGAGCGGGGACGGTGACGCGGACCGTGGTCAGCGAGACCAGGCGCTTGATCTCCCGGCTGGTGCCGTCGGCCACGATCCGGCCCCTGTCGATCACCACCACCCGGTCGGCGTACTCGTCGGCCTCCTCCAGGTAGTGGGTGGAGAACAGCACGGTCCTGCCGCGCGCGGCGAAGGCCCGCATGCTCTCCCAGAACTCCCGCCTGGCCCGGACGTCCAGCGCCGCGGTCGGCTCGTCCAGCAGGATCAGCTCCGGATCCCCGGCCAGCGCCAGCGCGAAGCGGAGGCGCTGCGCCTGGCCGCCGGAGAGCCGCTCCACCCTACGGCCGGCCAGCTCCTCCAGCCCTGCGACGGCCATCACCTCCCGCAGTGGGAGCGGCGCCCGGTAGGTCCCGGAGACGAAGCCGAGCAGTTCGCCGACCGTGGTCCGGGAGACCAGGCCGCCCTCCTGGGGCATCGCCGCCAGCCGCCCGCTCCGGATCGCGGCCTCCGGGGCGCCCCCGAACACGCGCACTGTCCCGGAGTCGGCGGCCAGCAGCCCGAGCAGCAACCGGATGCCGGTCGACTTGCCCGCGCCGTTGGGACCGAGCAGGGCGACGGTCTGCCCGGCGGGGATGTCGAGGCTGAGGTCGTCCACGGCGCGTACCGCCCCGAAACGTTTGGTCACGTTCTTGAGTGACACCACGTCATTCGTCATGCGAAAGACGCTACGGAGGGCACGGGATCCCAGGTAGATCCATCGATCCAGGGCTGCCCGGGACAAATGTCACCCCTCGGTGCTCGCGGAGTTCCTGGTCCGTCATCGGAAACCGCAGCGTGGAGGTCCCCGGTGTGCACGGTGGGCCTCCACGAGCACTGTCAGGACCGGTGCTGTTGTGGAGGGGAAATCGGGGCGGAGCGTGCCGGCCGGGCTCAGCCTCGCCACCTGTTTCCGCCCCGCCAGGCTTTCGTCTCAGACCGCCAGTGCGGCGAGTGCCGCCGCGGTCTCCTCCGGCTTGGAGAACATCGGCCAGTGGCCGGTGGGCACCGAGGCGAAGCTCCACTCGGGCCCGGAGAGCGCCGCGAAGAACGGGTGACCGGCCGCGATCATGGTGTGCACCTGCTCCAGCGAGAACGAGCACGTGATGAGCGTTTTGGACAGCGCCTCCGCGCCACCCTTGAGCATCAGGGGCTGGGTCAACGTCCCATACGGCTGGGGGGTCGCGCGGGAGACGAACCACTCGCGTTCGGCCTCGCCCAGCCCCTCCAGGCTGGCTCCGGCCTGCTCCTGCTCCTCCCAGGAGATAAGCGGGTAACTCACCCCGTCCCCCCGCTCGGCGACCCGCTTCTCGATGAACGCCCGCCACCCGGGCTCGGTGGTGTCCAACTGGGTCATACCATCGACCAGCGGACCGCTGTCGAGGTAGACGACCCGGGCTATGCGCTCGGGAATCCGCTCGGCCGCGCCGGTGACCGGCGCGCCGGCCCCGCTGTGGGCGACGAGGATCACCTCGTTCAGGTCCGCGAAGACCACCGTGTTCACGATGTCCTGGATGTGGGTCTCCAGATCGACCCCGGGGCCGGCCAGGTGCGCCCTGTCGCCGAGCCCGGTGAGCGTGACCGGGTGGACCTCGTGCCCGGCCTCGCGCAGCGGCCGGGTGACCTTCTCCCAGGCCCACGCGCCCAGCCAGAAACCGGGGACCAGCAGGTAGGTGCTCATATCTCAACTCTCCTTCGTTCGCCTGGTCTCACCCTAGAATCGAATCCGGACAGTATCGGTCCTGATTCTTGAGGAGATCTCACATGACCGCCGCGAGGATCCTCGCGCTGCTGGAGTTGCTGCAGGCCGCTCCGGGCCTGACCGGTCCCGATCTCGCCGCCAGGCTGGAGGTGGACGAGCGCACGGTGCGCCGCTACGCGGTGCGGCTGTCGGAGCTCGGCGTGCCGGTCTCGGCCGAGCGGGGCCGCTACGGCGGCTACCGGCTGCTGCCCGGCTACAAGCTGCCGCCGCTGATGCTCACCGACGACGAGGCCACCGCAGTGGTGCTGGGGCTGCTGGCCGGGCGGCGGACCGGGCTGGCGGTGGGGGAGACGGCCACCGAGAGCGCCCTGGCCAAGATCCAGCGAGTGCTCCCGGGGCCGTTGCGCGAGCGTGTCGACGCGATCTCGGAGACGCTGGGCCACACCGGCGCCGCGACGCGGGCACCCGCCCCGAAGGCGGGCCCGCTGCTCGCCCTCGCCGACGCCGCCCGCCGCCGGGTCACCGTCCGGCTGGCCTACCGCTCCTGGCGCGGCGACGCCTCGACGCGCGACCTGGACCCGTACGGCATCGTCTTCCACTCCGGCCGCTGGTACGTCGCGGGCCTTGACCACGACAGCGGGGAGATCAGGACCTTCCGGGTGGACCGGGTGGCGAGCGCCGAGCGCACCGAGCGGAGGTTTCCGGCCCCGGACGACTTCGACCCGGTAGCGCACGTGGTCGGATCGCTGTCGGCGGTGCCCTACCGCCACGAGGTCAGGGTGTTGCTGGAGACCACCCTGACCGAGGCCGCCGCCCGGATCCCCGCCGCCACGGCGACCCTGGCCGAGACCTCCGCCGGGGTGTTGCTGACCACCAGGGCCGAGCGGTTGGACGGGATGGCCCAGATGCTCGCCGGCCTCGGCTGGCCGTTCACCGTCATCGCCCCCGCCGAACTACGCGACGAGATCAGAGCCCTCGCCGCCCGCCTCCTCGCCTCCGCGGCCGTCACCCCGCCCTGACCTCGGCGCTTCGCGGTATCCCGCCGAGGAGAGCACCTGGCCGCTGGGATGGTTGTTTTTGGAATTCTCCACCTGCGGGCGGCGGAGGATGCCAGGGACGGCGAAAGGCGATCGTGATGACTCCGTACGACGCCGAGTGTCCCGACTCGGGAGCTCATCCCGCTGACGTCTCGACGGGAACTGGAGCTTGGACTTCTCATCGCAGGCCGTACGCGGTGAGGGTGAGCGATCGGCGGGTGGCGGTCGGCAGGGGGCCGAGTGAACGCCTGCGCTGATACCGGGCCTAGAGTCCTCCATCAAGGGATGGTCGGCCCGCGACAGCGTGTGTGACGCGATCTCGTTGCCCCGTTGTCACAGATCGCAGCGCTGCCCTGTCTTCCAGACGGACCAGACGTTGCGGAGCGACAGGAGCATGACCTTGCCACCAGCCAGTACCCTCATCCGGATCCGGGTCCGGATGAGCTCGCGCCCCATCGACGAGCCGCATCGAGTCTCCAGCCCGCTGGAGCTCCTGTTCGACCTCACGTTCGTGGTGGCGGTCGCGACCGTTACCGCGCAGTTCGGGCACGCCGTCGCCGGTGGTCATGTAATGGCCGAATTGATCCCGTTTCTCCAGGTGTTCTTCGCGATCTGGTGGGCGTGGATGAACTTCACCTGGTTCGCCTCCTCATACGACACCGACGACGTCCCCTACCGGCTGCTGACCATGGTGCAGATGGCCGGCGTGCTCGTGCTCGCCGCGGGGGTGCCCGCCGCGGTCGGTGCGTCCGACCTCGGGATCATCACGCTGGGATACCTCATCATGCGAGTCGGGCTCGTAGCCCAGTGGCTGCGGGTCGCGCTGGAGGATCCAGACGGTCGCCGCACCGGGTTGCGTTATGCCGCCGGGATCGGTCTCGTCCAGGTGGGCTGGCTGCTACGGCTCGCGCTCGCGGAGAGCGGCGTCCTGCCGGCATCGTGGCAGCTGCCTGTTTTTGTCCTCCTGGCCGCCTTGGAGCTGGCGGTGCCACCGTGGGCGGAGCGGGCCAGACCGACCGCCTGGCACCCACATCACATTGCCGAGCGCTACGGGCTGTTCACGATCATCCTGTTCGGGGAGAGCGTGCTGGCCGCCAGCCGGGGAGTCGAGGGGGCGCTCGAAGCAGGCCGGATCAGCGGGCACTTCGTTGTCATCGCCTGCTCCGGGCTCGTACTGCTGTTCGCGCTGTGGTGGCTGTACTTCCTCGGCCCAGCCGGAGAGGGGCTCAGCGATCGCCGTCACCTGTCGTATTGGTGGGGGTATGGGCATTACGGCATCTTCGCCGCGCTGGCGGCGCTCGGCGCGGGGCTGGAGGTCGCGGTCGAGCAGAGCAGGCATCAGGTGGCGACCATCGGGTTCGCGGTCGCCGTTCCGGTCGGGGTGTATCTCGCGCTGCTCGCGGCGCTCCACGCGCTCGTCTCCGCGAAGCCGGTCATCTCTCCTGTCGCGGTCGTGGGCGCCGTCGTGGTCATCGTGCTGCTGCCGCTGGCCACACCGTGGATCGAGGTGGCCGCCGTGATCGCGGGCGTCGCGGTCGTCTGCGTCGCCCTCGTCGCCGGCACGCTCACGAGGGCAGCCGTCACAAACCGGGCCGCTGTCCGATCTTGATTTCCGACCGCCGTCGCCGGCGCGCCCGTACGGCTCGGTCGCCAGGCGGTCCTGCACCACACCAGCTGCCTCGTGGTGATCATCCGGATCCCTCGCCAGGGAATTTCGCGGGGGCTGTCACACCTGCGGGGGCTGTCTTGTCTTAGCTGGCGACCGGGTCGAGCATAGGCCGTCCCGGGCCGACACAGGGGATTTGTCATGAAGATCGTGGTCATCGGCGGGACGGGTCTGATCGGGTCGAAGCTCGTGACCAAGCTGACCGAGCACGGTCACGAGACGGTGGCGGCCTCGCCGAACACCGGCGTGAACACGCTCACCGGCGAAGGGCTTGCCGAGGCGCTGAAGGGCGCGCAGGTCGTGGTCGACGTGTCGAACTCGCCGTCGTTCGAGCCCGCCGCGGTAATGGAGTTCTTCCAGACCTCCACGCGGAACCTGCTGGCCGCGGAGGCGGCGGCAGGGGTCGGCCACCACGTCGCGGTGTCGGTGGTGGGCACGGAGCGGATGCCGGAGAACGGCTACTTCGCGGCGAAGATCGCCCAGGAGAAGCTTATCGAGAAGTCGGGCATTCCGTACTCGCTGGTCCACGCGACGCAGTTCTTCGAGTTCGTGCGGAGCATCGCCGACGAGGCCACCGACGACGGCAAGGTACGGATCGCGCCCGTGCGGTTCCAGCCCATCGCGGGTGACGAGGTCGCGCAGGCGGTCGGCCGGACCGCGGTGGGCACGCCGCTGAACGGCCGGACCCAGGTCGCCGGGCCCCAGCAGTACCAAATGGATGAGTTCTTCCGCAAGGCCCTGGCGGCCTGGGGTGACTCACGCGAGGTGGTCACCGACCCGCTGGCACGCTACTTCGGCAGCGTGCCGGGCGAGCGCACGCTCGTGCCAGGGGACGGTGCCACGCTCGGCAAGATCAACTATCGCGAGTGGCTCGACCGGAACACTCCCGGCAAGCAGGTGCCGTGACCGCATCGGCGATGGCCGGCGAGTCCGGCGATGTCGCAGGCTGGACCGCCGACGCCGCCGAGCAACTCGGGGTGCGGCATGCCGTGCCGGCGGCCCGTCAGAGCGAGCGCTTCGCCGGTCCGTTCGCCGCCCGGCACATCGCCGTGCGACTGATCCACGCGGTCAGCCGGCCGGACATCCACGTAAACCACATATGGAGAAGACATGAGCGGCGAGCACGAGTTCCTGCGTGAGCTCAAGGTCGAGGTCGAGATCGAACTGACCGAGGTCCAGGCGAGTCACGCGGAGGAGACGATGCGACTACCGGTCACCGACTGGCTGTTCGATCCGACGGAGGCCGAGCGTGAGGAGATCGGCCTGCGCGGCCTGCGCGACGCGGTCGAGGTGCTGGAGGTCGAGGTCCACGAAGACGACTCCCGGCGCGGCGACCATGTCGCCTGAGCCGCGGATCGGCACGCTCGACAGCCTTCGCGAGCACCTGCAGTGGGCGATCGAACTGGAGCACGCGACGCTTCCGCCGTACCTGACCGCGCTGTACTCGCTGGACCCGGAGCGCAATCCCGAGGCCGTCCAGGTGGTGGGCAGCGTCTTCGTCGAGGAGATGCTGCACCTGGCGCTGGCCGCGAACCTGCTCAACGCAGTCGGCGGCCGGCCGCGCCTGGACACGCCGGAGATGCTGCCCGCCCATCCCCGGACCCTGCCCCATGGCGACCGTTCGCTGGAGCTGTCGCTGGTCCCGTTCGGGGACGAGGCGCTGGAGATGTTCCTGCGGCTCGAACAGCCCGCGCCACCCGGAGCCCCGGCGGAGGACGAGGGCTACGAGACGATCGGGCAGTTCTACGCCGCGATCGAAGAGGGGCTGCGCCACCTGTGCGACCAGCTCGGCGAGCAGGCGGTCTTCAGTGGCGATCCCGCCCGCCAGGTGAGCGACGCTCACTTCCGGCACACCGCCGGACGGCTGATCGCCGTGGACGGCCTGGCCTCCGCGCTGACCGCGCTGGAGGAGATCGTCGAGCAGGGCGAGGGTACGGCACGCGGCTCGGTCTGGGACGGTGACCGGGACATCTTCCATCCGGAGCGGGACGAGGTCGCCCACTACTATCGTTTCCAGGAGCTCAAGCTCGGCCACAGATACCAGCGCGGCGACACCCCGGAGTCCGGGCCCACCGGGGAGAAGATCTCCGTGAACCTCGCCGATGTCCTCCCGATGCGGCCCAACCCACGACCCGCCGGCCCAGGCTCCGCCGCACGCGCCGCGCAGGAGGAATTCAACCTCACCTACTGCGGCGTACTGCACCTGCTGGAGCAGGCGTTCGACGGTAGCCCTAAGCTGCTCGCGGTCGCCACCGGCGCCATGTACGCGCTCAAGGCCCAGGCCGAAGCCCTGATGCGGATGCCCGACGGGGCCGGCCCCACCTTCGAGTACGTCCCGCCCGAGCGGCGCCGATGGAACGTCGGCGAGAACCAGCGGATCGTCGTCCTGAGCGACGGCCCGTACGTCGTGTACGGTGGCGTCCCGCTCCGGCGCAAACGCAAGATCGTCTCCGCGGGCAACGACGCGCTGGCCTGGAAGACCGGGGAGCGGCTGGAGACCGAGGACACCTACGCGCTGTGCCGCTGCGGGCACTCGGGCTCCAAGCCGTTCTGCGACGGCACCCACGCGCTGATCGGGTTCGACGGCACGGAGAGCACGCCGATGCGGCCTTACCAGGAGCTGCAGCATGTGCATGACGGCGTGGGCATCTCGGCCCAGCGGGTGGGCGAGCTGTGCATCCACGCAGCCTTCTGCATCGGGCGGACCCGGCCGATCGCCGCGATGCTCGCCGACACCGCCGACAGCGACGTGCGCGCCACGATCATGGGCCGCATCGACCACTGCCCCTCCGGCTCCTACGGCTACGCCCTCGAACACGGCGGCGAGACGATCGAGGCCGACCTTCCCCGGGCCATCGCGGTGTTGGAGGAAGAGGACGGGCTGGCCAGCGCGCTGTGGGTCACCGGCGGAGTGCCGGTCATGCGCTCGGACGGCCGTCCGCTGGAGACACGTAACCGGGTGACGCTGTGCCGCTGCGGCCACTCCGGCAACAAACCGCTGTGCGACGGCACCCATCGACAGATCGGCTTCCGCGAGGCGGCCCCAGAAGAGGAACACCCGTGAGTGAGCAGCCCGTCATCGTCCTGGTCCACGGCGCCTTCGCCGAATCGGCCAGCTGGAACCGCGTCACCCAGCGCCTGCACAGCAACCAGTTCACCGCGGCCGCCTCCGGCGGCGACGAGTTCCGCATCGACGGCGCGCAGTTCCACCACCAGTCCCGCGCCGATCTCGACGCCGACGAGGCCGCACTGATGACCGCAACCCGGTGGCCGGTGATCGAGCGGGCGCTGACCGACGGGCCGACGACCGGCGCGGTGCCCTGGCACACCACGCCCTCCTGGTCCGTCCACGGCGACCGCGACCTCGGCATCCCGGCCGAAGCGCTGCGGTTTATGGCCGAGCGGGCCGGCTCACGCGAAACCCGCGAGGTCGCGGGCGCCTCGCAGCCCGGCGCCGTGACCACCGTTATCATGGATGCCACCGACCACTGATGACGCAGGTGGACATGCATGCACTCGAGCGGGCCGCGACCGCGTTCACCGAACTGCGGCCGCGGCTGTTCGGCATCGCCTACCGGATGCTCGGCAGCGCGACCGAAGCCGAGGACATCGTGCAGGAGGTCTGGCTGCGCTGGCAGGACACCGACCGCGCGGCCATCGAGAACCCGTCGGCCTTCCTGGCGCTGATCACGACCCGGCTGTCCATCAACGTCGCCCAGTCGGCCCGCGTGCGACGAGAGTCCTACATCGGGCCGTGGCTGCCGGAGCCCGTCGACACCAGCCTCGATCCAGCGGTGGGCGCCGAACGCAGTGAAGCGCTCGAGTTCGCCTTCCTGCTCCTGCTCGAAAGACTCACCCCCACCGAGCGCGCCGCGTACGTCCTGCGCGAGGCCTTCGACTACCCCTATCCGCAGATAGCGGAGATCCTCCAGCTCAGCACCGTCAACGTACGGCAGCTCGTGAGCCGGGCCCGCAAGCACTTGACCGCCGTGCGTCGCGAGCCCGTCGACAGGACCGAGCACCGGCGGATCCTGGCGGCGTTCGTCGACGCCGCCCAGACAGGGAACATCGGCGCCCTGGAAGGCCTCCTCGCCGCCGACGTCGTCAGCACCTCCGACGGCAATGGCCTCAAGGGAGCGGCGCGGTTCCCCATGCTGGGCTGCAACCGGGTGGCGAGGTTCGTGGCGGCGTTCGCGCCCCGGTTCTGGCCGGGCGCCGAGATCACGTGGGTGGAGATGAACGGCCGCGCCGGCGTGCTCGTCCCGCGCGGACGCAGGGGTATCACGCTGCTCACGATCGACGCCTCGCCGAGCGGCATCCATCACCTCATGTGGATCGTCAACCCGGCCAAGATCGAGGCCTTCGAACGCTCACGCGCACGGGGCGGACACCCATGACCGAGGCTGGAGCCGAGTCGCTGGCCGAGATGCTCGACGAGCGGAAGTACCTGCTCGATATCGCCCTGTGGATGTTCGGCTCGGAGCTCGCGGCCGACCACGTCGTCCAGGAGACCTACCGCCGCTGGTACACCCTCGACGACGAGGAACGAGCCGGCATCGCGACACCGCGCGCCTGGCTGACGCGGACCGCGGGAAGCATCTGCCTGGAGTTCCTGACCGCTCCCTTCCACGTCCCCGAGGTCGAAGTGCCCGAGCCGGCCCCGCCCTCGGTGAGGGCCAGCGGGGACATGCTGGCCAGGCACGACCGTGTCGCCCGGCGGTTCGCCGCCGCCTGCCGTACAGGAGACGCGGCGGCGCTACGAGCGGTGCTGGCCGCCGACGCGATCGTCGTGAGCGACGGCGGCGGCAAGGTGCGTGCCCCCGTTCAACCGGCCTACGGCACGGACGCGGTCGCCCGGATGGTCACGGCGCTGCTGATCGGCCAGCCCGGCACCACGCTGTCGGTCGGTTCCGTGAACGGCAGAACGGGCCTGGTGCTGCGCCGGGCGGATCGGGCCGTGGCGGTGGCCAGCGTGAGCGTCGCCGAAGCCGAGGTCACCGCCGTGTGGATCGTCCTGAATCCCGACAAACTTCAACGCTGGCACCGCTGAACCGCCTGGACTTCACCCCGAACAAGGTGAATTCGCCGAACGCATCGGCGGGGCGTGCCGGTCGGTTCCGAGTTTCGTCACCTGCCCATCTCCGTGTGGCGGTCCCGCCACTATATAGAAGTTGACTTATATAAGGTGAAGCTGAAATAGTTTTCGAGCGCGCATGTCGACGTTCCCGGCGACCCGGTCCGGGGCCGCTGACGAGCAGGCCGTTCCCATTGCCAGGAACATCACCACCTTTAACGCACCTCACTAGGAGCCCACCCGATGTCACAAAAAATCACTACTTTCTTGATGTTCGAGGGTGCAGCAGAAGAAGCGATGACGTTCTACACGTCGCTGTTCGACGACGCGGAGATCCTGGCCATCACTCGCTACGGCCCCGAGGGGCCCGGTGCGGAGGGCAGCGTGCAGCACGCCACGTTCACGCTGGCGGGCCAGGAGTACATGGCCATCGACAGCAACGTGTCGCACGCGTTCACCTTCACCCCGTCGGTCTCGCTGTACGTGCAGTGCGAGTCGGAGGCGGAGATCGAGCGCCTGTACGCGGCGCTGTTGGAGAACGGCGAGCCGCTGATGCCGCTCGGCTCCTACGGCTTCAGCAAGCGCTTCGGCTGGACCAACGACCGCTTCGGAGTCTCCTGGCAGCTGAACCTCGCCTGATTCCTCCCCCCCGGCCCGCCGTGGCGGATCCCGTACGCCCGTGACGCGGGCCGGCTCGCGGTCAGCGGGAACGCCGGCGGGGTGGCAGATGTGGCACCACGAGCCGAGGGCGGGCCGCCGGGTTCGGGGTGTGCGGCGGCTGCAGGACCAGGCGTTCCAGGGCGACCTCGATCGCCCGCTCCAGCTGGGTGTCCACGCCCGCCGCGTAGTCCTGCGGCGTGATGTCGACCTCGATGTCGGGGTCGGTGCCGTAGTTCTCCACCCGCCAGCCCACGTCGTCGAAGGCGAAGGAGAACTCCGGCTGGGTGGTGACCGTCCCGTCGGCCAGGTGATGCCGGGGCCAGATACCGATCACCCCGCCCCAGGTGCGCTTGCCGATCAGCGGGCCCAGGCCGAGCAGCTTGAAGGTGTGGCTGAAGATGTCGCCGTCGGAACCCGCCCACTCGTTGGTGATCGCCACCATCGGGCCGCGCGGTGACTCATCGGGATAGGGCTCGGGCACGCCCCAGCGGGGGAAGTTGTAACCCAGTCGGCGCCGGGCCAGCTTCTCCAGCAGCAGCGCCGACACGTGGCCGCCGCCGTTGAAGCGGACGTCCACCACGAGCGCCTCTCGGTTGTACTCGGTCAGGAAGCCGCGGTGGAACTCGGCGTAGCCCTCCGGGCCCATGTCGGGAATGTGCAGGTAACCGATCCGGCCGCCGCCGAGCTCGTGGCAACGGGCCCGGTTGTCCTCCACCCAGTCGCGGTAGCGGCCCGGCTGCTCGTCGTCGATGGCCTTGACGGTGACGGTCCGCCGCTCGTCCCCGCGCCGGATGGTGAGCTGGACCTCCTGGTCGGCCTGGTTGACCAGCAACTCGTCGGGGCTGACCTCGGCGCCGACGGGCTGGCCGTTGACGGCCAGCACCACGTCACCCGGCTGTACGTCCACCCCGAGGCGGTTGAGCGGCGAGGTCGCCTCGGGGTCCCACCGGTCACCACCGACGATCCTCGCGATCCGGTGGACGCCGTCCTCGAAGGTCCAGTCGACGCCCAGCTTGCCCTGCCGGTAGTGCGGCCGGGGCCGGTAGGCGCCGCCGCTCTCGTAGGCGTGCGAGGTGCCCAGCTCACCGAGGAGCTCCCACAGCAGGTCGGAGAACTCCCCCCGGGTGGTGACCCGGTCGACCAGCGGCAGGTAGCGCAGGTAGACGCCGTCCCAGTCGAGCCCGGCCATGTCCTCGGTCCAGAAGTTCTCCCGCTGCAGCCGCCAGGCCTCCCTGAACATCTGCCGCCACTCGGCCTCGGGGCGGATGGACACCTTGACCCGGGACAGGTCCACCCATCCGCTCGTCCGGCCCGGCGTCTCGTCGCTCTCGGGCTCCTCGCCCGCCTTGACCACCCGCAGCCGCCTGCCCGCCTGGTAGAGCAACGTGTTCTGGTCACGGCCGAGCCGGAACTCCGACACGTCCCCGACCATGGTCTCCTGCTTCTGCTTGGCGAAGTCGTAGACGTGCAAGGTGCCTTCGGAGGAGTCGGCGTAGTCGTCACCGAGGCTGCCCTCGACGGGGAAGGTCAGGTAGACGGCCTTGCCCTTGATACCGGCGATGCCCTCGTAGCGGCCCTCGGGGACGGGGAAGCCGACGATCCGGTTCTCGATGCCGTCGAGATCGATGACCACCTCGGGCACCTCGTCGTCCTCGTTCTCGTCATCGTCGCCGTCGTCGTCGTCCGTGAGAGGCCGGGGCTTGGGGACGAAGGGAGAGGTGACGTCGGTGCGGAGCGCGATCGCGTAGGGGCGGGAGCCCAGCGGGAAGCCCAGATCGAAGTGGAGCTCGTCGTAGACGGGATTGAAGACGCGTTTGCCGATGAAATAGAGGTAGTCGCCGCCCGGGTCGAAGGCGGGCAGGACGTCCGCCAGTACCGGCCGGGTGGCGAAGAACGTCTCGCCCGTTTCGACCCGGCACAGTTTCACCGCCGTCGTCTGCGCGGTGTCCCGGCAGGCGTACGCGAGCCAGCGGCCGTCGGGGGACCAGGCCAGGTCATCGATCGCGCCGAACCGGCTGGAGTCGACGGTCCTGCCCTGTGCCAGGCCCCTGTTCTTCTTGGAGGTTCTGGGGGACTTCTTCGGTGCGAGGTCGACCAGGATCAGTTCGTTGCGGTGGTTGGCCACCGCGACCAGGTCGGCCGTGGGGGAGACCTCCAGCGCGGTGGCGCGGCCGACCTCGAGGTGGTCGAGCCTGACGGGGTCGGCGGAGCCGTCGGCGGTGAGCACCACCAGCACCTCGCGGTCGCTCTCGTCGCTGGCCGCCGCCACGAGCCGTTCACCGTCGTTGAGCCAGTTCAGCAGCCGGTAGCGCACCCCGTACAGCGCCCCGTGCTGGCGTACCGGCCCCTCCCAGGCGGCGAAGGAGAACGCCTTGCCCCGGGTGGTGATGGCCAGGCCACTGCCGTCGGGGCTGAGCGTGGCACTGTCCAGGAAGTTCTCGGCCGAGGCGAAGCGGCGGTTGAGCTGGGTGCGCGAGCTGCGCAGTCGTACCTCGATGGGGCGCGACTCGCCGTCCTCCACCAGGTAGAGCTCGGCCCCGGCATGGTAGACCAGCCGGTGGCCGTCGCCGGACAGGTTGCGGGCGTAGTAGTCGGCGTGGTCGGAGTGCCTGCGCAGGTCGTCGCCGGTCACGTCGCAGGAGTAGACGTTGCCCACACCCTCGTGGTCGGAGATGAAGTAGACCCGGTCCCCGACCCAGCAGGGCGAGGCGAGATTGCCGGGAAGCGCGGTGAGCCGACGGAACCGCCCGTCGTCGCCGGTCTCGATCCACAGATCACCCACGGTGCCGCCTCGGTAGCGTTTCCACCGGGCGGGGTCGGCGGTGTTGCGGCCGAGTACGATCCGCAGGCCGTAGGAGATGGTGTTGGCCGGGCCGTACGGCAGGAGCTCGGGCATCCCATCCGGTTCCACCCGGTGCAGCCGGTTGCGGCCGTCGAAGGGCTGGCCCTGGTCGCTGGCGTAGACGATTCCGCCGTCGGGATCCCAGCCGGTGACGCTGGACCGGGCACCGTGGTAGGTCACCCGCCGGGCCGCGCCACCGTCGGCGGGCATCACGTAGACCTCCTCGGGCCCCTCCTCGCGACCGACGAAGGCGAGCCGGTCGCCACCGGGGGAGAAGCGCGGGTATCCCGCCTCGGCCACCCCGGCTGTCAGTCGGAAGGCACGTCCGCCACCGGCGGTGACCATCCACAGGTCGTCCTCGGCGGCGAAGACCACCATATTGCCGAAGATCGTCGGAAAACGAAGGTAGGCGGACATCGTGTCACTCCATGATCGGGCGACCGGGTTTCATGCCGGTCGCCCGATCATGATTTCACGCCTCGGTGGCTAGGAGGCTCGTCCCCCCGGATGGGCGGGCCCCGCCTCGGGCAATCTGGCCTCGGGCTGTCCGGCCTGTTTCTTCGCCTGTTTGGCGGAGCGTGTCGCTTTTATGGCGGCCTTCTTGCTCTTACCCGAGCTCTTCGCCGCCTTGTTCTTACTGTCCTTGGTGTTCTTGGTGTCCGTCACCGTTTCCCCCGTTGTGCTTGATGGACGACGCCCTTGATTAGGCACTCAGGGGGGTTTAATACCCTTTACGGGCATCAACCACCCACAATATGTGTGGTTACGGATACGTTGTGTGGTCGATATCGGTGCCGGTCGGCACGTCGAATCAGGTGCGGTCCTCGCGTCCGGGGGCTTCGGTGAGAGCTCCCGCCGTCACGCTCACTCATGCCCCGGTAACCGCTGTGCCGGTGTCGCGGACAGCGGTGGCCAGGAGCGCGAGGTCGCCTTCGAGTCCGGCCGAGACGATCCGTTGATGTCGTGCGGGAGGCGTTGTTCCGGGGGGCGCTCATCCAGAAGAACGCCTTCGGACGAGCCGGCGGAGCGGCCGATGGCGGCGGTCGGGGCTGTAGGAATGTCGAGATCGCGGAGAAGGCTGGGAATCGCCCGACACCTGAGTCGCGACCTTTCCGGCCCCGCGGGAGGGCATGATCGCGTGCTTGGATTGCGTCCGCGAAAAGAAGAGGTAAATCGCAGCCCTCGGAACGGATAATGATCTTCACGATTGGGCAGAACGTCGGCACATGGCTTGCGTTCCGGGGAGGTGATGCATGGCCTGGTCACAAGACGAGGAGCGCATGCTGCTGCAGATCGAGCGCCATCTCGTCGATGAGGATCCGCGGCTCGCCGCGCGACTGGAGTCGTTCAACGAGCGTGTCCAGCGCAAGGAGGGCGGCGGTGGCCGCAAACGCGGCGCCAAGAAGGGGCGGGGGCGTGCCGCCCGGCGCCTGCGCCGTTCGACGGTCATCATCATGTTCAGCTGGTTGCTGATCGCGACCCTGATCGCCACGCTTCTCATCATGGTTCTGCGCCACGAGGCGGCCGCGGCGTTCCCGTTGTGACAACAGCCGTCGCCACGATCGCGGCCGTTCGTCAGCCGAGGGCGCGCAGGAAGTCGGCGGCCACCGGGGCGGCGACCGCCCCGCCGCCGGAGCCCTCCTCGACGATCACCGCGAAGGCCAGGTCGCCGCGGAAGCCGATGAACCAGGCGTGGGTTTTCAGGTCGTCCTGCGAGCCGTACTCGGCGGTCCCGGTCTTGCCCCGGGTGCCCCGGGGCAGGCCCGCGTCCTTCGCCGTTCCCTTGGTGACCACCGCGGACATCATCTGGTGCATGCCAGGCATGACGGCCTCGGGGAGCACCTGAGGCTCGACCTTCTGCTTGACCGAGGGGACCAGGGTCGGCGGGCGCCAGGTGCCGTCGGCCAGCGCGGCGGCCACCGAGGCCATCATCAGCGGGCTGGCGGTGATCCGGCCCTGCCCGAAGGACTCCGCGGCCAGCTCCGCGTCGCTCTGGGCTCTGGGGAAGCTGCCCTTGGCGGCCGGGACGCCGATGCTGAGCTGCTTGTTGAAACCGAACAGCTCCGCGGTGCTCAGCAGCTTGTCGGCGCCCAGCCGCTCCTTGGCGAGGGGCGCGAAGGTGGTGTTGCAGGAGTGGGCGAAGGAGTCGGACAGCGACACCGAACCGTAGGCGGCGTGGTGGGAGTTACGGATCGGCAGGCCGCCGACCTTGACGTCCTTGGGGCAGGTGACCCGATCGCCTGGGTTCATCCCCTCGGCCAGCAGCCCCACGGCGGTGACCGCCTTGAAGGTCGAGCCGGGGGGATAGTTGCCGTCCAGCGCCCGGTTGAAGCCGCCCTTGTTGTTCACCACCGAGAGGATCTCGCCTGTCGAGGGTTTGATCGCGACCAGCGCGGTGGTCTGCTTCAGGTCGCGGACCGCCTCGACCGCGGCTCGCTGGACCCGCATGTCCAAGCTGGTCTCCAGGTTCTCGCCGGCCTCGCCCTCGATCTTGCCGAGCGTCTTGACGGTCTTCTTGTCCGCGCCGACGAGTTCGACCTCGGTGTCGGGGGTGCCGGCCAGGCGCTTTTGGAAGGTGCTCTGCAACCCGCTCGCGCCGACCGCGTCGCCGACCTTGTAGGGGACCCCCAGTTTCGCGGCGCTCTTCGCCGTGGCCTTCTCCAGGTAGCCGACGAGCTGCTGCACCGAGCCGCCCACGTCGGCGCCGTCGATGCGGGCGCCGTCGGCGGAGGTGATCGCGGCACGCTCCGGCCACTTCGTTCTCAGCGCGAAGGCGGTGGTCGTGGTCAGGTCGGGGTGGACGGCACTGGGCGACCACCTGACCCGCCAGTGCCGGTCGACGACCGCCAGGTCGACGCTGCCGGAGTAACTCCACTCACCGACGTCCTTCAGCTTCAGCGTCGCGGTGTAGGAGGCCTGGCCGGTGCCGTCCCCGGTCTCACGCACCCCGTCGAGCCGTACCACGGTGTTCTCCACGGCCAGGGCCTTGCGCATGTTGTCGTACGTCGTGGTGAGCGCCGGATCCGGCGCCCCCAGCTCGGCGCGCATACCCGCCAGGTCGCCGCTCTGCCAGGCGCTGACGAATCGCTGTGCGGTCTCCTGGGGTGTGCCCCTGGTGTGCAGGTACCACCAGGCGCCGCCGCCGGCGGCCCCCGCCACCAGCACGACGGCCGCCGATGTGATCGCGATCGTTCTGCCCCGTGCCACGTGATCCCCCCAGCTCTCGGTGCCCCAGGGCCGCAGCCTAGCGTGACCTACGCGAGATATTCCGATAAATGATCATTTGCCCTGTGTACGGCTGGGTGCGTAGCTCGTCGCGTACTCCTGACCGGACAGCTCCTGGATCGCGGCCATGATCTCGTCGGTCACCCTGCGCCGGTCGCGCGCGCTCGTCTCGGAGCCGGTGAAGGTCATCGGCTTGCCGATGCGGACGCTCACCCGGCCCGGCCTGGGCCTCGCGGCACCGATCGGCAGCACCCTGTCGGTGCCCTCCATCGCCACCGGGACCACCGGCGCGCCGGTGGCCAGGGCCAGCCAGGAGACGCCGACCTTGCCCCGGTAGAGGCGGCCGTCGGGAGAGCGGGTGCCCTCGGGGTAGATGCCGAACAGCTCGCCGTCGCCGAGCACCTTCGCCGCCGCGTCGAGCATGTCCTGGGCCGAGGTGGGGCTCTGCCGGTCGATGCTGATCTGGCCGGTGGCGCGCATCCACATCGCGGTGACGGGGTTACCCGTGAAGTACTCGGCCTTGGCGACGAAGCGTACCTGGCGCTTGAGCACCAGCGGCAGGAAGGTCGAGTCGAGGATCGACAGATGGTTGGAGGCCATGATGGCCGGGCCCGTGGCGGGAACGTGCTCATGCCCGATGACCGTGGTCGGCCAGAGCAGATGCAGGATCGGAGCGCTGACGGTCTTGGTCAGGCGATAGAGCACGGACTCTCCTCATGAGACGGGTTCACCACACTAGGTGGTGGCCCGACGGCCGACGGTTGTACGCAACCGCACAAGCGGAGCCGCCGGATTTGTAGTCCTCCTCCAACAGCGTGGCTCTTTTCCGGGGCGAGACCGATGAAATCCTCCGGTCGGGTCCGGTGAAAAAGAAACGTCCCGCGAGCCCTGGGGGCTCGCGGGACGCGACGTTTTGGTGCCGATGTGGCGGTCGCCTCCTCGGCGAGAGGCACAACACGGCTCCAGCCGAACGGTATTCCGTGAAGGCGGTAATTTGCGGCCCGGGGGACACAAACCACATCGGCACGATCACTCTAACGGACGTCCGCCGGTGGTTATTCCGCTTCTCCCGTCACCGGCGTGTCAGATATGGCGGGCGGCCTCCGGCCACCCCCAGCTCACGGCGGGAATCGGACTCCGCCGCCCCCGCCGCGCGATGTCCCGGAGCGTGGCACGATCTCGCGGCGTGCGGCCTCATCCGCCGGCCAGCCGGGCCTCCGCACGGGCCCATGGCTCGTCGCCCCCTTCGGGGAGGTAGGTGACCAACTGCTCGCTCTGCCGCACCAGGGCGCGGATATCGGAGACCACCCCTTGGGCGCGGGCCTGGACCAGGGCGTTGCCGAGGGCGGCGGCCTCCACCGGCCCGGCGACCACGGGCAGGCCGGTCGCATTGGCGGTCATCCGGCAGAGCAGCGCGTTGCGGGCACCGCCGCCGACCACGTGCACGACCTCCACGTCCTGGCCGCTGAGGCGTACGGCGTCGCGGAGCGTACGCCGGTAGGCCAGGGCCAGGCTCTCCAGCACGCACCGTACGGTTTGCGCCTGTCCCCGCGGGGGCCGCTGGCCGGTCCGCTCGCAGTAGGTCGCGATCCGGGCCGGCATGTCGCCGGGGGGCATGAAGACCGGGTCGTCCGGGTCGATCACCGCCTGGAACGGGCCGGCCTGCGCGGCGGCGTCGAGCAGGCCGGCCACGTCGGTCTCGCCCCAGGTGCGCATGCACTCCTGCAGAATCCACAGACCCATCACGTTGCGCAGGTATCGGACGGTGCCGTCGAGGCCGCCCTCGTTGGTGAAGTTGGCCAGCCGGCTCTCCCCGGTCAGGACGGGCCCGGGGAGTTCGAGCCCGACCAGCGACCAGGTACCGGAGGAGATGTAGGCGAACCGTTCGGTGCTCGCGGGCACCGCCGCCACCGCGGAGGCGGTGTCGTGCGAGGCGACCGTGGTGATCGGGATGGAGTCCGGCAGCCCGGTCTCCGCGGCCACCTCGGCCAGGAGCGTCCCGGCGGGCGCTCCGGGGTGCCGCAGCTCCGGTAGGAGCGCGGTCGGCAGCCCCAGTCGCTCTGCCAGCCCCCGGGCCCAGTCGCCGGTCCGCACGTCGTACAGGCCGGTGGTGGAGGCGTTGGTGACCTCCGCGCCGACGGAACCCGTCAGCCAGCGGGTCAGCAGGTCCGGGATCATCAGCAGCGTCTCGGCGCGGTCGAGATCCGGTTCGGCGAGCAGCTGGTAGACGGTGTTGAACGGCAGGAACTGCAAGCCGCCGACCTGGTAGAGGGTGTCGGCTCCCAGGTCGGCGACGACTCGCTCCATGATTCCGTTGGTCCGCCCGTCGCGGTAGTGCACCGGGTTGCCGATGAGCCGGCCCGCGCCGTCGAGCAGCCCGTAGTCGACGGCCCAGGAGTCGATGCCGATCGAGTCGACCGGCCCGGCCTCGCGAAGCCCGTCGAGCACCCCTCGATAGAGGGCGAGGATGTCCCAGTGCAGGGTGCCGTCGACCCGGACCGGGCGGTTGGCGAAGCGGTGCGCCTCGGTCAGGCTGATCCGCCCGCCCTCGATCCGCGCCGTCATCACCCGGCCGCTGGAGGCTCCCAGGTCGACCGCCGCGTAAACGCTCATCTGTCATTCACCACTCGTGGTCAGGTGGCCGCCGCCGTCCCGTCCGCCTCTCAGCCGGTGGACTCGCGGGCGACCAGTTCGGGCTGGAACATGATCTGCCGGTGGGCGTGCTCGCCGGGGTTGCCGCATTCGTCCAGCAGCAGTTCGGTGGCGATCCGCCCGAGTTCGTAGGTGGGCTGACGGATCGAGCTCAGCGACACCGCCGAGGCCACCGCGAAGTCGATGTCGTCGTAGCCGATCAGGGCCACCTCGCCGGGCACGCCGACCCCGGCCTGGTGCAGGCCGCGCAGTACGCCGAGGGCGAGCATGTCGTTGGCGCAGAAGATCGCCTCGGGCAGCCGCCCGGAGCGGACCAGCCGCTCCGCCGCCTCCTGGCCCGCCCGCGCGGTCATCGCGGGCATCTGCACCGTCTCCAGCGCGGTCGCCGGGGCGAGGCCCGCGGCGGTGAGAGCCAGCTCCACGCCCCGTCTGCGGTCCGCGCACTGCCGGATGGTCAGCGGGCCGGTGATGTGGTGGATGTTCCGCGCGCCGCGCTCCAGCAGGTGGCGGGTGGCCAGCCGGCCGCCCGCCACGTCGTCGACGCTCACCGAGCACAGGTCGGGCCGGTACGCCGGATGGTCGACCAGCACCACGCTGATGCCGTGCTCGCGCAACCCGTCGAGCCGCCGTGGATCGTCGTCCGACGGCGTGATCAGCACGCCGCGTACCCGATGTTCGGCGAACACACGCAGGTTGTGCTCCTCCTTGGTGCGGGAACCTCCCGAGTTGCCGAGGATCACCGCGTAGCCGAGTTCGCTGGCGACCTCCTCGGCGCCCGCGGCGACGTCGGTGAAGAACGGATTGCCGATGTCCATGAGCGACAGCCCGATGGTCCGGCTGTGCCCGGCGCGCAGGGTCGAGGCGGAGCCGTGCCGGACGAAGCCGAGCTCGCGGATCGCGCGCCTGACGCGTTCCCGGGTCTCGGGGGCGACCCGCTCCGGCCGGTTGAGCACATTGGACACCGTGCCGGGGGAGACCCGGGCGATCCGAGCGACCTCCTTGATGCCGACGCCGCTCACCCGTTGCCCCCCTTGACCCGGCATAGATTAAAACGTGTTACACGATGTCGACAAGACCTTACTCAAAGATGGCGGTAGGCCTACCATCCCCCTGCCTGCGTAGTTGTCGTAACGCGTTGGAAACGAGACCTTCACCACCCATTGACAATGCCGGACGCTGCGGTTTAGCGTCCGGTCAGTCTTCTAAAACGTTTTTAGAGCAGGGAAGGGGTGTGGCGTGGTGACCGCACCGGGCGAAGGGGAGGCGCCACTCGGGCCGCCCCCCGACGGGGCCCCTCCGGTCCTGGCACTGGCCGGGGTCAGCAAGGCGTTCGGCGCCGTGCAGGCGTTGCGCGAGGTCTCTCTGAACCTTTACGCCGGAGAGGCGCACGCGCTCGCTGGGGAGAACGGCGCGGGGAAGTCCACTCTGGTGAAGACCCTGGCCGGGGTGTACCGTCCGGACACCGGGCGGGTCCTGCTGGACGGGGAGCCGGTGGAGTTCGGCAGTCCGGCCGACGCCCAGCAGGCGGGCGTGGCCGTGATCTACCAGGAACCCACGATGTTCCCCGACCTGTCGGTCGCCGAGAACATCTTCATCGGCCGGCAGCCCAAGGCCGCGCTCCGCCGCATCGACCGCAGGGCCATGCACGACCGGGCCGCCGAGCTGTTCGAACGGCTCGGCGTGGCGCTCGACCCCGAGCAGCCGGCCCGCGGCCTGTCCATCGCCGACCAGCAGCTCGTGGAGATCGCCAAGGCACTCTCCCGGGACGCCCGGGTGCTGATCATGGACGAACCCACCGCGGCGCTGTCCGGCAACGAGGTGACCCGGCTGTTCAACGTGGTCAAGGCGCTGCGCGAGCAGGGGTGCGCGGTGCTGTTCATCTCGCACCGCCTGGACGAGATCTTCGAGCTCTGCCAGCGGGTCACCACGCTGCGTGACGGCGGCTGGATCGCCAGCGAACCCGTCGCGGGCCTGACCCACGACGACCTGATCCGCCGGATGGTCGGCCGCGACCTCGACAACCTCTATCCCAAGCAGGAGACCGAGGTCGGCGAGGTCGCCCTCAAGGTCGGCCGGCTCACCCGTGAGGGCGTGTTCACCGACGTCTCCTTCGAGGTGCGGCGAGGCGAGATCGTGGCACTGGCGGGGCTGGTCGGCGCCGGGCGCAGCGAGGTCGCCCGGGCCGTCTTCGGAGTGGACCGCTGGGACGCCGGGACCGTGGAGGTCAACGGAGAGCGGCTGCCGCCCGCGTCCCCGACCGCCGCGATGTCCGCGGGCCTGGCCCTGGTCCCCGAGGACAGGCGTCAGCAGGGACTGGTGATGGACCACTCGATCGAGCGCAACATCGGCATCACCGGCCTGAAGGCGCTGCGCCGTGGCCCGGTGATATCCCGGGCCGCCGAGCGGGACCGTGCCCGTGACTGGGCCATCCGGCTCCAGCTCAAGTTCAACCGGCTGTCGGACGCGGTGAATGTGCTCTCCGGCGGCAACCAGCAGAAGGTCGTGCTGGGCAAGTGGTTGTCCACCAAGCCCGACGTGCTCATCATCGACGAGCCCACCCGGGGCATCGACGTGGGCACCAAGGCCGAGGTGCACCGCCTGCTGTCCCAGCTGGCCGCCGACGGGCTCGCCGTGCTGATGATCTCCTCCGATCTGCCCGAGGTGCTGGGCATGGCCGACCGGGTGCTCGTCATGCAGGAGGGGCGGCTCGTCGCCGAGATCCCGCGGGAGCGGGCCACCGAGGAGAGCGTGATGACCGCGGCGACCGGAGGGACCTCGTGATCGGCAGGAACGAGGGCGCCGGAAAGCACGGTGCCCGGATCACGCGGCGGACGGAGGAAGCCTCATGAGCACCGTCACCGCCGGGCGGAGCACCCGGAATCTGGTGGACCTGGTCTTCCGGGCCCGCGAGCTGAGCATCGTGGCGGCACTGGCCGTCCTGGTCATCGTGACCGTGGGCGTCAACGGCAACTTCCTGTCCGAGCAGGGCGTCAAGGACATCTTCCTCAACGCCTCCATCCTGGTGCTGCTCGCCGTGGGCCAGTCCGTCGTGGTCATCACCCGCAACATCGACCTGTCCGTCGGCTCGGTCGTCGGCCTGGTGGCCTTCACCGTCGGAGACTTCCTCGCCGCCGACCACGGCAGGGGCATCGTCTTCGCGGTGGTCCTGGGGGTCGCGATCGGTGCGCTCTGCGGACTGGTCAACGGCCTGCTGGTCAGTTTCGGCCGAGTCCCGGCCCTGGTGGTGACGCTCGGCACGCTGTACGTGATCCAGGGCGTCGACCACTACATCGCCCACGGCAGGCAGATCAACGCCGTCGATCTCCCTCCGGCACTGCTGTCGCTGGGCAACGGCACGCTGTTCGGCATCCCGTACCTGCCGATGATCGCCGTCCTGGTGATGCTGGCCGTCGGCTACTACCTGCGCTCCTACGCCTCTGGACGGGACTTCTACGCCATCGGCTCCAGCCCGGAGGCGGCGGCGCTGGCCGGGGTGTCCGTGCGGCGCCGCGTCATGGCGGCCTATCTCTTCAGCGGTGCGCTCGCCGGCCTGGCCGGGGTGCTCTGGCTCTCCCGGTTCGGCACCGTCGTCGCCGACGCCGCGAACGGCTGGGAACTTCAGGTGGTCAGCGCCGTCGTGGTCGGCGGCGTGGCGATCACCGGCGGTGTCGGCACCGTGTACGGCGCGGCCCTCGGCGCGCTGCTGCTCACCACGATCACCAGCGCGCTGGTCGTGCTCAAGGTCAGCCCGTTCTGGCAGCAGGCCATCACCGGCGCGTTGCTGCTTCTGGCGATCAGTGTCGACCGGCTGCTCGCCCTGCGGGTCGCGAGGGTACTGCGGAGGAGGAACTCCCGACATGGCTCCTGACGTGAAGTCCGCCGGCGGCGCCGCGGACACGGCCGCTCCGCTCCTCGCCGGGCTGCCGGACCGTGGCGCGCCAGGCCGCCTCCTCCGCTGGGACCTGCTGGTCGGCCTGCTCCTGGTGCTCGTCTTCATCGGCGGCTCGGTGGGATCGCCCGGCTTCGCCAGCGTCGACAACCTGTCCTTCGCCCTCGGCGACCTCGGTGAGATCGCGTTGATCGCACTGGCGATGACCATGCTGGTCGTCGCCGCAGAGGTGGACCTGTCGGTGGCCTCCGTGCTCGGCCTGTCGAGCGCGCTGGTCGGCACCCTGTGGGACGCCGGCTGGGCGATCGAGACGATCATCCCGCTGGTGGTCGTGGTCGGTGCGGTGTGCGGCCTTGTCAACGGTCTGCTGGTGACCAGGCTGGGACTGCCCTCACTGGCGGTGACGATCGGCACGCTGGCGCTCTACCGGGGCCTGGCCTACGTGGTGCTCGGGGACAGGGCCATCGCCGAGTTCCCGCAGCAGTACGCCTCCCTCGCCGTGGAGGATGTCCCCGGCACCCCGATCCCTTATCCGGTGGCGCTGTTCGTGCTGCTGGCGATCATCACCGGTGTCGTGCTGCACGCCACCGGATTCGGCCGCTCGCTGTTCGCGATCGGCGCCCAGGAGGAGGCCGCGCTGTTCGCCGGCATCCGGGTCAAGCGCATCAAGCTCATCCTGTTCGTGCTCTCCAGCACGGTCGCCGCCTTCGCCGGAGTGGTCTTCACCCTCCGCTACGGAAGCGCCCGCGCCGACAACGGCATGGGCCTGGAGCTGGCCGTCATCGCGGCCGTCCTGCTGGGCGGCGTCGACTTCGACGGCGGCAAGGGCACCCTCGGCGGGGTGATCGCCGGAGTGCTGCTCATCGGCCTCCTCCGCAACCTGCTCATGCTCAACGACGTGTCGACGGAGATCCAGTCGATCGTCACCGGACTCCTCCTGATCATCTCGGTGATCACCCCGCGTCTCGTTGCCGTCATCGGGCAACGCCGGCGCCGTCCGTCACCTGTCCCATCGCCCACACCCCCCGCATCCTGAGGAAGCGCTTATGTTCACTGTTTCGCGAAGGTCCGCCTCGACCGCGGTCATGGCCGGTCTGCTCTCGCTCGGGCTGGTGGCCTGCGGCGGCGGCACCACCAAGGACTCGGCGAGTTCGGCCGCCCCCGCCGCCCCCGCGTCGTCGGCCCCGGCGAAGGCCGATCCGAACGCGCCGATCAAGGAAGGACTGAAACTCGCCTTCCTGCCCAAGCAGATCAACAACCCCTACGAGACGATCGTCGACAAGGCGGGCATCGAGGCGGCGGCGGAGTTCAAGGGGCAGGCCAAGGAGGTCGGCCCCTCCGACGCCTCGGCCTCCTCGCAGGTGTCCTACATCAACACGCTGACCCAGCAGGGCCACGACGCGATCCTGATCGCGGCCAACGACGCCAACGCGGTGTGCGGCCCGCTCCAGCAGGCCCGCGCCAAGGGCGTGAAGATCATCTCCTATGACTCCGACGCCTCCAAGGACTGCCGCGACATCTTCATCAACCAGGCCAACTCCGAGGAGATCGGACGTAGCCAGGTGAAACTGCTGTCGGAGATGATCGGCGGCAAGGGCGAGGTGGCGATCTTGTCGGCGACGGCGAACGCGACCAACCAGAACACCTGGATCGAGTTCATGAAGGACGAGCTGGGCAAGCCCGAGTACGCGGGGCTGAAGCTGGTCAAGGTCGCCTACGGCGACGACGACGACCAGAAGTCCTTCCAGGAGACCCAGGGGCTGCTGCAGGCCTACCCGGACCTGAAGGGCATCATCTCCCCGACCACGGTCGGCATCTCCGCCGCCGCCCGCTACATCTCCGGCTCCAAGTACAAGGGCGAGGTCGTGCTGACCGGGTTGGGCACCCCGAACCAGATGCGCCAGTTCGTCAAGGACGGCACGGTGGCGAAGTTCGCGCTGTGGAACCCCAAGGACCTGGGCTACCTGGCCTCCTACGCCGCCGCGGCGCTGGCCTCGGGACAGATCACCGGCGCCGAGGGCGAGGTGCTCAAGGCGGGCAGGCTCGGCGAGCGGACCATCGGCAAGGACGGGGAGATCATCCTGGGCCCGCCCTTCGTCTTCGACAAGGCCAACATCGACCAGTTCGACTTCTGACCGACACCACCGGCACGGCCCGCCCGACCCGCGCGCCGTGCCCGGGTGGACCGGCCGGCGTGCGCGCCGGAACGGTCGGACCGCGTACCCCCACTGGATCAGGAAGATAGGAGGAGGGACTGCAACGGCCGTGGCCGGGGCAGCCCCGGAGCTTCGATGAGCGACATCAAGGCCGCCCTGCTGGCGCAGGCCATCGAGACCCCGTCATGGGCGTACGGCAACAGCGGTACCCGGTTCAAGGTGTTCGCCCAGCGCGGGGTGCCCCGGGATCCGTACGAGAAGCTCGCGGACGCCGCCCAGGTGCACGCCTTCACGGGCGTCGCGCCGAGCGTGGCGCTGCACATCCCCTGGGACAGGGTCGACGACTACGCCGACCTCGCGGCGCACGCGTCGAACCTGGGAGTGCGGATCGGCGCGATCAACTCCAACGTCTTCCAGGACGACGACTACATGCTGGGCAGCGTGACGAGCCCGGACGCGCGGGTGCGGCGCAAGGCGACCGACCACCTGCTGGAGTGCGTCGACGTCATGGACGCCACCGGTTCGGACACGCTGAAGCTGTGGTTCTCCGACGGCACCAACTACCCCGGCCAGGACGACATCCGTTCCAGGCAGGACCGGCTGGCCGAGTCGCTGGCCGAGGTCTACGACCGGCTGGGCGAGCACCAGCGCTTCCTGCTGGAGTACAAGCTGTTCGAGCCGGCCTTCTACACCACCGACGTGCCCGACTGGGGCACCGCCTACGCCCACTGCGTCAAGCTTGGCCCCAAGGCGCAGGTGGTGGTCGACACCGGGCACCACGCGCCGGGCACCAACATCGAGTTCATCGTGGCGTTCCTGCTGCGCGAGGGCAAGCTGGGCGGGTTCGACTTCAACTCCCGCTTCTACGCCGACGATGACCTGATGGCGGGGGCCGCCGACCCGTTCCAGCTCTTCCGTATCATGTTCGAGGTGGTTCGCGGTGGCGGATACACCGAGGACGTGGCGTTCATGCTGGACCAGTGCCACAACATCGAGCCGAAGATCGCCGGGCAGATCCGGTCGGTGATGAACGTGCAGGAGGCCACGGCCAAGGCGTTGCTGGTGGACCGGGCGGCGCTGGCGGCGGCGCAGTCCGCCGGTGACGTACTGGGGGCCAACGGGGTGTTCATGGACGCCTACAACACCGACGTGCGCCCGCTCCTGGCGGAGGTGCGCGCCGAGCGGGGGCTGGACCCCGACCCGATGGCCGCCTACGCGCGCTCGGGGTACTTCGAGAAGATCGTCGCCGAGCGCGTCGGCGGTGCCCAGGCCGGCTGGGGTGCCTGAGACCCGCGCCTCGCATGCTGAGAACACGGTTCATTCATTGGGGGATATTTCATGAGAACGCCGGTTGAGAAACTGCTGCAGCGGTCACGCGCACTCGGCGCGGACCCGCGCAACACCAACTTCGCGGGCGGCAACACCTCGGCCAAGGGCGTGGCCCTCGACCCGGTGACCGGCTCCGACGTGGAGCTGATGTGGGTCAAGGGGTCCGGAGGAGACCTCGGCACGCTGGCCGAGGCGGGCCTGGCCGTACTGCGGCTGGACCGGCTACGCGCCCTGAGCGGCGTCTATCCGGGCGTCGAACGCGAGGACGAGATGGTCACCGCGTTCGACTTCTGTGCCTTCGGCAAGGGCGGCGCGGCGCCGTCGATCGACACCGCGATGCACGGCCTGGTGGACGCGGCACACGTGGACCACCTGCACCCGGACGCGGGCATCGCGATCGCCACCGCCGCCGACGGCGAGGCGCTGACGGCACGGATCTTCGGCGACCGGGTGGTCTGGGTGCCGTGGCGGCGCCCCGGCTTCCAACTCGGCCTTGACATCGCCGCGATCAAGAAGGACAACCCGCAGGCCGTGGGCTGCGTCCTCGGCGGCCACGGCATCACCGCCTGGGGCGACACCTCCGAGGAGTGCGAGGCCAACTCGCTGTGGATCATCCGGACCGCTGAGGCCCATATCGCCGAACACGGCGCGGCCGAGCCGTTCGGCCCGGTCAGGCCCGGCTACCAGCCGCTTCCCGAGGAGGCCCGGCGCGAGCGGGCCGCCGCGCTCTTCCCGGTGATCCGCGGCCTGGCCTCCACCGACGTGGCACAGGTCGGCCACTACACCGCCACCGACGAGGTGCTGGACTTCCTGTCCCGCGAGCGTCATCCCGAACTGGCCGCGCTGGGCACCTCCTGCCCCGACCACTTCCTGCGCACCAAGGTGGCCCCGCTGGTGCTCGACCTGCCCGCCGAGGCTCCGCTCGACGACGCCGTCGCCCGGCTGCGTGAGCTGCACGCCGTCTACCGGGAGGAGTACGCGGCCTACTACGACCGGCACGCCACCGCCGACTCGCCCGCCATGCGCGGCGCGGATCCGGCGATCGTGCTGGTGCCGGGGGTGGGCATGTTCTCCTTCGGCCGGGACAAGCAGACCGCCCGGGTGGCCGGGGAGTTCTACGTCAACGCGATCAACGTGATGCGCGGCGCCGAGGCGCTGTCGCGCTACGCCCCGATCGAGGAGAGCGAGAAGTTCCGGATCGAGTACTGGGAGCTGGAGGAGGCCAAGCTGCGCCGGATGCCGGCACCGAAGCCGCTGGCCACCAGGGTCGCGCTGGTCACCGGGGGCGGCTCGGGCATCGGCGCGGCCACCGCCCGCAGGCTGGCCGCCGAGGGCGCGTGCGTGGTGGTGGCCGATCGCGACCTGGGCGCCGCGGAGAAGGTCGCCGCCGAGCTCGGCGCCAGGGCCTACCGGGTCGAGGACGTGGCGACCGCCGTGCGGGTGGACGTCACGGACGAGGCACAGGTGATCACCGCGCTCCAGGCGGCGGTGCTGGCGTTCGGCGGGGTGGACCTGGTGGTCAACAACGCCGGCCTGTCGCTGTCGCGCTCGCTGCTGGAGACCAGTGTCGCCGACTGGGACCTGCAGCATGACGTCATGGCCCGCGGCTCGTTCCTGGTCTCGCGGGAGAGCACCCGGGTGATGGTCGGCCAGGGCATGGGCGGGGAGATCGTCTACATCTCCTCCAAGAACGGGGTGTTCGCCGGGCCGAACAACGTGGCCTACGGGGCGGCCAAGGCCGACCAGGCGCACCAGGTGCGGCTGCTGGCGGCCGAGCTGGGCCAGTACGGGATCAGGGTCAACGGCATCAACCCCGACGGGGTGGTGCGCGGCTCCGGCATCTTCGCCTCGGGGTGGGGGGCCAACCGGGCGGCGGTGTACGGGGTGCAGGAGGAGAAGCTGGGCGAGTACTACGCGCAGCGCACCCTGCTCAAGCGCGAGGTGCTGCCCGAGCACATCGCCGCCGCGGTCTTCCAGCTGACCCAGCTCACCCAGACCACCGGCCTGCACATCCCGGTGGACGCCGGCGTCGCCGCCGCCTTCCTGCGCTGACCCCGCTTCCCGTGGCAATCCCCATGGAGATCCACGAGCGGCGGCGCCGTCCGGGTCCGCACGACGCACATCGCGACGGTCTACGCCGTCGGCTCCGGGACCTGGGCCTTCCGGGCCGTCGCCAAGGGCTGCCCCTCCACCTGCCCGGATCCCTCCGCCCGGGACCACACGCCCCGGGCGGAGAGATCCGCGGTTCTGGGGAGCGTCTCCGCGGGGCCGACGGAGATGGCCGAGGAGGGGGTGCGCTCGCGCACGTCCTCACTGCGGATCGCCATCACGGCGGGCGGGCTGCCCAGGTCGCCGTACCTGGCGGCGACGGCGGCGGTGATCGCCCGGCAGGCGTCGGCGACCGTCTCCTTCGAGGAGCCCGGCGGCTGACCGGCCGACAGATGACCCAGCAGCGCCGCGAACCGCAGCTCCTCGGCCGCCGCGCGGGGAATCCCGTCGTCGGACGGCGGCAGGGGCCGGTCCAGCCAGAACACCCCGCCGCGCAGGAACGCGGGATATGTCACCTCGTCCCGCTGGAGCGTGCGCACCGAGTCAACCAGTAACCGCCCGAACTCCGTCAGGTCGGTATCCGGTGGCAGGTCGGTCGTGACCAGCAGCGAAACCCTCAGTGCGTTCACCATGAGCGGTTATCCCTCCTTGAGGTGGCTCATAGTAGGGGGCGCCACCGACAGTTACGGCGCTGCTGGTGAATCGCGGCGAGTTCGGGTTTCGACCATGGGGGCCGCAGGCGCCGGTGGGATCACAGCCGGAGGTCAGAGCGGCCTGGGGGCGGGCAGGGTGATCCTGTCGACGGCCTCGCGGCGGCGGCGTTCGGGACGGCGGTCGTAGCGGGCCGTGGTGGCGGGGGAGGAGTGGCCGACGAGGGCCTGCGCGGTGGCCAGATCCACCCCGGCGTCGAGCAACTCGCCGATGAAGGTGCGTCTGAAGTCGTGCGGGGTGCGTGCCCCGGCCCCGGCCTCGGCCAGGCGTCTGGCCAGGATGTCGGCGACCGCCTGTCCGGTCATGGGCGCGGGCCCGCGGTCCCTGGTCCGCAGCCGGCCGAGCCTGCTGATGGGGCAGAACATGGCCCCGGCGGAGCGACCCCGTACGGCCAGCCAGCGTTCCATCCTGACCACGGCCTCGGTGGTGAGGTAGACCATCCGCTCCTTGTCCCGCTTGCCGCGTACCCGCAGCGAGCGGGAGCCGGGGTCGTAGTCGCCCAGCGAGAGCCCGGAGATCTCGGCGCGACGGCAGCCGGTGGAGTAGAGCGTCGCCAGCAGGGCGGCGTCGCGGACCCCCGCGGCGGAGTCGTCGCGGTCGCAGGCGGCCAGCGCGGCGCCCACCACCTCAGGCGGGACGTGCTGGCCCGCTGGCAGGCGGGTGTGCTCGACCGTCGGCAGGTCGGCGGCGCGCTGGTACTCCTCGGCGCTCATCAGGCCGAGCCGCCAGGCCTCGCGCAGCACCCTGCGCAGCGCGACCAGGTGCTTGTTGACGTACGAGGGGGACCAGTCGCGCTCGGTCATCAGGGCGCGGATGCGCACCGTGTGCTCGTAGCGCAGCAGGTGCCAGGGCTGGCCCGCACCGCTGGAGACCTCGTCGCCGGAGACGAGCGCCGCGAGCCTGTCGAGACAGCCGCGCATGGTGCGGCGGGACTCGGCGCTGGTCAGGGAGTCGAGATACACCCGGTAGGGGTCTCGCGCGGGCTCGATGGAGGGGCCGGGCGAGACGGGGACGGCAGGCACGCTCACCGTGCCGACCCTATCGGGTGTCATGAATCCACGTTGTGCAGGCGCGGGCGCGAGATTCCATCCCCGCCGAAAAGGAGGAAGGATCACGGTATGACTGACGGGTCAGGACACGCTCGGGCCTTGGCGGCCCTCCCGCTCCCGATTCCTCCCCGGCCTGAAGGCCGGGGCATCCTGGTGACGGCGGTCAGCCGCAGCGCCACCCACACCTTCGGCAAGACCACGGAACCCGCCATCCGGCTGCTGGCCGGGCTGGGCGTGGAGGGGGACGCGCACCTCGGGGTGACCGTGAAACACCGGTCGCGGGTGGCGCAGGACCCCACCCAGCCCAACCTGCGCCAGGTCCATCTGATCCAGGCCGAGCTCCACGACGAACTACGGGCCGCGGGCTTCTCGGTGGCCGCCGGAGAGCTGGGGGAGAACGTCACCACCCGGGGCGTCGACCTGCTCGGACTTCCGGTGGGGACGCTGCTCAGACTGGGGCGGGACGCGGTGGTGGAGGTGACCGGGCTGCGTAATCCCTGCGGGCAGATCGAGGGTTTCCAGAAGGGCCTGCTCAAGCAGGTGGCGGGCAGGGACGAGAACGGCGAGGTGGTCCGCAGGGCCGGGGTGATGGGCGTGGTGGTGGCGGGCGGTGAGGTGCGGCCCGGCGATCCGATCGAGGTGGAGCGGCCACCGCTCCCGCACCGGCGCCTGGACCGTGTCTAGGTCCACAACGCCATGTCGGAGCCGATAAGTGTGTGGTTGGCTGTCCCCAATGGACATCTCATCGCGGGCTTCCGCCTACCTTCGGGCATATGACGAGCAGCTCCGGGCCCGGCCGATGCCGGGCCGCACGGCCGAAAGGATCGGGCCGCTGCTGAGGGTCGTGTCGAACGGCCACGGCCAAGGTTTCCTGACGTATCGCGACCTTGGTGGTTTGGAGGGTGTCGAGCTGGACGCCTTCATCGCGCGCCAGCGGGACTTCTTCACCCGGGTCGGGCGCGAGGTCGAGTGGAAGTACCACGGTTATGACCTGCCCGCCGACCTGCCCGAGCGGCTCGCGGTGGCCGGGTTCGAGGCGGGGGAGCGGGAGACGGTGCTCGTCGGAGAGGCCGGTGAGCTGGCCGGTGCCCACGTGCCACCCGCCGGGGTGCGGCTGCGCGAGGTGGCGGGGCGGGATGACCTGGAGCGCATTCGCGAACTGGAGGAGGCGGTCTGGGATGCCGACCACGGCTGGCTGCCCGGCGTGCTGGAGCGCGAGCTCGCCGGCCCTGGAGATCCGTGCACGGTGGTGATCGCCGAGGAGGGCGGCCGGGTGGTGTGCGCGGCATGGGTCCGTTTCCACGAGGGCACCGACTTCGTCTCACTGTGGGGTGGCTCGACCCTGAAGGAGTGGCGGGGCAGGGGTATCTACCGGGCGATGGTGTCGTACCGGGCGAAGCTGGCAGTGACGCGAGGTTTCCGCCTGGTGCAGGTGGACGCCTCCGATGCCAGCCGCCCGATCCTGGCCAGGCTCGGCCTGGAGGCGATCACGACGACGACGCCGTACGTGTGGGTGCCACCGGCCCTCTGACCTGGCACTGCCTGCCGGAAGCAATATGGGATGAATTATTCCGTTCTGGTAGCTTGGCGCGGATCAAGTGGATCAAGTGGATCAAGGCGAGGCCGCGCCACCGCGACTCGCGATGAGAGGACACGCATGCCCGAGGTGCTCAGCCGACGCGCGCTCAACCGGGCCACCCTGGAGCGGCAGCTGCTGCTGGCCCGCGTCGAGCTGTCCGCGCTGGAGGCGGTCCGGCACCTGTACGGCATGCAGGCCCAGGCCCCCAACCCTCCCTACGTCGGACTTTGGGCACGCCTGGCCGGGTTCACCCACGACGACCTCGCCCGGTTGATCAACGAGCGCCAGGTGGTGAGGCTGGCGCTGATGCGTTCCACCATCCATCTGGTCACCGCCGACGACTGCCTGGCGCTTCGCCCGCTGCTGGGGCCGATGCTGGCGCGGGGCCTGCGGGGGGGCACGCACGGCAAGGGCCTGGCCGGGGTGGACCTGGACGAGCTTGCCGTCGCCGGGCGCAAGCTGGTGGAGGAACGTCCTTTGACGTTCCGTGAACTCGGGGTGCTGCTGCAGGAGCAGTGGCCGGATGCCCCGGCCGCCGTCCTGGTCGCCGGGGTGCGCAACACGCTGGCGCTGGTGCAGGTCCCGCCGAGAGGCATCTGGGGGGTGGGCGGCCAGGCCACCCACACCACCGCGGAGGCATGGCTGGGCCGGTCCCAGGACGAGCGGCCCTCCGCCGAGGAGGCGATCCGCCGCTACCTCGCCGCCTACGGACCCGCCACGGTGATGGACGTTCAGCAGTGGTCGGGCATGACCCGCCTGGGGGAGATCGTCCGCGGCATGGGCCTGCGGACCTTCGCGACCGAGGACGGCGCGGAGCTGTTCGACCTGCCCGAGGCGCCGCGCCCCGCCCCCGAGACTCCTGCCCCGGTGCGCTACCTGTCGGAGTTCGACAACATGCTGCTGTCGTTCGCCACGCGGACCAGGACCCGGATCACGGAGGAGGAGTATCGGGCGCGGGTCTTCACGATCAACGGCATCATCAAGGCGACGGTGCTGGTCGACGGCTTCGTGCGGGGCATGTGGAAGGTGACGGCCAAACGGGGCGAGGCGATCCTGGAGGTGGAGCTGTTCGCGCCGGTGAGCGCGAGGGAGCGGGCGGACCTGGAGGTGGAGGGAGCACACCTGCTCGACTTCGTCGCCCCTGGGGCGGGATCTCGCGACATCCGCTTCCGGGAGGCCTGACCGCGCCGCTTCCGCGAGGTCGCGCCGCCCCGCCGCCGGCCGATGGGCCAGGTGGGCGGGGCGGCGGCTTGGGGAGTGCGGGGTGCCGGAGATGGCCTTTCCGTGGTGAACGGCGTGCTGTCTTTTCCGATGTCATATCGGGTGTCCTCAACCCGGCTCGGGTCTTCACCGCCGGGGTGAGGGCCTCCCCGGGCCATGGTCCGATCGGCCGGCGGCCGGGGTTGATAGCAACCAGGCCAATTCCGGAAATTGGCCGTTCTCTCGGCGGGAGGGATGCTCGATGATGTGCTCATGATCTCTATCAGTGCCCTCGCGGGCATTGCCGCGGTAGCCCTCGGCCTGGTGCTCACCCCCGGCCCCAACATGATCTACCTGGTGTCGCGGTCCGTGACGCAGGGGCGCTGGGCCGGGCTGATCTCACTGGCGGGCGTCGCGGCGGGCTTTCTGGTCTACCTGCTGGCGGCGGCGGCCGGGATCGCCGCGATCTTCGCGATGGTGCCCGCCGTCTACGTCGCGGTCAAGCTCGCGGGCGCCGGGTATCTGCTCTGGCTGGCCTGGAAGACGGTCCGGCCCGGCGGCGGGCCGATCTTCGCTCCCGGGACCCTCCCGGTGGACCCGCCGCGTCGGCTGTTCTCCATGGGGTTGATCACCAACCTGCTCAACCCCAAGATCGCCATTCTGTACGTGTCGGTGCTGCCTCAGCTCGTCGATCCGGCCCGGGGCGACGTCGGCACGCAGAGCCTCCTGCTGGGAGCCATCCAGATCGTCATCGCCCTGTCGGTCAACGCGATGATCGTGCTGACCGCGGGCTCGGTCGCGACCTTCCTCGGGCGGCGGCCCATCTGGATGCGCGTGCAGCGCTACCTGATGGGCGCCGTGCTCGTGGGCTTCGCCATCCGCATCGCCGGCGACCGCTCGCCCGCCGTGGCGGCCTAGGGGCCGTTTCGCCGGTGCCGGCCCGTCGCGATCTCGTCCAGGCGCGCCTTGAGGTCCGGCCCGGGGTCACCTCTCCGGCACGTGGCACCCGGGCCGCCACGCGTTCACGTGTGAGTCCCGTGTCGTAGTCGGCCGCGCGGTGTGCCCGGCGGGAAACCGCCCGGATGCGGGGTGAGACGGGTCCGGCAGGGTGGCCGCGCCCCGGTTCTCAGCCGTGACTGAGGTCGACGACGCAGAAGACGTTGCCCTCGGGGTCGGCGAGGACCACGAAGTCGGGGTCGTCCGGGTAGAGGTCCCAGTCGACGCGTTCGGCCCCCAGTGACACCAGCCGCTCCACCTCGGACGCCTGCCCGGCGGCGTCGGGGACGAACAGGTCGAGGTGCGTCCGGGGATGCCGGCGCACCGGCGTCCTGCTGATGTCCAGTGCCAGCGGGACGCCGTCACCCTCCATCGGAGCGATCACAGTCCAGTCGTCCCCGGTCTCGCCCTCGCGCGGCGCGTAGTCCAGCGCCCGCGTCCAGAACCCGACGGCACGTCGCATGTCGGTGACGCCCAGCACCACCTGTCCGATCCTCACCATGTGCCGATCCTGGCAGGAATTCCCGGCAGGGGGAACTCGGAGGATCCCGGCCGCGGCCGCGGCCGTTGACGCGGACACGGCCACCGGGCACGGTCGCGGCCGTGCCCCCAGAGGTGTTCCCCGGTGTTCGAGGGAAGGCACAGGTCTCTCGTCAACCAGGGTTGACGGAGGATTGGTGTCAACCTATATTGACATCACGGGCGGTGTGCGGACACCGAGACGGTTTCAACGCATGGCCGTATGCGGGCCATGGCTGTTCCGCCGACCTCCGGCGGGCGGTGTGCCATCGCGCCCGCTCCCTCATCCGACCAAGGAGGTTTGCGATGTCCGTTGACGTTGTGATCACCGGTGGCGGCCCGAACGGGCTGATGCTGGCCTGTGAGCTGAGCCTGGCGGGCGTCCGCCCGGTGCTGCTGGAGCGGCTGCCGGAGCCGGGCGAGGAGCCCAGGGCCAACGGCCTGGTCGGGCAGGTGGTCCAGGTTCTCGACAGCCGGGGCCTGTACCGGCGGTTCACCGGTGCCTCACACCCCCCGGTTCCCGCGCCGTTCTTCATGTTCGGCGGCATGCACCTGGACCTGAGCACGCTGGACCCCGGCCCGCTGCACATCCTCCCGCTCCCACAGCGCCGCCTGGAGCAGCTGTTACAGGAGCGGGCGCTGGAACTCGGGGTGGAGATCCGGCGCGGCCACGAACTGGTGGACCTGGCGCAGGACGGGGACGGTGTCACGGTCGCCGTCCATGCCCCCGGCGGAGACTACGAGCTGCGCACCCGCTATCTGGTCGGCTGCGACGGAGCCCACAGCGTCGTACGGAAGCGGGCGGGTATCGGCTTTCCCGGCGTCACCGCCGAGGACATCGTGTCGCGCAGCGCCCACGCGGTCCTGCCCACCTCCGTGCTCGACCCCGCGACCGGCGAGCTGCTGCTGGCCGGGGCACGCTGGAGGCCGTTCATGATGCACCGAACCGCGCACGGGGTGTTCGCCCTCGCGTCGTTCGAGCCGGGCGTGCACCTCGTGACCACCATGGAGTGGGGACGGCGGGAGCAGATCGACGAGCGGGTGCCGATGACCCTGGAGGAGTTGCGTGACAGCGTGCACAGGGTGCTCGGGGCCGACCTGCCGATGACCCCGCCCGCGGGTCGAGGACCCCATGTGCTCCGCCGCCTCACCAGCGGCAACACCCGCCTGGCCGACCGCTACCGCGCCGGTCGCGTGCTGGTGGCCGGGGACGCCGCGCACGTGCACTCCGCGGTCGGCGGTCCCGGGCTCAACCTCGGCCTGCAGGATGCCGTGAACCTCGGCTGGAAACTCGCCGCCGAGGTTCACGGCTGGGCGCCGCCGGGACTGCTCGACACCTACCACGACGAACGGCACCCCGTGGGCCGGCGGGTCGTCATGCACATCCGGGCGCAGACCGCCCTGCTCGCCCCCGGCGAGGAGGTCACCGCGCTGCGCGAACTCTTCGCCGAGCTGCTCGAACACCAGGAGAACCGGCGGCACATCGCCGAGCTCATGGCGGGTTCGGACATCCGCTATGACATGGGGAGTGCCCGTCCGGTGCCGCACCCCCTCCTCGGCCGTTCGGTACCGGATCTCTCCCTCGTCACGGACGCGGGCACCGTGCGGCTCGCGGACCTGACGCACGGCGCCCGGCCGCTCCTCCTCGACCTCGGCGGGGGCGACGAGTTGGATGAGACGGTGACGGGCTGGAAGGACCGGGTGGACGTCGTCACCGCCACTTCCAGTCGGCGGGTCCCCGCCGGGCTGCTGATCCGCCCGGACGGCTACGTCGCCTGGACGGCCCCTGACGAGGAAACGGGCGACCCTGTGAGCTTCGGCCTGCGGGAGGCGCTGGCCACCTGGTTCGGCGTTCCCGCATAGGTCTTCTCGTAGGCGCTCGACCCGTCCGGCCGCGCCGGGATGCGGATCTCGACCAGCATCTCGTCGTCCGCGACCGCCGTCGTCGCGACCCGCTCCGTCTCGTGCTCGGCAGCTCGGTGCACTCCGGCCCCGCGAAGCCGTCAACGGCCACCTGAGCACTCCCCTGATTCGCGAAGGAGGCGTCGGCCGGGGTCCCGGGTGACGGTCCGGCCGCCGCGTACTTCGAGTACGGGAGCCCGCGAGGTGACCGTCGGCGCCGGCTTCCCGGGAGCGTCCGGGGTTTCGGTGAACCGGCCTCGGCCACGGCCGGATCGCCGGCTCTCTCCGGAAGGCGCCCGCGCCGGTCGCCGGGCGGGGGCAACTTCCGCCGTTCGGTCACCCTGGACAAGCTCTACTGGAACGCCGACGGCACCATGCAGAAGGTCGTGCAGACCTCCGGCGGAGGGGGAGGCGGCCAGCCGCCCTCCGGTACCAACCACGCCCTCACCGCCGCCTCCACCTTGTACGTCTCTCCGTGGGAGACCCTCGGAGCGATCAACGACGGCTACGTCCCGACGAGCTCCGCCGACCACGGCCACGGCGCGTACGGCAACTGGAACCACCAGGGGACCGAGTGGATCGAGTACCGGTGGTCCACCGCCAAGAGCGTCGGCAAGGTGGCGACCTACTGGTTCGACGACGACCAGGGCATCGACCTGCCCGCCTCCTGCAAGGTGCAGTACTGGAACGGCAGCGCCTACGTCGACGTGCCCGGCCAGTCGGCCTGCGGCGTCACGGCGAACACCTACAACGTCACCACGTTCACCCCGGTCTCGACCACCCGGCTGAGACTGAGCATCACCTCCAGAACCGGCTACTCGACCGGTGTCCTGGAATGGATGGCTCTCTAGGAACACGCAGGCCCCCGCGTCAACCCCCCTCCGAGAGATGTGAAGCGATGCCCGTCCTCTCCCGCGCCCGGCGGTCGCTGACCGCCGCCGTCACCCTGCTTCTCACCGCGACCTCGCTCACGCTCTACACCCCCGCCTCGGCGGTGCAGAGCATCGGACTGCCCACCTTCGGCGGGCCCGCGACCCCGGCCCCGCCCGTCTCGTACACGCCCGGCGGCGTCGGAGGCTTCCTCATGAAGGTGGGAAGCACCGCTCAGATCACCGAGTTCGACAAGTGGATGTTCCGTGACTGGCGGCGCCATCTCAAGAGCCGTTACGGCCTGTGAGAGCTCTTCGGCCGGTGCCCCTTTCGGGGGCCCGGCCGTCCTCCTTGTCTGCTCGCCTAGCCCCGCCCGATGATCCGGTCGCTGAGCCTGGCGACGAGCTGCGCGCGTACGTGCGCCGGAAGGGCGCAGCCGTGCGCGACGAGCGTGTCGAGCGAGGGCAGGTCGAGGAGCACGGCCCAGTCCTGGACGTCCTCGCAGTAGGAGACGTCGAGGTGACGGAGATCCTTCAGCGCCTGGAGCGGGGCCAGCGACCGCACGGGCGTGTTCCTGATCGACAGGTGCTCCAGCGTGTGCAGCCCCTCGATGCCGTCCAGGCCGGTCAGCGGTGTGTGCTCCAGGTCCAGCCGGGTCAGCGAGGTGAGGGCCGAGATGTCCTCGGGGACGCGGTGCAGGCGGCTGCCGGACAGGTCGAGCTCCGTCACCCCGGCCGGTGCGGCGAGGGCCGAGAGCAGGAGCGCCGGCGGCGGGAGTATCACCGGCCGGGGCTGGGCGAGCACCGGTGACCGCCCGGCGGCGGCCTCCTGCAGGACACGCCAGCGGTCCACCGGCTCGCCCAGCCCGCCGAGGCGGACGTAGCCCGAGGGCAGCCACGGCGCCAGCCGCTCGGCCACGATGTCGGCGCGGTCGCCGACACCGACGACACCGGCCCGCAGCAGGCCGTAGTGCTCGTACGCGTGCTCGGCGGGCACGAACAGGTCCGCCACGATGTCCCGGCCCGCGACGAGGGAGCCGTCGTTGCCGGAACAGAAGATCACTCCCGCGGCGACGGTGCCGAGCACCAGGTGGTCCGCCGCGCTGTGGATCGCGCGGGCCCGCAGGTCACCGGTCACCGCGAGATAGCTCTCCGAGACGTCGCCGTCGTCGAGGAGCCCCTCCACCACCAGCGAACCGATCACGATCAGCGGTGCCTTCACATCCAGCCAACCGGGAACGTAGGTGTCGCCGAGCCAGATGGTGGCCCGCTGCACGGTCCACCCGGACTCGGTCCGCTCCGCGCCGTGGGGGAAGACCGAGGGCGCCTCGCCGGGAAACGCCAGCGACCACGCCTGAGCGAACAGCAGGCCGTAGACAGGAGGCATGATGTGGTGCGGCCACTCCGCGGCCTGAGCCGGTCGCCGTAGCCAGGATCCGATCGGATGCAGCTCTTCGGCGATGTCACCGAAATAGTCCAGCGCCTCCGCGCCGGCCCCGGCTCGCTGCCGGAGCACCGCCAGCGCGTCACCAAGACGCTCCGACGCCCCGGCGAAATGCTCTTCCGTCAAATCCATGTCACATACGGTACTCACCGCAACGAATGCCGTGCGCCGTTCGAGCGACGCTCCCGGATGCCGGGCGTGTCGGAGAAACCACCGGGCGCGACCGCCCGGCGACGAAGGGCAAAGTGGATCTTCACTGGGACCTCGGGTACCGTGCCCGGGGCCCGGAGAACTCCGGTGCGCCCCGCGAACACGAATCATTGTGACATCGGAAGGATGGACAGACATGGACGCCGGCAATCACCGGACCCTGCGGTTGCTCGTCACCGGAGGCGGAACCGGTGGCCACACCTACCCCGCGCTGACCACGGTCGCGGCCCTGCGCGACCACGCCGGTGCGCGGGGGCTCAGCCTGGACGTGCTCTGGGTCGGTACGGCGACCGGCCTGGAGGCCCGCATCGCGGCGGAGCACGGCATCCCGTTCCGGGCCATCAAGGCCGGGAAGCTCAGGCGCTCGTCCAACCCGCGTGAGCTGGTCACCAACCTCGTGGACATGTTCCGGATCCCTGTCGGCGTGCTCCAGGCCTTCGGTATCGCCGCCCGCTACCGCCCCGACGTGGTGCTGTCGACCGGCGGGTACGTCTGCGTGCCGCTGGGCGTCGCCTCCCGGGTGCTGGGCCGCCCGCTGGTCATGCACGAGCAGATCACCTCGCTGGGTCTGGCCAACCGCATCCTGTCGCGCTTCGCCCGGCGGATCGCGCTGACCCACCCCTCCTCGATCGAGCACCTGCCCGCCGGGGTGCGCGACCGGGCCGTGGTCACCGGCAACCCGGTCCGTCCCCATCTGCTGCGCGGCAACGTCGACGCCGGACGGCGCCACTTCGGGCTCTCACCCGACCTGCCCGTGGTCTACGTGACCGGCGGCGCGCAGGGCAGCCGTCAGATCAACACCATGGTCGAGACGATCCTGCCCGAACTGCTGGCCAGGGCGCAGGTGCTCCACCAGTGCGGCCCCGACTGGATCGGTCAGCTCACCCGTACCGCCGAGGGGCTTCCCGAGCGGCTGCGCGATCGTTACCACCCTGTGCCGTACGTCGGCGCGGAGCTGGCCGACGTGTTCGCCGCGGCCGATGTCGTGGTCTCCCGAAGTGGCGCGGGCACCGTCGCCGAGCTGACCGCCGTGGGCAAGGCGTCCGTCCTCATCCCCCTGGTGCCCTCCGCCGCCGACGAGCAGCGTCAGAACGCCCGCTATCTCGCCGAGGCGGGTGCCGCCCGGGCACTGCTGGAGAACGGTCCGACCGCCGAGGCGCTCCTGGCCGAGTTGGACGCGCTCCTGCGGGATCCGGGCGCTCGGGCCGCCATGGCCGGCGCCGCGGGCTCCCTCGGCCGTGTCGACGCCGCCGACGCGCTGGCCCTGGTGCTCCTGGAGGAGGCGAGGGTGGACGGCAAGGCAGGCTGAACCGGTGGGCCCATCGGTGAAGAAGCTCGGAGCCCGTCCATGAGACGCGCCGAGAACGCGGGGTCGGAGAGGTGACCGGCCGTGGGGCGGTCGCCTTGGGGTGATGTGGGGCGGATCGGCGGCGGTACCGGATCGGCTGGTCGCCGAGTCGGCGCCGCCGCGGGACGGGTTCGCCGTCGTCGGGGATCCAGGCCCTTGGGCGTGGGGTGGGAGGGGGCGGTCATCGGGCTCTGATTGTTAGCGCTACCAGCTGGGGCGTCAAGAGTATCCGGTGTCACGATTCGGGAAGAACCTCCGGTTGGAAGGGGAAATCCAGCTAGCTGGGCAGAGCGGAGAAAAGGTGTCTTCCTCGGTATTGACAGGTTCGGTGTTATCGCAAACACTCTGGTAACCCCAGCGAAACATGGCGAGGAACCCATGACACCGAGCTCCGACGACGGCAGGGCACGGACCAGACCGGCGGTGCTCGACGACGTCGCCGAGCTCGCCGGGGTCTCCGCCATGACCGTGTCGCGAGCGCTGAACGCGCCCGACAGGGTGCGCCCCGAGACCCGGGCGCGCGTCATGGCGGCGGTGAACAAGCTCGGCTACCGGCCCAACCCGGCCGCGCGCCAGCTCGTCACGGGTCGCTCGGGCGTACTCGGCGTGGTCAGCTTCGACACCACCCTGTACGGGCCCGCCTCCACGCTCTACGCGATCGAGCAGGCGGCCAGGCAGAACGACTACGTGGTCAACATCGCCAGCCTCGGCGCGCTGAATCGCAGGTCGATCGGTGAGGGGGTCGAGCGGCTGCGCGCGCAGTCGGTCGACGGCATCGTCATCGTCGCCCCCCACGAGTCGGCCGCCGACGGCCTGCGCCACCTCTCGCCCGGTCTCCCGGTGGTGGCGGTGGACGCCGGGGAGGACATCCCGGTCCCCGTCGTCATGGTCGACCAGCGCGGTGGCGCCGTACGGGCGACGCGACACCTGCTGAGCCTCGGCCACGAGACGGTCTGGCACCTGTCCGGCCCTCCCAACTGGATTGATGCCAGGGGACGGGTCGAGGGGTGGCGATCCGTTCTGGAGGCCGAGGGGCGGTCGGTGCCCGAGGCGGCGGCCGGTGACTGGAGTGCCTACTCCGGCTACCGGCTCGGTAAGCGGCTGGCCGACGATCCGTCGGTCACGGCGGTCTTCGTGGCCAACGACCAGATGACCCTGGGGGTGCTGCGGGCCCTGCGCGAGGCCGGCCGGCGCGTCCCCGAGGACGTGAGTGTGGTGGGCTTCGACGACGTGCCCGAGGCCGCCTACTTCTGGCCGCCGCTGACGACGGTCAGGCAGAACTTCGGCGAGGTCGGCCGGCACGCTTTCCGGCTGCTACTCGACCGTATCCAGGGCACCGAGCAAGAAGGCCCGCGCATTGTGGAACCCGAACTGGTGGTCAGGGAGAGCAGCGGTCCCGCCCCCCACTGAAAGAGAGAAACCATGTTCAAGAAAGTGCCCGCGGCGCTGGCCGCAGGGCTTCTGACCCTCGTGCTCACCGCCTGCGGCGGTGGTGACGCCGGGACCGGTGGTGGTGACGCCGGGACCGGTGGTGGATCCGACCGGATCACGCTCGGCTTCTCGCAGGTCGGCGCGGAGAGCGGCTGGCGGAGCGCGAACACCAAGTCCGTCCAGGAGGCGGCCAAGGAGGCCGGTATCGATCTGAAGTTCTCCGACGCCCAGCAGAAGCAGGAGAACCAGATCAAGGCCATCCGCTCGTTCATCCAGCAGAAGGTCGACGCGATCGCCTTCTCGCCGGTGGTCGAGTCGGGCTGGGACACCGTGCTGAAGGAGGTCAAGGACGCCGGCATCCCGGTCATCCTGACCGACCGGGCCGTCGACTCCGCCGACACCTCGCTCTACCGGACCTTCATCGGCTCCGACTTCGTCATCGAGGGCCAGAAGTCCGGCGAGTGGCTGGTCAAGGAGTACGAGGGCGAGTCGGGCCCGGTCAACATCGTCGAACTTCAGGGCACCACGGGCTCCGCGCCCGCCAATGACAGGAAGAAGGGTTTCGGGGACGCCATCGCGGCCGACCCCAAGTTCAAGATCATCGCCTCGCAGACCGGTGACTTCACCCGCGCCAAGGGCAAGGAGGTCATGGAGGCCTTCCTCAAGGCGCACAAGGACATCGACGTCCTGTTCGCGCACAACGACGACATGGGTCTGGGGGCGATCGAGGCGATCGAGGGCGCGGGACTCAAGCCGGGCACCGACATTAAGATCATTACCATCGACGCGGTCAAGGACGGCATGCAGGCCCTGGCCGACGGGAAGATCAACTTCATCGCGGAGTGCAGCCCGCTGCTCGGCCCGCAACTGATGGACCTGGTCAAGAAGGCGGTCAAGGGCGAGCAGATCCCGCAGCGGGTCCTTACCGAGGAGACCACCTTCACCCCCGAGCAGGCCAAGGCGGCCCTGCCCGATCGCAAGTACTAGCCGTGCCGGCGGCGAGGTCCCCCGGGGCCTCGCCGGTGGCCGGGGGCCGCCGACGCCGGGGAGCCGGACGTCGGCGATCCGATCCGCCCGGGAGACGACGGTGCGGCGACACCGTCGCGTGCCCGGAGAGCCCGGTGGGCAACCCGGTCCTCACCGGACGGCGGTGACGGCCCGGAGCGATGGCGGGAGTTAAATCGGAGGCGGGCGAAGGCCCGTCGCCGATACGCTCCCTCGGCATCTCCATGCCGTCACCGACCAGGCCGCTCGCGGGGGCCGGAAAATAAGAGCCGTAGTTGACCAGGATCGCGGTAACCGGTGTAACCGGAAATCTAGGACGCCTCGTCGTCGAGGACCTGCTCGCCAAGGTCCCTCCCGGCGACCTCGTCGCCCTCGCCCGCACCCCGGAGAAGGCGGCCGACCTGCCGGGCCGCGGTGTCGAGGTGCGCCGGGGAGACCACGACGACGCCGTCTCCCTCGACGCCGCTCTCCAGGGGATCGAGGTCCTGCTCCTGGTGTCCGGCCCGGACCTGACGCCCGGGGTCCGTCTGCGGCAGCACCGCACCGTCATCGACCGCGCCGTCCGGGCGGGAGTGCGCCGGATCGTCTACACCGGTGCTGCCGGTGCGGAGAACGACCCTGTGGTCGGCGGCCCGGCCGCCGACCACAGGGCCACGGAAAAGGCGCTTCACGAGTCGGGGACGGCCTACACCGTGCTGCGCAACGCGTTCTACTCCGAGGCCTTCCTGGGGACCGCACTGGCCCAGGCGAGGCAGACCGGCGAGATCATCTCCTCCACCGGAGGCCGGCCGCTCAACACCGCGCGGCTCCGCGACCTGGCGCTGGCGGCGAGTGCAGCCCTGACCGGCGCAGGGCACGAGAACGCCACCTACGAGCTGTACGGCCCGCTCTGGACCTATCCGGAGCTTGCCGTGGTCCTCACGCGCGTCCTGGGCGGCCCCGTCGGCTATCGGGAGGTCACCGACGAGGAGGCCGGCTGGCTGGGAAGTCTGTTCCCCGCGGTGCGCGCGGGTGCCCTGGCGGCGACCGGCCCCGACCTCGCGCGCCTGCTCGGCCGGCCGCCCGCCGGCCTGGAGGAGACGGCCGCCGCCCTCGTCGCGCGCATGGGCGGCTGAGCTCCGGCGGCCGATCAGGTCAGATAGTCGCGCAGGGCCCGCGAGCGCGAGGGGTGGCGCAGCTTCGTCATGGTCTTGGACTCGATCTGCCGGATGCGCTCGCGGGTCACCCCGTAGGCGCGGCCGATCTCCTCCAGGGTCTTCGGCCGCCCGTCGCCAAGCCCGAACCGCATCGCCACCACCCCGGCCTCACGCTCCGACAACGCCTCCAGGATCGTGTGCAACTGCTCCTGAAGCAGCGCGGAGGCCACCGCGTCCTCGGGGGTGATCGCCTCGGAGTCCTCGATGAGGTCGCCGAACTCGCTGTCGCCCTCGGTGCCCAGCGGGCTGTGCAGGGAGATCGGCTCCCGACCGTACCCCTGGACCTCGACGACCCGTTCCGGGGTCATCTCCAGTTCCACGGCCAGTTCCTCGGGGGTGGGCTCGCGGCCCAGGTCCGTCGTCATCTGCCGGTGCACACGCGCCAGTTTGTTGATCACCTCGACCATGTGCACGGGGATGCGGATGGTGCGGGCCTGGTCGGCGAGCGCCCGGGTGATCGCCTGCTTGATCCACCAGGTGGCGTACGTGGAGAACTTGAACCCCTTGGTGTAGTCGAACTTCTCCACGGCGCGGATCAAGCCCAGGTTGCCCTCCTGGATCAGGTCCAGGAACAGCATGCCCCGGCCGGTGTGGCGCTTGGCCAGCGACACCACCAGGCGCAGGTTGGCCTCCAGTAGATGGTTCTTGGCCCGGTGGCCGTCCTCGGCGAGCCATTCGAGCTCCGCGCGCACGTCGGGCTGGAGTAGATCGCTGTCGTTGAGCCGCTCGGTGGCGAACAGGCCTGCCTCGATGCGTCTGGCGAGCTCGACCTCCTGCTCGGCGTTGAGCAGGGGAATCCTGCCGATCTGCTTGAGATAGTCCTTGACCGGATCGGTGCTCGCTCCGACACTCGCCTCCAGGGCGGCGGGCATCTCGTCGTCGTCGGTCAGGACGAGTTCGTCTTCCTCAACGGTGCCTTCCACGGTGGCGGCTTCCATGGTGTTCACACCTTCCCCGGGTCTGGTCAGATACAACAACCCGTGCAGTTCAAGGTACGTCCCGCGAAGGTGTGCTGCGGCGCCTGGCTCGCCGTCGTTTCCTTCGCTGGGAGCGGAGAGCTTCCGCCGCCGGGGCGTTCATGGTGGGGGGGCGGGTCGTCGGGTTCCGCCGCCGAGCGGGCGGCCGGGCCGCCTCCCCGGGCGGGGAGGCGGCCCGGCCGCCCTTCGGTGACGCTGCGGGCGTCGCGATGGCGGTCAGATGTACGGGACGGGATCTCGGGGGGTCAGGCTGGGAAGTCGCCCGGAGAGACGCCGCGGGTGCGGGCGTTGCCTCCCCTGATGGGAGTGAGGGTGAGGGTCCAGATGGTCGTACTGGTGGAGGTCGTGACGAACCTCAGCCGCTTGTCGAAACGCCGGTAGGAGGGATCGCGGGTGAACCTGCCTCTGGAGGTGCTGAACCTGTAGCCGGAGGTGTAGAAGATGGTGTAGGTGCCGTCCTTGACCACCCTGACGGTGGCGGTGGACCGTGCGCGGACGTAGACGCTGAGTGCCTTGGACCTGCCACGGACCAGGGTGACGACGGTGTCCGTCCGGTTGCCGTTCTTGATCTTCAGGGTGCCCTGCCCGCGGCTGTAGCGGGAGTAGAGGATCTTTCCGTTGCTCGGCCGTGCCGCCGCCTCCGTGATGGAGACCGTGACGGTCTCCGCGGTCGAGGCGGCCGCGGGGGTGACGGCAATGGAGCCGGTCAGCAGAACGGATGTGAGGATCACTCCCGCTAGGGGGCGTAGTTTGACCATTGCGCAAATATGACCAATCTTCGGTGGCAGGTCAAAGTCATTTGTGTCTGAACTGGTTTTTCAGTCGCTCTGCGAAGACATCGAAACCTTTGGCGAGCGGGAGACCGCTTGAGGTGACTGTCCCGCACGCCTTGGCGGCGATCGGGGGAGACGAAATCCCGGGTCGTTCCAGGCGGACGCCGCCCTCCATGATTCGCCGACTCCTGCGCCGCTTTCGCACCGGCCGGCGCGGAAGAGAAAACGGCCAGCGCGCCCGCGACCAGCGGCAGCGTGCGGGGGCGCCGCGCCGGACCGGTGGAGGGGGGCCGGGCGTGAGGGGGGCGGGGGGATATCAGGTCGGATGTCAGGAACTCGCCGACCAGCCGGAGCAGGGCGTCGCTCGCGCCCGGCCGCCGCGCGGGGTCCTTGGCGAGGCAGGCTGTGATCAGCCCGCGCAGATCGTCGGGGAGCGCGCCGAGAACGCCCTCGGAGGTCACCACCTCCTGAAGCGTCGGGCCGTCGACGTACTCGCTGACGATGTACGGCCTGTCGCCGTCCACCCCGCTGTCCAGAACCTGGGCGGTGCAGAAGGCGGACATCTCCCGTAGCGGCTCCATCGCCTCCCGGAACCGCTCGCGGTCCACGTCGGCGGGCAGCAGTCGCACGACCATCCGGTCTCCCGAGGGGGGCGTGGCAAGGTAGACGTCCTCTCCCAGTCGCCCCGTTACCCGGTACTCGTCCACACGCTCGGGATCCCCGCCTGGATGGGGCCGACGTCAGGTATGGTCTGGCTTCCTCTCCGGGGCATCTACCTTGAGATCACTAATTATGAGGATTCAATAGTACGAAGTGGAAAGCTCGTATCCCGTGCTCTCCCGGTGGCACGCCAGGGGGCGAGAACCGCGTCGAGTTCGCGGCGGAGCCAGGTCTCCAGCGGCGCCTCGCGATGGACCGCCCAGGTGACCAGTGCGCCGTTGTAGGTCGACTGCACGGAGCGGGCCAGCTGTGCGAGGTCGGTGGGCAGGAGTTCGCCGGCCTCCGTGGCCCTGACGAGCAGGTCGTGGATCTCCTCACGCATGGCGCGGGCGTGTGCCCGCGCCTGGGCGTGGAACTCGGGGTCGCTGAGATCCTGGTGGAGGACGGCGAGGTGGTTGGAGAAGGCCACGGGGTCGGAGACCGGCTCGGCCAGGGCCGCCAGGTTGTCCAGCAGCGTGTCAAGGATCCCGTTCCGGGAGCCCGCCACGCGCAGCCGCCGGCGGACGTACTCGGTGTCGCCCTGGTGAAGGCTCAGCAGCAGCGCGCGCTTGGAACCGAAGCGCTGCACCAGGGTGGCGGGCGAGAGTCCCGCCTTCTTGGCGACGGCCGCCAGGGTGAGCCTGGCGGGACCGACCTGGCTGACGACCTCCGAGACCGCGGCGAAGATCGCCTCGTCGCTGACGGTTCGCGGGCGTGGCATGGACCCGATGCTAGCAACGGGGTGGAGCGGCGATCACCTACCCGGTCAGGGGGAGGAGATCATCAGGACGGCGGCCCCTTCGACCCGGTCGGCGGCCAGGTCGGCCAGGGCCAGGTCGGCCTCGGCCAGGGGATAGAGCACCGTGGTCACCCGGGGCGGGTGGGCCCTGGCGAGTTCCAGGTAGGCCCGGCCGTCGGCCCGGGTGTTGGCGGTGACGCTGCGCAGGGTGCGCTCCTGGAACAGGTGGCGATCATAGGTCAGCGGCGGGATGTCGCTGAGATGGATGCCCGCCACCGCGAGGGTGCCGCCCCGGTCCAGCGCGGACAGTGCGACCGGTACCAGCTCGCCCACCGGGGCGAACAGGATCGCCGAGTCCAGCGGCTCGGGCGGGGCGTCCGCGGCGTCGCCCGCCGAGGCCGCGCCCAGCGTCATGGCCAGTTCCCTGGCCCTGGCCGAGCGGGTCAGCACGTGCACCGTCGCGCCCTGGGCGATGGCGATCTGCGCGGTCAGATGCGCCGAGGCGCCGAAACCGTAGATGCCCAGGCGCCCGCCGGGAGGAAGGTCACTGCGGAGCAGTGCGCGGTAGCCGATGATCCCGGCGCACAGCAGCGGTGCCAGCTTCTCCGCCGGCGTCTCCGGCGGCAGCGGGTAGGCGAAGTCCTCGGGAACGGTCAGGTATTCGGCGTAGCCGCCGTCGGCGTCCCAGCCGGTGTAGGTCGAGCGGGGGCAGAGGTTCTCCGAGCCACGCAGGCAGTAGCGGCAGTGACCGCAGGTCGAGCGGAGCCAGGCCGCGCCCACCCGGGTGCCCGGCGACAGCCGCCCGGCGCCGGGACCGGCGGCCACCACCCGGCCCACGGCCTCGTGGCCGGGTGTGGTCCTCGGACGGCGTGGCCGCAGGTCGCCCTCGGCGAGATGCAGGTCGGTCCGGCAGACCGCGCAGACCTCGACGCGGACCAGCACCTCGCCGGGCCCGGGGGAGGGGACCGGGACGCGGACCCGTCGCAGGGGACGCGAGAGGATCGGCCCCGGGTGGGCGACGACCCAGGCGTCCATCTCCGAGGGGATCACAGGCCGCGCCGGATGCGCCGGCCGCTGACCTCGACGGCGGTGATTCTCACGTACAGTTCCCGCTCGCCTCCCGCCCACGGCCGGACGCCCAGCGCCGCCAGGGCGGCCCGGTCCTCCTCGGAGGAGACGTGCTGGATCCCGCCGCGCACCAGTACGCTCCAGCCCTCGTGGCAGGCGTCGTCGATCCGGTCGACCTCGAAGGCGACCTTGCACTCGACCCCCTGGACCCCGGTGCGCAGGGAAGCGTCGAGCGGGCCGCCGAAGGCGGTGCGGAAGATCACCGAGTCGCCGTGCAGGGCGTAGTTGACCGGAAGGATCACCGGACCGTCGGCCCCCTCGAAGGCGATCCTGCCCACCCCCCCGGGGGTGATGAGCCGCAGGCACTCGTCCCGGTCAAGCTTCTCCAGCACGGGGCGACCCGTTGCCGGGCCGTGACCGGGCGGCAGGTCGGTGTACTTGCCGAGCAGTTCCTCGGGCCTGGTGTCCAGGGCGGTGGCCACCCGGTTCACGGTGCCGGTGTTCGGTGAGGCCACGGACTCCTCCAGGTAGGCGAGATAACCGGGATCGATTCCGGCCCGCCTCGCCAACTCCTCCCGGCTGAGGCCGAGATCCTCGCGTCGTCTGGCGATCCGGCGGCCAAGGTCGCCCGGCGCCGATCTGCGTCCGGTCATGGGTTTCTCCCACTGAGAAGATCGATGTCGCTGCGAGTCCGGGGCTCCTCCGGCTCCGCGTTCCTCGATCGACATCATCTGAGGCCTCCCCCTCAGCCACACACCCCTAACCCGCCACCTCACCTGCGGAAACCTCGTCGGCGTTCGGGATCTTCCACGGCGAGGGCCATAAGTCCCGGATATGGGGGCGAGGGGGCAGGACCAAGGTCCCTCCGATCAGGGCCCGGCGGCCCTACGTGGCAAACCCCCCTAATCGGAATCCTTGCGGAGATATCACTCATGAGACGGAGCATCGATGGACGTCTTGGACCTGTCGCGCTGGCAGTTTGGGATTACGACGGTCTACCACTTCCTGTTCGTGCCGCTGACGATCGGTCTGTCGGTACTCGTCGCGGGATTCCAGACCGCCTGGCACCGTACGGGCAATCCCACCTACCTGCGGATGACGAAGTTCTGGGGACGTCTGTTCCTGATCAACTTCGCGATGGGGGTGGTCACCGGCATCGTGCAGGAGTTCCAGTTCGGGATGAACTGGAGTGACTACTCCCGTTTCGTCGGTGACGTGTTCGGCGCGCCGCTGGCGATGGAGGGACTGATGGCCTTCTTCCTGGAGTCCACCTTCCTCGGATTGTGGATCTTCGGTTGGGAGCGGCTGTCGCCCAGGGTCCATCTGGCCACGATCTGGATCGCCGCGATCGGCACCAACCTGTCGGCCTACTTCATCCTCGCCGCCAACTCCTGGATGCAGCACCCGGTCGGCTACCGCCTCAACCCCGAGACCGGCCGCGCGGAACTCACCGACATCTGGGCGGTGCTCACCAACTCCACCACCCTGGTCACCTTCCCGCACGTCATATTCGGCGCGTTCGTCGCCGCCGGAATGTTCGTCGCCGGGGTGAGCGCCTGGCAGCTGCTCAGGAAGAGGCACGTGGAGCTCTTCCGCGTCTCGGCGCGGGTGGCCATGGCCGTGACCGTGGTCTCCGCGATCGGCGTGTCCCTCTCCGGGCACTGGCAGGCGCAGATCATGACCGAGCAGCAGCCGATGAAGATGGCCGCCGCCGAGGCGCTGTGGGAGGACGAGAGCTCCGCCGGCTTCTCGATATTCGCCGTCGGCGATGTCGAGAACGGGCGCAACCACATCAACCTGCAGATCCCCTACGGCCTCAGCCTGCTGTCCACCAACACGCTGGACGGCGAGGTGGAGGGCATCAACGACATCCAGGCCCGCTACGAGAGCATCTACGGCCCCGGCGACTACCGGCCGGTGGTCGGCCTGGCCTACTGGTCCTTCCGGTTGATGATCGGCTTCGGCATGCTGGCCGCGCTGCTGGCCCTGGCCGGGCTCTGGTTCACCCGCCGCGGCAGACTTCCCGCCAGCCCGTGGTTCCACCGGATCGCCATCGCCGGCATCGCGCTGCCCTTCCTGGCCAACTCGCTGGGATGGATCTTCACCGAGATGGGCCGCCAGCCCTGGACCGTCTTCGGGCTGATGCGTACCGCGGCCGCCGTCTCACCGGGCGTCGACGTCACCGAGGTCGCGATCACCCTGGTCGGCTTCACCCTTCTCTACGCGGTGCTCGCGGCGACCGAAGTCCGGCTGCTGCTGAAGTTCATCCGCCTCGGCCCCGAGGACGAGACCGAGAAGCCGTCCGAAGACACCACCCCCGCGCTCTCCTACTGAGGCCCCCACCAAGGAACCCCCATGGAACTCACCACCGTCTGGTTCGTGCTCATCGCCGTGCTGTGGACCGGCTACTTCGTCCTGGAGGGATTCGACTTCGGCGTCGGCATCCTGCTACCGCTGCTGGGCAGGGACGAGGCCGACCGCAGGACCGTCCTGGCCACCATCGGGCCGGTCTGGGACGGCAACGAGGTCTGGCTGCTGGTCGCCGGAGGAGCCACCTTCGCCGCCTTCCCCGAGTGGTACGCGACCCTGTTCAGCGGGTTCTACCTGCCGCTGTTCCTCATCCTCGTCGCGCTCATCCTGCGTGGCGTGGCCATCGAGTACCGCAACAAGAGCGACAGCACCCGAGGCTGGGACCGCACGCTGTTCATCGGATCGCTGCTGCCCGCCTTCCTGTGGGGGGTGGCCTTCGCCAACATCGTCCGGGGCGTCCCGCTGGACGCCGACCACGAGTACACCGGGACGCTGCTCACCCTGCTCAACCCGTACGCGCTGCTGGGTGGCCTGGCCACGCTCTCGCTGTTCGTGCTGCACGGCGCGCTCTTCCTGACCCTGCGCACCGACGGCGACCTGCGCGCCCGCTCGGCCGTCATGGCGAAGAGGCTCGCCGTGGTCACGCTGGTCGTGGGCGGAGCCTTCCTGGCCGTCACCCAGCTCACCGGCGGCAGGCCCGCCACCTGGGCGAGCGCCGCACTGGCCGCCGCCGGGATCGCGGGCGCGCTGCTCGCCACCCTGCGCGGCCGTGACGGCTGGGCCTTCACCGCCAACGCGGTGGCCGTCATCGCCATCACGGTCACCCTCTTCGGTAACCTCTGGCCCGACGTGATGCCCGCGCTGGACCCGGCCAACAGCCTAAACGTCGACAACGCCGCGTCCAGCCCGTACACGCTCACGGTGATGACGTGGGTCGCGGTCATCTTCACCCCGCTCGTCCTCGCCTACCAGGGCTGGACCTACTGGATCTTCCGCCGCCGGCTGACCCGCACCGACCACGGAGGCGCCCACGCGGTCTAGTGTCTACGATGAACGTTCTCCAAGGGGGCTCGATGCGGTTGGCGTTCAGCACGCTCGGCATGCCGGGGCAGGGCCTCGCGCGGGCCGTCGAGACGGCCGTGGCGTACGGGTGCGCCGGGCTCGAACTCCGCCTCCACCCCGACACCGGGGTCCATGCCGGACTCTCCCCGGCGCGACGGGCGGAGGTCCGCGCGGCCGTCGGGGCGGCCCGGCTGGAGATCTCCGCTCTCGCGGGATATGTCGGGATCGCCGTGACCGGCCCGGACGAACCCGTGGTGCGGGAACTCCGCGAGGACCTGGTCCTCGCCGCGGACCTGGGCGCTCCCGCCGTGCGGGTCTTTCCCGGTGGGCAGGACCTCGAGGCGGGGGCGCGGCGGCTGCGGGCGGTCGCGGACCTGTGCGCCGAGTCCGGGGTACGGGTGCTGGTGGAGACCCACGACGCCATGCCGACCGGTGCCGCGGTCGGACGGCTGCTGGACGCCGCCGGCGTGCCCGAGACCGCGGGCGCGCTGTGGGACGTGCTGCACCCGTGGCGTCACGGCGAGGCGCCCGCCGACACCCTGGCGGCGCTGGGCGATCACCTCGCGTACGTGCAGATCAAGGACGCGGTCTCGGCGACCGACACCACTCCGGTGCCGCTGTGGACGGGCGGGGTTCCCCTCGACGGGTGCGGCGATCTGCTGCGCGGCTTCGGTGGCTGGGCCTGCCTGGAATGGGAACGTGCCTGGTACCCGCGGGTGGCGCCGGTGGAGGAGATCCTTCCCGGCGCCCGCGAGTGGGTGGCGCGCTTCTCGGCCTGACCTCGGCCCCGATGCCACGAGGACGGCGTTGATACCGAGTGCCGCCGCGGCGCGGACGTTGACCGCCCGGTCGTCGAGAAAGGTGACGTCACCGGGGGCGGCGTCGAGCCGGCGCAGGACCTGTTCGAAGACGGCGGCATCCGGCTTGGCCAGGGCCGGTCGGCAGCTGTGGAAGCGATGGGTGAACACCGCGGACCACGGCGCCTCAGCCGGTGACGATCGTCAGGTCGGCGCGGGCACGGACGTCGTCGCGGGTGTGGAAACTCTCCTCCTGAGCCGCCCAGCGCTCCCAGTGCGGTGCGTAGAGCTCGCCGTCGCGCCCCAGCGCGCGGTCCTTGCGTACCTCGTCGGCAGCCTCCAGCCAGAGCAGGCCGCTCAGGTACGGCGCGGCGGCCAGCGCGCCGGAGCCGGTGCCGTCGACGATCAGGGTCCCGGTGGCCGGAACCTCGCGCCACTCGGCGTACGCGCCGTGTGCCCAGTCGTAGCGTCGCCATCGCGCGGGCCGGTTCAGGCTCAGCGGCAGCAGGATCCACTCGACCAGCGCGTCGACCCCGCTCAGCAGGCCGTCCCACCCCGGGTAGAGGTCGTCCATCCGTACGACGGGAGCGGCCGGCTCCGCGGCCACGGCGGTGGCGAGGGTGGACTTCCCCGCCCCCGACCGCCCCTCGACGGCCAGGACCCGGGTGCGCCCCGCTCCGGCGGGGCGGGCGCGCAGCCAGGCGGAGATCCACGGCGCGTGGCCGTTCACGGCCGGCGTCATCGCGCGTCACCCCGGCCCGGCGGGCCGATGAAGCGCCCCGAGGAACTCCGCCAGCGCGGAGGTCATCTCCACCGGCCGCTCCAGTGGCGGTAGGTGACCGGTCCGCGGCAGGTCCAGCCGGCGTGCCCCCGCGATGCCGTCGGCCAGCAGGCCGGACGCCGCCTGGATCTGCGGCACGTCGGCGAGTCCGTTGACCACCAGCGTGGGCACCTCGATCTCGCCCAGCCGCCCCTTCGCCGGTGGATCGAGCTGCCGTTCGGCGGAGGGCGGGCCGCTCCACAGCCGCTCGAACACGCCGCGGCACATCGCGACGGCCGCCTCCCACACCGCGGGGTCGAGATCCTCCCGGCCTCGGTCCGGCCCGGCGACCTGCCAGCGGACCTGTGCCTCCGCCATCGCGGCCACGTCCGCGGCGTCGACCGTCTCCGCCTCCCCGGTGCGGTAACGCCGCAGCCGGTCGGCGGGCACGGCACTGTGCACGCGCACCCGTGCCTGCTCCAGCATCTCCGCCGGCCAGGCGTGCCCGGACAGACCCGAGCAGACCAGTGCGAGCGCGGTCACCCGTCCAGGGGCGGCAAGGGTCGCGTCCAGCGCGTACGCGCCCCCCATCGAGCAGCCGACGAGGGCCGCCCGCTCCACCCCGAGCGCGTCGAGCACCGCCAGCAGATCCTCGTGGTGCGCGAACTCACCGGCCGCGTCACCGGACTCGCCGTACCCGCGCCAGTCGTAGCGGATCACCCGGTAATACGCCGACAGCGCCAGGAACTGGTGCTCCCACATCCGCCGATCGGCTATTCCCGCGTGTGCGAACAGCACCGCGGGACCGGAGCCCGCCTCGTCGTACGCGATTTCCACGCCGTCTCGCCGAATCGTCGCCATCCCGGCAACCTACCGAGTGGACACCACCCCTGGAACGCGTGTTCGCCATCGACGAAGCGCCGCAGGGGGCCCGCACCCCGCCCGCCCGGCTGTCTTCGGCATGGGCCGTCCGACGCCGGAGCCGTTCTGGCCCGGACCATGCCCGCCGGGTACGGGTTTGTCGGTCAGGGGCGTTAGCGTTCCGCGCATCACGGTCGCGGGTGAGGAGATCCCCGCGAACGTCGGCAATCCGTGTGTGGTGAGAGGCGGGATCCCTTGGGCTGGCTGGCGGCGGGCGACGGGTATGAGGTCGCTCTTGTGGAGGGCCGGGTGGCGGCGAGGGCCACCTCCGGCCGGGCGGCGGGGCGGCGGCTGAAGTCGCTGCCCAAACAGGTGCGTGAGCATCCTGAGGTCGAGCGGCTGCGCCGCCTGGCCGAATGGCTCGACCGGCACGAGGCCGCCTGCGTGGCGCGGGTGGACGCCTGGATGGTGTCATCCCTGCCCGTTCCCACCGAGTTGGTGGCCCGGGTGTGGCCGGACGAGGCGTGGCGGTCGGTGCTGCGCGACCTGGTGGTGGTCGGCGACGACGAGGCGGGTTTCCTGCGGGACGTCACGGACTTCGGCGAGTTGCGGATCGTGAACCTGGACGGCGAGACCGTCCGGCTGTCCCCGGAGACGGTGACCCTGCCGCATCCGGTGCTGCTGCCGGATCTGGAGGAGCTGAGGGAGTTCGCCGCGGAGCTGGGCGTGACCCAGCGCGTCGAGCAGATCCACCGGGCGACCTGGGGCAGGCCGGTCGATCCCGCGGAGCCGGGAAAGCCCGGGGAGAAAGTCGCGGAGGTGAAGGAGTTCGCCGGGGGAAGGTTCGCCTCCCGGTTCGGCCTCGCCGCCCGCGCGACCTCGCTCGGCTACCGCGTTTCCGGTGGCTACGCCACCTGTGTGGTGCGCGACGCGGAGCGCAGCGCCGAGGCCTCTGTCTGGATCGGGGAGCCCTACTGGGACGGCGAGACCGAGACGGGCGACCTGACCTGGCGCGACCGGGAGGGCAGGCGGCTGCCGTCACGGGAGGTCGGCCGTGTGGCCTGGTCGGAGGGAATGCGCATGGCCGCGGCGCTGTACGCCGGCCGCGATGTCGAGAAGGGAACGAACGCGTGAGCCACACCACGTCGCCGCCGGGCACCCCGGAGAGTCAGCCGTCCGGGGAGCCGGAGCGGGCCGAGGTCACGGGCGCGGCCATGGCTCGGGAGCTGCTGGAGGCCGGGGCGGTCCTGCCGTCCGGCACGAGCGGGGGCGGTGAGCGGGCGGTGCCGTTGACCGCGCGCGCCTACCGGCACCCCGGGCTGGCGGAGCGGGTGGTGGTGCGCCTGGTCGCCGAGGAACTGGGCGCCGCGGAGGATGCCGCGGCCCGCTTCCTCGGGCTGGAGCCGGACGGTGAGCCGGTCGTCGTCGGGGTGGGCCTGCGGCGCTCGCTCGGGTTCCCCGAGTGGGTGCTCGTGCATCACCCACAGGACGGCCACCACGCACTCGCCCTGGTACCGGAGCTGGACCGCGCGGGCAGGCAGGTGAAGTCCAAGCCGAAGGCCGCCCTCGACGCCTACCAGCGGCTCGCCACACAGCTGGCCGGGGCCGTCCCGCACTTCCTGCCGACGTTCCTCGAACAGGCGGGCCGGGCGTTCCTCTCGGTGGAGAACACCGCCTATGCGGCGCAGCTGTTCACCCAGGCGCGCAGGGCCGAGGCGGAGCACGGACTGCCTGTCGACGAGGACCGGCTTGACGCGGTGTTCCTGGAGTTCGCACTCGCGGGGGCCCTGCCGGTCAAGGCCCTGTCGGCGTACGCGAAGGAGTTGGCGGGCCGGGTGCCGGCCGGTGAGGCCCTGCGCAGGGTCCGCCGGCTGTGTGTGCGCCGCACGGCGGCCGGGCTGTCACCGTCCGCGCAGATGGCCGCCGAACTGCGCCGCCTGGCCAGGGCCGCCGGGCGCGACGCGGACGCCGAGGAGCAGGCGTACCTGGCGGACCTGCTCGGCCTGCCCGCCACCTCAGGGGCGCCGCTGGGCTGGTGGAAGGCGCATCGCCCCGCCCTGGTGGCCCTCGCACGGAGGGAACCCGCGATCCGCGGGACGCTGCTGAACATGATGCCCGCCAACGGTGACGGCGAGATGCCCGCCCTCTGGCTGGAGATGCTGGAGGCCTCCGGAGCCGTCGCGGGCCTGGGAGCGGACGAGGTGCCCGAGTGGGAGCGTCCCGCCGACGGCACAGCGGGCTGGCTCGGGCGTTTCCTGGGCATCTGGAATCCGGGACGGCGGTCCGGCTCGCGGCTGCCGGGCCTGTACACGCTGGTCGAGCGCGTGGCGGGACGGCTACGTGCCGAGCTCGCCGTCACGGGCGGGGGCGTGCCGTTCAAGCCGGAACCCGACCTGCTCGACCTCCTGCTGTCGCTGGACGTCCCGGTCGCCGTTCCGGGCGACGGCGTGGGTCTCCTGCTGGAATTCTGGGCCCGGAAGGAGGAACGGCGCGACCTGCTCGCGCTGGCCGCCGACCCCCGGTTCCGGCCCGCGTTCCACCACGCCGCCTACAGTTTCTACGACGACACCGACGGGCGGCGTGCCGTGCGCCGACTGGCGGCGTCCCCCGGCGGCCGGACGATGCTGGCCGACTGGGTAGGCGAGGTCGCCCGGCGCTCGGTCGCCACCGGTCTGCCGCAGCTGCCCGACGCGCTCAGGCGGCTGACCTGGTTGCCCGGCGAGGCACTGGCCCTCGCGAAGGAGAAGGTCGCCGAGGCGGTACGGGCCGACCTCGCCGCCGAGCTCGCCAGGACGCTGCGCGGCGGGCTCCTCGACGAGCTGGGCTGGCCGGCCTGGGAGGACGCGGTCGCCGATCTCACCGGCCCGAAGGGCGTGCGCGAGGTCGAGGTCGCCGACGCCTGGCCGAACCTGATCGTCTCGGGGCCCTCCCAGGCCAGGGTGATCGGCCCGGAGGGGACCGTGCTCACCCACGACCTGCGCCACGCCCCGGACGACACCTGGGGAGATCCAGGCTTCCAGCACGTCGACGGTGAACTGCTCGTCTACTGGCACACCTACGGCGCGGGCGACGAGTTGCGCGGATACTGGCACTCCTCGGCGGGCACGATCCTGACGCTGGAGGGGACGGACAACAGGTGGATGCTGGGTGCCGACACGGTCACCCTGCCGCTGCCCGGCGGCGGGAGGACCACGGGCGCCGGTGTGCTGTACCCGGGTGACACCGCGGTGCCCCGCAGGCGCCGGCTGATCGGGGACGGGACCTCGTTCTGGACCTGGGACGGCGACGTCGAGCACTGGCGCGAGCACGACCCGTCCGGCATGGCGGACGGCAGGCTGAGCATGCCCGGGTTCCTCGCCGACGCGCTGCGCTCGGCACCGACGGGCAGCACCTTCCAGGGAGGCTGGGTGCTGCCCTTCGAAGGAGAGGCGACCCCGGCCGGCGTCCCGGTGGGCGGCCTGCTCGGCTGGCGGACGGTCCGGCTGCCCGACGGGTCGCTACGCGGTGAGGACCTGGCCGGTCGCACCGTCACCCTGCGCGACGGCCAGGACGGCCCCGGCCGACCGTCGCGCGCGGTGACGTTTCCCGGCGACGACCGGCCGCGTGCCCTCGTCAGGAACCACCACGAGATCAAGCTCGTCGATCCTGAGGGCGCCGTCGTCGCGACGGCCTTGACGGACAGGGAGCCGGGCCCCTTCGCGGAAGGTACCGCGCTGCTGCCGCCCCCGCGTTACTGGCACCTCATGCGGGCCCGCGACCCGGAGGGCTCACTGGCCCTGCGCGGGATCGACAGGGAGACGGCGGCGGCCCTGCTGAAGGCCGCGAGCTCCCTCGACCATGCGCGGCTCGCGAACACCACCCAGCCGGGGCAGGCCCCGGGAACCACGCGTTCGGCCCGGGAGGAGCTGCGCGAGCTGGTCCGCACGCTGCTGCCGAGACTCACCCACGACGCGCTCATCACCGGAGTCGCCGGGGTGACGGCGTTCGCCGCCGCGCAGCAGGCGAGCCTGGACGCGGCGGCGGCCAGGCTCGCCGGCGCACTCACGGGTGAGCAGGCGGAGCAGGAGCCGGACGGCCCCGGTGACCAGTCGCTCATCGAGGCACTCAACGGCCTCGGCGTCTCGGGCGACCACTGGTCGAGGGAGGAGCAGCACCGAGGGGTATTCCAGCAGCTGCGGACGATCGGCCGCGAGCAGCGGGTTCCCTCCGGCCCGACCGTCCGCCTTCACCTGGACGGCCAGGAACTCGCGCACTCCCGGCTGGGATGGGAGCCACTGCTCCACCAGTCGGCCGCGATCGCCTACCGGGCGGCGTCGGCGTTCGAACCCGAGCGGGCGGAGGCGCTGCGGAGGCTGCTCTCCGAGATCGACACGCTCGGACTGGCCTGCGCGGCCGAGCCCGCCTCGTGGCGCCGGCTTGTGGCGCATCTGGAAAGCGGCTGGCTCGACGACGCCAGGGGCAAATGGTACGACAGCCGCTGGCGCGGAGTGCTCCCGCTGGAGGGGGGCGCCTTCATCGCCTTCCTGGAGGCCGTCCCGGAGAGCGGCGGCTGCGCCTTCACGGGGCTCTTCCACGACCCGGCCGGTCGCTTCGAAGTCCCTCACCCCTACAGCGTGCGTTCCCTGGGCACGGTCGGCGAGGCCAGGCACGCGGGCTGGCTCGGCGAGTTCCTCGGGGAGTTCGCCGGACGTGGTCCCGCGCCCTGGCGGCCGGAGGGTGCCGAGGAGTTCGCACGGCTCACCGGGGTCACCGCGACGATGGCCAGGCTGGTCGTCGCCGGACTGCCGTACGTGGACACCTACCAGCGCAACTTCCTGCCCTCCGACATGCGGACCGCGCTCGGCCTGAAGGCGGCGGAGGCCGCCGTCGCCAAGGACGAGCTGTGCCGGCTGGACGCCGACATCCGGCGCGAGGTCGTCGCCGCGCTGCTGCCCGAGAGCCCGGCCGCGCTGTGGACCGACGGTCCGGACGTCGTCGCCGCCGCGCGGGTGTGGAATGACAGGGTGGGACGGCGTGCCGCCGTCCCGGAGTGGCTTCTCGGCGAGGCGGCCCGCGCGGTGCGCACCGGATGGGAGCCCGGCCGGGCGCTGCCCGCCCTGCTCGATCCGGCCTCGGCGCCGGAGCTCAGCACCGACCTGCGCTGGCGGGTGAAGGGGGACCGTGTCTCCCCGGCCGACGGTGCCGGCACCGGGTTCACCGAGGCCACGCTGGTCTCCACGGTCGCGCTGACCGCGTGGCTGGCCCACCGGCTGCCCTCGGGCGATGCCGTGCGCGCCGTGCTGCCCGCCGTGCTGGCCGCGGTCTCCGACCGGCTGGCGAATCCCGAGCTCCTGCTCGACCTGGGCCGCTACGTCGACCTCCCCGGATTCAGGAAGGTCGCCGGAGCCCCCACCGAGGTCGCCGAGGGCTGGGAACGCTACGGCGCGGTGATCATGGCCACCCATGACGACCAGCCCGCACCAGGTCTGCGCGTCGCTCTGCTCGACGCGTCGGGGAGCGATCCCTACCTGCCCGCCCTGCGGGCCCTGACCGGTGACCAGGAGCCGTTCCCGGTCGAGACGGCACTGCGCACCGCCCGCGACCCGCGTTTCGAAGCGTTTCTCGGCGACCCTGGAGACCCCGTGGCGGGGGAGCGCGCGGCCGACGGCACCTGGTGGCCGCAGAATCCCTCCCGTTCCGTGCCCGCGCTGCTCTCCGAGGTCGCGGAGCGGTACGGGCTGGGCCAGGACGCCGCCACGCTCTACCTGGCGCTGCTCGCGATGCCGGACCCCACGGACAAGAACGTCACCCGGTGGACCGGATGGAAGCCCGCGCGGTTCAAGGCTGCCCGCGCCGAGTTGGCCGCCACCGACCTGGTGGTCGAGGCCGGCCGCGCCCGAGCCGGTCGCTCCCTGTTCCTGCCGGGAGCCTGGACGGACCTCAAAACCCCGAACCTCCCGCTCGAACAGTGGAAGCTCCCCATGTTCGACCTGCTCAGCGCGGAGAGCGCGCCGCTCGGCGTGGTCGTTCCCACCGAACCCGCCGCCGACCTCTACGCCAGGGCCTGGCAGCGGGTCCGCGACGGCGACGTCCCTCGATTCGAGGAGCTTCGCGTGCGGCGCGGCAGGCGCCGCTGAGGAGAGGGGCTCCGCCTCCCCGCGGACCGCTCACCAGGAACCAGCAGTTCTCAACGGCCCGATCGGCCGGAACGCGCATGGGTTCGCCCCGTGCGTTCCGGCCGATCGGACGGTACGACAGACAGAAGGATCTCTCTCGATGACCATGACCGAACAGACGGTCCCCCCGGCTCCCTCCGGCCGGCAGACGCTGCCGGCCGAGGAACGGCACGCCGCCGAGCTCGCCTTCCTCGCCGCCCATGACAACGGCTCCCGGCCCCCCGGCTGGTCGCTGACCCCGCGCGCGGTCGTCACGTTCGTCTGCGGCAGCGAGGGACAGGCCCTCGAACTGCCCGGATCGCGGCAGGCGAGCGAGGGCGAAGGCCTCGCTTCGCCCACCCGGCTCGTCATCGCTCCCAAGTTCGTCGGCGAGCGCTCCCTGGTGGAACGCTGCGTGGTCACCCTCGCCGGTGAGCGTGGCCTGCTGCTGGTCGGCGAGCCCGGCACCGCCAAGTCGATGCTCTCCGAGCTTCTCGCCGCCGCCGTCTGCGGCACGAGCGCGCTCACCGTGCAGGGCACCGCGGGTACCACCGAGGACGCCTTCCGCTACGGCTGGAACTACGCCCTGCTCCTGGCCCAGGGGCCGAGCCGCCAGGCGCTGGTCGACTCCCCGGTGCTGTCCGCCATGCGATCTGGGCGGGTCGCCCGGATCGAGGAGATCACCCGCTGCCTGCCGGAGGTGCAGGACGCCCTGGTGTCGATTCTGTCCGACCGTCGCCTCAGCGTGCCCGAACTCGCCGGCACGCCCGACGCGCTGACGCCGGCGGCTCCGGGCTTCACCGTGATCGCCACGGCCAACCTGCGCGACCGTGGGGTCTCGGAGATGTCGGCGGCGCTCAAGCGCCGGTTCAACTTCGAGACGGTCGCCCCCATCGCCGACCCCGCCGCCGAGGCCGCCCTGGTGCGCGGACAGGCCACCGCCGTGGTGCGACGGGCCGGCGCGGCCTTCGGCGTCGATGACGCCGTGCTGGACGCCCTGGTCACGGTCTTCCGGGACCTGCGCTCCGGCCGTTCGGCCGAGGGCTGGGACGTGGAACGGCCGGGAACCGTGATGTCCACCGCCGAGGCGGTGCAGGTGGCGGCCTCCCTCGGGGTGGCGGCGGCCTACCTCCCCGGCGGGGACGTCCTCGACCTGATGCCCGGCCACCTGCTCGGCGTGGTCCGCAAGGACGATCCGGCCGACCACGCGCGGCTGCTCGGCTACTGGGACGGCCCGGTGCGACGCCGCGCCGAGGACGGTTCCGCGATGTGGCGCCGCCTCTGGGACCTACGGGAGAACCTGCGTTGACAGGCGATCGGCAGACGAGCGCGCAGGGTACGGGCGCGAGGGACGCGCATACCCGGGGAACGGCGGGTCAGGGCTCCGAGGTTTCGGAGGCGGCCTCGTGGAAGGGCGGCACCGGGAGGACGGCCGGTCCCCACCCCCGGGAGGCGATCGATGCGCTGGCCGGGGCCACGCGTCCCTACCTGCTCGGCGTACGCCACCACAGCCCCGCGCTGGCGGCGGCGGTTCCGGCGCTGCTCGACGCCGCCGCCGCGGAGGTGGTCTGCGTCGAGCTGCCCGCCGACTTCCAGCCATGGCTGGTCCACCTGGCGGATCCGGCCACCCTCGCACCGGTCGCCCTCGCCGGGACGGGCGGCGACGGGCGGCTCGGGTTCTACCCGTTCGCCGACTTCTCGCCGGAGCTGGCCGCCATCCGCTGGGCACGCGAACGCGGGGTCGAGGTGCTCTGCTGCGACCTTTCGCTCTCCGACCCCGGCTGGCATACGAGCGATCCAACTCGGCCGGACGCCCGGCCGGACCCGGCGGAGGTGCCGCCGGTCAGGGCCTTCGCCGATGCCCTCACCGCCTCGGTCACGGGCAGGGCGGGAGACGACATGTGGGACCGTGCCGTCGAGGTGCTCGCCCCCGGGTGCCCGCCCGAGGCGGTACGCCGAGCGGCGCTGGGTGTCGGCTGGGCGCTGCGGCAGGACGCGGAGGCCTCGGGCGGAGTGCCGGCCGGTGACCTGGTCCGTGAGGCGCACATGCGCGGAGTGCTCGCGGAGGCCGCCGCCGGCGGCCGGCGGGTCGCCGCCGTGGTCGGCGCTTTCCACGCCCCCGCCCTGGTCACTCCCGATCGGGTGGTCCCTGGAAGCGGCACCGGCGCCCCTGGCGCGCCGGCGGCCAAGGACCCCTCGCCCGCCACGTCACTCGTCCCGTACGCCTTCGACCTGCTCGACTCCAGATCCGGCTACCCGGCGGGCATCCGTGACCCGCGCTGGCAGCAGGCGGTCCTCGCCGCGTGCGGCGATCCCGGGAAGATCAGGGACGCCGCCGCCCGTACGATCACCGAGCTCTGCCGCGAGCTGCGCGCCGCCGGGCACACGGCGGGCACCGGCGAGGCGGTGGAGACGCTCCGGCTGGCCTGTGACCTGGCCCGGTTGCGCGGTCTGCCCGCGCCGGGGCGCGGCGAGCTGCTGGAGGCGGTGACGACGGTGCTCGGCCAGGGCGAACCCCTCGGACGCGGCCGGGCGCTCGCCCGCGCCCTCGAGACGGTCCTTGTCGGCACCGAGCGCGGCAGGATCGCGCCTGGCACACCCCGGTCCGGGCTCGGCCCCGCTGTCGAGGCCGAACTGGCGGAGCTGCGGCTGCCCCACCCCGGCGATCCAGGTCCCCGTGAGGTCCGCCTCGACCCGCTCCGCTCCGACCTGGACCGCCGCCGTGAGATCCTGCTGCAACGCCTGCTGGTGTGCGGAACCGGATACGGCCGGCCGGTCGAGGTGGCGGGTACGGGTGACGCGACGGCACTCACCACCCGCTGGTCGCTCTCCTGGACCCCCTCGGTCGCCGCCCTGCTGGACCTGGCGGGCATCCGAGGCGTCACCGCGGCTCTGGCCGCCGCGGGAACGCTGCGTGAGACCTTCCGCGGGGAGGCCGCCGAGGGCGGCCCCACCTGCGCGGCGATTCTCACCGGGCTGCGGGCCGCAGCCGTCTGCGATCTGCGGGACCTGGTCGCGGACCGCATCGAGGACGCCGTCGCCCTGCTCCCCGCCACCGCGGGGCTGCCCGACCTGCTCGGGGCCCTCGACCTGCTGGAGGCACTGCGCCGCGAGCATCTTCCAGGAACCACGCCGGAGAGCCGGAAGCGGGCCGCGGAGCTGTTCGGCATCCTGCTGGAGGCCGCCGTACGGTCCCTGCCAGGGCTGGCCGGCAGTGACCGGCCCGAGGACGCGACCGCCCTGACAGCGCTCGCCACCCGCTCCGCCGAGCACCGGCTCGGCCTGCGTCTCGACGACGCGCTGAACACTCTCACGCGCACCGGCTCACCGCTCGTCCAGGGGGCCGCGCTCGCGGCCCGGATCCTGCTCGACCTGGACGCGCCCGGCACCCTCGGGGCCAGAATCGCGGGATGGGTCGACGGCGCCACGGGCACGGAGGGCCGACACCGCCTGTCCCGCGCGCTCGTCGGCCTGTTGGCCGCCGCGGGCCCGCTCCTGCAGTCGGCCGCCGGGGCCCTCGACCCGCTGCTCGATCGTGTCGACGGCCTCAGTGACCAGGGCTTCCTGGACCGTCTTCCCGCACTGCGCGGTGGTTTCGACACGCTCACCCCGGCGGCACGGGACCGGTTGCTGCGAGCCGTGACCGACCGTCTCGGCGACCGGCTCGACCTGGCGCTGAGCGCCCCGCCCGAGATGCTGGCCCTCTGGGCCGCCGCGGACGCCGCCGGGCTGGCCGCGCTGAACACCCTGCGGTTCCGCGTGCCCGGTCTCCTTCCGCCGGGCGAGGAGGTCACGGTCGCCGGGGAGCCGGACCTTCCGGCCGTTCCTGCGGAAAGGACGGGGCCGGTGCTCCCCGCCGTACCCGCGGCGGAGCGGGGGGCCGCCTCGCGGCGCCTCGCTCCGGCCGACCGGTGGCGGCTGCTCCTCGGCAGGGAGTCGGGGCGGCTGCCCGCCGACGCCAGGCGTTACGCGCACGCCCTGGACGAGCTGTACGGGATGGGAAGGGGGGAGGGGGCAGCCGACCTCGGCTCCGGCGGCGACCGCGGCGGGCAGGGCGTCTCCTTCCCCTCCGCCCGCGAGTGGGCAGCGGAACTCGACGTACTGTTCGGAACCGAGGTGCGGGAGGAGGTGCTGGCCCGTGCGGCCGACAGCGGGCGGACCGACGTACTGTCCGAGCTCGACCCCGACACGGTACGTCCGTCGATCGAGCTGCTGACCTCTGTCCTGTCCCTGGCGGGCGGGCTGCCCGAGCAGCGGCTGGCCCGGCTCCGTCCGCTGGTCCGCCGCCTGGTCGCCGAGCTGGCCAGGGAGCTGGCCACCCGGATGCGCCCGGCGCTCGCCGGCCTGGCGACGCCGCGCCCCACCCGCCGCCCCGGCGGCCGGCTCAACCTGCCCGCCACGCTCCGGGCCAACCTGGCGCACACCCGCAGGACCGGCGACGGCAGGTTTCTCGTCGTCCCGGAGCGGCCGGTCTTCAGCACGCGGGTACGCGACGAGGCCGACTGGCGGCTGGTCTTCGTGGTCGACGTCTCGGGCTCGATGGAGGCCTCGGTGGTCTGGTCCGCGCTGACCGCGGCCGTCCTGGGAGGTGTTCCCACCCTCTCCACCCATTTCCTGGCCTTCTCCACCCAGGTGATGGACCTGACCGACCGGGTCGCCGATCCGCTGTCCCTGTTGCTCGACGTGCGGGTCGGCGGTGGCACCCACATCGCCGCCGGGCTCGCCCACGCGCGCTCCCTGGTCACCGTGCCGAGTCGCACGCTCGTCGTGGTGGTCAGCGACTTCGAGGAGGGCTACCCGCTCGGAGGGCTGCTCGGTGAGGTCCGCTCCCTCGTCTCCTCCGGCGTGCACCTGCTGGGCTGCGCCGCCCTGGACGACACCGGGACCCCGCGCTACTCGGTGCCTGTCGCGCGGCAACTCGTCGCGGCCGGGATGCCCGTCGCGGCACTCAGTCCGCTCGCCCTCGCCCGCTGGGTGGGCGACCGCCTCCGAGGAGAGAACCGTTGAACCTTCCAGCCTCCGCCTCCCTCGCCGGGCAACTGCCACCGGTGGAGCCGCACGTGGTCGCCTCGGCGGTGGAGGAGCTCACCCCCAGGCTACGGAAGAAACTCGACGCGGCGATCGAGCGCTGCGCCGGGCTTGCCGCCACCGTCTCAGGGCAGACCGTCTCCATCAGCTGGGGCGAGGACGCGGTGGTCACCCTCACCCGGGGGCCTTCGGGCACGATCGCCGACCCCGATGCGGCCCGGTGCGGCTGCCTGCTCGCGCCCCGCTGCCTGCATCGCGCCGCCGTACTGAGCGCCTGCCCGGTCGCGGAAGCCGGCCTGCCGGCGACCGCCGAGCCGGTCGCCGACGCGTCGTCCGGTTCGGGCGCGGGTTCGGGTGCGCCCCTCGACCCGGTTCCCGGCCGGGAGACCGCACAGCACACGACCGGGAGAGCCGCCCCAAAGGCCGGGCCCGGATCCAGGCAGATGGCCGCCGCGGCCGGGTTGTGGGACGCTGCCACCGCGGTGCTCGTGGGCGGGGTGCCCGGTGCCGGAGCGGTACCCCAGGCGGAGCTGCTCCGCGCGGCCCACACCGCCAGGCTGGCGGGCCTGCACAGAGCCGAGGCCGCCGCCCTGCGCGTCGTGCGCGGCCTGCGTGCCGCTCGCGCACGCCATGACGGCCACCGCCTGGCCGACCTGGTCTCCGCGCTCCGGGAACTTCTGCTGACCGCGGGCAGGCTCGCCGCGGCCGACCCCGATCCAGCCCTGGTGGGAACCGCGCGCCGCGCCTACCGGCAGGGTGAGGCACTGAAGGTGTACGGGGTCTGCCGGGAACCGGTGATCAGCGCCACCGGCTACGGAGGGGTGGTCACCCACCTCGTCGCCGAGGACGGCCGCTGGTTCTCCGTCGCCGACGTCAGGCCCGGAGGATCGGCACGTGCCCGTGGTGCGGCCACCGCCACGGTCGCGCTCGGCGCCGCGGCTCTCGACCACGCGGGGCTGGCGAGAGGAGGGCTGTTGATCTCCGGCGCGGAGATCTCCCCCGAGGGCCGTCTCGGCGCGGGTCGCGGCGTGCGGGCCAACCCCGTCGCCGGTCTGTCCTGGTCGGACTCGCCGCTGGCGGCCCTGTTCGCCAGGCCGCTCGCCGAGACCGCCGGGGTGACGTTCTCCGGGGACCCCTGGGACGATCCGCAGGACGGCGGGGGAGCGGGGCGGCCGGTCGGATGCGACCTGGTGATCGTCGGCGCCGAGGGCGACCGGGTACTCGCCCGCGAGCTGACGCCCCGTGCGGAGCCGGGTGGCGGAGCGGGCACGTCCCCCGCGCCCGCCGGACGTTCCGGCGCCGACGGCTCCCTCCGCGGACCGCTGATCCGGCTCGCGCCGGCCGACTCACATCCCGATCTGGCCCATGTCGCCAACCTGCGGCAGCTCGCGTCCAGGCCGGGGCTGAGGGTACGGGTGATCGGCAGGTTGGACCCCGACAGGGCCGCCACCCTGCGCCCGCTCGCGATCGGGCCGGTTCCCGGAGCCGGCCCGACGTTGCGCCTGCCCGCCGAGTGGATGGACCGCGCCGATCTCGGATACGACCGCCTGCGAGGTTCCCACCTCCCGTCTCGGGAGGACTGCCGGCCCCGGGAGGAGGCGGCCGAGGCCGGCCCCGACCCGGTGGCGGCCACACCCCTGTGGCGGGCGCGCCGCCTGGTGGAGCTGGCCGTCTCCGGTGGGCGGCGGACGGTCGCGGAGTCCGCGCGCGGCGACTCCCTCGCCCAGCGGGCCGCGCTCCGCCGCGCGGGCTTCGAGACCGCCGCCGACCTCGCCGACGCGCTCACCGCGGAGGCCGATCGCCGCACCCGCGATGTGTTCGGCCGCCTGGCCGACTCCGGCGGCGACCGGTACGCCTGGACGTGGCTCGCCGCCGCCGTCCATCTCGCGGCCACGGAACGGGCACTGGTCCGGGCGTCCTGGTACGACGCCCGCGCTACCGGGGAGCGGGCCGGATGACATCCGTATCGGGATCCGTGGCGCTCCCCGGTGTTCGGCCGCCCCGGGCGACCGCCCTGGCGGGTGCGGACAGGAAGGACCGGATCAAGAAATGTCACCGGTGGCCGATAGCGTGCGCGGCATGAGCGATGAGATCACCGACTCTCCCACCGGTTGGGTCGCCAAGCACGCCCGCAGGTACGTCGAGTCGAACGGCGCGGAGGGCCACCTCTATCACGGCAGGCCGACGCTGCTGCTGACGACGGTCGGCCGCAGGTCCGGGGTGCGCCGTCGCACCCCGCTGATCTACGGTCGTGACGGTGACGCCTACGTGATCGTCGCCTCCAACGGAGGGGCCGCAGGCCACCCGCTGTGGTATCACAATCTGCTGGTCCTGCCCCAGGTCGAGGTGCAGGTGGAAGCCGAGACGTTCACGGCCCTCGCGCGGACCGCGACCGCCGAGGAGAAGCCCGCGCTGTGGCGGCAGATGGTCGGCATTCACGCCGAGTACGCCGACTACCAGCGCAAGACCGACCGCGACATCCCGGTGGTGATCCTCACACCCGCCTGAGGCCCCAGGCCCGCCACCCGGTCATGACCGTGCCACCGGGACGGACCGGAGCACCGGGAGAATGCTCGCCGGCGCTGTCGATTCGTCCCGGCCGGCCGCCCTCACCGAGGCGGCGCGGGAAAGGGGGCAGGAACAGCCGTGACCACCGGTCCGTGCGGGGATCTCGCGACGGAGTCAGAGGCGGGTCGCGACCGTTGTGGTCGCGCGCACGGCCGCGATCCGATGGCGGGGCCCAGCGAGGCCGTGAGCTGTTCGTGATCTCATTTGGACCGCGACAATGCTGGCCACCAAGGGCAGTACGATCTACTGTAATTGACAATAAACCGTGCGTAAGGAGTGGGGCGTGGATCTCATCGTGCCGCCGGCGGAACGGGTGTGCTGATGGCCAGTCAAGCAAGCATCGGTGACCGCATCCGCAGATTGCGGTTGAGCAAGCACATGTCCCAGGCGCAGCTGGCCGGGCCCGACCTGTCTGACAGTTATGTCTCGCTCATCGAGTCAGGGAAGCGGAATCCCACTCCGAACGTCACGCGCCTGCTCGCTGAGCGGCTCGGCTGCGGCATCGAGTTCCTGCTTCACGGGATCGAGCCGCACCAGCGCGTCGACACCGGGCTCGCGCTGCGCCACGCCGAACTGGAGCTGTGTCACGGGGATCCGGTCGTGGCGGCCGATCGTTTCGCGGAAACGGTCAGGGCCGCGGGTGACGACAACGCCGCTCTCGCCGCGCAGGCGAGGTTCGGCCAGGCTCGTGCGCTGGAGGCCCAGGGACACACGGCGCAGGCGGTCGAGGCGTACGAGCGGCTTCGCCGCGAGGCCGCGGCGCATCCCGAGCGCCTCGCCGACCTGCCGGTCGTCGTGGCACTCTGCCGCTGCTACCACCGAGCCGGTGACGCGCTCCGCGCCCGGGATCTCGGGCTGAACGCTCTGGCGCAGGCCGTTCGGCTCGGGCTCGACCAGGGCGCCCTGGCTCTCGACCTCGCCGTGGTGCTCGCCGAGACGGAGATCGACCTGGCATATGCCGAGCGGGTGCTGTCGGCGTCCGGAGTGCCCGAGGCCACAGGCCACGGTCCGGAGGTTCTCGGCCTGTGGCAGGCCAGCGCGGCCGCGGCGGAGAAGGACTCCGCGCTGGCCCTGCGGCTCGCGGAGGACGCCATCGCCGCCGGCCGGTCCACCCGGATGGCCTCCGACTATGCCCGGAGCGCGATGTGCTGGGCGTGGATCACCGCCGCGAGCCCCGAGGGGGCCGGCCTTGACCGGGCGGGCGAGTTCGCCGCCTCCGCGGCCGAGGTCCTCACGCGTCTGTCCCCCGGGGCGGTCGAACATGCCCGGAGCCTGATCGTGCTCTCTCGGGTGCGGCTGCACGCCGGCGACCTGGACGCCGCCGCCGACCTGGCGGACCGGGCTCTCGGCCTGCTCACCGGTGTGCGCGGGGCGGTGCCGGCCATGGCGTACGTGGTCCTGGCCGAGCTCGCCTTGGCACGCTCCAACGACGGCGGCCCGGCGTTGGCGGAGGCGCAGGAGGCGCTCGCCGATCCGGCCTCCCGCACCGACAGGCAGTCGGCCAGGCTCTGGCGCGAGATCGGCGACCTCTGGGGGCGGGCCGGATCGCCGGAGAGGCAGACGAACGCCTATCGTCGGGCCCTCGAAAGCGTGGGGGTCTGCTCGCGGATGGAGACGCCACCCGGTTCGGCGTGGCGTGAGGTGATGACTCCCGTGATTCCGGCGCACCTCGGCACTTCGCGCGGGGCGGTGGCCGGGTAGTTCGCCCACGGGGCCGGTTCTCGTCCCGCTCGGTGCGCCGAGCGGGGCGGAGCCGGTCGTGACGGCCGGTAAGGTCAAGTCGGCATCAGATGATCGACTGCCTCGTCAGGTCACGCTGCGCCGCAGGTTGGTGCGGTATGAGTAGTGCTCGGGCAGGAAGTAGCTGATCGCCAGTTCGACTGGTCGTTCGGCGGTGTCGAAGTAGAGGCGATCGATCCGTAGCAGGGGATGCCCTGCGGAGCAGCCGAGTTGCTGGGCGGTCGACTTGTCGGCCAGCGCGACCGTGATGCTTTGGTCCGCCTCGGCGATGGGCGCCTCGAGCCGGGTGTCCAGGAGTCCGATGATGGTCACTTCGCTGGTCGCCCCTTCGGCCGTGAGCTCCGGAACGGACGCCAAGGTGACGCCGACGGCGGGAGGAAGGAAAACCGTGGTCAGGCAGAACGGCGTGGTGTCATGAAGCCGGCGGAAGACGAGGTTGTAGACGAGATCGCTGGACAGTCGCAGCCTGCTCGCCGCGCCCACGTCGACCTGACGGTGCAACGGAACGGTGATGTCCATCCGCGTGTCGACGGAGAGGCCCATGAGGTCCTCGACGGATCCGAATTGTCGGATGTAGGTGCCGTCCTTGGGGGTGGCGAACGTGCCACGTCCCGGGATGCGGTAGACCATGCCCTCGGCGACCAGGTCCTGGAACGCGCGCCGCACCGTCTGCCGGCTCACTCGGTGGCGCTCGGCGAGCTCGGCCTCTGTCGGGAGGCGCCGTCCGTCCGCGTAGCGACCCTGCAGGATCTGGTTACGGACCTCCCGGGCGAGCACGCTGTAATTGCTCTCCCGGCGGCTGGTGCTCGCAGCCATTGCCCACCTCGGTTTCACTCGAGCAGCGCGTCACCATGGGGTCGGCGGGAAAGGACAACCGCGGGATCCCTGCCATCGCCACCATTGTCGACGAATTCCGTCATGCAGCCTATCCGGCCTCTTCGCCGGTGCGTAGCGCATGTCGAGCGCCTACGCCAGGACAGCGACGAAGCGCCAGTCGAGGACATCGATGGGTTCGGCGCCCGAGCCGGCTGCTCGGACTCGCGACCGTAAATGGGCGAGCCCGCCGTCGGACAGGGGCTCGAGCCGCTCCACCTCGATCGTGCTTCTGAGCGTGTCGTTCTCCCGGACCGGGCCGAGATGGTCACACCCGTGCCAGCCGACCACGGTGACGATGTTCGGCAAGGCGCGGACGGCCTGGTGCAGCGCGAGCCCGATGGTGTGGCCGCCGTACACGAGACGGCCTGACCCGCTCGCGGACGCGTCATGGTGTACTTTGGCCAGGTTGAGAGTCAGCCGAGCCAGTTCGGGTGCCGAGGAGACGACGTCACCGCCCGCCACGTCGAAGACGGCCCCCGGCGAGAGGTCGGCGAGGTGCGGGCCGGACCGCTCCGTGCGGTACGCGGTCAGATCCCACTGCGAGGTCACCGCTGAGAGTTCTTCATCGGATGGCGAGGCGCCAATGCCGGACAGGTCGTCCGCGTGCCCGGTTTCCCGTTCGTCGTCGCGCAGCGGCAGCATTGCGCAGCGCCAGAAGTCGAGTACCGGGCGGCCGTTCTGATCCAGGGTGCTGATCCGCAGTGCGGCCAGTCCGGTCGCGGCCCGTCCAGGGCGGCGCGAATTCTGCCGCAGTCCGACGACTTCAGTGACCGTGCTCAGGGTCTCTCCGAGCATGGGCGCCCGACGGAACACGACGCCTCGGTAGAAGAGGTTCGCCACCACGGTGTGCGTCGCGATCGTCGACTGCCCGATGGCCACATCCCAGACGAGATTGGGTGCGGCTAGAACCCCCCTGGCACCGGTCACCCGCCGTGACAGGCTGTGGTTCAGCACCAGCGGAAGGCGGCATCCGACGATCGCCTGGTGCGCGGCCGTCAGCCCTTCGGTGAGCGTGACGGCGGGAGCGTTGTCGAACCGCTGGCCGATACGGAGGTCCTCGAAATAGGGGCCGTCCACCGGCACACGGCGCAGGTCGACGGAGTTCATCGCACGCCTCCCGTCCCAGCGCGGGACAGTGTCTGGCGGGCGGTGAGAGCCATGGCCGAATCGGCCATCTCGCCATTGACGGCGATGGCGCCGCTGCCGTCACGCTCTGTCCGCTCCAGCGCCGCGCAGACCGAGCGTGCCCGTTCCGCCTTCTCGTCCGACGGCGTGAACGCCTCGTTGACCGGGCCGATCTGACGCGGGTGGATCCCCCACTTGTCGTCGAACCCGAGGTCGCGCGCACGTTGGTTGACCGCCGCAGAGCCCTCGGCGTCATTGAACGCCAGATATGGCCCGTCGATCGCGTGGAGCCCACGTCGTCGAGCGGCGAGCAGTACGGCGTGCTGCGCCGGCAACCAGACGGCCAGTGTCCGGGGCTCGTACGGCCGCCCTAGGACGGCGCCAAGATCGGCGTATCCGAGGATGAGTGTCCGCAGGCGCGGCGACGTGGCGGCTGTCTCGTCGACGCGGTGCATGCCCTTCGCCGTCTCTATCAGCGCCTGGATGCCGATCCGAAGCCCCGCACCGCCCGCTTCGACACCGGTCGGCAGCCGGTCCACGAACGCGATGTCATCTGGATGCTTCACCTTTGGGGTCACCAGAGACGCGAGTCCGGCGCCGTTCCCGACCAGGTGAAGGACGTCCTCGTGGCACCATCGCGTGCCCACGGCGTTCACCCGTGCGGCGATGGTGGCCGGGGTCGGCGGGATCGCCAGCAGGCGCGCCGCCAGGTCGGCGCGTGCCCGCGGCTTCGCGTCGGGTGTGACGAAGTCCTCCAGGTCGATGACGATCTCATCGGCGCCCGGAGTGAGCACCTTCGCAGCGTCCGGCGCCGGGACGGACAGGCAGGAGCGGCGCACCACAGAATCCACAGGCCACCTTCCCAGCGGGCGGATCTCAGGACAGGGCAGATCTAAATGTGCGGCCAAATTCTCATGTCTGACCAGCAGCTGTCAATGGGATGCCGTTGACAGCTATGGGCGGCAAGACCAATATGGCCGTACAAATTGTGAAGGAAGGTGCTCGGTGATCGCCGCTCCAAGAACCGCCCCGGACGCCGACAAGCCGTTGGCCGGCATGCGGATCGTCGAGGTCTCATCGTTCGTCGCGGCGCCGCTCGGCGGCATGACGCTGGCACAGCTCGGGGCCGACGTGGTGCGGGTCGATCCGCTCGGCGGGGCGCCGGACCATTCCCGCTGGCCGCTCGCCCCCTCCGGGCAGAGTCTGTACTGGGCGGGTTTGAACAAGGCGAAGCGCTCGCTCTGCGTGGACCTGCGCTCGGCGGAAGGCCAGGAAATCGTCACGCGGCTCATCACCGACTCGGGACCGGGAGGCGGCATCGTGCTGACCAACTCGGCCGGCCGGCCATGGCTGACCTTCGAGGCGCTCGCGGAGCGTCGGCCCGACGTGATCCACCTGCAGATCGAGGGCCACCACGACGGTGCGCCGGCGGTGGACTACACCGTCAACGCGGCCATCGGTTTCCCCATGGTGACCGGCCCGGAGGGACACGCGGATCCCGTCAACCACGTTCTGCCCGCGTGGGACATGGCCTGCGGGCTGTACGCGGCGATCGGCATCCTCGGCGCCGATCGCCGTCGGCAGGCGACCGGGCAGGGCCAGGCGATGAGCGTGGCACTGTACGACGTGGCCCTCGCCATGGTCGGCAATCTCGGATTCCTCGCCGAGGCGCAGGTCGGTGGGGTCACCCGTCCGCGGGTCGGCAACCACCTGTACGGCGGCTTCGGGCGGGACTTCGTCTCACGCGACGGGAAGCAGGTGATGGTGGTGGCCCTGACGTCCCGGCACTGGCGGGACCTTCTCGCGGTGACCGGGTTCGCGGACACCGTCGCCGCGCTCGAACGCGGCCTAGGCGCCGACTTCTCGGTGGAGGGTGACCGCTTCGCCTACCGGGAGGTGCTGGCCGGGCTGCTTCAGCATTGGTTCGGCGCCCACGATCTGGCGCAGATCCGGGAACGGCTGGGCGGGACGTCAGTGCTGTGGTCGGCCTACGGGACGTTCGCCGATCTCATCGGCGAGCAGGCCGGCGACGTGCGCGCCAACCCGATGATGGACGTCATCGACCAGCCCGGTGTCGGCGAGCATCTCGCGCCGGGCTCGCCCATCGCCGTGCGCGCGACCCGCAGGAGGGACGTCGTGCGGGCTCCGGTGCTCGGCGAGCACACCGATGAGATCCTGCGCGGCCTCGGCCTGCGGGATGACGAGATCCAGGACCTGCGCGCGCGCCGGGTCGTGTCCGCCTGGGCCGAGCGCCCCGCGGAGCGGCCCGGCCCCGCGAACTGACAGCGCGCTGGTTGCCCGACTCGCCCCTCCGTTCCGGAGGCGCTCCGCGAGATCGGAAAGACACGAAGGAAAGGAACCGACCGATGGGCCGGCTTGCGCAGACCACAGGACTCACCGATGTCCAGCAGGAGATCCTCGACACTGTCCGTGACTTCGTCGACAAGGAGATCATCCCGGAGGCGCAGCGCCTTGAGCACGCCGACGAATATCCTCAGGCGATCGTCGACCGGATGCGGCAGATGGGCCTGTTCGGCTTGACCATCCCGGAGGAGTACGGCGGTCTCGGCGAGTCGTTGCTGACGTACGCCCTGGTCGTGGAGGAGATCTCGCGAGGCTGGATGAGCGTGTCGGGGATCGTCAACACGCACTTCATCGTCGCCTACATGCTGATGCGGCACGGAACCGATGAACAGAAGCGGCACTATCTGCCCCGGATGGCCACCGGTGAGGTGCGCGGAGCGTTCTCGATGTCCGAGCCGGGCTGTGGATCGGATGTGTCCGCCATCAAGACCCGTGCCGTGAGGGAGGGCGACGGGTACGTCATCGACGGCCAGAAGATGTGGCTCACGAACGGAGGTTCGGCGACCCTCGTCGCGGTGCTGGTGAAGACCGATGAGGGCGCCGAGTCCATCTACCGGAACATGACCACGTTCCTCGTGGAGAAGAGGCAGGGCTTCGGCGAGGTCGAGCCGGGTCTCACGGTGCCCGGCAAGATCGAGAAGATGGGATACAAGGGTGTCGACACCACCGAACTCGTCTTCGATGGTTACCGCACCTCCGCCGCGCAGATCCTCGGTGAGGCTCCGGGGCGTGGTTTCTACCAGATGATGGACGGCGTCGAGGTCGGCCGGGTCAACGTCGCCGCCCGGGGGTGCGGCGTCGCGCTGCGCGCCTTCGAGCTCGGCGTCCGGTACGCGCAGCAGCGCGAGACCTTCGGCAAGCGCATCGCGGACCACCAGGCCGTGCTGTTCCGGCTCGCCGACATGGCCACCAAGGTCGAGGCCGCGCACCAGATGATGGTCATGGCCGCACGCAAGAAGGACTCCGGCGAGCGCAACGACCTTGAGGCCGGCATGGCCAAGTACCTGGCGTCGGAGTACTGCCGTGACGTCGTCGAGGAGTCGTTCCGCATCCACGGGGGTTACGGCTTCTCCAAGGAGTACGAGATCGAGCGCCTCTACCGCGAGGCTCCGATGTTGCTGATCGGCGAGGGCACCGCGGACATCCAGCAGATGATCATCGGTCGGCGTGTGCTGGAGGACTACAGGTTGCGCTCGTGACGCCCGGGTGCGGGCGCCTTGTTCCATGGACATCGCCTTCGATCACAAGTATCTTTGCTATTCTAATAATGATTGAAGGTGAGGCGCTCGATGTCCGACGTTCGCTTCGTGGATACTCACATGCATCTGTGGCATCTGACCGCGCACAAGTGGTATCCCGCGCTCGATCCGCCTGAAGGTGAGGACGACTTCGGCATCGGGGACATGGCCGGCCTCCGGAGGGACTACCTGCCCGCGGAATACCGCGCGGACGCCTCCGGCGCGGGGGTCGTCGTGGACAAGGTGGTCCACGTCTCGGCGGTGACCGCACCCGGGAGTCACCTGGACGAGGCCCGCTGGCTCGACGCCCTTGCCCCCGGTAGCGGTCTGGTGGGCGCGGTCATCGGCGCCGTCGAGCCGGGTTCGGACGCCGTCGCCGTCGCTCGGGACATCGCCGTTCAGGCGGAGAGCCCGTTGTTCCGGGGGATTCGGGTCCTGTACGGCTTCGACCCGGTGGACCCGGTGACCCGCACGCTGGTGGAACTGCTGGACGCGGGCGGCCATGTGCTCGACGTGGTCATCCGGCCCGCCGAGGTCGAGGGCTGGCTACCGCTGCTGCGCGACGTACCGGGGCTCTCGGTGGTCCTCGAACATGCCGGCTGGCCGGACAGCGCGGATCCGGCACACCTTGCCACATGGCGGGACGGCCTGGCGGACCTGGCCCGCCTGGACAACGTGAGCTGCAAGATTTCCGGCCTGCCGATGGCACTGCACACGCTCGACGGGACGGTTCTGCGCCCATGGATCGAGACATGCCTGGACGTCTTCGGCACGCACCGGACGTTCTTCGGCAGCAACTTCCCGGTCGACTCTCTGTTCGGGACGTACGCCCAGCTTGTCGACGCGTACCTGGGCGCGACGAGCGGGCTCACCGCGGCGGAGCGGGACCAGGTGTTCGCGGCCAATGCCGAGCGCTGCTACGGGATCTGAGGAGATCGCCATGAAGGTTGGGTTCACCATGGACCTGCGTAATCCACTGGGGCGGCCGTGGCGCGACCACTGGGAGGACTGCCTCCGTCTGATGTGCGAGTCGGAGGCGATGGGCTTCGACTACGTGATGGTGCAGGAGCACTTCTTCCAGCCGGACGGCTATGCACCGTCGGTGCCGGTCTTCCTGACACTGCTGGCTGAGCGCACCAGGACCATCCGAATCGGCTCCTACGTATACATCCTTCCGCTGCACCACGCGGCCATGCTGGCGCAGGAGACTGCGGTGCTGGACCATCTCTCGGAAGGGCGGCTCGACGTCACGGTCGGGTCGGGACACAGCGCCGCGGAATATCGCGCACTCGGCTATTCGCCGAAGACCCGGCCCTCCCGCATGCAGGAGGGCATCGAGGTGCTGAAGCGCGCTTGGACAGAGCGGCCGTTCAGCTACACGGGGCGTTACTATGACCTGCACGATGTCATGGTGCAGCCGGCACCGCTGCAACAGCCCCATCCGCCTCTGTGGGTCGCCGCCACCGCACCGCCGGCCGCCCGTCGCGCCGGCCAGGTCGGTGCCCATCTGCATGGCGCCTCCGTCGACCCGGCGTTCCACGAGGCGTACTTCGCCGGCCTGGCGGAGGCCGGCGTGCCACGCGATCAGGCCCGGATCTCGAACCCGTGGTCGATCACGGTCACGGATGAGAATCCGGACGCGGTGTGGGAGCGGCGTAAGGATCTCATCTTCGAGCGGTGGGACTTCTACCGGCGGATCCGCGACGACATGGGTGATCAGAACCTGCAATACGGCCTGCCGCCGTCGCCGGAGGCATACCGGGACTTCGAGCTGATCGGTGACGCGGACACGGTGATCGGGACGCTGAAGGGATTCGTCAGGTCGCTCCCGCTGACCGACATCGTCCATTCGGGGCCAGCCGGGGGGACACCACCGGACGAGGCGTACGCCGACCTCAAGCGCTTCGCCGATCAGGTCCTGCCGACACTCAAGAGCTGGTAGGGACGCGCAGGACGCCATATGGAGGTTCCTGCTCCACTGTGTGATCGGCGGAAGGCCACAGGGGTCCGGTCGCACCTGGCAGCCAGGTGCGACCGGACCCCGGCCGTCATCACGGGCTTGCGTAGTAGCGGCTGACGGTCTCGGCGACGCAGGCCGGTTTCCGTCCGCCCTCGATCTCCATCGTCGACCGCAGCACCGCTCCGACGCCGCCGGCGACGTCCTCCGCCTCCTGTAGCAGGGTGCTGACCCGCACGCGTGAGTTCACCGGCACCGGGCTCGGGAAACGCACCCGGTTGAGACCGTAGTTGATCGACATTCGCACGCGGTCGATCCGGTAGATCTGACCGACCAGGACCGGCAGCAGCGACAGGGACAGGTGACCGTGCGCGATGGTCGTGCCGAAGGGGCCGTCCGCGGCCAGGACCGGATCGACGTGGATCCATTGGTGATCGCCGGTGGCTTCCGCGAACGCATTGATCCGCTCCTGGTCGATCGCCAGCCAGTCGCTCGTGCCGAGCGTCTCGCCGACGCAGGCCCTGAACTCGCCGAGATCTCTGAAGACGCGCACTACATGTTCCTTCCACCGGCGACCTCGGTCACGGTGCCGGTGATGAACCCGGACAGATCCGAGGAGAGAAACAGGACGGCCTTGGCGATGTCCTCGGGTTCGCCGATCCGGCCCAGCGGGATGTCCGCGACCATCCTCGCGAGAACCTCGGGCGGCATGGCGGCCGTCATGGCTGTTCGGATCAGGCCCGGCTGGATCGCGTTGACCCGGACGTCGTACTTGGCCAGCTCGCGTGCGGCGGCCTTGGTGAGCCCGACGATGCCCGCCTTGGCGGCGCTGTAGTTGGTTTGCCCGAAATTGCCGACTTTTCCAGAAATCGAGGATATGTTCACGATGGAGCCGCGCCCCTGGGTCCTCATGGCCCGGCCGGCGGCGCGGGTGCCGAGCCAGGCCCCCGTCAGGTGAACGTCCACGACGGTCCTGAAGCTCTCCAGGGTCATTTTCGCCATTGTGGCGTCTCGGGTGATGCCCGCGTTGTTGACCATGACATCGACGGTTCCGAACGTTTCACGGCAGGTGTCGACCAGCGCGTCGACGGCGTGCTCATCGGTCACATCGCAGGGTACGGAGATGGCCTGGTGCCCCTGAGCCTTGAGGTCGGCGGCCGCCAGCCTGGCGCCTTCGGCGTTGATGTCGCTGACCACGACGGAGGCGCCATGCCGGGCCAGGACCGAGGCGATGGCCAGACCGATCCCCTGAGCGGACCCGGTGACAATGGCATTGCGGCCCTCAAGAAGTTTCACGTCTCATTCCGTTCATCAGTCGTCAGGTGAAAGCCGCAAGGTCTAGTCAACCCAGCGAGGTGCGCGCTTCTCGACGAAGGCGAGGGGGCCCTCGGTCTGGTCCGGGTGTCCCCACAGGCTGACGAGGTGTTGCGCGCCGACACGGCACGCATCCGTGAGTCCCAGCTCGAGAGCCGTCCACAGAGCCTTCTTGGTCGCTGCCATGGCGGCCGGGGAGTTGCGCGCGATCTTCTCCGCGAGCTCCTGCGCGGCCTCCCGCAGTTTCTCGGGCGGGTCGACGATCTGGCTGATCATCCCGAGTTCGTAGGCACGCTGTGCCGTCATCCGCTCATGGGCACCGACGAGTGCCATCCGCATGACCGCCTCGAAGGGTATCTTCTTGGCCAGGCCGATCACTTCGATCGCGGTCACCTGGCCCACGCTGACGTGTGGGTCGAAGAACGTCGCGTCGGAGGCCGCGATGACGATGTCGGCGTCGGCGACGAAGTGCAGGCCGCCGCCCGCGCAGAGGCCGTTGACGGCCGCGACGACCGGCTTGGTGACGTTCTGGTGCCAGGATGTGAAATGGAGATCGAAGTCGATCAGGCTGTCCTGGTAGCGCTCCATGCCCACGCCGTCGGTGGCGATCTCGCTGAGGTCGGCTCCCGTCTGGAAGGCACGGCCCTCGCCGGTCTGCACGATGACCCGTACGGCGGGGTCGCGGTCCAGTTCGAGCCAGGCGGCCGCCAGTTCCTCACGCATCGCGTTGTTCATGGCGTTGAGCACCTCGGGCCGGTTGTTGACCAGCCAGCCGACAGGGCCGTGGCGCTCCACCTTGATGGTCTCGTACGTAGTAGTCATGCCTGGCATGTCCTCTCCTGTCACGCGACTTCGTGTTCAAGCAGCTCGCTCAGCGCGGCGACGTGCTCTTCGACCTGCCCGAGCAGGCGGGCACTCGTGCGCGCCCGCTTGTAGTACAGGTGTGCGTCGTGCTCCCAGGTGAAGCCGACGCCGCCGTGCAGCTGGATCGTCTGGGCGGTGACCCAGGTCGACGCCTTGGCCGCCATGAGCGCGGCCACGAGGGAGTTGCGTGAGAGCTCGGTGCCCGACGACCGCGTGGCGGTGTAGACGGCGGAGCGCGCGGACTCGACCTGGATGAGCGCGTCGGACAGTCGCTGCTTGACGACCTGGAACGATCCGATGGGCCGCGCGAACTGGATGCGCGTCTTAGCGTACGCGACGACCATGTCGAGACAGCGCTGGGCGACACCGGTCTGCTCGGCCGCGAGAAGCGCGCGCGAGACGTCGGCGGCCGTGGCCAGGGCGGCGTCGCAGCCCACCGGCCCGACGAGCTCGGCCTCCACACCGGTCAGCTGGAGCCGCGCCATCTTCCGTGTCTGGTCCAGCGTGACGAGTGGCTCCGCGCTGAGGCCGGCGGCGTCGCGCTCGACGGCGAAGACGCCGGGACCGTCCGGTGTCCGTGCCACCACCAGCAGGAGATCGGCGGTCGCGCCGTCGACCACGTGGTGCTTCGTTCCGTCGAGCCACCATCTGTCCCCCGCGCACCGTGCGGTGGTGCGCACGCCGGATACGTCCCACCGGGCGCCGGCTTCGGCGAGGGCCACGGTCGCGGTGAGCTCGCCGTGGGCGATCCGGCGCCCGTGGCACTCCATCGCGCGCGGATCGTCCAGCGCGAGCAGCAAGGGGACGGCGAGCACTGAGGTCGCGAAGAGCGGCGTGCAGGCGAGCGAGGCACCGCACTCCTCGACGGCGACAGCCAACTCCGTGGGGCCGAGTCCGCCGCCGCCGTAACGCTCGGGCAGCATCAGGCCGGGCAGGTCGAGCCGCACCAGCAGCCGCCAGGTGGAATCGTCCCAGCCGCGCTCGGTCATCATGGCCGCGCGGACCCGGGCGGAGGTGCTGGCGCCGGACAGGGCGCTCCGTACGCTCTCGCGGAACTGATCGAGGTCCTCTTCCGAGGTGGTGGTCATGGCCGCTCCTAGATCTATACGGCGCCGATTCATACGACGCCGTCGTGGTGCAGTCGGTGGATGGACGCGTCGTCGTACCCGAGCTCGCGGAGGATCGTGTCGGTGTGCTCGCCCAGGGCCGGGACGGGACCGGCGGGGGTCTTCCAGGCGGAGCTCACCGGAGGCGCGAGCGGGGTGGCGACCGGGCCGGCCGGCGCGGGCACGGTCAGCCAGCGGTCACGCGACACGAGCTGGGGGTGGTCGACGACCTCCGCCAGGCCGTTGACCAGGGCGCAGCCGATGCCGGCCCGGTGCAGCGCGGTGACGGCCTCGGAGCCGCCAAGGCGGCCGATGACCGAGGCGAGAAGCTCGTCGATGTCGGCTCGGTGAGTGACGCGCGCCTGGTTCGTGGCGTACCTGGGATCGCCGGCCAGGTCGGGCCTCTCCAGCACCGCCGTGGCGAGCTTCGCCCACTCGCGGTCGTTCTGGACGCTCACCGCCACGAGCTTGCCGTCGGCGGTCCGGTAGACGTCGTACGGTGCGATGGACGGGTGGCTCATGCCGGACGCGAGGCCGGGTACCGAACCGTGCTTGTGCACGATGAGGGGGTAGCCCATCCAGTCGGCCAGGGCATCGAGCATCGACACCTCCAGCACGCAGCCCTCGCCCGTACGCTCGCGGCCGAGCAGCGCCGAGAGCACGGAGGAGAACCCGAACATTCCGGCCGCGATGTCGGCCACGGAGATGCCCGGCTTGATCGGGTGCTCCAGGCTCCCTGTGATCGTCGTCAGGCCGCCCTCGGCCTGGATGAGCAGGTCGTATGCCTTGCGGTCGTCGTACGGGCCGCCGGTGCCGTAGCCGGAGATCTCGCAGACGACGAGCCGCGGATGCCCGGCGAGCAGGGTCGCGCCGTCCAGGCCCAAGCGGGAGGTCGCCCCGGGTACGAGGTTGTGCACGAACACGTCGGCCCGCGCCAGCAGGGCCTCGAGAACGCGACGGCCCTGCGGCGCCTTGACGTCGAGCGCCAGCGACTCCTTGTTGCGGTTGGCCCAGGCGAAGTGCGCCCCGGTGCCGTTGGCGTGGGTGTCGAAGTGCCGGGCGAAGTCGCCGCCGTCGGGCCGCTCCACCTTGATGACGCGTGCTCCCAGGTCGGCGAGCTGGCGGGTCGCGTACGGCGCCGAGACGGCCTGCTCCATCGAGACGACCAGCAGGCCGTCGAGTGGTGCCGTCATGTGCGGGAGAAGTGCTCGATGGCGGCCTGCAGCGTGCCGTCGAGGGTGCTCGCACCGCCGATCGGCTCGGGCAGGACGACGGGTCCGTGCTCGCGGCTCGGCAGCAGGATGGTCGCCGTCCCCGGCGCCGTGACCTGGCCACGCTGGTTGGTCGCGGACAGTTCGAGGTCGACGGCCGGGTGGACGCCGTTGCCGTCCTCGACGAGGTGCTTGCGCACGACGGTGCCGGTGATCCACTGGGCGTCGCCGATGTAGTTGAACTGACGGAACTCCACGCGCAGCCGCCAGAGCCAGGCGTCGTCGCCCATCCAGTCGGTGCAGGCGTGGATCATCCAGGTCTCACGCATCCGCCCATAGTCGAAGGTCGTGGGGTTGCCGGAGCGGCGCGCGAACTCCGGGTCCCAGTGCACCCGCTGCATGGCGTCCCAGACCCCGAGTTCGTCGCGGTGGTAGAAGCGCGGGATGCGCCGGCGGTTCCGGTGCGCCAGACGCAGGGGCGCGACACCATAGACGCCCGTGCCCATGCCGGTGTGCCAGCAGACGATGTCGGTCACGGTGAGGGGGCCCTTGACGAGGGGGGTGATCGCGTCGCCTTCGTGAACGTCCTCGAACCATCGCGGCTCCGCGCCGCGGGGCCGCTCGGCGGTGTACCGGGCGTCGATCTCGGCGATCCGTTCCTCGGTCCAGGGCTCGATCGCGACGTCGTCGTACTTCTTGCGCTTGCGCGCCTCGGTGCGCTCGGTGCGGATCATCAGCCGGTACTGCCCGGCGAGCGGGGTGCCGTCGGCGTCGGCGAAGACGTTGGCGTTCCACTCGTGGACGGCGCGCCCACTGAACTCGCTGGGCTTGTCGAGCACGCCCACGAGGGCGTTGCGCCGGTGGACGGCCCGGTCGGCGTACAACGGCGACCACCACTCGCGTTCGCACGCGGAGTAGAAGGCGTGGACACCGCGCAGCGGGTCGCCCTTTAGCTCGTCCTGACGGGCCAGGTCGGCCTCGGTCAGCACGTCCTCGCCGATGACGCTGTCGCCGCCCACGAGCGGAAACGGGGCGATCGGGCGGCCCCAGCGCGAGCGCTCGGCGTAGCCGGGGTCGCACCACAGCGGGTTGTCGTCGCCGTAGGAGCGGGCGGCGATGCGGAACGCGTCGGTACCGGGCCGCAGGTAGTGGGGCGGCACCGGGTTGGGCTGGGCGATGCCGATGCGCGCACGCAGTGCCGCCACCCCCCCGTCCGTGATGCGGGGCTGGGTCTTCTCATCCGTCGGAGCCATGTTGCCTGGACGTCCTCTCGCCTTTTCTTTGCTATCTTATAACTATAAGATTCGACATGTCGAGAAAGCGGGGGGCGCATGGTGTACGAGACGTTGCTCGTCGAGCGTCACGGGCCGGTGGGCTGGCTTGTGTTCGACCGGCCGCACGCCGGCAACGCCATGGACGCCGTGATGATGGCCGAACTGCCGCGCGCCTGGCGCGAGCTCGACCGGGACGAGGACGTGCGCTGCATCGTCGTGTCCGGACGCGGCAAGGCGTTCCAGACCGGGCTGGACATGGCGGCCCTCGCCCGCGACCCTGCGAGCCTGCGGGAGTCGAGCCGGCGCACTCGTGACGCGGCGCTGGAGCTGACCGGCTGGCATCTCGGCGTCGGCGTGCCGGTCGTCGCCGCTGTCAACGGGGTGTGCGCCGGGGGAGGTCTGCACTTCGTGGTCGACGCCGACGTCGTCCTCGCCGCGCGCCACGCCACCTTCGTCGACCCCCACGTCAGCGTCGGCCAGGTCAGCGCCTGGGAGGCCGTAGGCCTGGTGCGCCGGATACCTGCCACGGCCGCCGCCCGCCTCGCGCTCATCGGGGTGCACGAGCGCCTCGATGCCACGCGGGCGCGCCAGCTGGGACTGGTCGGCGAGGTGGTCGACGGCGAGGAGTTGCGAGACGCGGCGCAGCGTGTGGCCGAAGCGATCGCCCGCGGTCACCCCGTATCGGTACGGCGGATCAAGCAGGCGCTCTGGCGGTCGGAGGAACTCGGTCTGGCCGGAGCGCTCACAGCGGCCCGCGAAGCGGCGCCGCGGCCGATGCATCACCAGAGAGACGGAGAGGTTCAGCCATGACAGAGCAGCAGCCGGCGTCCACTGAGGTGCCGGTCGGACCGGACGTGCGGCCCGATCTGGCCGTCGAGGCGGTCCGGGGGTGGATCGAGGCCCACGTGCCCAGGCCGTGGCGCGAGGCGGGGGAGAGAGGCGGCGCGCGCGCGGTACGCGTGGTCAGGTCGCCCGAGGAGTACCAGGCGTGGTATCCCGTCTTCGGCGCCTCCGGCCTGGTCGCCCCGACCTGGGACGTCGAGCACGGTGGGCTCGGCTGGAGGCGGCCCGTCGCTGCGGCCGTCGAGAAGGTGCTGCGCCGGTACCATCTCCCGAGGCTCAACCCCCTCGGGCTCAACCTCGTCGCCCCGGCGCTGTTCGCGCACGGGACTCCGGAACAGCGCCGCCGCTTCCTCGGCCCGATCGTCCGGGCCGAGGAGTTCTGGTGTCAGCTGTTCAGCGAGCCCGGTTCCGGCAGCGACCTCGCCTCGCTGTCGACGAGGGCCGAGCGGGACGGCGACACATGGGTGGTGACCGGTCAGAAGGTGTGGACGACGTGGGCCGATCGCGCCGACTTCGGCGTCCTGCTCGCCCGCACCGATCCGGACCTGCCCAAGCACCAGGGCATCGGCTATTTCCTCATGGAGATGCGGCAGCCCGGCGTCGAGGTCAGGCCGCTCCCTCACATCGGCGGGGAGACGGAGTTCTTTGAGGTGTTCTTCGACGGTGCCAGGGTCCCGGACGGTCACAGAGTCGGCGAGGTCGGCGCCGGCTGGAGGGTCGCGCAGGCGACTCTCAGCGGGGAGCGGCAGATGGCGTCCGGGTCGGGATCGGGCGGCGTCGACCGGATCGGCGGTGTGAGCGCCTCCCATCTCGTACGCCTGGCTCGCCGGCGGAGCGCGGCCGGCCTGCCGGGCGGCTGGGACGATCCGGTGACCCGAGAGCACATCGTCTGGCTGTGGTGCGAGGAGCAGGCTCGTACCTGGACGAACCAGCGCGTCCGGGACCGGCTCGCTGGCAACCTCCCGCCGGGACCGGAGAGCTCGATCGGCAAGGTGCACGGCTCCGAGCTCAACCAGCGTGTCCAGGAGATGGCCGCGGACCTGCTGGGCGAGGATGCCATGGCGTGGCGCGGATCGGCCTCGACGCCCGCCGAATACTGGGATGGCATGCCGGCGGAGATCCGTGGACTGCTCCGCAGCCGTGCCAACACCATCGAGGGCGGCACCACCGAGGTCAACAAGAACGTGATCGCCGAACGGGTCCTGGGACTACCGAAGGACTTCGACCCCTACCGGGGAAGGCCCTGGCGGGAACTGCCCCGGAGCTGAGCGGGACTCATGCCAGGGGAAGCCCGAGCACCCGCTGCGCGACGATCTGGCGCTGGATCTGCTGAGTGCCGCCGTAGATCGACTGGGCGCGCGACCACAGGTAATCCGAGAACGGACCCGGCGCGCCCAGTACGAAGGACGGCCCCGCGAGATCGCTGACCACGCGGTAGAGGTTCTGCTCGACACGTGTGGCCAGCAGCTTGTCGACCGAGCCGGCGGATCCGGTGGTGTCCGTGGTGCGGTTCGCCAGCGACCGTGCCACGTGCCACTGCATCACCTGGACCTCCACGGTGGCCTCCGCGAGGCGGCGGCGCAGGCCCGCGTCGGCGGCCACCCGGCCCGACCGGACGTCGTCACATGCGGTGGCCAGCACGCGGCCGAGCCGTCCGACCCATCCCATATCGGCGGGTCCGCGCTCGTACGACAGCATGTGCATCGCGATCTGCCAGCCCTGACCGCGCTCGCCGATCAGGTTGGCCGCGGGCACGGTCACGCCGTCGAAGAAGACCTCGGCGAACTCGCGGCTGCCGCTGGCAAGCACGATCTCACGGCGGTCCACGCCAGGGGACCGCATGTCGACGACGAGCATCGACAGGCCGCGGTGGCGCGGCCGGTCCGGCTCCGTCCGCGCGAGCAGGAGACACCACCCCGACCACATCGCGCCGCTGGTCCAAATCTTCTGGCCGTTGACGACGAACCGGCCGTCATCGAACGTCGCAGTGGTGGAGAGCCCGGCCAGGTCAGAGCCTGCCCCGGGTTCGCTGAAGCCCTGGCACCACACCTCAGTGCAGTCGAGAAGCCCGGGAAGCACCCGGGCTTTGAGCTCCTCGCCCGCGAAGTCCGCCACGGCGTGAGCGATGTGGCCGATGGGCGGCGACGGAGGCGCCCCCGCGGCCGCGAGTTCCTCGTTGAGAATGGCCTCGTAGGCATCCGGCAGGCCGCGCCCTCCGTAGGCGGCGGGCAGCGAGAGGCCCGCGTAGCCCGCCGCGGCCAGGGCGCGGTGCCAGCGCAGGGTCCGCTCGACGGCTGCGGCGGACTCGTATCCGGTGCCATCGCGGTGCTCGGCGAGATGGTCGCGCAACCAAGCGCGCAGACCCGCCCGGAATTCGGCTTCGGCGGGATCGTCGGCGAAATCCATGTCAGCTCCTCGAAAAGTCGTCGTCGGCGATGAAACTCTGATGGTGGTGCTCGTCGCCGAGCACCAAACGGCCGGCATGGGCACGGCGGAGCCAGATGTGCGCGGGGGCTTCCCACGTCATTCCGATGCCGCCGAAGACCTGGATGGCGCTCTCGCACACCTCCACCGCCGACCGGGACACGAATGCCTTAGCGACGCGTGCGGCGCGCAGGGCCTCACGGCCTGGAAGCGCGTCGACCGCCCACGCCGAGTAGTAGGACGCGCTCCGGCCGGCCTCCACGAGGACGTGGCTGTCGGCCAGGAGTTGCTGGACCGCCTGGAACGAGCCGATGGGAGCCCCGAACTGCGCACGCGTGCGGGCGTGCTCGATCGCGGCGTCGAGCGCGGCCTGCATCGTGCCCAGCAGGTCGGCGGTCAGAAGGCTCAGGGCGAACGCGTCGAGCCGCGCGGCCGCGTCGCCGTCGGGCGCGGTCGGCGCGAATGCGGGGATGCCCGCCGACGGTGCGCCCAGAGGGCGGACCGCGCGTGTCGGATCGGCGAAGGGCAGTGGGTCGCCGAGAGAGTGCGCGACACCGCTCGCCGGGATCACGGCCGCCTCGGCTCCCGCGGCGTCCCAGGCGAGGGCCCCGACGGCGGCGCAGGCGAGGCCGCGCAGGTTGGCGTCGAGCGCCGGTGCCAGGCGGATCCCGCCTTCCGCGATGTCCTGGAGCAGCCCGGAGGGAGCGCCCCACGCCTGAAGCTGCTCGGCCGCGAGGATGATCCCGAGGACCGGGGCGGCCACCGTGTGGTGGCCGAGTTGCTCGGCGAGCACGGTCAAGTCGACGACGCCGGCGCCGGCGCCGCCGTTCTCCTCGCGAAGGCCGATCGCGAGCCAGCCGGTGTCGACGACGCGGGACCACGAGGCTTTGTCAGGGACGGGAGGGGCGATGTCGTGAGGGCCGCGGCCGCGGTTCCACTGGGCCGCGAGGACGGCGGCCAGCTTGCCGCACGACTCGCGGAACGCCCGCTGCTCCGCGGTGAGCTCGATTACCATGTCACTCCGAGAGCTATCTTATCTATTATTGAAATAATGACGCTATTCTAGGGCTCGTCCGCGACGTCGGCAACGGGCCCGTGTCCGAGGGCGTCCTGAGCAGGGAGAGAGCCATGACCGAACGCCGGGCCGTCACCGTGACCATGGAGGACAACGTCGCATGGATCACGCTGGACGATGTCGAACGGCGTAACAGCCTGAACCCCGTGCTGGTCAGGCAGCTGGCCGATGCCTGCGCCGAGGTCCGGCGGGATCCCGGCCTGAGGGCTGTCGTGCTCCGTGCCCGCGGTCCCGTCTTCTCGGCCGGCGGTGACATCGACGCGCTCGGCGAGCCGGTGGAGGATCCGACCGTCGTCTATGCCGGCTTCAGAGCCCTGTCGGCCCTCCCGGTGCCCGTCGTCGCGGCGGTGCACGCCCCCGCGATCGGGGCGGGCGTGAACTTCGTCCTGGCATGCGACGTGGTCGTGGCCGCGCGAAGCGCCACCTTCGACCCCCGCTTCCTCGATGTCGCGATCCATCCCGGCGGTGGCCACCTGTGGCGCATGGAACAGCGCGTGGGCCGGCAGGGAGCCGCCGCGATGGTGCTCTTCGGCGAGGCCGTGACGGCGTTGGAAGCGGAGCGGTGCGGCCTCATCTGGCGCTGCGTCGAGGACGACGATCTCCTCGACGTGGTCCGCCGCATGACGGCGCGCGTCGTGGGGCGCTCGCCGGATCTGGTGCGACGGACCAAGGCGACGATGCGGCTCAGCCGCTCCCTGACCGATCCCCGCATGGCGGCCGATCTCGAACAGGTCGCCCAGGACTGGTCGATGCGGCAGCCCAGCTTCACCGAGGCCGTCCGCCGGCTCCGCGAGCGGGTACGGCCGCGTGCCGGAAACTCCTGACGGGCGTACCGTCAGCCGGCCGGGCGCAGTAGTGTCCCGGCCAGCTCGTGGAGTTCGGCCTTGGCCACCTTCCCGACCGCTCCACGGGGCAGGTCGTCGACGAACCAGACGCGCCGCGGCACCTTGAAGTTCGCGAGCCGCTCCCGGCACCAGCCGATGAGCTCCTCTCCGGTGACATCACGGCCGCCGGTGCCGTCCTCGGGAACGACGAAGGCGGCCGTCACCTCGCCGAGGCGCTCGTCGGGCACCCCGATGACGGCGACCTCCCGCACCTGCGGGTGCTCGACCAGCGTGTGCTCGACCTCGGCAGGGTAGACGTTGAACCCACCCACGATGACGAGGTCGCGCGCGCGGCCCGCGATGCGCACGTAGCCGTCGTCGCCGATCCAGCCGAGGTCTCCCGTACGCAGCCAGCCGTCGTGGATCACCTCGGCGGTGGCGACGGGATCGTCCAGGTAACCCGCCATGACGTTGTCGCCGGTGACCTCGATCTCGCCCACGAGCGGGTCGCCCGTCGCGTCAGGAGCCCAGACCCGGGCGCGTACGCCGTCGATGGGCCGGCCGATCGAGCCGCAGACCAGGTCGAACGGGTCTCCGGGCCGGGTCATCGTGCAGACGCCGGTGGCCTCGGTGAGCCCGTAGCCGATGATCACGTCATCGATTCCGAGGCCGTCGATGAGCCCCCGTACGAGGGCGGGCGGCACGATCGCCGAACCGATGACCGCCGTTCGAATGCCGAGCTCGCCCGGGATGTCGCCGGCCAGCCGGGCCGCGAGGACGTACTGCTGCACCGCGGGCGGGGCGTTGAGGACCGTGACCGGGTGGGTGCGCAAGACGTCGACGACGGACGTGGCGGACACCACGGGCACCAGCACGACGGTGGCCCGCGCGTGGAACGCGGAGATCAGACCGGTCTTGAACCCACCGATGTGCGCCAGCGGGTAGGTCACGGGGTAGATGTCGCCGCGCCTGAGGCCGACGACGTCGGACCAGGTGCGCGCCGTCGAGAGCATCGGCCCCTGCCGTAGCAACGCGCCCTTGGGGCGCCCCGTTGTGCCCGAGGTGAACTGGATGGCGGTGATGTCACCCGCGGGAACCGGGGAAACCGGCCTGCCGCCGGCCCGCTCGACCAGATCACTCCAGCCCGCGCCGCCTTCCGGCACGTCCTCGCCGAGGGCCACCACAACGGCGCCACCGGCTATCGACAAGGCCTCCTCCGCCAGCCGGCGACCGAGGAAGTGGTCAGGCGCGACCACGAAGCCGCAGGCGGCTCGCGGCAGGATCTCGCCCACCTCCGATGGGGTGTAGCGAGGGTTGAGCGGCACGAGAACGCCGCCGGCGACGATCGCCGAGAGCATGGCGACGGTGCAGTCGATCGTGTTCACGGCCCAGGCCGCGACCCGGTCTCCGGGGCGCAGGCCCTGGCTCTGCCAGGCGGCGACACCCGCGCGGACGCACGCGTCGAGTTCGGCGTACGAGAGGGTGTGTCCCTCGCAGATCACAGCGGTGACATCGGCGGCGTCCTCGGCCGCGGTGGCGAGCAGCGCGTCGATCGAGTGGGGGAAGGTAGCGGTCATGCCTGGTCCTCGTGGTGTGGTCGTGGATAGACGAGGTGGTCGCCGAAGGCGGCGCGCACGACGTCCGTGCTACGCGCGTCGAGAAGCTCGAGACACCAGGGAACCCGTGCGTCGCGGGACTCGGTGTAAGCCCAGAAGCCCGGGTCGGTGGGCGTCGGGGCGAGGGGCATCGCTCCGCGTCCGCGAACTACTGCGGTCATCGGGAACATCGTGTCCGGGTGTCGCCCGACAGGGGAGTAGCTCACCTCGGCGCCGTCGCCGAGCGCGGAGACGGCCCGGTCGAGGTCGTCGACCCAGAAGGCGAGGTGGTGGATTCCGGGACCGCGCTCCTCGAGCCACGCCGATGTGCGGGTGCGGCCGCGGTGCGGCTCCACGAGCTCGATCGCGGTGTCGGCCAGGCGGGCGAAGGCCACCCGGCCCGAGGACGGCCCGAGGATCTCGCCGTGGAGCTGGAGCAGCCCGTCGGGATGGTCCACGTCGCGGACGAGCCAGTCTTCGATGCCCAGCAGGGCACCCCATGTGCAGCGGAACTCCTCGATGCTGTGCACGGCGAAGCCGATATGACAGAGTCCCACGATTCCGGGAACGCTCATCGCCGCCCCAGCTCGCGCCGTCCGGGCCGCCGGGGGGGCCGCGGAGTGGGACTGTGTACACTCTCTGGGTGCACGCCGAATCCGGTGCCGGCTCCACGCGTCGCCCGAAACTCTCGCTCGAGGTGGCCCGGCAGATCGTCCAGACGATGAGCGAGGCTGGCATGGGGCCGGGCGACCGCTACTTGCCGGAGGCGGAGGCGATGCGGCGCCACGGAGTGGGACGAGGTACATACCGCGAAGCGCTTCGTTTCCTGGAGCACCAGGGCCTGATCATCATGCGTCCCGGGCCGAACGGTGGGCCGGAGATCGTCCAACCGGGCTGGCCCAATCTCGCCTCGACCATCGCCTTGCTGCTGCAGTTCGCCGGGGCGCCCCTGCGATCGGTGCTGGACGCCAGGGTCGTCATCGAGCCGGGCATGGCCGAACTCGCCGCGCGGAACGCGACGGAGGAGGAGCTGGCCCTGATGGCCGACGACCTCGACGCCATCGAACGCGCGCTGGGCTCCTATCGGGCGTTCGCGACGGCCTACGAGGCCTATTGGCAGCACCTTGCCGAAAGTAGCCATAACGAGTTGTTCGCCTTCCTCAGTCCGGCGCTGCGTGCCATCGTCAACAGCGCCGGATTCGTACCGGATGAACCGTATCGGAGCGAAGTGCTGGCCCGGCTTCGTACCGTGCACGCTGCCGTGGTCGCGCGTGACCCGGCTCGGGCCCGTGAGGTCATGCGCGCACTCGAGGAGGAGTTCGGGCGGCGGCTCAGGCAGGGGTATCCCCGGCAGATCGCACGGGTGATGACCTGGTCGGATGTGCGCCAGCCCGGTGACCCCGCGTAGCCGCCGACGGGACGCCGCCGAGCGTCCGAGTGTGACACCGAGCGCGGTCCGCGGCGGCGCGGTCATCCGACGCGGCTCACGCGCCGGTAGATGCGCCAGCCTCCGGGCGTGCGGGTGAGCTCGTCGGCGTAGACGCCGAACACGCGGACCACGGGCGCTGAGGTGGTGTCGCCGAAGAAGAGGAAATATGACACCGCGTCGGCCGTGTCTCCGTCGACGGTCACGTGCAGGGGGACCACGAGGTGGCGGGTCGCCGTTCCCGGTCCGCTGACCCCTTCCGCACGCCGTTGCCGGGTGGCGGCGACGATCTCCTCGATGCCGTTCTGCGTGCTCGCGCCGAAGGTCCAGGTGGCGTCGTGAGTGTAGAGCGTGCGGTAGTCGTCGGGCGTGCCCTCGTCGGCGAGGTGCGCGGCGCGCCCGACGAGATCCCGGATGAGTGCGTGGTCGTGCGCGGGGCTGGCGTCGGACATTGTGTCACTCTAACATATTAATGATGTAAATCATAGGAAGACGGACGTCGCGCAGTCGCCAAATTGAGGTACCTGATTTCAGTGATCCGTACATCCATTGACGATGTTGCGACTAAAGACTAGGTTCCTGGATTGCTCAGAGATGGCATCGGGAATGGAGGATGCGGTCATGGCAGTGATGTCGATCGGTGCACAGCTCGTCGCCGAATTCGACCGGATGGTCCGCCGGGACGGCGGCGAGGTCACCCTCCTGGCGGAGGACGGTGACGTGATCCGCGTTGGTTACCGGCCCGGGAACGCCGGCCCCGATTGTCGCGACGATGTCTGCATTCTGCCGCAGCAGGAGCTGTGGCAGCTCATGGCCGAGACACTGCGCCGGCGTGGCCCGCACATCGAGCTCGTGATGGAGGTACTCCCGTGAACACGCGGCTGACCATTGTCAACCCGGTTGCGACGCCCCGGTCACACGCCGACGGTGACCGCTTCCCACCCGCGGCGCGGCCGTCGACGCTGGACGGCGCGACCGTGGCGCTGTACTGGAACGGCAAGCAGAACGGCCTGGACGCGCTGGCGCGGGCCAGGGAGCTCATCGACGCGAGATTCCGTGGAGTCACCTTCATCGAGATGACGGGCGCGCTCGGAGGCACGACGCGTTACCTCTCCGAGGAGCAGCTCGCGCTGATCGAGAAGCGGGTCGACGCCATGGTCGCCTCCACGGCGGACTGCGGCAGCTGCTGCTCCTGGCTCATGCGCGACCTCTGCGAGGTCGAGCGCCGCGGCGTCCCCGCCGTGGGCTACACCGCGGAGATCTTCGATGAGGACGCCCAATTCAGCGCCAAGACTTTCGGTGTGCCGGAGGCGTGCCCGGTGATCGTCCCGGAGTGCTTCTCCAACAAGAGTACGGAGGAGATCCACCGCATGGTGGACGAGTCCTTCGCGGAGGTGGTCACCTGCCTGACGTCCGAGCGGGCCGTGTACGACGTCCTGCCCGAGTTCGCCTCGATGGTGCTCGAGGGGGCGCCCGAACTCCACTTTGACGGTGAGGACCAGCTCGACGCCTTCGACGAGATGCAGCGCCGGTTCGTGGCCAACGGCTGGAGTGACGGGATGCCCCTGGTGCCGCCGACCCGTCGCAAGGTCGCGGAGATGGTGGCGGCGTCCGGGCTGGACGGTGACCACGTGATGGGCGACTTCGCGCCGGGCTTCGGCATCGGCACAGTGGAGAAGATCGCCGCGAACGCGGTCATGGCAGGGTGCCGGCCGGAGGCCATGCCCGTGGTTCTCGCGATCATGGAATGCATCCTCGACCCGTCCATAGGGCTGCGCACCTGGGCGATGTCCACCGGTCCGCAAGCCCCGCTCGTGCTCGTCTCGGGCCCTATCGCCGACCAGATCGGCATGAACCGCGGTATCTGCGCGCTCGGCCCGGGCTCGATCTCCGCGGTCAACGTCGGCATCGGGCGAGCGCTGCGGCTCATCATGATGAACGTGGGCCTGTCGTACCCGGGCATCACCGACATGGACACGATCGGTACCCCGATGAAGTTCTCGGCCTGCGTCGCCGAGAACGAGGAGCGAACGCCATGGGATCCCTGGCGTGTCCAGCAGGGCTTCTCGGCAGAGGAGTCGACGGTGACCGTGAACGTCCCCTATGGCATGACCGAGTTCTTCGACTTCCAGAACTCCAATCCGGAACTGCTCATCGAGAGCTGGTCGACACTCACCTCCCAGGCCGTCGGCACGCCGGCTGCGGGCGCCTGGTTGATCAAGCAGGACGCTCCGCTGTCCGCCGGGTATCCGTTCCACGGGAAGTTCTCCAACATGCTGCTGATGGCGCCGGACCACGCTGCGGCCTTCGCCGCGGCCGGCTGGACACCGGACGACATCCGTGAGGCGATCCACCGGCGGACGAAGGTGCCGTTCCGCCAGCTGATGTTGAACCAGTCGATGGCCGCCTTCGAGACGTCCCACCCGGAGCTGCGGTGGTTGCTCGACGCCCCGGAGACGATGGTCACGGTCAACCCCTCCGCCGACTGCTTCGAGTTCTTCGTCGTCGGCGCCAAGGCCGGGCGCAGCCAGTTCTGCTTCGGAGGCACGAACTCGGTGACCAAGCCCGTCGTCGTCCCCTGAGATGCCTGGAGAATCGATGATCGATCTGAGCGAACCCCGTCCGCATGTCGCCCTCGTCACCCTTGACCGGCCCGCGCGCCGTAACGCCCTGGACCTGGCCGGCTTCCGAGAGCTCGCGGCGACGTGGCGCGAGGTCGCGGCGGGTGGGGCGCGGGTCGCCGTGGTCACCGGGGGAGCGGACTTCTCCTCCGGCGCGGACCTGGCGACGTTCTCCGATGACGTCGCCGCGGCGCTTCGCGGCGGCGAGTCGGCGACCGATCTCTGGGCCGAGGTGCACTTCGCGCTCCTGCGCGACGCCGTGCTGACGGTACCGGTGGTGGCCGCGATCGAGGGCATCTGCTTTGGCGCCGGCATGGAGCTCGTCGGCGCGACGGACATCCGCGTCGCCGCCGAATCGGCCCGCTTCTGCCTGCCGGAGGTGCGGCACGGATTCATCGCTAGCGGAGGGTCGGTCGCGCGGTTGCCCCGCCAGATCGGCTACCCGGCGGCGATGCAGGTGCTGCTCACCGGAGAACGCTTCGACGCCACCCGGATGCGCGAGTGGGGGTTCGTTGGAGAGGTCGTACCGGACGGGTCGGCGATCGAACGCGCTCTTGAGATCGCCGAGCGGATAGCCGCGAACGCCTCCGAGGCGGTGAGAGGGGTCAAGCGCGCGGTCGGCGAGGGCCTGCGCGGCACTTTGGCGCAGGCGTTCGAGATCGAGTCGCGGGTGTCGGAGGAGGTGCTGGCTGTGTCTCGTGGTCCGGCGTCGTGATGAGCGGCCACGGGGCCTTCGCCGAGAAGGTCCCGTGGGCGCGGGCGATCTCGGTGACCGTCCCGCGTTGTCCGCCGGGAACGTCGCCGCACTTGAGCGCTGGTCCATGCACCCTTGTTTCGGCCGTGTTATCTATGTATCTTATAAATCATTGATTTATAAGACTCCACCGTAGAGTGGCGGTCGCAGAGAGGTGCTTCGTGATGCCACCACTTCCGCTCGAAGGCGCCGCCGAGGCCGGCGTGAAGATCGCGGTCCGGGCGGTGGGCAAGGTGTTCCCCTCCGGCGCCGACTCGGTGCAGGCCCTCGCGGATATCTCACTTGACGTGTACGACGGCGAGTTCCTGTGTCTCCTGGGGCCCTCAGGATGCGGGAAGACCACGCTGCTGAGGGTCATGGCACAGCTCGAGCGTCCATCGAGCGGTGTGATCGAGATGCGTCACGACGATCCGTCCCGGCCCTTGTCGGCCGTCGTTTTCCAAGACTACTCAGTGTTCCCGTGGAAGACGATCCGGGACAACGTGATCTTTCCGCTGCTCCAGACCGGGATGCGCCGGGCACGGGCACGCGAGGTCGCCGACCACTGGCTCGCCCAGCTCGATCTCGCCGGGTTCGAGCGGGCCTATCCCGACACCGTCTCCGGCGGCATGAAGCAACGTGTCGCGATCGCCCGCGCGCTCGCCGTGCAGCCCGAACTGCTGCTCATGGACGAGCCGCTCGCCGCGCTCGACGCCCAGCTTCGCCTGCTCCTGCAGGAGAAGCTGCTGGCGCTCTGGCAGGCGAACCAGAACACCGTCGTCTTCGTCACCCATTCCATCGACGAGGCGCTCCTGCTCGGTGACCGCATCGCGGTGATGAGCGCCCGCCCGGGTCGTATCGCCACGGTGATCGACGTACCGTTCGAGCGGCCCCGCCATCCGGACGAGATCCGCGCCTCTCCCGACTTCGCGGCTCTGCGTGACGAGATCTGGCACCGACTGCGAAGGGAACTCCAGCCCGCATGATCCCCGTGACCCGCGATTCCGGCGCCGCGACGGCGCCGCGCGCCGACAGCGCGGCAGGCGGCACCACCTGGCGGTCGATCACCCCCGGGTCGGCCGAGCTCGACCCGCGCGGGTACGCGAGGCGTCGGCGCCTCCTGGAACGGGGCCTCGCGATCCTTGTGCCCGTCGGACTCATCGGTCTGTGGCAGCTCCTGGCGAGCAGTGGGGCGCTGGAAGGCAACTACTTCCCGGCGCCTTCGACCATCGGGTCGGCCTGGGCCGAGCTCGTGGAGAGCGGCGTCTACCAGGATTCCGTTGTCGCGAGCATGCGACGCATCGTCATCGGTTACCTGACCGGCGGCCTCAGCGCGATCGTTCTCGGGCTCGTCATCGGCTCGGTACGGCTGCTACGTGTGGCCCTTGAGCCGATGATCTCCGCCCTTTACACGATTCCGAAGCTGGCGATCCTCCCGCTGCTCCTCCTCATCTTCGGGCTGGGCGAGACGAGCAAGGTCCTCCTGGTGGCCCTCACCTGCTTCTTCGTCGTGCTCATCAACACGATCGACGCGGTCGTCAGTGTGTCCCCCCGCTATGGCGACGTCGGCCGATCGTGCGGAGCGTCACGCTGGGCGACCCTGTGGCACATCACCCTTCCGGCCGCGCTGCCCCAGACACTCACCGGGATGCGGCTCGCCTCCGGCCTCGCTGTCATCGTCATCGTGGGTGCCGAGTTCGTGGCCGCGGACGTGGGCCTCGGGTTCCTGGTATGGAACTCGTGGAACCTCGGCGTCCCGGAGCACATGTACGTGGGCATCGTCTCGATCTCGGTGATCGGCGTCATGGCCAACATGATCCTTCGAGGTGTCGAGTGGCTGCTCACCCCCTGGAACCGATGATCAACTGAGTACGGTACCTGCCGTCGGCAGATGTCCGGCGGACCTGTGCCGATCGATTGAAAGGAACACCACGTGACCGCACGGCTCTCGCCGCGGAGTCGCGCCATGGCCGCGTTCGCCCTCTCGACCCTCGTCCTCGGCGTACTCGCCGCCTGTGGCGACGGTGATGAGCGGGACGCGTCCGCAGGCGGATCCAGCGCCCTCAAGGTCGGTTACATCTCTGGAGCCTCGCTGGCACCGGCGTTCGTCGCGGATGCCCTCGGCTGTTACCAGAAGGAGGGCCTGACGGTCGAGTTCCAACCGATCAGGAACCCGGCGGACGCGATCGCCTTCCTGTCGTCCGACAAGATCGACGCCTACGTCGGCTCGCCGTCGGCTGGAATGTTCAACCAGGTCGCCAAGGGCGCCGAGCTCAAGATGGTCGCGTCGCTGGGCTCGGTCAACACGCCCGACGGTGAGGACGCGCCGAGTGGTTTGTTCGGCGCCAAGAGCGTCGAGGAGGTCCAGGATCTCAAGGGCAAACGCGTGGGCGTCCTCGGCACCGTGGGCACCGCCACGTCCTACCTGCTCGGCAAGTCCCTGGAGGCCGGTGGTCTCACCTTCGGCGACGTCGAACTGGTCTCTCTCGCGCTCTCCGACATGGTCCCCGCGCTGAAGAACGGCGGTATCGAAGGGGCACTCCTCATCGCCCCGGAAACGCAGAAAGCCCTCGACCAGGACATCGCCCACGCGCTCGTCGACTCCAAGAAGGCATACGGGACGAGCACGACCGCCGGCATCATGTACGGTCCCGGTCTCCTCAAGGACGATCGGGCCACCGGTGGGAAGTTCATCAAGGCGGCCGCCTGCGCGACACGGCAGATGCAGGGGGACTGGCGAAAGGACACCAAGATCGTCTCGGCGCTGGCGAGCTTCATGAAGGTGCCGGAGACGACGATCAGCGGGGGCGGCCTCTACGTCTTCGAACCGACCCTCGCGGTGAACGCGAACACCTTGAGAGAAATGCAGGAGATGTTCATGAAGGTGAAGGGGACGCTCACCTATGACCAGATCATCCCGTCCGAGAAGCTCATCGACGACGGCATCCGCGTCGAGGCCGTCGGCTAGAGGCTCCGTACACGGGCGGGGGTGACAGGATCGAGGGCTTTCACGGCTCGGTGCCGCGGGCGAAACCGCGGCACCGACCCAGACTCGATCGCCTCGTCGCCGCCAGGTGGGCACTCGCCAGCTTGACGGCGCGCGCTCCGTCTCCGGCCTCGATCGCGTCGACGAGCTTCTCATGGTCGCGAAGCGCCGCCCGGCGCGACTTGCGGGCCATCGGCGAATCCGGGTCGGTCTCCCCGTCGACGGACACCTCGGACCACACGGTGGACTCATGGGCGGTCCAGATGATCTCAAGGGATCCGATAATGACGATCATCGTCTCGTTGCCGCACGTCTCGACGAGCTTCTCGTGGAAGCGCCGGGCCCGGATGGGGAACTGCTCGGGATCGTCGAAGGCCTCGTGCTGCTCCTCGATGACGCGGCGCAGTTCCGGCACGGTCGTCTCGGCGCGATCGGTACGCGCGGCGCAGAGCGCGACGCACGTGGGCTCGATGTGGAGCAGGGCACCGCTCACATCGGCCATGTTCGTGCGCCGCGTCTGCAGGACCATGCTGATCGTGCGTGCGATGCGCTGCGGCGTGGGCAGGTGTACGACGGCGCCTCCGACGTTGCCGCGCCTGACGGAGACGAGCCCCTCGGTCTCAAGGATCCGCATGGCCTCGCGCACGGCGGGCAGGCTGACCCGGAACTCGGTGAAGAGGTGCTCCTGACGAGGCAGGCTGTCACCCTCTGTCAGCCGGCCAGAAAGGATGTCGTCGCGCAGCTTCGCGGCGACGATCTCGGCGAGACGCGGCTGTCGTAGCTGTCGCACAGGACCCCTCTCCAATTAAACTCCGACACGGACGGGTCTCAGACTGTCCCTGTCAATGTTGCGTATGACCCCGTCGTCAATCATACAATCATTATGACTACAGCGTAACTTCCCGTGGAGGAATGGTGCAGCTCAACTCACGGCGGAGTAGCTTGCCGACGTCGGATCGGGGCATCGTCTCGACCGTGACGAAGGCCACCGGCACCTTGTAGGGAGCCAGGTGTTCACGACACCAGGCTTCGAGCACCAGGGCGTCGACGGATCCCGACTTAGGCACGATCCAGGCATAGGGCACCTCGCCGAGGCGGCTGTCGGGCACCCCCGCGACCGCGACGTCGCGCACCGAAGAGTGACGCCGTAGCACCTCCTCGACCTCGTCGGGGAAGATCTTGAGCCCGCCGCGGTTGATCATATCGCTGACTCTGCCCTCGATCCACAGGAATCCGTCACCGTCGAGGCGGCCGATGTCACCGGTGCGCAGGAAGTCGTCCACGATCCTGTCGTCGCCCGGCGGCGACGTTTCATTGGCGGCGGCGGCGTATCCCCGCATGCGAAAAGGCGACCGGATGTGAATGTGGCCGAGCTCGTTCGTCGCGACCTCCTGGTCGTCCTCGTCCAAAATCCGCACGTCGACGTCGTCATAGGGGCGGCCGGTGGCGCCGAGCTTCTCGGCCCCGAACCCGCGGATGTCCTCGATCGTCCAGCCGACGACCTCGCCTCCGAGCTCTGTCTGCCCGTAGGAGTTGAGTACGAGGACGCCGAACCGTTCGTGGAAGCGCCGCGCGGTGGCCGGAGAGAGCGGCGCCGTGATGGATCGGACGATCTCCAGCGGCTCCAGTGTGTCGATCTCGTCGCTGTCGCACAGCATTGTGATCATGGCGGGCGCGAGCACCGTGGAGTTGAGGCGGTGCGTGCGGACCGCTACAGCGAACTCCGCCGGGGTGAACCTGTCGAGCAGGACGACGCCGAACCCCGCGCGGAGTGAGAACAAGGTGTTGAATATGCCCGCCCAGAGTGCGAGCGACAGCGGGATCAGATTGACCCGTATCGACTTTCGAGGCTCCCGCGTGTCGGGGCCACGCCGGCGCAGCTTTCGCAGGCTCGAGTCCAAGGCGTCGATCGTGCTGCGATGGCGTAGCAGGACGGCCTTGGGCTTGCCCGTCGTTCCGGAGGTGCGCAGGATGAGGGCGGTGTCGCCGTCGTAGGTCGTTACCGGGACTGTCATCGGCCGCCGGACCTTCGCGCTCCACGCCGTCTCGTCGAGCTCGATCATGCCGATGTCGACGATCTGGCGGTCAAGGTCCTCGGCTGTGCCGAGGAGAAGACCGACCGGTGTGTCGGCGACGAGATTCGCCACTTCGCGACCGGTGCTGCGACAGTTGATCGGCATGTACACGGCGCCTACCGTCCAGACTGCGAACATGGCGACGACCCCGGTCATCCCCGGCCCGACGAGCGCGCCGACGGGGTGGCCCGGTTCCACACCGGCCCGGGTCAGCTCGGCCGCCACCCGCGACACGGCCGTGCGCAGCTCCATGAAGGTCAGAGTGCCTCCGGTCGAATGCACGACAACGGTCTCGTCGAGCGCCGGAAGGTCATCCAGAAGCTCGACCAACGACCGATCGGGCGGTTGGATCGAAGACCGGTCGGATGACCCGTCCTCGCTGGGAACGCTCGTGCTCATGTCCGTCCTCTCGATGGCGTGAAACCTTATTATTATAAAGATAGCAATATCACGAAGGCTAGGCTGGCGCCCTAAGAGTTCATCTTTATAATGCTTGCATGCTAAGCGAATATCCTGCCGCCGACGGAGTCGAGATCGACCTGACCGGTGGTGTCCTGGCCCTGCGCCTGAACGACCCGCGCCGGCGCAACGCGCTGCACGACCGATCGCTGCGCGCCCTCATCGACGCCCTCGAACTCGCCCAGAACGACGAGCGGGTCCGTGCCGTACTTCTGTCCGGAGCAGGTGCTGACTTCTGCAGCGGCTTCGACATCGTCGGGCGCAATGCCGGTGGCTCGGCCGAGCGCCCCCGGCCGGGGGCGATCCAGCGCCGTCTCCCGTCCCAGGCCCATCGTCTGATCCCCCAGCTGTGCGAACTGCAGGTGCCGGTCGTGTGCGCTGTGACGGGATACGCGGTCGGGATCGGGTTCCAACTCGCCCTCGCGAGCGACTTCGTGGTCGCGGATATTTCGGCCACCTTCTGGCAGCCGTTCATCACTCGGGGAATGACGCCGGACAGCGGTGCGACCTGGCTGACGACGCGGGCCGTCGGGTCGCAGCGAGCTCGTCGCCTTCTCCTGCTCGGTGACCGTCTCGACGCCCGGACGGCCCATGACTGGGGCATCGTGTACGAGGTCACCGAACAGGGGGCGGCCGACGAGAGGGCCCGCGCGCTCGCGGTCAGACTCGCCGGCGGACCGACGGTGGCGCTCGGTCTCACGAAGGCCCTCATCAACCAGGCCGCCGACGCCGCCCTGCGCGAGCAGCTCCCCGCCGAGGCGTTCTCGCTCGAGATCTCGTCACGGAGCCAGGACTTCCGGGAGGGACTCACCGCCTTCGTCGAGAAGCGCGAGCCGAGGTTCGCCGGCCGATGAGCGGACGTGCCCCAGTGGCAGGCGCCTCAGGAGGAATCGGGATGACGGGCACATGGTCGGGAGGACCAATGGAAAGTGATCACGTGGCGGAGCGGACGGTCCCGCGGATGCTGATGGGCAGTGCCGAGCGCTTCGGCGACCGGCTCGCCGTCATCGACGGCGAGACCAGGTTCACCTTCCGTGAACTGCTCGACGCGGCGATGGAGGTCGCTCGCGGCGCCATCGCGCTTGGGATCGAACGCGGTGACCGGGTGAGCGTCTGGGCCCCCAACTCTCACCGCTGGATCATCGTGTCGCTCGGCCTGCACTGCGCCGGAGCGACCGTCGTCCCCATCAACACGCGCTACCGTGGCCGTGAGGCGCGCGAGATCCTGGCTCGGGTCCGCGCGAAGGCGGTCTTCGTCGACGGCGGCTTTCTCGGCTACGACTACGCCGGCGCCGTACGCGATCCGGGCGAGGACGGCGAGGGCCTCGAAGGCGTCGACGCGTCTTTGACGGATCTGGTCGTCGTGGACATGCTGGCCGGTGCGGCGGCGGGTGATCCGCGCCTGCTGGGCTGGGACGACTTCCTCGCACGGGCGAAGGAGGTGTCCGCCGAGGCCGCCCGTGACGCGGCGATGGCGGTGCAACCGGCCGATCTCGCTGACGTGATCTTCACCTCCGGCACCACCGGACGGGCCAAGGGGGTGACGCTCCCGCACGGCCCCTCGCTGGATCTGTACGCGACGTATGGCCGTATCTGGGGCCTGCGGCCCGGTGACCGTTACCTGGTCACGCTGCCGTTCTTCCACACGGGTGGCAACAAGGCGGGAATGATCACGAGCCTCATGCACGGTCTGACGATCGTGCCGATGGCGGTTTTCGACCCCGTCGAGGCGATGCGGCTCGTCGAGTCCTACGAGGTCTCGGTCATGAACGGCCCGCCCACGATCTACTACTCGCTCATGGAGAGCGCCGAACGGGAGTCGTACGACCTCGGCTCCCTGCGCGTGGCGGCGACGGGAGCGGCGGTCGTTCCGGTGGCGTTGGTCGAGCGCGCGCGCTCGGAACTGCCGTTCGAGCACTTCATCACCGCGTACGGGATGACCGAGTGCTTCGGCACCGCCACGATGTGCCGCATGGGCGACTCCGCGGATGTGATCGCGGGCACGAACGGCCGGGCTCTGCCGGGCATCGAACTCAGGGTCGTGGACTCCGAAGGTCAGGACCTCCCTTCAGGCGAGCCGGGGGAGGTGCTGATCCGCGCCGCCACCATCACGCCCGGCTACTGGGAGGATCCGCAGGCCACCGCGGAGGCGATCGACGCGGACGGCTGGCTGCACTCGGGTGACATCGGGACGCTGGACGCGGACGGCAACCTCAAGATCACCGATCGGCTCAAGGACCTCTTCTTCGTCGGCGGTTTCAATGTGTCACCGGCCGAGGTGGAGCAGGTCCTCGCCCGTCACCCGGCGGTGGCGGAGGTCGCCGTGGTCGGGGTGCCGGACCAGCGGCTGGGCGAGGTGCCCAAGGCCTATATCGTGCCGCGCAGGGGGGCCGAGGCCACCGCCGAGGAGATCATCGCCTGGGCGCGTGAGAGGGTGGCGAACTTCAAGGTCCCGCGGACCGTCGAACTCGTCTCCACACTGCCGCGCAATGCCAGCGGCAAGGTGCTGAAGGGCGACCTGCGCGGCCCCGCGGCCAGGCGAGCGACAGCGTGACCGCCGCCCTCTGGCCCCGCGGCGGCCTAGGCTCCGGTTCCAGCGTGCCGGTGGGCTCCGAGATCTGCAGCGCCACCGGCACGCTCTTCGGCGGCTGGGGGCTCGGGTTGCTCGCGGACGTCGCCCAGCGGTCGACCGGACGGCGGTTGAGCGACCTCTCCGTGAGCTACCTGCGCCCGGTCATCGAGGGAAGCCGGCTCGACGTGGCCTGCGAACTGCTCGTGGCGGGACGGTCGCTGGGTCACTACAGGCTCACGGCGACGGACGGCGGGCTGCCGGCCTTCGCGGGCACGGCGGTGGTCGGTCCGGCGCCGGGGCCGGTGGACTACGGGGGCGGCCCACCTCGGGTCCCACCGCCTTGGGACTGTCCAGAGCGCTCGTACGGCTCCGGACCCGGCACCGGGACATCAGTGCTCCTCGACGTCCGTTGCGCCCGGGAGGAGGCCGGAGTCGGCGTCGCCGGATCGGCGCTGCTGTGGGCCCGCGTGCGTTGCGACGCGGCCGATGAGGTGCGGCTGGCGGTGGTCAGCGACCATGTGCCCTACCTGCTGCGCCGATCCTTTCCCCGGTTGGCCCGGGTCACCACGGTCAGTGCCTCGCTGCGCGTACTGGGCGGGCCGGTAGCCGACTGGATCCTTCTCGATGTGAGCCTGGTGGCGTGCGCCGAGCGCACCGCCGTCGGCAGGGTCGCCATGTGGTCGGGAGGAACCGCACTGGTGGCGGTCGCAGAGCAGACCGCGCGGCTGACTCAAGGTTGATCAGGCGGTAGGCCAGGGAATTCTCTCCTGACTCATTGCCAGCGGGCCTCTCTCGTGCCAGCCTTTAGCGCATAGGATTCAATCATAGCTAAGATAGGCAGGATCCGATGAAGGTTCGACAGGCTCGGTGGGCGGCGTTGGCGGCCGCGGTGCTGATACTCCCCGCGTGCGGCGCGCCAGACGACGGGGGATCGAACAAGGCGAGCGAACCATTCGTGATCATGATCAGCGGCGGTGCCGACGCGGGACCGGTCACCGATCAGCTGCGGACCGCGCTGACCGCGGCGAGAGCGGGCGTCGCGACGGTCAACGAGGAGGGCGGCATCAACGGGCGCGAGGTGAAGCTCCTCGAGTCGCCCGACAACGCCAACCCGACGAAGGCGCTGAGCGCGCTACGCGCGCAGATCGCGAAGAAGAAACCCGACGCCTATCTGGTGGGCGCGGGCTCGAACGTCAGCGCCGCCATCGCGCCGATCCTGAACCAAAACAAGATCCTTTTTGTGAACGCCGCCAACATCGCGGCGACAGGAGATCCGAAGCAGCACCCGCTGGCGTTCAACCTCGCGGCGTCCACCCAGGTGGTGGTTGAGGGCTATCTGCCAATGTTCGAGGCCAACGGCTACAAGAAGATCGGCGTCCTGCACGGCAACTCGGCGTACGCGAAGACGTTCGGCAAGCTCGCCGAGTCGGTCTTCAAAGGCGCCGGCTACGACGTGGCCGGGGTGGAGGAGTACGACTCGACCGCGCTCGACATGACCGCCCAGATCTCCACCCTGCGGGCTGCCGGCCCCGACGTCGTCGTCTTCAACGCCTACGGCGCCCCGGCCGGCTACGTGCTCAAGGGCATCACCAAACTGGGATGGGACGTGCCGCTGCTGGGCGACACCTCGGTATCCTCCACGCCGCTGATCACACAGGAGCCGCCCGTTGGCCTGCTGGGATCGCCGGACCTCAAGCACCTCAAGCTCGAGGTGACCAAGAGCACCGTGTACGACCCGTCGGCGGAGGCCACCAACAAGGCAGTCAAGGCGATGACGTCGATCGGCCAGATCAAGGGCTCGATGAACAACTGCCTCGGCTACGACGCGATCCTGCTCGTCGCCGCCGCGGCGAAGAGCGCGAACAGCACCGAACCGGAGGCCATGGCCAAGGCACTTGAGGATCCGAGCGTCACGAGCGCTGCGGGAACGGCGGTCTATCCGACCTATCCGTTCTCGGCGGACTCGCATGAACCGAAGCTCCCGCTCGACACGCACTCCTTCGCCGAGCCCGGCCCCATCGTCAACGGCCAGCTGAACTCGCCGAAATGACGCTCATCTACGCAGGACTGTCCCTGGGCGCGGTGTACGCGCTGGTGGCGATCGGCTACAACATCGTCTTCGTGGCGTCGCGCTCGTTCAACTTCGCGCAGGCGCAGCTGATGACGATCGGCGCCTTCGTCGCGTACACCGGTCACGTGACGTTCGGGCTGCCCGCGATCGCCGTCGTCCTGCTGGCGATGATCGCGGTCATGCTCATCGCCTCGATCGAGGAGAGGATCGCGGTCCGCCCGGTCGCGGACCACCAGACGCAGCTGATCACGACGCTGGGCTTCGGCACCATGCTCACGGGCATCGCCCAGCTCGTCTGGGGGTCGCAGCCCCTGGACGTCCCGTTCGTCGGCGCCAAGGGAGCGATAACGCTCCTTGGCGGCCGCCTGTACACCTTCGAGCTCGGTTTGATCGTGCTCGCCATCGTGCTCGTCGTCGTCATCCACCTGTACAACCGCAGGATGATGAGCGGTCTGGCCCTCGTCGCCATGTCGCAGGACGACGAGGCGGCACTGCTGCGGGGGATCAATGTGCGCAAGCTCGCGTTCGCGGCCTTCGCGGTCACCGGCCTGCTCGCGGGGCTGATGGGCTTTTTCATCGGCCCCAAGACATTCGCCGTGGCGACACTCGGATCGGCGCTCGCGCTCAAGGGGTTTGTGGCCCTCGCCATAGGCGGGTTCGGCAGCTTCTACGGCGGCCTGGCCGGCGGCTTCGCGGTCGGCCTCGTCGAAGCGCACGCCGCGCGTTACCTCGGCTCTGAGTTCAGCAACCTGAGTGTCTTCCTGATCCTCATCCTGGTGCTGATGATTCGCCCGACGGGCTTGTTCGGCCAGCTCCAGGAACGGACGGTGTGACAACTGTGAAATGGTGGAAGACGCTCAGGGCGGTGCCGTCGTGGGCGTACGCCGCGATGCTGGGAGTGTTCCTCCTGGTGCTTCCCGCCCTGCAACCGGGCTATTCGGTGACCAGGCAGGTGCAGCTGACGCTCATCCTCGCGCTCGTCGTCAGCGGGCTCAACCTCTCGCTCGGATACGCCGGGCAGCTCGCGATCGGCCAGGTGGCCATGTACGCGGCGGGCGCCTACACCGCGGGCATCATCTCGGTCGCGGGCGTGACGGACCTCCTCGTCCAGCTGCTCGCCGCGGGGACGGCCGCGCTGGTTGTCGGGATCATCACCGGGATACCCGGCCTGCGGCTCGGTTCCTGGTCACTGGCCATGACATCGTTCTTTCTCGTGCTGCTCGTGCCGGACGTCGTGTCGATCTTCGAAGAGCACACGGGCGGCCAGCTGGGGCTTACGGGTATCCAAGGCGCGACCCTGTTCGGGTACCAGCTCACGCCGACCGACTTCTACCTGAGCGTCGTGGTCGTGGCGATCCTGTGGTTCGCCGCGTTCCGCAACATCATCGTGTCCCGCCACGGGATCGCGTTCCAGATGCTCAAGCACAGCCCGGTGCTGGCGTCCTCGGTCGGCATGTCCGTCTTTCGCGTCAAGCTCACCGGCTACGCGACCGGCGCCATCCCCGCCGGGCTCGCCGGCGCCCTCTTCGCCAACCTGGACCTGTTCGTGTCGCTCGACGCGTTCGGCTTCACTGTCGCCACCGGCGCGCTGGCGGCCTCCATCCTCGGGGGCTCGGTCAGCGTCTACGGCGCACTTCTCGGTGCGGCGGTCGTGGAGTTCGCCAGCTCCCGGTCGGACAGCTTCCAGGAGTACTCGCTGGTTTTCTTCGGGCTGTTCCTCCTCGTTGGAGGCGTACTGCTCAGCGGTGGAGTCGCGGGCGCGGTGCGCCCGCTCGTCGCCCGCCTCGACAGGGCCGCCGGCCTCATCGGTGCCGATCGCAGGTCATCGGGCGCGGGGGAGGGCGAGGCGGTCCACCGCATCGACGGCGGCCTGCTCGAGGTCACCGGAGTGTCCAAGGCATTCGGCGGGAACCGGGTGCTCACCGGCGTGTCGCTGCGTGCGGAACCCGGCCGCGTCACCGCGCTGATCGGCCCCAACGGGTCCGGCAAGACGACAATGCTTAACCTCATCTGTGGTTACTACCGCCGGGACGTGGGCGAGATCACCATGGACGGGAAGCCGATCAAGACGGCCGCGACCCATCTCATCGCGAGGCTGGGGGTGGCACGGACGTTCCAGACGCCGCTGATCCCGCGGTCCGTCACGGTCCGGGACGTCGTGGCCTCGGGACGCTACACAGTGGAGCGCGCGTCGTTCGCAGGGGCGATCCTGAGGACCCCCCGGTTCCGGGCGGTCCGACGGCGGGACCGGCAGCGAGCCGACGAGATACTCGGGCTCGTCGGCCTCGGCCACCTGGCCGGCACCGAGGCGGCCACGCTGCCGCTCGGCATGCGGAGGATGCTGGAGGTCGCGCGGGGACTGGCGGCCGAGCCCAAGGTCCTGCTCCTCGACGAGGCGGCGTCCGGCCTGGACGAGGCCGAGGTGGAGACCCTGGCCGAGGTGATCCGCCGGATCCGCGACGCGGGGTGCACCATCATCCTGGTCGAGCACAACTTCGGTCTGGTGCTGTCGCTCGCGGACGAGATAGTCGTCCTGGCGCGCGGGTCCGTGCTGGCGGTCGGCCCCCCGTCCAAGATCGCAAATGATCCACGGGTGCGCGACGAATACCTGGGCACGAGTGACGAGGGTGCTCGGCCGGACGAACCGGTCATCACGGCGGCCGGACAGGAGAGCACATCGTGACCGACCCCCTGCTCACAGTGGAGCACCTGGCGACCGGTTACGGCGATCTCCGTGCCGTATGGGACGTCTCGTTCCGGGTGTGGTCCGGTCGCATCACCGCTCTTCTCGGCCGTAACGGCTCGGGTAAGACCACCTCACTGCGGGCCGTCGCGGGGCTCAACCCGGTGCACGGCGGCACGATGACCTACGACGGCCGGCCGCTGGAGAGCGTCGCCGCCCACCGCCGGGTGGCTCTGGGCGTCAGCTACGTCCAGGAGGGCAAGCGGGTCTTCCGCGCACAGTCCGTACGGGAGAACCTGCTCCTCGGCGGCTACAGCCTGAAGCTGCGCCGCAAAGCGCTGGAAAGCGAGCTCGCGAGGATCTACGACCTCTTCCCGATCCTGCACGCCAAGCGCGACGATCCGGCAGGGTCGCTGTCCGGCGGCCAACAGCAGATGGTGGCCATCGGCCAGGCCCTGATGGCGAAGCCGCGCTTGCTCATGCTCGACGAGCCGTCGGGCGGCCTCGCGCCGTCGGTCGTCGCCGAGGTCATGGCGCGCGTTTCGGAGCTCAAGGAGTCGGGCCTGGCCATCCTGCTGGTCGAGCAGGCCGTCGAGGCGGCGATGGACGTCGCCGACCATGTGACGGTGATCGACATCGGCAAGGTCGTGGTGAACTCACCGGTCCACGAGATCGACGACCTCGAAAAGATCAAGGACGCCTGCATAGGCAGGTGATCCCTGGGCCTGTCTTTCCGCATGTCGGCTGGTTGTGACCCGCTCGCCCGTCCGCCGGCCACACGACCGGCGGACGGGCGAGCGGGTCACTGCCACTCGGTGAGAGGCCACCATTCGGCGTGCGCGAGCGGTTCACGCGAGAGGCTGCGGAACCTTGAGCCGTGGAATACGACAGGCTCGGCCTCGGCGCACGCTTGCGCCCGCTCGATCAGGAGGAACACGATCTCGTGGTCACCGGCGGGTGCGGTCCCGGCGATGGAGCAGGTCATCGTCACGGCCGCACCCACCACGAACACCTCGCCCGAGGCCTCGGCCGACAGGTCGATTCCGGTGAACTTGTCCGGCGCGTGCGACGCCAGCCGCCGCGCGATGTGGCTCTGGGCGCGTTCGAGGACGCTGATCCCGAGCCGTCCGCAGCCGCGCAGTCGCGCCCACGTCGTCGACCCGGTCCGAACGCACACACTCACCAGCGGCGGATCGAGCGAGACGGGAACGAACGAGCTGGCGACGAAGGACACGTTCTCGCCGTCGACGGTCGCGCAGAGGGCGGCCACCGGCGCGGGCACGCCGGCGAAGATCCTCTTCAGCTCAGCGGCGGATCCGAGTGGTCGCGTCCAGGTCAGGTGGTCGCTGTCGTCGGCCACGGTCAGTCCATCAGGGGCGGCGCGAAGGTGTACGTCATGACCTCGCTGTGCAGCGGCGTCAGCCCCGGCGTGCCAAGGTAGATCCGCCCGGCGTCGACGTAGGTGTGCTCGGCGGTGAACAGGTGCTGGCTCGCCGCGTGGGCGTCGCGGAAGCAGCGCTGGATGATGTGACCGTTACGCAGCCCCTCGCTGCCGGAGGCGAGGTAGACGTCGCGGGTCACCTCGGCGGCCATGTAGACGGCGTGGGTGGCGGCCACGCGGCAGTCCGCCTGCATCTCGGGCGTGCGCCGTCCGCCGTCCCGCGTGGCCCGGTAGAGCCGGGTGAACGCGTCGTGGGCGAACGCGCGGGCCGCCTTGTACCGCGCGGTCCACTGGGCGACGTCGCGCTGCACGGCGACGTTCTTGTTCAGCACGCCCGACGGTGGCCGTTTTTTCTGCGCGGCCAGCGCGGCGAACTCCTCCAGCGCGCGCTGGGCCACGCCGAGCGCGAAGGCGGCGTGGCCCACACCCGGAAGGGACTTCAGGCCCATGGTGTAGAGAGGACCGCCCCGCAGCGCGTCCATCCCGTCGACCCGCAGGAACTTCTCCTCGACGAACTGCGGCTTGACCTCGTAGTCGTAGCTGCCGGTGGCGACGAGCCCCATGACGTCCCAGCAACCGAGCAACTCGACGCCGCCGCGTGGGACGACGCCGATCGCGGTCGAGGGCCGACCGGTGGCGTCGAGCACCGGTTCGCCCGACTCGTCGAGGATCCGGTAGCCCCCGAGGAACCAGCCGGCGTGCGCCGATCCGCTCGCGAACGAGAACAGGCCCCGCACCTCGAACCCGCCCGGGACGCGGCGTGCGGTCCCCGTCGGGGGAGCCTGGCCGGCACATGTCGGGTCCGGGCTTTCGGCGATCGCGCGGGCGCCGCCTTCGGGCAGGAGGGTGAGCATCGTGCCGGTGCCGCTCATGCAGGCCATGATCGCCCAGCCGGTGGAGCCGTCGGCTCTGGAGAGCTCCTGGATGACGTCGATGAGGACGGACGGCTCGGCCTCGGCGCCGCCGTACTTCCGCGGTGCCATGAGCATCATCGTGCCCGCGGCGACGAGCCGGTTCATGACCTCGTCGTCGACACGGATGTCCCGCTCGGCCTGGTCGGCGCGCTCGATCACGAGCGGCACGATCTTCCGTACCGCATCGAGCGGGCCGCCGGGATGTTCGGCGGCCGGCACTGTGCCGGCTAGGGTGGCGGTCGGTTGTGACGCGGTCATCGCTGCTCCTTCTGAACGTCGACTTCTGAACGTCGACTTCTGAACGTCGACTTCTGAACGTCGACTTCTGAACGTCGGCCGGAATGGTCGGCCCGGTTCGTGTCACGCTGCGCCCAGCAGCCGATGCGCCGCCGCCAGGAAGTCCGCGCGAGCGCGCCTGGTGACGGCCGTGTCCGGGAACGTGCTGACCGCGCCGTGGAAGGTGCCCGGGTAGAGCCGCAGCTCGGTGGGGACTCCGGCGTCCGTGAGACTCTGCGCGTAGGCGATGCCCTCGTCGCGCAGCGGGTCCCGCGCGCACACCGAGATGTACGCCGGTGGAAGCCCGGAGAGGTCCACGGCCCGAGCGGGCGCGGCGTAGGACGGAACCGCCTCGGCCTCCGGGAGGTCGCGAAGGTAGTGGCGCCAACTGTCGAGCACGTTCGCGCGATTCCACAGCGGGCTGTCCTCCAGCCGGGATGACGGCGTGATCGCCCGATCGTCCAGCACGGGGATGTCGAGCAGTTGTGCGGCGATCCGCGGACCTCCCGCATCGCGAGCTCGCAGGGCGAGGGCGGCGGCGACACAGGCGCCCGCACTCGCCCCCGCCACGGCGACGCGTGCCGGGTCCACGCCGAGGGGCGCCGCGTGATCGAACACCCATCGCAGTACGGCCCAGCCGTCGTCCACCGCCGCCGGGTACGGGTGTTCGGGGGCGAGCCGGTAGTCGACCGACAGTACGAAGGCACCGGCGGCCCCGGCTAGCTGCGCCGGCAGTACCGGGTCGCCGTCGGCGTCACCCATGACGAATCCGCCGCCATGCAGGTAGACGATCACCGGCTTCGCCGCGATCTCGACTGCCGGCCGGAACGTCAGGCAGCGGACCGGGAGGCACCGCCCGCTCGCCGGCACCGTCAGGTCATCCCGGACCAGTCCGGGGGGTGTCACGAACTCCGGGCGCGTGGCACGGGTCCGGGCGAGTCGTTCGCGTGCCGCGACCGGATCGCCGACATCGGCCGGGACCAGTGACCGGACGAGTTCCGTGAGTTCGGGATCGAGGTAGCGATACATGCTCTGTCCCACCTGCAGGTTCCGGCGGCCACTTCGAGGCCCGAAATCTTGTTTATGCTATGATTACTATTATTACCTATAAGGGACGTCGCAGGGAAGGGTGTCTGGATGGACAGCGGGGACTTCGCCTCCGTTCTCAACACAGTCCGGAGCTTCGTGCGTGAGGTCGTCGTGCCCGCGGAGGATCTCATCGAGGAGACCGATGAGATTCCCGAGGCGATCCGGCGGAGCGCCGCGGAGATGGGGCTGTTCGGCTACGCGCTACCGCAGGAGTACGGCGGTCTGGGGTTCAGCGCGCTGGAGGACGCGAGGCTGGCGCTGGAGGTCGGCTACACGACCCCGGCCTTCCGGTCGATGTTCGGCACGAACAACGGCATCGCGGGACAGGTCCTGGTCAACTTCGGCACCGAACGCCAGAAGCGGGAGTTCCTGCCGCGCATGGCGGAAGGCGAGTGTGTCGCGGCCTTCGCGCTCACCGAGTCCGAGGCCGGGTCCGACCCCAGCGGCCTGCGCACCCGTGCCGTCGCCGAGGGCGGCGACTACGTCATCAACGGCCAGAAGCGCTTCATCACCAACGCGAACTGGTCGGACATCCTCCTGGTCTTCGCCCGTACCGGCGGACCCGGCGCCGAGGGCATCTCCGTCTTCGTGGTGGACACCGACACGCCAGGTGTGACCGTGGGACCGCGGGACAAGAAGATGGGTCAGCGCGGCTCGACCACGGCCGAGATCTTCTTCGAGGATGTCCGGGTGCCGGCCTCCCGCCTCGTCGGCGAGATCGAGAACGAGGGCTTCGCCGCCGCGATGCGCTCACTCGCCAAGGGGCGGCTGCACATCGCGGCCTGCTGTGTCGGCATGGCGCAGCGGCTCGTCGACGAGAGTGTGTCCTATGCCGCCACGGCGAAGCAAGGCGGTACCACCATCGGTGACTTCCAGCAGGTCCAGGCCATGCTCGCGGAGTCGCAGACCGATCTGCTGGCAGGTCGGGCCCTCGTCCTCGCGGCGGCCAGGGCCTACGACGACGAGACCGACCGTCGGATCGCGCCGTCCAGCGCGAAGCTCTTCTGTAGCGAGATGGTGGGGCGCGTCGCCGACCGGGCGGTGCAGATCCACGGTGGCAGCGGCTACGTCCACGGAGTACCGGCTGAGCGCTTCTACCGCGACGCCCGCCTGTACCGCATCTACGAGGGCACCAGCGAGGTTCAGAAGGCGATCATCGCCAGGCAGCTCCTCCGCGCCGCGGCGCAGCGGTGACGGGCCTGCTCGGCGGGCGCACCGCCGTCGTCACGGGCGGGGCCCAGGGGATCGGGCTGGCCATCGCGAGGATGTTCGTGTCGCACGGGGCCAGGGTCGTCGTCGGTGACCTCGACGAGGCACGCCTCGACGCCGCGGTCGAGGAGCTGGGCGGGTCGTCCGTCGCCCGCGCGGCGGTCTGCGACGTCCGCAGGGGCGAGCAGGTCGAGCGACTCCTGAGGTGCGCCCTCGACGCCTTCGGCGCCGTGGATGTGCTGGTGAACAACGCGGGGATCACCCGCGACGCCACCCTGCGGACGATGACCGAACAGCAGTTCGACGACGTCATCGACGTTCACCTCAAAGGCTGCTGGAACGGGCTGCGCGCGGCGGTCCCGATCATGCGGGAACAGGGGCGCGGGTCGATCGTCAACATGTCGTCCCTGTCGGCGAAGGTCGGCAACATCGGCCAGACCAACTATTCGGCGGCCAAGGCGGGCATCGTCGGCATGACCAAGGCGGCCGCCAAGGAGCTCGCGCCGCGCGGTGTGCGCGTCAACGCCGTACAGCCGGGGCTCATCCGCACGGCGATGACCGAGGCCATGCCGCAACGTGTCTGGGACGCCAAGATGAGCGAGATCCCGCTGGGCCGTGCGGGCGAGCCGGAGGAGGTCGCCGCGGTTGTGCTTTTCCTCGCCTCCGACCTGGCGAGCTACCTCACCGGCACGGTGATCGAGGTGACCGGCGGGCGATCGATGTGATCGCCATGTCTCCGTCGTCCACGCCGCGTGGACCACATCAAGCAGGAGTACATCGTGCGTGACGCTGTGATCTGTGAGCCCGTACGGACGCCGATCGGACGCTACGGGGGATCGCTCAGGGGGCTGTCCGTGGCGGAGCTCGGCGCCCAGGCGATGCGCGGGCTGCTCGACCGCACGGGCATCGAACCGGACGCGATCGACGACGTGGTTCTCGGGCACTGTTATCCGACGAGTGAGGCACCGGCCATCGGACGCGTGGTGGCGCTGGACGCCGGTCTGCCGGTCACGGTGCCCGGCCTCACCATAGATCGGCGCTGCGGATCCGGTCTCCAGTCCATCCTGTACGCCGCACAGCAGGTCATGGCCGGTGACGCCCGGCTGGTGATCGCCGGCGGCGTGGAGAGCATGAGCAACGCCGCACATTTCTCCGGCGACATGCGGTGGGGCGCCCGCCAGGGCGGGGTCGTGTTCCACGACAGCCTGGAGCGCGGCCGGGTCACCGCCGGCGGCCACCGCCACCCCGTTCCCGGTGGCATGCTGGAGACTGCGGAGAACCTCCGCCGCGAGTATGCGATCCCGCGCTCGGAGCAGGACGCTCTCGCGGTCCTGTCCCATGCGCGGGCCGTCGAGGCGCAGCGCAGTGGCGCGTCCGCGGAGGAGATCGTTCCTGTGACCGTTCCCGCCAAGGGCGGCGACGTGATCGTCGGCCACGACGAGCATCCTCGCGCCGACACCACGATGGAAGCGCTCGCCCGCCTCCGTCCGATGCGGGCGGCGATCGATCCCGAGTCGACGGTGACCGCCGGCAACGCGAGTGGCCAGAACGACGCCGCGGCCCTGTGCGTCGTCACGACGACGCGGCGGGCCGAGGAACTCGGGCTGCGGCCGCTGGTACGGCTGGTTTCGACGGGCCTCGCGGCCGTCGAGCCGCACCGCATGGGCATCGGCCCCGTCCCGGCCACCGAGATCGCCCTCGCACGCGCCGGAATCACGTTGTCGGACGTCGACGTCATCGAACTGAACGAGGCCTTCGCGGCACAGGCCATCGCGGTGATGCGCGAGTGGGGCTTCGGCCAGAAGGATCTCGAACGCACCAATCCGCGCGGGTCCGGGATCTCGCTCGGCCATCCGGTCGGCGCCACCGGGACGCGCATGGTCGGCGCCCTCGCCCGCGAACTGCAACGCCGTGAACAGCGGTACGGCCTGGCCACGTTGTGCATCGGCGGTGGCCAGGGCATCGCGGCGGTCTTCGAGCGGGTCGGCTGAGCGCCGCCATGAGCGATCTCAAGCTTGGACTCGCGCTGGGCTACTGGGGAGCAGGGCCGCCGCCCGGACTCGCCGAGCTGGTCACGGCCGCCGAGCGACTCGGGTACGACTCGATGTGGGCCGCCGAGGCGTACGGTTCGGACGCGCTCACACCGCTCGCCTGGCTGGGCGGCCGGACCGGGCGGATGAGGCTCGGCACGTCCATCATGCAGATGTCCGCGCGGACGCCGGTGGCCACGGCGATGGCGGCGATGACGCTTGATCACCTGTCGGGAGGCAGGTTCGTACTCGGGCTCGGTGCCTCCGGTCCGCAGGTCGTCGAGGGCTGGTACGGCCAGCCGTACTCCAAGCCGCTCGCGCGCGCGCGGGAGTACGTCGCGATCCTGCGCCAGGTGATGGCGCGCGAGAAGATGGCCTTCGACGGTGAGCACTATCGCCTGCCGTATCCGGGCGGCAGCGGGCTCGGAAAGCCGCTGCGCTCGACCGTCCATCCGCTCCGCGCCGACCTGCCGATCCTCCTCGCCGCAGAGGGGCCGAAGAACGTGGCTCTCGCGGCCGAGATCGCCGATGGTTGGCTGGCGATGTTCTATTCCCCCTACGACGACGCGCACTACCGGGCGTCCCTTGATGAGGGGTTCGCCCGACGGGAGGCGCGCAGTATCCGGGAGACGTTCGAGGTGACGTGCCGGGTGAACGTCGAGATCGACGACGACGTCGAAGCCGCGGCCGATCGCGTCCGGCCGATGCTCGCACTCTACGTCGGAGGCATGGGCGCCAGGGGCGCCAACTTCCACTTCGAGGCCTTCGCGCGCATGGGCTTCGAGGCGGAGTGCGCCCGGGTCCAGGAGCTCTACCTGGAGGGACACAAGGAAGCGGCCGCGGCCGCGATACCGCTGGCGATGGTGGAGAAGGTCGCGCTGGTCGGGCCGCGATCGAAGATCGCCGAGGAACTCGACGTCTGGCGGTCGTCGCTGGTCACGACGATGTTGGTCTCCGGTGACCCCACGCGGCTGGCCGCGATCGCCGAGCTCGTCCACGGCTGAGCCGCCGGCCGCCCGGCTGCGGTGCGCCGGCCCCTACGAGATCTGGAGGCACGTCCATCAACGACAAGATCTACATCCACGAGTTCATCACCATCACCAAGCAGAGCCGGGCGCGGTACATGCAGCACATGACCGCGAACTTCAGCCCGATCGCGCAGGAGGAGCGCGACCAGCTCTGCTACGGCGTCTGGGGGATCGTGGGGTCCACGGCGTGGTGGCCCGGCGTGGTGAACATCTGGGAGGAGAACGGGTTCACCGGGCTCGCGTCCTCGTTCCGCCACGAACTCGGCCATCCCACTCTGCAGGACCCCAAGCTGGCGGATTGGTGGGCGGCGGCCGCGGACCTGCGCTCCGGCGGCGTCGACCGGCTGATGCTGCCGGCGCCGTGGACGCGCACGATCGAGGAACTGTGCGCGGACGGTGTCAGCGGCGAGGTGTACGCGCACGAGCAGGTCACGGTGCCGCCGGGGCAAGCGGCCGACTTCCTGGAACGGGTCCGCGAGCAGGCGGTCCCGTACTACGAGCGGTTCGGCTGGGTGCTGGTCGGCGCCTGGCGGACCGCGCTCGGCGGCGACTCGGAGTGCGTCCTGCTCTGGGCGATGCCCAGCTACGAACGGTGGGCCGAGTTCGAGATGGCCTGGGACGCGGACCGGACCGCCGGCGGGTGGCGGTCCCGGCTGCGGGAGTCTGCCCGGTCGTTCCAGCGGATCCTGCTGGTCGACGCCCCGTTGTCCCCGATGCGGATCGGCCGCCAGCCCAGCCGGACGGACCGCACCGAGGACTGGCAGGACTGACGCGCTCCCCGGCCGACGGCCGGAGGGCGTCACCCATGAGGCACGCCGAAGCCGGCATGTCGAAGCCGGCATGTCGAAGCCGGTTCGCCGTCACGGCGAACCGGCTTCGACATGCCGCGAGGGGAGGGGCCGCTTCCACCCCGGGCCTACGGGCCGCGACACCACGGGACTTCGGTGGTGCGGTCAGGCGGTGACCACCAGGGCGTCGACCGCCACCACGCCGCTTCCGCGCGGGCGTACCAGCAGCGGGTTGACGTCCAGCTCCAGCACCGCGTCACCAAGCTCCAAGGCCAGCGTCTGCAGCCGCATCACCGTGTCGACGAGCGCGTCGAGGTCACCCGCCGGTCGGCCGCGGACGCCGCCGAGCACGGTCATCGCCCGGGTCTCCCCGATCATGCACAGCGCCTCGGACCGGGAGAACGGCGGCACCCGAAACGATACGTCCCGCATCACCTCGGTGAACACCCCGCCCAGCCCGAAGGTGATGGTCGGGCCGAAGGGCGGCTGGTGGCTGACGCCGAGGATGACCTCGGCCACCGCGTCGGTGATCTGCGGCTGGACCACGACGCCGGTCAACCGCAGCCCGGGGGCGCCGGCCGTGATCCGCCGGTAGGCCTCGCGGACCTGGGCCGGATCGCCGAGCCCGACATGCACCAGCCCGAGGTCCGACTTGTGGACGAGGTCGTCGGCGAGCGCCTTGAGCACCACCGGGTAGCCGAACCGATCCGCCGCCGCGACCGCCTCGTCCGCGGAGCCGGCAACGACCTCCGGCACCACCGGGATGCCGTACTCGCCCAGGAACCGCTTGGCGGCCACCTCGTCCAGAGTGGACCCGGCGGTGAGATGTCCGCGCGCGGCCGCGGCGGCAGGGGACGGCACCCGCGGCACGTCGGCGAACGGGCTGCGGTAGGCGCGGTGCAGCGCCCAGAAGTCCGCCATCGCCCGGATGCCGCGCACCGCGGTGCGGAAGGAGTGGAAGACCGGGATACCGGCCTCGCAGAGCGCCCGGTGGTCCGCGTCGCGGATCGGCGACGTCCAGGCGACCACGATCGGCTTGCCGCCCTGGGCGTGCAGCGCGATGAGGTCCCTGGTGATGGCGTCGCTCATCCCGGGGAAAACCCCGGTGATCGGGCAGAGCAGGATGTCGGTGTTGGCGTCCTCCATCAGCGCCTCGAGCACCTTACGGCCCTCGGGGCGGGCCGTCGCGACGCCGCCGGTGTCGACGGGGTTGTCGACGTGCAGGTACCCCGGCAGCAGTTCTCGCAGCCGGGCGAGGGTGTGCTCCTCCAGTCGAGGCAGTGGCACGCCGGCCATCCCGCACAGGTCCGCGACGTGCGAGCCCGTCCCGCCGGACATGACGCACAGTGCCACCCGGTCGCCCGCGACCGGCGGGGTGTGGCAGAACGCCCCGGAGATCTCGATGGCCTCGTCGATGTCGTCCACGCGGATAACGCCGGACTGGCGGAACACTGCGTCCTGCACGGCGTCCGAGCCGGTGAGGTGTCCGGTGTGCGCCTTGGCCATCGCCTGGCCCTGGTCGGAACGTCCGACCTTGATGCACACGATCGGCACGCCGGCCCGCACGGCCTCGCCGGCCGCCAGGCGCATGGTTCGGCCGTCGACGAAACCCTCGACGTACGACGCGATCGCGCCGACGCCCGGTGTGTTGGCGAAGTGCGCGACGAAGTCGGCGAACTCCAGGTCCACCTCGTTGCCGAGCGTCGCCCAGGCGTGGATGCCGATGCCGAGTTCCTCGCCTTGCACGATCGGGCGGCCCTGGTTTCCGGATTGGGTGACCACGGCCAGCTTGCGCCCGGGCTGTCCCTCCCGCCAGGGTTCGAGGAGGTTGAGGTTGGTGTTCGGCCCGATGATGCGCATCTCGCCCTTCGCGAGCTCCTCAAGTCGCTGTTGCGCGAGCCGACCCTCGGCCGTGCCCAGCTCGGCGAAGCCTGCCGCGAAGACGATCGCGAAGCGCACACCCTTGGCGGCGCACTCCTCGAGCACCGGCAACGGATCGCGGACGAGCACGATGGCCACGTCGATGTCCTCGGGGATGTCCAGCACAGTGCGGTATGTGGGGACCCCGTCGATGGCCGGCTTGCCGGGATGCACGGGATGAACGGCCCGTACCCCCCGGGACAGCAGGCGTTCACGGGCCTGGCGCCACTGTGCCCGCTGGGGACTGCCCTCGGTATCGGTGGCCCCGATGACCGCGACGGCGTTCGGGGTGAACAGAGTTTGCCAGTCGATGCTCCGCAGGGCTAGTGGGCGCCCGCTGACGTCGACTTCCGCCTCGCTGCGATCGGGTGAGCTCATGACCGGAGCCTAGCTCAAAGAATATAATCATGACTAAGATTGCTAAGAAAAGATTAAGCCTGGAGGTGTGATGGACCTGAGCTCCAAGGCGGTGCTGGTGGTCGGAGCGGCCCGCCCGCCCGGAATCGGCCGAGCCACCGCGGTACGGCTGGCCAGAGCCGGCGCGCGGCTGGTTCTGGCCGACGCGGTCGCGCCCGCCGACGGCGGCGGGGCCGACGGCGGGACGGGCCGGGCCGACGGCGCCGCGCTGCGCGCGGTCGCCGACGAGGTCGCGGCGGCCGGTGGACGCCCCGTCCCGGTGTACGACGTCGACCCGACTGATCCGGCGTCGGTGGCCGAGCTGGTGGCCTCGGCCGAGCGGGAACTGGGCCGCCTGGACGCCTGCTGCAACCTCGTCGGCGCCACCGGGGCCGCGCTGGGCGACGGGCTGCTGGCCGAGGTGGACCCGAGCGCCTGGCAGCGCGGCCTGGACTGGAACCTGACCACCGCGTGGCTGATCGCCCGCGCCTGCGTGCCCGCGCTCACCTCGGCCGGCGGGGGCTCCATCGTGACGCTCTCCTCCTACGCGGGCATGACCCCGGTCATCGGCTCCGGGGTGGTCGGCGTGGCACGGGCCGCGGTCAACCACCTCACCACGGTGCTCGCCCGCGAACTGGGCCCGCTCGGCATCCGCTGCAATACCGTCTGCCCACTGGGCGTGCACCCCGGCGACCCGAGGTTTCCGAATCCGGGCCTGGTGAAGATCGCCGAACGCGAGGGCACCCCGCTGAGCGACTGGCTGGCCAGGACCATCCCGCTGGGGCGCGGCCAGTCCGCGGACGAGGTCGCCGCCGTTGTGCAGTTCCTCGTCTCCGACGCGGCCTCCTTCGTCAGCGGAGTGAACGTGCCGGTGGCCGGCGGAGCGCCGGTGTGACCGCCGGCGGCCCACGGGCCCTCATCGGCGTGGACACCGGTGGCACCTTCACCGACACCGTCGTCACCCTCGCCGACGGCCGGCTCGGCCTTGGTAAGGCGCTGAGCACGCCCGGCCGGGTCGAGCAGGGCGTGCTCGACTCCATCGGCCGCGCCGCCGCGGGGCTCGGCCTCACGCTGCCGGAGCTGCTCCGCCACACCGTGATCCTCACCCACGGCACCACGGTCGGGCTGAACGCGTTGCTGACCGGCACCGGCGCCCGGGTCGGCCTGCTCACCACGGCTGGCTTCGAGTCGACGCTGCCGATCGCCAAGGCCAACAAGACCCACGGCCTGGACGAGTTGGACCTGACGATGCCGACCCGCTGGCGTAAGCCGGACCCGCTGGTCGCCCGGTCCGACATCGCCGGGGTCAGCGAACGCGTCGACGTGACCGGCACGGTGGTCCGGCCGCTCGATGAGGCCCAGGCCCGCACGGCGATCCGCCGCCTCGCCGCCCGCGGCGTCGACGCCGTGGCCGTCTCCCTGCTGTGGTCACCGGTGAACCCCGAGCACGAGCGGAGACTGGCCGCCCTGGTGGCGGAGGAGATGCCAGGCGTGCACGTGTCCTCCTCGGCCGCCATCGCCCCGGTGGTGGGCGAGTACGAGCGCACCTCCACCGTGGTGCTCGACGCCTACGTGGCGCCGAAAGTCACCGCATACCTGCACGCGCTGCAGGAGCGGCTGCGCGAGCACGGCTTCGGTGGCGTGCTGATGATCCTGCGCACCGGCGGCGGCGCGGAGCCCGTGGTACAGACGCTGCGCGCGCCGGTGAACACGCTGCGCTCCGGGCCGGTGGCCGGACTCGCCGCGACGGCGGCCCTGGCCGCGAAGCTCGGGCACGCCAACGTCATAGCCACGGACGTGGGCGGCACGAGCTTCGACGTCGGGCTGGTCATCGGCGGCGCCATGCAGCGCGCGGGCACGCCGATGGTGCACCGCCACGCCCTGGCGATCCCGGTTGTGGAGGTGGAGTCGATCGGCACAGGAGGCGGCAGCCTGGCCTGGCTGGACCACGGCCTGGGCGCGCTGCGGGTCGGCCCGCGCAGCGCCGGCGCCGAGCCGGGGCCGGCCTGCTACGGCAGGGGCGGCACCCGGCCGACGCTCACCGACGCGTCCGCGGTGCTGGGCTACCTGAACCGGCTGGGGGACGTGGTGGAACTGGACGTGGAGGCCGCCCGGGCGGCCATCCGCACGCACATCGCCGAACCGCTCGGGATCAGCGTGGTGGCGGCCGCCGAGGGCATCGTCCGGATCGCCACCGACCAGATGCGCGATCTGATCCGCCGCACGACGATCCAGCGTGGCCACGATCCGTCGGCGTTCGCGCTGGTCGCCTTCGGCGGGGCCGGTCCGCAGTACGCGAGCTGGTACTCCCAGGGACTCGGCGCGGTGGATGTGGTGATCCCGGATCTGGCCGCCGAACTCTCCGCCTACGGTGCGGTGGCCAGCGACCTGAACATCGGCGCGGAGCGCGGGCTCGTCCCCACACCCGTGCCCGAGGCGGGTACCGCCGTCACCGCCGCGCTGGCGGAGCTGACCGAGCGGATCGAGGCCGGGCTGCCCGGCGCGGTGGACGACGTCGTGGCGGCGTCCGGCAGGAGCCGGGTCCTGCACCGCAGCGTGGCACTGCGCTTCTACCGCCAGCAGCGCCGCATCGAGCTGCCGGTGTCCCTCCCGGTCGGCGCCGTGGAACTCGCCAGGCTGGAGGCGGAATTCCGCGAGCGGTATGAGCGAATCGTCGGAGTGGGCGCCGCCTCGAAGGAGACACCGGTTGAGGTGGTGAGCGTTCGGGTCGACCTCATGGTCGCGGTGCCGGTGCCGTCCCCGGTCGTCCGGGCGCCTGGCGTCGCCGAACCGGCCGGCACGCGGATGGCGTGGTTCGACGGCGTCGGGCACCGCTGCGCCGTCTACGACTGGGGGCGACTGCCCGCCGATCTTGATATCAACGGACCGGCGTTCGTCGAGTCCGAGCAGACGACCGTGGTGCTGCCGCCGCTGCGCACGGCGCGCATGGACACCAGTGGCCATCTCCACCTGGGCTGACAGGAAAGGATCGCGATGATCGACGAGATCACCTTCGAAGTGCTCCGGCACCGGCTCGACGCCATCAACGACGACGCCGCCCTGGTGCTGGCCCGGCTCTCCGGCTCCCAGCTGGCGGCCGAGGCCCGGGACCTGAACACCGTGATCATGGCGCCGGACGGGCGGGTCGTCTGCTGTGGCCGGTACGTGCTCGCCCAGGTTGTCTCGATGCACCTGGTCGTGCGCGACATCCTGGAGAACTACTCCGACAACCCGGGCTTCGGGCCCGGGGACCAGTTCATCACCAACGACCCGTACATCGGGACGCTACATCAGCCCGACGTCGTCGTGGTGGCGCCGATCTTCGTGGACGGTCGGCTCATGGGCTGGTGCGGCTCCACCGCGCACCAGCCCGACGTGGGCGGCCCCAACCCGGGTGGCATCACCTACGACGCCAGGTCCATCTTCGACGAGGCGGTGCCGATGCCGCCGGTGCGGATCGTCGAGGGCGGCCGGCTGCGCCGGGACATCGAACGGGAGTACCTGATCCGGTCCCGGACCGCGGAGTTGAACCGGCTGGACCTGCTCGGCCAGGTGGTGGCGAACCGCAGCGTCGTCGAGCAGGTGACCGGGCTGTGCGCCCAGTACGGGGCCGGCACCGTCGGCGCGGTGCTGGACCGCCTGCTGGAGCGGACCGAGGCGCTGTTGCGCGAGCGGCTGCGCGTACTGCCGGACGGGCGCTGGCGGCACGTGAGCTACGTGGAGTACCGGCCCTACGGCAGTACTGCGGAAGAGCCCGAGACCGTCTACGCCGTCCGGCTGACCATGACCAAGCGGGACGACGACCTGGAACTGGACTTCACCGACAGCGACCCGCAGGCGCCCGGTGCCATCAACGCGGCCTACCCGGCGCTGGCCAACTTCGCCATCGGCAGTGTGCTGATCTACCTGTGCGGCGGGCTGCCCTGGGTGCCCGGTGGCGTGTGGCCGGTGGTGCGGATCCTCAGCCGGGAGGGCACGGTGGTGCACGCCCGGTGGCCCGCCGGCGTGGCGATGAGCACGGCCGCCACCTGCCAGGCGATCCGGGTGTCGGTCAACGCCTGCGTCGTCCGGATGCTGGAGGTGGCCGAGGAGTTGGCGCCGCTGGTGATGGCCAGCTGCCAGGCCGCCGGCGGCGGTGGCGGGACGGTGCACGGCCTGCGCGCCGACGGCTCCGCCTACGCCACCATGACCCTGGACGAGATAAGTGGCGGCGGCGGGGCGACCTGGGCAGGCGATGGCGCCGACTCCTCGGGGTACACCACGTCACCCGGGGCGTCCTGCGTCAACGTGGAGGTCAACGAGGCGTACCTGCCGCTGCTGTACGAGCGGCGCGCGGAGCTGGCGGACACCGGCGGACCCGGGCGACACCGCGGCGGGGTCGGCACGCTGCACGCGCTGACCACACACGGTACCGAAACCCCGATGACCATGATGTCGTTCGGGCAGGGGCTGCAGCATCCGCTCGCCACAGGTGTCTGCGGTGGGGGGTTCGGCGGGCAGAGCGTGATAGCGGTGCTGCCCCGAGCCGATCTGCCCGTGATGGAAGGCCCGCCGCCGGAGGAGGGCCGGCTCCTGCCGATGCCGGCGGCCAGGTTCCCGATCGGAGCGGGTGACGTGCTGGTCTCGGTGTCCCAGGGAGGCGGGGGACTCGGCGACCCGATCGAGCGCGAGCCGTCGGCGGTGCTGGACGACGTGCGGAACGGGCTGGTCTCGCCGGACGGAGCCCGCCGGGACTACGGCGTTGTCATCGTCGGCGACCTGGGAGAGCCGGCGGAGCCGCGGGTCGACGAGGCGGCCACCGCACGGCTGCGGGACGAGCGGCGGCGGGACAGGATCGGCCGGTCCCCGGTGCCCCCGGCGGCCGGCGGCCGCCGGGGGCGGCGGTTGTCGGCGGCGCTGGACCTGGTCCCCGCGGCGGAGGGAAGCCAGGAGCGGGACGGTGCCGTGGCCTGCGCACGGTGCGCCACCGCGCTGTGCGCCGCCCGCGAGAACGTGTACGAGCACCTGGTCGTTCGCGACGAGTCTCCCGCGGGCCGCAGCCCGCTCGGAGCCCTCTACCCCGGCGGTGAGCGCTTCGTGCTGCGGCACTTCCACTGCCCCGGGTGCGCCGCGCAGATCGACGTTCAGGTCTGCCGGGCCGGCGACCCGGTGCTCGCCGCGGTCGAGGTGCTCTGAGCCGTGGCCCGGCCGGCCAGGCGAGGCCGACCGGGCTACGGCCCGTCGCTAGCCCCGTTTTCCGCACACGCCACATCGTCGCAGGTCAGCAGCTATGTCTGATCCAGTGCCGTGGGTAATCACCCCAGGTCAACCGGGGTCACGTGCGAAATACAGGACTAGCCGAGCACGCCGGCCTCGCGGAGGGCGGTCAGTTCGCCGGCGCTCACGCCCAGTCCGCGGAGCACCTCGTCGGTGTGCTGTCCCGGCGTGGCGGCCGGCGCGGGCCTCGTCAGCTCCTCGTCCACCAGGTGCACCGGCAGCGGCAGCAGGTCGGCGCCGTACTCCTCGGCGGGCAGCCACGACGTCCGGGCGGCGAAGTGCGGGTCTTCGGGCAGTGTCGCGGGCGAGTTGACCGGGGCGATGGGCACGTCGGCGCGGAGGCCGATCTCAACCCAGGCCGCGGTGGAGCGGGTCAGGAAGACCTTGGTGAGTTCGCCACGCAGCTCGCGGTCACCGAGGGCATGGTCGGCGACCTCCCCGCCCTCCTGGTCACCGAGCAGGTCGGACCGGTCGATCGCCAGGCAGAACCGCTCCCAGAACTTACGCTCGGTCGCCATGAACAGCACGTGACCGTCCGTGCTGCGGTAGACCTGGTACCGCACACTGTCGCCCATCCCGGCCGTGCCGGGTCCCCGGCGCACGCCGCCGTCGGACGGGTTGCCGGTCACCTCGGTCTCGGGACGCAGGTGCGCCCGGTGTCCCTCGATGGTGAGCCAGTCCACCGCGGCGGCGCCCTCGCACTGCGCGATGTCGATCGCGCAGCCCTGCCCGGTTCGCCGGGCGCGCAGTGTCGCCGCCAGGATCGTCGCGGCGGCCAGCAGCGGTGTCACCCGGGTGCCGAGTGGCACGCTCAGCTCGGCCGAGGAGAAGCCCTCGTCGGTGGTGCCGAGCCGCAGCCCGCCGGCCCATGCGTCGAACGCCAAGCCGTGTGCGGCGAGTTCGGTGTACGGCCCGGTCCTGCCGTAGCCGGACACCGTGCACCAGACCAGTGCGGGGTGCCGCTCGCGCATCGTGGCGCTGCCGAGCCCGCGCCGGGTGAGGACTCCAGGGCGCATCCCCTCGATCACGATGTCGCTCGCCCCGATGACGCGCTCGGCCAGCCGTGCGCCTTCCGGCTTCTGGATGTCGATGGCGACGCTGCGCTTCCCCCGGCCGAGGTGGTGGTGCATGAGGGACACGCCATGCACGAAAGGCCAGCCGACCCGGCGGATGTAGTCGCCCTCGCCGGGACGCTCCACCTTCACCACGTCGGCGCCCAGGTCGGCGAGGACGGTGCCGACACCACCCGCTTCCAGCAGGGCGAACTCCACCACGCGAACACCCTCGAGCAACCGCACCGTCACGTTGACTCCTGATCGTTGACTTGTGCATCCAAGATTACTATCTTGTAAATAATAGCAATGTATCGGTATTAAGTCGCCTTTCGTCGCTGCCATACCTGTCAGGGAGAGACATGGATCACGCTGGCCATCCGGCTTCTCCGGGCGCCACCGACGGGGGACCGCCGGCGGCTCCGCGTATCACCGTTCGGGAGGTGACTCGATCCTTCGTGACGAACGGCCGCTCGGCCGTCCACGCTCTGGGGCCGCTCGACCTGTCCATCGGGGACGCCGAGTTCCTCTGCGTGGTGGGGCCGTCCGGGTGCGGGAAGTCGACCCTGCTGAAAATCATCGCCGGCCTGCTCGCGCCCTCCTCGGGAGAGGTGGCGATCGACGTGTCCGGCGATCATCGGATCCCGATCGCCATGGTCTTCCAGGACTACGGCATCTATCCCTGGAAGACGGTGCGGGCGAACGTGGAGCTCGGGCTCCGGCTCAGCGGCCGCCCACCCACTGAGCGGCGCGAGATCGCGGACGACTGGCTGTCCCGCCTTGGCCTGGCCGACTTCGCGGACGTCTATCCCGGAGCGCTCTCCGGCGGCATGCGCCAGCGGGTCTCCATCGCCCGCGCGCTCGCCATCGATCCCGAGGTCCTGCTCATGGACGAACCGTTCGCGGCACTCGACGCCCAGTTGCGTGAGGTGTTGCAGGAGGAACTGCTGACCATCTGGCAGGCCCGCCGGCGCACGGTGGTGTTCGTGACGCACAGCCTGGAGGAGGCGCTGCTGCTCGGCGACCGCGTCGTCGTGATGAGCGCGCGCCCCGGCAGGATCATCGCCGATATCACCGTGCCGTTCGAACGCCCTCGCTCCAGCGAGGTGCGTACCGACCCCCTCTTCGCCAAGCTGCGCGGCGAGCTGTGGACGGGCCTGCATTCCGAGGTCGTCGCCCAGTTCGACGCGGGAAAGGACCGGCGATGACCACTATGCTGATCCGCCGTCCCGGGGTGGCCGAGTTGCACCCGGTGCGCACCCGGCGCCGGTGGACCGTGACCAAGGTCGCGCTCGGCGTCTCCGTCCCGGTGCTGTTCGTACTGGCATGGCAGCTCAGTGCCGTGTTCGAGTGGGTCGACCCGTACCTCTATCCGCCGCCGAGCCGGCTCGGGCCGGCCCTCGTCACCCTGTGGGAGGAGGGCAAGCTGGTCGACGCGACCGTCACCAGCGTGCGCCGCATCATCCTCGGATACCTGCTGGGCGCCGGTGCCGGAGTGGTGGTCGGTTTCCTGATGGGCATGTCCCGGGCGCTGCGCGCGGCGCTCGAACCGTTCTCCTGGGCCTGGTACACGGTGCCCAAGTTGGCGCTGCTCCCGATCTTCCTGACCATCTTCGGCTTCGGCGACACCTCCGTGGTCGTCCTCATCGCGGTGACGGTGTACTTCTTCGTGTGGATCTCCGTCATGTCGGCGGTCATGGCGGTGCCGGCCGGCTACCGTGAGGCGGCCCTGATGCTGCGCGCCAACAGCTGGGAGATGTTCCGCCAAGTGCTGCTCCCGGCGGCGCTGCCGGAGATCTTCGTCGGCCTGCGGATCGCCGCGGGCGTCTCCGTCCTCATACTCGTCGGCATCGAGTTCGTGATCAGCGACCAGGGCCTCGGCTACCTCATCGAGCAGGGGCGGACCCTGCTGCTGCTGGAGCAGAGCTACGTCGGCATCCTGCTCGTCGCCCTTGTCGGTTACCTCTTCGCGCTCCTGGTGAAATTCATCGGGCGCCTGTTCATCCGGTGGACGGACGAGGACAACGCGATCATTCCTTCCTGACCGGTGACATCCCCTGCTCCCGACCTTCACCTGCCCTCTCACTGGAGGAACCATGTCCAGATTCCGTGTCCTGGCCGCAGCGGTGGCAGCCGGAATACTGCTGATGTCGACGGCATGCGCCGGTGACGATGAACCGGCCCGGACCGGCGGCGACCTGGGGGCGGTGACGCCCGTCGCCGGCTGCGGGGCGGGCTCGTACATCGACCCGGCCGACCTGAGCCCGGGCCGCAAGATCGCGCGGTGCGAGCCGAACGCGCCCGCCGCGCAGCCGTTGAAGGAGCGCACCACCATCCGGATGACGGCGGCGTCGAGGTCGAGCAGCCTCGCGCCGCTCTTCGTCGGGATGGATCTCGGCGAGTTCGACAAGGAGAACTTGAAGATCGAGTTCTCGGTGCTGCCGTTCGCCGACGCGATGCCGCAACTGGCCGCGGGCCGGGTCGACATCTCCTACGGAGGCACCGAGGCCGGCCTGTTCAACGCGGTGAATCAGGGCATGGACATCAAGTGGGTGCTGGGCAACTTCGTGGAGCCGAAGGCATCCGACCTGTCGCAGCCGCAGACCGGGATGTGGGCCCGCAGGGACATCTTCGCCGATCCGCAGAACCCGCAGCTCAAGGAGCTCAAGGGGAAGACCCTCGGCTCCACCGTGGGCGCCGCTTCCGCCATCGCCTACCCGATGAACAAAGCGCTCACCCCGTCGGGCATCGCGTTGCACGACATGCAGATCAAGCAGCTTCCATCGGCGGACCTGATGACCGCGCTGGCCAACAAGGCCATCGACACCGCGTGGCTGCTCGATCCCTACTGGCTGACCGCCGCGGAGAGCCCGGACAAGTACGTGCTGGTGGGCGGCCAGTCGCCCGGTGAGCCGCTCGGCGGCTTCTACGCCGGCAAGTCGATGCTCAAGGAACGGCCGGAGGTGCTCCAGGCCTTCGTCCGCGCGTACATCCGCACCGTCAGCACCCACCTCGACGGCGACTACACCAAGGACGAGAAGGTCCTCGCCGCGCTCGTGGCCGGTACCCAGCAGCCCCGCGAGTCGCTGACCCGTACCCCCGCGATCACCTTCGATTGGGAGGTCCGCAAGGGTACGGGCGAGGAGGAGCAGAAGGTGTTCATCGCCTTCAAGACGGTGAGGTACGCCGAGGTCCTGCCCGAGGACCGCTACGTGGACCGTTCGTTCTACGCCCGAGCCGTGGGACATGCCGACTCCTGACCGACTCTGGGCCGAGCGGGGTGACGTTCACCTTCTGCCTCACCCCGCCTGCCCGGTCACCCACCTGTCTCCATCATGTTGACGATCAGGCCAGGCGCGGGACGGCCTGTCCCGTGCGCCGCTGGAACGAAAAGGACGGGCGATGTGGCGGTTGATGGTGACCAGGCTGTGCATAGCCGTACCGATGCTGGTGCTCGTCTCGACGGCCACCTTCTTCCTCGGCATCCTGTCGCCGATCGATCCCGCCGAGTTTGTGCTCGGACCGGATCCGAGCCAGGAGCAGGTCGACCTGGTGCGAAAAGAGATGGGGCTGGACCGGCCTGTGCTGACCCAGTTCCAGGACTGGGCGTCCGGTGCCTTACACGGCGACCTGGGGCGCTCGCTGTTCACAGACGAACCGGTGGCACGGCTGCTCGTACAGGCGCTGCCGGTGACCTTGAGCCTGACCTTGGGAGGGTTGGTGGTCTCGCTTCTCGTCGGAATCCCCGCGGGTGTCTGGTCGGGGATCCGGGCGGGACGCGCCGGTGACAGGGTGGTGACCGGTCTGGTGACGATTGGCCAGGCCGTTCCGCACTTCTGGCTGGCGCTGCTGCTGATCCTCGCGTTCGCAGTGCACATCAAGATCTTTCCGGCGGTGGGTTATGTGTCGATTTCTCGCGGAACAGGACAGTGGCTGAACAGCATCGCGCTGCCCTCCATCGCGCTGGGAACGGCCGGTGGAGCGGTTCTCGCCCGGCAGACCCGTTCGGCCGTCATCGGTGTCCTCCAGCAGGAGTACATCAGGACCGCGCTGGCGCAGGGACTGCCGCGGCGACGTGTGGTGTTCAAGTTCGCCCTGAAGAACGCGGCCATCCCCATCGTGACCGTGATCGCCTTCGAGGTCGCGGGTTTGTTCAGCGGCTCCATAGTCATCGAGCGGATGTTCTCGATGCAGGGCATCGGGTCGCTCACTGTCGACGCCGTCCTCAGACGTGACCCCGACGTGATCCAGGGAGTCATCGTCGTCGCCGCCACCATCATGATCCTCATCCAGTTGGCGCTCGACCTGTCGTATGCATGGCTGAATCCGAAGGTGCGTCCGATATGACGGTTTCACCGGATGCGACGGTGCCGGCCACGAGCCGTCCGGATGCCGGCCCCGATCGTGACTTCCCGGGCAAACGCTCCCGAAAGATGCTGGCCAGGTTTCTGGAGCAGAAATCGGCACCGACCGCCGGGCTCTTCCTGCTGGCGATCGTCGCAGTCGCCGTCTTCGCCCCCTACCTCGCTCCCCATCCACAGGACGCGGGGGATCTGCTCCGGCCTTCCGAGATGCCGTCGGTCGATCATTGGCTCGGTACCGACTCCCTCGGACGAGATGTCCTCAGCAGGCTGATGTTCGGAGCGAGGGCGGCGCTCCTGGCCGCACTCGTCGCCGTGAGCATCGCCGTCGCAGTGGGGCTTCCTCTCGGCCTGGTACTCGGCTACCGCGGGGGCTGGGCGGATCGCCTCGTCATGCGGCTGGCCGAAGGCGTCAACGCCATGCCGTTCCTCTTGGTGGCGATCACGTTGATCGCGGTGCTCGGGCCCGGTCTGACCAAGTCCATGGTGATCGTCGGTGTCATCTACGCCGTCATGGTGCTGCGTCTGGTGCGCGGTGAGGTACTGGCCGCACGTGAGGAACTCTACGTGACCGGCGCCCTCGTGGTCGGAGTCGGAACCACGCGGCTGCTCTGGCGGCATGTGCTCCCGAATATCGCGCCGTCCTTGATCGTGCAGGTCACGACGATGTTCGCGACGAGCATCATCGTCGAGGCGACGCTGTCCTTTCTCGGGTTGGGCACCCAGCCGCCACAGGCGAGCTGGGGAAACATGTTGGCGGACGCACAGGCGTCGGCCTTCGACCATTGGTTCCTCGCTCTTCCCGCAGGCTTCGCCATCATGATCACGGTGCTCGCCTTCAACCTCTTCGGAGACGGGCTGCGGGACCTGTTCTCGCGTGAGTCGGCTGGAAGCGTGCTCAACGCCAATGCGGCGCGGCCGCTCGTCGAGGGGGTCGTCGAGCGCGAGCACAGCGCCGGCAGTGTGGGTGGCGACGGGGATCCGCTGATGTCCGTGCGCCGGCTGAGCGTCTCATTCCCCGCAAGGCCAAGCTCCGACGAGCGAATCGACGTGGTGACCGAGGTGTCCTTCGACATCGGGCGGCGACGAGTGATCGCGCTGGTCGGTGAATCCGGGAGTGGCAAGAGCGTCACGGCGATGGCTCTGCTGGGGCTCGTCCCCGATCCCGGGCGGGTAACCGCCGAGACCATCGGCTTCGACGGGAGGGAACTCACAGGGGCGAATGAACGTGAGCTTCGGGCGATTCGTGCCCGTGAGATCGGCGTCATCTTTCAGGACCCGCTGAAAGCGCTCAATCCCGCGTTCACCATCGGCACTCAGATGACCGAGTCCATGAGGGTCGTCGAAGGTATGTCGAAGCGGGACGCGCGCATCCGGGCGGCCGAACTGCTGGACATGGTTCGCATCGACCGGGCGGCGGACCGGCTTGACGACTATCCGCACCAGTTCTCCGGCGGAATGGCACAGCGTGTCATGATCGCGATGGCTCTGTCGTCCTCGCCGAAACTGCTCGTCGCCGACGAGCCGACCACCGCGCTGGACGTCACGGTTCAGAGCGACATCCTGGACCTGCTGCGGGATCTGCAGGCAGAGACCGGAATGTCGATGCTCATCATCACCCACGATCAGGGTGTGGTCGCCGACATCGCCGACGATCTCATGGTGATGTACGCCGGCGAACTCGTCGAGGTCGGCACGGTCGAGAAGGTGTTCGAGGAGCCACGTCATCCGTACACGGCAGGGCTGTTGGCATCCGTCCCGCGGAATCGCCGACGCGAGGGAACGTTGCCGTCCATCCCCGGAACCGTGCCCGCGCTCGACGAACTGGGCCCTGGTTGCCGTTTCGGCGCCCGATGTCCCTTCGTCGTCGATCGGTGCCGAGAACCGGTGGACCTGGTCGGTCTCGGCGATGGCGCGGTGCGATGCGTGCGCGCCCCGGAACGGCTCGCACTCGGCGATGCCGACATCTGGAGTGGAAGATGACCCGACGGCCACCCCTGCTCGAGGTACAAGATCTCAGTGTGCGATATCCGGCCGCCAGGCGCTTTCCTTGGTGGAAGAGCCGAAGCAATGCCGCGGTCGACCATGTGTCGTTCGATATAGCACCGGGTGAGACACTTGGTCTCGTCGGTGAATCCGGATCGGGGAAATCGACGGTCGGGAGAGCGATCCTCGGTCTCCAGCGAATCAGCGCCGGAACGATCCGATGCGACGACGTGCACATCACCGATGCCGGTCGCAAGGTTCCCCGGTCATATCGGCGTCGCGTTCAGGCGGTCTTCCAGGATCCGTACGGATCGCTGAATCCCACGATGATCGTCGCTGATCTCGTCGGCGAACCGTTGGCGCTCCATACAGACCTTCCGCGTAGCACCCGTACGGAACGGGTGGTCGAACTCCTGGAAATGGTCGGGCTGCGGTCACGGCATCTGAGCCGCCACCCCTACCAGTTCTCGGGTGGACAGCAGCAGCGCATCGCCATCGCCCGAGCTCTGGCGCTGGAGCCGGCGCTCATCATCCTGGACGAACCGGTCAGTTCGCTTGATGTGTCCATCCAGAGCCAGGTCATCAACGTGCTTGAGCAGGTGCAGGCGAAGACCGGTGTCTCGTACCTGTTCATCGCACATGATCTCGCCGTCGTGCGCCATATAAGTGCCCGTATCGCCGTGATGTATCGCGGCCGGATCGTGGAGGAGGGAGAAGCCGACCGAGTCTGCGAGAAGCCCGAGCATCCGTATTCGCAGTTGCTCCTTTCCTCCATTCTGAACGTCGATCTGCGGGATCAGGCGCAGAGGCGTGCGTATCGGCACGAGCTGGCGGCTTCCTTCCGTAGGCAAGAGCCGACCGTTGACCAATGAAGGGCGTTGTTCTGGAATGCGCAAGACATCACGGCCGAAGTCCAGCGTCTTGCTGGGGATACTGGTGGCATTCGCGACGTTCGTAGCAGGATGTGGCCAGTCCGGCTCGGATGAGGAGAACAAGGCGGTCCTGCGCTTCGGAGTCTTCTCAGGCACCGATTCGCTCGATCCGTACCTGACGATACAGGCGGTCGCAGCGATCCTGTATCCCGAGTACGACACCCTGACGCTGATGGACGACAGGTTCGAACTCAAGCCGTCACTGGCGACGTCGTGGACACGGCCGGATCCGAGAACATGGCGCCTGGAGCTCCGCGACGACGTGGTCTTCCATGACGGGTCGAAGTTCGACGCGGAGACGGTCAAGCTGAACTTCGAACGAGGCCGGTCCCTTCAGGCCTCCCCGTATATCGCCTTGTACTCGGCGATGAGTGAGATCAAGGTCGTCGACGCCGATACGGTCGACATCACTTTCGCCGAACCGTATCCCGCGTTCCCTGCGGAGGCGGCGACGATCGCCGGTGCCATGGTCAGTCCGAAGGCGATCAAGGAAAAGGGCGACCTGACCAGTACGATGGCGGGCAGTGGGGGCTGGATTTTCGACGCGCGGACCTTCGACCGCAAATCCGCGCTCGCGTTCGACGCGAACCCGAACTACTGGAACGCCGGCCAGGTCAAGGTCGACCGGCTGGAATACAACATCATCACCGATGACAACGCGCGCTTCAACGCCCTGCAAGGCGGCCAGATCGACATCATGGGTCACCTGCAGCCGGGGCAGGTCGCGACGGCGAAATCCGGCAACAAAGCGATCTTCGAGATACCGGTGGAATGCGGTGCGATCATCGTCGTCGATCGGGTAGGCAAGATCGTTCCGGCGCTGAAGGACCAGCGGGTCCGGCAGGCGATAGGCCTTTTGATCGACCGCACGGCCATGAACAGATCCGCTTACGCCGACGGCGGCAGTCCCGAGTTCGGCGGTTTCATGCCGCCTGGCTCGTACTGGCACAACGCGGAACTGGACCGGGTCCATGAAACCCCCGATGTGAACAGGGCCAGGCGGCTTCTCGCCGACGCGGGATATCCCAACGGGTTCTCATTCGAGATCGCCAGCGTGGACCTGGTCAAGCAGCGCCTGACCGCCCTATCCCAGATGCTTCGTGCCGGCGGTATCGACATGAAGCTCAAGGCGGTCCCCCCGAACAGCCTGGCCAAGGGGAATCGGGCGGGCAACTTCCCGGTGATCACGGTCACATCCCGGCATGTCGTGCCGGGCAGTTGGTACAGTGCATACGTTTCCGAGTCCGGCCCGTACAACGCCGCGTTCAAAGCCACGGACATGACGGATCTCGACGCGAAGGCCGTCGCCGCCGACAGCGCGGCGGACGAGTCCAAGAGCAAGGCGATCTGGGATGAGATCCAGGGGGAAGTCCTCAATCGGGGGTTCATGTTCCCGATCATGTGGACGTCGCAGCGAGCCGCGGTGTCAGCCGGAGTGGCCGGTGAGGCCGTCCTGAGGCCAGCCGAGGCGACCCCGCGTCCGTACGGCCTCTCGGTGAAGTCATGACCGCTTTCGCGGAGGGCCGGAGCGAGGCCGGGAACGGCCACGAAGGGACCGTGAGCCAGGGGCAGGGTTCACCCGCGACTGCCGGACTGCACGCGCTGCTCGAACCGCGATCCGTAGCGGTCGTCGGGGCCTCCGACGCGGTGGAGCGCATCGGAGGCCGCGTCCTTGACCACCTGCGGAGAGAGTTCACCGGGGCGATCTTTCCGATCAACCCCCGCCGCGACACGGTGCAGGGCCTGCGGGCTTACGGCGACATCGGTCAGGTCGACGGTGAGATCGACCTCGCGGTCCTCGCGGTCGCCAGTGAACTGGTGCCCGATGCCGTGCGGAGGTGCGCGGACCACGGGGTGAAGGCGGCGATCGTCATCTCATCCGGCTTCGCCGAGGTCGGCGATGACACGGGGAGGGCACTGCAGGAGGAACTGCACTCGATCCGGCAGCGCACCGGGATAAGGATTCTCGGACCCAACTCGATGGGGAGCATCAACCTTTCGGCGGGGCTGTACGCGACCTTCGCGGGGCTGAGGGGTTTCCCGATCGCGCCCGGTAACGTGGCGGTCGTCAGTCAGAGCGGAGCCTTCGGTATCCGGATCTTCGAAGGAGCTCAGAGCGAAGGTCTCGGCATCTCGCAGATGTGCCTCACCGGCAACGAGGTCGATGTCACGATAGGCGAGCTGGCGGGACACCTTCTCGAACGCGACGACGTCGCGGTCCTCACACTGTTCGCCGAAGGGATCCGAAACCCTGAGCTCCTGCTCGACGCGGGCCGGCGTGGCGCCGAACTCGGCAAGCCGATCATCTTCCTCAAGGCCGGTGTGTCGCACACCGGGGGCCGTGCCGCGCTCAGCCACACAGGCTCGATGATGGTGGGATCCCGCGCGTTCGAGGCGGCGATGGAATCGGTAGGCATCATGGTCGTCCCGACGCTGCGGCACCTGCTCAGCCAGACGAAAGCGTTCTCGCCCGGTCGGATCCCGCGCGGACGGCGGACATGCATCCTGACGGGCAGCGGCGGCTCCGGAATCCTGCTGGCCGATCACCTGGAGTCCGCGGGTCTGGAGGTGCCGCCGACCGGCCCGCGGCTGAGGGCCGAGATAGAGTCCCTCATCCCGAGCTTCGGATCGGCCGTGAACCCGATCGACTACACAGGCCAGATTTTGAACGACGCGTCCGCCCTGCCCGCGCTCCTGGAGCATGTGTGCACCTCGTCCGAGTACGACATCGTCTGCCTGACCGGTGTCAATCGCTCGCAACCGCCGGAGGTGCTGACCGCGATCATCGAGGCATGCCGTCGTTCGGGCAAGCCCTTCTTCACATGGGCGCCGCAGGTCGATGTCGCCTACGAGATGACACGCCAGGGAGCACCGGGCTTCCTGGATCCGCAGGCGATGGCCGAAGCGGCCGCGGGTGTCATCCGGTACGGCGGCCTGCGCGAACGGGCGTTGTCACGGACGAGGCCGACCACGACGAAGCAGGGGCTGGTCGCTCCGGGCGGCGGGTCCCTGACCGAGAGCGACGCGAAGCGGATCCTGCGGGCATACGGCATACCGGTGACGCGAGAAGGGATCGCGGCTTCGGCGCACGACGCTGTCGCGCTGGCCTCGGACATCGGCTTTCCAGTCGTGATGAAGCTGTCATCGCGGTGGCTGGTCCACAAGTCGGACGAGAACGCCGTATGCCTGAACCTGCGGAATGCCGCCGAGGTCGGCGAGGCCTTCCACGACCTCGTGGCGGTAGGGAAGCGGCTCCTGCCCGCCGGCGAAACGCACGCCGACGTCCTGGTCCAAGAGCAGGTGCCTGCGGGGATCGAAATTCTCTGCGGGATGGTCAGGGACCCGCTGTTCGGCCCGATCATCACCGTGGGTGCCGGTGGCGTACTGGCGGAGGTCATGAACGAGCGGCATGACACGCTGCCTCCGGTCACGCGGCAGCAGGCCAGAGAGCTGGTGGGCCGAATATGGGACGGCCGCTTGGTGAGCCATCGTCGTGGCCTGGGGGCGGCGGCGATCGAGGAACTGGCCGGAGCGATCGAACGCTTCAGCTGGCTCGCGTTGTCCGAAACGGCCATCCAGGAGATCGACATCAATCCGTTCATCGCCACCGGGGATGCTGTCATCGCCGTCGACGCGTTGATCGTCACAGCGGCCGCGGCCGATGGCGATGCGGTCGCGTCCCTCCGGGAGGTGGGGCGTGACGTCCACTGAGCCCAAGTTCGTCCGGTATGAGATCGACGAGGGTGTGGCGGTCATCACCCTCGATCGCCCGGACAGGCTGAACGCCCTCATCCCGCCGATGACCCGCGAGCTGATCGGTCTGCTGGACCGAGCCGATCTCGACGATGCGGTGCGGGCTGTGGTGCTCACCGGAGCCGGACGAGGATTCTGCGGTGGTGCGGACTTCGAACGCCTGCGCACCGTCGAGGCGTCAGGTGTCGTGGAAACGCATCGAGCACTGCGACGGGACCGGGCCATGCGGCTCAGGAAGCCTCTGATCGCCGCTGTCAACGGTGCTGTCGGTGGAGCCGGTCTCGCGCACGCGCTGATGGCCGATATCCGGTTCGCGGCCGCCGGCGCGAAATGGACGACCGCCTTCGCTCGCTACGGCCTGGTGGCGGAGATGGGCACCTCCTGGTTGCTGACCAGGCTCGTCGGCATGGCGCGGGCCAAGGACCTGCTCTTCTCCGGCCGAGTCTTCTCCAGCGAGGAAGCCTACGAGTATGGGCTCGTGCAGTTCGTGCACCCCGCGGACGAGGTGCTGGAACGCTCGGTGCGGTACGCACGGGAGTTGGCAGCGGTCTCGCCGTACTCCATCTCGCAGATGCGCGAACAGATCCACGCCGATCTCGAACGAGATTGGGACACGGCGTACTGGGATTCAGTCGAACGGACGCAGAACAGCATCGGCTGGGACACCTTCCGCCGCTCGGTGCCTGGCTCTCAGCCGAGTTGATCGCCCCGGGAGCGGCTCGATGACGAGTCGCTCCCGTTCCTTCCGGCGATCCACCGGCACGCCGGAAGGAACGGGCCCTTCCACTTCGCGGTTCGTCCCTTTCAGGGAGCCGTAGGTTCGCAGACGGTGACCGGGCTCAGCCGGCCGGAACGCCCGCCGTACCGAATTCGGCGATGAGCAGGGCTTTCACCTGTTCCTGGCTCACCTTGAGCGAGGGTGTTCGAGGAAGGGCCGCCACGGCGACGAACGCGGTCGGCACCTGGTATGGGAGCAGCCTGCCGCGGACCCAGTCGGTCAAGACCCGAGCGTCGAAGGCAGTTCCCCGCGCGGTTTCGATCAGCGCGACGGGAACCTCGCCCAGCCGCTGATCCGGCATGCCGACGACCGCGGCGTCGCGCACCGACGGGTGCTCCTTGATGACCTCGGCGACCGCTCCGGCCGACACCTTGAACCCTCCGCGGATGATGACATCGTCCGTCCGGCCGACGATCCAGATGAATCCGTCCCCGTCGACGCGCGCGAGGTCGGTTGTCTCCTGCCACACGTCCGGATCGGACGCGGACTGTGGAGAGCGGACGTCCAGCTGTCCGACCTCGCCGGCCGGAACGATCTCATTGGTTCCCGGGACCCGGACGCGTACCTCGACGCCGGGGTGCACCCGTCCCACGCTGCCACGCTTGCTGCGGCGGAACGTCCGCCGGTCCGCCAACGTCCACCCGGCGATCCCGCCGGCGAACTCGGTCGCCCCGTACATCACCAGTACGGAGAGGTCGTACGTCTCCTCGAACCGTTCGGCGACCTCGGGCTTTAGCGGCGCGGTTCCGCAGACAACGGCGCGGACGTGTGTGAAGACCTCGGGGCTGACGTCCGCGTCGAGAATCATCTGCAGTGATGTCGGGGTGAGGGCGAGCACTTGGGAGTCATACGCGGATACCAACCGGACCAGTCCGTCGACCGTGAATTTCTCCAGCATCGCCACCCTGCGGCCGTCGATGAGATTGAGTAGCAGCCGGAACAGTCCGCTGGTGTGCAGGATAGGGGCGACGAGGATCGCCACGCCGGAACGGAGCCGTGCCTGCCAGGGCCGTCCCGACTCGTAGTGCGCGGCACCCGTGAAGCTGGCTTCGAGATTCTTGAAGCTCACCGGGACACGTTTGGGAGGACCTGTCGTTCCGCTGGTCAACATGCTCACGGCGATTCCGGGCAACGATCGCGTGGCGATCACGTCAGGAGACAACGCACACGCGGTGACCGGCGCGACCTGACGTGGATCACGTGTCGCCACCGAGAGCCCCAGGATGCCGGCTGATCGTGCCGAGGCGGCGAAACCCTCGACCCGCCAGTCGTCTTCGTCGGCGATCACGGCCACCAGGTCGAGAGCACCGACGTCATGGGCAAGAGCGTTCTCGGGCTGCATGTGGCTGAGCGAGACGATGCTGTACCGCGACGTCAACGCGCCCATCATCGCTCCGACGACGCCGGGTCGATTGCGCATCACAATGCCCACCTTGGCGCCGTCGGGGGCCCCGATGGCCCTTAGGTGGGATTCGATCGCGGCAGCCCCCGCAGCGAGATCACCCCACGTGCACCACCGGCCGTCCAGCTCAAGCGCCGGAGCAGTGGGATCGACCTCCAGAACGGCCCTCAGGCGTGCCGGTAAGTCGAAGCCCGTCACGTTGTCTCCAGTGGACATGCGTCCTCCTTTCGGCTAGGTGGTTGAGGTGTGTTGTCATCGGGATCGTTCACGATCGTGCGGATCGGTCCGGGGTTTTTCCCAGCCCCAGCTCGCGAATACCGAGCGCAACACGGCGACGAGGGGAAGCGGCTGGTCGAGCATGACGTGATGTCCGGAATCGGCGATCTCAATGATCGGTAGCGAGCTGCCCAGCAGTCTGTGCATCAGGTCGAACGTTTCCACAGTCGGCAAGCCGTACTGAGCGCGGATGAGAGCGATCTGGCAGGGCGGAGTGAACAGTTGATCGGGTGTGAGAGAGCTTTGGCCGAAAAGGCGGGGATCGAACTTCCAGGTCCACCCTCCTTCGGCCGCCCGGATGGACGTCTCGGCGAGGTGGTCGACGATGTATCGATGGGCTCGCCCGACCTCGGGAATGGGGTGGAACCGCGCTATCGCCGCCTCGCGCGTCGGGTAGAGACGGGGTCGCCGTAAGGCATGTTGGCGTCGCGCGATCATTTCTTCAACCGCGACGTCGCGCACCGCGCCGTCGACGCAAACGGCGCCGATGAGCTGCTCACCGAAGGAGAGCGCCGTACGCAACGAGACCAGAGCACCCATGCTGTGCCCGACGAGAACCAGGCCGCCGGCGATCCCCGCGTCGCGCGCGACGTCCAGCACCTGATTCGCCCAATCCTCATGGCTGTAGTACTCGGCGTGGCCGCTGTCGCCGTGTCCGGACAGATCCAGCGCGACGACGCGGCGTTCGTCGGCGAATTGAGGAGCGATGTGGTCCCACCACCTGGAATGGGCGGCCCCACCGTGCACGAACACGATGCCTGGCCGGCCCTCCCGCCCCCAAGCCCGGTAGTGGATCGGTATCCCGGAGACGATCACCTGGCGTTCGTCGACCGGATGCGCGAGCGCGTTGCGGAACCAGGTAGGGGCGGCATGCACGATGCTCATGGTGATGGCTCCTCGGTGCCTAGTATCCGAGGGCATGGTCCACCGGATTGATCACGGGTTGGCCGGACTCGACGCGTTCGATGTTCGTGAAGAACAGATCGACCACTCGTGACCGATAGTCCGGGGTGCTCCATGAGACGTGCGGTGTGATGATCGTATTGGGTGCGTCCCACAGCGGGCTGGTGGCCGGCAGCGGTTCACGTTGGAACACATCGAGTGCGGCGCCTCCGAGGACGCCGGCGTGAAGGCGGGCGGAGAGCGCCTCCTCATCGATGACATCGCCACGCGAGACGTTGATGATCAGACAGTTCGGCGTACATCGATCGAGAATGTCGGCGTTCAGCATCTGGTGCGTCTGTGCTGTCGCGGGAACCGCCATGACGATGGCGTCAGCCCTCGCTGCCAGTTCCGCGAAGCGTGCGGTTTCGTGCATCTCGTCAAACTCCGGACATGGGGCTCCACTCTTACGGATACCGATCACGTGCATGCCCAGTGCCCTGGCGTGTCGTGCCAACTCTCGCCCCACCGGGCCGGCTCCTACGACCAGAAGGGTCGCGCCCGAGATCAGGCGCGGGTGATGGCGCTTCCACTCCCGGGCGTGCTGGCTGGCCAGCGCGCCGGGAAGCCTTTTCGCCAGGCTGAGGAGCATCGAGAGGGCGAATTCGGCCATCGCCGGTGCGGATATGCCTCGGGCGTTCGCCACCTGCACGTGCGTCGGCAACCCCCTCGCCGGGAGAAGACTATCGGCGCCCGAACCGATGAGATGAATGAGTCGGAGGCGCCCGGCGCGTGACCAGTCCTCCACCGGCATGCCTATGCCGAGGACGGCTTCTATCCGGTCGAGTTCGGCGATGAACTCCGATTCCGTACGACAGGCGACCAGTTGTCGATCTCCGAGTGAGGATGTGGAGGCTTCCAGCGCGTCGATGGCGAACCTGCCATAGCAATGCACTTTGGTGATCTCGCCGACGCGCACCGTTTCGTCCCTGCCCTCAGCCGCCAATTGGATGCCTAAGATGCAATCAATGCTATTATATATATCTTAGATGCGGCAAGTTTGCGATCATATGCTGTGGCTCGCCAACGGGTTGCCGCGAACGAACTGGCCTTGCCGGCGGAGTGGGACGACGCCGCATGTCCCATCCAGGAGACGACGGCGACCTCCCTGTTCGAGGAGCAGGTCGCGTGCACCCCGGACGCGGTCGCCGTCGAAGGCGAGGCCGGCGGTGGGGTCGGCGGTGGGGTCGACGGTGAGTCGGGCACGCTCACCTACGCGGAGCTGGACCGGCGGGCCTCGCCCGGTTGCTGCGCGAGCGCGGTGCCGGACCTGGCCGGGTTGAACCGGTGTTCCAGAAGGTGGCGCCGAACGTCCCGACACGGAACGATCAACTACGTGACTCCACGTGTTCATTTGATTACCTTTGGTGTTGCCATGTTCCGTAGGTAACCGAGGAGGATCATGAACACCTTCATCCGCAGTGCCCGCATCGGTCTGGCAGGGGCGGTTCTAGCCGGCGCCGGCCTGCTCGGCGTACTTCCCGTGACCGGTGCCCACGCCGCGTCGTCCCAGGTCGCACCGGCGGTCGCCTGCTCGCCCACGGCTGCGGACGGCTGGATCTGCTACCTGCGGTACTGCGACGCCTACTACTGCTACTACGACTGCTATCCGACCCTGGCCGCGCGCAACAAGGGGGAGAAGCCCTCCGACACCATCCGTGTTCCCAAGCCCGAGGGGACACCTCCCGCCCAGATCACCCGGCCCTGACCGGCGGAGCCGGGACGCTGTGGACCGGGTATGCGCGGTCGTGCCGTCCATGGTGGGGAAGGCTCGCCGCGGGGTTCCCTTGGCGGGTCGGGCGGCTCCGGCCGGCCTCCACCTTCGACGGAGCCGGGCTGAGATCTTCTGAGGGACGGCCGGGCCGTGCGGTGCTGATCGCACGGCCCGGCCGTACGGTGGTTCTCCGATTCTAGAGAGACTCTCTAGAATCGGCTATGATTTTGCCATGGGACCTACTGTCGTCATCACCGGCGGCAACCGCGGGATCGGCCTGGCCACGGCCGAGGAGTTCGCCCGCCGCGATCACCGGGTGGTGATCGTGGCCAGGAATCCCGCCGCGGCGGGCGAGGCCGCCCGGCTCGGCGTCGAGCTGATCGCCGGAGATCTCTCAACGTTGAAAGGGGTCCGGGCTGTCGCCGAGGCGCTGGCCGGAACCTGCCCGCGGCTCGACGTGCTGGTGCACAACGCCGGGATCTGGCCATCGGCGCGGCGGCTCACCGAGGACGGGTTCGAGGAGTCCTTCGCCGTCAACCACCTGGCGCCCTTCCTGCTCAACCGTCTGCTGGAGGATCGTCTGACCAGGGTCGTGCAGGTCACCGCCGGCCTGTATGTCAAGGGCCGTGCCGACCTCGTGCGCACCCCGGCCGGTACGGACTTCTCCTCCCTGCGCACCTACGCCGACACCAAGCTCTGCAACCTGGCGCTGATGCCGTTGTGGGCCGAGCGCTGGAAGCCGCGGGGCATCACGATCGACGCCGTCCACCCCGGAGTGATCAGGACCGGGCTCGGCGACCGGGGCGGCCCGGTGGGGGTGCTGCTGAAGACCGCGAAGCTGCTGTGGAAGGCCCCGGCCGACGGCGCGGCTCCGGTCGTACGGCTGGCGTTCGACCAGGCCGGCACCGGACGGTACTTCGACATCGACCGCGAGCTGCCCCTCGCCTCCGTGGCCGCCGACCCCGCGTGGGCGGGGAAACTGTGGACACAGGCCGTAGAGCTGACCGGTGTCGCCTAGACAGCGGCGCGGCGAGGAGACCCGGGAGCGGCTGCTGGCGGCGGCACTGGACCTCTACGCGGAGAAGGGAGCCGACGGCTTCACCATGACGGCGGTGACCGCTACCAGCGGCGTCAGCGTCGGAAGCCTCTACCACCACTTCGGCAGCTTCGACGGGCTGGCGGCCGCCCTCTACGCGCGCTGCCTGTCCGACCTGCTCGACGCCGTCATCGCCGCACTCGACGCGGTGCCGCAGGAGCGGGAAGGAGGCCCCCGCGAGGGCACGGAGGCGCGGGCCGCCGCCGGCGTCCGGGCCGTGGTCACCGGATATCTCGGCTTCACCCGCGAGCACAGGGCCGCCGCGCGCTTCGTCCACGCCTCCGCCTACGCCGACTTCCTGGCCGCGCACGTGGATCTGATCGCGGAGGAGAAGGAGCCCAGGCTGGCCGGGATCCTGGGCTGGCTGCGACCGTACATCAAGGCGGGGCTGGTCGTGGAGCTGCCCGACGGGCTGATCGAGATGCTGGTCGTCGGCCCGGTCGCGGAGACGGCCCGCCGCTGGCTGGCCGGGGCCCCCGGCATCGACCTGGACGAGGCGTCCCGACTGCTTCCCGAGCGGATCTGGCGGTCCCTGCGGGCCGCCGAGGCGTCGGTGACGAGGTAGGAGAGGGTACGAGGTACCAAGCGTGGAACGCCCAAAGACGGTGTGAACCGCTTGATCGTACGCATACGGCATTATCACCGCGCTCTCCATGTCTTTCGTACCCCTGTGGGAATTACCTCCTTGCGAAGAGTAAGGTTGCCCTGCCCTAATTTAGGTAAGGCTTTCCATCTCATGGAGTGACGGTGTTCGCCAGCTATCTCATCGGATTACGCGAGGGCCTGGAGGCCGCGCTCGTCGTCTCCGTGCTCGTTGCCCTCCTCGTCAAAAGTGATCGACGTGACCGGCTTCCCCTCGTCTGGGCCGGGGTCGGTGCCGCTCTCGTGCTGTCGATCGCGTTCGGCGCGCTGCTCACCTTCACCGTCGCCCATCTGGAATACCGGCAGCAGGAGTTGTTCGAGGCGGTCACCTCGCTGCTGGCCACCGTGTTCGTCACCTGGATGATCTTCTGGATGCGGGGTGCCGCCCGTACGATCTCCGGCGACCTGCGCGCCAGGCTGAGCGAGGCCCTGGAGGTCGGCGCGATCTCGGTGGTCGTGATGGCCTTCCTCGCCGTGGCGCGCGAGGGCCTGGAGACCGCGCTGCTGTTCTTCGCGTCGGTGCAGGGCGCCACCACCACCGCGGTCCCGTTGATCGGGATCAGCCTTGGCTTGATCACCGCGGTCCTGCTGGGCTGGGCCATCTACCGCAGCGCGATGCGGATCAACCTGACCAGGTTCTTCACCTGGACCGGCCTCCTGCTGATCCTGGTCGCCGCCGGAATCTTCAAGTACGGCGTGCACGACCTACAGGAGGCCGCCGTCCTGCCGGGCCTGTCCAGCTACGCCTTCGACATCAGCGGCGTGCTGCCCGCCGACTCCTGGTACGGCGCCCTGCTGGCCGGGATGTTCAACATCACCCCGCAGCCGAGCGTGCTGGAGACGGTGGCCTGGGTCGTCTACGCGGTGCCCACGCTCATCCTCTTCCTGCGGCCGTGGCGCAGCCGCCCGACCCCCTCACCCGCCACCCCGTCGACCGACCCACAGCCCGCGGGCTGAAACCGCCTGAACAGGACGATCATGCGTACTTCCCTTGCCATCGCCGTGGGCGCACTCGCCCTCACCGGCCTCGCGGCCTGCTCCTCCGAACCCACCCCGGCCACGGTCGCCGGTGCCTCCGCCGCCCCGGCCAAGGGTGGCCCCGTCACGGTGGCCGCCACCGACACCGAGTGCAAGGTCGCCGTCACCGAGCTGGCCGCGGGCACCTCGACATTCGCGATCACCAACGGTGGCACCAAGGTGACCGAGTTCTACGTCTACGCCCCCGGCGACCGGGTCATGGGGGAGGTGGAGAACATCGTGCCGGGCCTGACCCGCGAGGTGATCGTCGAGCTGCCGGCCGGCAGCTACGAGACCGCCTGCAAGCCCGGCATGGTCGGCAAGGGCGTCCGCGGCCCGCTCAAGGTCACCGGCGAGCACAAGCCGCTCAGCGACGACGCCCAGCTCGCCGAGGCGACCGCCAGCTACAAGCGCTACATCAAGTCGCAGAGCGACACACTGCTGATCAAGGCGCAGGAGTTCGTCGACGCGGTCAAGGCCGAGGACATCGACAAGGCCAAGGCGCTCTTCCCGGTCTCCCGCACCTACTGGGAGCGGATCGAGCCGGTCGCGGAGATCTTCGGCGACCTCGACCCGGCCATCGACGCCCGGGAGAACGACGTGGCCGAGGGGGAGGAGTGGACCGGCTTCCACCGGATCGAGAAGGACCTCTGGGTCGGTAAGGACGTCAGCAAGGACGGCCCGATCGCCGACAAGCTGATGGCCGACATCAAGACCATCGTGGAGCAGTCCAACTCCGCCGAGCTGTCGCCGGTGCTGCTGGCCAACGGCGCCAAGGGCCTGCTCGACGAGGTGGCCTCCGGGAAGATCACCGGTGAGGAGGACCGCTACTCGCACACCGACCTGTGGGACTTCGACGCCAACCTGCAGGGTTCCAAGGCCGCGGTCCAGTCGCTCCGCCCCGTTCTGGAGGAGCGCGCCCCCGAACTGGTGAAGACGCTGGACGAGAAGTTCGCCGGGGCCGAGGCCGCGCTCGGCGCGCACCAGAAGGGCGACGGCTGGAAGCTGCACACCGAGCTGTCCAAGGGCGACCTCAAGAAGCTGTCAGACGCGATCAACGCGCTCGCCGAGCCGATCAGTAAGATCGCTGCGGTGGTGGCAAAGTAATGGCCGTTCCACGTAGGGGAGGGGTGCGATGAGCCAGCGGATCAGCCGTAGGAAGCTGTTCGGCATGGGCGCGGCCGGTGTGGCGGTCGCCGGCGCGGGTGTGATCGCGGTGCGTGGGATCGGTGACGAGCCCGCGCCCACCACGGTCGCCTCCGTCTCCGATGCGGTCCCCTTCTACGGCGAGCACCAGGCGGGCATCGTCACCCCGGCACAGGACCGGCTGCACTTCGTCTCCTTTGACGTCATCACCGAGAAGAAGGCGGAGCTGGCCGAGCTGCTCCAGGAGTGGAGCGCCGCCGCGGCCCGGATGACCCAGGGCCAGGAGGCGGGCACGTTCGGCGCGGTCGGCGGCCAGCCGGAGGCACCGCCGGACGACACCGGCGAGGCACTCGGCCTGCCCGCCTCCGGGCTGACGCTGACCGTCGGCTTCGGTGGATCGCTCTTCGACGACCGGTTCGGGCTGGCCTCGCGCAGGCCGGCCGCGCTGGCCGATCTGCCGCACCTGCCCGGAGACGCGTTGCTGCCGGAGATCTCCGGCGGTGACCTGTGCGTGCAGGCGTGCGCGCACGACCCGCAGGTGGCGGTGCACGCCATCCGTAACCTGGCGCGCATCGGCTTCGGCCGGGTCTCGGTGCGCTGGTCCCAGCTCGGCTTCGGCCGCACCTCGTCGACCTCGCGCGCGCAGGCGACGCCGCGCAACCTGATGGGGTTCAAGGACGGCACGGCCAACCTCAAGCTGGAGGACGTGGCGCTGCTGAAGGAGCAGCTCTGGGTGGGGTCCGGTGACGGCCCCGACTGGATGACCGGTGGCAGTTACCTGGTCACCCGCAAGATCCGGATGCTGGTCGAGACCTGGGACCGGGCACCGCTGGCCGAGCAGGAGCAGATCTTCGGCCGGGACAAGGGGGAGGGGGCACCGCTGGGCAGGAAGAATGAGTTCGACCCGATCGACTTCGAGGCCAAGGGATCCGACGGAAAGCCCCTGATCTTCGACGACGCGCACGTACGGCTCGCCCACCCGTCCCGCAACGGCGGTGCGCACCTGTTGCGCCGCGGCTACAACTACGTGGACGGCTCCGACGGCCTGGGCCGGCTGGACGCCGGCCTGTTCTTCATGGCCTACCAGCGCGACCCCCACCGCCAGTTCGTCACCGTGCAGCGCTCCCTGGCGGGCAGGGACTCCCTCAACGAGTACATCAAGCACGTCTCCAGCGCCCTGTTCGCCTGCCCGCCCGGCGTGCGCGACGCGGGCGACTACTGGGGCCGAGCCCTGTTCTCCTGACCACCGACTGGATCAGCGCAGGGTTCGGCAGAACATGTCGAGGGTGATCTCGATGATCTCGGTCGTGTCCTCCGCGCCGGGGCCGCCGGGGGACTCCGAGGCGAGGCGCCGGGTGCCCGCGCGGAGTACGCCCCAGGCGAGCTCGGCCCGCAGCGCGGGATGGTCGTGTCCCGCCTCGCGGAGCACGTCGCCGAGGGGCTCGAGGAGCGACCCGTGCAACTCCTCCAGCCGTGCCAGGCACTCGGTCGGCAGGCCGAGCGTCTGCGCCGCCGGGACCAGCGCGTAGTCGGTACTGCCGACGAACTCGAGCGCGACCCTGCCGTACGCCCGGAGCCGTTCGTCGAGTGAGGCGGCCGGCCCGTTGGGCGGGGTCTCGGCCATGGTGGCGCGCAGCCGGCCGGCCCAGCGGGGAAAGCCTTCCTCGGTGAGCTGGGCGAGGATGTCGGCGGTGGAGGAGAAGTAGCGGTAGACGCTCGATCGGGCCAGGCCGATCCGGGCGCCCACCGCCGCCGGGGTGAGCGCGTGCACTCCCTGCGCGGCCAGGATCTCGCGCGCCGCCTCCAGCAGGGCGGCGTGCTGGTTGGCCCGGTGGTCGGCGACGGTCGCCGCGCTGATCCTTGGCATCTACACCTCCTGGTGGCGTCCTCCGCTGTCCGGTTCGGGCATCCCCGCTCCGTCACCGTCATTCTCCCCGTCTTCGTCACCGTCCGCGTCCTCACTGTCCCGGGTGGGGGCGGCGGTACGCGGGAGCAGGAACGTGAAGCCGAGTCCGGCCAGCAGGACCAGCCCGGTGATGACCGGCACCCTGCGGGTCGCCTCGGTGGCGCCCGCGACAGCCGCCGCGTGGACGGCCGGATCGCTCAGCCCCGGGATGGCCGCACCACCGCTCTCCTGCACGGCGTTCGCCACGCTCGTGCGGACCTGCTCCGGGTAGGACGCCATGTTCTTCTCGACCGACGAGCCGAGCCCGGTGACCAGCACCCCGCCCAGGATGGCGACCCCCAGCCCCGCACCGACCTGGCGGATCGCGCTCTGCAACCCGGAGGCCTGACCCGCCTGCCGGGCGGGTACGTCGGCCATCAGCACACTGGTGAGCTGGGCCGTGGCGAAGCCGATGCCGAAGCCGTAGACGAGCATCCAGGGCACGATCCGCCACATGCTCATGCCGGCCTCCAGGGAGAGACCGATGCCGACGGCGCCCACGACCTCCAGGGCGAGGCCGATCTGCACGACCGTCCGCGAGCTCACCTTCCTGGTCAGGGCGGGGACCACGCCGCCGGCCAGGAAGGTGCCCACGGCGAGGGTGGCGATGATGAGGCCGGCCGTGAACGCGCTGTGGCCGAGCGCCGACTGCAGGAACAGCGGCAGCACCAGGATCACGCCGAACTCGCCCAGCGCCACGATCATCGCGGTTATCGCGCCGTAACGGAAGCCGGGCAGCGTGAACAGCGTCAGGTCGATCAGCACGGGGCGCCCGGCCCGCTCGCGTCGCCGCTCCAGCAGGATGAAGGCGGCCACGGCCAGGATGCCGATGCCGAACGCGAAGGGCACCGGGGAGACCTCCTCGAACCGCAGTCCGAAGAGTTCGGCGGCCCGCAGGGGAGTGAGCCAGCCGTATTTCTGACCCTCGATGAGGCCGAAGACGATGGAGAACATGCCCAGCACGATCAGCGCGATGCCCAGCGGGTCGTGACCGGTGGCGCGATCCTCACGGGAGGCGGGAATGCGAAGCGCGCCGAGCAGGACCAGCGCGCCGATGGGCAGGTTGATCCAGAAAGCCGCGCGCCAGCCGTAGTCGGTGACCAGCCAGCCGCCGACCAGCGGCCCGATGGCGGCCATGCCGCCGACGATCGAGCCCCAGATGGCGAATCCGATCACCCGTTGCCTGCCGAAATAGGTGGAGTTGATGATCGCGAGTGTCATGGGCATGGCCATCGCGGCGCCCACTCCCTGGATGCCCCTGGCCCCGATCAGCATCGCGCCGCTCCCCGCGATCGCCGCCAGCAGGCTCGCGACCAGGAAGACCACGATGCCGGTGGCGAACAGCTGCGGCCTGCCGCGCTGGTCGCCGATCCGGCCCAGCGGGATGAGCAGGGAGGCGAACACCAGCAGGTACAGGGAGTTGACCCACTCCACATCGGTGACCGTGAGCCCCAGATCGTCGATCATCGCCGGAACGGCGACGTTCACGATCGTCGCGTCGATGACGACCATCGACACACCGACCGCGAGCACGAAGAGAGGCAGCCAGCTTTGACGAGAACTTGGCGACGACATGTCGCGAACTATAGCAACATCATGTCGCTATCTATCCGGGCGCGTGCCGATGTTCCGGGTAGGACGGTCAATGGGGTGGGCGTGACCTGGGCGGGCCGGGTAGGGTGGCGATCAACAGCGATGACGGAGACGAGTAGCGCCTCGATCACCGGAGTCGGAGAGAGCCGCCGGTAGCTGCGAAGGCGGACTCCGGCCGGGGTGCGAAGACCCTCCCGAGCTGCGGGGAAGAACGGCCCTCGGGCCCAGTAGAGTCCCGCCGAATCGCCCACGTCAAGGGTTTGCAGAGGCCACGCCGCACAAGCCGGCGGTGTGGCGAAGGTGTGGTGGTACCGCGAGGATCCCGCTCGCCCACGCCTCTCAGGGGACGCGTTGCGAACTCAAGGAGGTCACCACCATGCAACGCATCCTGTCCACCCAGCTGTCCGTGCACGTCGGCGAGACCGTACGCGTCGCGGGCTGGATTCACCGTCGCCGACTGCTGAAGTCGGTCGCCTTCCTGATCCTGCGCGACGCCGCCGGCCTGACCCAGGTCGTGGTGTCCGAGGAGGCCGTCCGCGCTCAACTGGAGGCCCTGCCGGAGGAGACGACGGTCTCCGTCGTCGGCACGGTCACCGCCGAGCCGTCCGCGCCGGGCGGCGTCGAGATCACCTCGCCGGTGATCGAGGCACTGACCGACCCGGCCGACCCGGCCCCGTTCGACCTCTACCGGCCTGACCTGCGCGCGAGCCTGCCGACGATGCTCGACCACGCGCCGGTCGCGCTGCGCCACCCGAAGCTCGCCGCCACCCACCGCATCGGCGCGGCCGCGGTCGGCGGCTTCCGTACGGCGCTCGAAGCGATGTCGTTCGTCGAGATCCACACCCCGAAGATCGTGGGTGCGGCGACCGAGAGCGGCGCCAACGTCTTCAGGCTCGACTACTTCGGCCGTCCGGCCTACCTGGCGCAGTCTCCTCAGCTCTACAAGCAGATGATGGTCGGCGTCTTCGAGCGGGTCTACGAGGTCGGACCGGTCTTCCGCGCCGAGCCGAGCGACACCGCCCGCCACCTGGCGTCGTACACGTCCCTCGACGCCGAGATGGGCTTCATCGAGGACCACCGCGACGTCATCGCCGCGTGCCACGCGACGGTCGGGGGCATGCTGGCAGGCATCCAGACGTCGGCCGGTCCCTCACTTGAGCTTCTCGACGTCACCATGCCCGCGCTGACGGAGAGACCAGTGGTGGTGCACTTCACCGACGTCCTTGAGATGATCAGCAAGGCGACCGGCCAGGACATCACCGCCGAGCCCGACCTCGCCCCGGCGCACGAGCGCTGGATCGGGGAGTGGGCCCTGCGCGAGCACGGTTCGGACTTCGTGTTCGTCGAGGGCTACCCGACCGCGCACCGCGCCTTCTACACACATCCGGACCCGGCGCGGCCCGGCCACTCGCGCGCGTTCGACCTGATATTTCGTGGCCTGGAACTGGTCAGCGGCGGCCAGCGGATGCACCGGCACGCCGACTACGTGCGAACGCTGACCGCGCGCGGCGAGAGCGACCTGTCGGCGTACTCGGGATACCTCGACGCGATGCGCTCCGGCATGCCGCCGCACGGCGGCTTCGCCTTCGGGCTGGAAAGGTTCATGGCACGCCTGCTCGACGTGCCGAACATACGCCAGGTCACCCTCTTCCCCCGCGACCTGCACCGGCTCGCTCCGTAAACGACTCGCTTTCCACTGTGGCCGAGGTGGGGGAGGCCGGCGTCCCGGACGATGGTGGGATCAGGTCCGTGGACGCCGGCCTTTTCATCCGGTCCACGCCCGGCGCGGGGGAGCCGTCGGCGTGGACCGGCTCCGGGGTCAGTGGGATCGGGGGACGGTCCCGTCTGCCCGGAGATCTGGGAAGGTTGTGGCTGCTAGGGGCGGGTGGGCAGGTCAAACCAGACGACTCGACCGGTTTCGCTCTCCTTCCAGCCCCAGGCCGATGACAGCCCCTGAACAAGCCACAGACCACGGCCGTTCTCACTGAGCGAGTCCACCTGTGCGGGAACCTGTGGAATGGCGCCTGAGGAGCCCTCGTCGATCACTTCCACATGCAGCGTGTGGTCATGGTCGGCAACCACCAGCCGCAGCATTCCATGCGGCCTGTGCCCAGAGTCGGAGTGTTGTACGGCATTCGCCACCAGTTCGCTGACCAGTAGCTCAACCTCATCTGCCCTCGGATGCCCTGCCACTCCCGGCAACTCCCGTACATACGCCCGCGCCACCGCGATCGAACTCGGCGAGCCGGGGAGATCAACGGCGCCCAGAAGCCTAACGGTGCTCATTGCGCCATCTCCCAGACACGGTTTGACGCCTCACTCGACAGTGCCCGCACTCGCTGGCCATCGCCCCGGCCCCAGGTGAAGAACCACGTTCCCTTGAACCTCAGCGCCATGATCCGCAACGGCCCAGCCGCCCGGGAAACCAGCAGAGCCGGTTCCTTTCCGGTCGGCAGCTCAACCATCGCGCTCAAGCCAAGCTTGTGCAGGTCCCATGCCAATCGGACCAGGTGAAGGTACTGATCTTCTTTCACGTGCCGAGGAATCCGCTGAGTGCTTACAGATGCGCTGCTATTTGTCCGGATAGTGCGACTTTCGGAATCTTGATTTGTCATCTTGGGCTCCAGCTGTGTGAGGTAATTGTCGGTTTATCGTTGCGATCTTCCCTGGTGGCTCGTTTGATGTACGCCCAGAATGCAGGTAGACATAGCTGTCTCGCATAGGAAGTCGAAGGACAATCCGATTGCAGAAAACCTCAGCTGATGTAAGAGATTTCGCTACCGTGTCAGCAAAGGTCGGCGGTACGCCAAGGAACCTCGGAGGCGGTCATGGTCAAAAACCTCGATTCCCACCTGTCTCCTCTCGCGCGCTTTGGCCGTGAGCTGGCCAGATGTCGTAAGGAAGCAGGGTGGTCACAAAGACGGCTGGCCGATCGCCTTGGATGCTCACCGTCTCTTGTGGGGCACATCGAAGCCGGTACCCGCAACCCGCAACTTGACTTCGCGGAGGCATGTGATCGCGTCTTCAATCTTCCCGAGAGTGACTACTTCGTCCGGTTATATCGACGGATCCACCAATCACCTTCCGGGCCGGGATGGTTCCTCCGCTGGATTGAGGAGATCGAGCCTGGGGCAACCATGCTGCGGATCTGGGCACCCTTCTTGATCCCCGGCCTACTCCAGACGAAGGACTACGCGCGAGCCGTCTTCCTCGGTCACTTCTCGACTCCCGAAGCGGAGATAGAAGATCAGGTAGCGGCTCGTATGCGGCGACAGGAAATTCTCAACCGGGATAATCCTCCCGAACTTCGGGTGCTTCTGGATGAGTGGGTGGTCAAACGTCCGATTGGTGGCAGGGAAGTCATGTATCAGCAGCTCGACCACCTGGCAGCTATCGCGCAGCATCGCCGCGTGACGGTACAGCTCGTTCCGTATGACACTTCTTGCACAGACGGCCTGTTGTCGGCATTCGTCATCGCGGAATTGCCCGATGCCCCACCCGCCGTCTCCGTTGATTCGGCAGGTAAAGGCGAAGTGTCAGCAGAGCATGATCTCGTCACGCGGATCCTGGACCGTTATGACAGACTGAGCACAGAGGCATATCGTCCAGGCGAATCACTCGAAAAGATCAAGGAAGCAGTGGAGCGATGGAACCTGAAGATCTGACCATCACGGATCTCTCCGGGGCTGTGTGGAAGAAGAGTTCCCGTAGCGGCAACAACGGCGGTGAGTGCGTCGAGGTCGCAACCAACCTTCCTCGCGTCGTAGCCGTCCGTGACAGCAAGAACCCGACCGGCCCAGCGCTCGTCTTCGCCCCCGCCGCTTGGTCGGCGTTTCTGAGTGGCATCAAGGGTGGCGAGTTCGGCATCTGAGGCTGGATCCACCGAGTCGAATCTGCAGTGAAGATCCTGAAATGAGAGGAGGTGCCCTCTGACCTAGGATGATGGGAGTTCTTCAGGCTTCCGTCACCTTGATCGGGAGGACACCTCTCGCGTGTAATTGCTCCACGAATCTGCCAAGACCCATGCGACCTTCGATGAGGAACGCGTGGTCGCGTACGGCGGACCGGGGCCGGTAATGCGGTTGGCCTGGGAGAATCGGCGGCCGAGCACGTCGCCCCCGCACACCAAGATCGACGCCGCCCGCGCTCTGGCCTGGGGCGGCCTGGACGCTCCCGCCGACTGGACGCGCGTGCGGCGTCGTTTCCGTGACGGCCATACCGAGACCTGGTGGGCGGCTGATGCCCGGCTCCGGTCGTGGCAGAACGATCCCACCGGCCGAGCCGGGACCCGCCGGCACGGGTGACCGCTCAACGCCGAGAGCTCCCGGCCATGGCCAGGGGCTCTCGGCGTCTCAAGGGCCTGCCCCGGGACACCCGGTGCTGTGACCGGTGAACCTTTCCGGTCACAGCACCGATGTTCCTCAGACCCCGAGAATGGTGCTGAATGAGGATCGGGCGGTCAGATGTGCTACTGATGCACAATGGGGGGCGTAAGTATCGGTAGAAGCCGGCGGATCCTGGTCGCGGCCGTCGTGGTGATCATGCTGGTCGTCCTGATGACCGGGGCCCTGGACATCCGGATTCTGCCCTACCGCCGCCTCGAACCCTCCTGACCTCCATGCAGTGGGTTGCGCTGGTCCTCGCCATGCTGATCGTGTACGGCGCGGCTGTACGGCGCACCGCGGAGGTGGCCGGGGTGGTGGCGCTTGCCTTTGTCGTCATTACGGGTGGGGTCTCCGGCTTTCTGGGGTGGCGGGTCCGTGATGTCGTCGGGAGCCTGTTGCTGGCCGCCGGATTGGCTGCGGTGGCGTGGGCGCTGGGGCGGTGGCGGCGGCGGGTCCTTGCCAAGCGGGATGCGCTCGCCGCCTTTCTGGCGGGGGTTGAGGCAGTGCCCGCGACGGCTGCCGCGGTGGAGCGGCTTCGGCTGGCCGGCGAGTTGCACGACACCGCGGCTCATCGGCTCACCGGCATCGTGGTCGGCGCGGCCTCAGCGCTGCGGCTGGGGGATGCGCGGCTGGTGGCGTCTGCGCTGGAGCATGCGGCGGCTGAGGGTCGGCTGGTGGTGAGGGAACTGGCCGCGCTCATGGATGGCGTTCCCGGGGTGCCACGGCTGGCCGACGTCGACGCGCTGGCCGGACCCGGGGTGGTGTACCGCAGGACGGTGGACGAGGTGCGGGAGGAGGTGGCGGCGGTCGCGTACCGGGTGGTGCGGGAGGCGCTGACCAACGCCGCCCGATACGCGCCGGGCGCGCAGGTGCGGGTGGAGCTCGCCGCCGCCGACGGAGACCTGGTGGTGACGGTGATCAACCAGGGCGGGGAAAGCGGCAGGGCGGAGGACGGCCTCGGGGCGGGAAAGGGGCTGGCCGGGCTCAGGGCGGCCGCGGCCGAGTGCGGAGGAACGCTGACCGCCGGCCCCCAGGGTGATGGGTGGGCTGTGGCGGCGTCCTTCCGGATGACGACACGGGGGCGGGGGAGGAAGGACGGGTGGCGGGGGAGACGGGGGGCGGATTGGGCGTTGGTGGCGTTGGCCGTCGGGCTGTCGGTCGGGACCAGCCTGCTCGACAGCGACCCCGCCGACCTGTTGCTTCTCCTTCCCCTCTGCGCCCTCCACGCACTACCGCTCGGCTGGCGCAGACGGGCACCCGGCTTCGCGCTGGCGGTGGCGCTGTCGATCTACTCGGTGCTGGTGGCGACGCGAGCCGTACCGCCCGCGGGAGATGTGTTCCTGTGGTGCTCGTGGGTGGAACTGGCGCTGCTCTACGCCATCGGACTAAGCGGGAAGGGTCTTTCTGCTTGCCTGGGCATGGCGGCGGTAGGTGGGCTGGCGCTGGCGGCCGGCCCGGGGATCACGGGCAACCGGCTGGGCGCGTGGGTGGTGCTGGGCCTGGGCGTCACCGTGCCCGCCGTCACCGCCTGGGTACTCGGCGCGGCCGTCGCGACGATTCGGGCGCGGCGGTCGGTCGGGGAGGCGCAGGCGCGCACGGCGACGGGTGAGCTGACGGCGGCAGCCGTACGAACGGAGCGGGACAGGATCGCGGGCGGCCTGCGGCGTACGGCGATGCGCCACGCGGAGGCGGTCGTGGCGGCGGCGGATGCGGGCAGGCTCGCCGACGCGCTGGCCGAGGCCAGGGATGGACTCACCACACTCAGAGACCTGCTCGAAGAGCTGGGCGAGACGGGAGATCCGGCCCCTACGCTGGCCGGAGTAGCGGCGCTGGCCTCCCGCAAGGGCGCCATCGTCAAGTTCACGGGCGAGCGCCGCGAGGTGGACCCGGCGGTTCAGGTGGCCGCGTTCAGAGCGGCAGAGCAATTCTTCGAGCACGGCGACGAGGTGACCGTGGCCTACCTGAACGGTGGCGTGAGCATTGAGGGCAAGGCCACGGCCGGGCTCCGGGACCTCGCCGACGCGGTCGGGGGGGAACTGATCACCATGGCTGATGGCACGATACGGGTATGGCTACCCGAATGATCACCATTCTTGTCGCCGACGATCAGGCGGTCGTGCGGGCGGGCATAGCAGCCGTCCTGGACGCCGAGCGCGATATGACCGTAGTGGGTCAGGCGGCCGACGGGCAGGCGGCGGTCGAGCTGGCTCTCCAATCGCGCCCCGACGTGGTGCTGATGGACGTCAGGATGCCCGGCCTCGACGGCCTGCGGGCCACGGCGCGCATCACCGCCGAGGTGCCCGGGACGCGGGTGGTGGTGCTGACCACGTTCGGGCTGGACGACTACGTCTTCGGCGCGTTGCGGGCCGGCGCCGCCGGGTTCCTGCTGAAGGACGCGGAGCCCGAGCGGGTGATCGACGCGGTCCGGGTGGTCGCAGCCGGAGACGCCATGCTCGACCCAGGCATCACGAGGCGGCTCATCGACCGATTCGCGCAAGAGCCGCCGCCGTACAACGGCAGCACGGGCGTGCTCACGCCGCGCGAGACCGAAGTGCTCAAGCAGGTCGCCACCGGCCTGAGTAACGCCGAGATCGGCGCGGTGCTCGGCATCAGCCCGGCCACCGTCAAGGACCACATCGCGGTGATCCTCGGCAAGCTCGGCGTACGCAACCGCCTTCAGGCCACCATCGCCGCGTACGAGACGGGCCTGGTCCGCCCCGCCGCGCGGCGGGGGGAGCAGCCATCCTGACGGAGGAAGAACCGGCCTCCTCACCTTCCTAGCGTTGATCCCATGAAGCTTGTCCTGGGGGCCGTCCTGGCCCTGATCCTCTCGCCGCTGATCTTCTTCGGCGTCGCCATGGTCGTGCCCGTATACCCGGTCTTCGCCGGAGCGGCCGCCGCCTCGATCGTGTCGATCGCATGGCTGGTCGCGCGAAAAGCACTGTATGCCGCAGGTATCACCGTTGTGCTGTGCGGTATCGCCGCCGTCACCGTCCTGCTCCCGTTTCCCGCGCCGGTGCCGGTGATTCCGGCGGGTGTGCGGTTCTGGGACCTGCCCACCGGCTCCCGCCTGGCCTATGTCAGCGAACCGGCCAGGGGTACGGCCAGGCCGTATCCGGTGATCTTCCTGCACGGCGGCCCCGGCACACCGGGTGAGGGGGTCCCGGAGGGCGGGCGGGAACTGGCTGGTGAGGGGTTCGACGTCTATGCCTACGACCAACTCGGCGCTGGACGCTCCACGCGCCTCGACGATGTCAGCGGTTACACGGTGGCCAGGCACGTCGCCGATCTCGACGCCGTCCGCAGTGCGATCGGCGCCGAGCGGGTGATCCTGGTCGGCAGGTCCTGGGGCGGCACCCTGGCGGCCGCGTACATGGCGGCCCATCCCGACCGCGTCGCCAGGGCCGTGCTGACCTCACCGGGAGCGATCTGGGAGCCTGCCTATCCCGACGGCGTGGGCTCGCCCTGGGGCAACGGGGACGGGCCCGACGGTTCGCTGCGCTTCCTCGTCCAGAACGTCCTGCTCGGGCTCAACCCGGCGGCCGCGCACAGCATGGTGCCCGACCGCGAGGCGGACGCCTACTTCCACCAGCTGCTCGTCTCCGCCAAGGACGCCACGGGCTGCCCGGGGGCGGCACCCGCGCCCACGCACACCAACCAGCCCGGCTTCTACGTCAACCAGGTCACCTCCGCGGACGCGGAGACCGTACCTGATCCCAGGCCCAAGCTGCGCCGGGTCCACGTGCCGACGCTGATCGTGCGCGGCCAGTGCGACTACCTCAAGTGGCAGGTCACCGACGAATACCGGCGCACTCTGCCGAACTCGACATTCCTCTACGTGCCCGGCGCGGGGCACTCCATCGCCAACGGCCGTCCTGACCTCTACCGCGAGCTTCTGACGGCCTTCCTCCTGGGGAGAAAGCTACCTACGCCCTAGTGGGACCTGGTTACCTCGGGTAAGAGACGGTGTGTCACCTGTTTCGGGGGCGAGGAAACATGACCCCTCAAGGACTCGAGGCCATGCGGGCGCGACTGGAGACGTTTGCCGCTGAGGTGTTCTCCTGTTTCGCCCGTGCATCAGCGAGACCACGATCCCGGCGAAGGCCGGCACCACCACGACGGTATTCGTCCGGGGGGGTGGATGCCACGGCAGGTTCGGCATGGGGCATGGCGAAATCTCCGGCTTGACAGTACGGGTGCGGATGGTCTGACAGATTTTAGACAGGTTTTAAGTCAGTTGCTTGACTTAAGTTAACAGCATCGGTTGACTGATCGTGACTCGAAGGTCGGTTCGGAGGGGGCACGGTGGGTCAGGGTGACGGTGGGCCGATGCTGAGCTATCCGATTCCCGGCGAGGCGGCTTTGGAGCCGCCGGCCGAATGGGCGCGGCTGCGGCAGGGGTGTCCGGTCGCGCGGGTGACGCTGCCCAGCGGGGACGAGGCGTCACTGGTCACGCGCTATGAGGACGTCAGGCGGGTGCTGTCCGATCCGCGGTTCACCCGGCCGACGCACGCGGACGACGCGGCCCGGATCTCGGCCAACGAGTCGGGTGGGCCGTTCAACAGCGAGATGTCGATGTCGATACCGCAAGCCGGTGAGGGGCACCAGCGGTGGCGGCGGATGGTCAGCAAATGGTTCACCGTCAAGCGCATGGCCGCGCTGCGGCCGGGGATGGAGGCGATGGCCGAGCGGCTCATCGACGACATGCTGGAGCGGGGGCAGCCGGCGGACCTCAAGGCGAGCCTCGGCTTCCCGCTGCCGGTGTGGGTGATCTGCGACCTGCTCGGGGTCCCGGACGCGGACCGGGACAGGTTCGCGTACTGGTCCGACACGTTGCTCAACCTGACCCGGTACACGCAGGCGGAGATCGACGCGGCACAGGCCGAGTTCGTCACGTACATGGCCGCCCACATCACCGCCAAGCGCGCGGAACCGGACGATGACCTGCTCAGTGAGCTCATCGTCGGCACCGACGCCGACGGCGAGCTGCTGTCCGACGCGACGCTGGTGGCCACCGGCATGGGCCTGCTGGTCGCCGGGCACGAGACCACCGCGAACATGATCGGCAAGATGGTGGCGATGCTGCTGGCCGACCGGCGGCGCTGGGAGCGACTCCTGGCGGATCGCTCGCTGGTGCGCTCCGCGGTGGAGGAGGCGCTGCGGTTTGACGCCAACCCGGGGTTCGGCATGCCGCGCTATCTCGGCGAGGAGCTCGAGGTGGCCGGGACCCTGCTGCCGAGCGGGACGACCGTGGTGTGCAGCATGGCCGCGGCCAACCGCGACGAGAGCGCCTTCGACGGCGCCGACGAGATGGACCTCGGCCGCAGCCCGAACCCCCATCTGGCCTTCGGCGCAGGGGCGCACTCGTGCCTGGGACAGGCGCTGGCCCGCACCGAGTTGCAGGTCGTGCTCGAGGTGCTGCTGCGCCGGCTTCCCTCCCTGGAACTCGCCGTCCCGGCGGAAGACCTGCACAAGGTCGAGGGACTCATCGTCGGCGGGTTGCGCGAAGTCCCGGTGCGATGGTGACCATGGCCGGCAGGGTCGCCAGGGCCGAGCGGGCCGGTGCGACGCGGGAGTCGATCCTCGCGACGGCGGAGCGGCTGTTCGCCGAGCACGGGGTGTTCGCCGTGTCCAACCGCCAGGTCAGCGAGGCCGCGGGGCAGGGGAACAACGCCGCGGTCGGCTATCACTTCGGCACCAAGGCCGACCTGGTCCGTGCCATCGTGCGCAGAAACTCCGAACAGGTCGAGGGGGTGCGCGTGCGAATGCTGGCCGAGCTCGGCGACAGCCCGGACCTGCGGGACTGGTTGGCCTGCCTGGTGCGCCCGAGCGCCGAGCATCTGGCCGCCCTGGGCGATCTCACGTGGTACGCCCGGTTCGGTGCCCAGGTGATGACCGACCCCGTGTTCCGCGAAATCATGGTCGAGGAGTCGCTCACCTCGCCGTCGCTGCAACAGGTCCTGGACGGCCTGAACCGATGCCTTCCCGACCTGCCGGCCGAGGTGCGGGCCGAGCGTGGTGACATGGCCCGTCAGCTGATGACGCACATGTACGCCGAGCGCGAGCGCGCTCTCGCCGAGGGCACCCCCACCCCCCGGTCGAGCTGGCACGACGCCGCGACCGGGTTGATCGACGCGCTTGTCGGGCTGTGGCTGGCACCGGTCACGTCCTGTCCATGACGGGGAGCAGTCGCGCCCCGGTGAGTCGCAGGCAGAGGAGGAGCTGACGATGAAGGTCACTGTGGACGAGGTCAAATGCTGCGGTGCGGGCCAGTGCGTGCTGATCGCACCGGAGGTGTTCGATCAGCGGGAGGATGACGGGATCGTCCTGCTGCTCGACGCGGAACCCGCCGAGGGCCTGCACGCCGCGGTCCGCGAAGCCGCCGCGGTGTGCCCGGCCGCCGCGATCGAGCTGAGCGAGACCGGGTGAATGCTCCCTGCAGCGGGCCGGTGGTCGGCGCCGCCGCCGGGCTCGCCACCGCCGAAGCGCTGCGGCGCAAGGGCTACCGGGGCGGCCTGACCGTACTCGGCGCCCGAGGTGACCGTGGTGGACGGTGACCTGGTTGGCCGCCGCTTCGTCACAGACTCGCCTACGCCGACAGGAGGTCGTCGACGCACTCTCCGACCGTGCGGCAGCCCCGAGTGACAGCCGCTGATCTTGATGAATCGACACCTGCCGCGAACAGGTCGCGCCGCAGGACCCATTGGAGGAATCAGTGACCAGTACGTTGAATCCGGCGAGTGAGCACCCCGCGGAGATTCCGGAGTACCCGATGACCAGGGCGGCGGGCTGCCCGTTCGATCCGCCCCCGACCCTGCGGGCCAAGCAGCAGGAGGGGCCGCTCACCAAGGTCCGCCTGTGGGACGGCAGCACCCCGTGGCTGGTCACCCGTTACGCCGAGCAGCGGGCGCTGCTGGCCGACCCGAGGGTCAGTTCCGACATCACCCGGCCCGGTTACCCGAGCTCGGCCCCCGTCACCGGCTCGTCGAAGGTCAGCTTCATCCTGATGGACGATCCCGAGCATGCCCGGCTGCGGCGGATGGTGACGGCGCCGTTTGCCGTCAAGCGGGTGGCGGCGATGCGGCCGGCCATTCAGAAGATCGTCGACGAGCTGATCGACGACATGCTCGCCGGCCCGAAACCGGTCGACCTGGTCGAGGCGTTCGCCCTGCCGGTGCCCTCACTGGTGATCTGCGAGTTGCTCGGTGTGCCCTACGCCGACCACGACTTCTTCCAGGACAACAGCAAGACCGTCATCAAGCGGGACACGACACCCGAGCAGCGGTCGGCCGCTCTCGGCCAGCTGGCCGGCTACCTGAACGACCTGATGGGTGAGAAGCTCGCCGACCCCGGCGACGACATGCTGTCCCAGCTGGCCGAGCGGATCAAGAGCGGGGAACTGTCCCGGCAGGACGCGGCCCAGATGGGGGTGCTGCTGCTGATCGCCGGGCACGAGACCACCGCGAACATGATCGCGCTCGGTACGCTCGCCCTGCTGGAAAACCCCGACCAGCTGGCCCTCCTCCGCGACACCGACGATGAGAGGCTGGTCGCCTCGGCGGTGGAGGAACTGCTGCGCTACCTGAACATCACGCACAACGGGCGGCGCCGGGCGGCGCTGGAGGACATCGAGATCGCCGGGCAGCTCATCCGCGCCGGCGACGGGCTGATCATGGCCAACGACATCGGCAACCGTGACCCCGAGGCGTTCCCCGACCCCGACCGGCTGGACATCCAGCGTGACGCCCGCCGCCACGTGGCCTTCGGCTTCGGGGTGCACCAGTGCCTGGGCCAGACGCTGGCCCGGCTGGAGCTGCAGATCGTCTACAGCACCCTCTATCGGCGCATTCCCACCCTGCGGCCGGCCGCGGATCTGGAACAGATCCCGTTCAAGCACGACGGGTCCGTCTACGGGGTCTACGAACTCCCCGTGACCTGGTGACTCTCCCCGGTACGGCAATCAGGAGGCTCTCATGAAGGTGACCATCGACCAGGACAGGTGTGTCGCTTCCGGACAGTGCGTGGTCGCCGCCGCGGAGGTGTTCGACCAGCGCGACGAGGACGGCATCGTCGTGCTGCTCAACCCCGATCCGCCGGCGGAACAGGCCGCCGACGTCCGGCACGCCGCGGTGGTCTGCCCGGCGCTGGCCATCCAGATCGAGGATTGACCTCCGAGTCAACTGTTAATGCTGTGACCGGGAAGGTTCACCGGGTTGCTGCTCGCGGTGACCAGGTCACCGTGTGATCACCCAACCCGGTGAACGTATGTGGTCACAGCACTACAGTCATGACGTGGCCGCGGCTGCTCTTGGCCAGACCGCGCGAGCGCGTGCGGCACAGGCCCAGAGCACGAACCGCGCGCGCCAAGACGGGCGAGGACCTGCTTGGCCAGCCCACGCACCGCCTGCCTTGACGTCGATGGCGACCTTGCCGGGGGCTTGGTCCGCGACGGCGGACGGCTCCGGTTCAGCATCGCCGCCCGCAGGCCCCGGGCAACGCAGATCATCACCGCTGTCACCTGCCTGCAAGGCTTGCCGGCGCCCCCCTGAGCAGTGCCAAGCCGCTCCACCGACCAGGGAAGTACACCCCAGGGAGCGGCCCACCCGGCGCGACAGCCGGGCCACCATGCTGACCAAGAAGCGAAATCAGCTCTCAGCCGGGATGCTTCAGCCGACCACACGAAGATCGTGAAAGATCGAGGACAATGATCATGGGTATATACAGAAAGGCCAGCTTTATGGCACATTGATTCCCATGAGTCCCATCGATCGCAGACCTTGGTGGGGTGACCTGCCTGTCGGGCAAAAGGTTGTTGCGTTTATTCTTCCTCCACTTTCTGTTGTAATCGGAGTAACGGGCTTGGTGGTTTCTCGTCCTTCGGGAATCAAGCTCGTCGGAATCGTGGCCTTGATGGTTTTTAGTCTCTGGCTCTCCATTGATATAGTGCGTGATGTATTACGAAAGAGGGGCCCGAAAACCGGCGGACCTCCTCTCTTTGAGAGGACAATGCGCGGTTACCGTCGCAAGGATGTGGACGACTACATAGCATCGGTGCGTCAGCTAAATGACACCTCTAAGGTGGATGGAGCCCTTCCCGCACCTGATTTCGCCATCACCTTCGTCGGCTACAGTCCACGCCAGGTACACGCGTATCTTGAATCGATGAAAGTTCACCGCCCAGAAGCGTAGGGCGGGAAGAGTCGAACAAGGTGGTCTTGGGTTCTCTGTTTGATGTCGAACCGCACGGTGTGGGTGATGTTCCCAGCTGAGTTCGCGCTGTCGGCCATGGTCAGTGCGGGGGTTCCGCGTTTCGGTGGGCTTGTTTTGGCAGGAGGAATCCAGCCAGGAAGGTCAACGCGATCATCCCGGCGACGATCCGGAAGGTGTTGCGGGCGGCGGCGGTGGGGTCGGTGTCCAGCGTGCTGAAGAACACGGTGCCGAGTACGGCTGTTCCAAGCGCGCCACCGACCTGCTGGAGGGCGGTGAGGGTGCCGGAGGCTGAGCCTGTCTCGTGCGGGTCGACGCCGGCGAGCACGATGTCGAAGTAGGGCCCCATGATGAGTCCGGACCCCAGGCGGGTGACGAGCAGGGCGGGGGCGAGCTGTCAGAAGCCGGCCTCCGGGCCCAGTAGTGGCAGGAGGGCCAGGACGCCGGCCGTCATGGTACGGCTCCGGCGTGCAGGACCCTGCGGCCGTGACGCATGAGCCCATGTCGACGATCATTCCGATGGACAGCGAGATGCCCGCCACCGCGGCCTGCAACGGGGGGACGCCGAGGCGGAGCCGGCCATCATCGCGAACGTCCAGGCGGGCCAGCCGTACTCGCGGCTCTGAACCAGCGGGAAGACGAGCAGCAGTGAGGCGGTGGAGGCGAGGACCGCACCGGGCAGGTCAAGCCGGAGCTCCGGATCGGGCGGGTGGCGGGCAGGAATCTGATCGCGGCGAGTATGGCGATCAGGCCGATCGGCAGGTTGATCAGAAAGATCATGCGCCAGCCGGTGCCGAAGAAGTCGGCGTCGACCAGCCACCCCGCCAGAGTGGGGCCGCCTACCGCCGACAGCCCCATGATCGGGCCCATCGCGCCGAAGGCCGCCTGCAGCTCTCTGGGCGGGAACATCTCCTTCATCATGCCGAAGCCCTGGGGGATCATGGCCGTACCGAACAAGCCCTGCAGTACGTGGGCGGCGATCTGTATGGGGTGGCAGGGGCGGGCGGCGTCGCGAGAGATGTCAGGTTGTCGGTCATCAGGTCTCCAAGCTGCGGGACAAATCGACCGGACCGGGCCGTTGAGGCATCGGCCGGCACGGAGCAGGGAAGCGGGTGTCTCGTTCAAGGCGGGAACAGGACACCCGTGTGAGAGCGGCGGTCAGCGGAAGTCCACAAGGTGGTCGCGGGCCCATTCGGCGTAGTCGCGCGGGGCGCGCCCGGTGACCTGTTCCACGTCCGGCCAGACGCGCATCAGCGCGGACCAGTCCTGGTCGGCGTAGCCGTCGGCGCCGGACGCCGCGCCGCCGTCGTACTCGACGAAGCCGAGCATGAGGTCGGCGGTCTCCGCGGCGAATCCGCCCTGGGCCTTCATCAGCTCCCGGGCGCGCTCGCGGGTGACCTCCTCGTAGCGGACATGTTCGCCGAGCGCTTGGCCGATGGCCTGGACCTGCTCGCGGACGGTGACCAGTGCGGGCCCGGTCAGGGTGTAGGCCTTGCCGTGGTGGCCGTCGTGCAACAGGGCGGCCACGGCGACGGCGGCGATGTCGGCCTCGTGGATCAGGTTCATCGGCTCGTCCGCGAACGGGTAGCGCACCACGCGCTCGGACCGGACGGACGGCGACCTCGACCGCCTCACCGGCCCGGCCACCACCGGAGCTCGTTTCCGCCAGCGGGAGTTGCCCGCGGCCGACGCCGCCGAGTTCGTCCAGGACCGGTTCGACGCCCGCCCCACCCGCTACGACATCGTGGTCCACCTCCACGCCCCGGCAGGTGATGTCGAGCAGGTCGTCGCCGTCACCGGAGGAAGGGTCGAGCCCGTCGACGACCACACCTGCCGCCTGCACATGAGCGTCGACGCCTTCGACTGGCCGGTCATGATCCTCGCGGCGGTGCGTGCCGAGTTCGACGTCGTCCAACCCGCCGAGTTCCGTGACCACATTCACGCCATGAGCGAGCTCTTCATGCGCGCCGGCGGACCGCGCCAGGCGTCGGAGTCATCTGGGCCATAGGACGGGCCGTCACCAACAAACCGCCTGATCAGGCCAGAATCTGACCTGTAGCCCCGTTGGCGTCGGGCACGTTCCCACCCCACGCCAGGAGGCAGTCAGATGACCGTTAAAGCAGTTCCCGATGGCTACTCGACCGTTACGCCGTGGATCACCTCATCCGATACCGCCAAGCTCATGGACTATGTGAAGGAAGCATCCGGTTCAGGGCGCCGTGTTCGGGTTTCTTGAACGCCATGGTGATCGTGCCGGTCTCGCCTCGGTGCGGTCAGTGCGTGGTCATCCGCCCACGCGTGCCGAGGAACCTTGAGGTAGGCCACCGCGGGGCGCTCCGGGCCGTGAAGCTCGAACCTATGGGCCAAGGGTGGCCGTGTGCATGGCCGAACGTACGATCTCCTCCAGGTGTTCGCTGTGCGCGCCGCGCCAGTAGATCTGGCCGCACTCCGAGCAGCGGCCGTAGACGTCGTAGGAGCGCCTGGTCCCGGCCTCCAGCAGGCGGTCGATCTCGTGCTTTTCGACGGGTATCAACTCTCCGTTGCAGGCCGTGCAGCGGGTCCACGGCCGCAGCGGTGGTGCGAACCGCTCCAGCAGGTCATGGAGTTGATCATGCGCCTTGTTGCCTCGTACGTAGGCGCCGAGCCAGAGCGCCCGGCGGCACAGCAGACCGTGGTCCTGGGTCAGTAGCACGCGGCGTTCCCTGTTGGCCTCAACGACCAGTGCGGGATCGTCCATGTCGTTGTGGTAGGTCGCGTCCACGCCCAGCAGCCGGAGCCTTCGCGCGAGGGTGCCCAGGTGGACGTCGAGCAGGAACCGGGGCCCGTGCCGTCCCGGTTCGAGCGGCACCGGCTGGGGGCGGGGCACGGCGTGAATGTGGACCACGTCACCGGCCGCGGGCAGGTAGGACGGGCCGACCTCCACGCCTTCGACGATCAAGGGCCCCACCTCCGGCAACGGAACACCGAGCGACTCCACGACATGGCCCAGTGTCGATGTCCCATCGGGCGTCACCCGCTGCCACTCGCGTCGCCGGCGCGCGGGCAGGAACAGCAGCAGCTCGGGGGCGACACGCAGGTGGATGTCAGGTTCGCTCACACTGCCAGCATGCCATCCGCCACAGGCTCCGGCTTGACCTCCTCCCCCCTGGAAGGGAGAGGATTCCCACGGTTGCCCGTGAGGGTTCCTGCTTCACCGCCGGTCGCCCGCCAGGAGGATTCCCCCTTGAGGTCTTACACCTGGCTGCGGTCAGGACCACGGCTAATCGGTGTGGCGTGCGCGCCAGGGTATTCTGTGCGGTGTCTCCTCGGGGGCAGGCATCCCTGTCTCACCGGATATCGGTTATGGCCGCGTAGTAAGGTGAAGTCATGACAAATGTAAATAACTGACATTACTTTACGTATGAATGATAATTTTCGTCCTTGACAGAGTGCGCCGCGTACAGCTGTTTCGGCGATCCGAACCCCTGTAGGAGGTTGTCGGGGTGAGCGTGTTCATAAATGCGAATAATGGTGTGACCAATTCGCTGAAGATTTTTTTCCGCACCGGATAAACGCCCTCTCACCTCGTCGGCAATTGAAAATCCAGTCATTGGCAATAGCTCTCTGTTAATCTCAGGTTCTGCGAAAAAGAATCCCGACGACAGGGGGTGGGTCCACGTGAGGACGCGTCCGGGAGACCATGCCATCCTCTGTGACATCGTGACCGCCGAGGTCGGGCGCGCGGGCGCCCGGGAGTGGTCGATCACTGATGACGGACTCTGGTGCAAGGTCACGCCGGACACCTATGCGATCCCCGACCAGGGGTGGAAACTGCACGTCTCCGCGACGATGCTCTCCGCCCCCGTGGTGCTCTCCCGCGTCTCGCGGGTGCTGGCCGGAGCCAGGTGCGCCTTCAAGTTCCCCGCCCGGCTGCACGACTACTGGAAATTCCTCGAACCGCACTGCAGCCGCGCGCAGGCCGGGAAGTTCGTCACCGTCTACCCGCGCGACGACGCGGAGTCGGTCCGCCTGGCCGCCCTGCTGGACGAGGTCACCCGGGGCCTTCCCGGACCCGTGATCCTCTCCGACCGCCCCTACCGGGCGGGCGGGATCGTGTACTACCGTTACGGCGCCTTCCGCGGGCACAGGACGCTCGGCAACGACGGGTTCTACGAGATCCGGCTGCGCTCACCGGAGGGCCGCCTCGTCCTCGACGCGCGGGAGCCGCGCTTCTCCCCGCCGCCGTTCGCGGTCTGCCCGTTCGAGGCTCCGGTGGCGGACCGGCGGCCCGGAGCGGCCGCGGTCATGCTGAACGGCCGCTTCGTCGTCCGCGAAGCCGTGAGGCACGCGAACCGGGGCGGGGTGTATCTCGCCGAGGACACCACGACAGGGCGCGAGGTGGTCGTCAAGGAGGGCCGCCTGCACGCGTGCGCCGATCTGAGCGGCAGGGACGCGCGGGACCGGGTGGCGACGGAGCGCTCCCGCCTTGAGGATCTCGCGGCGACCGGGGCGGTGCCGGCCGTGGTGGACTTCTTCGAGCAGGGCGGGCACGCCTTCCTCGTCGAGGAGCGTGTGCCGGGGATCACGCTGCAACGCTGGTCGGACGGGAACGCCGGCCCGCTGGGCGAGAACGGCTTCGGCAACGGGGCGGCGGAGGTCCTGCCCCTTCTTGGCCGGCTGGTCGAGCTGCTGAAGGCGGTGCACGGCCGGGGGCACGTGTTCGGCGACCTCTCGCCGAACAACGTGATGCTGCTCCCCGGCGGCGGACTCCGGCTCATCGACCTGGAGCACACGGCCGTGCCGGGCGCCACCGTCATGGTGGGCGGGACCCCGGGCTACCTGGCGCCGGAGCTGGTGGAGCATGTCGGGGAGCCCTGGCCCGCACCGGACGGCGGCGCCGACCTCTACAGCCTCGGCGCGATGGCGTACTTCCTCGCGGTCGGCGCCCACCTGGACCCGCCGGGCCCCGAGCTGGACCCGCCGGGCCCCGGCCGGGTCGCGCCGGTGGCCACCGACAACCCCACGCTGGCCCTGCTGCGGCCGCTGGCGGAGGGTCTGCTGGCAGCGGAGCCGGAACGCCGCTGGTCCTTGGAGCGATGCGAGCGCTTCCTCGCCGGACTCACCCGCCGGCCGGGCGCCGCCGGGCTCACCGCCGGGCCGGGCGCCGCGGAACCGGTCCGGCCGCCTCACCGGATCGATCGGCTGATCGACGACGGGATCGCACACCTGGTGGAGGCGGCGGATCCGGGCGACGGCAGCCTGGCGGCGTGGTCCGATGCCTCCGGCGGGCCCGAGGCGGATCCGTGCTCGGTGCACGCCGGCGCGGCGGGCGTCCTCGGGGTCCTGACGCTGGCCATGCCCGCACCGGAGGCGACCGCCGCGGTCGCCGCGCTCTCCCGCCGGCTGCGGCTGCGGCTGGCGGAGGAGGACGTCTGGCGGCCCGGCCTCCACTTCGGCCGCTCCGGAGCGGTGTGGGCGCTGTACGACGCGGCGGTGGCCCTGGACGACGCCGGGCTGGCCCGGTACGCGGTGCGGGCGGCGGGCCTGCTGCCGACGGATCACCCCGGCCCGGACGTGACGCACGGGCTGGCCGGATGCGGCATGACGGTCCTGCGCGTCGCACTGCGATCCGGCGATCCGGCGCTGCGGGAACGCGCGGCCACGATCTTCCAGAACCTGCACGACGCGCGGTCGTACCTGGACGGCCACCCGCAGTGGCCGACACCGCGGACGTTCGACTCCGGCCTCGCCGGAGCCAACCACTTCGGTTTCGCGCACGGCCTCGCCGGAATCGGGACCGCGCTGCTCCACGCGGGCCGGATCCTCGACCGGCCGGACTGGACGGCGACCGCGCACGAGGTCGCCCGCGCCCTCTACGCGCACGTGGACGTCGACGGCGACACCGCCTGGTGGCCGACCCTCCGCGGTGACCTGGGAACGGTCCGTCCCCGCAGGCCCCACTGGTGCAGCGGATCCTCCGGAATCGGCTCCTTCCTGGTGAGGTACTGGCGCGCCGCCGGCGACCCGAAGGCACTGGACCTCGCACGCGGGGCGGCGGCGGCCGTGCACCGCACCCGGTGGCAGTCGGGGCCGGTGCCGTGCCACGGGCTTCCCGGCGACGGCGAGTTCCTGCTCGACATGGCCGATCTCACCGGTGACGACCGCTACCACCGGTGGGCCCGGGACCTGGCCGCCTGCCTGGAGACCAGGGCGGTCGGCCGTTCCGGCCGGCTGCTCGTGCCCGACGCCCAGGCGGGCTTCTCACCCACCTTCCTCGGAGGTACGGCGGGCGTCGTCGCCTTCCTCCTCCGGCTGCGTCACGGGCATCCCCGGCTGTGGATGCCCGATGACGTCCCCAAGCTCGCCGTTCGCGACGGGACGGCGATGAAAGAAGAGCGGGCCGTATCAGAGGTGGCCCCGCCGACCACAGGAGGTGAAGACCATGTCCTTCGACGTTGAGGACCTGCAGGCTCTCCAGGAGCTGGAGCCGGGTGCCAATGAGGCGCTCCGGCTGACCAACTGTTTCAGGCACGCCGGTTGCACCGACAACTGACGTGACGGGTGACTGAGGTGAAGGCCCCGCCCTCCCGCTCTCGGGAGGGCGGGGCTCTGTCCGATCACCAGGCGTTCGATTATCAGACAAGGACCGGTACGGCCGTGCGCGATCGTCCCCCCTCCGTCCCGGAGCCCCCTCCCGCCCCAGGGACCTGGCGCAGGGTCGTGCGGCTGTTCATGCCGTACCGGGGCGCCGTCTGCGTCCTCGTCGTGCTGATCGCCGCCTACTCCGCCCTGAACGCCGCCGTCCCGCTGCTGACGCGGGTGGTTTTCGACCGGGCGCTCTTCGGGCCTGGCGGCCCCGACCTGCCGCTGCTCGCCCTGATCGCCGGGCTGGCCGCGGCGATCGCCTGCGCGGTGGGCGCCGTGGACATGGGACAGACGTGGCTGTCGGCCCGCGTCGCGCAGCGGGTGGTGCACGGGCTACGCGCGGAGATGTTCGGCCGCCTGCAGCGCATGCCGCTCACCTTCTTCGCCACGGAGCGGGGCGGCGAGATCCAGTCGCGGCTGGCCGGAGACACCACGCAGATCGAGTACGCGGTCAAGGACACCCTGCCCGGCGCGCTCTCCGGCCTCATCGGATTCGTGGTCGCGGCCGGCGCGATGGTGACCCTGTCACCGGTGCTCGCGGGCGTCGCCCTGATCCTCGCGCCGCTCGTCCTGCTGGTGGCCTCCCGGTCGGGGCGGGCGCTCTCGACCCTGTCGGCCGACGGCCAGCGCACCCGGGCGGAGCTCTCCTCCATCATCGCCGAACGCCTGTCGCTGGGGGGCGTCACCATGGCCAGGGTGCACGGCAGGCGTCAGGAGGAGGCCGCCGGGTTCGCCGCGGAGAGCGAACGGCTGGCACGGCTGGGGGTCCGTTCCGGCTTGGTGGCCCAGCTGGTGCTGAGCGTGGGCCACGTCTTCTTCGTGCTGACCCCCTACCTGGTGTTCGTGGCGGCGGGGCTGACCGGCGGGATCACTCCGGGCACCCTGGTCGCCTTCACCGTGCTGCAGGCGAGGCTCTACCAGCCCCTGTGGCAGATCCTGCACATCTCCACCGAGTTCCGCGCCGCCCAAGGGGCGTTCGAGAGGGTCTTCGGCTACCTCGACCTCCAGCCGGAGCCCGAGGCGGGACAGAGTCCCGCCTCGGGCCCCGGCGCGCTCGCCGCCCGCGAGGCCGGCTTCCGTTACCCGGGGACGAGTGAGGAGGACCGTCCGGCGCTGTACGGCGTGAGCCTCGACATCCCGGCCGCCTCCACCACGCTGGTGGTGGGTCCGAGCGGTTCGGGCAAGACGACGCTCGGCCACCTGCTCGCCGGGCTGCACCCGCCCACCGAGGGAGCGGTCGTGATCGACGGGACGGAGTTCGGGGCGCCGCTGCCCGGACGGATCTGCATCGCCACGCAGGACCCCTTCCTCTTCCAGGGATCGGTCGCCGACAACCTCAGATACGCCGCGTCCGGCGCCACGATGGACGATCTCGTGCGGGCCTGCCGGATCACCCGGATCCACGAGCGGATCGCGGCGCTCCCGGACGGCTACGACTCGCCGGTGGGCGAGCGGGGGGCGCTGTTCTCCGGTGGCGAGCGGCAGCGCATCGCCCTGGCCCGCGCGCTCCTGGCCGACGCGTCCGTGCTCGTGCTCGACGAGGCGACCTCCGCGCTCGATCCGCTGACCGAGCTGAAGGTCGTCGAGGCGATCCTGGCGGAACGGGCCGGACAGACGACCGTGATGATCACCCACAGGTTCGGCATGCTCGACTCCTTCGACACCGTCGTGGCGCTGGAGGAGGGGCGGGTGGTGGAGTACGGCTCGCGCCTTGACCTGCTCGGCGACCGGTACGGGCTGTATGCCCGGATGGTCCGCGCGCAGACCGGCGCGGCGTAGCCTGCTCGGGTCCGCGCTCATGGAGGCGGGGGTCCGGCTCACGGGCCGGTGGCGGCCCCGCGCCCCCTGAGACCCGGCCGCCCGGCGGGCCACCGGCAGGTTCCGTCGGGTATGACTGGGGGATGCTCATCTTCGGACTCCGCACCGTGACCCACCGGCTCGGCGTGCTGACGCTTCTCTGCCGCAACTGCGGCAACACGGCGGCGCAGGTGCTGTCCAGAAAGGTCACCAAGTTCAGTCTGTTCTTCGTCCCGCTGTTCCCGGTGCGGACGAAGTACGGGGTGCAGTGCACTTTCTGCGGGGCGTCCTATGACATCTCGAAGGACGAGGCGGATCGTCTGGCGGTCCGCTGAGCACCGCCCACGATCATCCGGCACGTCATGGAACACTTCGCCCGCGTCCCGGAACCGCTCGAACCAGACCCGCGACTTCTCACGCCGACCGAGCGAGAACGGGCGGTACCGACCAGGATCGGCCACGGGGACACCAACGGTGAGATCACTGCGGCGCTCTTCATCAGCCCGGCGACGCACCTACGCCAGCCGTATCCTGACCAAGCTCGATGTCCGGGACCGCACGGCACAGGCCGTCATCGCCAACCGCTCCGGGTTGAGCGGCGGCGAGGAGGCCTGGGACCGGCGGTCGCCCGGACGACCGCCGCCGGCCCCCGCCTCTCGGACCCCCGCGGCGGTTCGGCCTCTGCGGCCAGGGGGAGACCTCTTCGAATCCTGACCGGGCCTCCCTGCCGACGTCTAGTTCTTCCCCAGGTAGGTGCGCAGGTGCCGGGCGGTGAGCGAGTCCCCGCTGGAGACCAGGTCCGCGGGAGTGCCGGTGAAGACCACCCGGCCGCCGTCGTGGCCGGCCCCCGGGCCGAGGTCGATGATCCAGTCGGCGTGGGCCATCACCGCCTGGTGGTGCTCGATGACGATGACCGTGTTGCCGTCGTCGACCAGCCGGTCCAGCAGGGCCAGGAGCTGGTCCACGTCCGCCAGGTGCAGGCCGGTGGTCGGCTCGTCCAGCACGTACGTGGTGGCCTTCTCCGCCATTCGGATGGCAAGCTTGAGCCGCTGCCGCTCGCCGCCGGACAGGGTGGTGAGCGGCTGGCCCAGGCCGAGGTAGCCCAGGCCCACGTCGGCGAGCCGGTCCAGGACGGCGCGGGCCGGGCCGGAAGCGAAGAAGTCGCGGGCCTCGGCCACCGACATGGCCAGCACCTCGCTGATGTCCTTGCCGCGCAGCTTGTGGGTGAGCACCTCGGGGGTGAACCGCTTCCCCTCGCACTGCTCGCACACCGACGCCACCCCGGCCATCATCGCCAGGTCGGTGTAGACCAGGCCGATGCCCTTGCAGTTGGGGCAGGCGCCCTCGGAGTTAGCGCTGAACAGGGCGGCCTTGACCCCGTTGGCCTTGGCGAAGGCGGTACGGATCGCATCGAGCAGCCCGCTGTAGGTGGCCGGGTTGCTGCGGCGCGATCCCCGGATCGGGGCCTGGTCGACCACCGCGACGTCGTCCCGGCGGGGGAGCGAGCCGTGGATCAGCGAGCTCTTGCCCGAGCCGGCGACGCCGGTGACCACGGTCAGCACGCCCAGCGGGATGTCGACGCTCACGTCCTTCAGGTTGTGCAGGCGGGCGCCGGTGATGGACAGCTGTCCGCTGGGCTGCCGTACCTGCTCGCGCAGGCGGGCCCGGTGGTCCAGATGGCGGCCGGTCAGGGAGTCCGACGCGCGCAACCCGGCCACGTCGCCGGTGAAGCAGATCCGCCCGCCGGACGGACCGGCCCCGGGACCGAGGTCGACCACGTGGTCGGCGATCTCGATCGTCTCCGGCTTGTGCTCGACCACCAGAACCGTGTTGCCCTTGTCGCGCAGCCGGAGCAGCAGGCCGTTCATCCGCTCGATGTCGTGCGGGTGCAGTCCCACCGTGGGCTCGTCGAAGACATAGGTGACGTCGGTCAGGCTGGAGCCGAGATGCCGGACCATCTTCACCCGCTGGGCCTCGCCTCCGGACAGGGTGGCCGATTCGCGGTCCAGGCTCAGGTAGCCCAGGCCGATCTCGACCAGCGAGTCCAGGGTGTCGCGCAGGGTGGCGATCAGCGGCCGTACCGACTCGTCCTCGATGTCCCGGACGAAGTCGGCCAGGTCGCTGATCTGCATGGCGGCACAGTCGGCGATGTTGCGGCCGTTGATCTTCGAGCCCAGTGCGGCGGGGTTGAGCCTGGTGCCGCCGCACGCCTGGCAGTCGGTGAACGTCACGGCCCGGTCCACGAACGCCCGGATGTGCGGCTGCATGGACTCGCGGTCCTTGGCGAGGTAGAGCCGCCGCACCTTGACCAGGAGCCCCTCGTAGGTGGTGTTCATGGTGCCGATCTTGATCTTGGTGGCGGGCTTGTGCAGGAAGTCCTCCCACTGGGCCGGGGTGTAGTCCCTCAGCTTGACGTCGGGGTCGAAGTAGCCGGAGTGGACCATGTTCTGCCAGTACCACGAGTCGACGTTGAAGTTCGGGGCCGTGATGGCCCCCTCGTTGAGTGAGAGGTCGACGTCGACCAGCTGGGAGACGTCGATGTCGTTCACCCGGCCGAGCCCTTCGCACGCCGGGCACATGCCCTCGGCGCTGTTGAAGCTGAACGCGGTCGAGGTGCCGACGTGCGGGGTGCCGATCCGGCTGAAGACGATCCGCAGCATCGTCTGCGCGTCGGTCGCCGTGCCGACCGTGGAGCGGGAGTTGGCGCCCATCCGCTCCTGGTCGACGACGATCGCCGCGCTCAGGTTGCGCAGGGCGTCGACGTCGGGCCGGCCGAGGCTCGGCATGAACGACTGGACGAAGGCCGTGTAGGTCTCGTTGATCAGCCGCTGCGACTCCGCGGCGATGGTGCCGAAGACGAGGGAGGACTTTCCGGAGCCGGACACCCCGGTGAAGACGGTGAGCCGGCGCTTGGGAATGTCCAGCGAGACGTCGGCCAGGTTGTTCTCCCTGGCGCCGCGGACCTCGATCACGTCGTGGCTGTCCGCGGCGGCCCGGCCGGGCCGCATGTCGTGGTCGTCGGCGGGGGTGGGGGTGGAGGGGAACACTGACCTTCTCCCTTGATATCCTTAGGGTGTAAAGAGATGGCCCGGTAAAGTTAGTTTATGCCGTAAGGAGTGGCAAGTTGGTCGTCTTCGCCGGACAGGGCGACGCGCGCCGTTCGATGGCACTGCTGTGGCACACCCCGAGGCCGGAAGGAGGGCGTCCCGGCCCCAAGCCCGGCCTGAGCGTGGATGTGATCGTGGATACGGCCATCGCCGTCGCCGACTCCGAGGGGATGGCCGCGCTCTCCATGCGCGCGGTGGGTGAACGGCTCGGCCGCACCGCCATGGCCCTCTACACCTACGTGCCCAGCAAGAGCGAGCTGGTCGACCTGATGTATGACCGGGCCCTCGCCGAGTTGCCCGTCGACTACGAGCTGGGGGCGGGCTGGCGGGCGGCCGTGACCTCCTGGGCCGAGGACGCCTGGGCGTTCTACCTGTGCCACCCATGGGTGCTGCAGGTCTCGCAGGCGCGTCCGGTGCTGGGCCCCAACGAGTACGTCATGCTGGAGACGGCGCTGCGGATCCTTCGCGAGACGGGCCTTACGGCCGGGGTGCTGCGGCGCCTCGTCGGGGTGCTGTTCCACTTCGTCCGCGCGGCGGCGCAGACGGTCGCGGAGTCGCGCCAGGCTCCGGCGGCGACCGGGATGTCCGACGAGGAGTGGTGGTACGCCCGCTCGGCCCTGCTGGAGGAGGTCGCGCCGGACTTCGCCGAGCGGTTCCCGACGCTGACCTGGCTCGACAGCGAGGGTGCCTACCAGTCCGAGGACGAGAGCGTGCCCTACCTGGAACAGGAGGCGAAGGAGACCTTCGCGGCCGGTCTCGCCGTCCTGCTGGACGGCATCGAGGCGGCGATGAACAGGGCCGGCGTCCGAGCGCTCCCGTGATCCTCCGGGGGCGGATCCGGGGCGCGGCGCCTGACTGATCGGGCCGCCGCCGGGCAGAGGCATCTCATGAAAAGGTTCTTCAAGGTCGTGGTGGCACGCTGGCTGGCCCGTACGCCGATCGGGCTGGCGATCCTGGGAGTCGGCTGGTTCCTGGGACGGCGGCGCAGGCAGCGGGCCCAGGAGCAGGGCGGGGTGAACAGGCCCCGGAGCCGTGATTCACGCGGACGCCGATGACCCTTCGAGTTCACCGCGCCGGTGACGTGAGACGAGCGGGACGGCCCGGTCAACCGGCCGGGCCGTCCCGCCATCGCCTGAGCCCCCGCGGGTCAGTTGAACATCGCCTCCATGGTCTCGTGTGACTGCTCCTTCTTCGCGTCGGACTCGCTGCCCCAGCAGGTGTTGAGGATGATCCGGGTGCGGTCCTCCGACAGCGGGACCGTGCGGTGCAGCGTCGTGTCGGAGCGCAGGAAGTAGATGTCGCCGCTCTGGTGGGCGTAGGTGCTGATCGGGTAGCGGATGAGGTGGTCGTGAACCCGGGGGTCCTCCTTCACCCAGTTGGTGTGCGGAACGCACTGGAGCATGCCGCCGTACTCGCTGCTCGGCGCCTCCAGGATCCAGATGAGGGTGAAGCTGAAGTCGCCCCAGTGCCAGCCGTGGGTGTCGCCCTGCTTCTCCTGGCGGATGATGACGTACTTCTCCTCGTCCCAGGGGCAGTTGACGACGGGCTCGTTCGCCAGCCGGCCCAGGAAGCCCTTGAGGGCGGGGGAGTCGTAGAGCTCCGGGATCAGGGAGCTGTCCTGAGCGATGGACTGCTGACTGACCGTGCTCATCTTGCGCGGGGAGTTGCTGGTCTCCTTGAGGTTGATGTCGATCCGGCGCGCGTGCAGGTCGAGCAGGCGCTCCACCTCGTCCGAGACGAGATCCTTGACCTCCTCGGAGACCACGTTCCGCAGTTTGACGTAGCCGTTCCTGCGGAAATCATGGGAGAATCTGCGAATTTCCCAGGGGTCCTGAAAGGTCTTTTCGAGATGCTCCGCGATCCGGTCGTCGAGTGAGAGCGTCCCGAGGCCGGTCTCGTAGTCATGAGTCGGCATACGGTTTCTCCTCCGTGGTTATCGAGGTTTCCAGAACCGTAACACGCGAGTGGTGTCCGCAATTAGTGCGCGTTGTCCGTCCGGTCCCCCTGTGAAAGCATGAGCGGATTCCATCCGATCGGCTTCAGAAATTACTCGGACTACGCAGGGACGAGCGTCATGAACACCAAAGTCACATTCGTCGAGCTGTCTGCATTCGAGGCCATCCTGCCCCTTGCCTCCGGTTACATGCAGGCTTACGCGCAGCACGATCCGGAGGTGGGGCCGCGATGTGATTTCGAGATCTTCTCCGCCCCGGTGTCCGCGGACAGAAAGGAGGTGATCGCAGAACTCCTGGAAAAGCGCAGCGACGTCTACGCCATCAGTTGCTACATCTGGAACATCGGATTCGCGCGCGCGGTGCTGGCCGCGCTGCACGAGCGGCTCCCGGCGGCCCAGTTCATCCTCGGCGGCCCCCAGGTCATGCTGCACGCCGAGGAGTACGTCGCCCCCGAGCAGGAGAACGTCGTCGTCTGCAACGGCGAGGGCGAGAAGACGATGCTGCAGTACCTGCGCCAGGTGATCGGCGACGACCCCGACTTCTCGGCCGTCGACGGGATCAGCTTCTGGCGGTCGGGGGAACTCGTCACCACCGAGGCCGCCGAGCGGGTACGCGACCTGATGGAGGTGCCCTCGCCCTTCACCTCCGGCGTCTTCGAGGAGGGCAGGTACACCACCGCCATCCTGGAGACCAACCGAGGATGCCCGTTCAGCTGCGGTTTCTGCTTCTGGGGCGCGGCGACCAACGACAAGGTCCACAAGTTCGAGGACCAGCGGGTCCGCGACGACATCACCTGGATCAGCAAGCACGACTTCGTGTCGATCTTCATCGCGGACGCCAACTGGGGCATGGCCCCGCGCGACGTGGAACTGACCCGCCACCTGGTGGAGTGCAGTGAGGAGAACGGCTACCCGGTGATGGTCTCGATGGCCGCGGCCAAGAACAAGCCCGACCGGATGGCCGAGATCACCGAGATTCTCGTGCGGGGAGGACTGCTGACCAGCCAGCCCATCTCCCTGCAGTCGATGAGCTCCAGGACCCTGGAGCTGGTCGACCGCTCGAACATCAAGCCCGCGACCTACACCGAGCTGCAGAGAACGCTCAGGGAAAAGCGCATCAGCTCCTACATCGAGCTGATCTGGCCGCTTCCCGGAGAGACCCTGGAGTCATACAAGGAGGGAATCGCGGAACTGTGCCGGCTCCGTGCCGACACACTCATCGTCTATCCGCAACTCCTGCTGCACAACACCTCGATATATGCCAAACGGGAGCTTCTCGGAGTGCAGGTGGAGCGCGTTCCCAGTGACGTCACGGAAGCCGACGTGGTGGTCGGCACCAACTGGGTCAGCCGCGCGGAGTGCGAGCGCGGAACCTGGTTCTACTACGCTGTCCACTCGCTCTACAACCTACGCGGCCTGTATTACCTCGCCAATTATCTGGAGAGGTCCGGAACAAGGCGGCTGGAGGATTTCTTCACCGACGCAGCGACGTATTTCGAGAGCCGCACCGACACCGAGGTCGCCAGTTTCTTCCGCGATTCCGTGCAGAAACTCTGGAACTATGACTTCCACAATTTCGGGATGGTCGCGCACCTCGTCCTGCACTCGCACCGTGAGGAGTTCGACGGACTGCTCGTCGACTTCGCCCGCGGTCAGTCCTGGTGGCGGGACGCCGGGGCGCGGGCCGCGTTCGAGCTCGACCTGCTGGCCAGGCCCTACATCTACCTGGCCAGGCCCAAGCCGCCGGGCTACGACTTCACCGAGTTGCGCGTCGAGCCGCACGGGAAGACGGCCTCGGTCGTCGACATGCCCGCCGACCTGGCCGCCCTCCTCATCGACCTCGACGTGACCGGCCTGGAGGCCGGCCGGGAGCCCCTCACCCGGCTGGTGCTCGACCACCCGCGCGGGCGGAAGCTGCCGTTCATGCCCGAGCGCAGCCTGGAGCACAACGCCTCCTACTGCCAGGGCATGGTGCTGCGGCTGCGGGAGTATCTGCCCACCTGGCGGCCGGAGTCCGAGGTCGCCGCGTTGCCGGGCCGCCGCTGAGCCGCCTCGGCCGGGCCGCGAAGGGCCCGCGTATGACGAGGGCCGTGAGGATGATCCTCACGGCCCTCGTCATACGCGGGCATCCCGCCCGGCGGGATGCCCGCGGGCTCAGACCCCGGCCTTCGCCTCGGCCTTGGCCGAGGCGCCGTCCACCGCCTCGGCGAAGTCGGCGAGCACCGGGTTCTCGAACAGCACCCTGATCGGCACGTTCACGGTGAACCTCTCCCGTACCCGGGTGATCACCTGCGCGGCCACCAGGGAGTGACCGCCGATCTCCAGGAAGTCGTCCTCCCGGGCGACCCGCCTGAGCTTCAGCACCTCGGCCCAGATCCCGGCGATCGTCTGCTCCGTCGGCGTCCGCGGCGCGTCGAAGTCGTCCTCGCCGCCCCCGCCCCCGTCGCCGTCCAAGCCGCCCGAGCCGGGCTCCGGCAGTGCCTGACGGTCCACCTTGCCCGAGGAGGTCAGCGGCATCGCGTCCAGCGTCAGGTAGGAGGCGGGCAGCATGTACGCGGGCAGCGAGCCCTGCAGGAACCGGTGCAGCTCGCCGGTCAGGCCGCTGCGGTCGGCGATGATCCTGGAGGCGTCGTCGAGCACGACGTAGGCGACCAGCCGGTCGTCGCGCACGACGACCGCCGCCTCGCGGACGCCCGGGTAACGGGTGATCGCCGCCTCGATCTCGGCCGGTTCCACCCGGAAACCACGGATCTTCACCTGCGCGTCGACCCGGCCCACGTACTGCAGCCGGCCGTCGGGCAGGTAGCGGGCCAGGTCACCGGTGCGGTAGAGCCGCGCCCCCGGAGGGCCGTACGGATCGGGCATGAACGACCGCGCGGTCATACCGGGCCTGCCCCGGTAGCCGTGGGCCAGACCGGCGCCGCCGACGTACAGCTCCCCGGGCACACCGGCCGGGAGCGGGTTGAGCCGGCGGTCCAGCACGTAGGTCCTGAAGTTGGCCAGCGGCCGGCCGATCGGCGGGGCGTACGCTGCGGCGGGGTCGCACGCGCCCATCGTGGCGCACACGGTCGTCTCCGTCGGCCCGTAGGCGTTGACGAACCTGCGGCCCGGCCCCCAGGTCCGCACCAGCCCGGTCGGGCACTGCTCGCCCGCGACCACCATCAACCTGACCGTGCCCAGTTCGTCGCCCCTGAGCGTGCTGAGGAACGTCGGCGGGAAGGTGGCCGCGGTCACGCCCTGGTCGCTGATGACCTTCGCCGTCTCCTGCGGGGTCATGGCCGAGGGGTCCAGCACGCACAGCGCCGACCCGTTCAGCAGCGCCATCGTGATCTCCCAGATCGAGGCGTCGAAGCTGAGCGAGGCGAAGAGCGCCACCCGGTCGTCGGGCGTCAGGGAGAACTCCCGCGACAGGGCCGAGGCGAGGTTGCTCACGCCGCGGTGCGGCACCTCCACCCCCTTGGGCCGGCCGGTCGATCCCGAGGTGTAGATGAGGTAGGCGGTGGCGTCGGGCGCGGGCGTCACGCCGGGGCCGGTGGCCGGCTCCGCCGCCTCGATCGCGCTCCAGCCGGTGTCCAGCTCGACCGTGCGCACCCGGCCACCGGGCACCCGGCCGGCGTGCTCGGCCACGGTCAGGACCAGCCCGGTTCCGCTGTCGTCCAGGATGTGGCCGAGCCGGTCGGGCGGTAGCGCCGGGTCCAGCGGCAGATAGACGCCGCCGGACTTGACGGTGCCGAGGAAGGCGACGAGCGCCTCGGCCGAGCGGCCGGTCATCGAGCCGACGACCTGGCCTGGCCGTATTCCGTCACGGATCAGCCGGTGGGCCACCCGGTTGGCGCGCTCGTCCAGCTCACGGTAGGTCAGCCGCCGCTCGCCGCAGAGCACCGCGAGTGCGTCGGGGGCGGCGGCGGCGCGCGCCTCGAACAGCGCGCCGATGCTCGCCTGCTCGTCGAAGGGGGCCTCGGTACGGTTCCACTCGGCGACCACCAGCCGCAGTTGCTCGGCGTCCAGCAGGGACAGGCGCGAGATGGGCCGGGTGGGGTCGCCCACGGCGTCGGTCAGGAGCGTGACGTACTGCTCGGCCCTGGTTCTGGCGCCGGGCGCGTCGAACAGGTCGAGCGCGTAGCGCAGCTCGCCCTCCAGCGAGCCGGGCACCAGGACCAGCGCCAGATCCGAGGCCAGCGGGAAGCGGTCCGCCCCCAGCTCCGAGGTCCGCACGCCGGGCAGTCGCAGCGCGCTCCAGGCCGGGGCGGCCTGGTCGAACTCCGCCTGGTAGAGCGGCCGCACGCCGCTGGAGGCGTCCAGCCGCAGTTCCTCGGCGAGCCGGTGCGCAGGGTAGGAGCCGTGCGCGGCCGCCCCGTCGAGCGCGTCACGCACCCGGGCGACGACGGTGGCGAACGACGGGTCGCCCTCGCAGCCGATCCGGATCGGGAACACCGGGGCGCGGCCGTCGCCGGGCACGGGTACGCCGACCACCACCTCGTCCTGGCCCGACCAGCGGCACAGTGCGACCGCCCAGGCGGCCAGGGTGACGGCCCGGGTGTCGGTGCTGGTTTCGGCGCCGGGGGTGGCCGCCTCGGCCTGCCCCGACCAGCGCGACAGCGCCATCGCCCGCGCGGCCTGGGCGGCGGCCCCGACGGCGGCCCCGACGGCGGCTCCGTCGCCGGTGCCGGTCTCGCGTGCGAGGGCCTCGATGCGCGCGGCCGTCTCCGGCGGGACGCCGAAGGTCACCCGGGCGCCCGTGAGGCCGGGTACGGCGGGACGGCCGCGGTCGGCGGGCAGGTCGAGGACGGGAGGCGCACCGTCGAGCCGGTCACGCCAGTAGGCGAGATCGGCGACGTCGCCGGCCTCCGGGGAGGACGCGGCGCGACCGTTCGGACCGGCGGCGCGTCCGCCGGGGGACGGGTCAGGGGAGTCGTGGCCGCTCGCGGAGACGCCGTCGCGAGCGGCGGCGGGGGAGCCGATCGCGCTCCGGTAGGCCCGGGAGATCTCCCCGGCGAGACCGGCCAGGACGCGCTCGTCGGCCACCAGTCGGTGCGCCGTCAGGACGAGCGCGTGGTCGTCGTCGGCCAGCCGGGCCAGGACGATCCGGAGCGGCGGCCCCGCTTCGAGGTCGAGACCGCGGTTGGCCTGCTCGGAGACCAGACGCGCCAGTGACTCCTCGCGGCGGCCCGGTTCGTGTCTGCCCAGTTCCACCGGCCGGGGAACGGCGACGGGCACTGTGACGGGCACGGGGCCACCCGGCGGGGCCGGCCGTAGGTCCTCGCGCGCCTCCAGTACCTCCTCCAGCGCGGCGGTCAGGGCCTTCTCGTCCAGAGACCCGCGTAGCCGCGCGGCGAGGGTGACCTGGTCGGTGTGGTCACCGGCGGATTTTGCCCGGTAGGACCTCCACCAGCTCTCCTGGATCGGCGACATGTCCGGCATGGGGTGCTCCAATCAGTGCCCTGCGTGGTCGAGTTCGAGATGGACGGGGACGCGGTCGACGCCCCACATGAGGTTCGAGCGCAGCCGCTTGACCGGCCCGGTGAGTTCCATATGGGCCACCCGGCGGGTCAGCTCCTCCAGCAGCACGCGCAGTTCGAACCTGGCCAGCGCCGCACCGATGCACAGGTGCCTGCCGAGACCGAACGTGAGGTGCCGGTTGGGGGTGCGGCCGACGTCGAAGCGGCGCGCGTCGGGGAAGGCGTCCTCGTCGCGGTTGACGGCCGGGTGCCACACACTGACCCGCTCACCGGCCCGGATGATCTGTTCTCCGATCCTGGTGTCGCGCAGCGCGGTGCGCATCACGTTGAGGCTGGGGGCGGTCCAGCGCAGCACCTCCTCCACGGCGGTCGGGATGAGCGAGGGGTCCTCGCGCAGCCGCCGCCACTCGCCGGGGTTCTCCACCAGGGCGATGACGGCTCCGGCCGAGGCGTGCCTGGTCGTCTCGTTGCCTCCGGTGATGAGGCCGTTGATGTTGAGCAGGATCTCCTCGTCGGTGAGGGGTGTTCCGTCGATCCGGCCGCGGATCAGCACGCTGATCACATCGTCGCCGAGGGCGCCGCGCCGTTCGGCCAGCAGATCGGCGTAGTAGGCGAAGATGTTGGCGTTCGCCTCGGCCTTCTCCGCGTCGGAGATGACGTCGTCGGAGGTGGCGGAGCCGAACGCGGTGCGCGTCCACTGGATCATCAGGTCCCAGTCGGCACGGGGTACGCCCAGCAGCTCGCAGATGACCGAGAGCGGTAGCCTGCCCGCCACCGTGTCGACGAAGTCGAAGGAGTCCCTGGGCGCGTTCTGCTCCAGCATCCCGCCCACCGTCTCGCGCATCGCGCCTTCGAGGCGGCGCACCACCCGGGGAGTGAGCGCGGGGTTCATCACGTCGCGCAACTGGCTGTGGCGGCCGTCGGTGACGATGAGCATCTTGCCCGCGGCGGCGCGGGCGGCGGACTCGGTCTGCCCGACCTGCATTCCCCGCTCGGAGGTGAAATTCGTCTTGTCAAGATAGACGGCCACCCCGTCGGCGTATTTGGTGAACGCCCAGAAACTCGGCCCCGTCGACCTGGAGTTCCAGAACATCGGCCGGTGCTCCTGCAGGTAATGCAGGACACCGAGGCCCGAGTCGGGTGCCGTGTAGATGTCCGGATCGGCGAGATCCAGCTCGTTCAGATCAACCGTCGTGTCCACTGTCATGTGGAATTCCTCCGTGCGTACACATCAAAGATGTCCGTGTTCCTCAGCAGGGGATCCTGGCCGATGTCGACCTGGAATCCACGACCGGTGAGATCGTCGCGTACGGATGCCAGCCGGCCGTCGATGTCATGGACCTGCATGACGATTTGGTCGACCGCTTCCCAGTCAGCGGGGGCGATTCCATCCAGCACATCGCACTCGGCTTTCTCGACGTTGATTTTCAGCAGGCCTATTCGGTGCACGCCCTCGGCGGCCATCACCTCTGAGATCGTCCGTACCCGGCACTCCTGCTCCTCGGTGACGTGCCTGCCCTCGGCCATGTCCGTCACATCCTCGGGGGCGAACCCGCTGTTGGCCAGGAAAGTCCTGGTCACCTCCGCATCGTGGCCGACGTCCGCGTACATCCCGGACATCGCGGTGGTCTCCGGATAGACGGTGAGAGTCGCCGTTCCCGGGGTATGGGAGAGCGCGCAGTCGAACGCCTTGGCGTTCAGGCCGTGGGCGGCCAGATTCGCGCACAGCGCGTCGTAAAGCGGCCGGGCAGGCTCGAAGGCAAGAATTCGAGTGCCCGGACATTCCCAGTGAAACGCCAGCGCTGCGATTCCTATGTTAGCGCCCACGTCGAACACCGTCATTCCCGGCTCAAGGCGTACGTCGTGTCTGAAGTAACTTCTGTCGCCCACGATGCTGCGATACTGCAGGCTGGTCTCGGCGGGATTGAGCTGGAATACCACATGCCCGTCCGGCAGTGTCATCTGGCGTACCCGCTGATTGTTTTCCAGGGTGTCTCTCCGCTGATTTCGCATATCATCACCCTTAACAAAAAGCTTATTCCAGTCAACCAGAGGTGAAACCCGACAGGGACGGAATGATCTTATGGACACACAGAGAACGGAAGTCAGGGAGCCGACGGAAAAGCCGCCCTCGCTCTGGCGCAATCCCGACTTCAACCGGCTCTGGGCCGGTCAGTCGATCTCGGTCCTCGGCTCCGAGCTGACCACCCTGGCCCTGCCGCTGACCGCGATCCTCATGCTGCAGGCCAGTTCCTTCGAGGTCGGTCTGCTCAACACCATGCGCACGATCGCCGCGCTGCTGCTGACGCTGATCGCCGGTGTGCTCATCGACCGCTACCGGCGCAGACCACTCATGGTCGGCGCCGACATCGGACGGGCCGTGGTCGTGGCCCTGATCCCGATCACGGCCTTCGCCGGGTTCATGGACATGTGGGTGCTCTATGTGGTCGCCGTGGTGGTCGGTGGTCTCTCGGTGGTCTTCGAGATCGCCTACGCCGCCTACATGCCGACGCTGCTGAGCGAGGAACAGCTGGTGGCCGGCAACAGCCGGATGGCGGCGACCGAGTCGGTGGGCGCCATCGCGGGCTCCAGCGCCGGAGGCGTGCTCATCGACCTGTTCCGGCCGGCGTACGTGATGCTGGGAGACGCGATCTCCTTCCTGGTCTCCGCCTTCGCCCTGTCGCGCATCCGTCACGTCGAGCCGCCCGTCGAGCGCCAGGACAGCGGCGGGCGCGGCGCCGTCGCGGCGATGCTCCACGACATCAAGCACGGCCTGAGGGTCACCTACCGCAACGCCTACGCCCGCCCGCTGATCCTCAACTCCGCCGGGGCGAACTTCGGGTCGATGATGATCCTGACCCTGTTCATCCTGTACGCGGCCAGGGAGCTCCAGCTTTCGGGCACCTGGATCGGCTTCATCTACGCGGTGGGCAGCATCGGCGGTGTCATCGGCGCCGTCTTCGCGGGCAAGCTGTTCGAGAGACTCGGCTACGGGCGCGGCATCATGACCGCCCTGATCGCGTTCCGGGTGCTGTGCCTCACACCGTTCGTGGCCGGTCCGCAGTGGCTGCAGATCACCCTGTTCTCGGTGATCTGGTTCGTCACGGTGTTCGGGGTGGTGGCCGGGAACATCGGCCAGCTCACCCTCTTCCAGTACGTGATCCCCAACCACCTGCGCGGCCGGGTCATCGGCGCGAGCCGCGCGGTCTACCTCGGCATCCTGCCGCTGGCCGCGATGCTGGCCGGGGTGCTGGGCGAGCTGATCGGGGTCAAGCCCGCCATCTACGTGGGTGCCGCGTTCCTGCTGCCCTGGATCATCCTGCTCTTCCTGTCGCCGGTGCCGAACCTGCGCAGGCTGGAGGACGCCGAGATGCTGCAGGACATCGAGGAGCCCGCCGGGAGGCCCGGCGGGCGCGAGGACGGCAAGGACACCTGAGGTCAACCAGGGACGCGCGCGGACATGCTCCGCGCGATCTCGTCGAGCAGGGCGGTGGGCGCCTGGAGGTAGCTCCAGTGCCCGCCGTCCAGCACGGTGTGGCGGGTCCGGCCGTAGAACTCCCAGCCGCCCATCTGCTCGGGGGGGATCTGGGTGTCCCCCGACCAGCCGATCGTGGTGATCGGGCACGGCAGCTCCACCGGGTCGGTCCGCTCGAAGCGGCCGTAGGCGGCCACGTCGGCGCGCATGACGCTCGCGGCCATCTCCACCAGTTCGGGCAGCGGCTCCGCGCCGCGGGCCCGCATGAGATCCGACACCAGCGCGCCCACCTGTTCCTCGTCGAGCCGTAGGATGCTCGGCCACGACGCCCGGTGCGGAGGGACCATCGAGGAGGCGAACAGGTGGCTGGGCAGCGGGCCGCCGCGCTCCATGAGCAGCAGCGTCGCCTCGTAGCCGATGAAGACGGTGCCGCAGTGGCTGATGAAGCCGAACGGCCGGTCCAGGTAGGGCTCCAGGCCCTTCAGCATCTCGGCGGCGACCTCCGCGTAGCTCTCGAACGACGGCTCGCGCAGCCGGTTCTCCCTGCCGGGCAACTGCACCGGGCACAGCTCGATCCCGTCCACCTCGGCCGGCCACCCGTGGTACATCGACGCCCCGGCACCCGGGTAGGGCAGGCACCACAGCCGTGCCCTCGCCTCGGGGTCGGGGGCGCGCAGCAGCCACGTGGGGCGGCTTCTCCTCCGCCTTCTCTCGGTCATCGTGTGCTTCCTTCCGCCCTGATGGTCTGGATGAGGGTCTCGGGTGTCGGTGCCCTGAGGAACTCGCGCAGCCGGATCCGCACGCCGTAGCGGTTCCCGATCTCCTCGACGAGACGGGTGGCCGACAGGGAGTCGCCGCCGGAGCGGATGAAGTGGTCGCCCAGCGCGCCACGCGCGCCGAGTGCCCGCTCCCACAGCTCCAGCACCCCCGCCGTCACCGGGTCCGCGCTCCGCTCACGCCCGCGCGGGGACGCCCCCCACGAGGGCGCGGGCAGGGCGCGGCGGTCCACCTTGCCGGCCGCGTTCAGCGGCAGCCGCTCCAGCGCCGTCCAGGCGGTCGGAACCATCGGCTCGGGCAGCCGGGCCGAGGCGAAGGCGCGCAGCTCCCCGATCTCGAACCGGGCGCCGTCCGCGGTACGGCTCGGAGTGCCGGCCTCCGGAGTGACGGCATGGACGAGGTAGGCGCACAGCCTCAGGTCGCCGCCGGGGCCCGGCACTCCGACGACCACGCATTCGCGCACCCCGGGGTGCCCGAGCAGCACGGCCTCCACCTCCGCGGGTTCCACCCGGTGGCCGCGGATCTTGACCTGCGCGTCGACGCGGCCGTGGTGCTCCAGCCGCCCGTCAGGCCGCTCCCTGACCAGATCACCGGTCCGGTAGACGCGGCCTCCCCCGCCGGCGGGGTCGGGCAGGAAGCGCTCGGCGGTGTGGGCCGCCTCGCCCAGGTAGCCGCGGGCCAGCTCGGGTCCTGACACGAACAGCTCGCCGACCTCGCCCGCCGCGACCGGCCTCAGCTCCGAGGTCAGCACGCCTGCGCCGACCTCGGGCCAGGCACGTCCGATGGGGGGACGGGTCCGCCTGGCGGCCTCGTCGGCGGTGACCGAGGTACAGCGGTCCTCCAGCGGCACCAGGCAGCTGGTCACGCCGTTGGCCTCGGCGGAGCCGTACTCCACCGCGACCTCGAAGGGCAGGTCGGGTGCGGGCCACACGCGCACCGCGTCGCTGCCGACCGTCATGAGCCGCAGCGACGTCTCGGCCGGCCACGGCAGGGCGTACAGCGGTTCGGCGAGCGGCATGTTCACGTACGCGCGGGTGATTCCCGAAGCGACCATCCAGTCGCGCAGCTCGGACGGCGAGCCCGAGGTCGCCGGGTCGGCGACGTGCACGCTCGCACCCGAGCAGAGATAGGGCCACAGCTCCACCACCGAGACCGACGAGGCCGGGGGAGCCAGCCAGCTGGAGCGGTCGGCGGGGGTGATGCGGTAGGCCTCGGTGTGGGTGGCGACCCGGTGGGCGATCGCCCGGTGGGTCACCCCGACGAGCTTGGGCCGCCCGGTCGACCCGGAGGTGTGCACCGCGTACGCGAGCTGGTCGGGGTGCGCGGGGATGCCGGGCCCTTCGTCGGAGGGGGCGGCATCCAGGGGGCCGTCGATCACCACCGGACAGCCGTCGAGCACCGGGGCGAGGCGGTCCTCGGGCCAGCCGGGGTCGAGCAGCACCGCCGTGCCGCCCGCCTTGCAGACGGCCAGCAGCGCGACGAGCAGCTCGGGGGAGCGGTCCAGCCGTAGCGGGACCGGTGTCTCGGGGCCGACACCACGGTGCAGGAGCAACCGGGCCAGGCCGTTGGCGCGGGCGTCGAGTTCCCGGTAGGTAAGCAGCACGGCCCCGGAGACCAGGGCCGTGCTGTCCGGCGTCTCGAACGCCCGCTTCTCGAACAGGGTGTGGACGACGTCCACCTGTCCCTCCGTTCACCCGGCCTTGGCGTCGTGGATGCCGCGGACGGGGATCTCGCCGGTGGCGACCTGGTTGAGGATGAGCCTGGCCCACTCCTCCACGCTGCGGTTCATCCGGCGGGCCGCGTCACGCCACGACTGTTCCTGGTCGGCGGGCACGTCTATCTGGATCACGGCCTTCTGGCTGGCGGTCTCCGCGGTCCGGCCGGAGAGGGCGGCGGTGCGGTGTGCCTTGATCTGGCTGCGAAGACGGTTGCGGGACCAGTTGAAGCGTTCCGCGCGGTCCAGCCAGAGCGTCTGCTCGTGCTCGGGGAGCGCGGCCACCTCCGCGTGGTGCTGGAGGCTGAGCCTGTCTCGCCGGCGGGATACCGGGAAGCGCCGGGCGACCCAGGCGTAGTTGCGCAGAGTCTGGATGTCGAGGGAGCTCTCCTCGACCGCTCTCTTGTAGCGGTCGGTGTACTCGTTCTCGCCGTAGACCAGCCAGTCGCCGAGCCACCAGGCGGAGGAGTCGGCGATGAGGGAGATCTGGTGGCCGATCCGGCGCCAGGTGTCGAAGGGGAGGCTCACCGGGAGCTGGAGCCCGGTCCGCCTCGGCTTGGCGGACGCGTCCAGGGCGAGTTTGGAACCCTGGGAGGGGGTGGCGCGTGGGCTGGGGACGGGCGGCCGGTCATCACGTGGGGGCGGCGCCTGGCGGTTCGCCTCTCGGTTGGGGGAGAGCACCTGCATGCGACTTTTCCTCCGGATTTCTGTGCATGTGGAGTGAGTCAGGTCGGTACCTTACCCACGGTTTTCGGTAGCGCACTTTCGATCATGAGTAATTTGCAGATGCCTTTTCCGCGGTACAACGGAAAGCTGGAGTCGGGTCGATGACCAGCGGAATCTCCATTGTTCTTGGCGATTATTTTTGTTCTGTGATATGCGCGCCCAGGAAAACGCGACCTCTCGGAAACGGAATTGGCTCATGACTTATCCATGGTTTCGGTCCACTGATAAGCGCACGATGCGTCATTACACGGTCGCGTACGGTCTCGCCGTCGTGCTGCCCGCCGCGCTGGCGCTGCTGATGCTGGGGTTCGACGCGGGGACGGCCACCGGCCCCGTCCCGACGCCCTCGGTGGGGGTGGGCCGGCAGCAGCAGGTGCCGGCCACGCCTCTGCTGCTGCTCTCCATCACGGTGGTCGTCGCGCTGGCCCATCTCGGCGGGGCCGTGCTGAGGCGGCTCGGCCAGCCCCGGGTGATCGGGGAGATGGCCGCCGGCATCGTGCTCGGCCCCTCCCTGCTCGGCACCGTCTGGCCCGAGGCGTACCGCGTGCTGTTCCCCGGCGCCGTCATGCCCTACCTGAACCTGCTGGCCCAGTTCGGACTGGCCTTCTTCATGTTCCTGGTCGGGCTGGAGCTCCGCGGTGACCTGCTGCGCGGACGGGGCCGGATCGCACTGCTCTGCGGCCAGGCGAGCGTGGCCATCCCGTTCGCACTCGGGGTCGCGCTGGCCCTGCTGATCTACGCGCCGCTGGCGGCCGCGCCCGTCGAGTTCCCGGTCTTCGCGCTGTTCGTCGGCGCCGCGCTGAGCGTCACCGCCTTTCCCGTGCTGGCCAGGATCCTGCTGGAACGCGGGCTCTTCCACACCCCGACCGGGGCGCTGACCATCACCTGCGCCGCCATCGCCGACGTGACCGCGTGGTTGCTGCTGGCCGTGGCGATCACCATGGCCAGGGGCTCCTCACCCGCCGAGGCACTGCGCACGCTCGGTCTCACCGCGGCCTTCGCCGCCGTCATGGTCGGGGTGGTACGGCCGCTGCTGACCCGGTTGCTGCGCCGGGGGCTCTCCCCGGAGGCGACGCTGCCCGTCGTCATCGTGGGCCTGCTCGTCTCGGGGCTGCTGACCGAGCTGATCGGCATCCATCTGATCTTCGGCGCGTTCCTGTTCGGCGTCCTGTTCCCGCGCGACGGTGACGTGCGGCTGAGGCGGGTCCGCGAGCGCACGCAGGACTTCACCACGTCCTTCCTGCTGCCGCCCTTCTTCGCCTTCGTCGGGCTCAACACCCAGATCGGGCTGCTCGGTCAGGAGGCGGCGAGGTGGGGCTGGTGCCTGCTGATCCTCGCCGTCGCGGTGGCGGGCAAGATCGGCGGTGTGGCGGCCGTCGCCAGGCCCCTGGGCGTGCCCTGGCGGGAGGCCTCGCGGCTCGGGGTGCTGATGAACTGCCGGGGCGTGACCGAGCTGGTGATCCTGAGCATCGGCCTCGGTCTCGGCATCATCACCCAGGCGCTCTTCACCATGTTGGTGATCGTCGCGCTGGTCTCCACCGCCGCGACCGCGCCCCTGCTGGAGTTGCTGGACCGCCGGGACGCACGGCGTGACCGGAGGACAGGGGGGACGGCGGAAGTCCGGGTACGCCGGTCCGCCTGAGCGGCCTTTAGCAGGCGCGGGGCAGCACCCGGGGCTCCGCGCCCAGCTCGCGCAGCTTGGCGCGGACCTCGCCGGGACTCTCCCCGGCGACGGTGAGCCGGGAGGTGGCGAACACCTCGCCGTCGGCGTCGGTGATCGGGGCGCCGCTGTAGGGGACCTCGCCGCTGAAGCGGGCGGCGCAGAGGTGGTCGCGGAGCTCGGGCCTGGCGTGCAGGGAGAAGATCGGCAGCCGGGTGGCCATCGCGGCCAGCCGCATGGTGCCCGACACCCGGGGGTTGATCTCCAGCAGGTGCACCTCGCCGGCCGGGGTCAGCAGGAACTCCGCCTCCAGGTAGCCGTGCGCCTCGGCCAGATCGGCCAGCCGCTTGCCCACCGCCCGCAGCTTGCGGTCCCAGGTGCCGCCGAGCGCCGGGTCCGGGCAGAGCCGCAGCCGCTGCCACGGCGGCACCAGGTCCTGGGTGGTCGGCCCCTTCCACACCGGCGGGAAGGTCGCCGTGCCGTGCTCGTCGCGGTAGATCAGCACCGAGTACTCGACCCCGTCGACGTACAGCTCGCCCAGCTCGTTGGGGGCCAGACGGCACTCGTCCGCGCGGGCCAGCCGGGTGCCGACGCTCTGCGTCCCGTGCCGGTCCTTGATCACCACGGGGGTGTCGGGGCCGGCCTCGGGCAGCGGCTCACCGGCCCGCGCCCACGGTGGGGAGACCAGGCGGTAGCGGTCGAAGAACTCCTTCATCAGGATCTTGTCGCTGCCCAGCGAGGCGCAGAGCCGCGACTGGCACTCGGCCCGGTGGCCGAGCTCGCGGAGCCGGAACGCGAGCAGCTGGTCGCGGCCAAGCGTCGTGTGGCTGGAATGGAAGATCACCGTCGCCCGCGGGGCCCGGCCGATCGCCTCCAGCAGCGGGGCCACGTCCACACCGGTGTCCTCCCCGGTGAAGACGGCCCGGTCCCCGGGGGCGAGGTCGACGAAATGGCCGAACCAGCTCTCCAGACTGGTGGGGGCGACGGCGTGAATGACGGGAAACGTCTGTCGGCTCATTTGGATTACTCCGGAATCGACGCTGGAAACAGGGGCGACGTTACCCGGTACGGGCCATCGAGAATGCGTCGTCGAACGCCTCCAGATACGCCTCGACCAGCGGCGAGTTCTGTTCCCAGAGGAAATTCACCGGCAATTTCATCCATCGGGCGAACAATTCCGTGGAACGCGGAAACGGGCGGTCGTTCACCGTGGCCGCGGCCCGGACCGCGGCGGCGACCTGGGGCGACCAGTCAGGCGCGGTGCCCTGGAAGAGGGGGAAGACGTGCAGCGGCCGGGTGGCCGGGGCGCGCACCTTCAGACCGCGCTCCTGACCGGCCGCCACCAGGCCGTCCCTGCTGAACGGGCACTCCGGCGTCACCTCGACGACCCCGTCGTACCAGGCGCCCATCGTGACGCCCTCGGCGACGGGGGCGGGGCGCACCCCCGGCAGCTCGCCGAGTCCCGAGGACAGGGCCGACATGTTGGCCACCCGGTGCTCCACCAGCTCGTCCAGCCGGTCGAGGTGGCTCTGGGCCAGCACCGCGCCGGGCGTGGAGATGCGGAAGTTACCGCCGAGACCGGTCAGCAGGAACGGCCGGTAGCGGACGGCGTCGATGGTCAGGTCGGTGCGGTGCCGGAAGTTGGTCAGCAGGCAGGCGCGGGCGAAGACGTCCTCGGAGTCGGTCAGCAGCATGCCGCCCATGCCCCCGGAGACCAGCTTCCTGCCCCCCACACTGAAGATCGCGACATCGCCCAGGGAGCCCACCGGCCGGGAACGGAAGGTGGAGCCGTGGGCGTGCGAGCAGTCCTCGACCAGGGCGAGCCCGCGCCGGGAGGCCACCGCCCGCAGGGCGTCCATGTCGCAGCTGTGGCCCCACAGATGGGTGACGACGATCGCGACGGTACGCGGCGTGACCAGTGCCTCCACGGCCGAGGGGGCCACGTTCCCGGTGGCGTCGCCCGCGTCGCAGAGCACCGGCACCGCGCCCAGCAGGAACAGCGGTGAGGCGGTGCTGAAGAACGTGAGGTTCGGGACGATCACCTCGTCCCCGGGGCCGATGCCCAGCGCGAAGTAGGCGGCCAGCAGTCCCGCGGTACCCGAGGTGAGCGCCAGCGCGTGGGCGCGGCCGTGCCGCTCGGCGAACGACCGCTCCAGTTCGGCCAGTTCGGGCCCGTAGTCGTAGTCGAACGTGCGCCCCCGCGTCACCAGCTCGGCGACCCTGGCCGCCACGCCGTCGTCGTAGACCGGCCATTCGGGCGGGTGCGGCGGGCCCGCGAGTCCATCTTCCAGCGAGCTCACCCGTCCACCCCCCGGCGCGCCACCAGCCTGGTCACCGCGTGGGTGTGCGGCTCCTCATGGCCGGTGTGGGTGTGGGTGGAGTCGGTGTCGGTGGCGCTCAGCACGGTCCACCCGTCGTACCTGGCGAGGTACCAGTCGTGGGGCAGCAGGACCGGCAGGCGCATCTCGCCGGCGGGAGGCCGATAGGCGTGGCCGCCGTTGAACATCAGCAGGGCGTTGACCCCTCCCGGGGAGGTCGCGGCCTGGAGCCTGGCGATGACGTCGGCCACCTGCCTCTCGTCCCGCAGCCAGTGCAGGACGCTGCACGCCAGCACCCCGTCGAACGAGCCGGGCGCGAGCCGGGTGGTGCGCGCGTCGCCCCGGCGCCACTCGATCCCTCCGGCCCCGCCGCCGGTACTGCCCCAGGCCCGCGCGCCGTTCTCCAGCGCGGCGGCCGACATGTCCATCGCCAGCACCCGCGCGCCCCGCTGGGCGAGCCGCACCGCGTTGCGCCCCTCGCCGCACCCCACGTCGAGCACCGTGGGCGCGCCCGCGCCAGGTGGAGCGGAGGGCGGAGCGATCTCCTCGGGTGCCGGGGGCAGCGAGAGCGCGTCCGCCAGGGTGTCGGAGATCCCGTCCGGCCTGCGCCCCCACAGGCAGGTGGTCCGGGTGTAGCGGGCGTCGCAGCCACCGTCGTCGTAGCCGTTCGTTTCTGGTTCTTGGCTCATCTGGCGGAGGCTAGGCGCGGCCCTGAGCACCGTCAACGGAGGCGGGCGGCCGTCGTGCGCCGCGGGGTTCGCGCGGGTACGAGCCTCGACTTGTCGCGTGCCGAGCTCACCCGGGTGGGGTAGTGGCCGGTGATACACCCCTCGCAGAGACCCTCGCCCGCCGCGCTCCCGAGCGTGTGCCGCATGCCCGCCACCGACAGGTAGGCCAGGCTCGTCGCGCCGATGATCCGGCACACCTCCTCGCTCTCGCGCCCGGTGGCCACCAGCTCACCGGTGTCGACGAGGTCCACCCCGTAGTGGCAGGGCGCGATCAGCGGCGGCGCGGCGATCCGCACGTGCACCTCGCTCGCCCCCGACTCGCGCAGCAGCGCGACGATGCGCCGCATGGTGGACCCGCGCACCATCGAGTCGTCGACCACCACGACCCTGGCCCCGTCCACCGGCGAGCCGACCGAGAACTTGCGCCGCAGCTTGCGCTCACGCCGTCGCAGGTCGGGCTCGATGAACGTCCTGCCCACCTGCTCGTCACGGACCAGCGCCCCGGCCAGCGGCAGTCCCGCCGCCCGCGCGTACCCGCGGGCCGCCGGCACGCCGGAGGCCGGGACGGCCACGACCAGGTCGGCGTCCGCCGGGGACTCCAGCGCCAGCCGCTCGCCGAACGCCACCCGCGTCGCGCCGGTTCTGGTGCCGTCGATCCTGGAGTCCTGCCTGGTCAGGTAGAGATGCTCGAAGACGCAGAAGCTGCGCGGGGCGGGCTGGGCCACGCGGTGCGCCCCGATCTGGCGGCCGTCGCGCAGCACCAGTACCTCACCCGGTTCCACCTCCCGCTGCTCGGTGCAGCCGAGCGCGTCGAGGGTGCAGGTCTCCGAGGCGACGACCGCCCTGCCCTCGGCGAACCCCGCCACCAGGGGGCGCAGACCGTGCGGGTCCCGGAAGGCCACGAGGTGGTCGCCGACGGCGCACACCACCGAGTACGCGCCCCGCAGCACCCGCGTGGCCCGCGCGACCCCGGCCACGATCGGGCCGGTGTCCACAAAGTGCCTGCCCGCCGGGCCGGATGTCTCGCCCGTGTCGGCGAGCAGGGCGAGGATGATCTCGGAGTCGCTGGTCGAGCGGAACCCGTACCCCTCGCGGCCGAGCCGGGCGCGCAGCTCGGCGGCGTTGGTGAGGTCCCCGTTGTGCGCCAGCGCGATGCGCCGTGCCTCGTGCACGAAGGGCTGGGAGTTCTCCGGCACCGTGGCGCCGGTGGTGGAGTACCGGGTGTGGGCGACCGCCACCCTCCCGGCTCGCCCGGCCGGCAGGCCGTCACGGGCCGGGCCATCGTGAACCGGGCCATCATGGGGCGAGTCACCACAGGCCGAGCGCGAGGCGAAACCGAGCGCCCGCCGGACCCGCACACCGCCGGGGCCGACCACCGCGATGCCCCAGGACTCCTGGCCGCGGTGCTGCAGGGTGACGAGCCCGTCGAAGGCCGGTTGCCCGGCTGTTCCCTCGATAACGGATACACCGACTATTCCGCACATACGCTGCCCCTTCAAAACCCTAACATTTCCCGAAAAATGTGTTAAATCGCTTCTGTCTGGCCATGGCATTGTTCTGATGGCAGGCCCTATCGAATGATGAATGAAGCGAAGGAGACCCGGAATGGCGGAGAACGCCGAGTACACGGTGGTGCGCAATCACGAGGAGCAGTACTCCATCTGGTGGACCGACCGTGACATTCCCGAGGGCTGGCGGAGCGTCGGCCACAGCGGCACCCGTGAGGAGTGCCTGGCCCACATCGAGGAGGTCTGGACGGACATGCGCCCGCTGAGCCTGCGCCGGTGGATGGACGGCGAGCGGTCCTGACCCGCGGGCGCACCGACGAACAGTCCCGGAAGGAACGGTCCCCGAAGGAGGAGCCGATGGACACGATCCAGGAGCACGACGCGCGCCTGGTCGTCGAGGAGTGGAACCGCACCGAGCTGGCCGACGAGCCGGCGACCGTCATCGAACGGTTCGCCGCCCAGGTCGCCAGGTCGCCCGCAGCCACGGCGCTGACAGACGAGGAGGGCACCACCCTCGGCTACGACGAGGTGCGCCGCGCCGCCAACCGCCTGGCCGGGCACCTGCTCGGCCTCGGCCTGCGCCCCGAGGACCGCTGCGCCATCTACCAGCGCCGTTCGGCCGGCATGGTGGTGTCCATGTTCGGCACGCTGGCCGCCGGGGGCGCCTACGTTCCGATCGACGAGGGCAACCCGCCCGAGCGGGTCGAGGCGATCCTGCGCGACGCCGGAACCGCCGTGGTGCTGGCCGACTCCACCACCGAGGCCGAGGTGCCGCCGGGGCCGTGGTGCGTGGTGAACGTCGACGACCACCCCGGGGGCGACGAGGACGACCCGGGGGTGCCGCTGCACCCGGCCAACCTCGCCTACGTCATGTACACCTCAGGCAGCACCGGGACGCCCAAGGGCGTCCTCATCGAGCACCGCGCGGTCACCGCGTTCGTCCGGGGCGCCCAGCACCTGTACGGGCTCTCGCCGCAGGACCGCCTCGTGCAGTTCTCCTCGATCGCCTTCGACGTCTCCACCTTCGACGCCTTCGGGGCGCTGCTCTCGGGGGCCGTCCTGCACGTCGCCGCCGCCGAGACCCGTACCTCCGCCGAGCGGTTCCGCGACCTGCTGCGCGAGCGGCGCATCTCCGTCTACATGGGCACCCCCGGCATGCTGAGACTGCTGGAGCCCGGCGACTTCCCCGATCTGCGGGTGCTCGCGGTCGGCGGCGAGAGCTACTCGGGTGACTTCACCACCCGCTGGGCGGCCGGACGCAGGTTCGTCAACAGCTACGGGCCCACCGAGACCACGGTCGGCGTCATCACCCAGGAGTGCCGGGGAAACTGGGACACCTCACCGCCCATCGGGCGCGCCATGCCCAACCACCGGGCCTACGCCCTGGACGAGTCGATGCGCCCGGTCCCGATCGGCACGGTCGGCGAGCTGTACGTCGGCGGTCCCGGCCTCGGCCGCGGCTACCTGGACCGTCCCGGCGCGAGCGCGCTCTCCTTCGTCCCCGACCCGTTCGCCACCACGCCGGGCGAGCGGCTCTACCGCACCGGCGACCTGGTGCGCTGGACCGCAGACGGCGAGCTGGTCTTCGCCGGGCGGGCCGACCGCCAGGTCAAGGTACGCGGTGTCCGGGTAGAGCTGGAGGAGATCGAGCAGACCCTCCGCAGGCACCCGGCGGTCGCGCACGCCGTGGTCGAGGCGGAGGCCCTCGACGACGGCGACGCCCGCCTGATCGCCTATGTCGTCTGTACGACAGGGGAGCCGCCCGGCGTGACCGAGCTGCGCGAGACCGCCGCCCAGTGGCTGACGGCCCCGCTGGTCCCCAACGAGTTCGTCCACGTCCCAAAGATTCCGCTCACCCCGGCCGGCAAGGTCGACCGCGAGGCCCTGGCCGCCGCCAGGACCTCACACGGCGGCACCGACACCGGCACCGGCACCGGCGATGGCGATGGCGCCGACTGGACGCCGACCAGGCGCAGGGTGGCCGAGGAGATCGTGAAACCGCTGCTCGGCGTGGACTCGCTCGGCCCGCACGACCACTTCTTCGAGCTGGGCGGCACCAGCATCCAGGTCATCCAGCTTCTCGGCCGGGTCCGCACGATCTTCGGCATCGAGGTGCCGGTCGCCGACTTCTTCGACCGGCCGACCATCGCCGGGGTCGCCGACGCCGTCGACTCCGAGGTCCGCTCCGATCTCAAGGACATCGTCCGCGAGGGCTGGGACGACATCGCCGACCGCTACGCCGCCTTCCAGTCGGAGTTCTCCGACGGCCCCCGTACGGAGTGGACCGGCCACCTGCTCGCGATGCTGCCCGAAGGCGGTTCGGTGCTGGAGCTGGGCGTCGGCAGCGGCCACGAGTCCTCGCGCCGCCTGGCCGAGGCGCACGCCCTCACCGCCGTCGACATCTCCGCCGAGCAGCTCAAACTCGCCGAGAGGACACTGCCCGGCGCCACGCTCGTGCAGGCCGACATGGCCCAGGTGCGCTTCCCCGACGCCTCCTTCGACGCCGTCGTGTCCATCTACACCCTCACCCACCTGCCGCGCGAGGAACTGCCCGGCCTGCTGGGCGGCATCGCCCGCTGGCTGAAGCCGGGCGGCCTGCTGCTCGCCACCCTGATGACCGAGGACATCCCCGGCGCGATCGAGGAGTGGTTCGGCTCGACCATGTTCTTCTCCGGCTTCCCCGCCGAGGAGAACCTTCAGCTGCTGCGCGCGGCGGGCCTGGTACCCGAGCGCGAGGAGGTCGTGGCGCAGCGGACACCGCTCGGGGAGTCGCGCTTCCTGTGGGTGATCGCCAGGAGGACGGAGACCGCGTCGTGACCGGTCTGCCCGACCGCACCGCCCCGCTCTCCTACCTGCAGGAGCAGCTCTGGTTCGTCGAGCAGGACGATCCCGGCAACGGCTCGTACAACGAGCTGAAGGTGCTCGTCCTGGACGGCACGCTGGACGCGGCCCGGCTGGGCCGGGCGCTGGACGAGGTGGTGGCCCGGCACGACGTGCTGCGCACCACCTTCGTCTACCAGGGAACCGAACCGGTCCAGGCGATCTGGGCGCGGGGCCCCGTACTGCGTGAGGCGTCCGCCGGCGGCGAGCAGGCGCTCATGGAGTACGCCCGCGAGGTCGCCGAGGCCCCCTACGACCTGGCCGCCGGGCCGCTGCTGCGCGCCTCGCTCGTCACGCTCGGCTCGGAGCGGCAGGCGCTGGTGCTCGGGGTGCACCACATCATCAGCGACGGATTCTCGATGAACCTGCTGCTCGACGAGCTGGACGCGGCCTACCGGGGCGAGCCGGCGAAGGGCGCGCCCGCCCAGTACGGCGACTTCGCCCGCTGGCAGCGCGAGCGGCTCGCCGGTGGCCGCCTGGCCGCCGACGTCGACCACTGGCGGCGGACGCTCGACGGCGCGCCCACCGTGCTGGAGCTGCCCGCGGACCGGCCCCGGCCGCGCCGGCGGGCCGGCGCCGGCAGGCGCGATCGATTCCCGCTCGACCCCGGCCTGACCGGCCCGCTCGGCGAGGTCGCCGAGCGGGTCGGCGGCACCCTCTTCACCGTGCTGCTCTCGGCCTTCGCCGCCACCCTCTACCGCTACACCGGACGCGGCGACATGGTGCTGGGCACCGGTGCCCCCGGCCGTCCCGGGCGCGAGTTCGACGGCACGCTCGGTTTCTTCGCCAACATCGTGCCGGTACGGTTGCGCCCGGCGGGCGAGACCCCCTTCACCGAGCTGGCCGACGCGGTCAGCGAGGCCGCCTTCGACGCCTTCGACCACCAGTACGTACCGTTCGAGAAGCTCGTGGAGTTCCTGCAGCCCGAGCGTGACGCCGGGCACACCCCGCTGGTGCAGGTCGTCTTCACCATGTGGGACGCGGGCGCGGCCGAACGCTCCATCGGCGGCGTGCCCGCCACCGAGATCGAGGTGACGCGCGGCCGGTCCCGCTTCGACGTGGCGGTCGAGGCGGTACGGCGGGGCGAGCGGGTCGACTTCTTCGTCGAGTACGACGACGCCCTCTTCGACGAGGTCACGATCGCCCGCCTGATGCGCCACCACGAGCGGGTGCTGCGGGCGGTCGCCGCCGATCCCGCCCGGCCCCTGTCGGAGATCCCGATGATCTCCCCGCAGGAGTGGGCCACCCTCACCCAGGGCGACGTGACCGTGCTCGACCCGGACGGCAACGTGCTGCCCGCCGGGGCCGTCGGCCAGCTGGTCCGTCACTCCGGCCGGCACGGACCCACCGGCCGCCTGGCCGTCCGCAGGCCCGACGGGCGGGTGGTCGAGCGCGGGCGCGAGGACCGGCTGGTCGGGTTCGGCCCCTTCCAGGTGCAGCTGGAGGACGTCGAGGAGGTCCTGCGCGCCCACCCCGCCGTACGCGACGCCGCGGTCATCGCGGTCGAGGGCGGCGCGGGACGCGAGCTGATCGGCTACGCCGTCGCAGGGCAACCGCCCGACGCGCTGCGCGCCACCCTCGTCGAGCGGCTGCCGAACTACATGGTGCCCGCCGTCATCGTGGTGGTGCGGGAGATCCCGCGCGACGAGGAGGGCCGGGTCAGGACCGCCCTGCTGCCCGAAGCGGCCGAACTCGGCGAGCGGAGCGAACTGCCCGCTCTGGAGGCCGCGCTCTGCGCCATCTGGGCACGCGTCATGAACCTCGACGTGGTGGAGCCCGACGACGACTTCTTCGCGCTGGGCGGCCACTCGATGCTGGCGGCCCGGCTGGTACGCGAGCTCGCCTCGGTGCTCGCCGTACGTGTCCCGCTGACGGCCCTCTTCGAGCACTGCACCCCCGCCGACCTGGCCGACTACCTGGCCGCCAGGCACCCCGCGCTGGAGCACACGCTCGCCGGCGCGAGCCGCGCCGATCGCGCGGGGCGGCCCGAGCCGGAGCCCGAGCCGGAGTGGGCGCCCGCCGGGCGGGCCGTACCGGACGGCACGGAGCCGGACGGCTGCGCGCTGTCCACCGCGCAGCTGCAGATCTGGATCAACGAGCGGCTCGCGGGCGGCGACGCCCGGGACTTCATCGCCGCCGTCACCTACCGGATACGCGGCCCGCTCGACGTGGACGCCCTGCGCGGCGCCCTCGACGCGCTCGTCGCCCGGCACGAGAACCTGCGCGCCCGGGTGGCGCTGGTGGGCGACGTGCCGGTGCTGCGTTTCGACGCCGATGCCCGCGTCGAGCTGCCCGTCGAGGACCTCACCGGCCTGCCCGAGGCGGGGCGGGCGGCGGAGGCGGCCCGCCGCACGGCCCGCGACGCCGAGCGCGGCTTCGACCTGTCCGTCGCCCCCCTGGTGCGGGCCGGCCTCTACCGTCTCGGCGACGGCGACCACGTCCTCGCGCTGGTCCAGCACCACCTGGTCACCGACGGCGTCTCGATGGGCCTGCTGATCGGCGAGCTCGGCCGCCTGTACTCCGACCGCGACACCGTGCCCGCCGCACCGCACCTGCGCTTCTCCGACTACGTGGCCTGGGAGCGGGCCTGGCTCGGCGGACCCGAGGCCGCCGCCTCGGAGCGGTTCTGGCGGGAACGGCTGCGTGGGGCCCCCGAGCTGGTCCTGCCCAGGACGCGCGAGGGACGGCGGGAGAGCCGCGACACCGAGATGATCGCCCATCAGCTGCCGCCCGCGGACTCACGCCGGCTGCTCGGGCTGGCCAGGCGGAGCAGGACCACGCCCTACATGCTGGTGACCGCCGCCTTCGCGGCGATGCTGGCCCAGTGGAGCGGCCAGGACGACGTGGTGATCGGCACCACCGCCGACAACCGCCCGCTGCCCGGCCTGGAAGGCGTGGTCGGCTGCTTCGTCAACATGGTGGCGCTCCGCCTCGACTGCGGCGGCGACCCCACCTTCACCGAGCTGGCCGGGCGGGTGCGCCGGACCGTCCTGGAGGCGTACGCGCACCAGAGCACCCCGTTCAACGAGGTGGTACGGGCGCTGAGGATCCACCCCGACCCGCGCAGGATGCCGCTCTTCCAGGTCACCTCCGACTGGGCGGGCGACGGCCCCGCGGTGCCGGAACTGGCCGGCTGCGAGGTCGGCTTCGACTACGTGCACACCAGGGCCAACCGCTACGAGCTGGAGATGTACGCCGGGATGGCGGGGGAGCGGGTGGTGCTCGACCTGGAGTACGCCGTCGAACTCTGGGACCGCAAGGAGGCCGAGGACCGCCTGGCCAGAGTGGCCGCGCTGCTCACCCGTGCGGTGCTGGCCCCGGACACGAAGCTCTCGGCACTGCTCAGCTGAGCAGTGCCCCCCGGTGAGACGACCTCCCGCGAGGCAGGGGCGTCTCACCGATCCCGCCACCGGTGCTCACCGGGCCCCCGCGGCACCGGCCCATCCGGGACGGGGCCGGCGATGGTGATCCGCAGTGCAGGACTCACGAGCGGGTGCGGGGGAGGTCGGCACCTCGCACCTCCTCCTCGATGTCGCGGGCGGTCAGGGCCAGGGCGCTGACCAGGTCCGGAAGGCGATCCCGGGAGAAGCGGCTGGTGGGCATCGACACCGAGACGGCTGCCTGGGCGCGGCCGTCCTCGCCGCGTACGGCTCGGCCGATGGCGGTGACGCCCTTTTCGGTCCGGCCGGCGTTGATGGCGAAACCCCGGTCGCGGACGGTTCGCAGCTCGCGACGGAGCGTCGCGAGGTTGGGGCGCTGGTCCAGGCGATCGGCCCATTTCGCCTCGCTGTACAGTGCGTCGAGCCGCTCGGGCGGCAGGTCGGCGAGCATGACCTTGCCACCGGAGGCCAGATGCGCGGGGAAGACCATGCCCTCGCGGTTGCCGACCCGCAGCGCCTGGGTGCACTCCACCGATCCGATGAACCGTACGTGGTCACCGCCCAGGATCTGCAGGTTGGCGCTCTCCCGGATCCGCTCGACCAGGCCGGCCAGGTGCGGCATGGCGACCGAGCGCAGCAGCGCGGTACGCGACTGGGAGCTCCCGCCCAGCGAGAGGACCGGTCCGGCCGCGTACCGGTGATCTTCGCGCCGGATCGCGAAGTCCCGGTAGACGAGCATGGCCAGCAGCCGGTGCGCGGTGGAGGGCGCCACCCCGAGACGCTCGGCGGCCTCGCCCACGCCGAATGGACCCTCGACCTGGAGCATGACCGCGAGCTGGAGCGCGTGGTCGACGCTGCGCACGGAGTAGTTCGGTGGATTCTTCATAGCAGAATCTCCTGTTCTTCTCTGGCACTCAGGATACAAGCTGGCAACACGGCGAGACCGGCGACCACCGCCGTGCCACGCCACGTTGAAGGAGCCAGAGATGACCGAGACCGCGAACTCCCCGGTTCGCCTCGCCGTGGTCGACTCGCCGGACCAGCCGACGCCGTCGGTGGCGTTGGAGGAGTTGTACCGCGGCTTCGAGAAGGAGCTGCTGGTCCCGCTGTGGACCGAGATCGGCGACCTGATGCCGCCGCACCCGCGGTCCAAGGCGGCACCGCACCTGTGGCGGTGGGAGAGCCTGCTGGCCCTGGCGGACCGGGCGGGGCATCTGGTGCCGGTCGGGCGGGGCGGGGAACGGCGGGCGATCGCGCTGGCGAACCCGGCGCTGGGCGGCCGGCCGTTCGCGACGCCGACGCTGTGGGCGGCGATCCAGTACCTGATGCCGGGTGAGGACGCCCCGGAGCACCGGCACACCCAGCACGCGTTCCGCTTCGTCGTCGAGGGCGAGGGGGTGTGGACCGTGGTCGGCCGCGATCCGGTGCCGATGCGCCGCGGGGACTTCCTGCCCCAGGCGGGCTGGAACTGGCACGCCCACCACAACGCGACCGACAAGCCCATGGCCTGGATCGACGGTCTGGACATCCCCTTCCAGTACGTCACCGAGTCGCAGTTCTTCGAGTTCGGCCGTGACGAGATCAGCGCGGCCGAACGCACCACCCCCGAACGTTCCCGCTCGGAGCGGCTCTGGGGTCACCCCGGCCTGCGCCCGGTGTCGGCTCCCGGCGCTCAGCCCAGCACCCCGTTGCTGGCCTACCGGTGGGTCGACACCGACCGCGCGCTGGCGGACCAGCTCAATCTGGAGGCCGAGGGCCATGCCGGAACGGTCGAGCCCGGCCACGCGGCGGTGCGTTACACCAACCCCACCACCGGAGGCGATGTGCTGCCGACCATCCGGGCGGAGATGCACCGGATCCGCAGCGGCGCCGAGACCTCGCCCCGCCGGGAGACCGGCTCCTCGGTGTACCAGGTCTTCGACGGTAGCGGTCGCGTCACGGTCGGCGACGCGTCCTGGTCGGTCACCCGAGGTGATCTGTTCGTCGTCCCGTCCTGGGTGCCGTTCTCGGCGAGGTCCGAGGCCTCGGCGTCCGACTCCGACTCGGGCGCCCTCGATCTCTTCACATTCAGCGACGGACCAATTTTCGAGGCGCTGCACCTGGACCGCGCCCACGTGGAAGGACGAAACGCATGAAGCTCGCCACCATCCGCACCGCCGACGGCGCCACCCGGGCCGTACGCGTGGAGGGGGAGACCCTGGTCGACCTCGGTCTCGCCGACGTCGGTGAGCTGCTGGCCCAGCCGGACTGGGCGGAGCGCGCGGCCCGGACGCGGGGAAGTGCGGTCGCGGGCGTCGGCTACGCGCCGGTGGTCCCCCGCCCCGGCAAGATCATCTGTGTGGGCCTGAACTACCGCAACCACATCCTCGAAATGGGGCGGGAGCTGCCGCGGTACCCGACGTTGTTCGCCAAGTACCCCGAGGCGCTCATCGGAGCCAACGACGAGATCCAGCTCCCGCCGGAGTCCGAGCAGGTGGACTGGGAGGCCGAGCTCGCGATCGTCATCGGTAAGACCGTGCGGCGGGCCACCGAGGCCGACGCCGCCGAGGCCATCGCCGGGTTCGCCGTCCTCAACGACGTCACCGCGCGCGACTGGCAGTACCGCTCCCCGATGTGGCTGCAGGGCAAGACCTGGGAGGGCAGCACGCCGTTCGGCCCCTACCTGGTCACCCCGGACGAGCTGCCCGGTGGCAGCCGGCCCTCGCTCACCCTGACCGGATCCGTCGACGGCGAGGTGGTGCAGCAGGCCGACACCTCGGACCTCGTGTTCGACCCCGTCGCCCTGGTGCGGTACATCTCCACGATCCTCACGCTCAGCCCGGGTGACGTGATCGCCTCCGGCACCCCCGGCGGGGTGGGCCACGCCCGCAAGCCCGCCCGGTACCTCGCCGACGGCGGCGTCCTGGCCACCGAGATCACCGGGCTGGGCCGGTCCGAGGCCAAGGCCGTCGCCGAGTCGGTCGCCTGATGGCGGCCGACAGGAGCCGTGCCGACGCCCTGCGCTGGATGGCCCAGGGCACCGGGACCTTCTTCGGCGCCCTGATCACGCTGCCGGACGACCGGCTGGCCCGGCCGACGGCGCTCGACGGCTGGACCGGCGGGCACCTGCTGGCCCACGTCGCCGCCAACGCCGACGCGCTGGTCAACCTGGCCCATTGGGCGCGCACCGGCGAGGAGACGCCGATGTACTCCTCTCCGACGCAGCGGGACGCCGACATCGAGGCCGGTGCCGCGCGGCCGGCGGCCGGGCTGCGCGCCTGGGCCGCACAGGCCGCCGAGAGCCTGGAGGCACGGCTCGCCGAGCTGGACGAGCGACAGTGGACCCGCCAGGTTCGCACCGCCCAGGGCCGCCACGTCCCCGCCGAGGAGATCCCCTGGATGCGCGCACGCGAGGTCATGGTGCACGCCGTCGACCTCGGCGCCGGGGTGGGCTTCGACGATCTCCCGGCCGACTTCCTCGCCGCCCTGATCGACGACATCACCGCCAAACGCTCCGGCGACGGCACCGGACCCGCGCTCACCCTCACGGCCACCGGCCACAACGGCACATGGACCGTCTCCGGCACCGGAGACCCCACTCCGGTGACCGGCACCCTGGCCGGCCTCACGGCCTACCTCTCCGGCCGCCGGACGGACGGCGTCACCGGCGCGGAAGGCCGGCCGGCACCCGAACTTCCGCGGTGGCTCTAGCCCGGCGCGACGCCTTGAAAGGAACGACAGACATGGCTGAAGACGGCAACGACGTCGACGTTGTGGTGGTGGGCGGAGGCATCGGCGGTCTGGCCAACGCCCTCGCACTCACCCGGAAGGGCCTGCGGGTGCGGGTGCTGGAGCAGGCCTCCCAGTTCGGTGAGGTCGGCGCCGGTCTGCAGATCGCGCCCAACTGCACCCGCATCCTGAGCCACTGGGGTCTGCTCGACGAGGTCAAGTCGCTCGGCGTGCTCCCCGAGAGCATCGTCATGAAGGACGCCGTCGACGCCGACGTCCTCACCAGGCTCGACCTGCACGACGTGGAGCGGCGCTACGGCTTTCCGTACATGGTGATCCATCGCAGCGATCTGCACGGCACGCTGCTGCGCGCCTGCCGGCGGGCGGGGGTGGATCTCGTCAACGACGTCGCGGTGACCGGGTACGAGCAGGCCGAGGGGGGCGCTGTCGCCGTGCACGACGGAGGGCGCGAGTTCGGTGAGATCGTCATCGCCGCCGACGGCCTCCACTCCGTGGCCCGCGGGATCCTGAGCGACGACCGGCCGGTCAGCTCGGCGTACGTCGCCTACCGGGGCGCCATGCCGATCGAGAAGGTCGCCGATCTCGACGTGCACGTCAAGGACGTGGTCGTCTACGTCGGCCCCAGATGCCATTTCGTCCAGTACTCGCTGCGCCACGGCGAGATGTTCAACCAGGTCGCGGTGTTCGAGTCGCCGAAGGCGCTGGCCGGCGAGGAGGACTGGGGCACGCCCGACGAGCTGGACGGAGCCTTCGAGGCCACCTGCGCCCAGGTGCAGGCCGGTCTGCCGCTGATGTGGCGCGACCGCCGGTGGCGGATGTTCGATCGCGAGCCGATCATGGACTGGGTGCGGGGCCGGATCGCCCTCTCCGGGGACGCCGCCCACCCGCCGCTGCAGTATCTCGCGCAGGGCGCGGTCATGGCCATCGAGGACGCGTGGGTGCTGGCCGAGCACGTGGGCGCGCAGGGTGTGACGGGCTCCGCGGCCGCGGGGACCCCGACGGGCGTCGACTGGGACGCCGCCCTGGCGGCCTACAACGCCGTCCGCCCGGAGCACTGCCGTCGCGTGCTGACCACGGCGCGGGCCTGGGGAAACCTGTGGCACCACGACGGGGAGAAGCGGGCGTGGCGCAACGAGGTGCTCCGTGACCGCGACATCTACGACTACGACTACGTGGACTGGCTCTTCGGGCCGACCGCTCTCACGCCCGGGCAACTGCCGCCGATGTTCCCGGCACACGCCACCGGAGGCACGGTCCGGGACCGGTCGCGGGGGTGACGCGCCGGGCTGCGCCCGGAGGACCGGACGGGCCGGCAACGCACCCGGCAGCGTGCGCTTTGAGACAAGGCCGCGTGGTCAGTGGCCGTGGTGGGGTCTTCGCCACCAGGATCTGGGTGGAGCCCCGATGAGTTGGCCGCGCCCGTCATCATGTCGATCTACACCAACGGCAGGGCCGCGGACGCCGTCCTCGACGACCAGGTGATCGCGGACACCGCGACGATCCTCGCCCGAGGCCTCGGCAAGCTCTGAGGCGCCCGGTGGGGTGACCACCCACGGGCCGCCGGGGCCAGCAAAGACGGTATCGAGCGCGTCGGCCGGGCGATCATGTCCCCCCCCGGTCGAGCACGGATCTTTCTCCTGGTCCGGCAGGGTGAATTGATCAAGGCCCTGGGGCGGCGTCGGCAGCACCGGCTCGGGGCCGTCTGTCTTTCTCCGGGCGACCGGCTCGCGCCGGACGGAGAAGTCCGTACCCCCACGGGTGGGTGCTGTTCGGTGAACAGCGCAGGTGGTCACGGCCGCCACGTGTGAGATGGCGGGCCGCGAGTCGAGAGTTTGCATGACCATGCAACGCAGTGCATAATCTTGTTTATGTCCAAGGTTCTCACCTCCCTGCCCGCCGGCGAGCGCGTCGGCATCGCCTTCTCCGGCGGCCTCGACACCTCGGTCGCCGTCGCCTGGATGCGCGACAAGGGTGCCGTTCCGTGCACCTACACCGCCGACATCGGCCAGTACGACGAGCCCGACATCGCCTCGGTGCCCGGCCGCGCGGTGACGTACGGCGCCGAGATCGCGCGCCTGGTCGACTGCCGCGCGGCGCTGGTCGAGGAGGGTCTGGCCGCGCTCACCTGCGGTGCGTTCCACATCCGCTCGGGAGGGCGCGGCTACTTCAACACCACGCCGCTCGGTCGTGCCGTCACAGGGACCCTGCTGGTCCGGGCGATGATCGAGGACGACGTGCAGATCTGGGGCGACGGCTCGACGTTCAAGGGCAACGACATCGAACGGTTCTACCGGTACGGCCTGCTCGCAAATCCTCACCTGCGCATCTACAAGCCCTGGCTGGACGCGGACTTCGTGTCCGAGCTCGGCGGCCGCAAGGAGATGTCGGAGTGGCTGCTCGCCCACGACCTGCCCTACCGCGACAGCACCGAGAAGGCCTACTCGACCGACGCCAACATCTGGGGCGCCACCCACGAGGCCAAGACCCTGGAACACCTTGACAACGGCATCGAGACCGTGGACCCGATCATGGGCGTGCGATTCTGGGATCCCGCGGTCGAGATCGTCACCGAGGACGTGACCATCGGCTTCGACCAGGGCCGCCCTGTGACGATCAACGGCAAGGAGTTCGCCACCCCGGTCGACCTGGTGATGGAGGCGAACACGATCGGCGGACGGCACGGCCTGGGCATGTCGGACCAGATCGAGAACCGGGTGATCGAGGCCAAGAGCCGGGGCATCTACGAGGCGCCCGGGATGGCGTTGCTGCACGCGGCGTACGAACGGCTGGTCAACGCGATCCACAACGAGGACACCCTGGCGAGCTACCACACCGAGGGGCGGCGGCTCGGCCGGTTGATGTACGAGGGCCGCTGGCTCGACCCGCAGGCGCTGATGCTGCGAGAGTCGCTGCAGCGCTGGGTCGGCACGGCGGTCATCGGTGAGGTGACGCTGCGGCTGCGGCGCGGTGAGGACTACTCGATTCTGGACACCTCGGGCCCGTCCTTCAGCTACCACCCGGACAAGCTGTCGATGGAGCGCACCGAGGACTCGGCGTTCGGCCCGGTGGACCGGATCGGCCAGCTCACCATGCGCAACCTCGACATCGCCGACTCGCGCGCCAGGCTTGAGCAGTACGCCAGCCTCGGCATGGTCGGGACCACCCAGGCCGCGCTCGTCGGCGCCGCCCAGGCGGCCTCGACCGGACTGATCGGCGCGATGCCGCAGGGCGGCGCCGAGGCCATCGCCTCACGCGGCGAGGTCTCCGGCGACGACGAGATGCTCGACCGCGCCGCGATGGAACTCGGCACCGACTGAACCGCCGACGTCTACCGCACCTCTGAAACGACGCGACTCCGGAGACCGGCTTCCGGAGCACACCGGCGGCCCCCGATCGGCCTCAGGGCCGCCGGGGGCCGGCTCACCGTTGACAGATCGTGACGGCCGGGCTCGCCTCGTCGGCGAACGTGGCCTGTTCGCTCCTGTGTGGCCGTGACTCGCCGCCGTCCGAGATGCCGCTGGAGGCGGTACTCGACGGGCCGGCCGAAGGTCGCGCCAGGTTCGGGATCCGGAGCCGGGTACTGCTCGGCCGCTCCGTACGGCGTCCTGGAAAGTATTTGACGATATGGAAACTAGAAAGTACTTTCCAGGTAGGAAAGAAGGAGGGCCGACCCATGGACGTCACCCCCGAGGAAGCCGCGCGGTCGCTGGCTCAGGTCCACGAGACGCAGCACAGGGTCCTGCGCGCCGCACCGCCGATGTTCCCCGCCTGGTATCCGGTGGCGGTCTGGACCTTCGTCACCGGAATGCAGTTCGTCACCGAGATCACACCCGCCTGGTGGTTCTGGATCGCCGTGACGGCCCTGTCGGCCGGTCTCGCCGTCGCCGTCCTCAAGTTCGTGAGCGACGTCAGGAACGCGAACCTGCGCCCGCACTCCTCCATGACGGATCCATGGGCATGGGTCGGCTTCACCGCCTGGGTGATCATCACCGGTCTCGCGGGCGCCGTGCTGGCGTTGTGGTTCAAGGAACTCGGCCTCGCCTACCCGCGCACCGTGATGGGTGTGATCATGACCGTGGTCGTGGCGGTCACCGCGCCGCTGCTGGCCCGGTGGATGTCCGCGCGGACCGCTCGGCGGGCGGAGACGCCGAAGCGATGACGTCGCGACTCGACCCGGCGATCCACGCGCCGACCCGGCTGCGGATCGTCTCCCTGCTGGCCGCTGCCGAGGAGGCCGAGTTCGCCTTCGTACGCGACAACCTGGGCGTCAGTGACTCGGTGCTGTCCAAACACGCGAGTGCCCTGGAGGCGGCGGGCTATGTGAAGATCCGCAAGGGATACGTCGGCAAGCGCCCCAGGACGTGGTTCAGCCTCACCCGCGAAGGACGCGCGGCCTACACCGGTCATGTCGCCGCGCTCCAGGCCATCGTCGCCCGGTCAGGTCTCTCGGTCCTTCCCGACTGAGGAGGAACTCGCGGGGGCCGGGTTGCCGAATGCGGCCCCGGTAAGGGGTCCCGAGAGCAGTGGGCGGGTTGTCGATCGCTGTCGGATGTGCCAGGTCTCCACGAGTGATCTCCCAAGTCTTGACGAAGGCCGCTTCTGCGGGACCACGTTGGGTTGGGCTCGCCCGACACGGTCTTCCGGTCGTGCCCGATGTCAAGTGAACGGCCTGGTCGCAGGGCGGTGAGGCGCGATGAGTTGGCTTGTTGTTCTTGGTCAGCGGCGGCCCGGGAGGTTGCGTCCACGGAGGTGGTGTACGAGTTTCCCCGGCTCCTAGCCGGCTGAGCGGTGAGTGTCCGCCTGCTCGGATGGTGCTGTGGCTGCGCCGATGCCGCTGTCCAGGATGTCCAGTGCCCGCCCGACCGTGTCGGTCAGGGTCACGGCGATCTGCTCCGGCGTGCGGCCCTCGCTCCGTAGTCGTGTCGCCTCGTTGATCATGGCGGTGACGGTGGTCAGGATGAAGGCGGCGATCGCGCGCGCCGCAACGGGTCCCAGATGCGCGGGCACCCGGTCGGACAGGATCGCCGCCAGGTCCTCCTGGTAACGGCTGCCGCGTAGCTGCAGCGCGTCCAGCAGCGCGGGACTGTTCCGGATGATGGCACCGACGCCGGCGAGTCGCTCGTCAACCGCGGTCCGTGGATCTTCGTGGTCCGGCGCCTCCGGTACCTCGGACAGTCCGGCGAGCATGCGCGGCAGCTCGTCCTTGAGGAATTCCGGCAGTGGAGTGCTCAGGGGGAGTTGGTCGATCATGTCGATCAGGTCGGCCTCCACCGGGCGGTGCCAGGCCAGGAGGAGGTCCTCTGGCAGGCGATCAAGGTAAGTGTCGGGCGGGTCCGCCCCATTACCTCGGCCTTTCCCTTCATTCCTCGGCTGACGGCAAGCCGGTCCAGGAGGCCGCCGGGTGTCGTGTTTTGACACCTCTTATGGGTAACCGCTATCTATTAGCCAACCGTTAGGGGGCGACATGCAGGACGCGGTGCTGGCGATGCTCGCCAAGGAGCCGTCGCACGGGTACCACTTGCACGCTCGGCTGCGGCGCAGTCTCGGCCCGCTGGGCGAGTCGATGAACCGCGGCCAGATCTATGTGACATTGGCCCGGTTGGAGCGAGCGGGGCTCGTTGTCTGCGAACGGGCCGACGGCCTGCCCGAACGGCCGGAGCGCAAGGTCTATGCGCTGACACCGGCCGGGCAGCAGCGGGTGGCCGCCTGGCTGGCCGAGGTGGGCTGGCCGAAACCAGACCTGGCGGAATTCCATCTCAAGCTCGCCGCTGCCGCCGCGGCCCGGCTGGCCGACCCGGTGGAGCTGGTGGCGGCGCAGCGCCGTGAATTGCTGCGCCGCTTGCGTGAGGCGCAGCGGGCGGCGCTGGCCGAGCCGGTGGGGTCGGGCGCCGGCCTGCTGCTGGAAGGGGTCGTGCTGCGGTTGCAGGCGGACCTGCGCTGGCTGGATGCCTGTGAGCGGGCCTGGTCCAAGGTCGATGACGAAGTTGAGGGTGGATGAACGTGTCGAGCGCCGCGGTCCGGGCCTGTGGCCTGGTGAAGACGCATGGTCAGGGGCAGAGTCGGGTCCGCGCGGTGGACGAGGTCGACCTGGAGGTGCCTCAGGGACAGATGCTGGCGGTGATGGGGCCCAGCGGCTGCGGGAAATCCACTCTGCTGCATCTGCTCGGTGGCCTGGAGCGGCCCACCGATGGAGAGGTGTGGGTGGCCGGGCGGCGGATCGACCCGCTGAGCGAGCGAGCTCTGGCGCGCATGCGGCGCCGGTCGGTGGGGTTCATCTTCCAGGCCTTCCATCTGGTGGAGGAGTTGTCGGCGGCCGAGAACGTGGAACTGCCCGCGCTGCTGGCCGGGCGCTCGCGCCGCCAGGCCAGGCGGCGCGCGAGCCTGCTGCTGGAACGGGTCGGGCTCGCCGACCGCGCCCGGCACCTGCCGTCGCAACTGTCGGGCGGGCAGCGTCAGCGGGTCGCCATCGCCCGTGCGCTGGCCAACGACCCGCTGGTCGTCCTGGCCGACGAGCCGACCGGCAACCTCGACACCACGGCGACCCTCGACGTGCTGCGGATCTTCGAAGAGCTGCGTGCCGCGGGGCAGACCCTCGTGATCGTCACGCACGACGAGCGGGTCGCGGCCACCGCGGACCGGCTGATCTCGATGCGCGACGGGATGTTCGTCGACGACACCCGGCTGGCCGGCACCGGCACCGGATGGCTCGGCGACCTGATCGGGCTGGAGGGCTGAACGTCATGGGCTCCGTCATGCTCGTCGTGCGACTGGTGCTGGCTGACGTGCGCCGGCACAAGGTCCAGGCCGCGATGCTCCTGCTCGCGGTCACCGCGGCAACCGCCACCCTGGCGTTGGGCCTGTCCCTGCGCGGCGTGAGCGACGCGCTGTACGAGCAGACCCGCGCGGCCACCGCCGGGCCGGACGTGGTGGCACTCTCCCCCGCCTCCGGCCCGGCCGTGACCCCGGCCCTGACCTCACTGGCGAACGAGCCCGAAGTCATCGCCCACCATGGCCCCTATCGCATCGTCTACGCCGACCTCACCACGCGCGACTCCACCTCGTCCTCAGTGGTGGTGCAGGGCTTCGCCGAGACGCCCGGCGCGGTCAACCGGCCGCTGGTGACCTCGGGTCGTTGGGTACGCTCCGGCGGCACGGTCCTCGAACGCGGTTTCGCCACCGCGCTGGGCGTCGGCGTCGGCGACCACGTCACCATCGCCGGCCGGTCGTACCCTGTCGTCGGGATCGCTGTCACCGCGGCCACCTCCATCTACCCCTGGGCGGCGCAGATCGGCCCGTACGGCGGCGGGAGCGACTACAGCGGCCTGGCCTGGATGACCCGAGCGGACACCCGGACACTGGCATCGTCCCAAGATCTCCCGGTGACCATGGCCCTGGACCTCAAGCTACGCGACCCCGCCGCCACCGAGGCCTTCCGCGACGCCCACCGCGACTCCACCATCTGGATCAACTTCCACTCCTGGCAGTTCACGGCCGAACAGGACATGGTCATCCTCAAGGACAGCCGGCCGATCCTGGTCGTCGGCAGCTGGCTGCTCAGTTTCCTGGCCGTCACCGGAGTGGCGGCGCTGGCCGCGGGACGCGCCGTCGAGCAGACGCGCCGGGCCGGGCTGCTCAAGGCCGTCGGCGCCGCCCCGGGTCTGATCGCCGCCGTCCTGCTCACCGAGTACCTGGCGCTGGCGCTGGCCGGCGATGCGCTGGGGCTGGTGATCGCCCGCCTGGCCGTGCCCGCCATCGCCAGCCCCACCGCCAGCCGGATCGGCGACGCGGCCGGGGTGACCGCCGCCACCGTCGCGGCGGCGACCGTCCTCGCCGTGGCGGTGGCGGTGCTGTCCACGCTGCGTCCCACGCTGCGGGCCAGTCGTACCGCGACCGTCACGGCGCTGACCACCACCGCGCACCAGCCCCGTCACCGACCCTGGCTCACCGCGCTGTCCGCGCTGCTGCCCACGCCGTTCCTGCTCGGGCTGCGGCTGACCGCCCGCCGGCCCGGCCGGGCCGTGCTGCAGGCGTGCTCCACCGCCACCACAGTGATCGCGATCGTCGCCCTGCTGACCCTCTACGCCCAGCAGGAGAGGGGCTACGGCCTGGATGGCTCGTCCACCCTGCCCAACCTGCGCGGCGAGCACGACCGCCGGCTGATGCTCGCCGTCACCATCCTGCTGATCGCCCTCGCCGTCGTGAACACCATCACGCTCACCTGGACCACGGCCATGGAGGCCCGGGCGAACATGGCCATCGCACGTACGCTCGGCGCCACCCCAGGGCAGATCACCGCGGGACTGTCCACCGCCCAGCTCCTGCCCGCGCTGGCCGGCGCCGTCATCGGCGTCCCTCTGGGCATCGGCCTGCTCTCGCTCTTCGCCGCCAGGAATGCGGCGGAACCCCCCTCCTCCTGGCTGCTCGGCGCCGCACTCGCGACTCTCCTGGCGACGGCGGCACTCACCGCCCTGCCCGCGCGCCTGGCGGCCCGCCGGTCCGTGGCACAGACCCTCAGCGCCGAAACGGCGTGATCAGCCCCGCCCGGCAGGCGTCGGCAGCACCCATGGCCGGTATTGAGTCGACGCCTGGAACCTGACGGCTCCCCGTCCGGCCGGTTGGATGCGCTCATGTGTTCGGTCGGACAGCCCCTGCCTGGGCTTTGCGGGCGAGCAGGTGAATCTCCTGGAACTGCCGCCGGTCGGTGGGCTGAGGCTCGCGAACCATCCGGGCCACCTCGGCCAACCCGGACTCGCGCAGCATCGCGGCGAGGTGATCAGGCCACCACCGATAGGCCGGCGCGACTGCGTGATCGAAGACCTGCGTCGGGTGAGACGGGTCATCGCTTGCCGAAAAGCCGACCAGAAGGTGGCCGCCGGGTGCCAGCACACGATGGAACTCCGCCAGGATGACGGGGAGTTCCTGCGGCGGAGTGTGGATGATGGACCAACGTGAGAGTACGCCGCCCAGCACGCCGTCGGCGATGTTCAAAGCGGTCATCGAACCCACGTCGAACCGCAGGCCCGGATAGGCCTGCCGAGCCAACTCGATCATCGCAGGAGAGGCGTCGACACCAAACGCCGCCAGCCCCAACTCCTCTAGACAAGCGGTGATATGGCCAGGCCCGCACCCCAGGTCCGCGACCTGACCGTCCCCACTCGCACGTACGACCTCGGCGAAGGCACCCAAGATCGCGCGGTCCAGGGGCCTGTCACGCAGCTCGTCGCGGAACAGTTGCGCATAGGTGGGGGCAACGGCGTCGTAAGCCTCGAGGGTGGCACTGAGGGCATCGTGTTCGACCATGCTCGCGACAGTAGTTCCTGGCGCCGAGGTGAGCCGAGAGAATCACGATCCTCCCTCCCGTCCGTTCGCCCGGGCTATCGCCGGTTCAGGGAAAGCTGCGGTCGCTGCCCACTTCTTCGAGTTGATCCAGTTCGGCGGTCGCCCAACGTCCCTCGATGAGGGCCAAACGCCCGCTGGTGCGCAGCAGGCTCATCCATCGGCGCAGCGCCTCCTTGGGGTCGGGCAAGGTCCACTGCCTGCTCATGCGGTGCGAGTCGCGACGACGCGGTTCTTGGGCAACCGGCGGGCGATGCGTCCGCCCTGCTCTCAGCCGCTCCTGGGCGACGCGGTGGTCTCGGCGTGGCCAGGGAGGCCGACGGCTCCTCACGTCCGTGACAGGAGCGCGCCGTAGCTTGAGCGGATGGCATCAGAGGCCGAACATCGGGCGGCAATCTGTCATCCCGTCAACCCTTACCGGCTGCCGGTTCTGCTGAGTCCATTTCTGCCTGGTGAGCCGTAGACGATCGGACATGACGACCTCGTCACCGCGGGCATCGACTGAGACGCCGTCGTGCTCGTAGCCGAGCTTGCGGGACACGCCCTGAGAGGCATGGTTGTCCTGGAATACCTCGGTACGCGCAGCATGTGCGTCGAGGTGGTCGAAGGCCAGGGTGAGCAGACCGACCCGAGCCTCGGTTCCGTAGCCCTTGCCCTGGTGTTCGATGCCCAGCCACGCGGACGTTGTGACCTCCCGGACGACCAGGAAATCGCGCGCTCGAAGCGTGACCACGCCAAGCGGTCGGCCGTGGCGGAAGACCCCGAGTCCGAGCCGCCACGCTGCCACGCTCCATCCTGCGAGCTGGCTCCAGTGTTCCTGGAGCACAGACCGTGCTCGATCCTCGGGACCGCCGTCGGTCCACGGGGTCAGGAACGGGCGCTCGTCTGCCCGGTGCACGCCCTTGCCTGCGAGATTTGCGAGTGCCGCCAGTTCTTCCTCGCGCGGCAGGCGGAGTTCAAGTCGTGGTGTGAAGATGCTCAGGCCGTATTGGGGCCACAGGTCAGCAAGCACAGGCCAGATCATTACGACTCAGTCCATGCCATACAACTGAATTACTGTCGAGATCGGGATTGTCATCGGCATGTCAGCGCATCGCCACTGTGCGCGACCTTGCCCGGTCGAGCCGCGGCAGGCCGTTGGTGTTCTTGTTGGAGCCGCGTTGCCATGGGTGGCCGGGGCGCAGAAGTAGACGGGCATGTCGGCGGCGGCGGAGAACCCGCGGTGGCGGCCCACATCGCTGCCGGCGTGTGGCGACTCGATCAGATGGCCCTTTAGTGCCGACGTGCCGGTAAAGACCGACACGTCATCTCATCAAGCCTTCTGTCGAGTTTTTGTGAGTAAAACCATATGTAGTAAGAATGTCATGTTAGTAGGCTCGCCGGCCGAGGTGGCAGCCTCGAATTCCGGGCTTAGTCCAAGTTTGCGAGAAAAACTCATAAGCCTCAAAACAGCTGAGAACCGCCCAAAATCTTCCATCTCAATCGCCGTGCGCGAGTAACTGTGGCCGGAATCTGTCACTCCACCTGCATTCGAGGTCTTGCGCCCCCCTGGCATCAATGATTAGCTCACTTACATGACAGGCGCGCCAACGTGTATGGCGAGTGAAATTCAGGTTGAATTAATCGCGATTCGTCCACGCTAGGTCTGATCCAGATCCTGATCATCGGCGACGTCGCCGCCGGACTGATCTGAACTGCTCGAACAAGGCGTGAACAGGGGGCAATGAGGCCCTCTCATGCCATCTCCCACCTCATCGGTCGACATTCCCTCTCGAAATTGGACCGTTCCAACCTGTCGGAACAGATCAACGGCGGCATGAATGCCGCCCCGTGCCCCCGCATGTCGAGGATCCCTTTCCCGCTCGACGCAGCACCGCAGATCGCGCGTTTATTAACGAGAACCTTCATGTGACCGCCTGGGAATTCAATGCACCACGTCTGAATTCTCGTCCAAGCGCGACCACATGGACGTTTTCGACGTCGGATCATTTGGAGGCTCCTCCGTGACGAGTTCGCTTTCCGATGTCCAAAGTTCCCTTCCAGAGCCGACGACCGGCGAAGGCTCCCGGTCACCCACGCCGGGCCTCACCGCGGCCTTCGACCCCGAACGTTTCCACGACGGCGCCGTGGACATCGTCAGCCGCCTGACGACGTACCTGGGGGACCGGTCGGTCCGGGGACTCGACCTCCTCGATCCGGCGGTGCTGCTGAAGGCCGCCCGGGAACTGATGACCCCGGAACGGCAGCGCATCGCCGACTTCGACGCCGACCGGGTGAACCAGATCGTCGACCTGTACACGGGGACCGGCATCCCGGTCTACTCACCCGGCTACCTGGGACGGCAGTTCTCCGGCGTGGTGCCGCTGGCCAGCCTTATCGACCTGGTCGGCTCGGTGGTCAACCAGCCCTCCTCCTTCTATGAGGCCGGGCAGCTCCCCAGCGTCGCCGAGCGGCTCATGGCCGAGGAGCTCAACCGTTTCATCGGCTGGGACCGCGACCGGTTCGCCATGGTGACGACCTCGGGGGGCTCCCTGGCCAACCTGACCGCGCTGCTGGCCGCCCGCAACCGCGCCTTCCCGCACATCTGGACGCGCGGCGCCGCCGGCATGTCGGGGCCCCCGGCCATCGCGGTCAGCGAGGAGGTCCACTACAGCGTGGCCCGGGCGGCCGGGGTGCTCGGCATCGGGGAACGGCAGATCGTCCGGCTCCCGGTCGACCGGGCCGGGCGGATCCGCTCCGATCTGGCCGGCCCGGTACTGGACGAGGCGTACCGGCGCGGTCTGCGCCCGTTCTGCCTGGTGGCCTCGGCCGGGACCACGTCGATGGGCGCCTTCGACCCGCTGGAGGAGCTCGCGGCCGTGGCACGCCGGTACGGGCTCTGGCTCCATGTGGACGGGGCGCACGGGGCGAGCCTGCTGCTGTCGGACCGGCACCGGGACAGGCTGCGCGGCATCGAGCAGGCTGACTCGCTGACCTGGGACGCCCACAAGATGCTGTTCATGCCGGCGCCGTGCACGCTGCTCTTCTACCGCGACGGTACGGCGGCGCGCGGCGCGTTCCGGCAGCGCGCCAGCTACGTCTTCGACGAGGAACCGGACGTCTACAGCGCCTACGACAGCGCGGACAAGAACTTCGAGTGCACGAAACGCCCGATGATCATGCCGCTCTGGACGGTCTGGTCGGTCTACGGCCCGGCGCTGTTCGCGCAGAAGATCGACCGGCTGTGCGCGATGGCCCGGCAGGCGTACCGGATGCTCGCCGCCGAGCCGGACTTCGCCGTGGCGCACGAGCCGGAGTCCAACATCCTGTGCTTCCGGTACCGGCCGGACGGCCTGGAGGAGGCGACCGTGCACCGGCTGCAGCTGGAGATCCGCAACCGGATCCGGGGCGGCGGGCGCTTCTTCATCTCCAAGGTCGACATCGACGGGGTGGCGGCGCTGCGAATGGTGGTGATGAACCACCTGATCGACGCCGACCACCTGGCCATGCTCATCGCCGAGATCAGGGACATCGGGCAACGGGTGCTGCGCGCGAGCGCCACGGCCCGGCACGACCAGCGGAATGGGAGTCATTCATGACCATGACGGATGTGGACATCGCCGCCTCGATGGAGCTGGCGGCACGGCTGATCCCCGAGGAGGAGCTGCGGCCCCACTCGGTGGACGACGTCACCCGGCTGCCGTCGTTCGCGGAGAAGCTGGAGGAGTGCGGGCGGCTCACCGGAGTCCCGTACTGCGAGTCCCCGCTCGACCTCCAGAACGCGCTGGTGTTCCGCCGGCTTCAGCAGCTCGTCGGCATCGCCCTGCTCAACCCGCTGTGGCGCGAGCGGCTGCACTACTTCGGGATCCGCAGCGCCCCCGCCGACATGTCCGAGTGGGAGCGGATCCCTCTCTCGGACAAGACCGTACAGCGGGACATGTTCATGGGCGCGCGGGCCGGGATGGTCGTGCCGCTCGGCCACGGTGGGTTCGAGGTGGTGGCCAGTGGCGGCACCGGTGACGGCATGCCCCTGGAGATCGTGTACTCCCTGCGGGAGCTGCGCGACACCTACCGCATCGCCGGGGCGTTCATGGGCGCCTACCAGCTCGGCCGCTACCTGCGCGGCCCCGCGCCGCGCTGGCTGTTCACCACCCTGGCCGACTACCAGATGTGGAGCAGCGGGACCATGGTCGGCGGCGTCCTATCCCACGTCCCGGGGGTCAACTACATCGGCGCGGGACCGGTGAGCGCGCCGGTGCTGGAGCACATGTTCTCCTACCCGGGCCCCAAGGCGCTGATGGGCATCACCGCCGGCATCGCGCTCCTGCCCGAGCTGGGCGCGGGCCTGCCCCAGCACGCCAGGGCGAGCTTCCGGGTCGCCATGTACGGCAGCGGCTCCCTGCCGCAGCGCAAGCGCGACGAGCTGCAGGCCTTCTTCCCCAACGTGTCGATCCTCAGTTACTTCGCCGCGACCCAGGCCGAGTGCGTCGGGCTCCAGCTCGACCACACCTCGCCGGCGCTCTCCGCCGTGCCCGGGCTGCACCTGGTGGAGATCGTGGACGAGCACGGCCGTGCCGTCGCCGAAGGCGAGGAGGGCGAGCTGGTCGTCACCCGGCTGCACGCCGACGAGACGCCGCTGCTCCGGCTCAAACTCGGCGATCGGATGATCCGCCGCCCCGCCCTGAACGGGCCCGGGCTGCGCACCGAGCGGTTCGAGTTCGCCGGGCGCACCGCCGACGTGCTGCACCTCAACGACAGCCAGTATTCGGCGACGCTGGCCTACGCGGCGCTGCGCGGGCGGCTGCGCTCGACGGCCGGCGTCGACCTGGACCTGGTCGCGCACGAGGTCCAGTTCCACAACCACCGTGAGGACCGGACCCTCACCCTGCTGGCGGCGGTGGACGACGCCGAGGGCACGGCCGCGGCCGTCGAGCAGTCCCTCGGCCCGAGCGGGACGCGGCAGCTGTTCACCCAGGCGCTGCCGAGCTCCCTGTCGCTCTTCAACGACCGGGAGGCCAACGCGGCGGCCATCGAGCAGACCGGATACGGGTTCCGGCTGGTGTTCGTGCCACCCTCCTCACCGCAGATCGAGCGGACCACCGTCGGCAAGACGCCGCTGGTCAGGGACCGGGGCTGAGCACCTGACGGCCCGTATGCCCGAATGACATCCGACAAGGGAGGATCGATGAAGGACAGGATCAGCATCGTCGTGATGGTCGACGCCGTCGGGGCGTTGTCCGACCGGACGCTGCACAACGGCAACCTCTCACTGGTCGACGACAGCTCGGCGGGGAGCAGGCACCAGGGGACCCCCGACCTCGTCACGGTGGTGGTCCCGGGACAGGTCGTCCAATGGACGCCCATCCACGTGGACGTGCAGACTCCGGTCGAGATCAAGGCCATCGAGTTCCTGTCCGGTGCGGCCGCCCAGCCCCCGGCTGACCAGACTGTGCCGGCGTACCCGGTGGAGCCCTCCACCGTTCCGGCACCCGCCGCCGTGTCCGGGGAGGGGGTCGACGCCACGGGTTCCAACGGGCACGAGAACTACGACCTCCTGGTGTGGGAGGGCGTCGTGCCCTACGACATGACGCCCGGTGTCCCGTACCGGTACCGGATCTCCCTCCAGCTCCACGAAGGACCCAACAGCGTGCTGCACATCGACTCGCCCGCGCTGCTGCGCGTGTGAGCCACGTTCTGCGAAAGGCGGTTTCATGGCCCAGCAACACGGGATCATCGTGCTCTTCGACGTCGAGAACGCGCTCCGGACGCGGTCGCTCGACGGCAACACGTACTGGTTCGACAACATGAAGTTGCTCGGCTCGGTCGGGGTGGGCACCGAGCAGCTGGTGACGATCGTGCCCGGCACCCATTTCCTCGACGGGTCGCAGGCGACCGAGCAGGTGCTGAACTGGTTGCCCGCGGCGCTGGGGTCGATCCCCCCGACGGTGCCGCGCAACTACCTGGCCGAGCAGGAACGCGCCGACGACCGGCGCACGCTGGAGGAACTGGCCGCGCTCGGCAGCGCGGGCAGCGTGAGCGACGCCGATCTCAAGCGGCTGCAGCGGCGGGTCGGCAAGCGCGCCCGCAAGTCGGGCAGCGGGCGCGGCCTCACCGAGGCCAAGCTGCTGGACGTCACCGGCAAGACCACGACCAGCCCCGGCGCGTACAACTATCCGGCTCCGGTGATCACCGATATCACCGGCCAGGCCGTCAGCGAGAAGATCATGTACCCGGCCCAGTACGGGTCGCCCGACATGATCTACGACGGCTGGTACTGGGCCGCGACCGTGGACACGAGCCGGCCCGGGGTCTACCCGTACACCATGCACGTCCAGCTGCACGAGCTGGTCGAGCAGGACGACGAGCTGGTCTGGCAGTCCGTGGACCTGACCTGTCAGTCCAGTCTCAAGATCATCAACGATCCGAAGCGCAACGGGTTCACCGGCGCCGGACTGGGCGTGCTCCCTCTCCCGTCCGTCCCGGCCGCCGGCTGACCCGGCCCGAGCCGGAGCATTCTCGACTGGAGGAGCAGCATGCCCCCGAGGAACAGACAGTCCGAACGCCAGCCCGCCCGGCCCGTCCGGCCCGTGACGATCACCGCGGTGGTCGACCCCGTGGCCGCGCTGGCGTCGGAGAACCTGGACGACAACCTCTACTTCTATGACACCAACAAGGCCGCGGGATCCACCGGTTTCGGCACCCCCGAGCTGCACAGCCGGGTTCGCAAGGGCGACACCCTGCTGTGGAACGTGATCCCGCTGGAGTGCGAGACCTACGTGGCCCTCGCCGACATCGAGATCGACCCGCGGATCGCCGAGCCCACGCGGAAGGTGTATCCCGGCACCGACATCGTGTTCTGGACCGCCGAGGTCAAGCAGGACCTCACCGAACCGGTCCCGTACCGGCTTTCGTTCCTGCTCGGCACCGTCGGCACACCGTTCACCCCCACCGCCCGACCGGCCCTGGCCGGTCCCGCCAACGAGGGAAAGGGAGGCCGATGACCCAGGAATACGCGGCTGCGGACTTCGCCGATCGTGGTCAGCTCAACTCCGTCCAGCTGAACGTGGTGACCCTCGTCGACATGGAGAAGGCCGCCGCGACGAAGTCCCTGGACGGCTGCCTCTACATGATGGACAACAGCGTCGGCGGGGTCGGGCAGGGCACCGACCAGCTGGAGACCATCTGCAAGCAGGGGCAGGTGATCAACTGGATCATCCGCCCGATCGACATGCACCGCCGTACGGACGGCACCTGGCCCCCGATGCCGAAGATCAACAACCTGGTCTTCCTCGACATCGAGAAGGGTGACGAGGACGACGTCGCCGAACGCCGGATCATGACCGAGCTCAAGATCTACGGCGCTCCCGACCGGATGCGCGACCAGTACACCGCCGTCTACTACTACTGGGCCGGGGCGGTGATAAGCGAGGCCCGGCCGGGGCTCTACCGCTATCGGTTCGTCCTGGAGCTGGAGAAGGAACACGGCACCGACAAGCTGTACCTGAACTCGGCCCACTATCCCGCCCTGCGGGTGATGCCCGTCTGACGGTCTTCGAGGCCGCGAGCGTGGTGAGGTGAAAACGGAGGTCATGGTCGCCACCCGATGGCGACCATGACCGACCGGTACGCGCAAGACGGTCGTCATCGGTGCGGGGGAGCCGGGACCAGCGCCGGTCCCGGGGCAGCACGGGTCCGGCGTGTCCGGGACATGCCGGACCCCGGCGGCCTTCCGGCCAGGAAGGCCGGAGCACCAGGCGGTGTGCTCGACCGGGAGCGTCCCGTTCTCCGTACGTCGCAGGTCGGTATTTGATCCAGTGCATAGGGTAATCGCCGCACGTCAATCGGGGGCATGCGCGGATCGCCGGGCTAGCATGATCCAGACGATACCCGACCGCGCAGCGAACGGATCCGCCCATGACGACCACCATCACCGTGATCGGCGGCCCGACGGCCCTGCTGGAACTCGGCGGGCTGCGCATCCTCACCGATCCGACCTTCGATCCGCCGGGAGACCACCCCGCCGGGCCGCTCACGCTCACCAAGACCATCGGCCCGGCGCTCTCCCCGGCCGACATCGGCCGGGTGGACCTGGTACTGCTCAGCCACGACCAGCACCCCGACAACCTGGACAGGCTGGGCCGCCAGATGATGTCCGCCGTGCCGCTGACCCTGAGCACGCCCGAGGCCGCCGCGCGCATCGGGGTCACCCCGATGCACCCCTGGCAGCACCACGACGTCGGCCGGGTGCGCGTCACCGCCGTTCCCGCCCTGCACGGCCCACCGGGATGCGAGCCCATCGTCGGCCAGGTCACCGGCTTCGTGCTCACCGGTGACGGGCTGCCCACCGTCTACGTCAGCGGGGACAACGCCTCGCTGGAGTACGTGGAGCTCATCGCCGGGCGGTTCCCGGTCGTCGACATCGCGCTGCTGTTCGGCGGCGCCGTCCGTACGCCCATGATCGACGAGCGGCTCACCTTGAACGCCGCCGAGATGGTGATCGCCGCGCGCCTGCTGAAAGCCCGGCAGGTCGTGCCGCTCCATGTCGAGGGCTGGAGCCACTTCACCGAGAGCCAGACGGACGTGCACGCCGCCTTCTCCGAAGCCGGCCTCGACCACCTGCTCGTTTCCGCCACTCCGGGACGGCAGGTCCCCCTGGGACCCGCACGGTCAGGTGCCCGGTGATGCCGCCGTTCGTATGTGCCCGGCGCCTCCGCTGAGCTGAAGGTGCACGAGCCGGGCCGGGTGACTTCTGGCAGCTGCACCGGTGGAGCGCTCACCGCGGCCAGGTGCGGGCCGCGTTCACCACGCACCCGTAGGCCCGGTACCGGCTACGGGCGGATGATTCCGGCTGCGGCGAGTTCGGGCAGGCGATAGCGGGTCATCGGCGCGGTTGATGCTCCGTTCCTCGGCGGAGGTTGCGAATGCTCGGTCCTGCCTTCCTGATGCCAGGACCGAGGTGGATCTGGGAACATCGTATTAGGCGCCTGACCTGGAGCTACTTCGAACTCGCGGGTGAGGTGGCATAGGCTTCCAGAGCCTGATGGATCAAGCCGGTCCCGTTCACCGTCGTGGCGCCTGTGGTAGGGCCACAGGGCGCTGCGGGAGGAGGTGTCGATGTCCGATCCGGTGCCGTGGCCGTTCAGGCTGCCGGTCGTGCAGGCTCCCATGGCCGGTGGGGCGTCCACGTCCGAACTGGCCGCCGCCGTGTCCGAAGCCGGCGGTCTGGGGTTTCTCGCGGCCGGCTACAAGACGACCACGCAGATGCGCCAGGAGATCAAGCGGACGCGTGAACTCACGTCCCGTCCGTTCGGGGTGAATGTGTTCATGCCTACGGCCGACGACGTCGATCAGGCTGAGCTCGACGCCTATGCGCGGGTCATCGAGGGGGAGGCGCGGCGGCTGAGCACCACGTTGGGAGTCCCGCGCGGGGGCGATGACGATTTCACCGCCAAGGTCGCGGATCTGCTGACGGATCCGCCTGCGCTGGTGGGTTTCACGTTCGGTTGTCCGGAGGACGAGCTGATCCAGGCGTTCCGCCACAGGGGGACCACCGTGGTGGTCACGGTGACGTCGGCGGCCGAGGCGCGGCTGGCTTCGGCGGCAGATGTACTGTGCGTCCAAGGTGAGGAGGCGGGAGGCCACCGCGGGTCGTTCACCAATGCGGACGTCGAGGCAATGAGCTTGGAGCGCCTGCTGTCCCGGGTACGGGAGGTGTCACGGCTGCCCCTCATCGCGGCCGGCGGTTTCGCCTCGGCCGCCGACGTCTCCCGGGTCCTGTCCGCGGGAGCGGTCGCGGCCGTGGCGGGCACTGCTTTCCTGCTCTGTCCCGAGAGCGGCACCGGTGTGGTCCACCGTGCGGCGCTGACCGACCCCGGCTTCACCCGCACCGCCGTTACCAGGGCCTTCACCGGACGTCCGGCGCGCGGCCTGGTCAACCGATTCATGACGGAGTACTCCAGCCGGGCACCCGCGGCCTATCCGCAGGTGCACCACCTGACGGCACCGCTGCGGCGCGCCGCAGCGGTCCGCGGGGACGCCGAGACGCTGCACCTGTGGGCCGGGACCTCCTGGAACCGGGCACGGAACACACCGGCGGCGAACATCACCGCGGACCTGGCCGCGATATGACGATGAGGAGACCAGGGCAATGAGTTCCGGGTCACGCCCCCGAGTGCAGGAACGCCGCCCAGGCCGACGGCTGCCCTGGCCGGGCCGCGCGCATGCGGCGGGTGGCCGTGTGCAGCGCGAGCGCGCCGGGGATCCGGACCTGCGCCTCGACGGTCAGGCGGACCTCGCGATGGAAGTCGGCAGCCATCGCCGCCGCGACCTGGTCGCCGATCTCCCACAGCGTGGCCACGGCCTGGGCGTAGCCGGCCAGTTGAAAGGCGGAGGCCAGGTGGATCGCCTCGTCGGCCAGCCTGGCGCCGCCGCGTGCGGTCGCGCAGGCCGAGAGGTAGGCCAGCTCGGCGTCGTCGAGGTCGAGCCGGCTGATCTCGGTGACGCTCAGGGGCCCGTCGTGTAACAGTAGGCGGCTCGCCGACGGGTCGTACGGGTCACTGCCGGCATGACAGGCGAAATGCGCGACGGTTGCCTCGGGCAGCGCGGCCAGCACGGCGGCGCGCGATGCCTGCGCGCCGATCAGCGCCAGGCCCCGGAGCCCGGCGGTGACCTCGACGGCCTCGCCCGCCGTCTCCGGCAGCGCGGCATGGCCGGGGGTCTGCGGCATGGCCACGGTCAGGCCGGCGCGGCGGGCCGGCACGGGACGGGAACGGCTGTGCAGCAGGGCCCGCAGGGTCGGCGTGTACGAGGACACCACCCGATCGAGGACCGACGCGCCCGCGATCGTGTGATGCCCGGCCGCGTGCAGCGGAAGGGAGTTGAGCGGCCCCGTCGGCGACCACCACAGGCGGGGCCACACCCCGCCCTCGGGCGACCCGGTGAGACCCAGCTCCGTCAGCACCGGTTCGGCCAGCACGTCCCACAACCAGCCGAGGGTGTCGAGCAGCACCTGCTGTGCCTGCCTGCTCAGCGGACCGGGACCGGCCTGCACGGTGGCGATCGCGGCGTGGAACGCCTCGGCCTGCTCGACGAGCTCGGCGGCACGCAAGCCCGGTAGCGGCACCAGGCGCACGCCGTCGGCGCACAGGGCCAGCGCGTCGCAGCGGCGCGGATTGACATTGACGGTCACCACCGGCCCTTCGGCGGCGACTGGCCTCAGAGCGGGCATGCCCAGCGGCAGCGGCATCAGGAACCGCCCGAACTCGGGCAGAGCCTGGATCCGGCCGGCCAGCTCGCTCGATTCCCCGGCCAGGTCACGCAGACGCGCGAATTCTTCCGGCGTCGGCTCATGGCCTGGGTCGGAGGCCACTGCGCGTATCCGCTCGCGCAGGGCGACGAAACGCTCGGCCAGATCGGAGTCGGCCGCCCGCAGGTTCGCCAGCTCCCTGCGGGCGTTGATCGCGCTGGAGAGCAGCAGCGCGCGGCCGTCCTCGAGCGCTTCGAGCGCCGCCGGCACGTCGTTTCGGGCGATCGCGGATATGACGTTGTCCGAGGAGAGGCGGGCCAGGCCGCTCGGCCGCAGGTCGTCCTCGTCCGGGGAGACCATCCCTGCCGCCGTGGCCCGTAACCGCGCCGCTATCCCCCACGCCATCATGAGCCGCGCGGCCTGTCCGGGATCCGCAGAGACGACGCGGCGGGTCAGGTCGGCGGCCTCCTGATAGGCCGTTTCGTCGTGAGCGAGTTGGTACTGCTGGAACAGCGTGTGGGCGAGGGTCTTCAGCGTCGCCGTGTGCTCCGGGTGCCCCTCCGGCAGGGCGGCGAGCCGCTCACGGTTGCGTTTCAGGGTGTCCTCGATCAGCGCGAGGAGCTCGAACGGGGACAGCAGCGTGTTGCTCAGCGTGAACATGTCGGCCGCTGCTCTGGCGGGCAGGTGGAGCGTGCTCGTCAACGACGGCAACATCTCCATCGTCTGGGAGAGCAGGGTGATGATCTCCTCGACCTGCCCGGGCCCGCTCGGCTCGCCGAGCCGGGGCCGCAGCAGGGCGAGCCGCGTCATGGTCTGGTGCAGCATCAGCGCGGAGCGTTCGGGACTGTCGTCCGGCAGCTCCCGCAGCACGCGTTCGTGCAGTTCGAGAAGCTCGTCGAGACTCGCCGTATCCACGGGCGTCTGCGGTGACTCGGCCGGGGCGAGGATTTGCGTCAGCATCGCGTCGAGCCGATCGTCGGGGGCCAGGTGACGGGATCGCCGCTGTACCAGCTCGAAAGCCGTTTTATCCAGGTCGGTGCCGGAGGGATCGCGCAGGAAACTCGCCATGAGGTCCATGAGCTGTGCGAAGTGGTCTTGCCCGTGGGACGGGGCGACGCCGATCATCCGGGTGGTGACGGCGAGCCAGTTGTCGGGTTCGTCTGAGGCGTCGCCGCTGGTGGCCGGGATCACCCGCCGGAACAGGTCGGTTATTTCGGTCATGCGGCGCCACGCCTCCGGGCTGAGAGCGACGGTGGGGGCGGGGACGGGCTTCGGCCTCCGCATCAGCTCGGCCCTGGCCAGCAGTCGCAGCCGGGCGCGCCGTTCGGCGGTGTGCCCGGGCGTCTCCTGTACGGCTCTGCCGATGGCGGCGACGGCCTCGTCGAGTACAGCGGGATCGGCCTCGCCGGTGAAGTCCATCTGAAGCAGCAGAGAGGAGCCCAGATCGGTGAGGACCTGCGGAAGATTCTCGGCCGCCCCCGTCGCCGTCTCCACGGCGAGCCGGAACAGGTCGATGGCCTCGGTCAGCATGGCCGTGTCCCGAGACGCGATGGCCTTGGCCCGCACCGCCAGGGCCAGGCCGTTGGCGCAGCGGGCGTGGTTCCGGTGCTCCCGGGGAGTGCCCTGGAACGACTGCCTGAGCACCGCGACGGCCTCGTCGATGTTCGGCGGCTCGGGGCTCTCCTCCTCCGGTACCAGCGAGTCGTTCAGCAGGAGCGCGTACCCGAGATTGCACAGGACCAGCGCGTGGGAAGGGTGATCGGGTGGAAGGTCGTGGGCGGCCCGGCGCAGCAGCCCGACCGCGGTCTCGCCGTCGAGGCGGTGCTGGAACCGGGTGAAACGTTCGAGTAGGAACATGGCAAGGTTCGACAGCGCCTCGGCGAACGCGTGCGCCCGCTCTTCCCCCACCGGCTCGTTCGTGCCGAACGCTTCGGTGAACGAGGCCCGCACCTGGTCAGGCAGGGCGTCCGGCCCGGCCAGGTAGATGGGCGTCAGCAGGACCACCGCCCGGCCCCACGCCTCCTGGCCCGGTGCGCCGGGCAGGACTGCCGCGCGCAGCCAGTGCAGCAGGCCGACTGCGTACAGCACCTCCTGGTCCGCGCCCTCCGGCGTGGCGAGGAATTCGAGCAGCCGCTCGGCCTCGGCCAGGGCCTCGGGGTCGAGGACGCCGGCGGCGTCACGGACGCCCGACACCGAGGCGAACCGGGCGCGAAGGGCACTGAGTAGTTGGTCACGCATCGTCGCCTCGCAATCAGGTGGCCTTTCTGAACCTCTCGCTGACCGTCTTTCCGCGTCCCGGCCGGATCGGCCGGGTCTCGTCGTCGAACCGCTCCAGCAGGTCGTCCAGGTAGACATCCACGGTGGCCTCGACCAGTTCGGTGTACACCTCGGCGGCCACCCTCGCCCGCCGCCACGCGACGAGCCCGGTGCACAGCCCGACGATCACGCTCGGCCACCACACCATGCCGAGTGCGGCATACAGCGCGGCCCACCCGCCCAGGGCGGTCGCCTCGTCGAAACGCTGCCTGCTCTCCGTGAGCGGCTCGCGCGCCGAGTCGGGCAGCAGCAGCCACAGTCGCGGCCAAGCGGCGGCCAGGTCCACGCCATACTGCTTGCGCACCCTCGTCGCGGGGGCGTGCAACCGGTCGCCGATCCAGGTCGGCCGGCGTGGCTCGGTGAGCGCGACCGCGTTCCTGGCCTCGGCGAGTTCACCGAGGCGGCCGTGCTCACCCTCCTCCTTGGCGTCCCGGTACTCCTGCCTGAGCTTGTTCCAGGCCCGCTTCCGCCGCTCGGTGAGCGCCCTCGCCAGCGGGCGCGCGAAGACCGGCCACCGCCCGGTCAGCAGGTGCTCGACGGGCGTGCCGAGCGCTCGCGCGACGAATCCGGCCGCCGCTGACACGGCGAGCAGGGCGGCCAGCAGCACCATGGTCCGTGCCAGGTCGGACTGCTGCCGGTCGCCGAGCAACGCGGTGAACTCGATCGACTTGCGCCACAGCAGTCCGGGGTCCGCCCAACTCCGGTGCCCGAGCACCACCGCCGTCGTGGCGACGGCCGTGAACACCAGTCCGGGCAGTACGAGCAGCGCGACCCACCGCTCCGCGACCTTTTTGCCGAGTTCGGCGAGAAAGCCCGTCATGCCGCGATCTCAGTCCCCGGCCGAGAAACGCAGGGCCTGCTCGTGGATCTCGCAGTTGGGCAGTTCGGCGTCGGCTTCGCGGCGTTCGACGCGGGCGCAGGTGCCCATGGGGCACACGTAGCCGCCGACGACCAGGCTTCGCTCGGAGTCCAGCGGCGTGGGCAGCGTGGAGCGGTTGGATCCGCGCTCTTCCGGCTCAGGTCCGGCCCCGATGCCCAACTGAGGCAGGAACCGGTCGATCGGCTCGCCGCGACGGGCGGCCTGCAACGTCCGCGCCACGACCGCGCGGCGCTCGCTCGACGCGGGGCCGCGCAGCAGTATGCGTAATTGCGGCAGGGCGGCGCAGAACACGGCCAGCGCCTCCTGGTCAGGCTCAACCGTCACGGTTACCTTCCCGATGCGACCCTCGACTACGAGAAAGATCATAACCGGGTGGGGCGACGTTATTGGATATTTTAAAGGTGACATTTACGGACATAGTGATACAAAGAAGTAAGTCGCGGCATTATCTGACGCTTTCAATCCGTAGGTTCCTACTGCCAACGGCCAAATGCGTATGGCTCAGGCATAAAGTGTGTGAGACATCCACGGATGGCGATAGAGGGCTATGTCCGGGACTGATCGCGATCGAGTGACGGTACGCGTACGAATTCGGCCGCTCGATGAGCGATCAAGGACAAGGCGCCGGCGCCTGCGTGTCGAGCAGTGCCACCAGGTCGTCGGCGGACTGGCCGATCGGCTGGGACGGGTCCCGGCCAAGAAGAACGGCAAGCTCAAGGGCGAGCAACCCAAACTTCCCGAGCCCGCCGAACGCCGGATCCGTAGTATTTGGGATCTGGCTGGATGCTTAGGCAAGCTGGTTGCCTTGATGCTGGCAACCGCTTTGACTATGCTGAGTGAAACGGAACGAGCTGCTTAGCCGGATGGCTCGCGTGGCCAAGCGGTACGGCTTCGAGTTCTCGAAGACGCCCGATGTGCATGGTGGCAGTCATGACAAGTGGTATGTCCGAGGAGATGCGGTCATCGTGCCGCGTCATGCTGAAGTCAACGAGTTGACGGCCAAGGGCATTCTCAAGGAGTGGGACACACTACTCGCCGAAGCTCACCAGGACATGAGCAAGGATGACGAGGAGGAGGCCAGGTGAACGAGTTCCGGGTCACGGCCCAGCGGTCCGGTGGCTGGTGGGCGCTGGAGATCGAAGGGCCGGGGTTGCGGCGTCCGGCGCATACTCAGGTGCGGCGGCTCGATCAGGCCGAGGAGACGGTACGCGATCTACTGGCCCTTCGCTTCGACGTCGACGACCCGGCCGTGACCGCTTGGCAGATCACGGTGGTTCCCGTCCTGGGGGAGGAACTCGCCGCGGAGGTCGCGCGGACCAGGGAGATCCGCCGGGAGGCGGACCGGTTGCGTGACGACGCGGTCAGTCGTTCACGCGAGGCCGCGCGCCGTCTGCACGAGCAGGGGCTTCCCCATCGGGACATCGGCTTGCTACTCGGCGTGTCCCACCAGGCGGTCAGCAAGCTCCTCGCCGGTTAGATCGACACTCACGAGCCAGAACCGACGGATGCCTTCCGGTGTTCGACAGGATGACGGGAAGGACGCCGGGAGAGCGGGTTCCGGGTCACCTGGCTCGCCGGTGTCCAGGAGATTTTCAGCAACGGCGCCCGCTGCCCGGCCGGTGCTGGGAGAGGTGGGTCGAGATCGACCGGGGCGTTCAACCGGTCTCGGTTGGAGTCGGGTGGTGGTCGGTCCACTCGCGCAGGCGGGCCAGGCCGGGGCGGAGGTCGGGGAGGGGTGGGAAGGTCAGGCGGGTGCCCGTGGGGGTGGGCAGGGCGAAGGCGACGGCCTTGCCGGGGGTGGCGGTGGTGTGGATCGTGGTGGCGTAGACGTGACAGTGGCCGTGTGAGAGCCGGTGGGCCAGCAGCAGGCCGCGGCCGTTCTCGGCGAGGAGTGGCAGGCCGATCTCGGTCACCGAGTTCAGCAGGTTGAGGATGATGATGATCTCGTGCGGGTCGGGGTCGCTGTCGACGATCTCGCACCAGGTGGGGACGCCGTCCAGGTGGTGGATCCGTAGTTCGTACGGCGGGCGGGCGTGTTTTTCGGCGTTGGCGGCGAGTTCGGCCACGATGAGTTCGGCGGAGTCGATGTCGTCGCCGGGCAGGTCGGCGTTCTGGAGCACCTCCCGGACGACGGCGCGGGCGCGGCGCGAGGCGGAGCCGGGCCGCAGGACTTTCACCAGCGCGTGGAGGTCTCCGCCGCCGTATTCGTGGTCCGCCGATGAGGCCGGGTTTTTGGCGGGGTGGCCGCCGGCACTTAGGGGGAGGCCGCCGAATGGCTGCATGGGCACGCTCCGTTCATTGTTGATGACCGTGAGCGGTAGAGAACACGACGGAGGGCGGGAGGTGGAATCCGTCCCGCCCTCGTTTGGTACGACGGCCAAAGATCATGGCCGCGCTGGTCGGCACCTGGTCGTTTCCCGAGGCCTTCGGTATCACGATGAGTCCACTGTGGAGCTTCCCGGCCGGCGTGGGTGACGGGCCTTCCGCGTCTACGAGGCCAAGGGGATGGCTGTTGTCGCCGGCGCTGATGTCACCGCGTCGCATGTGCCCGGCGCACCTCCGCTGAGCTGATGGTGCACGAGCCGTAGCTGGGGGAACGGGCCGGACGATCTCATGATGATGCCGTAGCCTCCTGGGCGTGACTGATGAGGCCGTGCAGGGACAGGTGCTCGTACAGGGAAGGATCACCGGCAGCGAGCTCGAACAGGTCGTGAAGGCGTTCGGCCTGGGGCAAGCCCACCGGGTGATGTTTCTGCCCTCGGGGATGATGAACCGCAACTGGTGCCTGGAGACCTCGGAGGGCGTGTTCGCCCTCAAAGAGATCGCCGATGTACCGGTGCCGAAAGCCCGCCGGAGCCTCAACGTCCTCCAGGCGCTCGCGGCCGGCGGCTTACCGGTCTGTGCCCCGCACCTCACCGCGTCCGCGGACACCGTGGCCGAGATCGACGGCCGCAGCTATTGCCTGCTGCCCTGGGCTGTGGGAAGTCACCGCGCCGGCACCGAGCTGGACGTGGGAGAAGCAGCCGAGCTCGGGGCGCTCCTCGGGCGGATCCACCGTGAGTTGGCCGCGCCCGGCACGGGTTTGGAACCGGTAGTCGAGCGACCCCGAGCGAAGGTGACCCGGCCGGAGGCCGCAACAGCCGAAGCCGACCGGTTTCTGTGTGCGATCGTCGGACTGGAGGTGCCGGAGCCGTTCGACATTGCCGCAGCCGAGGCGCTGGAGCGACGCAAGGCGCTGATCGCCGCTCATGCCGCGCAACGGCCTGTGGACGAGGTACCACGGGGGCCGTTGGGTTGGACCCACGGCGACTTCCAGCCGCTCAACGTGCTGTGGGAGGCCGGGAGGGTCACGGCGGTGCTCGACTGGGACCGGCTTGCCGTTCGCCCTTACGCCGAGGAGGTCGTCCGTACCGTCCAGGTGCAGTTCACCGTCGACGACGGCCGATTGGACCTGGAGCGGGTGTCGGCGTTCACCGCCGGGTACCGGAGCGTGGTGTCCATCGCCGATGAGGATCTGGAGGATGGCGTCGAGCGGCTGTGGTGGAAGCGCATGACCGACTTCTGGCAGTTGCAGTGGCACTACGACAAGAATGATCACGGGCCTGATCGGCTGTGGGTGTCGGGCGAGCGGCTACTGCATTGGTGGAGCGCTCACCGCGACCAGGTGCGGGCCGCGTTCACCACGCACCCGTAGGCGCGGTCCTGTCTTTATACCGCTGTCCCTTCGCGGGTCGTTCAAGCGGCGAATGTATGACTTGATGCCAGGGGTTCTCCCGTTTCCACGCCGGCCGAGGGCTCCGAGGATGGGCCCCAGCCGGGTAGGGCTTCCGTACCCGCCGCTTTCGCTTCGCGGAGCGGATGCGGGGGAACCACGGGGCCTGGCCGGGCGGGGGTATCTCTTACCTGCGCGTCGCAGAACGGATGGCGGGGGTCGTGTCCGCAGCCGGGGCAGGCGGTGCCGTCGGTGATGTCGGCGGCCAGCTTTCTGAGTACGTCGTCGAAGCGGCGTAGATGCTCGTAGTCGCCGAAGGTGGGGTCGCCGACGAACTTGGCGCAGTAGTCGGCGATGGCCAGTGGGGCGTGCCGGGTGAGGGCTTCGGCGATTCTTTTCAGTAGCCGGGAGCGTAGCCAGGCTGGGGCGCGGCGGTAGTGGTCGGGCAGCTTGCCGAGGAGTTCGGCGGCCATTCGGGACAATTCTTCCGGGTTCGCCGCAGGCGTCGGTGCGGTGCCCGGCCCCTTACGGTCCGTAGGCTCGCCTACGGCGAGAAGAGGTGGGTTTTCGTTGATCTTCTTGGGGTTCTGGTCTTCTTGCTTTGCTGGTCTTCTTATGCGGGTGGGTTTCCCCGCGTTGGTTTTCCCGTCGTAGGTCGTGACCTGGGGGTTTACGGTGTTCGTGCTGGTCGGGGCCAAGGGCGGGTTTTCCGGCGTGGGCTGGTCGAGGGTGAGTCGTGGTGACCAGGGGTCGCAGATGATGTAGGTGACGTCGCCGAGTCTGCCGTCGCGGCCCCGTTCGCGTTCGCGCACCAGGTAGCCGTAGGTCTCCAGTTCGCCGATGGCGGTCCGGGCTGAGTCTCGGCCGTCGGGGGCGGCGCAGACGATGGTCTTCTCCGAGACGCGGAAGCCGGTCGCGTGTGAGGTCAGCCAGGCCAGCAGGCCGCGTGCCTTCCATGACAGCCGCAGGTCACGGATCCAGAGGTTGGATATCTGGGTGAATCGGTCGGAGGGTGGCTTCGCCTGCCGGATGCTCATCGTCCGCCCTCCGAGACCGAGGAGACGATCGCCTGGCGGGGGAGGGTGTTTGATATGGGCGCGGGCGCGCGGGTACAGTCGAGCACGGATCTTTCTCCTGGTGAAGCAGGGTGGATGGATCAAGGCCCTGAGACGGTGTTGGTAGCACCGACTTGGGGCCGTCTTTTTTCTTCGGGTGACCGGTTCGCTCGCGACCTTCCGGGCATCGTGGCACGGTTTGTCGTTCGGGCTCGCCGATTTTTCGGCAATCCCCAATGAGCTGGGCCGACGCGCCTTTTTTAGCACACAGCACTCCGACGTTTCCGCTGCTCTTGGAACATCTCCGAGTGTTGTATCCGGCACCCGCCGTCCAGCGCTTGGCCGGCCCGCGCTGGAGCGGGGTGTTCGGCTGAGGTTCGTCGTTTCATGGGTGGGGTTGTTCGGTCTACTCGTGGAGCCGGGCCGGTAGGGGCTGCGGCCGTTCTTGGCGAGTGGTGGCCGGCCGATATGAGGTCGCTGTGCCGGTGAAGCCGCAGGGGTGGCTGGGGTGGTCGTTTGGTGGTCGTT
>NZ_JOEQ01000016.1 GCF_000721075.1 Streptosporangium amethystogenes
GCGTACGCATCCGCGGCGAGAAGGGCATCCGCTGGGGCGGACGCCCTCTCAAGGCCGCAGCCTGACAAACCCGGCGAACCAATGCGGTCACGGCACTAGGTACGTCGATCGCCAGTGTGGAACGCAATGTCAACTACCACTCTCACTTCGTCCATGCCGTCGACGGCCGTATCGTCGCGCGACTGGACCCGATGTACGCCCACTGGAGCGACAGCACCGACCCCGAACGGTTGAAGGAGGACCTCGAAGAACTGGGCATGATCTGGGATTTCGACCCGGAGCGCGAGGTCTTCCCGCCTTACATCGAGGGCGCTCTGGCGCTCGCCGAACGACGCACAGGCGTCCGACTGGAACCCTGCCACCTCCAGCCAGGCGCCTTACCTCACCGTGCCTCCATCGCCCGCTACTACGAAAGCCCTGAAGGCACATTTCCAGAGCCGGCCTGACAACCGCCTCAGGAGCGTCAGGTCATCGCTCGGGGTGATTGCCTGACATTTCATGCCGTGCCGGAAATACAGGTGTGATGGACCGCCCTGCCCGGTAGCATCGCATTCAGTTCATCGGGCCTGGAGTTGGTGCGGGTAGAAGGACATCGGTTATCTCTTGCAAAGATTCTCCGGTGTCTGTCCTGCGTCCGCGCCTTTTCCTGGCCCGGTGGGCTGGTCAGGTCTGGTGTTGGCACGGGTCGAAGCTTGTCGGTTATCCACTGTTAATGGGGTGGTTGCGGGTTCAAGTCCCGTCGCAGGCCTCGGTCTGTGTAGCTCAATTGGTAGAGCACCAAAAAGGCCGGTGGGCGTTTTCACATCCGTGCCTTCACCTGGCCTGATCGTTCGTCAGCCCTGTCGGCGACGCGGGTCGAATCTGGTCGGTTATTGGTCTAACAGGTTCGAGTCCTGTCGGGACCTTCAGGTCCTGATTCCGGTCGGAGTCCCCATATCCGCGCCTCCGGCAGGGCTGACGAACAGGGGAGCGGGTCGAAGAACATCGGTTATCGGAACAATTTGTCGCGGGTTCGAATCCCGTCGCCGTGGTCTGGCCGCGGTGTAGCTCAGCCTGGTAGAGCGATTGTCAAACCCCGGCGCTCATCACCATATCCGCTCCCCTTTCGCATATCCGCCCACCAGCGGGTCGAACAAGAAGGAGAGCGCCATGGCACGTGATCCGCTCGCGGGGATCTCTACGATCGCGACCCCGCAGACGCAGCGTATCCCCGGCCGCGCCGACCAGGTCCTCAACAACGCCGGCGGCTACGTGTTCGCCAAGGACACCTGGACGAAGCTGGAGGACTTCCTGATCCTCGGCACCACGGGTGGCACGTACTACGTGGGTGAGGACAAGCTGACCGCGGACAACGCCGATGTCCTGTTCGCCGCGATCAGCGAGGACGGGCCGCGGGTCGTCAACCTCATCATGGCCGTCTCCACCTCCAGGCCGCCTCGCGCGCCGAAGCCCCGCCCGGCCGTCTTCGCTCTCGCCGCCTCGTTCGCCCGCGGCGACCTCGACACCCGCCAGGCCGTCAAGGCCGCGTTGCCGTTGGTGGTGCGGACCACGGATCATCTGGCGATGTTCGTCGGCTACCTGAAGAACCTCGGCGGCAAGGCGTCCCGTAACGGTTCCGGCCTGGTCGTGGGTCGTGCCCTGCGGACGGCGCTCGCGTCGTGGTTCCTGCGGGACGAGCCCGACAACGTGGCGTTCCGGGCGTGCAAGGCGATGCAGCGCAAGACGCCGCAGGGTGAGGCGCTCGCGCTGCGGGACGTGCTGCGTATCGCCCATCCCAAGGCCGACACCGCGCAGCACAAGGCGCTGTTCGGGTGGATCGCCGGCAACGTCACCGACGACGCGGCGCGCGAGGTGCTGCCCGCGGTGGACCGGTTCCTCACCGCGAAGGCCGTCACGTCCGTGGACGAGGCGGTCCGCGTGGTGGGCGAGCTTCGAGTGCCGTGGGAGTTCCTCCCCGACGCGATGCTGCGCGAGCCGGCGGTGTGGGAGGCGTTGGTCGACACGGTCGGCATGACCGCGCTGATCCGCAACCTCGCCCGCATGACCCGCCTTGGCGCGTTGAAGCCGATGGGTGACGCCACCCGGCGTGCAGTCGCGCGCCTCACCAATGGGGAGGCGCTGCTGAAGGCGCGGATCCACCCGATGGACGCCTGGCTGGCCATGCGCGTCTACGCGTCCGGCACCGCCCGGCCGAACCCGCGCGCCGACGTGCAGACGTGGAAGCCCGTCCCGGCGATCCTCGACGCCCTGGAGGAGACCTACGAGCTGTCGTTCGGCTCCGTTGAGCCGTCCGGTAAGCGCCTCCTCGTCGCGGTCGACTCCTCGGGGTCGATGAGCGGTGACTGGGGCGGTCCCCTCACGGTGGGCGGGTCTTCGCTCGGCGCCCCGTACGAGGTGGGGTGCGCCATGGCGGTCATGCTGGCCCGCATCGAGCAGGGCAACGTGCACGTCATCGACGTCGACACGTCCGTCCACGCCTCGAAGGTGACGCCTCGCACGAACCTGCGGGAGATCGCCACCTGGCGGCCCTCGGGTGGTGGCACAAACCTCGCGCTGCCGTTCGACTGGGCACGGCAGGAGCAGCTGAACGTGGACGGCATCGTGGTCTTCACCGACAACGAGACCTGGACCGGCCGCTCCCACGCCTCCCAGTCGCTTACCGCGTACCGCAAGGCCGTCAACCCGCAGGCGCACGTCGTGGTCGCCGCGATGACCGCCGCCGGTCACACGATCGGCGACCCGGACGACGCGGGCGTGCTGAACATAGGAGGTCTGGACGCGTCGCTGCCGATGGTCGTGAACGGTTTTATCCGGGGCTGATCGGAGGGCGCGCGAGGGATGAAGGCATGTCCCTCGCGCGCTCGTCAGACAAAAAATCGATGTCCTGCAACGACGGTCCCCGACCGCAGGTGTGGGTGGAGGCCAAGAGCGGTTGAGTCCGCGTGAACGTGTTCGCACGGACCCCGGAAATCACTTCAAGGTCTTCTTGTACGCGGCGGCGGCTGCCCTGATGGCAGTGGTGGCCGTCTGCGGATCGAACATGCTGTAGACCTTGATCTGTAGGTCTTCGCGTTCGGTGAACGGCCACTCCCCGCCGTTGTCGGGATCCCATTTGCGTAAGCTCTGATTCTCTTCGCATTTCAGGAGAAGCGTTTCGCAGCCGCCCGCGACGACTTTCCAGTTGTGAAATCTGGCCCCGCATGCCGGGCGTTCCGTGAACACCCAGTCGATAACATAGTTCCGCGGCCATTTTTCCGCCTTCCGTAGGGCGGCGAAATCCTCGTTGTGCTCGAAGAGCTGGTACTCCGAGTGGCTGGTGTTGAGTGTGACCTGCCGACCGTAGATGCCGACGTCCTGCTTGAACGACACGCCAAGGCTGGGCGCCGTGATTATCAGGTCAGGATAGTCGTTCGCCGAGTAACAGTCGACGACCTTGCCCTCGTCGTCCATGCCGCGCCGACGCGTCAGGTGGAAGGTGGCAATGTTCTGTCCGGGCGTGACATGCGCATTATTGGCGCGAAACTGCGCCGCGACAGTCGTGCGGGGATCAATGCCGTACTGATCGGTCGAGATGACTTCTTTAATCATGTACGCTCCCGCGCCGGGGTGATGTCGTTGCCCCCTGACGCTACGTCTCAGTTCGTAGCCTGTCGAGACTGGACATTTCTCCGCCAAACAGCTAAGTGGGAAGGCGATCGTCGCGTTGACGGATTGGCATTTAGAAATCTGACTCGCCGACTCAAAAGAAAGGGCCGTCGATCTCGATCATTCGGTTCATTCCGCCGCCAAGCCGTTGATCGCGACCGGCGCGATCATGGCAGGGAAAGGAGGGTGGTATTACCCCTGCCCTGTGGTCCTGCGTTCGATGAAGGCGGCCACGCCGTCCAGGTACAGGCCCAGGCTGAACTCCCCCTCGACCTCCTCGTCGTAGGGGACCTCGGCCTCGAAGACGCCGGCGGCGATCACATTGCTCAGTGCGGGAAACCGCTGCGGGTCCACCACCCGCGCCAGTGCCATGCCGTACTGGCGGCCGAAGGCCTCGGGGTTCTCCGTGTAACTCCTGGACAGGTCGATGCTCAGCCGGAGCTCGCCGTGCACGAAGGTCAGCAGGCCCATCACGACGCCGACCTTCTCCTCCTCGCCGAGGCCGGTTTCGCCCAACGCGCGCAGCGCGCATTCGAACCACCGGAGGCTGTTGGGTCCCAGCGGTGGCCCGCTGATCGGGAGCTGCACGGCCCACGGGTGCTGTCGTGTCACCTTCAGCAGGCCCCGCGCCCACAGCGTCAGCCCGGTCCGCCAGTCCACGTCGTCCGGCAGGTCCGGTGGCCCGCCTGTAGCCGCGTCCGACATCAGCAGGAAAAGCTCGTCCTTGCTCTTCACGTAGCGGTACAGCGCCATCGTGGCGTTGCCGAGCTGGGCGGCGACTCTGGACATCGACACCGCGGCCAGCCCCTCCGCGTCCGCCACCTCGACCGCGGCCCGGGTGATGTCGGCGATCGTGAGGGACGGTTTGCGCCCCCGCCGCACCGTCTCGCGCAACCCCCAGAGCAGGGTCACCTCGGCGGGCAGTTCGATCTCGTCGGTCATCCGGTCCCTCTCCTCGCGAACACGGACACAGTCTAGGAACACCCCTTCCGCACTCCGATGCGTATGGTCTACGCTTTTAGGCGTATCTCATACGCAATAATATCGTCGCCCCCGAGGAGCGAGAGTGATCGTCGAGGCAACCGGCCTGCACAAGGCCTTCGGATCCACCAAGGTTCTGGACGGAGTGGACCTGCACGTCGCAGAGGGCACGGTCTTCGCACTGCTGGGCCCGAACGGCGCGGGGAAGACCACCACCGTCCGCATCCTGACCACGCTGTCGCGACCCGACCGAGGCAGCGTGCGGGTCGCCGGGTACGACGTCGTACGCGAGGCGACCAAGGTGCGTGGCGTGATCAGCCTGACCGGTCAGTCCGTCGCGCTGGACGACCAGCAGACCGGCCGGGAGAACCTGGTCATGATCGGCCGCCTGATGCACCTGGGCAGACCCGCCGCCGGCCGTCGTGCCACGGACCTCCTGGAGAGGTTCGACCTGGTGGACGCCATGGAAAGGCGGGTGAAGACCTACTCCGGCGGCATGCGCCGACGGCTGGACCTGGCGATGAGCCTGGTCTCGCAGCCAAAGGTGATCTTCCTGGACGAGCCGACCACAGGGCTCGACCCGTCCAGCCGGACGACGATGTGGGACGCCATCAAGGAGCTGGTCTCGTCGGGGACGACGATCGTCCTCACCACGCAGTACCTGGAGGAGGCGGATCGGCTGGCCGACCGGATCGTGCTGATCAACGGCGGCAGGGTCGCCGCGTCCGGTACGGCCGACGCGCTGAAGTCCCAGGTGGGTGGGGAGCGACTCGACCTGCGGTTCGCGGTGGAGGCTGACCTGGTCCGTGCCGCCGCGCTGTTCGGCGTGCCGCCCGGCACCGACCCGCTCGTGCTGGGTGTCCCGTCCGACGGCAGTGCGGAGCACCTGCACCGGGTGCTGGACGAACTGCGGATCGCGGGCGTGCCGGTGGCCAGGGTGTCATCGCACCGGCCGACGCTGGACGACGTCTTCCTGTCCCTGACCACCACCGGCCGGACCCCGGTCCAGGTCTGAACGGCTCTCTGACCACCATTGGCCGGACCTCGGTCCAGGTCTGACCCAGCTCTCGAAAGGAGCATGACCATGAGCACCATCGCCGTGCACGGCGGCGTCCGCAACGCCGTGAGCGACTCCATGACCATGATCGGCCGCAGCATCCGGCTCAGCCGCCGCAACGCCGAGACGCTGGTCATGTCGATCGTCCTGCCGCTGCTGATGATGTCGCTGTTCGTCTACGTCTTCGGCGGGGCCATCGACACCGGCACCCGGTACATCAACTACGTGGTGCCCGGCACCCTCCTGCTGTGCGTCGGTTACGGCGCCGCGTCCACCGCGATGTCCGTCGCGGACGACATGACCAGCGGCATGATCGACCGGCTGCGCTCCTTGCCGATCCGCAGCTCCGCCGTCCTCACCGGTCACGTCGTCGCCAGCGTCGTCAGGAACCTGCTGTCCACCACCGTCGTCATCGGCGCGGCCGTCGCGATGGGCTTCCGTCCTGACGCGACGGTCACCGACTGGGCGATGGCGGCCGGTCTGCTCCTGCTCTACGTGCTCGCGCTGTCCTGGCTGGCGGCCGGGCTCGGCGTGATCGCGAAGTCCGTGGAGTCGGCCAGCACGCTGAGCTTCCTCATGCTGTTCCTGCCCTACCTCAGCAGCGCGTTCGTGCCGACGGACACCATGCCGTCGTTCCTGCGGGCGGTGAGCGAGAACCAGCCGATCACCCCGGTGATCGAGACCGTACGGGGCCTGCTGACCGGGACCCCGATCGGTGACACCGGATGGATCGCACTCGCCTGGTGCGTCGGCCTGCTGGCCGGCTCGTTCATCTTCGCCGCCTGGCTGTTCCGCCGCCGTACCCACGGCTGAGAGAGCGTGACGTGCCGGCCATGCCGGAAGGGCGGCGAGCCGGGCCGGGCGTCATCGGGACGCCGTGTTTTCCCCTTCGGATCAGGCCACCCTGCAAGATTCGGCGAATTGTTTTGATGGTTATCGAGTAACCCGATTGTGGCATTGTTCTTATAAGTGGCGGCTGTCCATGTCATGTGATTGCGAAAGATTCCTGACATCCTGCGCTCCAAATGGGGAGATCGTCGCCTGGATGCCAGAACATCTGAAAATTCGGAAAACGGGGTGACTTGATTCCCGGTGGCGCTCCTTGTGTTCTGGCTGGAAGGGTTTTTGCCAATATTTGGAATTCCGACGGTCTCGGCAATAAACTCGGCCCCCGACAAAGTCAATTTACAAGGGGTGATATGTCTAGTAAGCAACTGTCCATCGGGTTCGCGATCCTGGGTGTCGCCGTCGCTTCGCTGGCGCCGCTCACCGCGGCCGACGCCTCCGCCGCTGTTGCCTCTCACTCCAGTAGCGTCGCCGCGGCGGACGTGACCCGGCAGAGCGTCATCGACCGGGCGAAGACCTGGAATCCAGGCACTCCCCAGCGAGTGCCGTACAGCCAGAGCAGGTACCACAACGGCTACCGCACCGACTGCTCCGGTTACGCCTCGATGGCACTCGGGTTGGCCGCCCCGGGTCCGAACACCGTGACGCTCGCCTCGTCGGGAGTGAGCAGCCCGATCGCGATGTCCGACCTGCTCACCGGCGACCTCGTCATCGACGCCATCGGCAACAACAACACCCGGCACGTCGTGATCTTCGAGAAGTGGGCGAACGCCGCGCGCACCTCCTACTGGGCCTACGAACAACGCGGCGACTACGGAACCGACCATCGCGTTCTCAGCTACGGGTTGCGGCCGGGCAGCGAGTTCCGCGCCTACCGGCCGAGGGTGCTCGGTGGCGGTGGCGGCGACCCCGGGAGCGGGGGGAGGTACTGGGCCGACACGTTCGCCAACGCGACCGGCTACCGGGAGGCGAACACCAACGATCCGCAGGGCACCCTCAACAAGGGCACCAACTACGTGTACTGCCGGATCTGGGGGGCCGAAGTCCGGCATGGCAACGAGTTCAACCACTGGTGGCTGCGGACCGACCTGGACCGTACGGACCCCGGCAAGAACGGTAGAGGTGCCTACGTCTCCGCGTACTACCTCGCCAGATGGGGGAACGACGAGGCCAAGGACAACACGGGCCGAGACATCCCGAACTGCTGAGCGCCCTGTGGAAGACAGGTGTGCCGAGGGCCTTCTTCGTCGTATCTCGTACCTGTGTCACTCCAGGGAGGTCCCCACCGGTCATCGGTGGGGACCTCCTGCCGAGCCGGGACAGTGATCTGGACTCGGTGTGAACCGAACGCGGCAGAGGCGGCAGAACTCCAGCTTGTGATCGGTTGAGGCCCGCCAGTAGTCGACGGGGTAGGTCGCCTGTCCCGGCCGGACACACGGTGCGGCGGCTTGTGGACGGCCTGACGTATACCGCCGGTGGCGTGCGCGGCGCCACCGGCCGCCACCTACGGCCCCGATGCGGTCAGCAACACCAGCGGAGAGCAGGCCGGCGCAGGGCGTAAACAGATTGCCGTTTACTGATTTCAGGGAACCACGTAAGGGCTGTAGTAGTACCCGCCGTTGGTAAGGTCCTGCATTCGCACCCGGCACGACCCCTGGTTACCGACCGCGAAGACGAAGCTCCTTACCTGACCAGGCGAGATGGAAAAGGCGCCGTTATCGTCCTTTTGGAAACCATTTATGCACATCAGGCGGAACCGTGCGGTGAGCGTGGATCCCACATTCTTGTAATAGGCCACGTTGTAACCGCCCGGAGTGCCGGTAATGCCGCGCGCGCACAGTTCGTTGTCCCCGATGGGGACACACTTTACCGCGCCGAGAACGGCTGCCGTGCCGCTGCTGTCGGCCTGGGCAGCGGATATGGAAAGGGTGGCCAGCGGCACGGCGGCGCACATCGCCGTGAGCGCGATGGCGCTGATTCGACGAGCAATCATTCGTTGAACCTTCCTGGGACGAACCGTTGTCATGCTGAACTCAGACAACGATCACTGCCTGGGGGTGATCTCGGCAATCTGTAAGGTTCCAGGGTGTCGCTGAGGTAGCGAGGGAACGTGCGGTCGGGCCGGCTCGACCCCCTGGTCCTGATGACGAACACCGCCTCGCGGAACGCCCGCAGAACCGATTCCGTCCGCGGCCGGCTCCGGAACTCGGTGACGACCCCGGAACGAGATGGGGTCGATCGCGGGGTGCTTGTCCCCCGTGCGAGCTACCCGCGAATGTCCACCGCGCGGTGACGATTCCAGGCCGTCGGATCCATAGCGTTCTCGACACAGCCGCGGCGCTCCGGCCGCGGGATCTCGCAAGGGAGTCGTTATGCGTCTGTTGAAGCAGTTTGTGGCCGTCGCGGCGGTCGCCTTCGTCGGCAGCATGGGCATGGGTGCGGTACAGGGGAACACGCTTCTCACCCTGGTTCTCGGTGTCGCGACAGCCGTGCTCGCCGTACTCGTGTACGCCCGGGTGGTGCGTTGGTCCGAGCGCCGCGAGCCGGTGGAGGTGGCCACGAAAGGTGCCGCCGCCGTCGGCCGGGGGACGCTGATCGGTGTCGGGATGTTCGCGGCCGTCATCGTGAACATCGCCCTCCTGGGCGGCTACCGGATCGACGGCCTGGGCTCGCTGACGGGCGCGGTCGGGCTGCTCGGCTTCATGGCCGCCGCCGCGGTGACGGAGGAGCTGCTCTTTCGCGGCATCCTGTTCCGGATCGTCGAGGAACGCACCGGCACGTGGATCGCGCTGGCACTGACCGGTCTGCTGTTCGGCCTGATGCACCTGTTCAACCCGAACGCCAGCCTGTGGGGCGCGATCGCCATCACGATCGAGGCCGGCGGCATGCTCGCCGCCGCCTATGCCGCCACCCGCACCCTGTGGGTGCCGATCGGCGTGCACTTCGGCTGGAACTTCGCCGCGGCCGGCATCTTCAGCACCGAGGTCTCCGGCAATGGCGCCACGGAGGGGCTGCTGCACGGCGTGACGTCGGGCCCGGCCCTGCTCACCGGCGGCGAGTTCGGGCCGGAGGCGAGCCCGTACGCGGTGGTGTTCGGCGCGCTGCTGACCATCGTGTTCATGTGGCTGGCCCACCGGCGCGGCAATGTGGTCCCCCGTCGGCGCAGTGCCCGGTCCGGCGCGACCGCTACGCTCCCCCAGTGATCGATCTCCGGTGGTTCCAGGATCTGTGGCGGCGATTCGACGTCACGGTCCGGGACCTTCCGCTCGCGCTGCTGCTGGCCGTCGCGTCATTCCTGCCGGCGCTTCACGACCACGGGACGCAACTCGGCGACCTGCCGGCCCGTCCCTTCGACGCGCCGGCCGTCGTGGTGATCGCCCTGGAGTGCCTCCCGCTCGCCGTGCGCCGACGGTGGCCGGCCCTCTGTCTCGTCCTGGTGTCGCTCGGCTTCGCCCTCGACCAGCTCCGGGCCTACCACATGGTGGCGGGCGCCGCCCTGCCCATCGCGCTCATCAGCGCGGGCGCCTATCTGGAACGCCACCGGCGCGTCACCGCGGTCCTCCTCTCCGCGGCGTACCTGTCACTGGCGCTCGCGCTCGACCGGCTCGGCTCGACCGAGGGGTCGGAAGGATATGTGACGTTCTACCTGGCGGTGGTCCTCGCGTGGGGCATCGGGGCCTGGCTGCGCTCCACCCGGGCCGCCGAGGCCGAACGCCGCCGCCACCTCGCCGAGGCCACCCGGGCCGCCGAACGCACCCGCATCGCCCGCGAACTCCACGACGTCGTGACCCACCACGTGACGGCGATGGTCGTACAGGCCGAGGCGGCACGCTACCTGACCGCCGTACCCGATCGCCTCGACGCGACGCTGAGCGCTGTCACCGACACCGGCCGACGGGCCATCAGCGACCTGCGGAACCTGCTCAACCTGCTCAACCCCGACCACGACAGCGATGTCAGGACGCCGCCCGTCGGTGAACTTTCCACACTCGTGGAACAGACACGCCAGGCCGGGCAGCCGGTGGAGTTCACCGAGGAGGGCAAGCCGGTGGAGTCGGCCGGCAGCGCCGAGTTCGTGGCCTACAGGGTCGTGCAGGAGTCCCTGACCAACGCCCTCAAATACGCCCATGGCAATCGCACCGTGGTCCGCGTGCGCTATGGCGAAAAGGAGATCACCGTGGAGGTCGACACCGACGGTTCCGGCTCCCGGAACGGCTCGCCTGGCGGAAGCGGGCGGGGCCTCGCCGGGCTCCGCGAGCGGGTTGACGCCCTGGGCGGCGAGTTCAACGCGGACCGGCGGGCGGGCGGCTTTGTCGTGTGGGCACGCATCCCTGCGGGAAGCCCGTCATGAACGCGCCGGTTCGGGTTCTGATCTGCGACGACCAGGCGCTGATCCGCACCGGGTTCGCGACGATCATCGGTGCGCAGCCCGACCTGGAGGTGGTGGGCGAGTGCGGGGACGGTCGCGCCGCGGTCGACCTGGCCCGCCGGCTGAGCCCCGACATCGTGGTGATGGACGTGCGGATGCCGGTGCTCGACGGCATCGAGGCGACCCGCCTGCTGGCCGGTGCCGGAGTGGCGCATCCCGTCAAGGTGCTCGTGGTGACGACGTTCAACCTGGACGAGTACGTCTATGAGGCGCTGCGTGCGGGGGCGAGCGGGTTCCTGCTCAAGGACGCCCCACCGGCGCAGCTCCTGAACGGCATCCGCACCGTCGCGGCAGGCGCCGCGCTGCTGGCACCCGAGGTGACGCGGCAGCTCGTCGGCAGGTACGCGTCGCGGATCCGTCCCGCCAAGGGCACGCCGGACGACGTCGCGCTGACCCCACGCGAACTGGAGGTCCTGCGCCTCATCGCCGACGGCCTGTCCAACAGCGAGATCGCCGCGACGTTGGTGATCAGTCAGGAGACCGTCAAGACGTACGTGTCGCGTATCCTCACCAAGCTCGACCTGCGTGACCGCGTGCAGGCGGTGGTCTACGCCTACCGCAGGGGCTTGGTGACCTGAACCCACCACAGCACTTCCGGCTCGTGCCGAAGGCCGGCCGGAGAGCGCGACATGTCCCGCGATGCTCAGGGCTCATGGTGAGAGATCACCGGCCTACTGTGCCTGCACCACCGGTGGGCCCTCGCTCGCCTGGACGAGGACGAATCCCTGGCCCTGGAAGGCGAGCTGCATGGCCTCGCCACTGCCGCGGCCGATCAGCGCGCCGACCTTCATCGTCCGGTTGACGCCCACGTGCAGGCCGGCACTCCAGCAGACCGCGGACTGGCCGTCGGCGAAGGTCGGCATCTGGGTGGTGTCGAGAAGCACCGGTGTGCCGTGCGCGGTGACCGCGACCCAGCCGGTGCCCTTGATCGTCATGTTGAACAGGCCGCCCGCGGCGATCCCCGCGCCCTGCACGCGCTGGATGTCCCAGGTGAGCTGGGGATCGAAGGCCAACAGGTTGCGGCCGTTGACGGTGAGAGCCTCGTTCTCCAGGTAGAAAAGGTGGATGTCGTCGGCGTTGTCGGCCAGGAACAGCAGGCCCTGCCCTCTGACGCGCATCAGCGGGGCGCCCTCGCCGGTCACCATCTTCTTGAACAGTTTTCCGACCCCGCCCGATCCCTCGTAGTCGAAGTCCATCTGGCCCTGGAAGGCGACCATCGAGCCCTGCCTGGCGAGCACCTCGTGCGGTAGCCGGACGCGGAGCATCTTGGCGTTCTGCAGGGCGAAGTTGGCGGGGACCTGCTGGGAGTCCAGGTTCCCGAAGAGCGCGCTGCGCATGGAGGTCCCTTCGGTGGGTGGATCGACATGGGTAGTGACGAACGGGGACAGGGCCTGGTTCCAGGGAGCCCTGCGATGCTGATGATCGCAGGGCTCCCGAAGTCTATGAGAGGACGAAAAATGCGCACAACGACGCTCGGTCCCGACGGTACCGAGATCGGCGTTCTGGGGCTGGGCTGCATGGGCATGAGTTTCAGCTACGACCTGGCGACCCCGAGGGACGAGGTCACGTTGACCTCGGTGATCCACCGGGCGCTCGATATGGGCATGACGCTGCTCGACACCGCGGACGTGTACGGGCCGTTCACCAACGAGGAGTTGCTCGGCCGGGCGCTGGCGGGCGGTCATCGGGAGCGTGCGGTGCTGGCCACCAAGGTCGGCACACTCACCCGGGACTCCGAGGGCAACCCCGTTCAGGGTCTGGACGGCCGCCCGGAGCACGTCCGGAGGTCGATCGACGAGAGCCTGCGTCGGCTCGGCACCGATTACGTGGATCTCTACCAGCTGCACCGGGTGGATCTCGAGGTGCCGATCGAGGAGACCTGGGGAGCGCTGGCGGAGACCGTGGCGGCGGGCAAGGCGCGCTGTATCGGCCTGTCCGAGGTGACGGTGGAGCAGATCGAGCGGGCACAGTCGGTGCACCCGGTGACCTCGGTGCAGTCCGAGCTGTCACTGTGGACCCGGGACTGGATGACCGAGGTGCTGCCGTACTGCACCGAGCAGAACATCGCCTTCCTGGCGTACTCGCCCCTGGGCAAGGGCTTCCTCACCGGGCGGTTCTCGTCGTTCGAGGACCTGCCCGAGGAGGATTTCCGGCGGCGGCTGCCGCGCTTCCAGCAGGAGGCGCTCCGTGCCAACCTGGCCATCGCGGGCCGGGTCCGTCAGATCGCCGAGCGCATCGGCGCCACCCCAGCCCAGGTGGCGCTCGCCTGGGTGATGGCCCAGGGACGGTACGTCGTTCCCATCCCCGGGACCAAGACCCCGAAGTACCTCGCGGAGAACGCCGGGGCGGCGGATGTCGAGCTGAGCGCGGCTGACCTGGCCGAGCTCGGCGCCCTGCCCGCGCCGGAGGGTGACCGCTACGGGGCAGCGGATCCGGCCCGTCAGCCGTCATGGAAGGACTGGTCGGATCAGTCGGGAAACCGTCAAGACGTACGTGTCGCGCATCCTCACCAAGCTCGACCTGCGTGACCGCGTGCAGGCGGTGGTCTACGCCTACCGCAGGGCTTGGTGACCCGAACCCACCACGGCTGCCGGCTCGCGCATGCTGCGGAAGGCGAGCCCGATCGGTGTCTGGTTCACCCGGTCGCTGAACGCTCGGTCTGAGCGAGCAAACACATGCTTGACGATCAGGGCGATACACGATCTCTTAGGTGAAACGGCCGAGCCTCAAGAGATCTTGACGCTATCGATGCGGCATGTTCTGATCCAGGTATTCGTTATTTCATGCTTATTTAGTAGGAAATGGAGTAGCTGTGAGGTTTTTCCGGCGGGTGGCCGCGATGGCCGCGCTCCTGGTAGGCACGGTCGGCATCCAAGTCGTCCAGAGCGGAGCGGCGCACGCGGCCCTGCCCACCGCCGCCGTCGCGCTCGGAGACAGTTTTATCAGCGGGGAGGGCGCGGGGAACTACCAGCCCGTCGTCGATGCCTCCGGGACGGCACAGGCCTTCCCCGGCTGGTCGGCGGCCAACAGCAACGCCTACTTCTGTCACCGGTCGGCGAACGCCTCGCTCTTCAAGGCGTCGCTCCCCGGTATCCAGGATCGCTTCAACCTCGCGTGCTCCGGCGGTCAGCCCGCCGACATCGCCAACCCCTCCAGCGCCCGCGCCAAGGGCCGTTCCGTCGCCTCGCAACTCGACCAGCTACGCGTCGTCGCCCAGACCCACGACATCGACGTCGTCCTCATCGGCCTTGGTTCCAACAACACCCAGTTCACCTTCGGCGACGTGGCCACGGTGTGCGCCAACCGCTTCATCGCCGACGCCTGGACGGGCTGGTGGGAGTTCTGGGCCTACCTGGGCGGTGAGGTGCCGCAGGAGCCCTGCACCGTCTCGGACCTGGCCTCCGACGCCGAGGTCGCCACCGCCACCACCGAGACCACCGCCGCCCTGCGCCAGATCCTCGACACCCTCACTCAAATCGACGCCGACGGCGTCCACCGTGTAATCCTGCAGACCTACACCAACCCGCTGCCGCTCGATGTCGCCCCGCAGTATCGGGACGAGGACAACCGTACCGACACCCGCGACAAGTTCCGCGCGCTCGGTGCTGAGCGGTACGCCGCCGGCTGCCCGATCCACCGTGCGAGCCTCGCCCCCGGGCATGTGTTCTCCCAGAACCTCGGCTCCCTGGTCAAGAACGCCTACACCACGCTGGTGGCCGAGCGCCCGACGGCCGACCTGCGCGTACTGGACGTCCAGAAGGCATTCGACGGGGCCCGGCTCTGCGAGAACCCCGGCAGCCCGACAGACGCGCTCGCCACGCCGGTCCGGGTGCAGGACGGGCCGTCCGGCACGTTCATCACCAGCCTCTCCGGCTGGGACAAGATCGGCGTCCAGCGGGTGGCGAACACCTGCGTCACCTACTTCCAGACCTGCCAGGAGTCATGGCACCCCAACACCGCGGGGCACGCCGTCCTCGGCCAGTGCCTGACCGGCGCCCTCACCGCCGCCTCCCGCACGATCGTCACCTGCGCTCGTAACGCGAACGGCACGCTCACCATCTCCTGACGTCTCCTCTCGACACGCGATGCCGAGGCATCAGTTGACGATGTTCAGGTCGGTGACGAGGTCACCGTGACCATCATCGAGATCGACGCGCTGCGGCGTCGGCTCGCCCTATCTCGCCGATGGTCTAACCGCTCAGACCAGGACCTCCAAGACGCGGCGCGTGCTGGTCGTAACCGTCCAGGAACCTCTCGACCGCGGCAAGCCGCCTGGCCACGAAGGCGAAGTGCTCACGTTCGCTCATTCCTGCGAGGTCCAATGACAGGCAGCGGTCTTTTGCCGCCGAGGTTGGCGTCTGGCGACCTGTCGGTCGCCAGGCGGACCTGCTGTCCGTAATAGAACGTTTGACGCACCTGGCTGCTGGCCGCCCACGAGCACCTGGCCGAACAGGTCACCATCTCAGGCGAGATCTGGTGCGGGGCCGCCGACGGCTCCGCCGGTGGCGGTGCGGATCGCGTGGCCTTTCTCCACGAGGGTCGCGAGTTCGTCGAGGAGGGCGATCGAAGCGGCGATCCGTGTCGCGGTCCAGTGGACGGAGGGATCGGGTTCGAGGTAGGAGAGCATGGCGGCGACAAGGGCATAGGTCGTGCTCGTCCAGCGAGACTCCAGTGAAGAGCCGAACGCCCGGGCCTGGAATGACGGGCTCTCCTCGTTGACGGAGGCGCGGACCACGAACCCCATCAGGAGCGCTCCCATGGCTTGGGACATCAACTCGAAGCCTGCGTCGTCGGCCAGCGGCGTGGTGAGCCGGTACCCGAGCAGCTTCGGAAGGCGGCTGTACACGGCTGCGCGCTGTGCCACGAAGGAATGCTCCGCCGCTGCCAGTTCGGCCGTGACGACCGTGCGCAGGTCACTGTCGGGCAGGCTGCTGCAGGTTGCGCGGAGTGCGAGGTAGTCGCGCCATTCGCGCGAGGTCGCGAAGCGCTGAAAGTCAGCCTCCACAGCGATGCGCAGGCCCTCGACGACCAGGGTCCGGCGTCCCGCTTCCGTTGCCGCTCCGTCCCGGTGTGCGGATATGAACCCCCGAAGAGCGTCGATCTCTTCGGTGCCCTCCGGTTCGAGTCGGGTGTCGCGCACGACCCGCACGAGCACCTCGCGAAGGAATCCGGCCCGACTCGGCCAGTGGCGGTAGGCCGTGGCCCGGGCGACTCCCGAGGCGGCGATCGCCTCCTCAAGGCTGATGCCGTCGAGACCCACCGTGATGCCACGCTCGCGGACCCGGGTGATGGCGGCGTCGATGATCCGGTCGGAGGGCTTGCGGCGGGGACTGTTCACGCTGCTAGCATCTCAAATGAGACATCATGTCTCAATTACTGCTTGAGGGAAGGGGGTGCGGATGCCCGCTCAGGCTCATGGGCACAGCGCCGATGCGTTCGTCTGCTTGCTCATCGCGGTGCTCGCCACTGTCTGGGGGGTATTGCGGCTCGGGCGGAACCGCAGGGGGGCGGGAATGTGGATCGGTGCGCTGGTGCTCACCGCCGCGACCCTGGTGGCCGACGGTCTGGTGCTTGACGCCGCCGCCCTTGCCGACACCTAGGTGGTTGCGTTTCGCCGCCTCTGCGCGACGGGTTCATCGATCGATGATCCGGCCCTCGACGCTCGCAACTACTGGAGGAAAAATGCGTGTGGTCGTCGTTACCGAGTCCTGCTTCGGTAACACCTCACAGGTGGCCGAGGCCATCATCGAAGGGTTGCGCTCGGGCGGTGCCGCGGTGGAGGCGGTATCGGCCGACTCCGCGCCACCATCCCTGTCCGCCGATCTGGTCCTTGTCGGTGCGCCGACGCACAACATGGGCTTGCCCAGCAGCGCTTCGCGCAGTCAGGCGGCGCAGAAGGGCGGTAGCGCCCCGTCCTCCGGCGTCCGCGAGTGGATCGACCGGGTCGACTCGGTCGACGGCCGGGTCATCGCCTTTTCGACCACGACCGGTGGTCTGTTCGCCGGTTCGGCGAGCAAGGCGATCGTAAAGGCGTTCAAGCGCCACAAGATTCGGGCTGAACACGGCGCGGATTTCACCGTCACGGGCACACCGGGCCCTCTGGCCGGCGGGGAACTCACCCGAGCGCGCGAGTGGGGCCGCACGCTGCAGGTCTGACCCGTCCATTCTCGATCTTGCGCAGGGTTTCCGGCGAGATGCCGGCCGTGTGTGCGACTTCCGCTAGGTCGCGTCCCGCTCGTGCGTGGCACAGCAGGGCGCCGAGACGTCTGCCGGCCTCGATCTGCTCAGGTGTGAGCGGTTGGCGGACCATGCCCCCGGGACGGGGTTGGTATTACTATACCGGTGAATGTTAGGGTGCCGGTATAGTAATACCGACACCCTGTGGAGCGAGGTACTTGTGATTGAGCTGAAGACACCTGCGGAGATCCAACGCATGCACGTGGCCGGGCGTTTCGTCGCCGAGGTGCTCTCCGAGGTCGGCCGGCTCGCCGACGTGGGCGTCAACCTCCTGGACCTGGAGCACCACGTGCGCGGCATGATCAAACGGCGCGGGGCGGAGTCGTGCTACTGGGACTATGCGCCGTCCTTCGGACGCGGCCCGTTCCGCAACGTCATCTGCCTGTCGGTCAACGACGCCGTCCTGCACGGCCTACCCCACGACTACACGCTGCGTGACGGCGACGTACTCAGCGCGGACCTCGCGGTCGGCGTCGACGGCTGGGTGGCCGACTCGGCGCGCACAGTCGTCGTTGGCACTGCTGCGGAGGAGGACCTACGGATCATCCGTGCCACCGAGGAAGCGTTGGAGGCGGCGATCGAGGTGGCGCGTCCGGGCAATCGCCTGGGTGACATCTCGGCGGCGATCTGGGCGGTGGCCCACGACTACGGTTATCCAGTCAACGACGAGTTCGGTGGCCACGGCATCGGCCGCACCATGCACGAGGGGCCCCACGTTTCGAACAGGGGCCGGGCAGGGCGCGGCCTTACGCTCCGGCCGGGCCTGACCCTGGCGCTCGAACCCTGGTTCGCCCGCACGACCGACCGAATCGTCTACGACGCCGACGGCTGGACCATCCGGTCGGCCGACGGCTCGCGCACGGCCCACTCCGAGCACACGGTCGCCATCACCGAGGACGCCCCCTTGGTGCTCACCCGGCGTGAATCGGAGAACCCCGTGACGAGGGGTGATTCCACAAAAGGTGCCTAGCACGCCAACGGCAGATGCTTGGTCCGTAGCGGATCACAGGTGCCAACCGGTTTCGGCGCCGAACAGATCCACTGGGACGAAAAAACTGGCTGAGCCCGCGTCCCGTATCGTCTGCCGTCACAGTTAGGGGGGCTCTGTGGCGAGGCGAGGGCATTTCCGGCCCGTTTCGACGCTGTGGTGGGTCAGGAACAGGTGCCAGGTATGGCGGCGCCGAGAACGGGGCCGCGGAGGTGTGTTGGGCCGATCGTGACGCCGGTGATTCGGCCGGCGAGTGCCAGGGCCGCCGGGATGGGGTTGTCGATGGAGTCGTCGGCGGCCGGATCGATGCCCAGCTCACGGAGGTGACGATTGAGCCGGTCGGGATCCGCGCCCTGCCTGTCGATGGGAAACCCCGGGTTGATGTTGGTAATGAGTTGACCGTCGACGGCATAGGAAACGAGGTGCTGGGCGTAGTCATGCCGCTGCACCGCCACAGCTTCTCCGCCGTCGCGTGACAAGGCGTCCAGAACCTCCCATTGCGCGCCGTGCCAGCCGCAGTCCTCGATCGCGACGGTCCAGTCCCCGATTCGCCTCACGGTGATGACCTGGGGCCCTTCCGGACAGGAGCGGTCCCCATCTCCGATCAGCCGGATGTCCTCTTCCGCGGCGCCGAGCCGGCGCAGCACCTCGTGCTCGTCGAGCCCACGAACGAAAACGATCGTGTAGATGTCGTCCTCCTCCTGCCATTCGTAATCCTCCGGGGAGGCGCCGGGGGTCCTTGCGGTGGCGTGGACCAGCTCGAACGTGTTCGCCTGTTCGTGGACCTCGGGATGGGCGGCGAAGAAGGCATCGATGATTTCCGGAGCGACCCGGCCACGTTCGCTGACGGAGTAGCCCTTCGCCTTCGCCCATGTGCGGATGCGGCGGGAGGTGTCAAGCCCGTGCGTTCGGTAGGTGACGCGGAGGGGGGTGAAGTCGGCGTCGGACATGATCAGAAACCTACCGACAGGTTCGGCGTTCGGCTGCGGCTCGACCACCAACGCCAGGCGTCGAGGGCGCGGGCCGACTGTCATCTTCGATCTCGCACTGTCAGGTCAACTGTCAAGATTCGCGGCGAACTGTCAGGTGCGATGAGTCCAGACAGCCGGGGCTGTGGAACGAGGCTCTTGACGAATCAAGGAGGACACGCACTGGAACGGCGTCGACCTTAAGGCGGACGACTGGGTCCTGCTGTCGTTCCCGGCGGCCAACCGGGACCCGGCGCAGTTCGAGCGGGCGGACGAGGTCGTCATCGATCGCGAGGTCAACCGGCATATCGACCGGGTCCGGCCTCCAGGGTGAATCGTCCGCGCGGGATTGGAGCGGTTCAGTCGCGTCTCCAGAGCTCGCCGGTCGCCGGATCGAGGTAGTAGACGCGTTCGCTCAGGGCGCCGCGGACCAGGAAAAGGTCTCGTTTGGACCAGCCGAGGCCAACGTCAAGGAAATCGTCGCCGGGGAGCTTGAGAGCGACGCTGGACAAACGCCTGCCGGTTTCCGGGTCGAAGGTTTCGACGCGACTCCCGAAGTCCCGGATGGCCACAAGGCGTTTTCCATCCAGCCGGAGATGGTACGTGTCCTCGCGGGTGTTCTTCCTGGTCTTCCTGAGGGGAAGGCTCATCCGGGTCTTTCCTCGGTGGTCGAGCACGAGCACTTGAGAGGCCGTCGTGACCACGATCCCGCTTCCGTTGAGGGCGTGGACGCGTTGAGCACCGGGGATCGACACCGTGGTCCAGGTCCTGGTGTCGGTGACCCGGGTGCCCCCTTGGTCAGGGCGACATACCTGCTCTGACCGAGGAACGCGGGTGTGGGAACTTCGGCGTCGGCCAGGTTGCCGGTGAGGTGGTGAATGCCCTTGGCATCCTGGTACGCCATGCGGCGGTCGTCTCTGCCCAAATAGACGACCGCCTTTTTATCGGGACTGCGGATGAACGGCGCCTGTTGGGGGGCCTTGCCTTTTCTGACGGTATAAGGCGCGGCCTGCGGGAACGGTTGTCCGTTCACCAGCCAATACCGGCAGGGATCGTCCACCTGATCGATCCATGGACAGGTAGGCGCCTTATATCCGCCCACCTTCGTGAACACGGCCATGTCCTTCGGGAACGACCTGGGCATCGAGTATTCGGGCAGCTCGCGCTGTGGTGGCTGCCCGGGAGTGAGCACTGCGCCTGAAAGTACGACCGCGGTTCCCGCGAGGTAGAGGTTCCGCGTCGACCATTGGCGAATCGCCAGACCGGCCCGGGTCGCTTCGTCGGGCGCTTCGGTTGTCGGCCCGGTTCGTAGATTCCGGGCGACAAGCCTGAAAGGTCAGGGCGGATGCGCCCGGTCGCCAAGATCGCTACCGGTTTCGTCCTCGTCTTCGGTGCCTTCCGCTTCAACGGTTTCGATCTGCTGCTCGACCCCGTCGGATGGAACCTGTGCGTGTCCGGACTGTTCCGGTTGGAGCGATCCGTCGACGATCCCTTCGGCCGGGCCAGGCTGGCCGCGGTCGCCATGGTCTGTACCTCGCTTGTCGCCACGATCGTGTCCATCGCGGATTCGAGCCGTACCTTGTCGACCTCCTCCCTGGGGGAGGTGATCGGCATCGCCAACACGGCAGGCACTTTGATCACCGTCTGGCTGATCACCGACGCCATCATCAGACGGATCCGCCCTCAGGGGGCCATCTCCCCGGTCGCTCTGCTCGACGTGCTGCGCTGGCTCGTGGTCGGCCTGGGAGTGCTCGGCGCGTTGGTCCAGCACGGCTATGCCGACCTGGGGCTTTTCGCGTTGGTCGCCTGGTTCGCGGCCATCGTGGCCTTGATTATCGTGCTCTACCGCTCGGCTCATCTGCCGTACCTCTCCTAGGCGCTCGACATCCACGCGGGGCCGGTTTCCGGGAAATGGCGTGACGGCCTCCGGCACGATGCCGGAGGCCGTCACGATGCCCGCTCGAAGCCGAGCGGTCTCAGCTGAGGTTGGTCTTACCTGAAGCCCCGCAGGCGCAGGCTGTTGCCGACCACGAAGACCGAGGAGAACGCCATCGCGGCTCCGGCGATCATGGGGTTGAGCAGACCGAGTGCGGCCAGCGGCAGGGCGGCCACGTTGTAGGCGAAGGCCCAGAACAGGTTGCCCCTGATGGTGGCCAGGGTGCGGCGCGACAGCCGGATGGCGTCGGCCGCCACCCGCAGGTCGCCGCGGACCAGGGTGAGGTCTGAGGCCTCGATGGCCGCGTCGGTGCCGGTCCCCATGGCCAGGCCGAGATCGGCCTGAGCCAGCGCCGCGGCGTCGTTGACGCCGTCGCCCACCATGGCCACCGACCTGCCCTCGGCCTGCAGGCGCTTGACGACGTCGACCTTGCCTGCGGGCAGTACCTCGGCGATCACCTCGTCGATGCCCACCTCCGCGGCCACCGACCGTGCCACGGCGGCGTTGTCCCCGGTGAGCAACACCGGCCTCAGCCCCAGCGCGCGCAACCGCCGAATCGCCTCGGCCGAGGTCGGCTTGATCGTGTCGGCCACCACCAGGACCGCGCGGGCCTTCCCGTCCCAGCCGGCCGCGACCGCGGTACGGCCCGCCGCCTGAGCCGCCTGCAGTTTCCGTTCCAGTTCCACCGGCAGCTGCTGTGACCATTCGGCGAGCAGTGCGGGACGGCCCACCAGCACGGCGTGCCCGTCAACGATGCCTTGGACGCCGAGGCCTTCGAGGTTGGCGAAGTCCTCTGCGGCGGGCAGCTCTCCCACGCGTTCGGCGGCGCCCCGGGCGATGGCCTGGGCAATGGGGTGCTCGGAGGCGTGCTCCAGGGCGCCGGCCAGGCGCAGCACCTCGGTGGCGTCCTCGCCGTCGGCGAGGTGGACGCCGGTGAGGGTCATCTTGCCTTCGGTGACGGTGCCGGTCTTGTCGAGCACGACGGTATTGATCTTCCTGGTGGACTCCAGGACCTCCGGGCCCTTGATCAGGATGCCGAGTTGGGCTCCGCGACCGGTGCCGACCAGCAACGCGGTCGGCGTGGCCAGGCCCAAGGCGCAGGGGCAGGCGATGATCAGCACGGCGACCGCGGCGGTGAAGGCCGCACCAACACCGTCGCCGGTGCCCAGCCAGTAGCCGAGCGTGCCGACGGCCAGCGCGATCACGATCGGGACGAAGATCCCAGAGACGCGGTCGGCCAGCCGTTGCACAGCGGCCTTGCCCGTTTGGGCGTCCTCGACCAGTCTGGCCATCTGGGCGAGCTGGGTGTCTGCGCCGATGCGGGTGGCGCGGATGAGCAGGCGGCCACCGGCGTTGACGGTGGCGCCGGTCACCGCCGCCCCGGGGCCCACCTCGACCGGCACCGACTCGCCGGTGAGCATGGAGGCGTCGATGGCGGAGGAGCCCTCCTCGATCACGCCATCGGTGGCGATCTTCTCGCCGGGCCGGACCATGAACCGGTCTCCGACCTTGAGCTGGTCGGAGGGAACGCGGATCTCGTGACCGTCGCGCAGTACGGTGACGTCCTTGGCGCCGAGCTCCAGCAGGGCCCGCAGGGCGGCGCCCGCGCGGCGCTTGGAGCGAGCCTCGAAGTAGCGTCCCGCCAGGATGAACGCGGTAACGCCCGCGGCCGCCTCAAGGTAGATGTTGCCCGAGCCGTCGGTGCGCTCGATCGTGAAGGCGAACGGGTGAGTCATACCCGGGGTGCCCGCGCTGCCGAGGAACAGCGCCCACAACGACCAGCCGAGCGCGGCGAGGGTGCCGAGCGAGACCAGAGTGTCCATGGTCGCGGCGCCGTGGCGCAGGTTGGTCCAAGCCGCCCGGTGAAAGGGCCAGCCCGCGTAGGCCACGACCGGCGCTGCCAGGACGAGCGACAGCCACTGCCAGTTGGTGAACTGCAGCGCCGGGATCATCGCCATCGCGATCACCGGCACGGCGAGCACCACCGAGGTGACCAGCCGCTGGCGCAGCGGCCGAAGTTCGTCGGCTGGGTCGGTCTGTGATCCGTCTTGCTGTGTGCCGCTGCCCGGCTTCACAGGAAGTGCGGCGGTGTAGCCGGTCTTCTCGATTTCGGCGATGAGCGTTTGGGGATCGACGCCTTCACCGAAGGTGACCTTGGCCTTCTCCGTGGCGTAGTTGACGGTCGCGGTGACGCCGTCGAGCTTGTTGAGCTTGCGCTCGATCCGGTTGGCGCAGGACGCGCAGGTCATGCCACCGATCGAGAGTTCGACCGTGTCCTGCGATCTGTCGCCGGTGAGGGGAGACACCACCTGCTCCTTTCGCTCGTCATGCCAGAGGTCAGTGGTTGTGGTCGCCGTGTGACGCGGACGGGGTGGCCGTCGGCGTCGGGCTTGAGGTCGTGGCCGGCGTGCGGAGTTCACCGGCGTGGGCGGTGAACTCCGCGGTGCGTACGGCTCCCTCGTGCTGGAAGTCCAGGAACAGTCGGTAGCCACCCCTGCTGGGCACCTCGGCGTAAAAGGTGATCTCCGGGCCGGAAGGCGTTCTGCCGTCGCCCGGCTCGCCGTCGGGATGCACGTGCAGGTAGGCCAGATCTCCGGCGCGCAGGGCGACCAGGTGACCGTAGGCACCCAGATAGGGCTGCAGATCGGTGACCGGGCGGCCGTCCTTGCTCACCTTCACAGTGAGCCTGCTGGAGGCACCCGGGGTGAGTGCCCCGTCGAGCTCCACGGTGTAGCCGTCGACCGTGGACGTACGGTTGGCCGCCGGCAGCGCCTTGGGCTTGTAGGCGCCGCTCGCGTGCAGGTCAACGCCGAGGGTCAGGCCGGTGCCACCCTCGGGGGCGAAGTCGGCGAACGCCCGGTAGGCGCCCGCCTCTGGCAGTGTCAGCTTTACCGACCACACGCCGTCGTCGGTCAGCTCGGGGTGCAAATGCTGGAAGCCGACCAGATCGCGGGAGACCACGATGAAGTGCAGCTTCTTGTCATGCAGCGTCTGGTAGCCGGTGACCGGGCGGCCGTCGGGACCGGTCACGGTGAACCGGAAGTCCGTCGGCTCGCCGGGCGTGATGGTCGTCGTCTCGGAGGTCAGGATGTAGCCGTCCTGGGACACTTGAAGTCCTCCTGGGATGGATGCCGCGGTCGCTGCCTGGCTGGGAGCCGGCTGTACGTGGGCTCCATGACCGTCGGCCGCCTGGTTCGGGGCCTGGTGGCCGTTGACGACGGGCGGCGTTTCGGTGGGGCCCACCGCGGCGCCGGCTCCAAGAGCCCCACCGAAGATCACGACGAGACCCAGGGCGTAGGCGCCGAGCTTGACGGGCGTGTTCATGACACGGTCACCACTTCGTATCCGGCCTCCTTGATCGCGGCCGCGATGGCGGCGGCGTCGATCGGGCCGTCGCCGCCAACCGTCACCAGGCCGGTGGCCAGGTCCACCTTGACGTCGGTGACGCCCGGGACCTCGGTGACCTCCTCGGTGACCGAGCTGACGCAGTGGCCGCACGTCATCCCGCTGACCTGGTAGGCGGTTCCGCCGCTGGTTTCCACCTGTGCGGAGGCGGTGTCCGCAGTGCCGCACGCGCATGCCGTGCACATGAGGTTCTCCTCTCACATGTACCCCTACCGGGTACCTTGGTTCTTGACCATAACATACCCCCCCGGGGTTCAATTCCCGGTCTCGGCAGTGCTTCGTCTTGCGATTCGATACCCCCCATGGGTATATTTCCGGCGTGGGTGTCAGCAGACGGGCCCATAACCGAAAAGGATGTGACAGGCCATGGACCACTCAAATCACGGCCACAGCACGCACAGCCATACCGGAAACGACCACGCCGGACACGCGGGCGCACACGGAGGCTCCTCCTGGCGTACCGCCGCCCAGGCGACACTGCACTGCCTGACCGGCTGCGCCATCGGCGAGGTCCTCGGAATGATCATCGGGACCGCGGTGGGACTGCACGCGGGCGCCACCGTCGTGCTGTCGGTCGCGCTGGCCTTCGTCTTCGGCTACGCCCTCACCATGCGTGGCGTCCTCAAGGCGGGCCTGGACATGCGCCAGGCGCTGAAGGTCGCCCTGGCCGCCGATACCGTCTCCATCGTGGTGATGGAGATCATCGACAACACCGTGATGCTCACCGTGCCCGGCGCCATGGACGCGGGTCTGGCCAGCGTCCTGTTCTGGGCGGCCCTGGCCTTCTCCCTGGCGCTGGCCTTCGTGCTGACCGTGCCGGTCAACCGCTGGCTGATCGCCAAGGGCCGTGGGCATGCGGTCGTCCACGCCTACCACCACTGACGCATCAGGTCCGCGGGGCTGCCGAACTGCGCTGACATCTTGTCGGGCACGTTGTCCGGCTTCGCCTTGCACGTTACTTAGCGGATCCTAGATTGACTTCCATGACGATAAGGGGCGGCCTTGCCGGGGTGTCCACCCCTTGAAGTTCGAGCATCCGACCGCCATGACGAGGACATCGCATGATCACCAAGGGCACTGTCGACCGCCTCATCCGTTTTGACAGCGGCGGCCTGCCGGTTCTCTCCATGTACGTCGCTGTGGGCTTTGACGAGTTCGAGGCGGTCCGTACCCGGGTGAACAGCCTCATCACCCAGATCCGCCCGCTCACCGAGGACCCGTCGCTCGACCGGCGGGCACGGCTCTCGTTGCGGCAGGACATCGAACGCATCGAGGGCATACCGGAGCTCGGGCGGGGCACGGTCGGTGCCGTCGCGGTGTTCGCGTGCAGCGAGGGCGACCTGTTCGAGGTCGTGTCGCTCCCGCGCAAGGTGCGCGACCAGGTCGTGGTGGACCAGACTCCGTACGTCCGTCCCATGCTCGCGGTGCTCGATGAGTATCACCGCTGCTGCGTCCTGGTCGTCGACAAGGAGTCGGCCCGCGTATGGGAGCTGTACCAGACGGAGATGCGCGAGATCGGCGAGGTACGAGGGAGCGTCCTCCGCAAGCCCGACTACGCCGGCTGGGCCGGTCTCGCCGAGTACACGGTCCGTAACAAGGCCGATGACCTCGTCAAACGTCACTATCGCCAGACCGTGAGCCTGCTGGACAGGCTCTTCCGCGCCGAGAACTACGACCTGCTGGTCGTTGGTGGCCGGCAGAACGAGGTCACCGTCTTCCTGGACTTCCTGCCGCAGCAGCTGCGCACGAAGGTTGCGGGCGTCTTCAACGTCGACACGGGCAAGGTGGCGACGTTCGCGGACATCCGGGAGAGCGCCGAGCGCATCGTCGCCGACTACGAACGTGAGGAGGAACGCCGTCTGGTGCAGGAGGTCTTCGAGAAGGCCGCCGTCGGCGGCAACGCCGCGACAGGGATCGACGAATGCCTGTGGGGCGGCACCACCGCCGCGATCGACACCCTGCTCATCCAGGACGGCGCCGAGGTCCCCGGCGTGGTCTGCGACGAGTCCGGCTGGCTGGCCCGCTCCGGCCAGACCTGCCCGCTCTGCGGCGGCGCCACCCGCCAGGTCCCCGACGTCCTCGACGAACTGACCGAAACGGTCATCACCGAAGGCGGCTCCGTCGAACACGTCGCCGTCGACACCCCACTGAAAGACCACATCACAGCCGCGGCCCTCCGCTTCCCCCTTCCTCCGAGACCCTGACGGGGGACTTCCGCCCTCCACCCGGACGCATCGGTTCCGAACGGCGGCCATGGCCGGCACGTTCGCCGTACCGGGGCCGCGTTACCGTACACGGAAGACATTTCCCCCACAGTCGATATACCCTCACTGTGCACCTACGGCGCGCATGATGAGGAGCGGCTTTGCTTCTGATGGAGCGGAGGAGGTTCTCTTCGGGCTCGCCTACGAATTCGTGTACGTAGTGCTCATGCTCGTCGGCCTGGTGTTCTGCGTCGGCTTTCTCATCGTCGTGACCGCCACGGTAATCATGGGTGGTCTTTACCCTGTGCTTCGCCGCCTTTCAGACCTCCGGTGGGGACCTGAGCTCCGGGATGAACGCCGGCCGCAAGAGTCGGCTCTGTGGTGGCTGGGGGAGGAACCCGACCTTCCCGGCGAGCCCAACACCCCGGCTCCTTCGGGCCAAGGCCGCCTGTGACCATTGGCGTCCCCCCGGTCCTCCGGGCACGCTTTGGCGAATTCCTGGAGAACAAAGGTGACTGCCGCCGCGCTGATCAGTCGGCCAGTTCTCCCGCTCGTTGACGAACGTGCCGCGACCTTGCACGGTCACCGTCCGTCCCTGCTCGCCGCCCGGCGGAAGGGACATGGCTGCGACGTCTCCGACGTGAAGTGCTACGCCCGGCCCGGCGTTGACGCTCACGGTCCCTGAAACACCTTCCACGACGCGGCGAGTATCGGCGGCTTTCTCACTCCAGCAAGCTGGAGATCGTCTTCTGTAGGCGGGCCGCGCGGCCGGTCGGGGTCCTGGTCTTCAGCAGCGGCAGGATCATCAGGTAGCGGCCGGTCTTGTCGAGTGCCTCGAAGCGGGCGGCGGCCCGTGGGTTGGCCGCCAGTGCCTCTGCCAGGTCGGGTGGGACGGTGGCGTTGCGCTGGGCGGTGTAGGCCGCCGCCCACCGGCCGTCCGCCTGGGCGGCGGCGACCTCCGTCAGGCCGGGCGGCCGCATCCGCCCGGCGGCGGCCAACGCCTCCACGTGCTCGACGTTCACTCGCGACCAGGGGCTGCCCCTGCGGCGGCGCGAGTACCGTTGCAGGAAGCAGTGCTCGTCGTAGGACCTGCGGTGGCTGTCGATCCAGCCGTAACAGAGCGCGACCTCTCGCGCCTGCCCGATCGTGATCAACGCTTCGGGTGATCTCTTCTTGGCGATCTTCAGCCAGACGCCGCCCTCGGTCTCGTGATGCTCGGCCAGCCACGACTCCCACCGGGCGGCGTCCGCGAAGTGCATCATCGGCCCAGGATCTCCAGGTAGTGCCGGTTGTACATGATGCCCAGCACGTTGCCGAACGGGTCGACCACGGACGCGGTGACGAAACCGGGGCCGTACTCGGTGAGCGGTGTGTGCGGCGTGGCCCCCAGGGACAGCAGCCGGTCCAGGGTGACCTGTACGTCGTCGACGTGCCAGTGGACGATCGCGCCCCCCGGGGCGGCGGGCGCGCCCGGCGGGGCGTAACGCCGGTCGATGAGGCCGAGTTCGGCCTGGTAGTCGCCGATCCTGAACTCGTAGTAGGCGGCCGGCTGCCCGTTGCCCGGACGCTCGAAGTACGGCTCGACGTCCAGCAGGTCGACGTACCACTTCTTGGCGGCCTCCAGGTCGTCGGCCCAGAAGCTGACGGTGGCCAGTCCTCGCAACATCGGTGGTCTCCTCTTTCGGTCGGTGACAGTCACCATGCTCCACCCCAAAGTGCTCACGAACTGAGCACTTTGTTGGAGAGACTGGGGGCATGCGTGCTGATCGTCTCGTCGCGGCCCTCCTGCTCATGCAGGCCCGTAGCCGGGTGACCGCCGCCGAGCTGGCCGACGAGCTGGAGGTGTCCGTCGCCACCGCCCGCCGCGATCTGGAGGCGCTGTCCGCGGCCGGCATCCCGGTGTATCCGCAGCCTGGACGGGGCGGCGGCTGGTCGCTCGTCGGTGGCGCCCGCACCGATCTCAGCGGCCTGTCGGCGACCGAGGCGCAGGCGCTGTTCCTGCTCGTCGGCCCGGCCGCGGCGGTCTCGGGGGAGGCCAAGGCGGCGCTGCGCAAACTCGTGCGGGCACTGCCGCGGACCTTCCGGGCCGACGCCGAGGCCGCCGCCGACGCCACGGTGATCGACCCCACCCGGTGGGGCGAGCGTGATCGCCGTCGGCCCGAGCTGGTCGACCTGCTGCAGACCGCCGTGATCCGCCGGCGGAAGGTCCGGCTGACCTACACCGACCACGCCCGGGAGCGGACCGAGCGGCTGGTCGACCCGTGGGGCCTGGTCGACAAGGACGACATCTGGTACCTGCTCGCCGGGACCGAACGAGGGCGGCGAACCTTCCGGGTCGACCGGATCATCGGGGCCGAGCCGACCGACCAGGTCGCCGAGCGCCCGGACGACTTCACGCTCGCCACCGCGTGGCAGCAGGTCGTCGGCGAGGTGGAGCGGCGGCGGTCACGCACCTGGGCGACCGTGCTCATCGAGGCCAGGTTCGTGCCGGTGCTGCGAACGCACTTCGGGCGGCACTGCCACATCGACGCCGAGCTCGACCACGGGCGTGTCCGGGTCCGCCTCGCCGCGCCGACCCCGCTGGACATCGCCCGGCATCTGGCCGGCTGGGGTGCGATGATCGAGGTGGTCGAACCGTGCTCCGTCCAGGCCGAGCTGGCCCGGATCGGCACCGAGCTCGCCGGCCGCTACGCCGCCGGACACTGACCCGGCGGCGTGTGTCACGTCAAGTTATCGAGCTCGCGAACGAGGCGGGCGCCCCCCCGAGTCATGATCTCCGGGTCGCGTAGCGCATTGGAGAGCAGGGACATGCCCTGATAGGCGCCGACGAATGCCAGCGCGAGGTCCTCGGGGTCGGCCACGCCCATCTGGCGATACTGCTGTTCCACCCAGTCCAGTAGCCGGCGGATGGCATGGCCCGCCGCGATGTCGAGGCCACTGTCGGTTCGCTTGTCGAGTTCGACGGCAAGGGTGCCCGTGGGGCAGCCGTAGCGGGCCGTGATGTCGCGCTGGCCGACCCACGCGTTCACCAGGCCCTTGAGGCGTTCGCGCGGGTCGGGGAGCTGGTCGAGCCGGCCGGTGAGGGTCTCCAGATGTCTGGTGTGCTCGGAGAGGGCGGCCTCGACCAGCTCGTCCTTGGTCTTGAAGTAGTAGTAGACGTTGCCCACGGGGACGTCGGCCGCCTGTGCGATGTCGGCGAGCGTTGTCTTCTCCACGCCCTGCTCATGCAGCATTCGCACTGCGGCGGCCGTCAGCCGCTCCCTTTTGCCCCGCTTCGTGAGGACATCGCTTTTCTTCAAGTTGGTCACCTAACTAACCATAGACAGCAGCGGGTTCGGCTGGCTATGGTCGTACCAAGTTAGTCAGCTAACTCAGTCGGGAGAGAGCTCCCGGCGTGACTGATCACAATCGATGGGGGAAGTTCATGATCGTAGTAACGGGAGCCACCGGCAACGTCGGCCGACCGCTCGTGCGGGCACTCGCGGCAGCCGGTGAGCAGGTGACGGCGGTGTCCCGAGGAGTCTCGGGCACGGCGGTGCCGGAGGGTGTCCGGCACCGTCAGGTGGACCTGGCCGCCACTGAGAGCCTTCGGCCCGTTTTCGACGGCGCTGACGCGGTGTTCCTCCACGACGGCGGTGCCGCCGTGCACCTGCTGAACCCCCAGAGCATCCTCGACGTCGCGAAAGCCGGCGGCGTTCGACGGGTCGTCCTGCTGTCCTCCCAAGGAGTCGCAACCCGACCGCAGTCGTCCTCACATGGGCGCATGGGACTGTCCATCGAGGACGCCATCCGACAGTCGGGCATGGACTGGACGATTCTGCGGCCCGGTGGTTTCGCCTCCAACGCCTTCGCGTGGGCCGAGACGATCCGCACGCAGCGCACGGCCGCCGCACCGTTCGGCGATACCGGACTGCCGTTCATCGACCCGGCCGACATCGGCGAGGTCGCCGCAGCGGTCCTGCACGAGGACGGTCACGCCGGGCAGGTCTACGAGTTGACCGGGCCCGCCCTCATCACGCCCAGGCAACGAGCCGAGGCGATCGGCGACGCGCTCGGCGAGCCGATCCGGTTCATCGAGCAGACCCGCGACGAGGCCCGCGCGCAGATGCTGCAGTTCATGCCCGAACCCGTGGTCGAGACCACCCTTGCCATCCTCGGCGAGCCCACCCACGCCGAGCAGCGGATCAGCCCCGATGTCGAGCGTGTCCTGGGCCGGGCGCCGGGCACCTTCGCGGCCTGGGCCGAGCGCAGCGCCGCAGCTTTCCGGTGAGCATGGCGGTCGAGGATTTCCTCCCCGATGGGACAGCCGGGGTGCGGTCAGCGCTTGACGGCTCGTAGGACGACGAATCTGGGGTCGCTCGCGGCGATCTCGCAGTTGCCGAAGAGCCGGCGCAGCTTCGCGTGGTAGCCGAGGTGCCGGTTGCCGACCACCCACAGCTCGCCGCCGCGGCGCAGCGCGGCGCGGGAGCCGTTGAACATGCGCCAGGCCGTCGCGTCGCTCGTCGCGCGGTGCGTGTGGAACGGCGGGTTGTTCAGCACCAGGTCCACCGTCCCGGCGGGCATGGCCGACAGACCGTCGGCCGCCAGGAACTCCGCGGTGGTGCCGGAGGGCACGTTCGCCAGGAAGGTGGCCTGTGCCGAGGCCAGCGCCTGATAGGACTCGTCGATGAAGGTCACCCGGGCCTCGGGGTTTCCCAGTGCGGCGGCGAGCCCGACCACCCCGTTGCCGCAGCCCAGGTCGACGACGTGTTCCGGTCCACGGCGCCGCGGCAGGTTCCGCAACAGGAAGCGGGTGCCGACGTCGAGGCGGTCGGCGCAGAAGATGCCCGCGTGGTTGATGACGGTCAGACCCGAGACGGCTCCGATGCCGGTGGGCAGCGGGTAGCTCCGTGGCCATGGGTTCTCGCCCCGGGGGAGCCCGGGGTCCGGTGCGCAGAAGATGAGCCGCGCCTTCTTGGCCGCCAGTGAGGTCCTGGTCGGCCCGAGGATCCGTTCGAACAGTCGCAGCGTCGAGGTGTGGATCTCGGTGACCATCCCGGCGCCGACGACCACCGTGCCGGAATGCAGGTGCGGGGCGAGGCGGTGCAGCTGGTCCTCAAGGAGCGCGAGGCTCTTGGGCACCCGGATGAGCAGCACGTCGATCCGGTCCGGTGGCGCGTCCCCGGTCGTGCGGAGCCGTACGGCGTCCCCGGCGACCTTGTTGCGCTCAAGGTTCGCCAGGGTCGCCTGCCGGCCGAGGAAGGAGTCGGTGATCTGCGTGGGGCGGTGATCGGCGAGCGCGGTGACCAGGGCGCCCCACCGGTCGCCCAGTACGACCACGGTGCCGGACAGATCCGCCTGTTCGTCGTCGAGGTGCCGCAGCAGGTACTCGTCGGCGGCGTCCCAGGCGCGAAACGGGTCGCGGGGATCCTCGGGGAATCGGGTGAGGTCGAACTCACCTCTCGACGTCGTGAAACGGTTCATCGCGCCTTAGGCTAGCGACTCGTGCGATGAGCTGGTCACATGCCCACCTCGCCAGGGGCCGGTTGCGACGCCGGGCCTTACCCGCGAGCAGGAGTCCGTGCGACCGGAAACTTAAGTACGTCCCCTCGACCGACGACGGCCGACTTTGGTCGCCGCACGACCGTCCTAAGCCCGATCCCGCGCCGGACATCACCTGCCTACCGTGGGGCCATGACCTCCACCAACCCGAAGTCCCCCCTGGCGCCCCTGTCGGGCCTGCTCTGCTTCATCCTCGTCGCCGGCGGCGGGAGCGGCCTTCTGCACGAGTGGTTCGGCTGGATCCATTTCATGGGCTTCCTCCGGTTCCTCGCCCCCGAAGGTTACGAGATCTACAGCTACGCCTTAATGATCGTCCTCGGCATCGTGGTAGGCGCGGCCGGCAACGCGCTCACCCGGCGAGGCCGCGGATGAACCACGCCGGGCGCGCTGACTCTTCGCCAATCTTTCTGGCAAAAGCTGTCACAGCGGCGGGTGCGATCTTGTCTTCCTGGTGAGAACCGGAGAGAGACCGAGAAAGGTGGGAGCACGATGTCACGTTTGAACGTCGCCGAGGTGGCGCCCGAGCTGTACAAGGCGTTCATCCAGGCGGAGCAGGTGATCCAGAAGGGGCCGCTCCCCGCCACGACCCGCGAACTGGTGAAGATCCGCAGCTCGCAGATCAACGGCTGCCTCTTCTGCATCGACATGCACGTCCACGAGGCGCTGCGACTCGGTGAGACGCAGGATCGGATCTACCAGCTGTCCGCCTGGCGGGAGTCGGAGCTGTACACCGACGCCGAGCGAGCGGCGCTGGCCTACGCCGAGGCCGCCACCGAGCAGCCCGACGGCGTGTCGGATGAGGTCTGGGACGCGGTGGCCGCCGCGTTCAAGCCGGAGGAGGTCGCCTACCTTGTCGCCCAGGTGGCGCAGATCAACCTGTGGAACCGCGTCGCGGCACCCACGCACACCCGTCCCCCCAAGCGGCACTGACGGGCGCGTGATGTCTGATCGCCGCAGGGGAGCCCCGGGTCGGGCGCAGAAGAATTCGGCCTCGGCCATGAACGGCGGCTCCTAGGACGCCGGCCTGATGATGCCAGGCCGGCCGCCGCGGCAGCCGGGGTGAGAGCCGCACCGGAGGAGTCGGCGTAGGCGCGTGCTCCCGGCCGCAGACTCGCGCGAGGTGGCGGCCCGGCTTGTGGAGCCTACGCTCGGCAGGCCGGGCCCGGTGCCCGACCTGGCCGGGCCGAATGGACGATCTCGATCACGGGCTGGAAGCCGAGCCGTCGGGTTCGCGTCCCCGAGGAAGGCCGATGTCGAACCGTACCTCGATCTCGTCGCTGAGTTTGAGTGTGCCGAAGAACGCTGAATAGGGCCGGATGCCCCACCGGGTCTGCGCGATGGTCGCCGAGCCGCGTACGCGGTCCTCGGTCAGCAGGCCCTGGAGCGTGACGGGCTGGGTGACACCGACGATGGTGAGATCGCCCTCGACGCGAAACGACTCCGCTGTTCCGCTGATCCGTGTCGACCGGAATGTGATCGTCGGGTAACGCGCCACGTGCAGGACCTTCTCCTGAAGGTTCTTCTTGATGTCCCGGCGATCGGAGTCCGTGAGCGGCTTGATGCCACCGGTTCCCTCCCGGACTTCGAACGACCCGGTGTCGACTTCGACGGTCACCGAGGAGCCGGCCGGATCGGCGACGTCGATCGTGGCATCGCCGCGCCAACGGGTGACCTCGATGGTGAGGTCATGGCCGGCCTTCGCGCCCAGCCCGGTACGGGTCGTATTGACGATGAGCCGACCGGACTCAGGCCCCAACGGGTAGCTGCCAGAGGTGATGCCCACCACGTCAGGCTATCTCGCACCCGAAAGCCCACCGTGGCGCATACGTCGGCATGGCGAATACCGGGACCGGAGCCGACGCACTTTTGGCCGGATCGTATAGCTGCGATCCGACTTCGGTACGTGCGGAGTCGGAAGGTTCCTGGAGAGGGCTCGGCACGGTCCTGCCCTGACCTCGGTAGGGGGATCGCCGGGACCCGAGCCCGGCAGGGCCGATGTGCCGATCAATAAGACTTCCTTGACAAATTAATTTGTCGGTCATAGCCTGTGGTCATGCAGGACATCGCTGTGATCGAGGATCCGGCCGCCGCCGAGGCCTCGCTGGACCCCATCCGGGCCCGGTTGCTGGCCGAGCTGAGCGAGCCCGCCTCCGCGACCATGCTGGCCGCCAAGGTCGGCCTGCCCCGGCAGAAGGTCAACTACCACCTCAAGACGCTTGAGGCGCACGGGCTCGTCGAGATGATCGAGGAGCGGCGCAAGGGCAACGTCAACGAGCGCATCATGCGCGCGACCGCGGCCTCCTACGTGATCTCCCCGACCGCGCTGGCGTCCGTCGAGCCCGATCCGGCCCGCTCTCCCGACCAGCTGTCGGCCGGCTGGCTGCTGGCCGTCGCGGCCCGGCTGGTCCGCGACGTCGGAGGGCTCATCGCCGGCGCCGCCAAAGCGCGCAAACACGTCGCGACCTTCGCGATCGACGCCGAGGTGCGCTTCGCCTCGGCCGCCGACCGGGCCGCGTTCGCTCAGGAACTCGCCGGGGCCGTCACGACCCTGGTGTCCAAGTACCACGACCAGTCCGCCGAGCACGGCCGCGACCACCGGATCGTCGTCGCCGTCCACCCGAGCATGAGGGAAACCCGATGACGCACCCGTTCGAGCTGAGCCAGGAGATCGAACTCAGCGCCACGCCCGAGCAGGTCTGGGACGCGATCGCGACCGGGCCGGGCGTCGACTCCTGGTTCATGGGACGCACCGAGCTGGGCACCGCCGAGGGAGGCCCGGCGAACCTGACCATGCTGGGCCACACCGAGCAGGCCACGATCACCGCCTACGAGCCGGGCACCCGCCTGGCGACCCGCAGCGAGCAGGCCCCCGACGGCCGGTTCATGGCGTTCGAGTACCTCATCGAGGGGCGTGGCGGCGGCACCACCGTGCTGCGGCTCGTGCAGAGTGGCATGCTCGGCGACGACTGGGAGACCGAGTTCGAGGCGATGCAGGCCGGTTGGCCCATCTACCTGGAGACCCTCAAGCAGTACCTCGCGCGCTTCACCGGCCGCACCCCGTCGGTCACCACGGCCTTCCGGCCCGGAGCGGGCGGTCCGGACGCCGTCTGGAAGACCGTCACCCGGGAACTGGGCGTCACGCCGGACGTCGCCGAGGGCGACGACGTCCGTCTCCCGGACGGCTCCGCCGGGGTCGTCTACTACGCGAACCTGCCCGTCAACCTGGGCGTCCGGACGGGCGAGGGCCTGTACCGGTTCATCCACTCCGGCACCGACCGCGGCGACGCCCTCGTGCTCGGTCACCAGAACTTCGCGGGCCGCGACGAGCAGTCCGCGTGGGACACCTGGATGGCCGAGCACTTCGGCTGACCGGCCGGTATCGGAGCACGACGAGTAACACCTTCACCCCCCCGCACCGCGACCAGATCAGCGGTGCCGGAACTCGGCAACGCAACCAGGAGGAGCGAGTCCCATGCGCATCGTGATCACTGAGTTCATGAGCTTGGATGGCGTTGTGCAGGCGCCGGGCGGACCCAACGAGGACACCGACGGTGGCTTCGCCCACGGCGGCTGGTCGCACCCGTTCTTCGACCCGGAGGTGGTGGGCGGCGCCTTCAACGACGCGGTGGCCGAGGCCGGGGCGCTGCTGTTCGGGCGCCGCACCTGGAAGACGATGGCCGCGGCATGGCCCGGGCGGGCCGGCGACCCGTTCGCCGACCGGATGAACGCCATTCCGAAGTACGTCGTGTCCAAGACGCTGGGCGACGACGAGCTGACCTGGAACAACACCACCCGCATCCCCGGTGACGAGGCCGTCGCCGGCATCCGGAAGCTGCGCGAGAGCGACGGCGGCGACCTGGTGGTGATGGGGAGCCCCACGCTCGCGCGCACTCTGCTGAGCGAGGGCCTGGTCGACGAGCTCCGACTCATGATCATGCCGGTGCTTCTCGGTGGCGGAAAGACGATCTTCCCCGACGGCGGTGCGGCGCGCACGCTCGAACTGGCCTCCACGGTCATCAGCGACAAGGGCGTGCACGTGTGCACCTACCGGCCGGTCGCCGAGGGGTAGGCCCGACGGCGGCGGTGTGACCGGCCCGGCGTACCCGGAACCGGCGGTCATAAGAACGTGGAGCCGGGAGCGCGGGTGTTGACACCGGGTCAGCCCAGGACCGTACGGCACGGCTCATCCCGGCGGATGAACTCCGCCCAGGAGATGACGTACTTCGGGACGATCCCTTCGATGAGCTGCGCCTATAGCGTTGCTCCGTGTCCGAGCCGCGTCCGCTGATCGCTCGGCGGCTGCGTCCCGGCCACTGGGTGGCTCTGGACGCCGCCGCCGCGGTGCTGCTCGGCGCGGGCTTTTCCGCCGCGGCGCTGTCACAGGGCAGGGTCGTGACGGTGCCGTTGCTCCTCGCCTCCTGGCTGCCTCTCGCCGTGCGCAGGAGGTGGCCCGGTCCCGTGTTCTATTGGGTGCTCGCCGCCGCGACACTCGCCGGGCTCGCAGGCGAGAGCGAGTCGTACCTGGTCGTGGCGGTGGCGCTGCACATGGTGGCGCTCTCGGAACCTCGGCGGCCCGCGGTCGTCGCGCTCGTCGTCTCCCTGCTGCTGGTGGCGGCCGTGGGCTCTGGGCAATCGTCATGGGCACAGGCGTTGTCGCTGACCGCGTTCGCGTGGCTGCTGCTCGGCCTGTCCTGGACCGTGGGCATGGCCGTACGCGAGCAGCGGGCGCACGCCGTTCGCGCGATCCGGCAATCGGCACGCCAGGCAGTGACGGACGAGCGGTTGCGGATCGCCCGCGAGCTGCACGACGTCGTCGCGCACAGCCTGAGCGTGATCACCGTCAGGGCGGCCATCGCCAACCACGTCGCGGAGACTCATCCCGAGGAGGCACGGCACGCGCTCGCCCTGATCGAGGAGACCGGCCATGCCGCCCTCGCCGACATGCGCCTCGTGCTCGGCACGCTGCGCCCCGCCTCCGCCCACCGCGACGAGGGAACCGGCGGGATCGGTTCCGCTCCGGGGCTGGCCGGCGTCCCGGCCCTGGCCGTCGGAGCGCGGGCGGCCGGAGTCGCGGTCGACCTCCGCGTCGACCTGGAGCCGACCGTCTCCGAAGGCGTGGGGCCGGTGGTTTACCGGATCGTTCAGGAGGCGCTGACCAATGTGATCAAGCACGCCGCCCCGACGCGCTGCCAGGTCACGGTCACGCCCGGAGAGCCCGGCGAGGTGATGGTCGTGATCAGTGACGAGGGCCCGTCCGGCCCTCGCCCCCTGGTACCGCCCGGCGGGAGTGGCGGTCAGGGCCTGGCCGGGATGCGGGAAAGGGCCGCCCTGCACGGCGGGACGCTGTCGGCCGGTCCGCGACCGGGGCACGGGTTCGTCGTGGAGGCGCGTCTGCCCGTCCCGGCACCTTGAGCAAGAGGAGACCACCTGATGGACGCGATCACGAACGAAGGCGCACGACCCGGCGGCGGAGCGTCCAGAGTGCTCGTGGCCGACGACCAGCATCTGCTGCGCGCCGGGTTCCGGCTGCTCATCGACAGCGCCCCGGACCTGGCGGCGGTCGGTGAGGCGGGCACCGGGCGCGACGCCGTCGACCTGGCCAGGCGGCTACGGCCGGACATCGTCCTGATGGACGTGCGCATGCCCGACCTCGACGGTCTGGAGGCGACCAGGAGGATCCGCACCGACCCCGTCACCGCCGATGTGAAGGTCCTCATCCTCACCACCTTCGACCTCGACGAGTACGTCTACGCCGCGCTCCGCGCCGGAGCCAGCGGCTTCCTGCTCAAGGACACCCGCCCGGGCGATCTGCTCGCCGCCCTGCGCGTGATCGCCGCCGGTGAGGCACTGCTGGCGCCCACGGTGACCAGGCGGTTGATCGCCGAGTTCTCCCGCCATACGCCCGGCGACCCCGGGGCGCCGGGCGCCGACCTCGGCCGGATCACCGATCGCGAGCGCGAGGTGCTGTTGCTGATCGCCCGTGGTCTCACCAACACCGAGATCGCCGTACGGCTGGGCGTCGGCCTGGCCACGGTCAAAACGCACATCCGACGCCTGATGGCCAAACTCGACGCCCATGACCGCGCCCACCTCGTCATCGCCGCGTACGAGAGCGGGCTGGTCAGTGCATCGAGCGGCCGCTGACCACTGTGAAATGCGCGGACCTCGTCCCACTGCTCCGACCAAGGACGTAGTGCCGCGGGCTGATCTCTCCCGATGGCCGAGCATCGGCGTCCTGTCTCGGGCTGACCCGAAGTCCATGCCGCGGGCCGAGGTCAGGGGCCAAGCCGTACGGAACCGTAGAAGCATGATCAGAACAAGAGTCGCGGTCTTCGTCGCCGCGCTGCTCACGCTTTCCGCAACCGCGACCGCAGGCGCCTCCGCGGCGGCCGACACCGAACCGGTGAGATTCACCCTGCCGAAACCCTCCGGACCGTACAAGATCGGCACGGTCTCGCTGCATCTGGTCGACGAGTCGAGGACGGATCCGTGGGTGGGTGCCCCGCAAAAGCGCGAGCTGATGGTCAGCCTGTGGTACCCGGCACGCGACGTGCGTAGGCGCCCCCTCGCCCCATGGATGCCACGCGCCGCCGCCGACCGCTACCTCGGCTCCCTGGGACTGGCACCCGGCAGCGTGACGTTCGGCCAGACCAGCGGCCACGAGGGGGCACCCGTCGACCGGCGTCTCGGCCGGCTGCCGGTCGTGCTGTACTCCCCGGGCGCCAACGCCTCACGGTCCTTCGGCACCGGTGTGGTGGAGGACCTGGCCGGCCACGGGTATGCGGTGGTCACGATAGACCACACCTATGACGCGGCCGTGGTGGAGTTCCCCGGTGGCCGGGTCACCGTGAACCCCGACGGGGAGCTCACCGACTTCGACAAGGCCGCGAAGGTACGCGCCGACGACGCCCGGTTCGTGCTGAACCAGCTGGCCGCGCTCCAGGCCGGCGGTAATCCCGACGCGGACCGCAAGAAGCTCCCCACGGGGCTGCGCGGCGCCCTCGACCTACGGCGGATCGGCATGTTCGGCCACTCTCTGGGCGGAGCGGCCACCTCGTCCGCCATGTACGCCGACCAGCGCATCAAAGCCGGGATGGGCCTGGACGGAGCCGCGCTGGGGCCGGTCGTCGACGGCGGGCTGAACCGGCCGTACCTCGTCGTGGACACGCCAGGAAAGGGCGGCATGGCCACCAACCCCCAGTTGCGGAAATTCTGGTCGAACCTGCGCGGCTGGCGGCTCAACCTGACCCTGAACGGAGCCGCGCACAACTCCTTCGGCGATGACGCGCTCATTCTGCCCCTGGTCGCGCCACTGCTGAAACTGTCCAGCCAGGAGCTCCGGGAACTGGTGGGCACCATACCGGCCGCGAGAGCGCTGGCCTTCCAGCGCGCCTATCCCCGGGCCTTCTTCGACCTGCACCTGCGCCACCGCGGTCATCTGCTGGACGGTCCCTCCAGACGTTTCCCCGAGGTGAGACATACCCGCTAGTGGCAGGCGCGGTGTGAAGAGGCGTCGGCGCCGTCCGTCCGGGTCGGGGTGGACCGCCGGTGATGTGATCGCTCCTCCGGAATGAGTGACCCCGGGATGCCTTTCCTCCCACGCCCTAACGCCGCGCCTGCGGGCTTCGCAGTGCTGGGGCCTCAGGCACGTGCCGGTCGGACGCGACCCGAGCCTGGTCCGCGCGGAGCGCGAAGGGTTCGGTGCGGCTCGGAAAGACGGACACCAGCCATCCGCAAGTGCCGGTCCTTAGGCTTCTCGCCGGTGAGCCGCCCAGGTCACCCCGATCATTTCGTTCACCTCGGAAAGGGGATCTCTCAATGGCGGTCAAGAACGGTCCGAAGGCCGCCCTGACCCGGATCAACAGGTGCGGACGGGAAGGGGCGCCCACGCTCAGTCTGAGCGGGCTGAAGCTGACGGAGCTGCCCGAGCGGATGAGAGACCTGACGCATCTGCGCGAGCTCGACCTGACCTTCAACGAGCTGACCGAGCTTCCCGAGTGGCTGGGCGACCTCACCGACCTCACCCGGCTCCGCCTGTCATACAACAATCTCGTCGGGCTCCCCGAGCGGCTGGTGAACCTGACCGCCCTTGTCGCACTCGACCTCGGCCACAACAAACTGGTTCGGCTCCCTGAGTGGCTCGGCGAGTTGACCTCTCTCACCGACCTCTCCCTGTTCGACCTCCGGCTGACCGGGCTTCCCGACTCCTTGCGAAAGCTCACCGCCCTCACCAGGCTCTCCCTGAGCGGTGGCTGGGAGCCGTTCGACATTCCCGGCTGGGTGGGCGACCTCACCGCGCTCACCTCGTTCGGCCTGACGCACTGCCGGCCGCCCGTCGGTCTTCCCGAGTCACTGGGCAATCTCACCGCGCTCACCGAGCTCCGTCTCAGTTACAACCACATGGCGGAGGTGCCCGACTGGCTCGGCGGCCTCACCGCGCTCACCGGGTTGTCATTGCAGGCCAACCGTTTGACCCGCCTGCCGGATTCGATGTGCGCCCTCACCGCGCTGACCGAGCTCGACCTGCACGACAACCGGCTGACCGAGCTTCCCGAGTGGCTGGGCGACCTCACCGCGCTCACCAGGATCTGCCTGTGGGACAACCAGCTGACGAGCCTGCCGGAGTCGATCGGCAACCTCACCGGCGTTCCCTGGCTCTACCTGTGGGGCAACGAACTGGCCGAACTCCCCGGGTCGCTGGGCGATCTCACCGGCCTGACCAAGCTCGATCTGCGCGGCAACCGGCTGACCGAGCTTCCCGAGCCACTGCGGAACCTCACCGCGCTGGCCGAGCTCGACCTGCGCGGCAACCGGCTGGCGGAGGTCCCGGAATGGCTCCCGGATCTCACCGCGCTGACCACCCTCCACCTCGGCGGTAACGACCCGCGGCCCACGGTCCCGGCCTCGCTGCGTGTGCTCGCCCGGACCTCGCCGCAGTGGCGCCGCTTCCTGGCGAGCCGCAACCGCTGACCGCCCGCTCCCTCGCAGGTCACGTCTCGACACCGGCGGGGCTTTGAGGCGTCAGGGCGCACGTGATCGGCAGGCATGGGGGCGGCCGGGGGGTGCTTGATACGGAGGAGTGTCAATAAAACTAGACATGATGTTGGCTTTACCTTACATTCGAGGCATGTCATCCGAAGAGAAGAGCGCCTGGATCATGGGCGTGGTCGCGGTGTGCGCGTACGCGGCCTACCTCGTCCTCGTGCTGGGGCGAGCGGACGGTGTCCCGCTCACCGAGGTCCGGTACGTGTCGACGATGCTGTGGAGCATCGGTGCCGCGATCGTGGCGTCGATCGTGCTGCACGTCGCGGTCGCGATCGCCTCACCCAAGGACGCCGGCAAGAAGGACCAGCGGGACCGGGAGATCTACAGGTTCGGTGAGTACACCGGCCAGTCGTTCGTCGTCATCGGCGGGGTGGCGGCGCTCGGCATGTCGCTGGCCGAGCTGGACCACTTCTGGATCGCCAATGTCGTCTACCTGATGTTCGTCCTGTCCGCGGTCGTCGGATCCACCGCGAAGATCTTCGCCTATCGCCGGGGCTTTTGGCCGTGGTGAAGCCGACCAGGGTCACCAACAGGATCCGCGCCCTCCGGTTCACGCACGGGGAGATGACCCAGGCGGAGCTGGCGGACCGCATCGGCGTGACCCGCCAGACCGTCATCGCCATCGAACAGGCCCGCTACTCGCCCTCGCTGGAGATGGCCTTCCAGATCGCCCGGGTGTTCGGCGTCTCGCTCGACGACGTTTTCCAGTACGCGGACAGTCTAGGAGAGACGCAGTGAAGGCAATCGTCCAGGACACGTACGGCTCTTCCGACGTCCTGGAACTCAGGGAGATCGACAGGCCGGTGCCGGGGGACGACGACCTGCTCGTACGGGTGCGTGCGGCCGCCGTCGATCCGGGCGTCTGGCATCTCATGACGGGCCTGCCGTATCTGGCGCGCGTCATGGGCTTCGGGTTCCGCAGGCCCAAGGTCCGGGTCCGGGGGATGGACGTCGCGGGGGCGTCAAGGCGGTCGGCGGGAATGTGACCCGGTTCAAGCCGGGTGACGAGGTGTTCGGCACCTGCGACGGTGCCTTCGCCGAGTACGCCTTTGCCCGGCAGGACCGGTTCGTGCCAAAGCCGGCGAACCTCACCTTCGAGCAGGCGGCGGCCGTTCCCGTCTCGGCCTGCACCGCCCTGAACGCTCTTCGCGAGGCGGGAAGGGTGCCGGCCGGGGCGGAAGGTCCTGATCATCGGCGCGGGGGGAGGCGTGGGGACGTTCGCGGTGCAGCTGACCAAGGCGTTCGTGGGTCAGCGGCTGCGCGGGCTGTTCTCGATGCCGCGGGAGGAGGACCTTCGGTCGCTGAGGGAGCTGATCGAGGCGGGCAAGGTCACGCCGGTCATCGACCGGACGTACCCGCTGGCTGAGGTTCCCGAGGCCATCCGGTATCTGGAGAAGGGACGCGCTCGCGGCAAGGTGGTCATCACCGTGTGAGATGTGACCTGCGGGGGCACACCTTTCAACGCGCCGTTGCTCCTGCCGCAAGGCCTGGTCATCGTCGGCCGGTGCTCGACTTGATCGCGGGATCTCCGAATTAGATTCCAGTGTCTGGGGATGCTCTTCATCGTTCTCCGTACACGCTCGGGGGAAGCAGCGCCACGATCAATCGAAGGGTTGGCAGGGCATGACGACACGTATTCCGCCGTTGCCCGAGGGCGAAGGGGACGAGCAGGCACGGCGCCTGCTCGACGGGCTGGCCGTGGGAGGTGACCGGGTGCCGAACATCTTCACCACGTTCGCCAGGCACCCCCGGCTGCTCCGGCGCTGGCTCGGTCTCGGGCAGCACCTGCTACGCGAGTCGACGCTGCCCGCGCGGGAGAGGGAGATCGTGATCCTGCGTACCGCCGCGCTGTCGGGCTCCTCCTACGAATGGGCGCAGCACGTGGGCATCGGGCGGCGGGCCGGGCTCACCGAGGAGGAGATCGACCGCATCGCCGCGGGTCCCGAAGATCCCGGCTGGGCGGACGACGACCGTGTACTGCTGCGGGCGATCGACGAGCTGCACGGCGGGCACGACCTGTCGGAGGCGGCCTGGACGTCGTTGTCCACCCGCTGGAACACCCACCAGGTGATGGACTTCACGATGACCGTCGGCTTCTACACGATGACGGCGATGGCGCTGAACACCTTCGGCGTCGAGATCGATCCCGACCTGGCAGGTGCCTCGTGACCGACCGGCTGGAGGGATACGCCGCGATCATCACCGGTGCCGGACAGACCCCCGGCCAGATGATCGGGAACGGCAGGGCGACGGCACTGGTCTTCGCCCGGGAGGGCGCCAAACTCGTCCTCGTCGACCGCGACCTGGACTCGATGCTGGTCACGGCGGGGTTGGTCGAGGAGCAGGGCGGAACCGCGGTCACCGTCCAGGGTGACGTGTCGGTGGCCGACGACTGGTTGACCGCGGTCGCCACCTGTGTCGAGAGCTTCGGCCGCCTCGACGTGGTGCATCACAACGTGGGCGTGGCCATCGGCGACGGCTCGGCCACCTCCGTCGAGCCCGACGACTGGGCCCGGACCATGATGATCAACTCTGGCAGCATCCTGCTGATGGCCCGGGCGGTGCTGCCTGTGATGCGGGCCGCCGAGCGCGGTGTGATCACCAATATCTCCTCCATCGCGGCCATCGCCGGAAACCCCGCTCCCGGCAATCCACCCATCACCTACAAGATGTCCAAGGCGGCCATGAACGCCGCGACCCAGCAGCTGGCCCTGGAGAACGCCCGCTACGGAATCCGGGTCAACGCCATCATGCCGGGCCTCATCGACACCCCGCTCGGCGTCGACCTGGGCGCGGCGGCGTACGGCATGGACAGGGAGGAGTACGCGGCCCGCCGTCACCAGCGGGTTCCGCTCAAGGGCGGCATGGGCACGGGATGGGACGTCGCCAACGCGGCTCTCTTCCTGGCTTCGGAGGAGGCCCGGTTCATCACCGGCGTCCTGCTTCCGGTCGACGGAGGGCAGAGCGCCAGGATCGGCTGAGACGCCGGTGTCCTCCGCCCGGTAGTTCCCGTTCCTGGCGATAGCGGGTGAACACCAGAAGCAATCGGCCGCGAGACCACAGGGCGACCAGGGCGAGCGGGAGCGGGGCGTCGCCGGGAGGCACGGCCTCGGCGCCGCGGTGAAAGGCGGTCAGTTCGTTGCCGGCGTCGTTGACCGCGGGAGGGGTCAACTGTCGATTTCCGTCCTTCCCTGTTCCACGGGTTCGGCCTGTTCGGCTCCGCCTCGCGCGGTGTGGACGCGCCCCCGCCGGAGGTGGCGGGAGCCATGCGGCCATAGTCCGCATGGCTCCCGCGACCGTCAATGGCGAGAGGTTTCCGGCCGGTCCGCTTCCCCGGGAAGCGGACCGTCATCCGTTAGCGGGGTCGGGGAGGCCATGGTGGTGGGTACGGAGGCCGCCACGGGACCGGGTAGGAGTTCGGGTACGGCGGCCGCCAACCTGGGTACGGGGGCCGCCAGCCCGGGTACGGCGGGTGCCAGCCCGGGTACGGCGGGATCGGGTAGGAGTTCGGGTACGGCGGTCGCCAACCTGGATACGGCGGGCGCCAGCCCGGGTAGGGAGGCTGCCAGCCCGGGTAGTACGGCTGGCCGACGGTGCCGGAGATGGGCACGCAGTCGTACTGCGGGCACGGCGTGGTGAAGCACTGCTTGGGAGAGGGCACGCAGACGCGGCCGGGGCCGCAGTTGACTGCCGCGCATGGCGATCCCGGGTCGCACCTCCCCGCCTTCTGCGCGGACGGCGCGGCGGCGACGGGCGCCTGTGCGGCCGGAGCGGTGGACACCCCGTCCGCCCAGGCCGTGGTCGTGGCGGCTGGTGATCCGGCCGCCGTGACCAGGGCCAGCGCCAGGATTAGTTTTCGAAGCATTTTTCCCCCAGATGTCATGATCGGTTCTGCCTCTCTGGCGATGCTCGCACCGGCCATTCCTGCTGAGGGCAAAGCGACCATCAGAAACTCGGCTGGCTTGCGGAGGATTAGGTATTGCTTCTGGGCGACCAGCATTTTCAGTGGAAATATCATGTCAATTCGGGCGGTCTAACTGCCGAGTGTGACACTTAAATCAGCTTATGACGTGACACTCAAATCGGACTATAGTTAACACGTAGTATGAAAAGCTGTTTTAATCGCTGGCGTCGTCTATGTGGCTATTCGGAAGGGGAGCAGGCAGATGAGCACGTCCGTGTGCTCCCGTAGCGCGACCATCAGGAAAAGGTCACGCTGGTTGTGCAGGGCCCGATGGTGGAAGTGCCGCGGTTCGATGGTGGGAATGAGCACGGCGACCCATGTGCCGCTGTCGGCGACCTGCCGGATGTAGTCGAGAACGGGACGGACCACGGTGTGCTGCGGGCTGTCGAGGATCTCAAGTCGGACCCCCGGATCCCACAGGTTCCACCGCGTCCGCAGGTCGTGCCGCCCCTCCTCGGTGAAACACACCGCGACGACCACCACCTCGCCACCGAGGGCCAGGCCCGCGCTGACGGCCCGTTCCGTCCTGGCGGTGATGTCCGAGACCGGGATGATGATCACTTTCCCGGCCTCGGCGACCGCCGCGGGCCGGGTGGGTCTGGGCGGCGTCCGCCCAACCCCGAGCTGCTTTTCGACCGCGGTGTAGTAGCGCTCGACGCGGGCGAAGAGCAGGATGAGCAGCGGGATGACGATGGCGACCACCCAGGCGCCCTCCAGGAACTTGGTGGTGAGCAGCACCAGGGTGGCGATGGCGGTCAGCAGGGCGCCGGTGCCGTTGAGCAGCGCCTTGCCGAGCCGGCGGGGCGGGTGCTGGGTCGCCCAGTGCCTGACCAGGCCGACCTGGCTGATCGTGAAGCCGATGAACACCCCGATGGCGAACATCGGGATCAGCCTGTGGGTCCGCGCGTCCACCGCGATGAGTATCACGGCCGCCGCCACCGCCACGGCCACGACACCGTAGCGGTGGACGGGACGTTCGGTGCGCAGCGCGAACAGGTGGGGCAGGCGGTTGTCGCGGGCCAGCAGGCTCAGCAGGACCGGCAGGCCGCCGAAGCTGGTGTTGGCGGCCAGTGCCAGGGCGAGCGTGACCACGAGGTTGGTCGCGTAGTACGCCCAGCCCGTGCCGTAGGCGCCGGCGGTCAGCTGGGCGAGGACGGTGACGTCGTGCCGGGGCTGCACCCGGTCGCGGTGGATGAGCAGCGCCAGCCCGATCAGCATCGTGCCGAGCAGCGCGCCGAGCAGCAGTTCGGTTCGCTGCGCCCGCGCGATCCTCGGCTCGCGGAACATGGGCACGCCGTTGGCGATGGCCTCGACGCCGGTCAGCGCGGAGCATCCGGAGGAGAACGCCTTGAGGATCAGCAGCACCCCCAGCGTGTCGGTCACCGGGACGTGCATGGGGGTCCCCACCACGGCCGCCGGATGGGAGCGGGCCAGCCCCAGCACCACGACGCCGAGGATGCTCACCACGAACAGCACGGTGGGCGGCATCAGCACCCGCGCGCTCTCGGCGATGCCGTACAGGTTCACCGCGGTCAGCAGGGCCAGTCCCACCAGGCAGATCGCCAGGAGATGCGGGGTCAGGACGGGGAAGGCCGAGACGAGGCTGGCGGCGCCGGCCGCGAGGCTGACCGCCACGGTGAGCACGTAGTCGACGATGAGCGCCGCGGCGGCCAGCAGGCTCACCCGTTCGCCGAGATCGCTCTTGGCCACCGCGTAGGAGCCGCCACCGTTCGGATACACGGCGATCACCTGGCGGTAGGAGATCACCAGCACGGTGAGCAGTCCGACGACGGCCAGGACGATCGGCAGCGTGTAGCCGATCGCGGCGCCACCGGCGGTGACCAGGATGAGCGCGGTCGCCTCCGGCCCGTAGGCGACCGAGCTGAGCGCGTCGAGCGACAGCGCGGCCAGCCCCTGCAGGCTGGTCAGATGTTGCCTTTCGCCCTCACCGTGGCGCAGCTGGGGCCTGACCCGCCAACTGACGTGAACAGGGCGGTTCGGTTGGTGGTGCGGGGTCATGGCGGCGACCTGTCATGGTGACCGCCGGGCTCACCCCTCGGCAAAGCCCACATCCGAGCCGGCGCGTTGCTCCTCCTCGGTCGCTCGCATCCGGAACAGGCTGTCGACCACTTTCCCGATGACGAACGTGACGATGAAGCTGTACAGGCCGACGGCCAGGACACCGGCCACCTGCTTGCCCAGCAGTGCGATCGACCCGCCGTAGAAGAGGCCGGGGGTCCCGACGAGTTCGCCGGTGGCGAAGAACCCGAGCAGCACGATGCCGGTGACACCGCCGGCCCCGTGGAAGCCGACCACGTCCAGGGTGTCGTCGTAGCCGAGGACCAGCTTCATCTCGACCGCGTACGTGCAGACGAGGGCGGCGACGATGCCGACGACGAGCGCGCCCTCGACGTTGACGAACCCGCAGGACGGGGTGATGGCCACCAGCCCGGCCAGGGCGCCGTTGGTCGAGCCCATCCTGGTCAGGTGCCGGAAACGGATCCATTCCACCAGCCGCCAGGTCAGCATCCCCGCGCAGCCCGCGATCATCGTGCTGAGGAACGCCCGGGCGGCCAGCGGGCCGTCGGTCAGCGCGGAGCCCGCGTTGAAGCCGAACCAGCCGAACCAGAGCAGGGCCAGGCCGAGCAGGACCATGGGGATGTTCTCCGGTCTCGGGGCGTCCTTGCGCCGGAAGGCGACACCCGGCCCCAGCACCAGTGCGAGTGCCAACCCGGAGATGCCCGAGTTCAACTCGACGACCAGCCCGCCGGCGAAGTCCAGCAGGCCCCACCTGTGCAGCCAGCCGGTGTCGGAGAACACCCAGTGCGCGACCGGTGCGTAGACCAGGGTCATCCACAGGACGCCGAAGAGTATCCACGGACCGAATCGGGCCCGTCCCGCGATCGAGCCACTGATCAGCGCGACCGTGATGATGGCGAAGGTCAGCTGGAACAGCGCGAAGACGTACGTGGGGATCTGCTGGTGCAGCGTCTCGGGGGTGATGTTCGCGAACCGGAAATTGCTCCAGCCGATGAGCCCGGCGCCACCCAGGTCTCTGCCGAAGGCCAGTCCGTATCCGTAGCAGAACCAGATGATGGTCACCAGGCTGATCGAGATGAAACTCATGTAAAGCGTTGTCAGTAGATTCTTGGAACGGACCATTCCGCCATAAAAGAAGGCCAGCCCCGGAGTCATCAGCAGCACCATCGCGGTGCTGGTCAGCATCCAGGCCGAATCACCGGTGTTCAGCCCGCTCGATATCCAGCTGCTCATTCCAACTGACATTATGGGCTCCTTCGTCCTGTTTACTCCTTCGGCTCTTTTTGCGCCCGCCGGCGGAGATGCCCTGACCCACATGGTTGGCGTTTAAGTCGGGAGTTAACCTCAGCACCTTTGATATTTGACCGAATGCTGGCCTTGGTTGATTTTTGCCGGTTCGGCACATGGAAAGTAGTGCTGTGTGCCCACATCGTGGATTCACCTTTGATGGCCGTCCGTGGGCAGGACGCGCGCCAGTGGCGGGAAGGGCGACGTTTATGACATCGGCGTTTCTGCCGTCGGGCTCACCCGGAGGTGAGCACCCTTCCGGGGGACGTCGCGCGCTGGAGTACCTGTTGACGATCCCCCGCGGGGTCGCGCAGGTCGATTTCCAGCCCAACCACTGGACGGGCCTGGTCTTCATCGTCGCGTTGTTCGTCGGCGGCTGGCAGTTCGGCGTCTTCGGCCTGCTGGGCACGCTCGTCGCCACGGTCACCGCGTACCTGTTCGGCGTCACCTGGGACCGGGTCTCGGTGGGGCTGGAGGGTTTCTGCGGCACGCTGATCGGTGTCAGCCTGGTGCTCTACCTGGAAGTCCGGTGGATGACCGTGCTCCTGGTCGTCGCCGGGGCGATCGCCGGGAGCGTGCTCACCTCAGCGCTGAACGTGCTGCTCACCCCATACCACCTGCCGACCTTCACCGCGCCCTTCTGCGTGGTCACCAGCGTGATGGTGATCGGCGGGCCGTCCTTCAGCCGGATCTGGGCGGAGCACGCACGCTCGGCCCCGCCGTCGGCCACGGCTCCGGGCACCGTGATGAGCTGGCACGACTTCTGGCGGGGCACGCTCAGCGGCATCGGCCAGGTGTTCTTCCAGAACCAGTGGTACGTCGGCCTGATCTTCCTGATCGGACTGTTCGTGGCCGGCTGGGTGACCGGGCTGGTGGCGCTCCTCTCCAGCCTGGTCGGCCTGCTCACCGGCTGGGTGCTGGGCGCGCAGGCCGCCGATCTCGGGGCCGGCCTGTACGGCTACAACGCCGTGCTGACCGGGCTCGCGCTGTGGGGCACGTTCGTGCTGGTGAACCGGGTGAGCGCGGTCTACGCGGTGATCGGCGTGGTGTCCGCGGCGGCTCTGACCGCCGGTATCGGCAACCTGTTCGCCGTTACCGGCGGCCACACCCTCACCTGGCCGTTCGTCCTGGTGACCTGGGCGTTCCTGGTGGCCATCCCGATGTTCACGAAAATCCAGCGCGCCGGATAGCCGTGCGGAGAAAGGACCCCGATGAATCTCACACCACGCGAGATGGACAAGCTGCTCATTTTTCTCGTCGCCCAGATGGCCGAGCAGCGCCGCAAACGCGGGCTGAAGCTGAACTACGGCGAGACGGTGGCGCTGATCAGCTCGGCGGTCGTGGAGGCGGCACGGGACGGCAAGACCGTCGCCCAGTGCATGGAGCTGGGCAAGCAGGTGGTCGGGCCCGACGACGTGCTGCCCGGAGTGCGCGGAATGCTGAAGCTGCTGCAGGTCGAGGCCGTCTTCGACGACGGCACCAAGCTGGTCTCCTGTCACGATCCCGTCGGCGGGAAGTGATGCCCGGGGAACGCGCGGTCCTGCCGCCCGGCGGACTGTCGTCCGCGACGGCCGGACACCACCACGACCACGACGACCGACACCACGGCTTTCGGGCGGTGGCGAACCTGAAGGGGGCGACATCCCATGTCGGATGACGACGTCTACATCTACGGCGAGGGACAGATCGAGCTGAACGCCGGTCAGCCCAGGGTGAAGCTGACCGTGCACAACACCGGTGACCGGGCCGTTCAGGTGGGCTCGCACTTCCATTTCTTCGAGGCCAACCGCGCGCTGAGGTTCGACCGCGACAAGGCGTTCGGCAAGCGCCTTGACATTCCGGCCGGTACCGCCGTCCGGTTCGAACCCGGAGACACCAAGGAAGTGAAGCTGGTCGAGTACGGCGGGGGCCTGCGGATCGTCGGCTTCGGCGGACTGCTCAACGGAAGCGTCCGCTCGCACGAGGCGCATCGCAAGGCACTGAAAAGAATGCGCGAACGCGGCTATCTCGACGAGCCGGGCGGGTCCGCGCCGGCTTCGTCAAAGAAGAACGGCTCCTCAGGCTCCGCGAAGAAGGGCTGAATCCCGATGACCACGATCAGTCGTAAGCAGTACGCGACCATGTACGGCCCCACGGTGGGTGACCGGATCCGTCTCGGGGACACCAACCTCGTCGTCGAGGTGGAGAAGGACCACACCGAGGGGCACTACGGGGACGAGGCGCAGTACGGAGGCGGCAAGACGGCCCGCGACGGGATGTCGGCCGACCCGGCCTCGCAGAACGCCACGGCCGCCCTGGACGTGGTGATCACCAACGCGGTGGTCATCGACCCGATCCTGGGCATCGTCAAGGGCGACATCGGTATCAAGAACGGCAGGATCGCCGGGATCGGCAAGGCGGGCAACCCGCACACCCAGAACGGGGTCGACCGGCGGCTCGTCATCGGCGCGGGCACCGAGGTGATCTCCGGCGAGAACCTCATCGCCACCGCCGGCGCGATCGACACCCACGTCCACTTCGTCTCCCCGCAGCAGGCGCAGCACGCGTTGAGCAACGGGATCACCACCCTGGTCGGCGGGGGAACCGGTCCCGCCGACGGCACCCGCGGCACCACCTGCACCCCGGGGCCGTGGAACATCGCCCGCATCCTGCAGGCGTACGAGGCCATCCCGATCAACATCGGGGTGTACGGAAAGGGGAACAACAGCCTGCCGGGTTCCCTGGAGGAGCAGATCCGGGCGGGCGCCTGCGGGCTGAAGGTGCACGAGGACTGGGGGACCACGCCCGCCGTCATCGACTGCTCGCTGTCGGTCGCCGACGAGTACGACATCCAGATAACCATCCACACCGACACGCTGAACGAGGCCGGGTTCGTCGAGGACACCATCAGTGCGATCAACGGTCGCGCGATCCACACGTACCACTCCGAGGGCGCGGGCGGCGGGCACGCCCCCGACATCCTGCGGGTGACCGGGGAGCCCAACGTGCTGCCGGCCTCCACGAACCCGACGCTGCCCTACACCGCCAACTCGGTGGACGAGCTGCTGGACATGACGATGGTCTGCCACCACCTCAGCTACGACGTCCCCGAGGACGTGGCGTTCGCGGAGAGCCGGGTGCGCGCCGAGACCATCTCCGCCGAGACCGTCCTGCACGACCTGGGCATCATCAGCATGATCGGGTCGGACTCGCAGGCGATGGGCCGGGTGGGCGAGTCGTTCACCCGCACTTTCCAGATCGCCCACCACTGCAAGGACAAGCGGGGGACGCTGCCGGAGGACTCCGCGCGCAACGACAACTTCCGGGTGCTGCGCTACCTGGCCAAGCTGACCATCAACCCGGCCCGCACCTGCGGGATGGCCGACACGATCGGCTCACTGGAGGACGGGAAGCTGGCCGACATCGTGCTCTGGCAGGTGCACTCCTTCGCGGCCAAGCCCTACATGGTCGTCAAGGGCGGCATGATCAACTGGGCCCCGATGGGCGACCCGAACGCGTCCCTGCCGACGCCGCAGCCGATCTACTACCGGCCGATGTACGGCGCCTTCGGCACCGCGCTGAAGGAGACCTGCGTCACCTTCATGTCGCAGGCCGGGATCGACGCGGGCGTGCCCGAGCGGCTCGGCCTGGAGCGGACCGTCCGGGGCGTACGCCAGTGCCGGACCGTCGACAAGCGCCACATGCTGCGCAACTCGACGCTGGCCGACATCATGGTCGATCCGGAGACCTACAAGGTCTCGGTGAACGGCAAGCCGGTCAGCATCGAGCCTGCCACCAAGCTGCCGCTGAACCGGCTCTACTTCATCTGATGAGCCTGACCGACCTGGGCCCGCTGCTCGCCCAGTTGCAGCTCACCGACTCCGGCTTCCCGAGCGGGCTGTACACGCTCTCGCACGGGCTGGAGGGGTACGTCCAGCTCGGGGCGACCGGATCGGCGGACCTGCGCGGCCTGCTGACCGATCTGCTGTACAACTCGGTGGGGCCGGGGGACGCGACGGCCCTGGTGCTGGCGCACCGCGCCGCCGGAGCGGGCGACTGGGACCGACTGGTCGAGGTCGACCAGCGGCTGCACGCGATCAAACTCAACCGCGAGCAGCGCTCCGCCTCGGTCAGGACCGGCCGGCAGGTCCTCGACACGGCGGTGTGGGCGTTCGCCTCGCCGGAGACGGCCCGGCTGGCGGCCCTGGTGGCGGAGAGGGCCGTGCCGGGCAACCACGCGGTCGTGGTCGGTGTGATCCACGCGGGCATGGGCGTGCCCGTCGCGCACGCGGTGGCCGGTGACCTGTACGCCTTCGCCGCGGGCTGGACGGCGGCGGCGGTGCGGCTGGGCCGCACCGACTTCCGCCGGGCCCAGCGGATCCTGGGCGAGGTCCGGCCGGACCTCGCCCAGGTCGCGCGGGCGGCGCTCGCCGCCGATGACCCCATGGACCTGAACGGCTCGGTACCCGTCGCCGACACGGTCTCGGCCGCGCACGAGCGGGCAGCGGCCCGCCTGTTCATCACCTGAGAGGGCACGATATGGAACCGCGGAAGGTGTTCAAGGTAGGTGTCGGGGGGCCCGTCGGATCCGGCAAGACGGCCCTGATCGAGATGCTGGTCCCCATCCTGATCGCCAGGGGGCACAGTCCCGGCGTGATCACCAACGACATCTACACGCAGGAGGACGCCGAACACGTCCGCCGTACGATGGCCGGGGTGCTCGACTCCGAGCGGATCGTCGGGGTCGAGACGGGGTCCTGTCCGCACACCGCGGTCCGTGACGATCCGAGCATGAACCTGGCGGCGGCGACCGAACTGCTCGACCGGTTCCCCGACATCGACATGCTGCTGTTCGAGAGCGGCGGCGACAACCTGACGCTCACCTTCAGCCCGGTGCTCGCCGACGTCTACATCTTCGTCCTGGACACCGCCGCGGGCGACAAGATGCCGCGCAAGCGCGGCCCGGGCACCACGGACTCCGACCTGCTGGTCATCAACAAGATCGACATCGCCCGGTACGTGCGCACCGACCTGTCGGTGATGGAACGGGACGCCCACACGGTGCGCGGGGCGGGGCCGGTCGTGCTGACCGACTGTCTGGCCGGCACCGGTGTCACCGAGGTCGCCGACTTCATCGAGGCGCGGCTGGAGGCGATGTGCGCTCCGGGGCGGTGATCGACCATCTCGTCCCGGAGCGCTACCAGCCGGGGTGGCTGCCGGGCTCGGTGGCGCGCCATGCCGCCGACCTGGACATGCTGCCGGTCGGCAGCCCCGGCAAGGTCGGGATCCTGCACCTGGCGTTCGAGCGGGTCGGCGGGCGGACCGAGCTGACCGGTCACTACCAGAAGACACCGCTGCAGATCGCCCGTCCGCTGTACTACGACCCCGAGCGCCCGGACATGCCGTACCTCATGTTCATGTCGTCCGGCGGCGGTGTTCTCCAGGGCGACCGCTACCGCATCGACGTCTCCTGCGGCGAGGGCTCGTCCGTCCACCTGACCACCCAGGCCGCCACCCGGCTCCACCGGATGGAACAGGACTACGCCACCCAGCTGATCAACCTCACCGCGGAGCCGGGCGGATACCTGGAGTACCTGCCGGACACCACGATCCCGTTCGCCGAGTCGCGGTACTACCAGCGGCTCCGCGTCACCGTCGCGGCGGACGCGACGGTGGTGCTGGGCGAGACGCTGATGGCCGGCAGGCTGGCGCGGGGAGAGCGGCACGCGTACACGGCCTACTGCAGCGACGTCGAGGTGCGTGACACCTCGGCGCGGCTGCTCTTCGCCGACCCGCTCCGCCTGGTGCCGGGGGAACGGCCGGTGACCGGACCCGCGGTGATGGCCGGATTCGGGCTGCTGGCCTCCCTGTACGTCGTCACCGCCGCGCAGCCCGCGCAGGTGGTGGCCGACACGATGCACGCGGTGCTCGTCGGCACCGGGCTGCGGGCCGGTGCCAGCGTCCTGCCCGGGGGCCGGGGCGCCTGGGCCCGCATCCTCGGGGACAGGTCTCCCGAGGTCGAGGCGGCTCTCCAGCTGACCTGGAACGCCGTCCGTGAGCTGCTCCTGGGAGTGCCCGCGCCGGACCGCCACAAGCAGTGACATTCGCATATCTGGAGGAAAGTCGACAATGGGAGATTCAACCGGGGCAGGAAGTCGGCTACTCCGGCGTGAGCGCGCCGAGACCGTCGCGCTGTACCGGGGCACGGGCCCACCGCGTCATCCGGGGCTGCGGCCCAGCGCGTTCGCGGACATCGCCTTCGGAGGTGCGATCGGGGCTCTGCTGCGTTACCTGATCACCGAGGTGATGCCCGGGGCGGTGCGGGGTTTTCCCTGGGGCACCTTCCTGGTGAACATGCTCGGCTGCCTGTTCATGGGCCTGCTGACGGCGTACCTGCTCGGCGGGCGGCAGCACGCCTCCGCCCGGCTGTTCCTGGTGACCGGCTACCTGGGCGGTTTCACCACGTTCTCCCACCTCATCGATGGGATACACCGCCTGGTCGACAACGGGAGGTGGGAGATGGGCCTCACCTACGCGGTACTCAGCGTGGTGGTCGGGTGGATCGCCGTCGCGGTGGGACTCTACCTTGGGCGGTTGATTCCGCATCCCGGCGGCGGAACGTCAAGGGTGGTGTGACATGTCCATCATCCTGGTGCTCATCGGCGGCGGCTTCGGCGCCATGCTGCGCTACCTGCTCGACACGAAGGTCAAGGCACGGTTCGGCAAGGCGTTCCCCTGGGGGACGCTGGTGGTCAACCTGCTGGGTGCGGGCCTGCTGGGCCTGCTGCACGGCGTGGGGGTGGGGACCGAGTGGGAGGCGCTGGTCGGCACCGGTTTCTGCGGTGCGCTGACCACGTTCAGCACCTTCGAACTGGACACCGTCCATCTTTTCCAGGACGGCGCGTACGCCAAGGCCCTCATGAACACGATCGGTAGCGTGGTGCTGGGCTTTGTCGTCTTTGTGATCCTGTACGCCCTGTTCCGCATGGTGTGATCGCCGTTCGGTAGCCGGGGGGCGATGACGTCGCGGGCCGGGGAGACCCGAGAACCAGTATCTATCGCCTAAAGTCGGGCGAATGGCCCCGACTCCCTCCCGGCTGGCCTGGCTGGACGCCCTGCGAGGACCCGCCGCGCTGGCCGTCGCGCTGCACCATTCCGGGTGGACCTTCATCCCGGGCCTCTGGGCCGAGGTGGACCGCAGGATCGACGTCGGCACCTGGGGCGTCTTCGTGTTCTTCCTGGTCAGCGGCTACATCATCCCCGCCTCCCTGGAACGGCGCGGCGACCTGCGGGTCTTCTGGACCGGTCGGGCGTTCCGCCTCCTGCCCCTGCTGCTCGCCGCGCTCGGCCTCGCGTTCCTGCTCGCCTCCGCCGGTGTGTTCGCCCTCCACCCGGGCGTGAGCACCCGCCCCGCGCCGCTCGTCGCCCTGGGGAACCTGACGATGCTGCAGGAACTGCTCGGCGTGCCCGCCGTCATCGACGTGATGTGGACGCTCTCCTACGAGATGGCGTTCTACCTGATGGCGGTCGGGCTGTTCACCGTGCGGCAGGCGCACCGGTCGGCGGCGGTCGCGATCGTCCTGGCGGTGTCGGCGGTACCTCTCGGACTCCTGCTGACCCGTCCGGTCATCGGTGGCCGCGCCGACCTGGTCGCCGCGCTCCTCGGCGTCGTGGTCGTCGTGGTCATCGTGGTGTCGGCGACCGCGCGCGGCGGGGCGCGCACGGCCGCCGCGGTGACGGGCGGCCTGCTCGGGCTGGCGCTGGTGATCCTGGGCAGCAGGATCGGTGCCTGGCAGGGCCTGACCGTGCTGGCCATGATGTTCGCCGGTACGGCCGTCTACCGTGCCGAGCAGGGCACGATCCGATGGTCCGCCGCCGTCGCCGCCGTGCTGACGGTCCTGGCCTGCGGGGCCCTCGCCAAGGACGATCCCGGTTGGGCCCCCGCGCTTTCGCTCGCCGTCGCCTTCTTCGGCGCCGCGTTCGCGCTACGGCACAGGTCGTTCCCCCGATGGCTCGCCCATCTCGGGGTGATCAGCTTCTCCCTCTACCTGCTCCATCCGCTCCTGCTGCGGGTGAGCCCGAACCTCCCGCTCTTCTTCCTCGTGCTGCTGCCGCTCTGCTACCTGACCCACCGGCTGATCGAGGCCCCGGCCCAGCGCCTCGGCAGGCGGCTGGGCCGGGGCTGAACCGGGTCACGGAGCGGCGTACTGTCCGGCGTAGGCGGCGGACGGCTCGGTCGGGGTGATCACGTCGACGAGCACGCCGTCGGGTGCGGCCACGATGAAGTGCCGCTGCCCGAACTCCTCGGTGCGCAACGTCAGCTCGACCGGGAGCCCCGCCCGTCGTACCAGCCTGTCGTGCTCGGCGTCGACGTCGGCCACCTCGAAGTTGAGGATCAGCCCGCGCACCGCCGAGCGGTACTTCTCCGGCACGGTCGGATGGTCGTGGTCGACGAGCGCCAGCTCGTAGTGCGGCGGCTCCGGCCGTCGCAGGCTCACGTACCAGTCCGCCTCGAACACCGTCTCGAAGCCGAAGAACCGCCGGTAGAAGTCACGGGACTCGGTGATCCGATCGGTGCAGACGACCGGGTAGAAGCCGGTGAGGGACACGGCCCCCTCCTTTCGACATATTCGCATACCGTTGGTATGTGGAGTTAACATACCACCGGTATGCCAACGATGGGAGCCGCGATGGACCGGGTACGGCAACGGCTGGAGACCAGGCGGATGCTGGTGGCGGAGGCCAGGACGCTGTTCGCGCGGCACGGGTACGCCGCGGTGAGCCTGGCGCAGATCGTCGGGGCGGCGGCCGTGACCAAGGGCGCGCTCTACCACCACTTCGACAGCAAGGCCGCCCTCTTCCACGCGGTCGTCGAGCAGGTGCAGCGGGAGGTGGGCGAGCGGGTCTCGGCGGCGGCGGACGCGCACGACGACCCGTGGGAGCAGCTGGTCGCGGGATGCCGGGCCTTCCTCGCGGTGAGCCGCGACCCCGACGTACAGCGGATCATGCTCGTCGACGGTCCAGCGGTGCTCGGCTGGAACGAGTGGCGGGCCATGGACGAGGCGTTCTCGGCGCGGCACCTCACCGAGGCGCTCGTCACGCTGATCGAGGCGGGGGTCATCGCCCACCGGCCCGTGGAGCCGTTGGCCCGCCTGCTGTCCGGCGCGATGAACGAGGCGGCCCTGTGGCTGGCCCGCTCGACGGATCCCGGCGACCTCCCGGCCGTCACCGAGGAGCTGTCGCACCTGCTGGAATCCCTTCGAGACCGCCGGTAGGCGGTCGGGGCACGCTCACCTCCGGGTCCGGAGCGAAATGCCCCGCTCCCTGCCGGAGAGCGGGGCATCGGCGGTGGTGTCAGCCGGTCGCCTGGGCGACGCCCTCGGGGGCGCCGTGCCGGATCATCGCCACCACCGCCTCGTGTATCCGCTCGCCGCTGCCCGCCGAGACGGGGAACGGGCTGCCCGTGGCGACGTACCACTCCTCCGCGCCGGTGTACTGCACGCGGACGGCGGCCTGGCCGCCGGTGATCTCGGTGACCACGGTGAGGTCTCCGGTGACGGTTCCCACCTCGTCGGTCATCACCCCACCGGGACCGGCGGTCACCTCGGACCGGTACCGCTCGTTCATTCCGTGCCGCAGGTGTCGAGCATGCTCTTCAGGGCCGCCCGCTCGGCGTCGGTCACGGTGAGGCCGTAGTCGAACTTCACGTCGGTCCAGGCGCGCGCGTAGGTGCACCAGTAACTCACCAGCGGCGGGCGCCACTGGTCGGGGCTCTGGTCGCCCTTGCTCCTGTTCGACGCGGCGGAAACGGCGATGAGCTGGGAGTTCTTCAGGTCGTTCGCGAACTCGCCGCGCTTCTCCGTGGTCCAGCCGTCGGCGCCGGAGCGCCACGCGTTGGCCAGGGGGACCACGTGGTCGATGTCGACCTGGCTCGCGGAGGTGATCATCTTCCCGTCGTAGGCCGACTTCCAGGCGCCGGAGACGGGCCGGCACCTGCCGTCCTGGAAGACGAGCGAGCCTTCCCTGGCGAGGACCTTCTCGCGGGTGTTGCAGGCGCCGCCCTGGGCGGACCAGTGCGGGAACCTGGCACGGGAGTAGCCGGTCATCGGGCGCGGCTCCGCCGTCTTCAACTGGTCGAGTTCGGCTTGGGCGACGGTGACGGACGGCGGCTCGGGAAGAACCGCCGGTGCCGTCGAGGCGATGGCGGGCAGGGACAGGACGAGGGCGGACGCCACGGCGCCCGTCAGCATGAGGATCTTCACGCGCCAGCACCGTAATGATCGATACCGCCGCCCGGCCGCTCCAGCGCGCGCTCATGGAGATCCCTGCCGGAGCGATGACGTGATCATGACTCGGTTCGGCCCCGGACCGCCGCGACACGGGTTCCTTGGCCGCCACGGAAGGGCGGGAATGCGTAATAGTGCATTCTCCGGGATGAGTGTGGATTCGTACGCAGAAGGGTTCTTCGTAACTTCCTAACGTCTGTGGTGTCCGAACGACACGTCTCCACACCGCACTCACGGGAGCACGAACATGAGCACGAAACGCGCACTTCTCGCCGGAGCGGCCCTGGCCGGTTCACTGCTGGCCGGCGTGGCCATGGCCCCGGCGGCGACCGCCTCGACCGCCCCGCAGCAGGCCCAGACCTTCAGCAAGCACTTCTTCGGCCCCTACTACTCCGGCTTCGGCCAAGGCGAGGACTTCGGGCACCGGTCCTACTACAAGGGCTACTGGACCAAGGAGGACGGCCGCTACTGGTTCTACGGCGACCTGTTCGACCGTGACCATGACCGCTCCTACAGCTACGTGTGGTTCAAGTGGCACGACCGGTTCGGCTCGCACACCAAGGTCTTCAAGACCCTCGGTCACGGTGACGTCGACCGGTTCGGCGGGTTCAAGAAGAGCAGCGGCTTCGACGACTTCAAGGTCCGGGTCTGCGAGGGCACCGACAAGTTCGATGACTGCGGTCGCTGGGGCGACGCCTTCTGAGCGGTCAGGGTACGGGGCCCGGTCGACGACGGATCGGGCCTCGTCGGGCGCCGGGGTGCCGCCGGTCTCGGCGCGCCGGTGAAGGCCGGATGCCATGATGGCCGCCCCCGCGACGACCATGGCCGTCGAGCCCCGCTGGGAACATCCACTGACCTGCGGTGACGGGCCCCTCTGGGTGACGCCCGCCTTTGGTCGTTAGTAGGGTCTTCCGCGTGTTGTCCTCGAACCCGACCCCGGTACCGCCCGCCAACCCGTTCGAGGAGCGTCTCTGGGCGGCGTTCGAGGCCGGCCGGACGGCTCTGTGCCTGAGCCTGCTCAAGGACGCCGACTTCGTGCTGCCGATCACCCGTGCCGCGGCGGAGGGGGCCGAGCCGGTCGCCTGGCCGACGGCGGCCGACGCCGAGCGGACCTGGCTGCTGGCCTACACCTCGGCTGAGATGATGACGCTGGCCACCGGCGGTATCACCGAGCACCACCGGATCGTCTCGATGGTGGAGCTGGCCGCCGGCTGGCCCGACTCCCGCTGGGGACTGGCGGTCAATCCCGGGCTGCCCGTCGGTTTTCTCCTGGAGTCCGGCACGGTGGCCAGGCTCGCCGTCCCCACCCTCGCTCAGGACCTCGCGCTCGCCCCCGAAGCCGGCGTCCCCGTGCTGCAGAAGCCGCTGCGCCCGGCCGACATCCAGGATCTGTTCTCCGGCGGTGAACCCCGGGTCTCCGGCTACTGCCATCACGCCTTCGACGTCTCGCACATCGCCACGCCGGCCGTGCTGGCCGACGCGCTCGGCCGGCCCGACCTGCTCACCGCCGACGGCGGGCTCAACCTGCTGCGCTGGCGTCCGGCCGGCCTCGGCCTGTACCGCACGCCGTACGGGGGAGTGGATGAGGCACGCCGCGAGGCGGTGGCCGGGTGGGTGGTGGAGGAGCCGCCGTTCGTGGGGCTGGGCCTGGTGCCCAACGTCGACCAGACCATCCGCGAGTACAAGGTGTACGGCGTCGGGCTCACCCACGGTGCCGAGATCTGGGAGCTGACCGCTCGGGGGACCGAACACCGGCGCGCGTTCTACCACGGCGACCTGCGGCGCTGGCTGCTCGTCACAACCCGGACGGAGACGTCATGACCTGGCACTCCTACCGTGCCCGCTGGCGAGGCGCCGACTATCCCGCCAGCCCCGACTCGTCCGCGCTGGAGACATGGCTGCGGCTTCGCCTGACGGAGCCGGCCGAGGGCTTCGAAGAGGTCGAGCCTGGCTGCCACGTCCGGACCGTCCCGGCCGCCGAGTGCGAGTCCGTGCACTTCGTGACCATGGTCTGCCAGTGGCGTGGCGTCGAATTCCAGGTGCACGACGAGCGTGCGGGCGAGCTGCTACTGGAGTACCTGGGTGGTTCCGCGCCCGAGGCGGTGGCGCTCGGCCTGGAACGGATCGAACGCGGTGTCTACCGCTCCTGGATCCCGCGTGGCGAGGTCGGTGAGATCCGGGAGCACGTGGTCTCACTGGACCTGTGAGGTTCGGTGGCTCTGCGGTGTTAAAGAGGGAACATCCCCCTCAGCACCGAAGGGCTGGTTTGGCAGAAAATCGGCATTTTCTCCCTACCTCTTGTTGAATGATGTTCATGTGACGGAAACTGATCAGTAACACTTGCGGCACCTGAGGGGCAGGTGCGCATGGTGAGGGGGTGCCATGGAGACGTTCGGCGGAGGGGATGCCGCCGGCCTGCGGGCCTATGCGGACGAGCTGCGCACGACCTTCATGCGGCTTCAGGACGAAGGCGCCGAGCTGCACGCCAAGGCCAGGGCCGTCCAGGTGACCGAGACGTCACGCGACGGCCTGGTGTCGGTCACCGTCGGGTCGCGCGGTGAGCTGGTCCGGCTCGACATCGACCCCCGCGTCTACCGGCATCCCGACGCCCGGGCCCTGGCCGACTCGATCACCGAGACCGTCCAGCGGGCGGCGGCCACGGCGCAGGAACGGATCATCGAGGTCTTCGAGCCGTTGATCCCGGCCGACCAGATGAAGACCCACCTCGTCGGCGACCTCGAATCCCTGATGGCCCAGCTCGCCGACCAGATGGAGGGGAAGCGGTGAAGGATCCCAACGACGGATTGGAGATCTTCACGCCCATGGTGAAACGTGGGCTGTCGGAGTGGGACGTCACGTCCGGCGAGCTGGAAAAGTTCTACGCGTCGCAGATGACCCGGATCGCCGATCTCATCGAGGCCGCGCCCTGGGGCGACGGCACCGAGGGCCGTGCCTTCAAGCAGTCCTTCCTGCGGGACGGCGGGCCCAGGCTCATGCTCTTCAACGGTTCCCACATCGTCCAGCAGATCGTCGAGGCCGGCCCGAGGTTGCGCGAGACTCTCGGCAACTCGCTCGGCACCGACCAGGCGATCGCCGAGGACATCAGCCGGAACACGGTACGCCAGGTCTGACACGCGTCCACCGAGGCGCGCGGCGGGGCAGGTCAGGGCCGAGGTGACGGAGCGGGGGACGGTATGGCCACGGGCACGACCACCGACACGGTCAATCAGGGCGGACAGCCGACCCAGCAGGGTGCGGTCCGTATCACCACGGACGTCAGGCCCGCCTGGGAGACCGACGGCCTGCCCGACTGGGTGCTGCACACGGTGATCCCGCTGCTGTCAGCCGGACAGAAGTGGCCCGAGGCCAGCGAGAGCAAGTTGTCGGAGCTGGCCCAGGCACTGGAGGGGTTGAGCACCGGGCTCGAACCGTACACCGAGCCCGCGGGCAGGGCGGTCCGCACCGTCGTCACCAACCTGCAGATCCCGGCCACCGCCAACTTCGTCGGCCGCGCCCAGTCCCTGTACGGCGAGCAGGCCGGTCTGGCCGGCGTCTCCCGGAAAGGGAACGCCTACACCGCGCAGGTCGACAACTTCGCCGTCGAGACGCAGTACTCCAAGCTCTCCATCAACGTGGCGTTCTGGGTCACGATCGTCGCCATCGCCATCACGCTCTACGTCGCCTTCTTCACCGCCGGCTCGACCACCCCGCTGATCGGCCCGTACGCGGCGGCGGCCCGCTCGGCCATCAGCCGCATCCTGGTCCGGCTGGCCACCCTCGCGGGCCGAGAGGCCGGTGCCGCCGGCCTGGCCCGGCTCACCGTGCTCAGCGGCGCGACCGGCCGAGGCCTGATCGCCCGGGTGCTGGCCTCGCCGATCGGCAGGGAGCTCATCGAGGAGGTGAGCGAGGAGGTCTTCATCGACGGTATGGCCCAGTACCAGCAGATCAAGATGGGTACCCGTAAGGAGTGGGACTGGAAGAAGTCCCAGGCCGCCGCCATCGGCGCAGGCACCGGCGCGATGGTCGGCATGGGGGTGGCCGGTCCGGTCTCCCGGATCACCCGGGGCGTACCCGGTTTCGGGGGGCGGGCCCTGAGCACCGGCCTCAGCAACGTCGTGGGCTCACCGGCGGGCAGCTTCGTCGCCAACGGCCTGGTGTACGACCAGTGGAGCAATCCGTTCACGGCTGACTCGATAACGGGCGCGTTCTTCGGCGGCGTCGGGCGTACCGGGACGACCAGCCCGTTCAACCCCGAGGTCTACGTCGCGCTCGCCAACCCGAGCACGACCCTGGCCTCCGCCTACGACGCGGCGGCTCTCGCCGACGCCGCCCGTGTGGGCGCAGGCTCCGGAGGCGTGGCGGGCGGCTCCGGCGGCAGCGACCCCACCACCGGAGGTACGGGCGGTGGCAGCCCGGGTACGGCGGGTGTCTCCGTCCCCGGCGGCGGAGCCGGTTCCCCGACAGGTGGCACCCGAGGCGGCGCTCCCGCCTCGACCGGTACCGCGGCCTCGCGAAGCGGCCAGGCCACCGCGGACCCGGCAGACCACGGCAGGCGCACCCCGCCCTCGGCGTCCTCGGCCGACGCGGACGGCACCCGGCGGGGCTCGCCGCGGACGGGCACCGACACCGACAGGCCGGTGACCACGACCCCGGACGCTCGGGAAGAGCAGGAGGAGCAGCAGGAAGGCCAGGAACCGAGAGCCACGTCGAGCACGCCGGACGGGTCCGCCGCCCAGACCACGTCCGCCCAGACGACGTCGGCCCAGACCACGTCGGCCCAAGCCGCTCCGGACCCGGCATCGGCCGCGCAGGGCACGACGACTCCGGACACGGGCGACACCAGCCCCGCGGCCGCGCCGGATGCCCGGACCGACACCACCACCCCGGCGGCGTCCGACAGCACCGCCGCCTCGGACGGCACCGGGGTGGACACGGGCACCTCCGACGCGGCGCCTCGGCCTGAGACCCCTCCGCCCGCCGATGACACCACCTCGCCCCCCGATGCCGCCCCGACCTCCGACGCGGCCCGGCCTGAGATCCCCTCGCAGGCCACCACCGACACCGCACCGGCCGGTGACACCGACACCACGCCAGACACCGGCACGACCCCCGACACCGCGCTCGCCCAGGGCCCGGCGACCCCCCTCGCCGGCAGGGTCAGGGACGCCGTCAACCAGGTGCTGGCCGACGGGTATCCGGACGCCGTGCTGCTGCCCGACGGGAGCCTCATCGTCCCGCTCGCCGGGACCGACGTCGTCGTCCCCGCGACGGCGGTGGCCCGGGTGCGGGGTCAGCTGGAGCAGCGTGCGGCGCAGGCCGACGACGACACGCTCCGCACCGAGGCGCGGGCCCTGCTCGACGAGGAACTCGTCACCCGCGTCACCTCCGACGACGACGTGTACGCCGCCCTGCTCGCCGCCGCGCAACCCGCCGGTCTCAGGGCACACGGCGCGCTGCAGCGCCTGGCCCCGAACGCCGTCAAGCTCGCGGACGGTTCACTGCTCGTGTCGGACGCGTCGGGTGACTACCTGATCACCGCCGAGTTCCTCGGGCGCCTCCGCTCCCTGCTGGAGGCTTCGGCCCACGCCGACCGGAGCCCGGCCACGCTGCGGACCCAGGCGCTCGTGGCCCTCAACGGGACCATGGCCTTCGGCAAGGACACCTCTCCCGCTCCCGCGCGGGTCACGAGCCGTCCCGGCACGGTCACCTCGCGGCCGATCGCTCACACCAGGTATGTCACCGATGGCCGCCCCGCCGGACCCGACCTCAGTCTCGACGAGGTGCACGCCGCGATCGACGAGCTGCTGGCGTCGGACTTCCTGACGCAGGAAGTGCGGGGGTGGGAGTGGTCCGCGGACGGCTCGACGCTGCTGGTGCGGACCGAAGACCACGGTGTCCAGCATTTCCGCCCCGACGTCGGCGGCGTGCGCTCCGGCAACATGGCCGAGACCGATGTCAGGACCGGAGACGAGACCGATCCGCACCGGGTCCGCTTCACGCCGGGCATGGCCGGCGACCAGGTCGCGCGGGTCTGGCTGCACGAGATCACCGACACCCTGCAGCGGGTGGCCGCTCCCCCCGCCGCCAAACAGGGCGTCATCCGCAGGATGCTCCCCGGCAGGTCACGGCCGGCGACCGTCGACGAGTGCGTGACCGCGCGACTCAACGAGCACGCCTTCCTGGCCCGCAAGTGGCTGGCGGCGGCGACGCCGGCCGAGAAACGGCTGCTCCAGGTCGACCTGGACGGGGTGGCCCGCGAGCTACGCGAGCACGGGCAGGTTCCTCCAGTTCTGCCCTGGAGGCCGATCACGTCCGAACGGCCGGCTCACACGCCCGCCGTACCGACCCAGACCCCGACGGCCGACGAGCTGCGGACGTTGATCGACGCGGTGACCCTGGCCGAGGCCGAGCTCAGGGGGCAGGTCGCCGCGCACCAGGACAGCGCGCAGCAGGCCGACCTCGCCGCGAGGAAGGCCAAGCACGAGGCCAAAGAGATCTCCCGCATGCACGACCAGGGCAAGGACGCTCGGGCCCGTGCGAAGCGGAAGGAACGCGATGGGCACCGCGCCAAGCAGGGCAGGCATCTGCGGATCGCCCAGGCGTACTCACAGGCGCTGTCCAGGGCGGAGGCGACGCGGCAGGCCTACGAGACCGCGCTCGCCAGAGTGAAGTTCGCGGCCAGGGCGACCGGACAGGAGGCCACGCTGGCCCGAGCCGGCGTACGCGCCGGGCTGACCGTGGCGGGCGAGCGGCACGCGGAGTATCTGGCGGCGGTGCAGGAGGCGCTCCCGCAGGCGATCGCCCTGTCCAGCGCGCTTCCGACGGGGAGGCTGCCGCACCTGACCGCGCTGACCGACAGGATCAACGACGGGCTGGCCGAGCGGGGGATCGGCCGCCGGTTCACGCCCGAGGAGCTGCAGCACATCCTGCGCGCCGACTTCCGCAAGATCGTATCCGTGGACGGCATGGTGATGCGGGTCGGTGAGGGCAGGTCGACGGCCGAGCTGAAGATCAAGCTCACCCTCTCCGACATGGTGGAGATCCTCGACCCGGCGATCAAGGCGTCCGAGATCATGCTCGGTACCCTGCCGCAGGGCGGCCAGTCGATCCGCTCCACCGAGGCCGGCAGCGGTGGCCTGTCAGTGGGGTTCAACACCGGAGTGCTCGCCCCGCTCCTCCCCGAGGGAAGCCTGTCCCAGGCCGTGGTCCAGACGGTGGGCGTCGCCGTCGGCGCCAACGCCGGGCGCGGCTGGTCGCGCGGCCCCAGCGCCGCCGAATACTCCCTGGAAGGGCAGGTGGAGGACGACAGGGGCGAGTCCATGCTGTTCGACGCCGCCGCCACCTGGGAGGTCCATATCCGCACCTCCCGGGAGGACGGCTGGCAGGAGGTCGCGACGGTCGGCTCGGGCAACCCGGAGGACGCCGCCTCGCAGCGTCTCTGGATCTCGCACGTCTACGCCGACCAGCCGCCGAGCAGCACGGTGACCATCGATCCGGCCACGCGGACCGACGCGCTGCCCCAGCACGTCCCCGGCGACATGTCCGGCCTGAACGAGCTGGCCGAAGACGTCATGGGAAAACTCGGCGAGAAGCACACCGACATCGGCGACATCACCCGCGACAACATCCACACGATCATCACCAAGGAACTGCCCGGCAGACTCGGGGAGGCGGTTAACGACCCGCACGGGATGATACGTGTCATCACCGACCCGCACGGCCGGCCCATCGCCACCGTGACGATCAACTCCAGGCCGGTGTGGCAGCTGGCCACCCCGGTCGGTCAGCCCAGTCGCGACCAGTGGCAGGAGCTGCTGCGGGTCGGTTTCTCCACCGCCTCCGGCAGCGAGTCGTTCGGCGGTTCCTTCGGCGGGTCCCTCTCGGCGAATCCCACCGTCCCCGGACTGGTCGACGTCAACGGGCCCGGTGACTACGACCCGACGCTCGGACCGGGCGCGAACGGCTCCCGGTCGGTCTCCCGATCCGAATCGGCGTTCGCGAACGGCCAGGCGATCCACCCGGGCGTCCAGCGCTACACCGGGCACACCCAGGGTTACCGAATGGTGTTCCAGCACGAGGTCTCCGTGCACCTGGTGGGTGACGCCAGACCGAGGCCCACGGTCCGGGGCGAGAGCACCGCGCTGCTCCGGATCCCCGAGACGGACGCCTACCGCTACGGCCTGCCCGTCGACAGCGCGGCCCTGCTCCGTGACGCCAAGGGGAGGCCACTGCTCGACGCCAACGGCGACGAGGTGCTCAGGGACGACCCGGTCAGGACCCCCCCGCCGGGTCGGCTGGGCAAGATCCCATCCTTCCTCGGTGACGGTCCCGGTCAGATGAAGGGCGTGGGCCCGGGCCAGGTGCAGCGGCTGACCGGGGAGGACAAGCTCACGAAGGACCTCCTGACGGAGCTCGGTGACCTCGGCGTGGTCCCGAAGTTCGACGCCGACGGCATTCCGATCTACTCCGGCAACCCGCTGGAGCGGGCCGCCCAGATGATCAACCTGCGCGAGGTGCTCGAACAGCTCGCCGCGGCGCGGCTGGAGACCGGCTACGACCAGGCGGCCCAGGACGGCATCCTCTTCAGCCTGGTCCGCTACGGGTGGAACGCGGCGCCCGAGACCTACACGGTGCGGATCCGGCTGAAGCAGGACTTCGACAACGCCACCTTCGTCGGGCGCACCGACGCCCAGGCCGTGGTCAACCTCGACATCGGCTCCGACACCGCGGGCCGTTCCAGCGGCCGGTCGTGGAACGCCGGCGGCGGAGTCTCTCTCGGCAGCAAGGAGGGCCCCGCCGAGGGCGAGGACGGGCTGACCGGCAACGTCGGCGTCAGCGGCGGCGGCAGCCATAACCGTTCGATCGGTTCGAGTGCCGCCGTCACCGTCAACCGGGTGACCCTCGTGGAGAGCAACGGCGAGGTCGCGCTCTTCGACGTCGGCCACAAGCTGACGGCCGAGATCATCCACCGGGGCGAGACGGTGTCGAAGCTGGAGGCGGACGGCAGCGCCCGGCTGGGGTTCGCGGCCGACCTGCTCCCGCTCGCGAAGGCACCGGCCCCCCATCCGGTCGGCACACCTTCCGAGGAGATCCTGAGCAGGGCGACGCTGCTGCACATGGACACCACCGGCATGCTCGATGCGGCGACCCGCGTGCTGCCCCGTGGCATGCGCGCCGACTCCGCCGCCTACCACCACCTCGCCGCGTTCACCAATGTGCGGAGCCTCATTGCGCATCCGGAGTGGCGCAGCACGCCGTACCGCAGCGGAGCGAGCGTCCGCCCCCAGGGCGCGTTGCCCACCCAGGCGGCACTGTCGATCACGGGCGCCTTCGGCGAGGCGGAGCTGCTGGGCGCGGTCGACCTGGTGGTCGGTGACATCAACCTCACCCTGGGCAGCGCAGGCATCTCCTGGGGCGGGTCCTGGGGCCACTCCGCGGGCACCTCGGGCAGCCTGTCGGACTCCGACGGCGGCGCCACCTCCAGCGACGGCGGCGGTGCCAACCACTCCCGCTCGGCCGGCCGGTCCGGATCGCACTCCGAGCTCGACATCTGGGGCCGGGAGCGGCTGACCATCGAGACCGGCAAGCAGTACATCTTCCGCAGCCAGGTGAGCTTCGCCCTCACCGGACAGGAAGGCCACGCCAACCCCTCCGAACTGGGCGGTAGCCTGCCCGGCACGTCCTCGACGACCCAGCACGACGGCCGGACCGTCATCTACTCGATCCCCGAGTACGACGCCCTGACCCTCTATACCGACGGCAAGCTCGACCTGCCTCTGCATCAGGTGGCCGACGCGGTGGAGAGGTTCCGCAACGGCAGCATGACACTCGACCGGACCCTCGCGACCTCGCTGCTCCAGAAATATCTGCTGGAGCTGGGCAAGGCCCGTAGCGCGGGGCAGGACACCGGCTTCGCCGACCGCCACACGCCCGAGGCGTTGATCGAGGCGCTCGGGAAGGTGAGCGACCTGGCACAGACGGTGGCCGACTCACAGGGCAAGAACGCGGAGCAGTGGCTCAAGAACGCGTTGAGCCGTTCGGCGGACCTGGTGAGGACGTTGAGCCGGGTCCAGGTGGCCCCGCACTACGCGCAGACGATGGGCATGAGCCTGGTGGAGTCCTTCAGCGTGAAGGACTCCACCGGCAAGCCCGTCTCGATGCTGGACGCGGGGCGAGCGGCCGTCAACGAGGTCGCGCCCAGAGCGCTCGCGGCCAGCCCCATCATGAGCAGCAGTCTCAGGGGAGACCTCGCTCTCGACCGGGTCGAAGGGCACCTCGACGCGATGCTCAGCGAGCGGGGTTTCGTCAAGAGCTACGAGACGCTGGCCGATCCGAACACCGGCAGGGCCGAGCTGGTCACCGTCCGCGCGCGGCTGGTGCCCAAGAACCCCGACGCCGCCGACGAGGCGACGCTGCTGGGCCACACCTCCGACGCGGGCGTCATCCAGCAGGACTACGGCTACCGGGAAGTCGCCAACTCCCGCTCCTACAACGGCTCCCACGGCTTCGGCGCGGAGAACGGCCACTCCGGCACCGACAACGGAGGCACGCGCGGGACCGGGACCGACCGGGGCCGCTCGTTCTCGGCGTCGAGCACCGAGCAGCACACGAAGATGCAACGGACCGCGCAGTTCAACGGCCTGGACCGGATTCAGCAGGAGTTCACGCTGGTCGTCGAGGTCGAGCGCACCCCGGTACGCAGAGGCCCGGTGCGGAGCCGGGTGCGCGCCGGGGTGGACCGGGTCAAGGGCCGGCCCGCCAGTAGGGCGGAGTTCAGATACGACGCCACGCTGGCCAGGCGACTGCCGACCGGTATGACCAGGCCGGTGGACGACAGGCAGCCGGAACCGGCGCCGGTGATCGACCCCCGGCGGGTGGAGGTGCCGCCCGCCCACTATGTGAACTCGGTGCAGGCGGCCTCGGACCCGCGGACGGGCCGCAGTCTGTTCGAGGTGATCCAGCGGCAGCTCGCGTCGATGCTCGGCGACGCGGTCTCCAGGGAGCAGAGCGCCAGGCTGGACGCCCGGCTCCTGCCGGTGCCCATGGCCGCCGCGTTCGCGCGGATGGCCGGGCCCGGCGGGCACGAGCTGGTCCGTGTGGTGCGCAAGGGTTTCCGCCATCAGGGGGTGGACGTCCGGGTCGAGACGCGCCTGTCGGACCTGCAGGTCGTGGCCGGCCCCTTCGACGCCGAGATCGGTGAGGTCGACCGGGTGATGAACGTCGCCGGCACGTCGGTCTCGCGCGGCCGCCTGTTGCCCGTGAGCGGCAGCACGGGCGGGTCGCAGGCCCAGACCGGCACCAATGTCGGCGTCTCACGGGGTGAGCAGGCGTCGGAGGGCGTCTCCAACTCCAGCGGCGTGCGCAAGGAGGCCAGCAAGTTCGAGAAGGGCAAGGCCGTGACCGTCCGCGTCCGGGTGGACTACGACCTCACCTTCCAGCACAAGGCACGCCTGCCGGACGGCAGCGAGAAGCCCGTCAAGAACCCGGTCCGGATGCCCGGCGCCGCCTCGGGCTTCGCCTATGTGACCGTCTTCGAGGCCGACCTGGCGGAGATGAACGCCAGGCTGGAGGCCGGACTCGGAGTCGGCACCGACTGGGGTTTCGACGACGGGACCCAGCCGACCTTCCGCCACGTGCCCGCCCAGGACCGCCAGGGTCTGATCGACCAGCTCACCGACGCCCGGGTGGCGGCCCGCGAACGGCATGCCGTCGTCCGGGTCGCGGTGCGCGAAGGAGGTGTCACACACCGCTATCTGGCGGCCCCCGACGGCTCCCTGCACAGCGAGATGCCCGACGGGGGCTTCGCCCAGGCGATCGCCACGCTGCCGCCCCGGCCCCTCGCGGCGGCGGCGCGCCACGGCCTCGACCTGCGTTCGATCTTCATGACCTCGGCCGTCCCGGGCACCTTCACCGACCAGGTGGCGGCCGCGCTGGACAGCCGCCTCACCGACGCGGTCGCCGCGCTGCCACCCGGCGTGCGGGCCGCGGCGGCGCGGCGCGACCTCGACCTGCGCCTGATCTTCATGACCTCGGCCGTCCCGGGCACCTTCACCGACCAGGTGGCGGCCGCGCTCAACGACAGCGCCCCGCCCGTCGACCCGGACAAGCCGATCTGGCCTGTTACAGGGGAGACCGGCACCGCACCGCAGGGTGGCGGCACGGTACGGGGCGGCAGCGTGGCGCAGGGCGGCGTCAGCGCGCCTTCGCCGGCGCTGCCCGGCACCCCGTTCGACACCCAGGCCAGGCCCGCCGGACAGTCCGACCTGTCCGTGTCCGAGGTCGTCGGCCAGGACATCTCGGTCGCCGACCTCGGCGGCGCGGTCACGTCGCTCGGCTGGACGACCGGGCAGGGCACGGAGATCACGCCGGGGGTACCGCTCGACGTCGCGATGCTGGCCGTGGGCATCCCGGCCCGCGGCGCCGTGGCCGAGGGCGTCCAGTACGCCCGGGTGGCCGTGGGCGAGCCGGGTGACGGCCTGATCGGCCGCACGGATGTGCGCGCGGGCACCTTCGAGGAACCGCACCTCATCTGGATCGCCCCGCGGACCGACCCCGCCGTGGTCTCGGCGGTGCTCGTGCACGAGATCTCGCACGTCGCCCAGGAGCACGCGGCGACGGTGGCGGGGACGCCGCAGGGCGTGGTGCGGACCTCGCTGTCGGAGCAGGCCGAGAGTACCGACCACTGCCTCACCCCGCGCCTCAACGAGCACGCCCACCTGGCACGCAAGTGGCGGGCGGCCACCGAGGCGGACCAGCGACTCCGCCTCGCCGAGGCGATCGACGCCGTCGCGGCCGACATCGACCGGCGCGGGCACACCCCGCCGGCACCGCCCTGGGGTTCGGGGCCGAGGGCGGCGCCGACGGTACCGAGGCAGAGCAGGATCGCGGAGCTGATCAACGGCGGGGCCAGGCCGGCGGCAGGCGCCGCCTCGGTTGACGGCTCGTGGTCGCGCCTGAACGACTATCTGGAACGCACGCGCCCCATCAGCAACGGCACCAGCTGGTACCCCCCGGAGGAGGAGAAGCCGGAGTGCCTGTGCCCCCAGGACGGGCCGTGTGAGTGCGGTCTGCGGAGGAACGCGTCGGTGGCCGAGGCATGATGGGAGCTTCCAAGGAGGAGATGGTCATGACATTCGCGGTCGCGCGTGCCAGGGACGAGGCACATCTCTACCTCGACCTGCATCCGTGCAAACAGTGCGGTTCGGCGGAGACGACCTGGGGCCGAGGGGTGGTCAGCGTGCAGGGCGAGCTCGCCGACCGCTACGCCGGCACCTGTGACGGCTGCGGGGCCGAGCGCGAGTTCCTGTTCGGCCTACCTGAGCGCCCCGCCCCACCGGTGGGCTATCCGACCTTCGGCGGACGGGAGCCCTCCCAGCTCCTCGACGCGGGTGAGTGGCTGTGGGTGGCCGACCTGACCGCGAGCAACGTACCGGCCGGCGACCGGGCCGAGGCGCACCGCGTGCTGTCGGTGGCGGGCGCGGCGGTCGAGGAGGTCATCAAGTTCATCCCGCCGGGACAGGACGAGGTGCCCGACGACGGGTTCTGGTCGGAGCGTGGGCTGCGGATGCGCGAGGTCGAGCCGGGGCGCTTCCAGCTGGACCGGCTGCTGGTCGTCCGGGACACCTACCGTGACCTGGTGGCCCGGTATGCCTGACCCCGGTGACCTCTCCGGCGAGCACGGTCCCGTGGAGCCGGACGGTCCGACCTGGCCGGACGACGACCTTGCCGACTACGGCGGGGGCCCGGCCCGCTCGCTCGTCGAGGCCTACGTCCACCTCGACCTGACCGTGCCCGGTGACGGATCGGGAGCGGCGGATCGCGCCGTGCTGACCGAGGAGCAGGAGGGGTGGCGGGTCCGGCTCGATGGCGCTGAGGTCTTCGTGCCCTACGCCGCCGAGACCGAGGCGAGGCGGGAGGAGCTGACGTTCGGCTCGGGCATCTCCGAGCTGATCGACCCCGGGCAGTGGGTGCTGATCGGCGCCACCTACGCGCGCAGGGCACTGGAGGCGGCGCTCTTCTTCGCCGCCGATCCCTCCTCGGACGAGCGGTACCGGGCCATCGTGTCGGACTGGCGCTTCGCGGCCGACGCGGTGCTGGAGGCGCTGAAGTTCGTGCCGGAGGGCGCCGGCGAGCTGCCCGAGGTGTCGTTCTGGACCGAGATGGGCCGGGCGGCCTACGAGAGCGAACCCGCGCGCTTCACCCGGGCCAGGCTGGAGGACGACCTCGCCTACTACCGCACCGCCCTCGACGACTTCCTCCGCCTGCACGCCGAGGACGACGGCCCCGCCTGAGGCGATGCCCGACCGCTCCCGACCGGGGAGATTGTTTGTCCATTAAGCGAGATATGTGCTGGACAAAGCGGAAACCGGTAAACAGGTGGGTAAAGCCCGTCGATGAGGCGGCTCACTGACCGAAGGGACGCCATGTGACATCCTCCCCGGTGTCGAGACCGGAGATGTAGTCCCTGTCCGCATCCGCGTACCTTTCCGACCGCGCGCCCGTCACGAGCGCCGCGAAAGCGGCTGGATGATGTGCGGCGCGCACGAGCACCGGGCCCCGTCTCGGCCTACATCGGTCCGCAGGCCGAAGTCGGTTCGGGCGGTGCCCGGCCGCCGGCCCTCCGCTGGGGAACGGAGGAGCCGGCGCTTCGCCACCGGATCGCATGAGAACGATTCCGAAACGGCGGCACGAGAACCCCCGCACCGTTTTCTCGAGGGGCCGGTGCGGGGGTGAGGTGCCCATCGGCGACGTCGTTTTCGACGGGCGCCGATCCCGTCATGCCCATGAGGTATTCCTGCCATCCACTGGACCTGTAGGGCCAGGCATGGTTGCATCTCGCTTGTCCAGAATCGATCTTCGGGAGAAGACGAGCGACGATCGTGTGCCGGCGGGGGCTGAATGGGGCGACCGGAAAGGGCTCTCGATCCCGACGCGGGCCCGCTGCAGCGGTTCGCGTCAGAGCTGCGGCGGTTGCGGACCGAGGCCGGTCGGCCGAGTTACCGGGAGCTGTCCCGGCGGGCGCACTACTCGGTGACCGCACTGTCGGAGGCGGCCGGTGGGGAGATCTTCCCCACGCTCGCGGTCACCCTGGCCTACGTCGAGGCGTGTGGCGGCGATCCCGAGGTCTGGGAGAGGCGGTGGCGGACGCTGGCCGCGGAGTTCGCCTCAGCCGACGCGGCGGAGCGGGCCGACAAGGACGCGGACGCCCCGTACCTGGGACTGGTGACCTTCGATCCCGGTGACGCCGACCGGTTCTTCGGACGCCGGGAGCTGGTCGGTGAGTTGCGCGCGCGGCTGGAGGACACCTCCCTGCTGGCGGTCTTCGGCCCGTCGGGGAGCGGCAAGTCCTCGCTGCTGCGGGCGGGTCTGCTGCCGGCGCTGTGGGACGGGGCACTGCGGGGGAGCAAGGCGTGGCCGACGCTGCTGCTGACCCCGGGCGAGCATCCGCTGGAGGAGCTCGCGATCGCCATGGCGAACGAGCTGGCGGCCAGTGCCTCGGCGCTGCACGCGGGGCTGCTGGCCGAGGACGGGAGCGCCCGCCTCGACATCGGCCAGCTGCTTGAGGGGCGGCCGAGGTCGGCACGCGTCGTGATAGTGGTCGACCAGTTCGAGGAGGTCTTCACGCTCTGCCGCGACGAGCGGGAACGGGTGACCTTTCTCGACTGGCTGCTCACCGCGGCGGACGGTACCGACGACCGGGCACGGGTGGTGCTGGGGGCCCGTGCGGACTTCTACGCCCGGTGCGCGGAGTACCCGCCGCTGGTGGCCGCGCTGCGCGACCGGCAGCTGCTGATCGGCCCCATGGACGAGGAGGACCTGCGGCAGGTGGTCACGGGACCGGCGGTCCGGGCCGGGCTCAAGGTCGACCGGGCGCTGGTCGAGGCGATCCTCGGCGACTGCCGCCGGGAGCCGGGGGCGTTGCCGCTGCTCTCGCACGCGCTGCTGGAGACGTGGAAGCGGCGCAGGGGCGACGCGATGACACTGGCCGGGTACCGCGCCGCCGGTGGCATCCAGGGGGCGATCGCGCAGAGCGCCGAGCGGGTCTACGACGAGTTCGATGACCGGGAGCGCCGTCTGGTCAAGAACGTGTTCCTGCGCCTGACCGCGCTGGGCGAGGGCACCGAGGACACCCGCCGTCGCGTCGCTCCCGACGAACTGCTGTCCGGACCGAACGGCACGGCGGTGGCGACCGTGCTGACCAGGCTCACCGAGGCCAGGCTGCTCACCGTCGACGAGGACAGCGTCCAGGTGGCGCACGAGGCGGTCATCCGCTCGTGGCCCAGGCTGCGGGGCTGGCTCGCCGAGGATCGGGAGCTGGTACGCCTGCACCGGCGCCTCACCGAGGCCGCGGCGGAGTGGGAGCAGCACGGGCGTGCGGACGAGCTGCTCTACCGGGGGATACGCCTGACCGCCTGGGACGGTCGCGAGCTCGACCGGCTCAACGACTCCGAGCGTGCCTTCCTGGAGGCCGCGCGGGCGCGCGAGACCCGCGAGCGCGCGGCGGGCAGCAGGCGGGCCCGCCGTCTGCTGATCAGCGTGACGGCGGTCGGCATGGTGGTCTGCGCGCTGGCGGTGATGGCCCTCGTCCAGGCGGATCGGGCCAGGCATGAGCAGAATCTCGCCTACTCCCGCCAGCTCGCCGCCGACGCCCGAGGACAGCTCCAGCTCGATCCCCAGCTCAGCCTGCTGATGGCCCGGCGGGCGTACGAGGTCAGCCCCACCGCCGAGGCCGCCGCGGTCCTGCGGCAGGCGGTCGTCGACTCCCGGGTGCGTCTCATCCTGCCCGTCGACGGAGGCAAGGTCTGCGGTGTCGCCTTCTCCCCGGACGGACGCCTGCTGGCCACGAGCAGCGGTGACGGGACCGTACGGGTATGGCGGACGACCGGGCAGGGCCTGCCGGCGGGGGACCCGGTCGTGCTACGGGGGCACGAAGGCCAGGCGTGGAGCCCGGTGTTCAGCCCCGACGGACGCTACCTGGCCACCGCCGGCGTCGACGGCACCGTACGGGTGTGGGATCTGACCGGCGGTGACCGGCCCGCCGTTCTCCTGGGGCACAAGGGAGAGGTCTGGAACGTGTCCTTCAGCCCGGACGGGCGGCGCCTGGCCAGTGCCGGCGATGACGGCACGGTACGGGTGTGGAAGGCGGGCGGCGGCGGATGGGCCGGTGCCGAGGTCCCCCCGATCGTGCTCCGCGGGCACAGGGGGCGGGCCCTGGGGGTGGCGTTCAGCCCGGACGGCCGGCGTCTGGCCACCGGGGGCGGCGACGGTACGGTGCGGCTCTGGGATCCGGAGGGCGAGGCACGGCCCACCGTGCTGCGGGGGCACGAGAACTCGGTGGAGAACGTGGCGTTCAGCCCGGACGGCCGGCGCCTGGTGAGCGCGAGCACCGACGGCACCGCGCGGCTGTGGGACATACCGGGCGACGGTTCCTCCATGGTGCTGCGCGGACACGACGGCACCGTGGAGGGGGTGGCGTTCAGCCGCGACGGGCGCAGGATCGCCAGCGTGGGCAACGACGGCACGGTCAACGTCTGGGGTGCGGGCGACACCATCGCCCCCCTGCTGCTGAGCGGTCACCGGGGGACCGTGTGGAGCGCCGCCTTCAGCCCCGACGGCCGGATGCTGGCCAGCGCGAGCGATGACGGCACCGTGCGGCTCTGGGATGTGACGGCGGTGGGTGACGCCGTCATCATGCGTGGTCACACCGGGGAGGTATGGGACGCGGCGCTCAGCCCGGATGGGCGGCGGGTGGCCGACGCCGGCAGTGACGGGACGGTCCGGATCAGGGACGTCACCGGCAAGGGCGGCACGGTGGTGCTGAGTCCCGGCGGCGGGGAGATGCTCGGCGTCTCCTTCAGCCCGGACGGGCGGCGGGTGGCGAGCGCCACGCGGGACGGTGTGGTCCGGGTCTGGGACGCCTCCGGACACGGTGAGCCGGTCGCGCTCCGCGGTCACCTGGAGACGGTGTGGAACGCCGCGTTCAGCCCGGATGGGCGGCGTTTGGTCAGCGGGGGCAGTGACGGCACGGTCCGGGTCTGGGACGCCTCGGGACATGGTGAGCCGCTCGTGCTCCGCGGCCATCGAGGGGTGGTCAGGCAGGTCGTCTTCGCCCCTGACGGCCGGCGGGTCGCGAGCGCGGGTGAGGACGGCACAGTCCGGGTCTGGGACGTCTCGGGACATGGTGAGCCGCTCGTGCTCCGCGGCCACCAGGGGATGGTGTGGGGTGTGTCCTTCAGCCCGGACGGGCGGCGACTGGCCAGCGGCGGCAGCGACGGTACCGTCCGGGTCTGGGACGCCTCGGGACGCGGTGAGCCGACGGTGCTCCGCGGTCACCGGGGGCTGGTGTGGAGCGTGTCCTTCAGCCCCGACGGGCAGTGGGTGGCCAGCAGCGGCAACGACAACACGGTCAGGATCTGGGCGGCCGAGGGTGAGGGCGAGCCGATGGTCTTCCACGGTTACGGCGCCTCAGTCGAGAGCGTGGAGTTCGCCCGCGACAGCCGTAACCTCATCACCGCGCACGGCGACGCCACGGTGCGGGTCTGGCGGTGCGACGTGTGCGGCCCGATGGAGGAGGTGCTCAGGCTCGCCGGTGACCGCACCATCCGCGAACTGACCCCGGACGAACGCAAGGCGTACCTGCGGACCTCCCGCTGACCGGGGCTCGCGGCCGGTGCGTCAGGTGGACTGCCGGATGACCAGCTCGGTGGGCAGGATCGTCGACGAGGCGGGGCCTCCGTCGAGCTGGCGCAGCAGCAGGCGCACCGCCGCCCGTGCCTGGTCCGTCCTGGGTGCGCGTACCGTGGTGAGCGCGGGCACGGTGTGGGAGGCGGCCTCGATGTCGTCGAACCCCACGATCGCGACGTCGTCGGGCACCCGCCGCCCCGACTCGCTCAGCACCCGCAGGGCGCCGATCGCCATCAGGTCACCGGCCACGAAGACCGCGTCGAGCGCCGGGTCGTCCCGCAGCAGCTGGCACATCGCGTCCGCGCCCGAGGCGAGGGTGAGGTCGCCGACGGCGATGATCGACCGGTGCCCGGTGTCGTGCAGCGCCTCGCGGTATCCCCTGAGCCGGTCCTGCGCGGCGATCGTGTCCGGGGGGCCGGCGATCGCGGCGATCCGCCGTCGTCCCCGAGCGAGCAGGTGCCTGACCGCCGAGGCGGCGCCGCCGACGTTGTCGATGTCGGCGTACGAGGAGGGCACCGACACCGCGGGCCTGCCGAGCGACACGACGGGGATGCCGGTACGGGCCAGCGCGGCGGGTAGCGGGTCGGAGCTCAGCGTCGAGTTGAGCACCACCCCGTCCAGGTGCCCCGAGGCGGCGTACCGCTCGACCCGGAGCCGGCCTTCGGCCGAGTCGGCGAGCATGAGGGTGACCCGCTTGCCCGCGTCCTCCAGATGCCGGGTGGCCGAGCGGACGATCGCGGAGAACATCGGGTCGTCGGCGTGCGTCCCGGTCGAGGGGTCGGAGACGACCAGCGCGATCGAGTCGGTGCGCCTGGTCACCAGGGAGCGGGCCGCCGAGTTGGGTACGTAGCCCAGCTCGTTGACCGCGTCCAGGACGATGGCGCGGAACTCGTCGCTGACCGTGCCCTCACCGTTGATCACCCGGGAGACCGTCGACCTCGACACGCCGGCGCGGGCGGCGACCGCCTCCAGCGTGGGACGCCGGACACGCTCGCGGTGCAGCCCGTTGTGCCGGATCACCTCGCGGTACCAGAGCGCGCTGTCCTTGGGCAGCCGCCGCTGCGTCTCGAAGTCGACGTGCACGATTCCGAAGCGCTTGTGGTATCCCTCGGCCCACTCGAAGTTGTCCAGCAGCGACCAGACCAGGAAGCCGCGCAGATCCGAACCGGCCTCGACGGCGGCGTGCGCGGCCCGCAGGTGGCCCTCGAAGAAGGCGGTTCTGTCGGTGTCGTGCACGTGGTCACCCGTCACCACGTCGTCGAACGCGGCGCCGTTCTCGGTGACCAGCAGGCCGACCTCGGGGTAGTCGCGCGAGAGCCGGGTGAGCAGCTGGGAGAGCCCGGTCGGCACGATCGCCCAGCCCATCGCGGTCGTCGGGGCGTGGGCGCCGCTGAAGAGGATGTCCTCGGTGCCGGGGTGGGCGGCGTTGGAAGGCTCGCCGGGCTCCGACCGCACCACGCAGGGCGTGTAGTAGTTGATCCCGAGCAGGTCGACGGGCTGGTTGATCGCTTCGAGGTCGCCGTCGCGGATGTGGCCGAGCCCGCCCGTGCGGTCCATGATCGCGAGCACCGGTTCCGGATAGCTCCCGCGCAGGGCGGGGTCGAGGAACTGCCGGTTGATGAGGCAGTCGACCCGGTTCACCGCCTCGGCGTCCTCGGCGGACGGCACGAGGTCCGGGTCGCTCACCTGGCCGGGCGTGATCACCGGCGCCAGGTTCAGGGTGAGCGCGATCTCGCGGGCGCCGGCCTCGCGCAGCACCCGGGCGCCCAGCCCGTGGGCGAGCAGGAGATGGTGGGAGGCGCGGAAGGCCTCCGCCGCCGACGCGCGGCCCGGCGCGTGCGCGCCGATGCCGTACCCCAGCACCGCGGCCACCCACGGCTCGTTGACCGTCATCCACGTCCCGACGCGGTCGCCGAGCCGGTCGTGCACGATCCGCGTGTAGTCGGCGAAGCGGTGGGCCGTGTCGCGGTTGGTCCACCCGCCGAGGTCCTCCAGCGCCTGGGGGAGATCCCAGTGGTAGAGCGTCACGTACGGCGCGATGTCGGCCGCCAGCAACTCGTCCACCAGCCGGTCGTAGAAGTCGAGCCCGGCGGCGTTGGCGGGTCCGGAGCCCGACGGCTGGATCCGGGGCCAGGCCACCGAGAACCGGTACGCCCCGAGCCCCAGCTCCGCCATCATGCGGACGTCGCCGGCGTAGCGGTGGTAGTGATCGCAGGCCACGTCGCCGGTGTGGCCGCCGGTGGTCCTGCCGGGCGTGTGGGAGAAGGTGTCCCAGATCGACGGACCACGTCCGCCATCTCGCGCGGCGCCCTCGATCTGGTACGCGGCGGTGGCCGCACCCCAGACGAAGCCGTCGGGAAAGGCCAGGGTCTCGCCTCGGGCCGAGATGGTCATTGCGGTCATCCTTCGACAAACCCCCGTCGGTTCTTGCGATCGTCAGGACGCGCGGAACATCCTGGCCGATGGAAACACCTCACCGACATTCTGAGCACGGCAGAGGTCCGGCGTCGAGAGGACCGCCCCCGCGTCTGTGAACGGCGACACAGTGACCGATACCGCCACAACAGGGGTGTGTCCGTCCGGCCGCTCCGGGGCCGCACGCCCTCAGCCGCCGTGAACGGTCAACATGCGGTCGATCAACTGCCGGAGATGGGCGAGGAAGGACTGCAGCGCCTGCGGGTCGGTGGAGGCGGAGCCGCGTCCATCGGTGCTGATCTCACCGTGCATGAACCCGGACACGCTCCAGATCAGCGTCTGCACCGTCAGTTCCAGGTTCACCTGGTCGTCGATCAGTCCGGCCTCCACGGCGGGGCGCAACGCGTCGCAGACGAGGTGGACGATGGGGTCCCTGTAGGCCTCCTCAAGCCCGGGGATGTCGGCGGCGTCGCCGAGCCAGCGGTGTGCCCACAGCGAGGGGACCTGCGGGTTGGCGAGGAAGAACTCCAGAAAGCGCTCCGAGAGCCGGTACACGACGGCACGGGCCTCCTCGGGATCGGCGGCGGGGAGCGCGCTGATCACATCTGTCACGATGTCGCGCTCCAGTCGGCTGCCATGGTCGACGACGGTCAGGTAGAGCTCACGTTTGTCGCCGAACCGCTGCTGTAACCACGCCATGTCCTCCCCCGAGGCCTCCGCGATATCGTGCAGCGACGTGCCGTCGTAGCCGAACGCGGCGAAGAGCCGCGCCGCGCTGTCGATGACCGCCTGGCCCCGCGGGTCGTCGGAGGGAAGCATGATTCCAATTCAAGTCCCGCGCGAGGGCGGAGAGGGCCACGTACTGGTTTTGAACCGGTCAAACCTATGTGCGTAATACGTCGTTGGCGAGGGCGCGGGTCACGAGGGGAGGATACGCAGTTCGCCCGCCGCGGTCAGGGTGGTGATCCGCCGAGGGGCGGCGGAGTCACGCCGCACCTGGATGATCGCGTTCCCGTCGCCGGCCCGCACGTCGTAACCATCCTCGCCCGGCACTCTGACCTCCACGTCCCCTGCCGTCCGCACCACGGCCCTGACGTCGCCGGGCGGGCCCGCGAACCCCAGATCGATGTTCCCCCGGCCGGTCTCGACGTCGGCCCCGGCGGACCGCAGGCCGGTGCCGCTCACGTTTCCCGCCTCCGCCCGCACCCGCAGCGCGCCCCGTGAGCCTTCCACGATCACGTCGCCCATGGCGGTCGAGAGGCGCAGGTCGCCCCGGACGCCGTTGACCGACACGGTCCCGAAGCGGCTCGTCACCTCGACGCCGGTGGTCATGGGCAGGCTCAGGGTGTAGTCGGCCCGGCAGTTCGGGCCGTCCGGACGGTCGCCGCTGGGGCAGCGGACGCCGATCGTGAGCGTCCGCCCGTCCCAGTCCTCGGTGACCACGGGCCGGTCCAGGGTCCACTGGAGCGTCCGCTCCAGGTCCAGCCGCCGATCGGTGCCACCGACGACCGAGACGTTGACGTAACCGGTGGTTTCCACGACGATCCCCGGCGAGGCGAGCGCGTGGGACCGCAGCGTGGTCTCGGAGACCCGGCGGGCCTGGGTGACCTCGCTCCACGCCGCGATGGAGGTGAGGCCCACGGTGAGCGCGGTGAGCGCACCGCCCACGATGATCCAGGCTTTTCTGGCGTTGCTCCGTATCGGCATGTTCTCTCAAACCTTCAGGAATCGCAGGACGGCGAGCACCCGGCGGTGGTCCTTGTCGGCGCCGGAGAGGTCGAGCTTGGTGAAGATGTTGTTGATGTGCTTTCCGACCGCGCTCTCCGAGACCACCAGGGCCTCGGCGATCCCGGTGTTGGACCGGCCCTCCGCGATCAGCGAGAGCACCTCGTACTCCCTGCGGGTCAGCCGGTCCAACGGGTCGCTGTGCCTGCGCAGCAGGAGCTGGGCGACCACCTCGGGGTCCAGCGCGGTGCCTCCGGCGGCGATCCGGCGCAGCGCGTCGAGGAACTCCTCGACATCGGCCACCCGATCCTTGAGCAGGTAGCCGATCCCGCTGGTCGCGGTGGACAGCAGCTGGGTGGCGTAGCGCTCCTCGACGTACTGGGAGAGCACGAGGATCGCGAGCGTCGGCCGCTGGCGGCGCAGTACGAGCGCGGCGCGCAGGCCCTCGTCGGTGTGCGTGGGCGGCATCCGCACGTCGGTGACGACGAGGTCGGGAACGTGTTCGTCCACGGCACGCAGCAGCCCCTCGGCGTCGGAGACGGCGGCCACGACCTCGATGCCCACCGAGCCGAGCAGGCGGATGAGCCCCTCTCGCAGCAGTACCGAGTCCTCGGCGAGCACTACGCGCACGGTAGCTCCACTCTGATCGTCGTCGGCCCGCCCGGCGGGCTGTCGACGTACAGGATGCCGTCCACGGAACCGACCCGGCGGGCCAGGCCGCGGAGCCCCGTTCCCAGGTCGGGGTCCGCGCCGCCCCGGCCGTCGTCGCGGACGGCCAGGTGGAGCCGGTCACCGCGGCGCTCCACCGTGACCTCGGCGCCGGACGCCCGCGCGTGCTTGGTGATGTTGGTCAGCGCCTCGGACACCACGAAGAACGCCACCGCCTCGACCGTGGGAGAGACCCGCTCGGAGATGCCGACGTCCAGCCGTACCGGGAACGGGGCCCGTGCGGCGAGGCCGGACAGCGCCGCGTCCAGGCCCTGGTCGTTGAGCACGGCCGGGTGCAGCCCCCGGACGAAGTCGCGCAGCTCCTTCAGCGCCTGCTTGGCCTCCTCGTGCGCCTGCACGATCACCTCGCGGGCCGGCTCCGGCAGGTCGGTGAGGGTCGCGCGGGCCATGCCCAGGTTCATCGCCAGTGACACCAGCCGCTGCTGGGTGCCGTCGTGCAGGTCCCGCTCGATGCGGCGGCGCTCGGCGTCCGCGGCGTCGACCACCCCGGCCCGGCTCTCCTGCAGCGTCTCGACCCGCAGCACCAGCTGGTCGCTGAGGCTGGGCCCGAGCAGGGCCTCGGCGGCGATCACGTCCAGCACGGCGAATCCGCGGGCCACCCACGGCCCGGAGACGAGCAACGTCCCCGAGACGAGGATGAACACCGTGCTCTGCCAGGTCTCCCCCATCGCCCAGCTCCGCATCGCGAGCGCGGCGGTGACCAGGCCGCCCGCCCACGCCCCGACGGCCGAGGCGGCGCCGACGCCGCTGATCAGCGGAGCCAGCAGGTGGTACGAGAGCAGGCGCCAGGTGCTCCGCGTCCTGGCCTCCTGGAGCAGCCGGCCGAAGGGGTTTTTGCTCAGCGGGCGGCGCGGGACCGGGGGGATGTCGACGTCGAGGAAGGCGGCGAACCGGGATCGCTGCACCCGGGTGAGCAGCCGGACGACCCAGAAGAACAGCAGCAGAGCGACCACCGGGACCACCACGGTCCATACGAACAGTACCGACGCCACGGTCAGCCCCACGATCACCGCCGCGCCCAGCAGGGCGATCGGCAGGCCCGTCACCAGGTGCACGGTGCGGAGCCAGGTCCGCGCCGACCAGTGGGCGCTGATCCTCGACCAGGGAGTGGTCGCCTCGATGCCGCTCATGGGACCACCGTAGGGACTGCGGCGGCCGGGGCACATGGGCGAGGTATCCCAGAAAAAGGTGGGGCAAACCCCAGCCCTGCGCGGCCGGGGTGCCTCCCGGCGCGAGCCGGGGCCCGGGTCTGGGGCGGAAACGGTGTCGAGATCCCCGATGCCCCCGGGGCCTCACGGGTGTGGGAGCCCGGGGGCGGGCTCCCACACCCGTGAAGTCGTGCGGGAGCGGCCTGTGGGCGGCACGGGGGCCCGGTCAGGCTGGGGAGGACTCCGGCTGGGCGGACCGGTCGCGAGGCAGGGCGGCGACGGCGACGACGATCAGCGTGGGCAGTGCCAGAGCCCACAGAAAAGCTGACCGGTAGCCGTCGGCGAGCGCTTGCGCGCCGGTCTCCCCACCGGTGACAGCGGCGGCCACCGCGCTCATCACCGCCAGGCCCAGTGGTGCGCCGAGCTGGAAGGAGGTGTTCAGCAGCCCGGACGCCAGCCCCTGGTCGCCCTCAGGCACCCCGGTGGTCGACACGATCATCGAGGGGGCGAACATCAACCCGGCGCCCAGCCCGCTGAGCAGCAGGCCAGGCAGGACCCCGGCCCACAGGGCGTCCGCCGGGGACAGGCCGAGCACGAGCAGCCCCAGCGCGGCGGCCGCGGCACCGCCCGCGAGCATCCGCCGCAGCCCGAACCGGGCGATCAGGGCTCCCGCCTTTCCAGAGACTGCGACGATGACCGCGGTTACTGGGGCGAAGGCCAGCCCGGTCTGCAAGGGGGACAGCCCGGCCACGTTCTGCAGGGAGAGCGTGGTGAAGTACTGCGTCACCAACACGATTGAGGCGGACAGGACGCAGATCAGATTCCCATACCTCACGTGGGGGTTGGCGAACATCGCCGGTTTCACCAGCGGCACGGCCACCCGGCGCTCGACGACCACGAATGCCCCGAGGGCGACGACCGAGGCCACCGCCATCGACCAGACGGTCGCCGTCCCGCCCTGGGACGCGCGGGTCACCGCCGCGACCAGCAGGACCATGCCGCCGGTCAGGAGGACGGCTCCGGCCAGGTCGAGGCGGCGCTCCCCGCCGGGGCGATGATCGCGAACCAGTCGCAGCACCATCACGATCACAGCGACGCCGGCGGGAAGGTTGATCATGAAGATCGCCCGCCAGTGCACCAGGTCGGTCAGTAGGCCGCCGACCAGAGCAGCGCCGGTCGCCCCCGCAGAGGCCACCGCACCCCAGACGCCGAGCGCCCGGTTGCGCGCGTCGCCCTCGGCGAACGCCGTGGTGACCAGTGCCAGTGCCGTGGGTGACACCAGGGCGCCGCCCACACCCTGCAGGGCTCGCGCGGCGAACATGGTCGCCGGGCCGCTCGCCAGCCCGGCCAGGGCCGACGCCGCGGTGAAGACCACCAGCCCCGCGACCAGCACGTGCCGGTGTCCGAACAGGTCGCCGACCCGCCCTGCGGCGATCATGAATCCGCCGTACGCCAGGCCGTAGGCGGTGACGACCCACTGCAGGTCCGCCGGGGAAATGCCCAGGTCGGCGCCCATCGACGGCAGGGCGACCGTCACCACCACCAGGTCCAGCACGAGCATGATCTGCGCGGTGCACAGCACGGTGAGCAGCAGTCCGGGCCGCTGGACCGGACGGGGGTCAGCCACAGTCCCGGCCTCTGGAGAGGGGGGTCGCCTGCCCGCGCTCGACGGGCTTCTTCCCGGTGATCGTGTATCGCGGGCGGCTGTCCGGCAGGCCCCGGGACGGCACCGAACCCGCTGTGCTCTCGTGCATGACCCTACTCTCTCGTATATAAACATCTGTTCGTTTATAAACCTAGCCGGACCCGGTACTGTTAACAAACAGTCATTCACTAACGGGGTGGGGGCTCGGCGGGATCTCACGCGCCGTCGTGGGGCATTCGCCCGAGCTGTGGCCTCCGCACACCCGAGGCCAGACAGAGAAGGAGATCCCGTGCAGGACCATCAGGGAGATGTCGTGCAGGCGGGCGGAGCCGTCGCGCTCGTCGCGGGCGGGACCCGTGGTGCCGGACGCGGCATCGCCGCCGAACTCGGTGCGGCGGGCATGACCGTGTACGTCACCGGACGCAGCACCAGGAACGGTCGCTCGGACCTCGACCGGCCGGAGACGATCGAGGACACCGCCGAGCTGGTCTCGGCGCGCGGCGGGACCGGCATCGCCGTCCGCTGTGACCACTCCGACCCCGAGCAGGTACGCGCGCTCGTCGACCGGATCGGGCGCGAGCAGGGCAGGCTCGACCTGCTCGTCAACGACGTGTGGGGCGGTGACCCGCTCGCCGAGTGGGACAGACCGCTCTGGGAGCATGACCTGGACAACGGGCTGCGCATGCTGCACCGGGCCGTGGACACCCACATCATCACCAGCCGTTTCGCGCTGCCGCTGATGATCGCCCGGCGGAGCGGCCTGGTCGTCGAGATCACCGACGGCACCGAGCGTGATGTCGACGAGGTGCTGGGCGGCTATCGCGGTTCGTTCTTCTACGACCTGGCCAAGCACGCGGTCATCCGGCTCGCCCGCAACCAGGCCGCCGAGCTGAAGCCGCACGGTGTGGCGGCGGTCGCGCTGACCCCCGGCTTCCTGCGTTCCGAGGCCATGCTGGACCACTTCGGCGTCACCGAGGAGAACTGGCGGGACGGCGCGCTGAAGGATCCGCACTTCGCCGCCTCGGAGACGCCCGCCTACATCGGCCGGGCGGTGGCCGCGCTCGCCGCCGACCCGGAGATCATGGCCAGGACCGGCAGCTCGTACAGCACGGGCGGGCTGGCGGCGGAGTACGGCTTCACGGACATCGACGGCTCGCAGCCCGACTTCATGACGTACTACCGGGCTTTTCTCGCCCGGACCTCCTGACGGTGTTTCCTGTCCGGTGCGCCGTTCGCGGTGGAACGTCGGGTAGCCCTGGCGGCAGGTGACACCGCGCCGAAGTCCGTGCCGCCCTCGGACATAACCCCGATAGGGGCACCTGTGGGTTATAAATAGGGAAGACCGACTCCGGGGGCGCCCGCATCGGTGGGTGCCGGGTAGGGGGTCCGGTGCTCTCCGCTCCGCCTGGCCGTCCGCGGGACCGAACGCGTTACGGCCGAAGGGATCCCGCCCTTGAAGCGTGTGCTGCTGCTGGCGACCGGTGACACCATCGCCCACTCCTACGCCCCCGGTCGTCCGGGCGTCGCCTCCGGGGCCGAGCTGCTGCGGGCGCTGCCGCCCGGCGTGATCGTGGCGGACGTGGTGGCCGAGGACGTGATGGCGGAACCCAGCTGGGACATGTCCCCCTCGACCATGCTGGAGCTGGCCCGCAGGGCGCGCTCGGCCATCCTGGAACGCGGATTCGACGGTGTCGTGATCACTCACGGCACCGACGCGCTGGAGGAGACCGCGTACCTGGTGGATCTGCTCGCGGGCCGGGCGGCCGAGCAGGGCGCCATCGTGCTGACCGGTGCCGTCCGCTCCCTGGACGAGCTCTCCCCCGACGGCCCGCGCAACCTCGCCTCCGCGCTCGCGGCCGCGGCCGACGACGCGCTGCGGGGCGCCGGGGCCGTCGTGTGCGTGAACGACGAGATCCACGCGGCCCGCTGGGTCACCAAAGTCGACGCCACCAGCGTCGCGGGGTTCTCGTCGGCGCCCTTCCCGGTGCTGGGCCGGATGATCGGCGGCCGGGTCGAGACGCTGTCCGCCCCACCGCGCCGGCCGCCCGCCTTCGGTGGGGACCCGGCGTCGGACGTCGCGCTGATCAAGACCTATCCGGGGATCGAACCGGTGCTGCTCACCGCCGTGGTGGACGCCGGAGCGCAGGGCGTCGTGCTGGAGGGGACCGGCTTGGGCAACGTGCCGGTCGGGCTCTTCACGACGATCGCCGAGCTGACGGAGTGGGGGATCCCGGTGGTCGTCGCGTCGAGGTGCCGTACCGGTGCGGTCCCGCTTGACGAGATGCGCCTCGGTACCGGGCTCGCCGCCCGCGTCGGGGCGATCGGGGCCCGCGGCCTGGCGCCCTCGAAGGCCCGGTGCGCGCTGATGGTCGCCCTCGGGACCGGCGGGATCGACGCGGTACGCGACTGGTTCGGCAGGCTCTGACCCCCGCGAGGAAATTATGGGCGGCTGAAAATCGTAGAAAAGGGAGTATCCCCGAACCGGGTGGGCAGGTCCGGGGAGTCCGTGATCCGGCGGAGGGCTGGGGAGGCCTCCGCCGGATCACCTTCCTCTCCCCTACGCGGGTCGGTCGTTCCCCGGATGGATGTCCCGGCCACGCGAGATGATCAGACGGGGATCGAGACGCCGAGGCCGCCGCGGGTGTCGGCGCCGTAGCGCTCCTTCTCCCTGGCGATGTCGAGAGGCTTGATACCGCTGCGCCCGCTCAGCGTCTCCGAGGTGAGCAGGTCGGCGGGAACCAGCCAGGAGACCTCGAACTCCAGCCCGTCGGGGTCCTTGGCGTACAGGGCCTTGGTGGTGGAGTGGTCGGAGGCGCCGACGAGGGCGTTGAGCTCGCCGAGCTTGACGGCGATCCGCTCCAGCTCCCGCAGCGTGTCGACCTCCCAGGCCAGGTGGTAGAGGCCGACGGTCGAGCGCCCCGCTCCCGAGGGGCCCGCCTGCGCGCCGATCTCGAAGAGGCCGAGGTCGTGGTCGTTGGTGGACCCGGAGGCCTGCAGGAACGCGGCGCCCGGCATGCCCATGACCACCGTGAAGCCGAGCGCCTCCTGATAGAAGGCGACGCTGCGTTCGACGTCGCGCACGAAGAGAACGGCGTGGTTGAGCCGCTGGACCGGCATGGTTCCTCCCAAAAACTTGAACTCTCAAGTAGATTACTCCCGCTTTGTTGAGAGTTCAAGTAAGCTGGCGTCGTGACGCGATGGCTGGACGATGACGAGCAGCGCACCTGGCGTGCGTTCCTGGCCGCCTCGCAGCTCGTCCAGGAGGAGCTGGACCGGCAGCTGCAGCGCGACTCCGGCATGCCGCACGCCTACTACGCCATGCTGGTGAAACTCTCCGAGGCACCCGACCGGATGATGCGGATGAGCGAGCTGGCGACGGAGCTCAACTCCTCGCAGAGCCGTCTGTCGCACGCGATGAAACGGCTGGAGGAGCGCGGCTGGGCGCGGCGCGAGCCGTGCGCCGCCGACAAGCGGGTGAGCTGGGCGATCCTCACCGACGCGGGACTCGCGGCCCTCACCGCCGCCGCCCCCGGCCACGTCGAGGCCGTACGCCAGACCCTCTTCGACCGCCTGACCCCTGACCAACTCCACCACCTGCGGGAAATCTGTACCGCCCTCCTCCCCACCTCGAACCCCTCGTGACCGAACTCCGCGGGGACGCGCCCACGCTCCTCCGGAGGCCGCCGGCGGGTACGCCGGGCGAACCCGGCTGGCCGGACTGAGCGCCACACCGTGGCGCTGTGCGAGCGAGAAGGCGTACGGCCCTGGCACGGGGCGGATCCCGGCCGCATGTCAGATCGATAGCCCTTGCTATAGTCAATAAGCCTGACTACATTGCTGGCCATGGATCACGCCCTGTTGCGCGAGCGCCTCGCCGCCCTGGTCTCCGTTGAGTCGCCCTCGGGACACGCCGAGGGTCTCGAGCAGTGTCACGCCCTGTTGCGGGCCTGGGGGGAGCCGGTCCTCGGCGGGCGGGCGGAGGTCGTCGGCGACGGCGGCACGCCGCACCTGCTCTGGCGGGCGCCCGGCGAGGGCGGCGTGCTGCTGCTGGGTCACGTCGACACGGTGTGGCCGCTGGGGACGACCGCCCGCCGCCCGTTCCGCGTCGAGGACGGCCGCGCGTTCGGCCCCGGCGTCTTCGACATGAAGGCGGGGCTGGTCGCGGCGTTCGCCGCGCTGGCCGAGTGCCGCGATCCGGCGGGTGTGAGCGTGCTGGTCACCGGGGACGAGGAGGTCGGCTCGCCGACCTCGCGGGCGCTGATCGAGGAGGTGGCGGCCGGCGCGGACGCCGTCCTGGTGCTGGAGCCCAGCCAGGAGGGCGCGGTCAAGACCGCGCGCAAGGGCGGCTCGTTCTACAGCGTCGACATCACCGGCCGGGCGGCGCACGCCGGGCTCGAGCCGGAGCGCGGGGTGAACGCGCTGCTCGAACTCGCGGAGCAGGTCGGGGCCTTGTCGCGGCTGGCCGACCCCGGACGGGGAACCACCGTCACGCCCACGGTCGCCCGCGCGGGCACCACCACGAACACCGTGCCCGCGCATGCCCATCTGCGCGTGGACGTGCGCGCCTGGGAACTGGCCGAGCTGGAGCGGGTCGACGAGCGGATGCACGCGCTGGCCCCCAGCATCGCCGGCGCGATCGTCAGGGTGGACGGCACGATCAACCGCCCGCCGCTGGAGCCGGCGAGTTCGCGTGGGCTCTACGCCACGGCCCGCAAGGTGGCCGCCGAGCTCGGGCTGCCCGACCTCGACGAGGTGGCGGTCGGGGGTGCCTCGGACGCCAACTTCACCGGCGCGCTCGGCGTCCCCACGCTCGACGGGCTCGGCCCGCTGGGCGACGGTGCTCACGCCGAGCACGAGTGGGTCGAGCTGGCCTCACTCGCCGAGCGGGCCCGGCTCGTCGCCGGTCTGATCGACGCCCTGGCGCGCCCGTGAACGCGCCGCGCGCGCCTCGATCGCGTCGAGCATCATCTCCATGCCGAGGTCGAAGGCGATGGGGTCGCCGAGGTTGGGCAGGTGGTCGGCGAAGTGGGCGATCGTCGGGTACTTCTCGGGGTCGAGCTGGCGGTACTCGACCTGCCACGCGAGCTCGTCCCTGCGCCGCACGTCGGGGTCGAGCGTGTGGAAGGCCGCCTCCAGGCTCGCCACGGCGCGCACGAAGTTACCGAGCGCGCGCTGCACGGCCGCCACCTCGTTGTCGTCGACTCCAGCCCGCCTGACGGCGTCGAGGGTGAACTCGACGTTGGAGAACTCCACGGGTCGGCGCGTGGTGCGCATGACCATCTGCTGCGCGAACGGCGCGTAGCGCAGGTAGTGCTCGCGCACCCGCTGGGAGATGGTGCGCAGGTCGGCGCGCCAGTCGTCGGTCGGCGTGACGCTGCCGCCGTACGAGCGGGCCCTGAGCCCGTCCACCAGCTCGAGCAGCAGCTCGTCCTTGTCCTTGAAGTGGCGATAGATCGAAGTCGGGTGCGCCTGGAGCTCGTCGCCGATCTCCTGGAACGTCAGCGCATCGAGGCCGTCGCGCAGGGCGATCTTCTCTGCCGCCGCGAGGATCGTCTCCCTGTTGAGGCTGTCGCGAGCACGGCGCGGCCGGCCCTCGCCTTTTGCCCGCTTCTCCTTGGGCTGGCGTGCAGTTGCCACCAAAAGCCTCCCGTAGTCGACCACTGTGCCACCGCTGGTGCTGGCATTTTCGCACCCGCTGATCGGCCTGCCGGACCACAGCATAGTCAATGAGACTGACTAGAAACATGTCTAAGACCCTTGCCTGTGCTCTGACTTGCGCTTACCCTCCCCTCATCACCTTCAGAAAGGCCAGAGCATGAGCACACGGATCAGACTCGGGGTCATCGGGCTCACTGCCCTCGCACTCCTCGCGGCCGCGTGCACGAGCGGGGGTGCCGGCCGAACGTCGAGTGCGGCCCCGAGCACGGCCGCTCCGGTGCGCCAGGGCGGGAGCATCGTGATCGGCGCGGAGCAGGAGCCCGACTGCGCCGACTGGATCGCCAGCTGCGCCGCCTCGATCTGGGGCACGTACATCATGGACGTCCCGACCGTTCCCCGCGTGTTCGAGCCCAGGAAGGTCGGCGGCACGTGGGCGCCGGTGGCCACCAACCTGATGGCGTCGGAGCCCGAGGTCGCCGCGGGCCCGCCGCAGAAGGTCACCTACCGGATCAACCCCGCCGCGGTCTGGTCGGACGGCAAGCCGATCACCTCGGCCGACTTCCGCTACACGGCCCTGGCCATCCGCGACGGCAAGGACGTGCTGAACAGGACCGGATACAGCCGCATCACCAAGATCGACACGCCCGACGAGAAGACCGCCGTCGTCACCTTCGACGCGCCGTACGCCAACTGGAAGGGCCTGTTCAGCGACGGCGGCGGCGTGCTGCCCGGCCACCTGCTCGACGGCAAGGACCGCAGCGCACTGATGAAGGACGGCTACACCTGGAGCGGCGGCCCCTGGAAGATCGAATCCTGGACGAAGGGGGTCTCGGTCGTCCTGGTGCCGAACCCGAGCTATTGGGGGGACAAGCCCAAGCTGGACAAGGTCACCTTCCAGTTCACGGCCGACACCGCGGCGGCGTTCCAGGCGTTCAAGACCGGCCAGCTCGACGCGCTCTACCCCACGCCGCAGCTCGACTCCATCGACCAGATCATGAGCGGGCTGCCCAACGCGAGCTCGACCGTCGACCCCGAGTCCGGCAACCTCGAGGCCGTCTGGTTCAACAATGCCAAGCCGCCCTTCGACTCCGCGACGTTCCGCAAGGCCGTGTCACACGGGCTGGACCGCAAGGCCATCGTCACCCGCCTGTACGGCGCGCTCGGCGTCACGCGGCCGGCGCAGAGCGCGCACACCCCGCTCGTCGGCAGGTACGGCGGCACCGACTTCGAGCAGTACACCCTCGACCTGGCCAAGGTCGACTCCCTGATGCAGGCTGACGGCTGGGCCAAGGGGGCCGACGGCATCTGGGCGAAGGCGGGCACCAGGGCGAGCTTCACCGTCAGCACGATGACCGGCAACAAGCGGCGGGAGCTGACCGAGCAGATCCTCCAGGAGCAGTTGCGCGTCGCCGGCTTCGAGGTCACCGTCGACAACACCTCGGCCACCGACCTGTTCGCGGCCAAGCTGCCCAAGGGCGACTTCCAGATGGGCCTGTGGACCCTCGTCGACACCTTCCCGCAACCCGCGCTCGACGCCTCCTTCTCCTCGGGCGCGATCCCCACCGAGGACAACGGCTTCTCCGGCCTCAACCTGTCGCGCATCGACCTGCCCGGCCTCGACAAGGTGCTCGGCACGGCCGCCTCGATGCTCGACGAGAACGAGCGGATCGAGCTGTCGCGCCAGGCCGACAAGCTCCTCGCCGACTCGGCCGCCCTGTTGCCGCTCGACGTGATCCCCAACGTCCTGTTGTGGAACAACAGGATCGGCGGGCCGCTGGCCATCGACCCGGCCCGCGGCCCGTTCTGGAACCTGGCCCAGTGGGGACTGGTGGGCTGAGAACCGATGTTCGCCTACGTTGGACGGCGACTGCTCTACTCGGTCCCCGTCGTACTCATCGCCTCGTTCCTACTGTTCTGGGCGGTCAGGACCACCTTCGACCCGCTCGCGAAGCTGCGTGGCGGGCAGGACCAGGGCGCGATCGCCCGCATGACCGAGGTCCTCGGGCTCGACCGGTCGATCCCCGAGCAGTACTGGCGGTGGCTGACCCAGTTCGTCACCGGCGACTGGGGAGTCAGCTCGCGGACGGCCGGCTCGGTCCACGGGCTGATCCTGCCCGCGCTCGGCACCACACTGCAGCTGATCGTCTGGGGCGTGCTGGCCGCCGCGCTGATCGCGCTCGCCGTCGGCGTCTACTCGGCGGTGCGGCAGTACTCGGCGGGTGACCTGGCCTTCACCGGCCTCTCCTACCTCGGCGTGGCGATGCCGCCGTTCTGGCTCGGGCTGATCCTGATCCAGGTCCTCGCCGCCTGGCCGCAGGAGATCCTCGGCCTGGCCGACCCGCCGCTCTACTTCGTCGGGTTGCACTCGGCGCAGGGCGGTGGCCCGCTCGACTACCTGCGCCATCTGGTTCTGCCCGTGCTGACGCTGACCGTCGGCCTGGTGGCAAGCTGGAGCAGGTTCACCCGCACGACCATGCTGGACGCGCTCTCCAGCGAGTACGTGCGCACCGCGCGGGCCAAGGGAGTGCCCAGAGGCCGCATCGTGGTGCGGCACGCCCTGCGCACCTCGCTCGGCCCGTTCGTCAGCATCACCGCCGTGGACGCGGGCCTGCTGTTCGGCGGGCTGGTCGTCACCGAGCAGATCTTCGCCATCCAGGGCATGGGCCGGTTGTTCCTCGACTCCCTGCTCGCCGGCGACGTGTTCGTGCTGGTGCCGTGGACGCTGGTGATCGCGGTGGTCGTGATCGTGTTCAACCTGCTCGCCGACATCGCCTACGCCGTACTCGATCCGAGAGTGAGGCTCCGATGACCACGCTCACCGCCCCGGCGGCGCCCGCGCAGGAACGGACCCAGTGGCAGCTGGCCCGCAGGCGGTTCCTGCGCCACCGGCTCGCGGTCGCCGGGCTCGGCGTGCTCGCCGTGCTGCTGATCGGCTGCTTCGGCGCCGACGTGATCGCCCCGTACGAGCGGGGCGTGCAGGACCTGATACTCGGGCCGACCCCGCCGTCGGCCGCACACTGGTTCGGCACCGACGAGCTGGGCCGCGACTACCTCACCGAGCTGCTGTACGCAGGGCGGATCTCGCTGGCGATCGGTCTGTCCGTCGCCGTGCTCGCCACCGCGATGGGCACCGCTCTAGGAGCGGCCGCCGGCTTCTTCGGCGGCTGGGTGGACGAGATCATCATGCGGGTCACCGACCTGTTCATCGTCCTGCCCGCGATCGTGGTGCTGGCCGTCGTGCTGCAGGGGGCCGGCCGGTCTCCCGCGGTGATCGTCCCGGTGCTGGCGGCCATCGGCTGGACCACGGTGGCCAGGGTGGTCCGCGGCCAGGTGCTCTCGCTCCGGGAGAAGGAGTACGTGTCGGCGGCCACGGTGCTCGGCGTGACCAGGCGGCGCATCATCGTGCGCCACATCCTGCCCAACCTCACCGGCGTGATCGCCGTGAGCACGTCGCTCGGCGCCGCCAGCGCGGTGATCGTCGAGTCCACGCTCTCCTTCCTCGGGTACGGCGTGCAGCCGCCCGAGTCGAGCTGGGGCAACCTGTTGAGCCAGGCGGCCGGGCTGATCGGCACGGGCAAGGTCTACCTGCTGTACTTCCCCGGCCTGTTCATCCTGCTCACGGCGCTGGCCATCAACTTCCTCGGCGACGGGCTGCGCGACGCCTTCGACCCGAAGGGAGGCCGCCCATGAGCGCGCTGCTGGAGGTCGACGACCTCACGGTCGAGCTGCCCACCGACGACGGCCAGGTCACGGCGGTCACCGGGCTGTCGTTCTCCGTCGCGCCCGGCGAGACGCTCGGCATCGTGGGGGAGTCGGGCTCGGGCAAGAGCATCACCTCGATGGCCGTGCTGGGCATCCTGCCGGGCCGGGCCCGCGTGACGGGGTCGATCAGGTTCCGTGGCGAGGAACTGCTGGGCCGATCGGAGGCCGAGCTGCGCACGCTGCGAGGCAGCCGCATCGCGATGGTCTTCCAGGACGCGCTCACCGCGCTCACCCCCGTGCACACCGTCGGAGCGCAGATCGCCGAGGCCATCAGCGTGCACGACCCGTCACGCTCGCGCCGCGAGCTGCGCGGGCGCGTCGCCGAGCTGCTCGACCTGGTCGGTATACCCTCGCCGGCCAAGCGCGCCGAGCAGTACCCGCACGAGCTCTCCGGCGGCATGCGCCAGCGCGTCATGATCGCGATGAGCATCGCCAACGAGCCCGACCTGCTCATCGCCGACGAGCCGACGACCGCGCTCGACGTGACCGTGCAGGCGCAGATCCTCGACGTCATCAGGGGGATCCAGGAGCGCACGGCGACCGCGCTCATGCTGATCACCCACGACCTCGGCGTGGTGGCCGGCGTCGCCGACCGCGTGCTCGTGATGTACGCGGGCGCCAAGGTCGAGGAGGCCGCCGTCGAGCCGATCTTCTACGAGCCCGCCCACCCGTACACCCGAGGGCTGCTGGCCTCGCTGCCGCGGCTCGACGCGCGCCACGGCGAGCGGCTCTACCAGATCCCCGGCCAGCCCTCGCGGGCTCCCGGGTGCGCGTTCCACCCGCGCTGCGAGCACGCGAGGGCGGGCCTGTGCGACACGACCGTCCCCGCGCCGGTCCCCATCGGCGCCGGGCACACGGCGTCGTGCCTGCGGGTAGAGGAGGTTCGCTCGATATGACGGCGCTGGAGGTCGTGGACCTCGTCAAGACCTATCCGGTACGCAGCGGGGTGTTCCGCCGTCGCGTCGGCAGCGTCCAGGCCGTGTCCGGGGTGAACCTGCGCGTGGAGCGCGGCACCACGCTCGGGCTCGTGGGCGAGAGCGGCTGCGGGAAGTCGACGCTGGCCGCGTGCCTGGTGCGCCTCGTGGAGCCCACGGCCGGCCGGGTGCTGCTCGACGGCGCCGACTTCACCGCGCTGCCCGCCGCCGAGCTGCGACACGCACGCAGCCGGATCCAGATGGTCTTCCAGGATCCGTACGCCTCGCTCAACCCCCGCATGACCGTGCGCGCCATCCTCACCGAGGCCCTCGACACCCACGGGCGCGACCTGGCGCGCGTGCCCGAGCTGCTGGAGCTCGTCGGGCTCGACCCCGGGCACGCCGGCCGTTTCCCGCACGAGTTCTCGGGCGGCCAGCGCCAGCGTGTCGGCATCGCCCGCGCGCTCGCCGTCGAACCCGACGTGATCGTGCTGGACGAGCCGGTCAGCGCACTGGACGTGAGCATTCAGGCGGGTGTGATCAACCTGCTGGAGGACCTGCAGGACCGGCTCGGCCTCACCTACGTGCTGATCGCCCACGACCTGTCCGTGGTACGGCACGCCAGCGACCAGGTGGCCGTCATGTACCTCGGCCGGATCGTCGAGCAGGGGCCGCCGGACGAGCTCTACCAGCGCCCCCTCCACCCCTACACCCAGGCGCTGCTGTCGGCCGTGCCGATCCCCGACCCACGGGCCGAGCGCGCCCGTCGCCGGATCATCCTGACCGGCGACGTCCCGAGCCCGACGGATCCGCCGTCGGGCTGCCGGTTCCGGACCCTCTGCCCGAAGGCCAGCCAGATCTGCGCCGCCGAGGTCCCTCAGCTCGTCACGGACGAGCGCGGGCACGGCGTCGCCTGTCACAAACCGGAGTTGATCGATGTCCTCTGAAGTCCGCACCTGGCGCTCGCGTTTCTCCGTACCCGTGCTGGAGTCCGCGCGTCCCTGTCCCGGTGCCCTCGACCTGGAAATGATCTTCGCGGCCGGCGTGGAGGACGCCGAGGTGTCGATCTGGGATCCGGCCACCGGCGCGACCACGCCGCTGCCCGAGTTGCCGCCGCACGTGGCCGACCCCGTACCGGCCGCCGACGGCCGCTCGGTGCTGGTGCTGCACGACGAGGACGGCGGCGAGGTCGGCCACCTGTGGTCGTATCCGGTCGGCGGCGGCCGGCCCGTCGATCTCACCCCTGACCTTCCTCCCTACACGCTGCGCGGCCTCGACGTGGCGCGCGACGGCTCGGCCGTGGTCATCGCGGCGGTCACGGACGCCGGGTTCACGCTCTACCACCTGGCAGGCGGCGCGGTCAGCCGCCTGTTCCGCAGCAGGAACGAGGCGTGGAACAGCCTGGTCACCGCCGACGGCACGCTGGCGAGCATCGACACCACCGACCACAACCCCGGTGTCCGCCGCTTCGCCGTCACCGTGCTCGACACCTTGGACGGCGCGGTGCTCGCCTCGCTCTCGGACGGCCCGCTCGGGCCGGTGCGCGGGGTCAGGTTCTCGCCGGTCGTGGGGGACCCGCGGCTGCTGGTGAGCACCGAGCGCACCGGATACGCCCGGCCCAGCGTGTGGAACCCGCTCACCGGCGAGCGCATCGACGTCGACGCGCCGGAGCTCGTCGGCGAGCTCGTCCCGCTCGACTGGTCGGACGACGCCGCCAGGCTGCTGCTCGTCCACGTCGACCAGGGCATCCACCGGGTGTACGAGTACGACATCCCGGCCGGTGAGCTGCTTCGCGTCCCGCACCCCGACGGGGCCTACTTCTTCCCCGAGGTGGCGTGCGCGGTGCGCAACGCATGGGCCTCCCATTACGGCCCCGGCGGCCAGATCAGGCTGCTGCGGCAGCGTGCCGACCTGCCGCTCCAGGTGCTCGCGCTCGACCGGGGCGACGGCGAGCCGCGCACCCTCCTCGCCTCCGAGCCCGTGGTGCCCGGGATCCCGCTGCGTTCGGTGCCTGTCACCTCGAAGGACGGCACCGTACTGCAGCTGTGGGTCGCGGCCCCGCGCGAGGCGAGCGGCCCCGTGCCGCTCGTGCTGAACGTGCACGGCGGGCCGAACCTCGCCGAGGTCGGCGGATACGATCCCGTCGCGCAGGCGTGGCTGGAGGAGGGCTTCGCCTACGCCTCGCTGAACTACCGCGGCTCCGTCACGTTCGGCAGGGAGTTCCGCGAGGGGTTCTGGGGCGCCGTCGGCGACCGCGAGCTGGAGGACATCGAGGCGGCCTGGCGCCGGCTCGTCGATGAGGGCGTCGCCGACCCTTCGGCCGTCTTCATCACCGGCGCCTCGTTCGGCGGCTACCTGACGCTGCTCTCGCTGGGCCGGCTACCCGAGCTGTTCGCCGGCGGCTTCGCCTTCATCGCACTGGCCGACTGGAAGATCGCCTACGAGGACATGCACCCCGCGCTGCAGGCGGCCTGGAGGGGCTTCATCGGCGGCACCCCGGAGACCGCCGGCGAGCGGTTCAGGCTGAGCTCGCCGATGACCTACGTCGAGCACGTGCGGGCGCCCGTGCTGATCAACCAGGGCCGCTACGACACCCGTACGCCCGCGCGGCAGGCCGAGGAGTACGCGCGGCGGCTGCGTGAGGCCGGAGGCGACGTGGTGCTCCGGTTCTTCGAAGGCGGCCACGGACCCGTCGGCAACGACGGCGTGGTCGGCAAGATCGAGCTCGAGCTGGAACTGGCACGTAAGGCGCTGCGCGGTGAGCGCTGGTCACCTGGGCAGGAAGCGCGCTAGCTCCCTGACGACCTCGGCCGGCGCCTCCTCGGGCAGGTAGTGATCGCTTGGCAGCGCCGTACCGGAGACGTCGTCGGCGTACTCGCGCCAGACCGCGAGTACGTCGTAGGTGCGTCCGACGAAACTGTGCGCGCCCCACAGCGCCAGCACGGGGCAGCGCACCTTACGGCCCGCCGCCGCGTCGGCCTCGTCGTGCTCGAGGTCGACGCCCGCGGCCGCCCGGTAGTCGGCGCACGACGCGGCGATCGCGGCGGGGTCTGAGAAGCAGCGCACGTACTCGCGCACCGCGGCCTCGTCGTACGTGGCGCCGCCCGCGTGCCTGGCGGCCATCCGGCTGCGAATCCAGAACTCGGGGTCGTTGCCGATCAGTCTCTCCGGGATGCCGTTGCCGGCGGCGAGGAAGAACCAGTGGTAGTACCCCAGGCCGAACGCCGCGTCGGCGTGGGCGAACGTGTGCCTGGTCGGCACGATGTCCAGGACGGCCAGCGCCTCGACGGCCTCGGGATGGTCGAGCGCCATCCGGTGGCCCACCCGCGCGCCCCTGTCGTGGCCGGCGACGGCGAAGCGGTCGAAGCCCAGCGCCCGCATCACCGCGAGCTGGTCCGCGGCCATCGCCCGCTTGGAGTACAGGTCGTCGGTGACCGGCGCGGGCTTGGCACTGTCGCCGTACCCGCGCAGATCCGTCAGCACGACCGTGTGGCGGGAAGCCAGCGCGGGCGCGACGTCGTGCCAGATCAGGTGCGTCTGCGGGTAGCCGTGCAGCAGGAGCACAGGTGGCCCCTCACCGCCGACGACCGTGTGGACGGCGACGCCGCCGGCGTCCACCGTGCGCGACTGGAACGGGCTGGGCAGCGGAACGCTCATGACTCCCTCAGAGTGCTTCGAGGATCGCGTGGGTCAGGTCCACGGTGGTGGCCGTGCCGCCGAGGTCGGGGGTGCGCATGGAGGTCGTGGCGAACACGTGACTGATCGCCTCCAGGATGGCGGCTGCGGCCTCCGGGTGGCCCAGGTGGTCGAGCATCATCGCGGCCGTCCAGATCGCGCCGACCGGGTTGGCGATGCCGCGGCCCGCGATGTCGGGCGCCGACCCGTGAACCGGCTCGAACATCGACGGGTGGGCCCGCGTCGGGTCGATGTTCGCGGCGGGCGCCAGGCCGATGCTGCCGGCGACCGCGGCGGCGAGATCGGAAAGGATGTCCCCGAACAGGTTCGAGGCGACGATCACGTCGAACCGCGCCGGGTCGAGCACCAGCTTGGCGCACAGCGCGTCGATGTGCTCCGACTGCACGGTGACACCGGAGTGCTGAGCCACCCGCTCGGCGACGATCTCATCCCAGAACGGCATCGTGTGGATGATCCCGTTCGACTTCGTCGCCGAGGTCAGCCGCCCGGTGCGCCGCTCGGCCAGGTCCAGGGCGTAGTCGACGATGCGGGTGACTCCGCTTCTGGTGAAGACCGCCTCCTGCACCGCCATCTCCGCCGGCGTCCCCTGGTACAGGCGGCCGCCGATCTCGCTGTACTCGCCCTCGACGTTCTCGCGCACCACCACGAGATCGATCCCCCGCCGCCCGCCGAGCACCTTGATCGGCCGCAGGTTCACGTACTGCTGGAAGCCTCGGCGGATCGGGATCAGCAGCCCCCACAGCGACACGTGATCGGGCACGCCCGGCGCGCCCACCGCGCCCAGGAAGATCGCGTCATGGTGGCGCACCCGGTCGAGGCCGTCCGCGGGCATCATCGCGCCCTCGGCCAGATAGCGGGCGCACGACCAGTCGAACTCGTCGTAGGTGAGGCCGATGGCGTGCTTGCGGCCCACGGCGTCGAGTACGGCGCGGGCGGCGCCGCACACCTCGGTGCCGATCCCGTCCCCGGGGATCACGGCGATGCGATGCGATTTCATACCCTCGATTCCAGCAGCCGGGCCCGGGCGCGGTCCAAGATCGGCTGCCTACCCCACCGATCGGCGCCGCCTATCGATGCGTGGCCATGCGCAGGAACGTGCGTGCCGCCGGGCCGAGCCCGCCCGCGTGGCCGGCGTAGGCGACGTCCAGATGGACGGGCGGATCGAGGTCGGCCACGACCGCGCCCGACCGCTCGGCCAGCTCCCGCCACGAGTCGGCCAGCACGGCGACGCCGCTCCCGCCGAGCACCAGCGGCAGGATCGCCTCGCGGTGTTCTGTCTCGACCGCGATCGTCAGCCGCACCCCCGAGCGGATCAGGTCGTCGACCACCGCGCGCATCCCGGTGCCCGTCTGGCCGGCGATCACCCGCAGGCCGGACAGCTCGCCCGGACTCACCCGGGCGCCGGCGGAGAACGGCCCGCCGGCCGACGAGACCACCACGAACCGCTGCCGCCCGACCGGATGCAGACTCACACCGGGCCGCTGCGGGAGCCGTATCGCCGCCAGCAGGCCCAGCTCGGTCCGGCCGGTGCGGACGGCCTCCACCACCTGCTCCGCGGTCGCCGCGGCGCGGACCACCACCCGCACCCCCGGATACTCCGCCGTGAAACGGGAGATCACCCCCGCGAGCGGGTCGATCGCCTGCGACGGCATCGCCGTGATCTCCAACCGTCCCGTCCGCAGGCCCCGTACCGCCTCGACGGACCCGACGGCGAGGCCCCGCGCGTGGATGACCGCCCGCGCCGGTTCCACCAGCTCCCGCCCCGCCTCCGTCAGTACCACACCGCGGCCGACCCGATGGAACAGCGCCTCGCCCAGCTCGCGCTCGAGCTGCTTGATCGACTGCGACAACGACGGCTGCGCGACATAGAGCACCTCCGCCGCACGATGGAAACCGCCGTGGTCGACGACCGCGAGAAACCGCTCCAACTGCCGGAAGTCCACCGCAGGATCATCCCTCTCTCGGAGATCCGGGTCCAGGAACCACGGGGAGCAGACCCCGTGCCGCCCCTTCGGTGGTCTGCTTCTTGCCCGAGTGGACCTGCCTTGGTTGTCCGGCCAGGCCACGGCCTGGCCGCTGAGGCCGCGCCGGGGACTGGACCGAGGAGCGAAGGAGCCGGGTCTCAGCGTCGCAACAGGATCGCGATCGGATTCGCGATGATCCGGTGGATGATCTGTCCGGCGGCTCCCAGGGGGGCGGCGTCGCTGCCGAGCCGGGAGACGGTCAGGTCGGGGACGGTGTGCCGCATCCCGGTCAGCCGGGCGGCCATCGCCTGGTGGACCGGGTCGCGGATCCACCGGAAGAGCGGGGCGAAGACACCGCCCAGCACGATCGTGCCGGGATCCATCAGATGGATCGCCGAGGTGAGGGCGACGCCGAGCGCCTGCCCGGCGCGTTCGCAGGCTTCCAGCGCGCCGGGCTCGCCCGCGCGCAGGCTCTCCAGCAGTTCGGGGATGCCGGTCAGACCGCAGGCCCGGAGCAGGGCCTCCTGTCCGGCGTACTGCTCCAGGCAGCCCCGGCCGCCGCAGCGGCAGGCCGGACCGTCCGGATGGACGACCACGTGCCCCAGCTCCCCGGCGAGCCCGTGCGCGCCGCGGAACAGGGTGCCGCCCACCACCAGGCCCGCGCCGATGCCGATCTCCCCCGACACGTGCAGGAAGTCGCCGGGGGCCGACCCGAACCAGAGCTCGCCCAGGGCCGCGAGGTTGGCCTCGTTGTCCACCTCGACGGGGAAGTCCAGCAGGTCGGAGACGCGGACGTGGTGCCAGCCGAGGTTGGGGGCGGTGTGCACGAGCCCCCCGTCCACGGGACCGGGCACCGCGAGGGTCGATCCGGCGACGGCCAGGCCCTCCCGGCGGGCTTCATCCACAGCCCTGTGGGCGAGTTCTGCCAGGCGGGAAAGGGTTTCCACAGGGGAGGCCGCCCGGTTGTCCACAGCCTGTGAATATCGGAGCCGCACCGCGAGGGTGAGGTCGACCACGCAGGCGGACAGGTAGTCGACGTTGATCTCCAGACCGAGCGCGGCGACCCGCCGCCCGCTGAGCACCACCGCGGTGCCCGGCCGTCCCCGCTCGCCGTCCCGCAGCGCGCCGGACTCGGCGACCATGCCCGCCTCGATCAGGTCGCCGACCATCTTCGACACCGTCGTCTTCGTCAGCCCGGTGATCTCGGCCAGCGCCGCCCGGGTGACCGGGCCGTTCCTGCGGATCTCGCCGAGGACCACGCCGAGGTTGCGGGCACGCATCGAGTCATGGCGTACAGCCTGTGTCATGAAACACCCACCCCTTGACGATCCCACCACCCCGATCCATATTAAGTCCATAAAGTGGATTAAATCGGAGGAGCCGTAGATGAGCGCCTACACCCCCAAGCCCGAAGACCGCTTCACCTTCGGGCTCTGGACCGTCGGCTGGCAGGCCCGTGACCCCTTCGGCGACGCGTCGCGGGCCCCGCTGGACCCGGTGGAGAGCGTTCACCGGCTCGCGGAGCTCGGCGCGTACGGCGTCACCTTCCACGACGACGACCTGCTCGCCGTCGAGCCCGACCGGGACAGGGCCATCGCGAACTTCAAGAAGGCACTGGCCGAGACCGGGCTCAAGGTCCCGATGGCCACCACCAACCTGTTCACCCACCCGGTTTTCAAGGATGGCGCGTTCACCAGCAACGACCGTGAGGTCCGCCGCTACGCGCTGCGCAAGGTCATCCGCAACATCGACCTGGCCGCCGAGCTCGGTGCGACCACCTACGTCTGCTGGGGCGGGCGCGAGGGCTCCGAGTCCGGGGCCGCCAAGGACATCCGGGCCGCGCTCAGCCGCTACAAGGAGGGCATGGACCTGCTCACCTCGTACGTGATCGAGAAGGGCTACGACCTCAGGTTCGCCATCGAGCCCAAGCCGAACGAGCCGCGCGGCGACATCCTGCTCCCGACCGTCGGCCACGCGCTCGCGTTCATCAACGAGCTCGAACACCCCGACCGCGTCGGCCTCAACCCCGAGGTGGGCCACGAGGAGATGGCCGGGCTCAACTTCGCGCACGGCATCGCGCAGGCGCTCTGGCACGGCAAGCTCTTCCACATCGACCTGAACGGCCAGCACGGCCCCCGCTACGACCAGGACCTGATCTTCGGCCACGGCGACGTGAAGAACGCCTTCTTCCTGGTCGACCTGCTGGAGAACGGTGGCTACGAGGGCCCCAGGCACTTCGACTACAAGCCGCTGCGCACCGAGGACGCCGAGGACGTCTGGGTCTCCGCCGCGGCCAACATGCGCACGTACCTGATCCTGAAGGAGAAGGCGAGGGCCTTCCGCGCGGACCCCGAGGTCATCGAGGCACTCGCCGCGAGCAAGGTCGCCGAGCTCTCCGAGCCCACGCTGGCACCGGGCGAGACGATCGCGGACCTGAGCCGCGACTCCTTCGACCTCGAAGCGGTGGCCGCGCGCGGCTTCCACTTCACCCGCCTGAACCAGCTTGCCATGGAGCACCTCCTCGGGGTCCGCGGATGACGCTCGTGGCCGGGGTCGACTCGTCGACCCAGAGCTGCAAGGTGGTGATCAGGGACGCCCGTACGGGCGCCCTGGTCCGCCAGGGCCGCGCGACCCACCCGGAGGGCACCGAGGTCGATCCCGGGGCCTGGTGGGAGGCGCTGCGGGAGGCGCTCACCCGGGCGGGCGGGCTGGACGGCGTCGAGGCGATGAGCGTCGGCGCGCAGCAGCACGGCATGGTCTGCCTGGACGCCTCAGGCGACGTGGTCAGGAAGGCGCTGCTCTGGAACGACACCCGCTCCGCCGGGGCGGCGGCCGACCTGGTCCGGGAGCTGGGCGGCCCTGAGCGCTGGGCCGAGGCGGTCGGCAGCGTGCCGGTGGCGTCGTTCACGGTGACCAAGCTCCGCTGGCTGGCCGAGCACGAGCCCGACTCCGCCCGTCGTACGGCGAGGGTGTGCCTGCCGCACGACTGGCTCACCTGGCGGCTGGGCGGGGAGTTCGTCACGGACCGGGGTGACGCGTCGGGCACCGGGTACTGGTCGCCCGCGACCGGGGAGTACCGGACCGACCTCCTTCGGGTGGCCTTCGGCGCCCTCCCCGAACTCCCCGAGGTGCTGGGGCCACGCGAGGGCGCGGGAGAGGTCAAGGCGCTCGGAAACGGGACGGTGCGGCTCGCGCCGGGGACGGGCGACAACATGGCGGCGGCCCTCGGGGTCGGCGCCCTGCCGGGAGACGTGGTGGTGTCGATCGGGACGTCGGGGACGGCCTTCGCGGTCGCCGACAGCCCGAGTGCCGACCCGAGCGGCGCCGTGGCCGGGTTCGCGGACGCCACCGGGCGGTTCCTGCCGCTGGTGGCCACGCTCAACGCGGCCAGGGTGCTGGACGCCACCGCGCGGCTGCTCGGGGTCGGCCTCGACGAGCTCGACCGGCTGGCCCTGGAGGCGCCCGCGGGGGCCGGCGGCCTCGTCTACGTCCCGTACCTGGAGGGCGAGCGCACCCCGAACCTGCCCTCGGCCACGGGGTCGCTGCACGGGCTGACGCTGGGCACCTCCACCCCTGCCCACCTGGCCAGGGCGGCGGTGGAGGGTCTGCTCTGCCACCTCGCCGACGCCTTCGACGCCCTCGGGCTCGACCCGGCCAGGGTGCTGCTCATCGGAGGCGGCGCCAGGTCCGAGGCCGTACGGCGGATCGCCCCCGCGGTCTTCGGACGGCCCGTGGTCGTTCCCGAGCCGGGGGAGTACGTCGCGGACGGGGCGGCCCGGCAGGCCGCCTGGCTGCTCGGCGGCGACGAGCCTCCGGCCTGGGAGGCGGGCGGGTCCGAGCGCTACGAGGCCGATCCCGCACCCGGGATCAGGGATCGCTACGCCGAGGTCCGCGGCCTCCGCTGAGACGGCCGGGCCGGGACGTGAGGGGGCGCCTCGGCCCGGCCGTCTCAGGGATGGCTCAGGGTTGGATCAGGGATGCCGCCGGATGCCCGAAACCTCCTCCGACGAGCAGACTTGATCCATGCTCGCCTCGAAAAGGCTCTACCCCCTGATCGCGTGCGCCGGGATCGCGGCGGCCGCGGTGGCCGCCCTGGCCGCCGTGGTGGGGCGGCCCGACCCGGTTCCGTACCGGGAGTCGCTCGATCTGACCATCAGCGAGTACGCCGCGCTGGACCGCGGCGGAGCCATCGGGTTCGTCATGGCGTCGCTGGGGATCGCCTCCCTCGCGCTGGTCGCCGGGCTGCGCGCGACCGGGGCGCCGGTGGGGGTCCTGGCCGAGCGGCTGATGCGGGTGTGGGGTGCCGGGCTCGTCCTCCTCGCGGTGCTGCCCCCAATTCTTCCCGGCACGGGCACCGACCTGATCGGCCAGACATACCGCTACCTGTCGATCGCCGTGTTCGTGGCGATGCCGGTGGCGGGCGGCCTGCTGGTGGCGCGGTTCAACGAGGACGAGCGGTGGCGGCCGGTGGCCAGGACCGTGGAGTGGCTGGCGCTGGCCGGAGGTTTCGGCCTGTTGGTGATCACCTATGTGGCGCTCCCCGGGCACGGGGTGCTCGCGGGTCTCGCCGAGTGGATCCTGCTCGGCACCGAGGTCGCGCTGATCGGCGTGCTGGCCGCCCGGCTGGCGCGGCTGACCTGGACGCGGAGCGCAACTCAGGCATCACACGCCGCTCTAGGCTGACTTCTCACTTCTCATGACTATTTCATGACATGTCACAAATAGGCTACAAATAACAGGAGTCGCCAGTGCTATTCTCGTCGGCGATCTAGAGATCGTCCGGGGGCTCCCCCTGGCGTTCCGTGAGCGAGCCGTTGAGGTGACATGGCATCGAGCAAGTCCATCCGGTTCAAGGTCTCGGTGCTGCTGGCCATTCCTCTCACCTCGCTGGTGGCTGTGTGGGGCTTCGCCTCGGTCGTCACGATCGGCGACTCGATGAGTCTGCGCTCCATCGGCACGCTGTACGAATCCGTCGGTAAGCCCTCAAGTAACCTGAACAGCGCGATCCAACGCGAGCACATCCTGTCGGCCGAGTATCTGGCCACCCGCTCCAACGCCGACCACAAGACCCTCGCGGGACAGCGTGCGGTCACCGACCAGGCCCGGACCCGCCTCCGCCAGGAGATGGACCGGGACGAGGTACAGGCGGTGATGTCCGACGAGACGAGGACCCGCCACGCCGAGCTGATCAGGCAGGTGGAGGGGCTCGACGCGATCCGCGCCAGGGTGGACGCGGGGCGGATCGACCAGGTGGGGCTCTCCGAGGAGTTCGCCCGGCTGCCGGACGCGCTGAACCGGCTCTTCAACACCCTGAGTCCCACCAGTGACCTCCCGCTCTACCGCGAGTTGCGCGCCGTCACGATGGTCAACCAGAGCATGAACCTGTTCAGTCGTGAGCGGGCACTCGCCACGGGCCCGCTGGCGCTGCGGAGCCCGATGACGGAGCGCGAGGCGCGGGTGTTCGCCCGGATCGCCGCCAACCGGGCATTCCTCATGGAACAGGCGCTCCCCGAGCTGGGGCCCTCGCTGCGCGCCCCCTTCACGGAGCTGATCGCCTCCTCAACGTACGCCAGGTTCGTCGCCCTGGAGTCTCGCCTGCTGAGCGGCAGCGATGTCTCGGCCACCGACTGGCGCGCCGCGGGCGACGCGCTGGACGCCGTCTACCAGCGGTCGACGACGGAGATCGGCCCCATGCTCGTCAAGCGGGCCGAGCCGCTGACCGTGGGCGTCTACATCCGCGCCGGTGTCGTCGGCGTCCTCGGCCTCGCCGCGGTCGTCGCGTCGCTGCTCGTCTCGTACCGGATCGGCAGCGGGATCGCCAGGGAGCTCGCCGGCGTGCGGCGGGCCGCCACCGACCTCGCGGAGGTACGGCTGCCACGGGTGATGGAGAAGCTGCGCCGCGGCGAGAAGGTGGATGTGACGGCCGAGGCGCCCGCGCTGGAACCGCTGGGCAGCACAGCCGAGATCCACGATGTCGCCGCCGCCTTCGACAGTGTCCGGCGCAGCGCCGTGGACGCCGCCGTGGAGCAGGCCAGGCTGCGCGAGGGCGCCGCCCACTCCTTCCGCAACCTCGCCCGCCGGAGCCAGTCGCTGCTGCAACGTCAGCTCAAACTGCTCGACGGCATGCAGAAGCGGGCGGAGAACCCCGAGTCGCTGGAGAACCTCTTCAGACTCGACCACCTCACCACCCGCATGCGCCGCCACGCCGAGGGCCTGGTGATCCTGTCCGGTGGGGCGGCGGGCCGCAAGTGGCGCTCGTCGGTGCCGATGGAGGACGTACTGCGCGGGGCCGCCGCCCAGGTCGAGGACTACGCCCGGGTGCGGATCCTCCCGACGGGCGGCACCACCCTGGTCGGCAACGCCGTCGCGGACATGATGCACCTGTTCGCCGAGCTCCTGGAGAACGCCACGGTCTTCTCCCCGCCCGGCAGCCAGGTCTCGGTCCGCGGCGAGCTCGTGGGCCGTGGCTTCGCCGTCGAGATCGAGGACAGAGGGCTCGGGCTGACCGCGGAGAAGCGTGCCGCGATCAACGAGCGCCTGGCCAGCCCGCCGGAGTTCGACCCGGCCGACACCGATCGGCTGGGCTTCGCCGTGGTCGGGTTGCTGGCCGCCAGGTACCGGGTCGAGGTCGCGCTGCACTCCTCGCCGTACGGCGGGACCGGGGTGGTCGTCCTGATCCCCGAGGAACTGCTCGGGGAGCCGGAGTCCGTCGAGCAGCCGCTGGAGCCGCCGGTGCTCACCGTCATCAGCGCGCGGCCCGAGCTCGGAGGGCAGCCGGAACGTGCCGACGGGTCCGGTGACTCCGGTGAGCCGGCGGTGCCGATTCCCACGGACCTGTGGCGGCCGCTGCGGCGTGGCGGCGGTGGGCTGCCACGTCGGGTACGGCAGGCGAACATGCCGTCGATGCAGGTCAGGGAGCCACGTCCGCCCAACGCCGGGATCGAGGAGCGGTCACCGGAGGAGACGAGGGCAATGATGAGCGCCCTGCAGTCCGGCTGGCAGCGCGGCCGGGCCGACGACGAGGACGGCGGTGCCGAGCGTTGAGCCGGGGCCGTGAGAGCGGGAGCGCGAACGGAGGCGGGTCCATGAGACCGGCTTCGTCGCGCCGGTGGGGGATGAAAATCAACAGAATCATCAGAGGGGAAGGGGTTTAACCACGTGCCGGGTGAGCTTTATTGGCTTCTGGATGATTTCGTCACGAGTGTGGCGGACGTTTCGCACGCACTGATCCTGTCCAACGACGGGTTGATGATGGCCTCGTCCAGAGAGCTGACCAAGGAGGACGCCGACCATCTGTCGGCGGTGGCGTCCGGCTTCCAGAGCCTTGCGAAGGGCACCAGCCTGCAGTTCGGCGGCGGAGCCGTGCGCCAGACGATGGTGGAGATGGACTCCGCGTTCCTCTTCGTCACCTCCGCCGGTCAGGGGAGCTGTCTGTCGGTCATGACCACCGGCGCCGCCGACGTGGGCCTGATCGCCTACGAGATGGCCCGCCTGGTCACCCGGGTCGGACAGCATCTGGCCACCGGACCCCGGATGGCCGGCCAATGAGCGACGACGTCGAGTGGGTAGACGAGGAGGCCGGTCCCGTCGTCCGCCCCTACGCGGTGACCGGGGGGCGCACCAGGGCGTCCTGCTCCTCGTTCGACCTGCTCTCGATGGCGGTGGCGACCGGGGCACCGGTCTCCCCGGGAGCGTGTCTGGGCTCCGAACACCGGCGGCTGCTCAACCTGGTCAGGCGGGCTCGCCCGATCGTGGAGATCGCGTCGGACGCCGAGCTGCCGGTCGGCGTGATCAAAGTCCTCCTGGGCGACCTGCTCGACCAGGGCCTGATCCTGGTGAGATCGCCGCTTCCCGCCGCCTCCGGGCCCCCGGAGAGCCTGCTGAGGGAGTTGATCAGCGGCCTGCGGGCTCTGTGACCTCCCGGCGGGGCGGCTGAGTTCTCAGCGACGAGGGCCGGGGAACCCCCCGGCCCGCCTCTCAGCTCTGGCTGGCCGTCAGCACCTTCAGCGAGTGCTCCACGAGAGTCACGAGCACCGTCTTCGCCGAGACACGACGCCGCACGTCGCAGAGGAGCACCGGCACGTTCACGTCGAGGTCCAGGGCGACGCGCACGTCCTCCGCCTCGTGCCGGTCGGCGCCGTCGAAGCAGTTGACGGCCACGATGAACGGCGTGCCGCGCTGCTCGAAGTAGTCGATCGAGGGGAAGCAGTCGGTCAGCCGCCGGGTGTCGGCCAGCACCACGGCGCCCAGCGCGCCGTAGGACAGCTCGTCCCACATGAACCAGAACCGCTCCTGGCCCGGGGTGCCGAACAGGTAGACGACCAGACCCTCCCTGATCGTGATGCGGCCGAAGTCCATCGCGACGGTGGTGGTGGTCTTGCCCTCCACACCGTCGACGTCGTCGATGCCGATACCGCGGTCGGAGAGCACCTCCTCGGTGCGGAGCGGCCGGATCTCGCTGATGGCGCCCACGAGCGTGGTCTTTCCCACCCCGAAGCCACCCGCGATGAGAATCTTGAGGGCGACGGGTTCGTCAGAGGGCCCGAAGTCCATTGATCACTTCCTTGAGAATGCGCTCGCTCGCGGAGGCGCGCCCGATCGAGATGAGCTTGTGGTCCTGCAGGTCGCCGAGAAGGACCTTGACCACGCCGAGTGGCAGGTTGAGGTCCGAGGCGACGTCGGCGACCGAGGTCGGAGTGGTGACCATGGCGAGAATGCGTTCCTGTTCCGGCCCGGGGACGAATCCCCCGGACGGGACGGCGCGGGTCGAGGTGACCATCGCGACCAGGTCCAGAGTGTCACCGGAGGAGCGGGTGCGACCCCTGATGAGCGCGTAGGGCCGGACGACCGGTCCGGCCTCCTCGTCCATCCAGTGTGTCATCCGGACCTCCGGCACCGGGTTCGGGGATCCGACGGTCCATGGACGGCGCCGCCACCCGCTCCCCCGCTCACGAGAGACCCTGCCGCGGACTGGTGGAGATATGCTGGCCCACCCGCTTGACCAGCATGGCCATCTCGTACGCGATGTGACCCACATCGGCGTCGGAGCTGCTCAGCACGGCCAGGCAGGTGCCCTGTCCGGCAGCGGTGACGAACAGGAACGCCGACTCCATCTCCACGATGGTCTGGCGCACCTCACCGCCGCCGAAGTGACGTCCCGCGCCGCGTGCCAGGCTCTGGAATCCGGCTGCGACCGCGGACAGATGTTCGGCGTCCTCGCGGTTGAGCCCCTTCGAGAAGCCGACGGCCAACCCGTCGGTGGAGAGGATCACCGCCTGGCGCACCGCGCCCACCCTGGTGGTCAGGTCGTCGAGGAGCCAGTTCAGCTCGCCGGTGTTGGTCAATTTTCCGGTCATTTGTCCCCCTTGTCGCCTGTCGTGTGGTGTGCGAAGTCATCGTCCTGCTCCTCGCGTCCGCGCCGCGCACCCGCCTGGAAGGCGGAGAACAACGCGCGGACCTCGTCGGGCGAACGCTCCTCGCACGGTTCCGCCCTTGGCTCCGGCTGGGCGGGCTCCGTCGCCTCGGGCTCCTGACGGAGCTGAGGCGCCAAGTTCGCCTGCCGGACCCTGCGGGGCAGGCCACCCGGCCCCTTGGAGGGCTGGGTGGCCGTCTTACGTGTCGGAGCGTCATTGCCGAGCTCGGGCTCGTGAGGTGTCCGCAGGGTCTCACGGGTCCTCTGTGGCGCCTCTTCGAGCGACGCGGTGAAGGGGGCGTGGGCCCAGCCGTTCTCCTGGTCCGCGGTCCCGCCCGGATGTCCCTCCTGCCCGGCGGACCGGGCATGGGCCGGCAGGTCGGTCACCACGCTGAGAGCGGGCGCGGCGGTGAACTGGGTGGGGGAGGTCGGCCTCATCCTGCGGGGCAGGCCGTTGCCGTTGGCGGGAGGTGAGAACGTGTCGTGCGAGGAGGAGTCGAACAGCTCTCCCGGATGCTCGGCGGCGCGTTCGGTGGCGGAGGACGTCCGCTCCACGGTGAGGGCGAGCGGCGAGCCCTGCTGGGCGATCACCGGACGGGGGATGAGCACGATGGCCGTGGTGCCGCCGAAAGGTGAGCCGCGCAGGATGACCTGGATGCCGTGCCGGGAGGCGAGCTGGCCCACCACGAACAGGCCCAGCCGGTCGCTGTCGGCCAGGTCGAACTCCGGCGGATTGGCCAGCCGCTCGTTGATGGCCGCGTACTCCATGGGGCTCAGGCCCAGGCCGCGGTCCTCGACCTCGACGGCGAACCCGTTGGCCACCACGTCGCCGCGCACGGTCACCATGGTCTGCGGCGGGGAGTAGATCGTGGCGTTCTCGATCAGCTCGGCCACCAGGTGGGTGATGTCGGCGACCGCGGCCCCGTCGAGCGAGATGTCGGCCACCGGCATCACGTTGACCCGGGTGTAGTCCTCGACCTCGGCGATCGCGGCCCGCAGCACGTCGACCACCGGCACCGGCTTGCGCCACGACCGGCCGGGTGCCGCGCCGGACAGGATGATCAGGCCCTCGGCGTGCCGCCGCATACGGGTGGTCAGGTGATCCAGCCGGAACAGGTCCTCAAGGCTGTCGGGGTCGGTCGCCCGGTGCTGCATGCTGTCGAGCAGGGTGAGCTGGCGGTGGAGCAGGCTCTGCTTGCGCCGGGCCAGGTTCACGAAGACCTGGCTGACGCCACGCCTCAGGTTGGCCTGGCCGACGGCGGCCTCGACCGCGGTCCGCTGCACCGAGCCGAACGCGTGGGCCACGTCGTGCACCTCGGTCGAGCCGCCCGCCTGGATCGGCGGCGCCTCGGCCCGCACGTCGACCTCCTCGCCGCGCCGCAGGCGCTCCACGACGCGGGGGAGCCGCACGTCCGCCAGCTCCAGGGCGGCCGAACGGAGCCCGGCGAGCTCGGCGGCCAGGCGACGGCCGAAGCGGACCGAGATGATGATCGACGCGACCACCGCGATCAGGCCGACGCCGCCGGCGATCACGATCCGGAGCAGGATGCCGGTGGCCGCCGCCTGGGCTCGCTCCGCCAGCTTCTTGGAGGCGGCGAGGTTGACCTTGTCCAGCCAGGCCGACATCTCGTTCGCGGTCCTCTTCCACCTGGCCGCCTCGGGGGCCAGCCGGTTGCCGGTCGACCCGACGATGGCCTTCTCCAGGTCCGTGAACTTCTCGAAGGCCGCGGACCTGAAGGTGTCGCGGTAGGTCGCGCCCAGTTCGGGATCGAGCGAGGCCACGCCCTTGGTGTGCAGGAAGTTCCGGGTGGTGACGTACTCGCCGAAGGCCTTGCGCTCCTCCTCCGACAGCCGGTAGTCGATCAGAGCCCCGCTGATCAGCGCGTTCTCCCTGGCGAACATCTCGTAGGCGTTGCCCATGCCCTGCATGGCGGTGGCCTGCTGGAAGATCGACAGATCGGGCACCGCGGTCATCTGGTCGTACACCAGGAAGACCGCGTCAAGGATCCGGTTGTAGCTCGACAGCACGGTCAGCCGTGCCTGCTGTCCGCTGTCGACACCCGACCGGATGCTCGGAAGCCGGTTGAGCTGGCTGAGCAGCGCGTCCAGTGAGCTACGCAGTTCCGGGCTGCCGGAACTCTCGGAGACGGTGGCCTTCCTGAACGCCTCGACCGCGCGGTCGGTCCGGGAGCGCTGCTCACCCATCCCGCTCGTGAGGACCCGGGAACTGATCGCCACCGACGACTGCGTCCGCTCCGCCTGAAGCTGTAGTCCCAGATCAGTGGAGGTGACCCCCACCGACTGGTAGATGCTGTTCGCGTTCAGCAGCGTGATCCCGTCACCGACGGTCAGGTTGAGCGCGAAGCCCCACAGCGCGCTCAGTGACAGCAGCGGCAGGAGCAACAGCAAGAAAATCTTGAACCGAATCGAGCGGTTTCTAGAGCCCATGTCCACTCGTCCCAACCTCTGAGCGTGTGGAGGCTCGTGCCGGTTTAGGGATGGATAGGCCTCCGGAAGATCGCATAGGAGACTAGCACCGAATACGCTTTCTGCGCAGTGGAGGATCGGATGATTAGTGTGATTACCGGGGCTAGTGCCGGAATTGGTGAGGCAGCGGCGGTGGAGCTCGCGAGGCGCGGGCAGCGGGTTGTTCTGGTCGGCCGTAATCCCGGTAAGACAGCTCGCGTGGCAGAAAGGGTGACGGCGGTCTCGGGAACGGTCCCGGATACGTTCACCTGCGATTACACCTCCTTGGACGATGTGCGCAGGCTGGCGGCCGAGCTGCTCTCCCGTTACGAGCGGATTGACATTCTCGTCAACAACGCGGGTGTCATGACCACCGAGCGCACGCTCACCCGCGACGGCCACGAGACGATGATCCAGGTCAACCACCTCGCCCCCTTCCTGCTGACGAACCTGCTGCTGGAGCGGATCGGGGAGCGGGTGATCACCACCTCCTCCCGGGCGGGCAAGACCGGGCGCCTCGATCCGTCCGATCTCGACCGCGAGCGGCGGCGCTGGAGCGGCTGGCTCCAGTACGGGGACTCCAAGCAGGCGGGTGCCCTCTTCACGGTGGAGCTGGCCCGGCGCCTCGCGGGCACCGGGGTGACCGCGACCTGCTTCCACCCCGGTGTGATCAAGACCGAGTTCGCCCCGGCCACGCTGATGATGTGGATGGTGAAGAACATCCCCGGCATGGGCCAGACCGTCGAGGAGGGCGCGAGCACCATGGTGCACCTCGCCACCCATCCGGACGGCACCGCCCATCCGGGCCGCTACTTCGCCAAAAGCGCCCCGGCGGCCGTCCCCAGCAGAATGGCCGACCCCGCGCTGGCCCGCGCGCTCTGGGACGCCAGCGCCGCCGCCGTCGGGTAGCCGCCGCGCGGTCCCACCGGGGTGGCGCCGATGGGACCGCGCGGATTTCCCCTCATCCTGTACGGCGGGCTCGACATCGGCCTCCTCGCCCCGTCTCGACCCGTGCCACCTGAACTGTTTCCTGATACCCGGCGGTCCGCACCGGTCTGGCAGCGGCTGCGGTGGCCGCTGACGGCCGAGGTCGGACCGTCACTGCTGCCGGGAATGAGCCGTCGATGAACCGGACCCTCGGTCTGCTCCCGTTGACCCCGTCAGCGCTGTAGCTCCGCGACCGCGCGATAGGCGGCGGTGACGGCCGCGTCGGCGCGGGCGGCGGGCACGGAGTCGGCGTTGGCGATCGCGATCCGGCCGTGCGGCCGGCGGGCGACGGTCGCCGGTGGCTGCCCGTCGGGGTAGAAGTCGAGATCCCACGGGGTGGCGTACTCAGGGGTGTGGCCGTGCCCCCACCGGTTGACCGTGATCGCCTCGATGTCGCGGGCCGCGTCGAAGCCTCCCGGGCCCAGCAACCGGGTGAGCTGGTCGCGGATGCTGTACTCCAGGTGCCCGTACGGCGTCTCGATCAGGGCGTACCGGCCGGCGATCGAGCCGTGCGCGGGTGACACGCCGGGCGTGACGGGCGTGCTGACCATGTGCACCGCGATCGGCTCGGCGGGTGTCCTCGGGCACCGGTAGCCGCCGACGTCGGCCGGGTCGTCGAGCTCGGCCACGCACCAGCGGGCGCCGGTGAACCTGGCCCGCCTGATCCCGATCCCCTGCCAGGCGCGCCAGTCACGGAGTTGGACCGTCGCGTACAGCAGGGGCACCTTGACCGCCCGGTACAGCGCCGCCCGCTGCGCGGGCGGCAGGTCGCCGACCAGGTAGGGGATCATCGAGTTCCAGCAGGCCATGATCACGCTTCCGGCCCGCACGGTCCGCACCCGCTCGCCGTCGAAGTAGCCGACCGTGGCGCCGGTGGCCGCCTCGGGCCGGCCGTCGTTGACCGCCGAGACCACCGGGCTGGACAGGCGTACCCGGACCCGGTTGCCCGGTCGGTCGAGCGCGCCGTAGTCGAAGCTCGCGGTGGTGATCCCCGCCATGTCGGCGGTCGTGGCGAAGCCGGGGACCATCCGGGCGGCCATCATCCGGACGATCGCCTGGTTGCCCTCGGGGAAGCGGTAGGCGCGCGGCTCGTCCGCGTCCCACTCCTTGATCACGGTCGGGGAGTTGTACCTGGACGGCTTGGAGGCGTCGAGGCCGAGCCCCTGGAATCCGGCGTACCGGTGCTCGTCGGCACAGGCCCAGGCGTCGATCGCGCCGAAGGCGTCGGAGCCGTAGGCCCACTCGTCGCTCGGCATGGTCTGGACGAACTTCAGCACGTCCGGATGGACCCCGCAGACCTCGGCGAGGAAACCCGAGTAGGTGAGCCTGGCCAGCCGCTCCTGTTTCTCCTCGCCGGACAGGCCGGGAAACCAGTCCGGCGGGTCGCCGTACAGCATGAGCAGGTCCCTTCTGGCCTGCTCCGCGACCGGCAGCTCGGCGATCCACCGCGCCGCCCCCTTGCCGGGGGTGAACACGACCAGCCTCTCGACCGGGAAGGTCTCCCGGTCGCAGAAGACGCTGTCGTACATCCCCAGGTCCGGGTAGAGCCTCCGCTCCCCGGCGAGCCTCTCGGGGCGGATGTCCAGCTTGGCGAGCAGGTCCTTCCCCTCGGGGGTCCACGCCGCCGGGCTGATGATCGACCGTGACCCGCCGTACGCGACCAGCGGCCCCTTCCTGGCGCTCGGGCGGAACTCGTTGCGCAGGGCGTGCCCGCCGATGTCGTCGTGGTTGTCCAGGATCAGGATCCGTGCGCCCGGATCGCGTTCCAACCACCGGTGGGCCGCGCTGAGACCGCTGATCCCCGCGCCGACCACGACCAGGTCATAGCGCTCGCCGGTGGGCTCGGGCAGGCCGGCGTACGCCCAGAACCGCTGGTCACGAAGGGCGTGGGGCACGCTCAGCGCCTCCGCGGTGTCGCCGCGCAGCCCGGTGAGGGACGGCGGGTAGGAGGTGTCGGGCGAGAGCTCCAGGTCTTCCGCGCCGGCGAGGCGGGGAACCTTCGCCGCGCCCTTGGCCGGGGAGGTGTTCCATCCGCCGATCCCGGGCAGCGAGCATGCCGCCGCGATCCCCGTGGCCGCGATCATCCCGTCGAAGAAGTCCCGGCGGGAGATGGGCCGGTCCATACCGAGTTCCAGAGCCTTACGTGGATTGATCTCATCAAGATCGGTCATGGGGCGATCATCACGATGTGAATGGATCGCCGAGGTCGCCGCGCTGCGTTTTCGGGAAGTTTTTACCCATGCCATTAGCGTGCTGTCATGATATCTCCTGCATGAGAGTCATGTCATGGTCGCCGGGAATTGAAAGGAGGGGCGGGCGGCGACGGCACGCGGTGACCTGCCCGGTCCGCGGAAATTCCCCTCGCCCGGCGCACATCGGGGACGTACCACTCCGCGTGGTTCCCCGGTGCTCCGTACCTTTCCGCCTCTGACCTCGGATTCCGCGTTCCAAGGGGGTGTGCTGTATGAATTTTCAGGATAAGCCGGAACGTTATCGAAAGTCGGCTCGTTACCGATATAAAGTGAAGCACGGGGATTAACGGTGGAAGCCCGACTGAGCTCATGTCGCGGCATGGTGCGAGGCGCGCATTCGTTTCTCCCTCTGACGGCTGATCCGGGGAGTGGCGCGTGGTCGGTAAAGAGGGCAGGGTCACCGGAAAGATCGGCCCCGGCCTGGTCGGGGAGGTGATGGTGGTGGTCCGGGGGGGTGTCGAGGCGTTCTACGCGCATCCCACGGTTCCCGACGAGGAGATCACCGTCGGCTCGATCGTGGTGATCGTCGACTTCTTCCCGCCGCGCACCGTCTACGTCTCCCGAGCGCTCGGCTGACAGTTCTCTCATCCCCCACCGCGGAGGCCACGATGCCTACGGAGTACTTCGTCATCGGGGGCGTCGGCATCGTCGCCCTTTCTGTCATCGTCCTGCTCTTCAAGGCCATCTGGCGGGTGGCCGAGCCCAACGAGGCACTGATCATCTCCGGGCTCGGCGCCCGGGGCAGGAGCGAGGAGGCCGACAGCCTCGGATTCAAGATCATCACAGGTAAGGGCACCTCCGTGCTCCCCGGATTCCAGACCGCGCGCCGCCTGCGCCTGGACAGCCGCGCCGCCAACCTCCAGGTCTCCTGCGTCACCCAGCAGGGCATCCCGGTGGTGGTACGCGGCGTCGTGATCTACAAGGTCGGCGACGACCTGCACTCGATCGCCAACTCCGCCCGCCGCTTCCTGGACCAGCAGGACTCGATGAACGGCGCCATCCACGAACTGTTCACCGGCCACCTGCGATCGATCATCGGCAACCTGACGGTCGAGGACCTCATCCTCAACCGCGAGCGGCTGACCGGCGAGACCCGCGCCTCGGCCGCCGACGAGATGATCAAGCTTGGCCTGATCGTCGACTCCCTGCAGATCCAGGAAATCGAGGACGAGACGGGCTACATCACCAACCTCGGGAAGCCGCACGCCGCCAGGATCGCCGCCTCGGCGCGCATCGCCGAGGCCCAGCGTGACCAGGAGGCCACCGAGGCCGAGCAGGTCGCCGCCGCCAACAAGGCCGCGGCCTGGCGCGACTCCCAGATCAAACAGGCCGCCTACCAGGCCGAGATCGACGAGGCGCTGGCCAGGTCCCGCCAGGCGGGGCCGCTCTCCGAGGCGTCCGCCCGCCAGGAGGTCGTCGTCCAGGAGACCCGGGCCGCCGAGCTTGAGGCGGCGCTGGCCGAGCAGCGACTCCAGGCCCAGGTCCGCAAGCCCGCCGACGCCAGGGCGTACGAGACGGTGACGGCCTCCCAGGCCGAGCGCGACGCCCGCATCGCCCAGGCCGAGGCCGAGGCCCGCGAGACCGAGCTCCGCGCCGCCGCGCAGGCATCGCAGGTCAAGCAGGCCGCCGCGGCCGAGGCGGAGTCCGTGCGGCTGCGCGGCCTCGCCGCCGCCGACGCGACCAAGGCCACCGGCCTGGCCGCCGCGGAGGCTTCCAGGGCACAGGGACTCGCGGAGGCCGAGGCGGCCAAGGCGCGGGGCCTGGCCGAGGCCGACGCGATCCGGGCCCGCTCCGAGGCCCTCGCCGACAACCAGGAGGCGGTCATCGCCCAGCAGCTCGCCGAGAACTGGCCGCAGATCGTCGAGGCGGGGGCGAAGTCCTTCGGCAACGTCGACCACATGGTCGTCCTCAACGGAGCACAGGGGGTCGAGGAGATGCTCGCCAAGGCGCTCACCCTCGGCGGCACCGGCCTCGGACTCGTCCGCTCCCTGCTGAGCGGCGCCACCCCCGGCACCGCCGCCGCTTCTCCGGGCCCCGAGGTTTCCACCGGCGCCTCCCTCGCCCCCGCCGCTTCCCGCGGCACTGCGGCCTCCATCGGTGCCGCCAGCGACACGACCGGTGGTGAAACACCGGGAAAGTCAGCCGGCCGGGTCTCCTGACACCGGGATTTTCCGGGCAATGATCGCGGGATGGAACCCGCATACGACCACTTCACAACAGGATCGTGACCGGCGGCCAGTAATTCGGGTCACTCCGTTATGTGTTGTTCGTCTTTCCTAGGGCATACGCCTGGCAGCTGAGCAGACAGGAGCGTAGAACATGACAGTCACCGGCATCATCACCGCCATCGTCATCGGCGCCATCATTGGTGCCCTGGGTCGGCTCGTCGTGCCCGGCAAGCAGGCCATCCCGATCTGGCTGACCATCGTCATCGGTATCGTCGCGGCCCTCATCGGCACCGCGATCGCCGGAGCGCTCGGAGTCGCCACCACCTCGGGCATCGACTGGATCGAACTCGTCATCCAGATCGCTCTGGCCGCGGTCGGCGTCCTCCTGGCGGTGAGCCTGTACGGCAGGCGAGGCGTCCGGTAACCAAGTCCACCCGTGCCTAGGGCCGGCTTCCCGGAAAAGCCGGGAACCCGGAGACCAGCGCCCCGGCACCCCCCGGCCCGGAATCCTCCGGGCCGGGGGGTGCCGTCGTGTTCCGTACCAGGGCACCTCCCGCAGATTGTCATGATCTGTCGGTGGAGGTAATCCGTTCCTTGGTCCGTGGCCCATTCAGCCACCGCCCTGGCCTTCGCTGATCTCCCCTCCGCCAGGTTGGTCACGGCCCGGTTCGATCAGACTCCGGTCCTCTCCAGTGCGCTGTTCGGCTTGGCCGACGCGTACGACGCCCCGAGGCGGCTCCACGCCATCAGGCCGGCGCTGGGCGCTAGTCGTTCACAAGTTCTACCCAAGCAGGCGTCAATAGATTTTGATCATGAACCTTCGCATAGCATCCGCCAAGTCCCGGGCAGCCCTCGTCGTAGGTCTGCTCGCCGTCGTCATACGCGTGGGCGCGACCGCTACCCTGACGGTCAACGGGGAGTCCACCTGCAACCACACCGACTTTGCGGGGATCGGTCTGGGTGGTGTCGCGGTGTTCATCGCCCTGCTGGCCGGGTGGGAGGCCGCCACCGGATTCACCGACTACCAACACCAGGTACGCAAGGGCGTCACCTGGGGAGTGATCGCTCTCGCACTTCTTCTCGGCGCTGTCGGCCTGCTCAAGGGCTTCGCCGTCGTCATGAGCCCCTGCGGCTGAAATCCCTGGTGTCCCGATCTCCGGTGCGCGCCGTCAGAAGAGCGTTGCTGTGCACCACATGAGGCCAGGACCCAACGAGTCACATCACGAACAGGTCGCTCGTATACCGCAGGTTGACCGGCGGGGCATCAAGAGCCGTGGGCCGGTGGAGCCGGTGGAATTTTCTGACCCCACCAACCCCAACGCTCCTCGTAGAAGACACTCAGTAGGAGCCTGGTGCCCTCGCTGAGGGCGGGAAGGTCGCCCAGCCAATCGGGCAGAACGGTCAACCGGTTACCGCCCACACTGAGCCTGGTGAGGGCGGCGAGGTTCCCCAGCGACTCAGGTAGAGCGGTCAACCGGTTAGCCCCTAGGCAGAGATCGTGACGAACTCCGTCGTCCACTCCGACTCCGGACGGACAACAGGCGGATCGCTGACGGTCTGCCTGGGCCTGGGCGGCGGCATGGTGCACGCCGAGGTCATCGACGACGGCTCGGCGACCAGCCTCCCCTTCGTCCGCGCGACCGACTTCGACAGCGACGGCGGACGCGGCCTGCTCCTGGTCGAGGCCATGGCCACCGCCTGGGGCACCCACCACGCCCCCGAAGCGGGCACCGCCGTCTGGTTCCACCTGCCAACCAACGAAACCAACAGAACCGACGGCCCCGGTTCCCTCTCCAGTTGACCCATCTGACCCATCTGGCCGAAGTCCCTCGCCCGAGGCGTGCCCCTCCCTCCGGTCACAGTGGCGGTCCGAGTCGCGGTGTGCCCCATCAGACGATCACACTCGCCCCTGAGCCAAGCCTGACCGGCAACGACAAGCCGCAGCAAGCGCGGCAAGCCGGTCGGCGACGGCAGGCCACGACGGGCCCGGTGAGCTACGGCGAGTCCCCTGCGCTCCTTCCCGCACCGTTGCTTCAGCTACGGCGATGGCCTCAGAACGACCCCCGTACGGATTGCTTCAGCGTCGAAGAGCCCGATGGGCGGCCCGCGAGGAAGCGACTACGGCCCGCAGGGCGTACGGAGAAGAAGGGGGTGCGGAGGTGGGTGGGTTTATAAGAATTCGCGACCACCGCGCCCGCCAGGCCGAAGACCTGACCCCCAGACCCGCCACCAACGACGGCCGCCCGGAGCACCCATCCACCGGAGCGCGAACACACACCCCGCCAGAGAAACACGTCGAGAGAACCCGACCCCTCATCGAGCACGCGGGAACCCCCGCGACGATCCACCCGGAAAATCAGATCATCACATGCGCGTCCGGATGCCCCACAAAAGAGAACTGCGCGTTACGAGTGAGCTTGATGTCGTCGGCCTGCCAGGTGTGCATGCCCGCGTCCCCACTGCGCCAGTAGACGAAGTTGAACCGGTCCGCGGAGTAGATCTTGACCCGGTCCTCCTTGAGCCGGCGGACCAGCCGGGTGTCCTCACCCCGGGTGACGTCCTCGAACCCGTAGTGCCGGAACATGTCCGCCTTACCGAGGAAGGTGCCACCCTGCACCAGGAAGGCGTAGCGGTGCTCCAGCCCCGGCAGGCGCAGCATCGTGGTGTTGCTGCCCTCGAAGTAGGCGTAGTGCGCGCCCTTGCCGACCAGCTCGGCGTCGGAGTAGTCGAAGGCGCGGGCCAGGTCCGACAGGTAGTGCTCGCCGTACAGGTTGTCGTCGTCCATCTTGGCGATCAGCTCGCCCTCCGCGGCGGCGATGCCCAGGTTGAGGCAGGCGCCCAGCGACAGTGACGAGTCGGCGGGCAGCACCACGACGTCGGTGATCCCGGCCATTCGCGCCTTGTCCGCCACCACGACGGGGTCGATGTCGAGCCCGTGCAGCACCATGACGAGCTGGACGGGGCGGTGGACCTGCTTGGCCACCGAGGAGATCGCGTGCTCGATCTGGGCGGCCCGGTTGGTGGGCAGCACCACCGAGATCGACCGGGTCCGCCGCTGTACCGGCTTGCCGAGCAGCTCCAGGATCTGGTCCACCCGGTGCGAGAACAGGTGCTTGTCGAAGACCTCGCGCATCGCCAGGTGCCCCTGGCGGGCGCGCAGCTCGGGGCTGTTGATCAGGTGCAGGACCTGGTTGTACGACTCCAGCTCGTCGCGGGCGATCGGGATCAGCGACCCGAAGGTCTCCTCGATGGCCCGCGACCAGCCCGAGACGATCGACGTCGAGCAGGCGGACAGCTCGAAGACCCGGCGGGCGCACATGGTCGGCGAGTCGAGCACCGAGTTCACGTTGAGGAAGACCTTGTACATCTTGTACGCGGCCAGCATCTGGTCGTACGGGAGCTCGCCCACGATGTGCGGGACGTACTCGGCGGGCCAGGCGTACTTCTCGTCCACGGTCCCGTTGCGGGCGAAGATGTGCAGGCCGAGCTCGCGGATCGGGGCGAGGACGGTCTCCATCTGCTCGCGGCGCTCGGGATGCTTGTCCCTGAAGTACATGCCGGCGAAGACCACGTCGTTCAGGCGGCCGCGCTTCTCCTGGATCGGGTTGTGCACCCGCGGCTGCGCGGCGAACTGCAGCACGTCGACCCGGTCGTGGCCCAGCACCTCGCGGTAGCGGGGGACCATGTCGCCGTCGCAGGTGAAGACGTAGTCGAACAGCTTGGCCGTGTCGATGAAGAAGTCGAAGTTCGGCGGGTCCTCCTTGTTCCAGAAGACCGTGGGGATCCCCTCGACGCGGCACCAGTCGATCAGGGCGAGCAGCTCGGGCTTGGGGGCGTTCGTCCCGGTCATCTGGTAGCGCCAGCGGCCCTGGTTGCCGTGCCAGGCCGACTCCACGAACAGCAGCTCGGGACGGCGCTCGGCGAAGATCTCCGGCCAGTCGCGGAGCCCGAACTCGATCTGGTCCCACTCGTACTTGAACGCCATCCGGGAGAAGTCGTCCAGGATGACCGCGACCTTCATGTCCGGACGGACGATCGGACCGGCCGGCCACTTGACCTGCGGTACGTCGACCACGGGCCCCTGTTGGTCGAGCTCGGCGACCACCTCGGCCACCGGACGGGGCGGCTTGGGGCCCTTGCGCGTCTGCATCGCGGAGCGCAGTTTGCCCGGCAGCGCGGTGACCCCCGACCCCTTGGCCGCGGTCAGCGCCTCGGCCACCCGGTACGGACGCTGCACCTTGGTCGACTCCAGCTTCCACTGCGCGTAGTCGGCCTTCGCCTCGGCGATGGCGAGCCGCCGCTCAAGGTCCCGGACGCGCTCCTCGAAGCGCTCGACGACCTTGCGCTCCTCGGGCAGCCAGTTGATCGGCCCAAGACGCTGGAACTTCGGCTCTTCGGGGGTCTCTTCGCTCATGGGGGATCGCCTTTGTCCGGGGTCGTGCCAGGCTACGGCCTAAGCCGTGCCGAAATAGCCGTTTTAAAGTGATTTGGGCGGTACGGATTGCCCGGCCGGGGAGAGGTTGCCGCCGCGCAGCCAGCTCTCGATCACCCGGGCGATCCGGGGACCGGCCTTGCCGTCCCAGAGCGGGGGCAGCTCGCCGGAAGGCGTCGCCGCGCCGTCCGCCAGTGCCAGGTCGGCGGCGGCGGGCAGCTGCGCGGGGGTGACCAGCCGGTTGGTGCCGTGCGTGATGGTGATCGGCCGCTCGGTGTTGGGCCGCACGGTGAGGCAGGGAACGCCCAGCATGGTCGTCTCCTCCTGCACGCCGCCGGAGTCGGTGACGACCAGCGTCGCGCCCCGCACCAGCGACAGGAAGTCCACATAACCCAGCGGATCGACGATGCGCAGGTTCTCGGTGTCCACCAGCCCGGCCTCGGCCAGGCGGGTCCGGCCGCGCGGGTGCAGCGGCACCACGACCGGGAGGCGCTCGCTCACCGAGAGCACCGCCTCGACCAGTTCCTTGGCGGAGGCGGGGTCGTCGACGTTGCCGGGACGGTGCAGGGTGGCCACCCCGTACCGCTCGGGAAGGCCGAGCCGGGAGCGGATCGGGGCCGGGTCGAGGTGGTCAAGCGCGGAGAACAAACTGTCGATCATCGGGTTGCCGACGAGGTGCACCCGGGCCGGGTCGACACCCTCGGCGGCCAGGTAGGAGAGCGCGTCGGGAGAGGTGGCGAAGAGGATGTCGGACAGCGCGTCGGTGACGACCCGGTTGACCTCCTCCGGCATCTCCCGGTCGAAGGAGCGCAGACCCGCCTCCACGTGCGCGGTCGGCACGTGGAGCTTGGCGCACACCAGGATCGCGGCCAGCGTCGAGTTCACGTCGCCATAGACGACGACCAGCGCCGGCCGCTGCTCAAGCACCACGTCCTCAAGGCCGACGAGCAGCGCCGCCGTCTGGCGGGCGTGCGAGCCGGAACCGACGGCCAGGTTGGCGATCGGCTCGGGGAGGCCGAGGTCGGCGAAGAACACGTCCGACATGAGCGCGTCGTAGTGCTGGCCGGTGTGGATGATGCCCTGCCGCACGCCCAGTTCGGCGAGCGCACGCACCACCGGAGCGGCCTTCACGAAGTTGGGCCGCGCGCCGAGCACGTGCAGGACAAGGGGATTATCGGGGCCCTGAGAAGCGCCCGGACCGGCAAAGTCCCTCATTGACCTCGCCTTTCATGCGGCAGTGGGGCAAACCTTGCCTATGGTACGGTCACCGCGTGGTATCCGATGCCAACAGGCCAGACTCCCCCTCGGTTCCCGCGAAGGTTCCCGCGAAGCCCTCGGCTCCCGCGAAACCCTCGGTGCCGGCGACACCCGCCACATCGGTGACGCCTCCGGCCGCCGGGACCTCCTCCGCTCCGGCCGCCGCGCCGGACGCGGAGCCGGTGGCGACCTCGGGCACGGCGACGACCCCGGAGACGGAAACGCTGTCCGGGCCGGAGACGACCTCGGCCGTGGAGCTGCCTCCGGCCGTGGAGGTGCCCACGGAGCCCGCCCCGCCGCCGAGTGCGGAGACGCCCCCGGTCGTGGAGACGCTTCCCGGTTCGGACACGCCCCAGGCGTCGGCGACGCTCCCCGCTCCGGCGACGCCCCCGGACGGAGGGAAGGCCCATGCGGGGCCGGTGTCACAGGCTCCGATGTCGGCGAAGTCGGCCAGGGCCGGCCTGCGCGGGCTGATCAGGGGTTTCGTCCAGCATCCGGTGATCGTCTCCCGGGTCGTGGCGACAAAGGTCAAGTCCGACCCGGTACGCGTGGCGCAGGCAGCGGCCGAGACGCTCCCGTCGAGCGTCCGTCCCATCGTGGGCCGGTTCGCCTGGCCCGTCGCGCGGCGCGCCAAGATCGTCGTCCGCAAGCTCGGCATGCGCATGGTGAAGGGCCCGTGGACCGAGGCGAAGGAGCACTTCGACGCCGGCCGGATGAGCGAGGCCGCCTCGGTGCTCCAGGCCCACACCCGCTACCCCTTCATCAAGCGCCGGGCCGCCTACTACGCCGGGGAACTGGCCTCGATCCAGCCGAACCCGATCCCGCCCAAGGCGAAGGTGATCGTGGGTGAGCGGTTCCACGGCCGGGTGCTGCACTGCGTGACCAACGCACTGCCGTACACGCAGGCCGGATACACGGTTCGCACGCACCGCATCGTCACCTCGCAGAAGGCCGCCGGGCTGGATCCGCACGTCGTGACCAGCTGGGGTTGGCCGATGATGCAGGGCCACGCCGACGCGACGCCGTACGAGGAGATCGACGGAATTCCCTACCACCGGCTGCTGCCGAGCGGCGAGGTGCCCTTCGAGAGCCAGGGGCGGATGATCCGTGGCGCCGGAGAGGTCACCGAGCTGGTCAGGACCCTGCGTCCGCAGGTGCTGCACGCCGCGACCGACCACCGCAACGGCTCGGTGGCGCTGGCGGTGCGCGAGCGGACCGGCACGCCGCTGGTCTACGAGGTCCGGGGCTTCCTGGAGGAGACCTGGGCCTCCCGCGACCCCAAGCGCATCGGCAGCCAGCGGCACGTGCTCCAGCGCGACCGCGAGGCGTTCATCATGCGCTCCGCCGACGCGGTGGTCACGCTCGCCGAGACCATGGCAACCGAGATCGTCGAGCGCGGGGTGCCGAGAGAAAAGATCTACCTGGCGCCGAACGCGGTGGACGACTCGCTGCTCAGCGCCGAGTACGACGGTGCGGCGTTCCGCGCCGCCTACGGTATCGAGCCCGGCGACATCGTCATGGGTTCGGTGTCGAGCATCGTGGCCTACGAGGGTTTCGCCACCATGATCAACGCCGCCGCGCTGCTGCGGGACGAGGGCGCGCCGGTCAAGATGCTGCTCGTCGGCGACGGCGTGGAGCGGGCGGCACTGCTGGAGCAGGTCGAGGAACTGGGGCTCGGCGACATCGCCATCATGCCGGGACGGGTCGGTCCCGACGAGGCGCTGCAGGCCCAGTCGGCGATCGACATCTTCGTCTGTCCCCGAGAGGACCTGCGCGTCTGCCGGCTTGTCACGCCGTTGAAACCGGTCGAGGCGATGGCTCTCGGCAAACCGGTCGTGCTGAGCGATCTGCCCGCCCTGTCGGAGCTCGTGGGTTCCGACGGCGCCGGGCTTCTGGTGCCGGCGGGAGACCCCGAGGCACTGGCCAAGGCGATCGCCGGACTGCGTGACGATCCGGGACGAAGGGCCGAGATGGGTGAGGCTGGACGGGCAGAGGTGGCCGCGAAGCGTACGTGGAGCCGCATCGCGGAGACGTACCGTGATATTTACCGATCGATTGCTGGTTAATGACCTTGTCATGGCACCGGGGATACCTGCCGTTTGTGATGCGTTCAATCGCATTAGGCGTAGCTCGTTCGGACTTGAGATAGCCTTTGCGACCATGAAGTGTTGTTTCCGGCGTTCCAAGGTCATCCAGTGACTGCCTACGACCTGGCCATCATCGGTCTGGGCTACGTCGGCATGCCCCTGGCCAAGGAGGCCACGGCAGCCGGTCTGCGGGTCATCGGCTTCGAGGTCGACCCCGGCAAGATCGCTGCTCTCAACGCGGGCAGGTCCTACATCGACGACCTGACCGACGCCGACCTTGAGCACATGCTGGCGGGAGGATTCACCGCCACCGGGGACGAGTCCGTGCTGGCCGACAGCCGGACCATCGTCATCTGCGTGCCGACCCCGCTCGACGAGGACCACCGCCCCGACCTGTCCGCGGTCGAGGGCGCCACCGGCACCGTCGCACGTAACCTCCGCGCGGGCTCGCTGGTGGTCCTGGAGTCCACCACCTGGCCCGGCACCACCGACGAGGTCGCCCGTCCCATCCTGGAGGAGGGCTCCGGCCTCACCGCGGGCACCGACTTCCACCTCGCCTTCTCGCCTGAGCGCATCGACCCGGGCAACCCCAAGTACGGCCTGCGTAACACCCCGAAGGTCGTCGGCGGCTACACCTCCGCCTGCAAGGACCGCGCGGTCGGGTTCTACTCCCAGTTCATCGAGCAGGTCGTGCCGGTCAGCGGCACCCGCGAGGCCGAGATGGCCAAGCTCCTGGAGAACACCTACCGCCACGTCAACATCGCCCTCGTCAACGAGATGGCGATCTTCTGCGACGAGCTGGGCGTCGACCTCTGGGAGTCGATCGAGGCCGCCGCCACCAAGCCGTTCGGCTTCCAGAAGTTCCTCCCCGGGCCAGGTGTCGGCGGTCACTGCATCCCCGTCGACCCGTCCTACCTCTCCTACACGGTGCGCAAGCTGGGCTATCCGTTCCGCTTCGTCGAGCTGGCCCAGGAGATCAACGAGCGGATGCCGTCGTACGTGGTGGCCCGCGTGCAGCGCCTGCTCAACCGGCACAGGAAGCCGGTCAACGGCTCCAAGGTGCTGTTGCTCGGTGTCACGTACAAACCCGACATCGCCGACGAGCGCGAGACCCCGGCCCTGCCGGTCGCGCGGGCGTTGCGGGAGCTGGGCGCGGACCTGGTCTTCACCGACCCGTACGTCAAGGACTGGCGGGTCGACGGAGTCCAGGTGCCGCGCGAGGAAGACCTCGCCAAGGGAGTCGTCGAAGCCGACGTGACGCTGTTGCTCCAGCAACACGCCGCCTTCGACCTGTCGATTATCGAGGACCAAGGCAAGCTCGTGCTCGACACCCGAGGCGTGCTCGCCGAGGGTGAACGCGTCGAGCGGCTCTAGCGACGAAGGGCTGCGCGCAGTGCACGTGCTCGTCATGACCGTGGTGCATCATCCCGAGGACGCCCGGATCCTGCACCGGCAGATCCGCGCGCTCGTGGACGCCGGTCATGAGGTCACGTACGCGGCCCCGTACACGGCGCGGGGCGTCATGGCCCGATCCTGGGTGAACGGTATCGACCTTCCGCGTGCCGCCGAGCGCAAGCGGCTGTCGGCGGTGCGCGCGGCGCGCAAGGTCTTCAAGCGGATGCGCGGGCAGGTGGACCTGGTGGTCATCCATGACCCCGAGCTGCTGCTCGCGGTGGTGGGAGTGCGCAAGCGGCCCCCGGTGGTCTGGGACGTGCACGAGGACACTCCGGCGACGCTGTCGCTGAAGCCCTGGCTGCCGGCGTTCCTCCGCCCGCCGGTGCGCTTCATGGCCCGCCTGCTCGAAGGCACCGCCGAGCGACACCTGCACCTGCTGCTGGCCGAGACCGCCTACGCCGGACGGTTCCGCCAGACCCACCTGGTGGTGCCCAACGAGACCTGGGTACCCGACGAGGTGACGCCGCCGGGTGACGACCGCATCGTCTATCTCGGCTGGCTGTCGGAGGCGCGCGGGGTACGCGAGGCCATCGAGGTGGCCCGGCTGCTCCAGCCCTACCGGGTGGCGGTCGAGCTGATCGGCTACGCCGACCCGCAGTCGCGGCCGACGCTGAACGAGGCGGTGGCGGAGGGGGTGCTGGAGTGGCGCGACTTCATGCCCAACGACGAGGCGCTCAAGCGGCTCGACGGCGCGCTGGCCGGTCTCTCCCTGCTGCACGACGAGCCCAACTACCGGCACTCCATGCCCACGAAGATCGTGGAGTACATGGCTCACGGCATTCCGGTGATCACCACCCCCTCGCCCCGCGCGGTGGAACTGGTCGAGCGCTACGACAGCGGCATGGTCGTGCCCTGGCAGGATCCCAAGGCCGTGGCACAGGCCGTGCTCTTCCTCCGCGACGACGTCTCAGCGAGGCATGCCCAGGGCGCCCGGGGGTATGCGGCGGCCCGTGCGAACCACCACTGGCCCAACTCGGCCCGTCGTTTCGTCGCCCAGCTGGAGGCGTGGGCGGGCGTCAAGAGCTGATTTCCGGTATGACAAAGCTCCTTATGTCTGCCAGATCATAAGAACGGTAGTGTCCTGAACGTGCGCTGGCTCATCGCTTTTCTGGGCGTGGCGATCCTCGCGGGAGTGGCGGCGTTCGTGATGATCACGCCCGTCGGAGACAGCTCTCCGACCAGCGGGAGCTCGCCGCTCTCCCCCTCGCCCTCCCCTTCGGTGCCGGTGCCGGAGGCGACCGAGTTCACCGACCCGTGTGGAACGTTCGACACGGCCATGGGGGCGCCGTACGCGATCACCGGCTACTGGCTCGTCCCGACCGCCGACCACTGCACCTGGCGACGGCAGTTCGCCGCCATCCACAAGGTGGGCGGCGACACCGTGATCCGGATCGGCTGGGGCCTGCAGGCCCGCAGGGTCGACGACGACGGCCGGATCCTCGACGCCGAGGGGGAGATCGATCCCCGCTACGAGCCGTGTGAGGAGAACGGGGTGCCGTGCGTGACCGCGGCGGAGAACGACCTCAAGGCCGCCAACCCGGGCAACCGGGTGAGCTGGACGTTCGTCTACCGGACCGACGAGGCGTTCGGCTCCCAGCTCTTCCGCTGCCCCGAGTTCGAGCGGAAGATCGTCACGAGGAAGACCGTCTTCTACCGGATCGTCGCCACCGACGACGGCAGCGACGACGCGAGCTGCGAGAACATCAGGGGCAAGGGGCGCGGCTATCACGTGATCCTGGTCGCGGGCGCGCACGAGGACAGTCTCACCGAGCTGCTCGACCTCGGTGACCAGTTCGGGGTGAAGGTGTTCCCCGCGCTGCCGTTGGCCCCTCGCGACCCGGCGCAGCAGACCCGGGCCGCCAAGCAGGGCACGGACACGCTCACCACGCTCACCAGGCGCATCATGCAGGACTACGGTTCCCGCTTTCGGGACCGGAGCTCGCTGGGCGGCTTCTACCAGCCGTTCGAACTGCAGATGCGTGAGATGAAGTACACCGGGGAGTCGGACGACGACCACCCGACGCTCAGGATGTACGCCTCACAGCACGAGATCGTCGAACAGGAGATGCCGGGCAGGCCCGTCCTCGTCAGTCCCTACCTCGACGCCCGCAAACAGCGGCCGTTCAGCGCCACTCCCAGGCAGGTGGCCAGGGGCTTCGAGGCCCTTGTCCGGACGGGGGTCGGGATCATCGCGCCGCAGGACAGCCGGGGAACGGGGAAGGTCGGGCTGTTCTGGCCCGACCAGCGCGAGGAGAAGGTCGACAAGCGGCTGTGGCCGGTCGTCGGGGAGAAGACCAACGGCGACGCCTACCACGGCTCGACCCGCGACTACTACCGGGAGATGTCGATCGTCCAGACGGAGATGGCCGAGCAGGGCCGCAACGTGGAACTCTGGGCCAACGTCGAGGCATTCGAGCCGTCCGGCGAGGAGACCTGCGCGGCCGGGTACAAGAGGGGGAGCACCGACAAGGAACGGCTCGACACGGCCGTGGCGCAGGTCGGGCGCTATGTCTCCAAGGTCGTCTCCTACATGTGGAGTGACTTCTACACCTGCGGCTCACCGTCCCTCGCCGAGGAGATCGCCCGTGACTGGGACCGGCCCATCGCGGCCGACGCGGTCCGCATGCGACGCGACATCCAGGACGGCATGGAGATCCGCGGTTACAACATGCCCATGGGGTCCAAGGTCACGATCACCTGGAAGGGCCAGCAGGAGCCCCGCGTCGTCGACGTGGCCGGGGTGAACCTCACGGACATGCCCCCCGGTCTGCCGGTGCGGATGGAGACCGCGTGGATTCCGTTCGACTGGTCCCAGGTGCCCGAGGACACCTGGGTCGAGGTCTCGGTCGCCGCGGCCGACGGGCGTGCCGCCTCCGAGCCGTTGCACGTCCGGGTGAGGCTCTGACCGGTGTAACGTGCCTGCCATGGTTCCGCGCATTCCCGTCAGCGTGGACCTGGTCGTCCTCACGGTGCGTTTCCAGGCGCTGTGCGCACTCGTCTGGCGGCGCGACAAGCCGCCGTACGAGGGACGCTGGGCCCTGTCAGGCGGCTTCATCCATCTCGACGAGGATCTGCCCGCCGCGGCGGAGCGGATTCTCGCGGAGCGGGCCGGTCTGCCGGGCGCGCCCGTGCATCTGGAACAGCTCCAGACCTACGGCTACCCCGACCGTGACCCGCGCCAGCGCGTGCTGAGCGTGGCCTACCTCGGCCTGGCCCCCGACCTTCCCGCGTCCACCGAGGCGCACATGAGCTGGCAGCCGGTCTCCTCGCTACTGCGCGAGATGGCCTTCGACCACCGGCGCATCATGGTCGACGGGATCGAGCGAGCCCGGGGCAAGCTCGAATACACCCCGCTCGGCGCGGCCTTCTGCCCGCCGGAGTTCACCGTCGCCGAGCTGCGCCGGGTCTACGAGATCGTCTGGGGCCGTGCCCTCGACCCGCGCAACTTCCACCGCAAGGTCACCAAGGCCGAGGGGTTTTTGGTGCCCACCGGTGACACCACCACCCGCGACGGCGGCCGCCCCGCCAAGCTCTACCGCCGCGGGCCCGCCACGATGCTGCACCCCCCGATGCTCCGCTCCCTCAAGGACTAGGAGGCGGCGGAGCTGCTCGATCGCGTCACGGGTGCGGGCCGCGGAGGGCCGACGTGGTGAGCCGTGGACCCCGCCCGCGGCCGATCAGAGGCCGTCGATCTCCGTCAGGTCGATGTCGACGTCGAACGGGACGCTGACCTTCAACCGGTCGTGGTGGATCCCCGTGAGCGCGTAGGTCCTGGTCGCCGGGTCCAGCTCGTAGACGTAGGCGACCGGGCGGTCGTCCTTCTCCTCGATCCGCCAGAAGTGGGTGATGCCGGCCTGGGCGTAGAGGACGGGCTTGCGCTCCCGGTCGCGGATCTCCGATTCGGCGGAGACCACCTCGACGGCGAGGACGACGTCGTCAGGTTGGTAGGTGGTCTGCTTCAGCCCCTGCACGGCCTCGGCGTGGACCACCAGAATGTCCGGCTCGGGTCGTTGCCGCCTTCCAAGCGTCACCGTCATCTCCCTGCGAACGCGCAGGGCAGCCGGAACGGCTCGACGTAGCTCGCTCTCCAGGAGAAAGAGCGTAGACATGTGGAAGTTGGTCTGGGGGCTCACGAAGACGAGAGTGCCATCGATGAGTTCCGTGTGCGGAGGGATCCCTCGAAGCCGGTCGAGGTCCTCGGCTGAGAAGCCCGCTTTGGGAGGAAACACCCAGGCGGGCAGCGGCTCCAGCTCGGGCGACTCCGCTTCGGCGTCCGGTGCCTCGGCGCTCGGCCTCTCGGCCAGCGGTGCGATGCTCATGTCGTCCTTCCGGTCGGGCATGCCTCTCACCTCCAGTCTTACAGGATGATGCCTCATCCGCCCGCTGCTCATAAAGTAAGGCCATGCCTCGTTTCCGCGCGATCCTGGACACAATGCCCCCTTACCGGGCTGGCAAGGCCGTGGTGTCCGCCGACGGCCGGTCCTACAAGCTCTCCTCGAACGAATCTCCCTATGAGCCGCTGCCCTCGGTCGTCGAGGCGGTCGCCAGGGCGGCGGGCCAGATGCACCGCTATCCCGACCCGGCCGCCACCGGGCTGACCGAGGCGCTCGCCGAGCGGTTCGGCGTGCCGGCCGAGCACATCGCGCTCGGCGCGGGCTCGGTGACGGTGGCCCAGCAGCTCTTCGAGACCGTGAGCGAGCCGGGCGCCGAGGTGATCTACGCCTGGCGGTCCTTCGAGGCGTACCCGCTGCTGGCCGATCTGGCGGGGACGACCTCGGTGCGGGTCCCGCTGCTGGGCGAGGGGCACCATCTGGAGGCGATGGCCGACGCGATCACCCCGCACACTCGCATGATCTTCGTCTGCAACCCGAACAACCCCACCGGCACCGTGGTCCAGGCGGCCGAGCTGGAGGCGTTCCTCGACCGGGTTCCGCAGGACGTGCTGGTCGTGCTCGACGAGGCATACCACGAGTACGTCAGGGACGCCGGGGTCCCCGACGGGATCGGTGTCTACCGCGACCGGCCGAACGTGGCGGTGCTGCGCACCTTCTCCAAGGCGTACGGCCTGGCCGGGCTCCGGGTGGGCTATCTGATCGCCGCGGAGCCGGTGGCGTCGGCGGTCCGCAAGACGACCGTGCCGTTCGCGGTCAACCAACTCGCCCAGGTCGCCGCGATCGCCTCGCTGGCGGCCGAGGACGAGTTGCTGGAGCGGGTCGAGGCCGTGGTCAAGGAGCGCGACCGGGTCCGCGGAGCGCTCGTCGCCCAGGGCTGGACGGTGCCGGCGACCGAGGCCAACTTCGTCTGGCTCCGGCTGAACGAGCGCACGCTCGACTTCGCCGAGGCGTGCGCGGCCGAGGGCGTCGCGGTGCGGCCCTTCGCCGGCGAGGGCGTCCGTGTCTCCATCGGCGAGCCCGAGGCCAACGACACCTTCCTGGCGGTCGCGGCGGCCTTTCCGCGGGGCTGACCGCCTCACCGCGGCACACCCGCATCCGGGCGAGCCCGTGGCCTACACGGTCGCGGGCTCGGGGCCGGAGACGGGTTCCGGCTTCCTGCGACGCTCCGTGGAGACCACCAGGGCCACGCCGAGGACGATCACCAGGCCGCCCGCGATCATCGAACCGGTGACCTCCTCGCTCAGTACGAGGGCGCCCAGCATGACCGCCACGACTGGGTTGACGTAGGCGTAGGTGGAGACCAGCGAGATCGGCGCGTTGTTCAGCAGCCACACGTACGCCGTGAAGCCGACCAGCGATCCGACCATGATCAGGTAGGCGAGCGCGATCCACGACCGGGTGGAGACCTCCGCGAGGTCGAGGTGCTCGCCCAGCACGGTGGCGGTCAGGGCGAGCCCGACGCCGCCGGCGGCCATCTCGACGGCGCTCGCGGTGAAGGGGTTCGCGGGCATCGGGATGCGGGACGTCAGGAACGAGCCGACCGACCAGGACAGCGACGCCAGCAGGATGATCACGATTCCGGTGTTGTCGGCCGCGCCGCTCCCACCGGTCAGCGAGAGGACCGCCACACCGCCGAACCCGATGAGCACCCCGGCGAGCGTCAGCACCTGCGGCCGGTCCCTGAACAGGACCCTGAAGATCACGAGCCAGAGCGGTGTCGAGGCCACCAGCAGCGCCGCCAGCCCGCTGGAGATGTGCTGCTCGGCCACGGCGACCATGCCGTTGCCGCCGTTCAGCAGCAGCAGGCCGACCAGGGCGGCCCCACCGGCCTCCTTCCAGGTCATCCGGAAGGACTCGCGCCCCTTCAGCAGGCGTACCGCGACGCCGAGGACGAGCGCGGCCGTGACGAAGCGGATGGCGCCGCTGAGCAGCGGGGGCATCGTCTCGATCACGATCATGATCGCGAGGTAGGTGGATCCCCACACCACGTACACGATCGCCAGCGCCCCCCAGACGAGGAGCGTCTTACGGCTGTCAGCACTGTCATGACGCATAGCTCGTGACAATACTGGCAGGGGCCGACATCTCGCGCGCGGGGTTCGGTCCCCTCAGCCACGCTGAGATCGGCGCTCGCGGCCTGGCGGATCCTCGCCCCGCCGGGGCGGGCAGTGACCTGGGAGGTTCCGCCGTCCGGGTGCGGCGGAAGCCTCCAGGTCGAAAGGCGGAGGGCTCAGCGGGTGCCGAGCTTCTCCACGATCAGCCGGTACAACTGGCGAGGACGGCCGGGTTGCGGCGTCCGGTTCGGCGGAAGCGGCCACGCGAGTCCCTCGTCTACCAGCGTGCGCAGCAATCGCCGTGCCGTACGCGGGGTGACGCCCAGCATCTTGCCCGCGCCCTCCGCGTCCACCACCGTGTCCCCACCCTCAAGCTTGGCGGCCAGCCGGGCCAGTACCTCCACACCCTTGGGCTTCAGTGGCCCGGCGCCCTGAGGAGGCATCCTGGGAGCCGGGATCAGCGCCCTGCCCTCGCGGTCGACCGCGAAGCCCTGGGCCTGCTTGCCCGCCTGGGTGCGCGCCAGAGCGGCCCTGGCGTGCGACTCGGCGTCGTGGGTGGTACGGCCCATGCCGACGCCGACCTCGACCGCCAGGCCGAGTTCGTCGCGGACCCGCGCGGCGAACGGCAGGACCCGGAACCCCTCGGTGGCCGCGGCCACCGAGCCGCGGGTCGCGGTGACCATGTAGCTGTGATCGTCGACCGCGATGACCGACGCGTTGATCCGGTTCGCCTCCTGCACCAGCAATCGGTGCAGGGAGAGCCGGAGTTCGTCGCGCCAGTAGCGTGGCGCGGCCCGGCGGACCGGCTCGCGCAACGTGGGCACCTCCACCAGGACCACGGTGAGTTGTGACTCCTCCAGCCGGTGGTGCGCGCCGAGCAGCGCCGCCGTGTGCAGCGCCGTACGCACCGCGGCGGAGGTGGGGCGGATCCTGACCACGGGCACCCCTGCCGTCTGAAGGCGGTCGGCGACCGCGGGCAGGCAGGTGAGCGCCCCGCTCGTGCTGCCCTGGCGGGCGAGGCGTTCATGGAAGGCCGCGATCGTGCCGGTGGCGCCCGGCTCGTCGCGGCTCTGCACGTCCCCTGAGGGAAGGCTCAGATCGCTATAGGCCTCCTCGACCTCTGCTCTGCTCAGGATGTCGATGCTGACCCTGCGTGGGTCTATCCGTTCGTCCAACGCGGCCCTCGCCAGCGCGGCGATCAGCGCGGCGCCGCCGAGCTGGACATACGTCGCGGGCATCGTCAGCACCCCCGATCGCCGGGCCAGGTCGTAGGGGACCGGGCTGGCGAACAGACATGCGTCCACCCCGGCTCCCAACCGAGTGACCTTGTCCGCGGCTTCCTGCTCGTCACGGTACGCCGCCGCCACCAGGCGGCAGGGTAATGGGGCCGCCGCGTGCCCCATCAACATCACCCGTTCAACGAGGTCATGGGGGCCCACCACACCGATGGTGAGGTCTGGTGTCATGGCACCCGGGCGTGACACTCGTGGCGCTTCTTCGGCCCGCTCGACCAATGTTCGTCCCATCATGCCGTCCGTTTGTTTTCGGCTCTCTTTTGGAACGATCGCTTGTGAGGGCCGTAATGTCACGCCCGATTTGCGGCCAATTCCGGAAGCTGCTTCCGGGGTAAACCCATGACTGGCATCGTTTACACAGGTCAGCGCGGTTTTTGAGCAGCTCAAACCCGCTGATTATGACGCTGAAATCTCTCGGCGCACATCGCCGCCCAGGGCCTGCATGCGCTCGGCCAGATAAGAGTGCCCGCGGTCGATGAGATATCCCGATCCGATCACGGTCTCCCCTTCAGCGGCCAGGCCCGCGAGCACGAGGGCGATTCCCGAGCGCAGGTCGTGAGCGGTCACCTGTGTTCCAGTGAGCGGAGTCGCACCACGAACGACGGCGCTGTTCTCTTTCACTTCAATATCGGCGCCCATTTTGTTCAGTTCTGAGGCCAGAGCGAAACGACCGTCGAAGATTCGTTCATGAATGTAGCTGGCGCCGTCGGCGAGACAGGCGACCGTCATGATCGGCGACTGCAGATCGGTGGCGAAGCCGGGATAGGTGTCGGTGATCACATTGATCGGACGCAGCGGGCGATCCCTGCGCACGTGCAGCACCGCGCCGTGGTCGGCGAACTCCACCCCCATCTGCTCCAGCTTGTAGCGGACCACGCCGAGGTGGTCCAGGTCGGCGCCGACCAGGTTGACCTCTCCGCCGGTGACGGCGGCGGCCATGGCGAACACGCCCGCGTCGAGGCGGTCCGGCATCACGGTGTGCTCGACGGCCTGGAGCTCCTCCACGCCCTCCACGGTGATGAACCCGGTGCCGCCGCCGCTGATCTTCGCGCCCATCCGGGTCAGCATGTCGATCACATCGAGGACCTCGGGCTCCAGCGCGGCGTTCTCGATCACGGTGGTGCCGCGCCCGAGGGCGGCGGCCATGATCAGGTTCTCGGTGCCGGTGTGCGAGGGGGTGTCCAGGTACAGGGTGGCGCCGGTGAGGCCCGCCGACTTGACGTGGATGACCGCGTCACCCTCGTCCACGATCGCGCCCAGGCGCTTGTAGCCCAGGTAGTGGAAGTCGAGGTTGCGGCTGCCCAGGTTGCAGCCGCCCACGCCCTCGATGATCGCCTCGCCGAGACGGTGCAGCAGGGCGGGCACGAACAGCACCGAGCCGCGGAAGCGCCGGGCGATCTCCGCGGGCAGCACCGGGCTGCTCAGCGTCGAGGCGTCGATCACCAGTGTGCGCTCCGCCTCGTGGAGCTCGACCTTGGCGCCGACCGTCTCCGCCAGCTCGACCGCACGCCGGACGTCCTCGATGATGGGGACGTTGCGCAGGACCGTGCGACCTTTGGAAGCCAGTAGCGCGGCACCGATCATGGGCAACACGGCGTTCTTGGCACCCTGGATGAAGGCGGTTCCACGAAGTGGGTTGCCACCGCGCACGCGGTAACGGACCATGCGTCATGCTCCTTGGAAGTGTTCTGGATAACTCGTGTGGCGCGAGGCGGCAGCCGAGGTTATCGGCCAACAGTAGTCGTTGGATGCCCCTGAACCGGCCAGTTCGAGGGTGAACTGCCCGTGAACCGGTCGATAAGTCATCAGCCGCCGTCGCGTTGCGCGGCCACCACGCTTTCGCCTGCGGTTTCCGGGCTCGCGGGTGTCACTGTGGGGCGCGGTACCGGGAGATCCCGGGCCTCGGATGTTACCTGCCCTTCGTGTTCACCGCGGCGGTGAGCGGGGAGGCGGCCGACAGGAGATTGTCGGCCCGCTGGTCCACGAAGCGGGTGACGACCTGCTGTCCGTATCCGAACGCCATCGCCCAGACCAGGATCGCGGGCTGCGAGCCGAGCCCCGCGAAACCGGGCACGAAGCCCGAGTTCAGGATCAGTAGCCCGAGCACGGCCGTGGCCACCCCCGCGGGCGCCTTGAGCAGGTTCTGGACGACCGCCAGCGAGTAGCGGGTGGACATCTCCGAGCGGGTCGACAGCGAGGCGGCGGTGGCCAGCGCCGCGCCCAGCATGCCGATCAGGGCCACCAGCGGGACGTCGCCGTGGCCGGGCCGCAGGCCGCCGGTCGGGCAGATCTGGGCGGGCATCAGCCCCTGGTTGCGGATCACCGACTGGTCGCCGCACATCGGGATGACGTCCGGCCAGATCGCACCGATGGCCACCACGCTCAGCACGATCAGGGAGAGCATGACCACCCCGCCGAGGAGCAGGTTGCGGAAGCTGCGTACCCGCCCGGTGTCCATCGCCTGCGCGGTGTACGCGGCCCGCAGCACCGACTGCATCAGCGGCCTGTCGTTCTCACCGAGGTCTCCCACCGCCAGCCTGGCCTGGAGGTGGACAAGCCGGGGGTCGTCGCCGGGCAGATAGGCCCGGCCGATCGCGACCACCTCCGGCGCCCGCCCGCACAACTCCGCCACCGGCAGCACGCCGTACAGCATCACGGTGGCGCTGTTGACGTTGGACCAGGCGCCCTCGATGGCCTGGCCGGTCAGCCAGCGCCGCACGCCGTGCCTGCTGCGCGCGTACGCCTGCGCGCGGGCCAGGTGCGTGCCGATGCCCTCGCCCGCCGAGATCAGCCGGCCCGCCTCGTCGCACATCGTCAGGGCGCGTTCGGCGTCGGCCCTGATCTCCTCGCTCCGGGTGGCAACGTAGACCCGCCAGGTGCCCGGCCAGCGCAACACGCCGGTGTCGCCGATCCGCTCGGCGGTCAACGCTGGATCAAGCGACATCGTTCCTCCGGGGGGCGGAGTCGGCCTGGGGCGGGGCATCGGCTGCCCCAGGCTTATCGCGACATGCCGATCAGGCGCTACGCCTCGCCGGGGAAGGCTGTGCCGTTTTCAGAGATCGTGCCGCTTTCAGAGGGCGCGGCCCGCGATGTCGGTGCGATGGTGCGAGCCACGCAGCCGGATGTGCTCCACCGCCTTGTAGGCCGCCGCCCGCGCCGCGGGGACGTCCGGCCCGGTGCCGACCACGCTGAGCACCCGGCCGCCGTTCGAGACGATCCGGTCGCCGTCCAGCGCGGTGCCCGAGTGCAGCACGTAGGCGTCCTCGACCGGGTCGGACAGCCCTTCGATCACGTCGCCCTTCACCGGATCCGCCGGGTAGTTCTCCGCCGCGATCACCACGGTCACCGCGGCGCCGTCGCGATAGGAGAGCGGCCCGAACCGGTCGAGCGTCCCGTTCGCGCAGGCGAGCAGCAGGCCCGCGAGGGGCGTCTGGAGCCGGTCCAGCACGACCTGGGTCTCCGGGTCACCGAACCGCGCGTTGAACTCGATCACCTTCGGGCCCTTGGAGGTGAGGGCCAGCCCCACGTACAGCACCCCCGTGTACGGCATGCCACGCCTGGCCAGTTCGGTGACGGTCGGTATGACGGTCTCGGCCATCACCTGGTCGGCGAGGTCGTCCGGGGCCCACGGCAGCGGCGTGTAGGCCCCCATCCCGCCGGTGTTGGGGCCCTGGTCGTCGTCGTAGGCGCGTTTGTGGTCCTGGGCGGGCTGGAGCGCCACGGCCGTGGCGCCGTCGCAGAGCGCGAACAGCGAGACCTCGGGGCCGTCGAGGAACTCCTCGATGACCACCCGCCCGCAGGCGGCGGCGTGCCGGAGCGCCTCCTCGCGGTCGTCGGTGACCACCACGCCCTTGCCGGCGGCCAGACCGTCGTCCTTGACCACGTACGGCGTGCCGAACTCGTCGAGCGCCGCGGCGACCTCCTCCGGCGTGACGCAGCTGTGCGACCGCCCGGTGGGCACGCCCGCCGCGACCATGACGTCCTTGGCGAAGGACTTGGAACCCTCGATCTGGGCCGCCTGCCGTGAAGGGCCGAAACAGGGGATGCCGGCCTGCCTGACGGCGTCGGCGACGCCGGCGACCAGCGGGGCCTCGGGGCCGATCACGACCAGCTCCGCCCGGAGCCGCTCGGCCAGTTCGGTAACCGCGGCCGGGTCTGTCGGTACCACCGGATGCAGGGTCGCGACCTGCGCGATACCCGCGTTTCCGGGAGCACAGTGAACCTCGGTGACCTGGGGGTCCGCCGCCAGCGACCGGCACAGGGCGTGTTCACGCCCGCCGGTTCCAATCACAAGAACGCGCACTTGTCAGAGCCTATCGTCCCGCAGGATCGTCCCTCGGGCCGTGTCCGGCACCCCCGGATTTCGCCGGTGCCCGCCCCCCAGAGTTATCCACAGACTGTGGATAACTCTGGGGGTTTGCGATGTGTCGACAGGCGCGGGAGGTGCCGGTAAACAGGTGTGAATTTTGTCAGGTTGTGCATGATCGATGCTTGAACCTGGGAGTAAGCTGAGAGCCATCCCCCCGTTCGTGTTAAGTTTTGAGTTGCTTTGCGTGTCTCTTGCTGATTGGAGGTGGTTCGGGATGTCCTCTGGCGATCCCAGCAGTACGTGCTCGCGCACGCCTGCTGTGCGCACCCTCGACCACCCCATCTCGGTGCCCGACCGGCGCCGCACGCATCGTCGCCTCCCCTTGTGGTGACAGCGCATCGCGTGCGGAATCCCGCCAGGTTGGGCGGGAAAGGCTCGCCATGCGCTCCTCGCTCCTTTTTCCCCGTATCAGGCACGTCCGCACGATCCGTGCCCCGCACGCGCCCGCCGTCTCGCTCGGTGCGCGGATGAGCGGTGTCTGCGTCCCGCCGAGCGACTCGCTCGTCGAGTACGCCGCCTACATCAACGGTAAGAAGATCCAGGCCCTGGGCATCCCCGACGCCCTGGAGCTCGTCCGTGCGCACAACGCGTCCGTCGAAGGGAACAACGCGTTCGTCTGGGTCGGCCTGCACGAGCCCGACGCCCCCGAGGTCGAGTGGCTGGCGGAGGTCTTCGCCCTGCATCCGCTCGCCGTCGAGGACGCCGTCAAGGCTCACCAGCGACCCAAGGTCGAGCGCTACGGCGACTCGTTGTTCGTGGTCCTGAAGACCGTCGCCTACCTCGACCACGACGTGCTGACCGCGACCAGCGAGATCATCGGCACCGGAGAGATCATGGTGTTCGTCGGCACCGACTTCGTGGTGACCGTGCGGCACGGCCGGCACTGCCCGCTCTCGGAGGTGCGGGAGCGCCTTGAGGACAAGCCCAAGCTGCTCAGCCGGGGCCCCACCGGCGTGCTGCACGCGATCGCCGACCACGTCGTCGACAAGTACCTCACCGTGGCCGACCGGATGCAGACCGAGCTGGAGGACGTCGAGGCGATGGTCTTCGCGGACGTCAGCGCCCGTGACATCGGCCGGATCTACAACCTCAAGCGCGAGATGATCGAGATGAAGCGGTCCGTCACACCGCTCCAGGCGCCGATGTCCACGCTGGCCCAGCGCCGGATGATCCCCTCCGAGATGCGGGAGTACTTCCGTGACGTCGTCGACCACCTGGCCCGCGTCTGCGAGCAGGTCGAGTCGTCCAACGAACTCTGCAACTCCATACTGCAGGCGGCGCTCGCCCGTTCCAACGCGCTCGCCAACGAGGACATGCGGAAGATCTCCTCGTGGGTCGCCATCATGGCCGTCCCCACGATGATCGCCGGCATCTACGGCATGAACTTCGAGCACATGCCCGAGCTCGACTCCGTCTTCGGCTACCCGCTGGTGCTCGGCGTGATGGTCATCGCCTGCACGCTGCTCTACCGGGGCTTCCGCCGCAACGGCTGGATGTGATCCGAGCCCTCAGGCGCTCATCGGGCGGGCGGGGGTGACCGGCTTCGGGACACGCATGCCCCGCCCGGCCCACAGGGCGATCATCCGGTCGGGATAGTCGGTGACGATCGCGGCCACTCCGAGATCGAGCAGCTCGGCCGCCCGCCCGGGGTCGTTGACGGTCCACACGGCCAGCGGCAGGTCGGCCTTCTCCGCTCGCCGGGCGAACTCGGGGTCGACCATCACGTACTCGGGGGAGAGCGTGGTGCCCCCGGCCTCGGCGGCGGCGGCCGGGACGTCGCCGCCGAAGTCCTCCAGACGGAGGCCGTCGAGCCAGGCGCTGTCCATGGTGGCACGTTCGATCAGGGCGTACCGCCCGGTCGCGGGGGCCAGGGAGCGGGCGATCCGCAGGACGCGCCAGTCGAAACTGAGGATGGCCGCCCGGTCGAGCCTGCGGTGCCGGTCGAGCTCGGCGACCACCATCTCGGTGAACTCACCGACCTCGGCGCTCAGATCGGGCCTGGTCGGGTCCGACTTGAGCTCCACGTGCACCCGCACCCCGTCGGCTCCGTAGGCGTCCATCAGCCCCAGCACGGAACCCAGGGTCGGCATCCGGGTGTTCGGCACCGGCAGCTGGGTCGGGGCGAACCGGTCTTCGGGGTGGCGTGGCACCCGCACTCCGCACTCCAGCGTGCGCAGCTGCGCCAGCGTGAGCTCGCCGACCGGCCTGCCCACGTACGGGAAGGCGGGGTCGTCGCGGAAGGCGGGCCGGACGTCGGTGCTGGTCACAGCGGACACTGTGAGGTCGTGTGTGAGCACCAGCCGCCGATCGGCGGTCAGTGCGACGTCGAGCTCCAGTGCGTCGACGCCCAGCTCCAGGGCGTGGGCGAAACCGGGCAGGGTGTTCTCGGGACGGAGCCCACGGGCCCCACGGTGACCGTGAATCTCGGCATGCACACAGGGACCTTATCCACCTCGCGTACCGATCCCCCATTACGGCTCGCGCCTTGGCGTCGCCGGGCATAGGCCGTACCGGTCGAAACCAGGCCCTTGGCGCTTTTGGTCACCGCGGTGCCGCCGGCCACCGTACTCGTGCGGCGTCACCCGGCCGATCCCCGCCGCGGCGGGGATCGGCGGGAACGGACCTAGATCAGCGGGTGGATCTGGAGCGTCTCGGTGCGGCCGGGGCCGACGCCGATCGCGGAGATCCTGGAGCCGCTCATCTGCTCCAGGGCCTTCACGTACGCCTGCGCGTTGGCGGGCAGGTCCTCGAAGCTCCTGACGCCGGTGATGTCCTCCTGCCAGCCGGGGAACTCCTCGTACACCGGCTTGGCGTGGTGGAAGTCGGTCTGGGTCATCGGGATCTCGTCATACCGGACCCCGTCGACCTCGTAGGCGACGCAGACCGGAATCCTCTCCAGGCCGGACAGCACGTCCAGCTTGGTGAGGAAGTAGTCGGTGACACCGTTGATACGGGTGGCGTACCGGGCGATGACCGCGTCGAACCAGCCGCAGCGGCGGTTGCGGCCGGTGGTCACCCCGTACTCGCCGCCGGTGGTGCGCAGCCAGTCGCCCATCTCGTCGTCGAGCTCGGTCGGGAACGGACCCGAGCCGACGCGGGTGGTGTACGCCTTCAGGATGCCGATCACGCGGGTGAGCCGGGTCGGCGGGATGCCGGAACCCGAGCAGGCGCCGCCGCTCGTCGGGGAGGAGGAGGTGACGAAGGGGTAGGTGCCGTGGTCGATGTCGAGCAGGTTGCCCTGCCCGCCTTCGAGCAGCACGACCTTGCCCTCGTCCAGGGCCCTGCTGAGGATCAGCGAGGTGTCGGCGATGTGCGGCTTGAGGCGCTCGGCGTAGCCGAGATACTCGTCCAGGACCTTGTTCGCGTCGATCATCCGACGGTTGTAGATCTTGGTGAGGATCTGGTTCTTCTCCCCCAGCGCGACCTCGATCTTCTTCTGCAGGATGCCCGGGTCCAGCAGGTCCTGGACCCGCACGCCCATCCGGTAGATCTTGTCGCCGTACGCGGGGCCGATGCCGCGCCCGGTCGTGCCGATCTTGGCCTTGCCGAGGTAGCGCTCGGTGACCTTGTCGAGGGCCTTGTGGTGCGGCATGATCAGGTGCGCGTTGGCGGAGATCAGCAGCCGCTCGGAGGAGACCCCGCGGGCCTCAAGCCCGTCGATCTCGCTCAGCAGCACGCCCGGGTCGATGACGACACCGTTGCCGATCACGGGGATGACGTTCGGTGAGAGCACTCCCGTCGGCAGCAGGTGCAGCGCATATTTCTGGTCGCCGATGACGACCGTATGGCCCGCGTTGTTGCCTCCCTGGTATCTGACGACATAGTCGACCTGATCACCAAGTAGGTCGGTAGCCTTACCCTTGCCCTCATCGCCCCACTGGGCACCAACGAGAACGACAGCCGGCATTGTGATTCTCCCACCGCAAAAACGAAACCCCTGGCGCAATCGCTACAGGGGCTCTTGCGTGGTGAGAATACCCGACGGCGTCCGAAATGGGGATCTCCCACCTCGGGCGAGAGATCCCACGGGCAGATCAAGGGGCGGATCGGGGCCGGATCAGCGGCCGGTCAGCTCCTTGGAAGCCTCGGCGCTGGAGTCCTTGAGGAACTGGAAGCACCGCTCGGCCTCCTCCTTCTCCCCGATGCTCTGGGCGGCGCGGGCCAGTGCGTGCAGGCACCTCAGGAACCCCTGGTTGGGCAGATGCTCCCAGGGGATCGGGCCGTGCCCCTTCCAGCCCGCCCTGCGGAGCTGGTCCAGGCCCCGGTGGTAGCCGGTGCGAGCGAAGGCGTACGACGTCACGGCGTGTCCCGCCGCGAAGTACTCGTCCGCGAGTGCCGCCCAGGCGGTCGGATAGGCGGGGAAACGCGCGGCGACGTCGGATGGTTGGGCGCCGGATTCCAGCGCCTGTCGAGCTTCGGGCAGGTCCGGGAGCAGGGTGGGCGGCGGGCCGGCGAGAAGGTTCTCGTGCGATTCCATAGAGACAGTCCTATCTGGTGAACCCGCACCAGGCCAAGATCGGCTCCCGGGGATTTTTCGGAAGCCGATTTCGTGACCTGGCGGGGACCCTCCGAACATTGACCGGTTCTACCCGGACCAAGACGCTTTCTCTACCGAGAATTCCCGGTCTGCGTCGGCCGCCGGGTGATCAGGAGATCTTGGTGCCCGCCGACTTGAGGTGCTGGGCGGCCTCGACGATTCGTGCCGCCATCGAGGTCTCGGCGGCCTTGCCGTACGAGCGGGGGTCGTAAACCTTCTTGTTGCCGACGTCGCCGTCGACCTTGAGCACGCCGTCGTAGTTCCTGAACATGTGGTCGACGATCGGGCGGGTGAAGGCGTACTGCGTGTCGGTGTCGATGTTCATCTTCACCACGCCGTAGGCGATGGCCTCGTGGATCTCCTCAAGCAGCGAGCCCGAGCCGCCGTGGAAGACCAGGTCGAACGGCTTCTCCTTGCCGTACTTGGCGCCGACCGCGTCCTGGATCTCCTTGAGCACGCTCGGCCGCAGCTTGACGTGGCCGGGCTTGTAGACGCCGTGCACATTGCCGAAGGTCGCGGCGAGCATGTAGCGGCCGCGCTCGCCCAGGCCCAGGGCCTCGGCGGTCGCGAGGGCGTCCTCGGGGGTGGTGTAGAGCTTCTCGTTGATCTCGCCGACGACGCCGTCCTCCTCGCCGCCGACGACGCCGATCTCCACCTCAAGGACGATCTTCGCGCGAGCGGTCTTCTCCAGGAGCTCCCTGGCGATCTCAAGGTTCTCGTCCAGCGGCACGGCGGAGCCGTCCCACATGTGCGACTGGAAGAGGGGGTCCTCACCCCTGGCGACCCGCTCAAGGGAGATGTCGAGCAGCGGGCGCACGAAACCGTCCAGCTTGTCCTTGGGACAGTGGTCGGTGTGCAGGGCGATCGTCACGGGGTAGTTGGCCGCGACGACACGGGCGTACTCCGCCAGGGCCACCGAGCCGGACACCATGTTCTTGACCGTGGTGCCGGAGAGGAAGTCGGCGCCGCCGGTCGACACCTGGACGATGCCGTCGCTTTCCGCCTCGGCGAACCCTCTGAGCGCGGCGTTGAGGGTCTGTGACGAGGTCACGTTGATGGCCGGATAGGCGAAACCTCCCGCCTTGGCCCGGTCGAGCATCTCGGCGTAGACCTCTGGGGTCGCGATGGGCATCGTGTCATCTCCTGGAGACGGCTGTGGGCAGCTGGCACGGGGCTATGAGGACATCGCCCATGGGCCAGTATTCCGGGTTCCTTCCCAGCCGGATAGCTCCGCCACCACTTCGGGGCGTACGGATGTGCCCCCTGCATGGTTTTGGCGCCCACCGGTAGGAAACCTCCGGAGGACTCTTGGCGCTCGCCGGTACGGGATCTCCAGTATGACCTGGTTGGTTATAGGGGATCTTCTAGGATTTCGGGGCTTCGGGACTGATCCGCCGGGTCAGTCGTGAAATATCCTCATGAACCGCTAATCTCCACTGTGTGGGACGCCACAGGTCTGACCCTATGGGTATAGCCCGCCTGGTCCTCGCCGGACTGGCGGCGCTGGCTCTCGTCGTCCTGATCGTGGTCGGGGTTCTCTCGCTGATCGGCAGTCTCAGCTCCGGCGCCGAGGCGGACCCGTCGGCCGCGCCGATCACCGGCACGTCACCGGAGGACGCCTCTCCGGCCGCCTCCGCCACCGCCGAGCGGGTGCCGACAGTCCTCGTCGAGTGCCTGCGGGAGCACTGCCCCACGGTCTTCCTGAAGGTCACCGGGGGTGATGTGCTGCTCGACCGGGAGATGACCAGGGGCGAGCAGTTCCAGTCCTTCGACCCCAAGGTCGACGTCGTGCTGGCCGACTCCGCCGCGGTCCGCGTCCAGGTGAACGGGACCGTCCGCGCACCTGGCGAGGTGGGGCGCCAGGAGTTCACGGTCTCCCGAAACCGGTAGTGCTCCGGCCGATCCTCGCCGTGGCGAGGATCGGCCGGACGGCGCCTCACGAGGCGCGCCGCGGTGACCGAGACCGGTCCCCTCCGTGGAAGGCCCGGCAGGCGCCGGTCGATCCTCTAGTCCAAGCCGAGGTCGGCCAGGGTGTAGGCGGTCCGGTACGGCAGCCCGGCATCGGCGATCGCCTGGGAGGCCCCCCGGTCCACGATCGTGGCGACCGCCACGACCTCGGCACCCGCCGCGCGCAACGCCTCCACCGCGGTCAGCGGGGATCCGCCGGTCGTGGAGGTGTCCTCCACCGCCAGCACCCTCCGCCCCGCCACATCCGGCCCCTCGATCCGGCGCTGCATGCCATGGGCCTTCTGCGCCTTGCGCACCACGAACGCGTCGAGCGTCCTGCCCCGCGCGGCGGCCGCGTGCAGCATGGCGGTCGCCACCGGGTCGGCGCCCAGCGTCAGCCCGCCGACCGCCTCGTAGTCGAGATCCTCGGTGAGGTCCAGCATGACCCGCCCCACCAGCGGTGCCGCCTGCCCGTCGAGGGTCACCCGGCGCATGTCCACGTAGAAGTCGGCCTCTCTGCCCGAGGACAACACGACCTTGCCGTGCACCACACCCTTGCCCTTGATCTCTGCCAGCAGGTTCTCGCGATCGCTCATGGCACCAAGGTTAGGGCGATCCGGAAGACCGCCCGATCCGGGGCCGCCGGGGAGCGGCGCCGATCCGGCCGCCGGATGGCAAAAGTGCGATCCGGGTTTACGCGCGGCGCGGACTGCGGGATTATCCGGCAGGCAACTCCGGGTAATGGTGAGGTCACAATGAGTGTGAAAACATCTCAAGGCGACGCTGAACTGCTGGCCGCCGTCAGGAACGGCGACGTGGCCGCCTACCGGGTGCTCCACCAGCGGCACGCTCCCGCGGCGTACGCGCTGGCCCGCCTGCTCCTCGGTGCCGAGAGCGGGGCCGAGAGCGTCGTCGAGGAGACGTTCGCGGCGGTTCACCAGGTGATCGACCAGGGAGACGGCCCGGAGCAGGCGTTCCGCGTCCACCTGCTCACCGCCCTCCGCCGTACCGTCGGTGACACCTCCGGTACGGCGGACCTGGAGGGCTCGCCGGTGGCCAGGGCCTTTTTGTCCATGCCGGAGAGGTGGCAGCTCGTCCTGTGGCACGCCGAGGTCGAGAGGGCCAGGCCCGACGACACCGGACTCCTGCTCGGCCTGACGGTGAACGGCGCGGCCGCGCTCGCCTACCGGGCGCGGGAGGGGATGCGCCAGGCGTGCCTGCGCATCCACCTGGCCGAGACGACCGCGCCCGAGTGCCGGCCCGCACTGGCCAGGCTGGGCCACCACATCCGTGGCGGCCTGACCAGGGAACAGAGCAGGATCGTGGACGAGCATCTGGAGGGCTGCTCGGGTTGCCGCGCGGTGCTCACGGAGCTGACCGGCATCGGCCAGAGCATCCGCTCCGTCATCGGCCCGCTCGTCGTCGGTCCCGTGTTCCCCGCCTACCTGGTGGCGCTCGGCAGGATGGGCGTCACGACGGGGGGCGGACTGCCCGGCCGCTGGCGGCGGGCTCCCCGAGCCGTGCGACGCGCGGTCATGGCCGGTGCGGTCACCACCGCGGTCGTGACGGCGGCCACGCTCGTGCTGGTATCGGGTGCGGAGCCCGCGCCCCCGCCGAGCGCGGCCTCCGAGCCGATCGTCATGGCCCCGGCGCTCCCAGGCGTCGTACCGACACCCTCCGGACAGCCGAAGGCGTCCGCAGGGGAGAGCGGCGGGGCCGGCGCCGGCGAGCCGGCCGAGACCGGGCCGGGGCCGACGGGAACGGGGCAGGACGGCCGGACGGGTTCCTGGCTCGCGCCCCGCCTGGTGGCCAGGATCGACGCGCTCGGTGCCCTGATCAGGTCCGAGGCCGGCATCGTGGCGGTGCGGCTGCGCAACGCGGGTCGTGGGCAGAGCGAGGAGGTCGTCGCCTACGTAGGGTTGCCGCGCGGTGTGACGCTGCCCTCCGGATCCCGCGGGGGACACTCCGTCGGTGCCGTCACACCGGTCGGCACGGTCGACGGCTGGTCCTGCCGGGCGTGGCGGCGAGGTGCCCGGTGCGTCCGCGGTCCGCTGCCGGCGGGCCGGGCCACGGCGGTCTTCCTGAGAGTCCTGGTGTCGGACGACGCGGCCTACGGGGCGGTGCCCTCGGTCACGGTCTCCACGGCGGGGACGCGGGTGGCCGCCAGGTCGCGCAGCGGCGTACGGGCGGAGGGTGCTCCGGCGCGGTTCGCCACCGACGGCCGGGTGGCCGTCTCCGCGATCGGCAACACCCTGCTGAGCTGCGCGCCCTCGGAGCCAGGGTGCGAGGCGGCCCGCGCGGGGCAGGGCGGCCGGCGCGACAACAACAGCTGGGAGATGCGTCCCCTCGATCGTGACGGGGATCCTTCGACGAGCTCCTCAAGCGCCGCCCGGCTCGTACCGCCGGCGGCCGGCAAGGTGGTCTGGGCGGGGCTCTACTGGTCGGCGAGCGCGCCTCCCAGCGGGCGGATCAAGCTCAAGGTGCCGGGGGAGACGGAGTACCGGCAGGTCAGGGCTGCGCGGGTGGTGGAGCGAGAGCTGCCCGTGGGGCGGGGCTACCAGGCGTTCGCCGATGTGACGCGGCTGCTGGGCAGGGCGCGCGGGACGTACTGGGTGGCCGACGCCTCGATACGGCCGGGCCTCTCGCGCCATGCCGGGTGGAGCCTGGTGATCATCGTGGCCGACCCGCGCAGGCCGTACAGCCAGACCGTCGTGGTCGACACCGCGACGGTGCTGGAGCGGGGGCATCGCTCGATGCGGATACCGCTCGGAGGTCTGACGCCCACCGACGCGCCCGCGAAGGTGGCCCTGGTGACCTGGGAGGGTGACGCGGGCGTCGTGGGTGATCGGGTGAGGCTCGGTGGCCGGACCCTCCGGCCCGCCGGAGGGGAGCGGGACCCGCGCAATCCCTTCGACGGATCCGCCACCGGGGCGAGAGGCACCCGCGCGACCTTCGGCACGGATGTGGACCGCTTCCGGGCACGCCTCGGCCGCGCCCCGGTGCTGGAGCTCAGCACGCACCAGGACGTCCTGCTTTTCGGCGCGGCGGCGGTGAGCGTACGGACCGCTCCGTAGGCGCCTTCGAGGGGGCCGGGCCGCCGGTAGGACGGACGCGGTGCAAGACCTCGGAGATGGATGGCGTATAAGCACCCTGCGGAGGGGGTTGACGAACGGGACAAACTGGTACGGTCTGCGTAAACGGTCCGGCGTATGGTCGAGCGCGGGTGGAATCGTCGGGATTCACCCTCGGACGGTCAGTCGCTTGATTACCCTGAGGAAGGGCCGTCTGTCTGGGCTCTTTCGGGCTTGTCTGAGCCAGAGGATCGGGCCACGTAGGAAGGGCGGTGTCAGGTGGATCGTTGCGCGCTGTTCGTGGACGCCGGTTACCTGCTGTCCGACGGCGCGATGGCGGTGCACGGAACCCGCCATCGCGAGGCGGTCTCCTGGGATTACCCGGGGCTGCTCCAACTGCTCAACAAGCTGTCGAGAGAGCGTACCGGCCTGCCGCTGCTCCGCTGTTACTGGTACGAGGCGACGGTGGAGGGGCGGCGCACTCCCGAGCACGACACGCTGGCCGACATCCCCGGCCTCAAGCTCCGCCTGTCGCGTATCCGCCCCGGGCGCCGCGAGGGCGTCGACGCCCAGGTTCATCGCGACCTGATGACGCTGGCCCGCAACGGCGCGGTCTGCGACGCGGTCGTGGTCAGTGGCGACGAGGACCTGGCGCAGGTCGTCTGCGACGCCCAGGATCTCGGTATCCGGGTCACCGTGGTGCACATCAGCGCCGACGGCAGCTGGGCCGTCTCCCGCACGCTCCGCCAGGAGTGCGACGACCTGATCGAGGTCGGTGCCGGCCAGTTGCGGCCGCACGTCAGCCTGATCGGCGACGAGGCGCCGCCCCTGGCGGTCAACGGCCACCAGCACGGTACCAACGGCCACCCCGTCGCGACTCGCGGCAGCAACGGCTCCCCGGTGGCCGGTCCGGCCACCGGCCCGGTCCCCGCGGTCCAGGCACCCCGTGCGGCGCATGCCCAGCACGCGCTGCCCTCCGCCTATCCGAGCTACCCCCAGGAGTCGCAGACCACCCCGGCGACCCCGGCCGCCCCGGCCGCCTCGCCCCCCCAGACACCGCCGCTTTCACCCGCTCCCACGCCGTCGCACGCGGCCGTCAACGGCTCGACCGGTCCGCTGCCGTCCGCCCCGCAGTACTCGCTGGGCAACACCGGCGGCATGCCGAGCTACCAGGCGTCGCAGATGGGCGCCTACAGCGGCCCTCAGTCGGCCCCCGTGCCGACGCAGAGCACCGGGACCGGTGCCGCGACGACCCTCTCCGACGCGGTGAAGGCCGCGCACAAGGAAGGCCACGACTTCGGCGAGTCCGTCGCCAAGGACGCCCCCGCCCTGTGGCTGGAGGCGGTTCTCGCCCGTAAGCCCCGGATGCCCTCGGACCTGGAGGCACGGCTGCTCCAGGGCTCCTCGCTGCCGATCGACTTCCTGCTGCACGACGAGGTCCGCCACGCCCTGCGCCGCGGCTTCTGGGACGCCCTGGAGCGCGCCCGCCGCTGAGGTTCGCGCTTCGCGACCCTGGTCAGGTGAGGGCGTCGAAGCCGGCGCGCAGGTGGTTGAGGCGGCTGGTCAGATCGGATATCGGGCCTACCAGGCCGGGAACGTCGTTCTTGTGTGCCAGCTCGGTGACCCGGGCGAGCTCCTTCTCGACCGCGGCCAGGCGCTTGGACAGCTCGGGCAGCACGGTCGCCTGCTCGTCCGCCTCACCGGGCGGCAGCTCGGCGGAGAGGCGCTCGCGGAGCATGGCGGCCTGCTCGGCCATCCTGCGGTTCATGTTGTAGAGCTCCACGAACACCGCGACCTTGGCCCGGAGCACCCAGGGGTCGAAAGGCTTGGTGAGGTAGTCGACGGCGCCCGCCGCGTAGCTGCGGAAGGCGTAGTCGGGCGCGCTGTCGACCACGGTGAGGAAGATGATCGGGATGTTGCGGGTGCGCTCGCGACGCTTGATGTGGGCCGCCGTCTCGAACCCGTCCATGCCCGGCATCCGGACATCGAGCAGGATCAGCGCGAACTCCGTGCCGAGCAGGGCCTTCAGCGCCTCCTCCCCGGACTTCGCCCGGACCGGTATCAGGTCGAGTGAGCTGAGGATGGCTTCCAGCGCGATCAGATTCTCCTCCCGGTCGTCCACCAGGAGGATCTTGGCTCTGTCCGGCATCGATCACACGCCTTCGTCGGAGTCACCGGTCGGCTTGCCTCTGGTCAGCCAGCCGCGTAGCCGTTCCAGCAGGCGGTCGACGTCTACGGGCTTGGGCACGTAGTCGGAGGCGCCGGATGCGATGCTCTTCTCCCGGTCGCCTCGCATGACCTTAGCGGTCAGCGCGATGATCGGCAGGTCCGCGAACTGTGGCATCCGGCGGATCGCTGAGGTGGTGGCCCAGCCGTCCATCTCCGGCATCATGATGTCCATCAGGACGAGGGCGACGTCCTCGTTACGTTCCAACTGCTCGATGCCCTCGCGGCCGTTCTCCGCGTAGATCACCGTGGAGCCGTAGCGTTCGAGCACGCTGGTCAGTGCGAACACGTTGCGGATGTCGTCGTCCACGATCAGGATCTTCGCCCCGGTCAGCGGGTCGTCGCCCTTCCACGGCTTGCCCTCGCCCTGCGGGGGGAAGTGCGGCAGGGGCATGTCGTCGCCCCGCGCCAGCTCCGGCAGGTCGTCGGAGCCTTCGAGCACGCCGATGAGCGCCGGGTTGCGGGAGGAGGCACTGGGGGCGCTCGCCCCCCCGTCACGTGAGGCCAACGGACCGCCGTAGGACGGTGGCAGGTAGAGGGTGAAGGTGCTGCCCTCGCCGACCTTGCTGATCACATGGATCTCGCCGCCGAGCAGGCGGGCGATCTCGCGGCAGATGGACAGGCCCAGACCCGTGCCGCCGTACTTCCGGCTGGTGGTGCCGTCGGCCTGGCGGAACGCCTCGAAGATGACCTCCAGCTTGTCCGATGCGATCCCGATGCCGGTGTCGACCACCTCGAAGGCCAGGATGCCGTCGGCGCCGCGCAGGGTGTCGTCCACGAAGGCGACGGAGCGACCGGCGTGGATCACGCGTAGCCGTACCTCACCCTTGGGAGTGAACTTGATCGCGTTGGAGAGCAGGTTGCGCAACACCTGCTGGAGGCGCTGCTCGTCGGTGCGGAGTTCCTGCGGTATCGACGGGTCGACCTCGACGGTGAACGACAGGCCCTTGTCCTGGGCCAGCGGGGCGAAGGTGGCCTCGAAGTAGTCGACGAGCTTGGGCAGGGAGATCTGCTGGGGATGGATGTCCATCCGCCCCGCCTCGACCTTCGACAGGTCGAGAATGTCGTTGATCAGCTGGAGCAGGGCCGACCCGGCGCCGTGGATCGTCCTGGCGAACTCCACCTGCTGGGCGGTGAGGTTGCCGTCGGCGTTCTCGGTGAGCAGCTTGGCCAGCACGAGGAGGCTGTTCAGCGGGGTGCGCAGCTCGTGGGACATGTTGGCGAGGAACTCGGACTTGTAGCGCGAGGAGACCGCGAGCTGCTCGGCGCGCTCCTCCAGCGTGCGCCGGGCCTGCTCGATCTGGAAGTTCTGGATCTCGATGGCCCGGTTCTGCTTGGCCAGCAGCGCCGCCTTGTCCTCCAGTTCGGCGTTGGAGCGGCGCAGCTCCTCCTGCTGGCGCTGGAGCTCGTCGGAACGCTCCCGCAGCTCGGTGGTGAGACGCTGCGACTCGGTCAGCAGGTCCTCGGTACGGGAGTTGGCGATGATCGTGTTCATCGTGACACCGATGGTCTCGACGAGCTGGTTCAGGAAGTCGTGGTGGATCTCGCTGAACTCGCTGAACGAGGCCAGTTCCAGCACGCCGAGCACCTGGGTCTCGAACAGGACCGGCAGCACGACGATCTGCGCGGGCGTCGAGGTGGTGAGTCCGCTGTCGATGGTCAGGTAGCGGGCGGGCACGTTGCTGAGGATGATTCCCCGGCCCTCCAGCGCGGCCTGGCCGATGATGCCCTCGCCGGTGGCGAACCGTTGCCGGGGGCCGCTGCCGGGTCGCACGCCGTATCCGGCGATGAGGTGCAGGTCGTGGTCGCCGAAGGGATCGGCGAGGTAGAAGGCGCCGTAGCGGGCCGACACCAGCGGGGTCAGCTCGCTCATGATGAGCTTGGCGACCTCCATCAGGTCGCGATGGCCCTGCATGAGGCGGGAGATCCTCGCCAGGTTGGACTTCAGCCAGTCCTGTTCCTGGTTGGCGGTGGTGGTGTCGCGCAGCACCGCCACCATCATGTTGATGTTGTCCTTCAGCTCGCCGATCTCGCCCTCGGCGTCGACGGTGATGGAGCGGGTCAGGTCACCGGTGGCGACGGCGGTGGTGACCTCGGCGATGGCGCGCACCTGGGTGGTGAGGCGCGCGGCGAGCTCGTTGACGTTCTCGGTGAGGCGCTTCCAGATGCCCTCGGCGCCTTCGACCCGGGCCTGGCCGCCGAGCTGGCCCTCGGAGCCGACCTCGCGGGCGACCCGGGTGACCTCGGAGGCGAAGGAGGAGAGCTGGTCGACCATGGTGTTGATGGTGGTCTTCAGGGCGAGGATCTCGCCCTGGGCGTTGACGTCGATCTTGCGGGTC
>NZ_JOEQ01000017.1 GCF_000721075.1 Streptosporangium amethystogenes
CACCGGCGAGAACAACGTCGCGTCATAGGCGTGGGCCGCGTTCCAGTACGGATAGTTCAGCAGCACCACATCACCCGGACGCAGGTTCTCCCGCCCCACATACTCCACACCCTTGCGCAGTGAGAAGTCGTTGGCGCCGAGGAAGAAGGTGAGCCCGGTGGCCTCGGCGATCAGCCGCAGGTCGGCGTCGTACATCGACATGCCGAAGTCGTGGACCTCGTAGATGACCGGGTTGAACGACGTGCGGATCAGCGTGGCCCGCATCTCCTCCGCGGCGGCGAGCAGGTAGCTGCGCACCACCTCGGCCCTCGCCCCGTCAAGGGTCTCGCCCGGTTGCTCGGTCACGATGCCACCTCCACAATCCTGACCAGCAGGTAACCGTGCTCGTCGACCTCGACCCGCTGCCCCGAGGGGACCACGGTGGTCGAGGTGCCCTCGTCGATGAGGGCGGGCCCGTCGAACGCGTCGCCCGGCTCCAGCAGCGCGCGGTCGTAGACGGCGAACGACGCCGTGGCGCGGGTGCCGAAGTCGTAGGCGTCCCTGCGGGCGAACAGTGCCCGGCCCGCGTCGCCGTCGCCCGGCGGGCGCACCACCAGCTCCGGCCGGTCGGTACGGCCGATGCCGCGCACCCGCAGGTTGAGGATCTGCAGCCGGTTGTCCATGGCGTGGCCGTAGCGCGCCACGTGGGTCTCCTCGAACGCCCGCCTGATCTCGTCCCGGTCGAGGTCGCGGCCCGCGGTGACGATGAGCGAGTGCTCCTGCCCCAGGTAGCGCAGCTCGAACTGGCGCTCAAGGACCATGCGCTCGGCCGCGACCCGCTGCGCCTCCAGGGAGTCGACGGCCTCGGCCTCGATGCCCTTGAAGATCGTCTCCAGCTCGTCGAGGTCGGCGTCGTCCAGGGTGGCCATCACCGTACGGGAGAAGTCGTCGACGATGTCGGCGCTGAGCATGCCCCAGGCGGAGAAACCGGACGGCGCGAACGGCACGATGACCTCGCCGATGCCCATCTCCGCCGCGAGCAGCGGGGCGAGCAGCGGTCCGGCCCCGCCGAACGCGAGCAGTGAGAAGCCCCGGGGGTCGTGGCCCCGCTCGACGGTGATCTGCCGGACCGCGCCGACGGTCTTGGCCAGCAGCACGTCGAAGACGCCCGCCGCGGCGGCCTCCGTGCTCAGCCCGAGAGGCCGGGCCACCTGCTCGTCGAGCGCCGTGCGGGCGGCGTCGGCGTGCAGGTCCATGGTCCCGGCCAGGAAACGGCCCGGGTCCACGTAGCCGAGGACCACCGCCGCGTCGGTGACAGTGGGGCGGGTGCCGCCCCGGCCGTAACACACCGGGCCGGGGTCGGCACCCGCACTGTGCGGACCCACCTTGAGCAATCCCCTCTCCAACCACGCGATCGAGCCCCCTCCGGCCCCTATCGTGCGGATGTCGTAAGTGGGGATCAGCAGCGGAAAGTGCTCCAGCTGCGCCTCGTAGGCGGCCACCGGGGACCCGTGCTCGATCACGCACGCGTCCAGTGAGGTGCCGCCGATGTCGAAGGTGAGCAGGTCCCGGCGGCCGAGGGCGGCGGCGAGGTGCGCCGCGCCGACGATGCCGCCCGCCGGACCCGACAGCACCGTGTGCGTCGGGGAGGTCTTGGCCACCGACGACGTCATGGAACCGCCGCCGGACCTCATGATCAGGAACTGCCCGTCGAACCCGCGCTCGGCCAGCCCGTGCTCCAGCCTGTCGACGTACCTCTCGAAGATCGGCCGGATGTAGGCGTCGAGGACCGTGGTGCTGGTCCGCTCGTACTCGCGGTACTCCCTGACGATGTCGGTGGAGAGCGAGACCGTCACCTCCGGGTACGCCTCGCGGATGATCCGGGCGGCCTGGCGCTCGTGGGAGGGGTCGAGGAAGGAGTGCAGGAAGCAGACGGCGATCGACACCACGCCCTCCTCCTCGACCAGGACCCTGGCCGCCTCCCTGACGCCCTCGGCGTCGAGCTCCTCGACCACACGGCCCCGGTGGTCGAGCCGTCCCCGGACCCCCGCGGTGTGCCGGCGCCGCACCAGGCTCTCGGGGCGCTCGTACTGGAAGTCGTACATGTGGTCGGCGGGCACGTTGCCCCGGCCGATCAGGAAGATGTCGCGGAAGCCGTCGTTGGTGATGATCCCCGTCGGCTCGCCGCGCCGTTCCAGGACCGCGTTGAGGCCCAGGGTGGTGCCGTGGATGAACAGCTCCACCTCCGACAGGTCGGTACCGAGCGCGGTGACCGCGTCGAGCACGCCCTCCCAGGGACGGGCCGGGGTGGTCGAGGCCTTCCTGAAACGCACCTCGTGAGTACGGGTGTTCAGCTCCATCGCGTCGACGAAGGTGCCGCCGATGTCGACGGCCAGACGGATGTGCTTCGGGTCGGGCATTGCGGGTGTCACCTTTCGATCAGCGCGGGGATCTCGGCGGCGCGGCGGCAGGCGACCAGGCTCGCGCCGTACGGGCGGAGCTCCTGCTCCTGCTCTCCGCACTCGTCTGTCGCGAAGGGGCAGCGCGGTGCGAGGGCGCACCCCCCGGCCGCGTCCGCCTCCTCCAGATCCTTGGTCAACTCGACCTGCGGGCCGCCGTAACCGGCGCCGAGGCTGGGGGCACTGGACAGCAGCGCCCTGGTATAGGGGTGCCCGGGATTGCCGAAGACCTCTTCCACCGGCCCCTCCTCGACGATCCGTCCCAGGTAGAGCACCACGACGCGGTCGCAGAACCCCCGTACGGTGGCCAGGTCGTGGGAGATGAAGACCGAGCCCCGCGAGCTGTCGCCGCTCACCTCGGCGATCACCTTCAGGATCTGCGCCTGTACCGTGACGTCAAGCGCCGAGGTCGGCTCATCGAAGACGATCAGGTCGGGTTCGCCGACGAGCGCGCGGGCGATGCCGACGCGCTGCGCCTGCCCGCCGGACAGCTCGTGCGGGCGCCGCCCCAGGATCGACGGGTCCAGTTCCATCCGCTCCAGGGCGCGGGCGACGCGCGAGGCGCGCTCCGCGGCGGGCACCCCGGCGGCGCGCAGCGGCTCGCCGATCGCGTCCTGCACGGTCCGCCGGGGACTGAGCGATCCGATCGGGTCCTGGAAGACCAGCTGGGCGCGGGTACGCAGCCGGCGCAGCCGGGCGCCGCGCAGCTCGGCCAAAGCCTGACCGGCCACCTCGACCCTGCCCCGCGAGGGCTGCACCAGGCCGAGCATCACCCTGGCCAGGGTGCTCTTGCCGCAGCCGCTCTCCCCGACGACGCCCAGCCGCTCGCCCGCGGCGACGCTGAGGCTGACCCCGCGCAGCGCGTGGTGCCCCCCGCCGCCGAAGCGGCTGCGGTAGACGACGTGCGCGTCCTCGATGCGCAGCACGCTCTCCTTCACACCGGGCGAGGTGGCCGTACCGGCGGACGGGACCGTTCCCGCGGGCGGGATCTCCGCGGGGACCGGCGGCTCGGCGGAATCGTCGAGTGGGCCCGAGCGGGGGTGGAAGCAGGCGGCGCTCCAGTCCATGGCCAGGGGCCCGGCGACGGGCAGGTCCGCCGTGCACAGCTGCGTCGCGTGCGCGCAACGCGGCGCGAACGGGCAGGACGACGGCGCCTCGGTCAGCAGCGGCATCGCGCCGGGGGTCGCGGTCACCGGGCGCCCGTCGATGTCGGGCACCGAGCGCAGCAGCGCCCGCGTGTAGGGGTGGGCCGGCTCGTGGAGCACCTGCGGGCCGGGGCCGCTCTCCACCACCGTCCCCGCGTACAGCACCACGACGCGGTCGCAGACCTCCGCGATCGACGCCAGGTCGTGGGAGATCAGCAGCACACCGCGCCGCTCCGCGTTCGCGGCGAGCCGGAACCGGTTGAGGATCTCCCTGGTGAGCGTGACGTCCAGCCCGGTGGTGGGCTCGTCGGCGATCAGCAGGCCGGGCGCGCATCCGGTGGCCAGCGAGATCATGACGCGCTGCGCCATGCCGCCGGAGAGCTCGTGCGGGTAGGCGTCCAGGCGGCGCCTCGGGCTGCGGATGCCGACCGACTCGAACAGCTCGGCGGCGACCTCCCTGGCCGGAGCCGGGGCCAGCGACCGGTGGGTGACCAGCCGGTCGACGAGCTGGCGGCCGACGGTACGGGTGGGGCTGAGCGCGCCGCGCGGGTTCTGGAAGCAGATCGCGGCGCCGTGCCCGCGGAAGGCCTCCAGCTCGGCGGCGTCCATGGTCAGCACGTCGGCGCCGTCGAACATGACGCGTCCGCTCGTCCGGGAGCCGCCGGGCAGCAGGCCCACGATCGAGCGGGCCACCATGCTCTTGCCGCCGCCGCTCTCACCGACCAGGCCGACCACCTCGCCCGGCTCGACGCTCAGGTTCACCCCGCTCAGCGCGGCGACCCGGCGTCCCGGCCGCCGGATCACGACGGAGAGGTCCTCGATCGACAGGAGTGTCATCGTCTGTCACCTCCTTGTGGAGTCGGCGCGTTCCTGCAGGCCCTCACCGAGGAGGCTGAAGCCCAGGACGCAGATCAGCAGGAAGAGGCCGGGCGGGACCGAGGTCCACCACCGGCCCGCGACGACGTCACCGGAACCGAGGCTGATCATGGCGCCCCACTCCGCGGTGGGCAGCGGCACGCCGAGTCCCAGGAAGGACAGCCCGGCCAGCGTGAGCATGGCCCAGCCGCAGTTCAGCGGGGCGATGACCCGCACCGGCGTCAGGCTGTTGGGCAGTACGTGCCGCCAGAGCACCCCCCAGAAGGAGGAGCCGGAGGTGAGCGACGCCTCCACGAAGGGCAGTTCCCTGATGGAGCGCACCTCGGCGCGGACCAGCCGGGCGTAGGCGGGCGCGTTCACCAGGGCGATGACCGCGACCAGGTTCGCCGTGCCGCCGCCGAGCAGCGCGGCCACCGCCAGGGCCAGGATGAAGGTGGGGAACGCCTGGAAGACGTCGAGCACCCGCATCAGCACGTCGTCGGCCCAGCCGCCCCGGTATCCGGCGACCAGGCCGACGAGGCTGCCCGCGACCACGGCCAGGGCGACCGCGGCGACGGCGATGCCGACGTCGAGCCGGGCGGCGTGCAGGACCCGGCTCCACACGTCCATGCCGTTGAGGTCGGTACCCAGCGGGTGTGCGCCGCCGGGCGGGGCGAGGGAGGCGAGGGGGTCGATCTCCTCGGGCCCCCAGGAGCTCAGCAGCGGCGCGAACAGGACGGCCACCGCGACCACGGCCAGGATGACGGAGCCCACCGTGATCAGGGACGACGCGAAGCGGCGGTCCGCGCCCGCCTCCCGGACTCCCGATGCTTCGGCCATCAGATCCTCACTCTCGGGTCGAGGATCGCGTGGACGACGTCGGCGATGAGGAAGACCACCACGTAGAACAGCGCGATCACGAGCACCGACGCCTGAACCACCGGGTAGTCCCGGTAGAGCAGGCCGCGCAGCGCCCACTGCCCGAAGCCCTGCCAGGAGAAGACGTACTCCACCAGGACCGTCGAGCCGATGGAGAAGCCGAACACCAGGGCCGCCAGCGCGGGGAGCCGCACCAGCGTGGCCCGCACCAGGTAGCCGCGGAGCAGCAGCCGGCCCTTCAGGCCGTGCGCGGCGGCGGCCGTGTACGCCTCGGAGGCCAGTACCTCAAGCGCGGAGGCCCGGACGCTGCGCAGCAGCGGCGCGACGATGACGATGACGAGCGTGGCCACCGGCAGCGCGAGGTGCTCCAGCGCGGAGACGAACGCGGGGCCGTTGGCGGTCAGCGCCGCGTCGAGCAGGTCGGCGCCGGTGATCAGGCTCAGCTCGGTGTCGGGATCCACCCGGCCGCTGGGGGCCGGGAACCAGCCCAGCACGCTGTAGCCCACCAGGACCAGCACCAGTCCGAGCCAGAACTCCGGTACCGAGTTGCCGATGAGCGCCGCGACGCGGACCGTGTGGTCGCCGAACCGGCCCGCGTGCCTGGCCGACCAGATGCCGAGCACCACCGCCAGCACCAGCGCCACGGCCAGCGCGATCACCACGAGTTCCATGGTCGGCCCGACCCGCAGGGCCATCTCCGAGCCCACCGGGGCACCACTCTGGATGGAGGTGCCGAAGTCACCGGTGAACAGTCCCCCGACGTAGTCGAGGAACTGCTGCCACAGGGGCCGGTCCAGCCCGAACCTGGCCCGCGCCGCGGCGGCGTCCGCCTCCGTGGCGTTGGGGCCCAGGATGGTACGGATCGGGTCACCCGGCAGGACCCTGACGAGCAGGAAGGTCAGCACGACCACCCCGAGGAGCACCGGGACGAGCTGGAGGAGCCGCCTGAGGACGAACCGGAGGATACGCATGGATCAGGAGGAGCTGCTCAGGTAGCGCAGCCGGGCCAGGCCGTCCATCGGCTGGACCCATCCCGCCACCTCTTCCCGGACCGGGAGGTTGAAGTTGGGCTGGCAGATGACGACCCATGGCACGTCCTCGGCCAGGATCTCCTGCACGCGCAGCCAGAGCTTGGCGCGCTTGGCCGCGTCGACGACGGTGTGGGACTCCTCGAAGATCTTTTCGATCTCGGGGTTGACGTAGTTGGAGTAGTTGAGGCTGGCGCCCTTGGTGAAGCTGGTGCCGAGCATGTACTCCACGTCGTTGACCCAGAGCTGGCCCAGGGTGATCTGCAGGGGGATGTTCTTCTTCGCCCTGCGCTCGCCGAGCGTGGCGGGGTCGAGCGGGGTGAGCTTCAGCTCGATGCCGGCCTTCCTGGCCTCGCTCTGCACGAGCACGGCGATCTGCTGCTGCTCCTCGCTGTCGGTCTGGAAGACCAGCTCGGAGGTGATCGAGGTCTTGCCCGCCGCGGCCAGCGTCTCCTTGGCCTTGGCGACGTCGTAGGCGTAGGGGTAGCCGGTCTCGGAGTAACCGGGCATGTCCAACGGGACGACGCTCTTGGCCGCCCGCGCGTCGCCGCCGTAGACGTTGGCGATGATCTGCTCGTACGGCACCGCGTGGGCGAGCGCCCTGCGCACCGCGGGGTCGTCAAAGGGGGCGGTGGTCACCGACATCTGGATGACGAGCTGGTTGTTGCTCGGCGCGGAGATGACCTTGACGCCCTTCGTGGACTTGAGGTCCTTGATGTCGCGCTGGCCGATGCCGAAGGCGACGTCGATGTCGCCGTTCTGCAGCTGCAGGCGCTGGTTGGCGGCCGCGGGCACCACGCTCAGCCTGATCTCGGAGCTCTTGGCGCCGTCGGCGCCCGGGTAGCCGGCGTTGGCGGTGAGCACGATCTCCTGGCCCTGGACCGCCTTCTCCACGTTGAAGTAGCCGCCGGTCGGGGGGTTCTTGGCGAACCACTCCTTGGCCCAGGGGTCGGCGTCGGTGGCGTGCTTCTTCGCCTCCTCCGAGTCGAAGACGTACAGCGAGATGGCCTGGATCTGCCGGGTCAGCGCACTGGGGAAGGCCTGGGTGAACGTCACCGTGTAGTCGTCGACCACCTCGACCTGGTCGGCCTTGGTGAGCCCGATCAGCCGGTAGACGCCGGCCACGTTGGCCTTCGCGGCGAACGCGCGGTCCTTGGACCACTTGACGTCCTTGGCGGTCATCTCGTTGCCGCTGGCGAACGTGACGCCCTTGCGCAACTTGAGGGTCCAGACCTTGTTGTCGGCGTCGGGCTCGAAGGACTCGGCGAAGGTGGGGGCGATGGCCTCGGTGTCGAGGATCTGGCCGTCGCCGGCCGAGGTGACCCCGTAGTCGATCATGTAGGGGAAGACGTTCTTGTAGAGCATCAGGGCGGTCAGGTCGAACCCGACGAAGTCCTGGTCCCAGCTGCTCAGGTAGCTGCTCACCGCGATCCGCAGCTTCGAGGCGCCTGGGGCCCCGCCGGGGGCGGTGCTCGCCGCGGGCGCGGTGGATCCGCCGCCCCCCGTGGTGCCGGCGGCGCATCCGGTCGCCAGGAGGAGGGCGACTCCGCTGCCGAGCTGCAGGACCGAGCGGCGGGACAGCGCCGGGGTTCCCGGACCGTTGGGACGAGAGAAGCCGGGCACGGCAGTCCTCCAGGGGGCCACGAGGGATAGGCCGCGAGGGAGACGGTCCACCCGACCTACATGTGGCATTTGTTCTATCAGACCTGAGTTTAGTGAACAAGTGACCAATGTCTGTTCACGAACGAGGCCGGTGCTTAAAAAAGCGGCAGGACAGCATAGAGATCACAACCAACGGCCATGTTCACCGAATTTCACAAGACCGTCGCCCATATGTGACCGGCACCCCGTACCGTATCGGCAGAATCGCCTCCGCCCGGCGGCCCGGCCCGGAGCCGCGACCGGACCGCTTTCCGCCCGACACCTCGACCAGCGGAAAAGATCTTAGTGCGGTACTACCGTGTCGCCATGGCCGCGAAGGAGACCGTCAGCGTAACCGTCGATCACGATCTGCTCGATCACGCCGGGCAGCGGGTCGGCACCGGCTCACTGTCCGCCTACGTCAACGAGGCCCTCGCCCTGAAACTCCAGCGGGAGCGCCATCGCCGCGCACTCTGGAACACGAAGGCCGCTGACGCCGACCCCGATCACGTCGCCCGCATGATGGCCCACGTCGAGAGCCAGTAACCGAACCCCCTACCTCCTGGACACGAGCGTCCTGACGGAGATCGCCCGCGGCGACAGCGATCTGACGGGAACTCGCAGGAACCTGGGACCGTCGCCGTCCACGTGACCTCAGTCGTTCAGCAGGGCGTGGGCCAGCTGGTCGGCCACCCACTTCTCCCAGCGGCCCGTGCCCCACCCGCACTCCCGCTGCAGCACCAGGAACAGGTCCGGCGACAGCAGCCCCACCGTGACGTCGACCGCCCGCTCCCGATCGAGCCCCGGCCGCAACGCGCCGAGCCCCTCCAGGATGCCGACGAAGGTGTCGTGCGCGGTCCGCCGCTGCTCGGCGTTCGCCCGCCACTGCTCGGCCATCTCCGCATCCCCCGACGCCGCGTCGCGGACCACCCCCAGGATCGCCGCCACCCGGTCGAAGATGACCCCGCTCGCGTGCGCCCACCGCACGATCACCTCGCGGGGGTCGGCCGACGCGCACAGCTGGGTGAACCACGGGCGTTCCAGCAGCGGCACGGGCTCGTCGTCGCCCACCGAGGCCACGTCGACCACATGTTTGAGCAGTTGGCTCTTGCTGCCGTAGTGGAAGTAGACGGTCTGCACCGACACCCCGGCCGCGTCGGCCACCTCCTGAAAGGTGGTGCCCGCGTAGCCCCGCACGGCGAACAGTTCGTGCGCCGCCGCCACGATGCGCCGCCTGGTGGGCGCGGAGCGCCGATTCCGGGTGTTGACGTCAGTCACAAACTTAAAGTATCACTACAAAAAACAGGAGAGGGCGTTGGCCGTTCTCCATAAGCACTTCCGGAGACTATCTGGCGATGTAGAGGGTCTGCCAGGTGCCGTCGGTGCCGCAGCCGGGCCGCGCGATGGGTTTGGCGCAGACCTGTATATCCACCTGGCGGACGCGCTGTTTCTTCAGTGCGATTTTCCTGGGGGTCAGGAACGTGCAGGTAACGACGTGCTCGTAACTCGTGTAGTCCGGGTTGTGGTTGAAGCGGAAGACAGCCCAGCCGCAGGCGTTGAACCCTGTCACTTCCGGCGAGGTCAGGTCGCGAACCGCGCCGTCGATCCTCACCTCACTGGCGTAAGGGATCTCCAGCGGCCCGATGGAGGCCGGGAAGACAGTGATCGTTCCGGTGGCCTCGGCACGTCGCTTAGGTGCGTAGTACGGGCCCCAGGGACTGGAACCGGCTGGGGCGGCCGCGGAAACCGCCGTGGTGGCCGCCCGAACGGGGAGCGGGGACAGGGCAGACGCCGCGACGTTCAAAGCCAGACCGGCGGCGACTACGGCGGATAAGCGGCGGCTGTAGGCATGCGAGAGCAGGGAAGTCCGCACGGAAATGTTTTCCTTCCTGTGGCGGGGGCGGGCGCGTGACAAGGAACCATAAGTCCGCGCCGGCTGATCCCGCTGAGGTGGCCAGGCGCGGGCGATGAATGAAATTAGAGTAGCACTCTATAGTCTAACTTTAAAGTATGACTCTAAGTATCGAAGTACGCGTGGGTGCCGATGCCTGCATATGCCGCTTGAGCTGCGGCTTCACGAATCGATCAGACGACTCTGCGCACTTGTTGACCAAGGCGTTGGCGGTCGTTGTCCGTGGATCCGGGCCGCCAGGTCGGCCACGCCGCGAGGGGGCCTGACACGCGCGCTCCGGGCAGTACCAATGCTGCCGCGGCAACAAACCGCGACCCCCTGGCCGACCCCCATCGCCATCCCGTCTAACGAGCTCACCGGCATCGCAGACCCATCGGCTGACCGGGACACCCGAGCCGACTTTCCTGTCTCCGAGGTGATCGGCACGGCGCTTTCCGGCGCTCCTGTCCACTAAACAGCTCTGGCTCATTTTCGGGTTACCGATGGTCTGTTGAATCGAAATGTGGAGGTTGAAGAGGCGTTCGGCTCCGACAGCGGCGAGTGGCGACGCTGGAGTTCGGGCAGCGGGTACGAGTCGACGACGAGAACGATACTCACCTCATGCGCATTTCTTGAGCTGATTTAGATAGGTTTGTATAGGAAATAAAGCGTTTGACCGCCTAGGGCTTGACAACGAATGCACACGGGCATGACTAGGTGAGTGAAGACTGAGCCGGTCCATGGGCGGCTGGCCGATCATCTGTCGATCGGGATCCTCACCTCCGCCTTCCCCGTACCGCTCCTCGACGAGGTCGTGCTGGCCAGCGGCTGCGCCGACCAGCGGCGGCGGGCACTGCCCGCCCGCCTGACGATCTACTACGTGCTGGCCCTGTGCATGTTCCCGGACCGGAACTACGACGAGGTCATGCGCCTGCTGCTGAACGGCCTGTCGTGGCGTTCGCACTGGGCCAAGAGCTGGGAGGTGCCCAGCGTGTCGGCGATCAGCCGGGCCCGCGCGCGGCTCGGCGCGGAGCCGCTGCGGGTGCTGTTCCGCCGGGTGGCCGTGCCGCTGCCGGAGCCCGTGGCCACCGGGTCGCGGCTGGCCGGACTGCGGCCGGTGACGATGGACGGCACCGCGCTGACCGTCCCCGAGACCCGCGACAACGCGGCGTTCGGCTATCCGAACGAGAGTGCCCGCCTGCCGTGCGTGCGGGTGGTGGCCGTGGTCGACGGCGGGACGCACGCGCTGATCGACGCGACCATCGGCGGTTCGGGGGCGGACCGGCAGGCGCTCGCGCCGAGGCTGCTGCGCAGCCTGGAGCCCGGTGTGCTGCTGCTCGCCGGTCCGGGGGCGAGAGGGGCCGAGCTGTGGCGGCAGGCGGCGGGGACCGGCACGCACCTGCTGTGGCGGACCGGCAAAGCGGGCGGGTTCCCCGTGGCGCGCCGCCTCGGCGACGGGTCGTTCCTGTCCAGGCCGCCCGGCTGGGCGGATGCCCTGCTGCGGGTCATCCCGCTGTCCGGCACGGAACGGCTGATCACCACGCTGCTCGACCCGGGAAGGGCTCCGGCGCCGGACCTGGTGGCGCGGTACGCGGAGCGCTGGGTCATGGACCGCGCGCTGGCCTGGCTGCGATCCGACCGGGGTGGCGCGGTGCTCGCGCTGCGCTCCCGGACCCCCGAGACGGTGGCCCAGGAGATCTGGGCGCTGCTCTGCGTCTACCAGGCCGCACGAGCCCTGACCTGCCGGGGGGCCGGCCGCGCATGGGTGTGGCCCGCCTCCCGGGTGCGTACCGGAAGACGGGCCGAGGGTGCGGCGGGAGCGGAACCGCTCGGGATCGCCTAGGGGGTGGTGAGGTACAGCTTCTGGTCGAAGAGACCGGAGTTGGCGACGGTCTCCCCCATGAGCTGGAAGGTGGCGGTGTAGTTGGCCGTGCCGGGGCACAGGACGCTGCCGCTGTCCTTGGTGAGGGCGTAGTTGGTGGCCTTGGCCTGGGCCTGGGCGATCGCTATTTTCGGACGGCTGGCGTTGTCGGGGTTGAAGGCGTTCAGGGCGATGCTGTTACCGGTGCCGGAGCCCCGGTAGACACAGCTGATGGTGCCGAACCAGCCGGTGGACACCGAGGAGACCTTGACGCCCAGCAGGGTCACGATGCCGTCCCGCCCGGGGGTCATCTTGTCGTAGACGACGGTGCCGCCGTTCCAGTCGAGCCCTACCGGGGACACGGTGGAGGAGCCTCCGGCACTGTTCGGGCACGCCGGGCCGGGAGTGTTGCTGAAGTTGAAGACCGAGACGTTCAGCGCGGTGCCGTCCGACTGGACCGTCCCGTCGATGTTGCCCGTGTTGCAGGTGGCGGTGGCGAGGGTGGTCGAGACCGTCACCGGATCGATGAGCGTGGCCCGGATCTTGCCCGAATAGGGGAGGCCCTTGTCGGTGTCCCGGTGGATCGTGGTGCCGGCCGCCGAGGCGGGAAGCGGGGCGAGAACGAGTGCCGTCATGGCGACGGCGGCGGCGGCGAGGTTTCGGATACGTTTCATCGACCACTCCCTTGTAATGTGCTGGACATCGCGAGAGTAGATAGCCGCATATTCACCGTCAATATCAATCCCCCAAACACCGTAATCGGAGTGGAATATCACCTCCTAAGTCAATTGAAGCACTGTTGACATAAGCGCTTCGCCATTGAATGAATCGATAGGCGAGTCGGCCGGATTCCCGCCGAGGAGGGCGGCCCGACCGGCCGCCGCACTCCTTCGGCGGCGCCCGCCGCCTCTCACACCCCGACTGAGCAGCCCGGGAGCCTCCGAGCAGTGGAACCGGTGGGAATTCCGGCACCCAAGCGCTTCTCTCAACCGTTCTCCCGGCCGAGCCTGCCGCGTCGCCCGAAGACGAAATCTCGGAGAAAATGCTCCACCCCGTCGCCCGCGGTTGAATCGGACGCCCATTTGCCCGTGATCCGCCCTTGTCGCCATCCGAAAACAAACGCGACGGCCGCGCGTCTGGAAATGCGCAGTCGCCTACAGTTCTGCCGAGCGTTTTGTGTGTTCGGATGACAACACGCGTACCGGCGCCCGTGGAGTCCGCGAGTCGCGGGGTGTGTCTCCGCACGGCAGACGGGCCCCGCCGATCGGCGGGGGCCGTCTGCCGGCGGGGCCAGTCGGGGTCGAAGACCCTGAGCTCCTCACTGGTCAGCGCGGACGACAGCACCGTGTGGTGCGGGCCTCCGGCGGTGAGCCACGCCTCGGCGGAGGTGCTCAGGTTCGGGCGGGGCCGCCACACCGCGCGGGCGACGGGCAGGTTGGGCAGCGGCTCGGCCGGGGTGACCACGTCGATCTCGTTGGCCACCAGCCGGAACCGCTCTCCCATGTCCGACAGACCGATCACCACCGCCGGTCCGGGTTCGGCGTCGAAGACCAGCCGGACCGGGTCCTCCCGGCCGCCGATGCCCAGCGGGTGGATCTCGCACGAGGGCACCCCGGCGGCGATCGTCGGGCAGACCTCCAGCATGTGCGCGCCCAGGATGACCTCCTGGCCCGGGGCCAGATGGTAGGTGTAGTCCTCCATGAAGGAGGTGCCGCCCGCAAGGCCGGTCGCCATCGTCTTCAGGGTGCGCAGCAGCACCGAGGTCTTCCAGTCGCCCTCCCCGCCGAAGCCGTAGCCGTCGCCCATCAGCCGCTGCACCGCCAGCCCCGGCAACTGCCGCAGGCCCCCGAGGTCCTCGAAGTTGGTGGTGAACGCGCCGAAGCCCCCCTCGGTGAGGAAGTGGCGCAGGCCCAGCTCGATGCGGGCGGCATAGCGCAGGGACTCGTGACGCTCGCCTCCGGCCCGCAGCTCGGGGGCGACCTTGTAGGTGTCCTCGTACTCGGCGACCAGGACGTCCACCTCGGAGTCCGCCGCCGCGTCGACCACGGCGACCAGGTCGTTGACGCCGTAGGTGTTGACCGAGACGCCGAAGCGTAGCTGCGCCTCCACCTTGTCGCCCTCGGTGACCGCCACGTCGCGCATGTTGTCGCCGAAGCGGGCCAGCCGCAGCGAGCCGACCTCCGCGCGCCCGGCCGCGGCCCGCGCCCACGCCCCGATGCGCGCGGCCACCGCCGGGTCGCTCACGTGCCCGGCGACGGTCTTGCGCGCCACGCCCAGCCGGGACTGGATGTAGCCGAACTCGCGGTCGCCGTGGGCCGCCTGGTTGAGGTTCATGAAGTCCATGTCGATGGAGCTCCACGGCAGCGCCACGTTGGCCTGGGTGTGCAGGTGCAGCAGCGGCGTGCGCAGCGCGTCCAGTCCGGCGATCCACATCTTGGCCGGGGAGAAGGTGTGCATCCAGGCGATCACCCCGATGCAGGCGTCCGAGGCGTTCGCCTCCAGGCAGAGCCTGCGGATCGACGCGGCGTCGGTGAGCACCGGTTTCCACACCAGCCGGAACGCCAGCGACTCGCCGAGTCGCTCGGCGATCCGCCGGGACTGCTCGGCCACCTGGGCCAGCGTCTCCTCTCCGTACAGGCCCTGGCTTCCGGTGAGGAACCAGATCTCACGCTCGTGGAGGATCAACGCGGACTCCTTTGCCCGTAGACGTTCTGGTAGCGGTCGTACAAACTGTCGACGGCGGGCCGCGGGATCGGCAGCGGCTCACCCAGCTGGCGGGCCACGTGCACGGTGCGCGCCACGTCCTCGCACATCACCGCGGCCTTGACCGCGGCACGGGCGTCCGCGCCGATGGTGAAGACGCCGTGGTTGCGCATCAGGATCGCCGGGGAGCGGTGCCCCTCCAGGGTGGCGACGATTCCCCTGCCGATGTCGTCCCCGCCGATCAGCGCGAACGGCCCCACCGGGATCTCCCCGCCGAACTCGTCCGCCATCGCCGTCAGCACGCACGGGATCGCCTCGCCCCGCGCCGCCCAGGCGGAGGCGTACGTGGAGTGGGTGTGCACCACCCCGCCGACCTGCGGCATCGCCCGGTAGACGTACGCGTGCGCGGCGGTGTCGCTGGACGGCGACAGCCCGCCCCCGACCGGCTCGCCGTCCAGGTCGCACACCACCATCGACTCCGGGCTCAGCTCGTCGTACGACACCCCGGACGGCTTGATGACGAACAGGTCCTCACCCGGCACCCGCCCCGAGACGTTGCCCGCGGTCCAGGCGACGAGGTTGTAGCGGACCAGCTCGTCGTGGAGCCGGCAGACCGTCTCCCTCAGCTTCCCGACGACGGCGCTCATCCGGCCGCCCCCCTCACTCGTGGTAGTCCGGTCACGCGTCCTCCTTCTTCGATGTGCTCGCCTCGTTACGCAAGGCCCGCAGGCCGTGCAGCATCTCCCCGTCGGCGAAGTGGTCGTGCAGGCGGCGGTAGTCGGCGTACAGCCGGTCGTAGGCGTCGGCGCGCCCGGCGTCGGGCAGATGGACGGCCTCGGCGCGCCTGCCCATCGCGGCCGAGGCCGCGGTGATGTCCGGGTAGGCCCCGGCGGCGACCGCGGCGTGGATGGCCGACCCCAGGGCGCACCCCTGCTCCGAGCCGATCACCGAGATCGGGCGGCGCAGCACGTCGGCGTAGACCCGCATCAGGAACCGGTTCTTGATCAGGCCGCCCGCGGCGACGAACTCGGTCACCTGCACCCCGGAGTCCTCGAAGGTCTCCACGATCAGGCGGGTGCCGAACGCGGTGGCCTCGATCAGCGCCCGGTAGGTGTCCTCGGGTCTCGTCGCGAGGGTCTGGCCGACGACCACGGCCGAGAGGTCGTGGTCGACCAGCACCGAGCGGTTGCCGTTGTGCCAGTCCAGCGCCACCAGGCCGTGCTGCCCGACCCGCTGCGCGGCGGCGAGTTCGGCGAGGTACTCGTGCACGGTGAGCCCGCGCTGTTCGGCCTCCCGCTCGTAGGAGCCGGGCACCGAGGTCTCCACGAACCAGCCGAAGATGTCGCCGACACCCGACTGGCCCGCCTCGTATCCCCACAGCCCCGGCACGATCCCGTCGCGCACCACACCGCACATGCCGGGCACCTCCGCCAGCACGTCCGCGGGCATGATGTGGCAGGTGGAGGTGCCCATGATGGCGACCATCTGACCGGGCCGCACGGCGTCCGCGGCGGCGGCCGTGACGTGGGCGTCGACGTTGCCGACCGAGATCGCGATTCCCTCGGGCAGCCCGGTCCAGGCCGCGGCGCGGGCGTCCAGCCGGCCCGCGAGACCGCCGAGGGGCGACAGCCGCTGACCGAGCTTGGCGGTGAACCCGGCGAAGGCCGGGTTGAGTTCGGCCAGGAACTCCGCCGAGGGGTAGCCGCCGTCGGTGTGGATGGCCTTGTACCCGGCGGCGCACACGTTGCGGGTCTCCACGCCGGTGAGCTGCCAGACGATCCAGTCGGCGGCCTCGATCCAGCGTTCGGCGCGGCCGTAGACCTCCGGGTCCTCCTCCAGTACCTGCAGACCCTTGGCGAACGCCCACTCCGCGGAGATCTTCCCGCCGTAGCGGGACAGCCACGCCTCCTTCCTGTGGGCGGCGACGGCGTTGATCCGGTCGGCGTGCGGCTGCGCCGCGTGGTGCTTCCACAGCTTCGGCCACGCGTGCGGGCGCTCCGCGAGCCCGTCGACCTCGCAGAGCGGGGTGCCGTCCGCGGTGGCGGGCAGTACGGTGCAGGCGGTGAAGTCGGTGCCCAGGCCGATGACCCGCGACGGGGGGATCCCGGCCGCCGCCACCGCCCCGGGCACCGCCACGCGCAGCACCTGCCGCCAGTCTTCGGGCGACTGCAACGCCCAGTCGGGGCCCAGCCGCACGGCACTGCCGGGCAGCCGTTCCTCGATCACCCGGTGTGCGTACTCGTGCACGGCCGTGCCGACCTCGGCGCCGTCGCTCACCCGCACCACCACGGCGCGGCCGGACAGCGTGCCGAAGTCGACTCCGACCACATAGCGGTCATTGTTAGCGTTCACACAATCTCCAGGACCTCGACAGGGGAGAGCTCCGGCGCGGATCTCCGCGCCGGAGCCGGGGGTTCAGGTGCGTCGTGCCGCACCGAGGCGTTGCAGCAGGATGAAGGCGAAGAGCAGCAGGCCGATGAAGATCTTGGTCCACCAGGAGCTGAGAGTCCCCTCGAAGCTGATGATCGTCTGGATCAGCCCAAGGACGAGCACGCCGAGCACGGTGCCGAGCAGGTAGCCGTACCCCCCGGTCAGCAGCGTGCCGCCGATCACCACCGCGGCGATCGCGTCCAGTTCCATGCCGACCGCGTGCAGCCCGTAGCCCGACAGCATGTAGAAGGAGAGCAGCACGCCGCCCAGCGCGGAGCAGAATCCACTGATCGTGTAGACCGCGATCTTCGTCCTGGCCACCGGCAGGCCCATGAGCAGCGCCGACTGCTCGTTGCCGCCGGTCGCGTAGACGTTGCGGCCCAGCCGGGTGTAGTGCAGCACGTACGCCCCGGCGAGGATCACCACGACGGCGACGAGCACGCTCGGCGAGACGAACGCACCGCCCGGCAGGTCGATCCTGGCCTGGGCGAGGCCGGTGTACGTCGAGTCGGTGATCGAGATCGAGTCGGTGCCGATGGTGTAGCAGAGCCCCCTGGCCAGGAACATGCCGGCCAGCGTCACGATGAAGGGCTGGATGTCGAAGTAGTGGATCACGCAGCCCATGGCGAGGCCGAGCACCGCGCCGACCGCCAGCACCAGCGGGATCACCAGTGTGGGCGGCCAGCCCCCGTCCGTCACCAGGCTCGCCGAGATCATCGTGGCGAGCGCGACCACCGCCCCCACCGACAGGTCGATGCCGCCGGTGAGGATCACGAACGTCATGCCGACCGCCACGACCAGCAGGAACGCGTTGTCGATGAAGACGTTGAGCACCACCTGCCCGGAGGCGAAGCCCTCGTAGCGGATGCCGCCGGCCACGAACATCGCCAGGAACAGCCCGCCGGTCACCAGGACCGGCAGGTACTTGCGGGGGATCGGCCGGTTCGGCGAGAGCACACCCAGGCTGATCATACGGTCACCCTCACCTTCGTGTCGGCGCCGGTGGACGCGGGTGGGGCGCCGCGTCCTCGGCGGTGGAACACCTTCTCCCTGAAGGTCGGCGACTGCAGCAGGCAGACCAGGGTGACGACGAGCGCCTTGAAGAGCAGCGTCGTCTCCGGCGGCACGCCGATCGAGTAGATCGTGGTGGTCAGCGTCTGGATGATGAGCGCGCCGAGCACGGTGCCGCCGAGCGAGAACCGGCCGCCCGCGAGCGAGGTGCCGCCGATCACGACGGCGAGGATCGCGTCGAGCTCGATCCAGAGCCCGGCGTTGTTGCCGTCGGCGCTGGACACGTTGGAGCTGATCATCAGCCCCGCGATGCCGGCGCACAGGCCGCAGAACGCGTAGACCACGATGATCAGACCCCGGGAGCGGATGCCCGCCAGACGGCTGGCCTCGGCGTTCCCGCCGACCGACTCGATGAGCAGGCCGAGGGCGAGGCGCCGGGTGAGGAAGGCGGTCAGCGCGAGCACGACCAGCACGATGAGGATGCAGAACGGCACGGTGAGCCAGTAGCCGCCGCCCACCAGCTTGTACGGCACGCTGTTGACGGTGATGATCTGGCCGTCGGTGACCAGCTGGGCCAGGCCTCGCCCGGCGACCATCAGGATCAGCGTCGCGATGATCGGCTGAATGCCGATCCCGGCGACGAGGAACCCGTTCCACACCCCCAGCACCAGGGAGAGCGCCAACGCCAGGCCGATCGCCGCGAGGACGCCGCCCACCGCGTTCTGGTCGTCCAGCTCGCTGATCCGCAGGCAGGCGAGCGCCCCGGAGATGGCCACCATCGATCCCACGGACAGGTCGATGCCGCCGGTGGCGATGACCAGTGTCATGCCGATCGCCACCAGGATCAGCGGCGCGCCGAAGCGGATGATGTCGATGAGGCTGCCGTAGAGGTGGCCGTCCTTCATCTGTACCGACAGGAAGCCGTCGGTGAACGCGACGTTGGTCGCCAGTAGCAGGACGAGAATGAGCACCGGCCACAGCAGGCGGTGCCTGGCAAGACGGTTCATGGGCGGGCTCCGCTGGCGATCGTCTCCATGAGGACGTCGACCGTGAGGTCGTCGTCGTTGGGCAGCTGCGCCACCAGGTGCCGGTCGCGCAGCACGCCGACCCGGTGGCTGAGCCGGAGCACCTCCTCCAGCTCGGCGGAGATGAACAGCACGGCCATGCCCCCGTCGGACAGGGAGACGACCAGGCGCTGGATCTCGGCCTTGGCCCCGACGTCGATGCCGCGGGTCGGCTCGTCCAGGATGAGCAGCCGCGGCTCGACGATGAGCCAGCGGGCCAGCAGCACCTTCTGCTGGTTGCCGCCGCTGAGGTTGCGCACGAGTTGTTCGGGGTTGGGAGGGTTGATGCGCAGCGCGCCGATGTATTTCTCCACCAGCTCGTCCTGGCGGCGGCGCGGTATGGGCCTGGCCCAGCCCCGCGCCGCCGCCAGGGCCAGCACGATGTTCTCCCGCACGGTGAGGTCGGCGATCAGGCCCTCGGTCCGCCGGTTCTCCGGGCAGAAGGCGATTCCCCTGGCGGTCGCGGCGCGCGGGGTGCGCAGCGAGACCGGCGTACCGTCGATCACCACCTCTCCTGCTCCCGCGTGGTCCGCGCCGAAGAGCAGGCGGGCGATCTCGGTGCGGCCGGAGCCGAGCAGCCCGGCCAGGCCCACCACCTCGCCCTGGTGAATGGAGAGCGTGAACGGTTGCACGGCCCCCGCCCTGCCGAGTTCCCTCGCCTCGATGATCACGTCGCCGGTCCGTGCCAGGTCCTTGGGCTTCTCGTCGAGCCGTTCCAGGTCGGCGAGCTCATTGCCGATCATCTTGCCGACCAGCTCCACCTGGCTCAGCTCGGCGGTGAGGTGCTCACCGACCAGCCGGCCGTTGCGCAGGATCGTCATCCGGTCGGCGATCTCGTAGACCTGGTCGAGGAAGTGCGAGACGAAGAGGATGGCGATCCCCTCCTCCTTGAGCCGCCGCATCACCCGAAACAGCTGCGCGACCTCCCCCGCGTCCAGGCTGGAGGTCGGCTCGTCGAGGATGAGCACGCTCGCGGAGATGTCGACGGCCCGCGCGATCGCCACCATCTGCTGCACGGCCGGCGAGTACGAGGACAGCGGCGCCGAGACGTCCAGGTCGAGGTCGAGCCTGGCGAGCAGCTCGGCCGCGCGCCGGCGTGTCTCACCCCACCGGATGCGGCCGAAGCGGCGCGGTTCGCGCCCGATGAAGATGTTCTCGGCCACTGAGAGGTTCGCGCAGAGGTTGAGCTCCTGGTAGACGGTGCTGATCCCGGCCCGCTGCGCCTCCAGGGGGCCGGTGAAGGCGATTGGCGCGCCGGCCAGCTCGATCCGGCCCGCGTCGACGTCGTACACGCCGGTGAGCACCTTGATGAGCGTCGACTTCCCCGCGCCGTTCTCTCCCATCAGCGCGTGCACCTCCCCCGGCAGGAGTCTGAAGTCCACACCGGTCAGCGCCTTGACGCCGGGAAACTCCTTGCTGATCCCGATCATCCGCAGGATCGGGTCGGGTTCGGCCATGCGGCTCCCTTTCCTCCCAGGAGACGGGCCGCCCGCGAGGCGGCCCGCCAGGTCAGTTGCGGCGGGTGGGCGGCGCCTTTCCGGCCCGCTCCCGCGTGAGAATCGTCTTCGTACGAGCCGGCGTCCGCTGCTCCGCCGGCCGGGCGTCCGGTGTTGGTGGGGTGCGCTGGGGCCCGGCTGGACGTTAGCGCTAACATCAACGGGCGTCACGGGTGGACCGGTGCGGTGCTGGCCCTGGCCACGAACCTCGGCGGAACGACATGCCGCTCGTGGGACCATTCCGCGCCCGCCTCCATCTGCCTGAGCAGCAGTTCGATGCTCCATCTCCCGACCGCCCCGAAGTCCTGCCTGACCGTGGTGAGCGGCGGGGTGAAGAACTCCGACTCCGGGATGTCGTCGAACCCCACGATGCTGATCTGCTCGGGAACCCGCACTCCCCGCTCGGCGAAGGCACGCAGCGCACCGAGCGCCATCTGGTCGTTGGCGACGAACACCGCGGTGACACCAGGCACCGCCGCCAGGCGCAGACCCGCCTGGTAGCCGGAGCGCGGGCTCCAGTCACCGGGCAGCGGTTCGGGGATCGGACGGCCCGCCGCGACCAGCACGTCGCGCCAGCCCTCGATCCGCCCCTCGACCTCCAGCCAGTCCGGCGGGCCGCCGATGTGCCAGACGGTCTCGTGGCCGAGGTCGAGCAGGTGCCTGGTGGCCAGCCGGGCACCGTGGACCTGGTCGACGCTGACCACCGACACGTCGCCGGAGTGGCCGCCCTCGACGGCCACCACGGGGATGTCGGTGGGCACATCGGCCAGCGCCGGGGCGGCCGAGCGCTGCGGCGCGACCACCACGATGCCGTCGACGCCCTGCTCGGCCAGGTAGCCGAGCGCGTCGCGCACTCCCGCGGTGTCGATGGTCTTGAGGCTGACCATGCTGACGAAGTAACCCGCCGACCTGGCGGCCTGCTCGATGCCGTACACGGTGCTCGCCGGCCCGTACAGGGTCGTGTCGAAGCTGACCACGCCGAGGGTGCGGGTATGCCTCGTGACCAGGGCGCGGGCCACCATGTTGCGCCGGTAGCCGAGCTCGTGGATCGCCGCCAGCACCCGGGCGCGGGTCTCGGCACGGACGTTGGGGTGGTCGTTGAGCACGCGTGAGACCGTCTGGTGCGACACGCCGGCCTTCGTGGCGACATCCGCCATCACCGGCGGGCGGCGCTCGTGGCTCGGGCTCACGGTCGGCTCCTTCTGGTGGCTTGGCACAGACTGTGAGCGCTAACAACACCTCGCGTCAAGCACCCGCCACATTGCATTCTGGTTACACGGAAACCATTCGTTAACACCTACTTGACGGCACCGCCATCACGCCCTTAACTGTCCCATACCCCGTTGTTAACGCTCACATATCCTCCGGGAAGGTCTTCATGACGCGAGGACTTCTGACCGCCCGGGGGTTGACAGCCGGCCGACTCCGGCATCCGATGTCTCGTCACACAGCCGGCCGGATCCACGCGGCGTCCCGCGCCGCCGCTGTTAACGCTCACAGAATTGCTCAGGGACCTGCCCGCGGACCTGTTCACGGACCTGTTCACGGACGGTGCGGCGAGCCGGGTCACGGCCCCGAAGGAACGCACCCCGGTGGCGGCACGCACCGCCCGACCACCCGCTGCTCCCGGGAAGCGCCACCTCCCACCTCTCCCGCGGCCCTCCCCCGGCCAGGGCCCCGGACCCCCACACTGGAGGTATTCGATGAAGTTCGCGAAGCTGGTCACCTTCTCGGTGAGCCTGGCTCTCGCCATGGGAGTGACGGCCTGTGGCTCAAGCGTCAAGACCGTCGACCAGGGCGCGTCGGAGGCCGCCTCCGCGGCGCCCGCCGACACCCTGGTCGGCGTCACGATGCCGACCAAGTCCTCCGAGCGCTGGATCCACGACGGTGACAACGTCAAGAGCGCCCTGGAGAAGCTGGGCTACAAGGTCGACCTGCAGTACGCGGAGAACGACATCCCCACGCAGGTCAACCAGATCGAGAACCAGATCACCAAGGGCGCCAAGCTGCTGATCATCGCCTCGATCGACGGCACCGCCATCACCACGCAGCTCCAGCAGGCGGCCGACAAGAAGATCCCGGTGATCGCCTACGACCGCCTCATCCGCAACTCGCCGAACGTCGACTACTACGCCACCTTCGACAACTTCAAGGTGGGCGTGCAGCAGGCGACCTCGCTCCTGGTCGGTCTGAAGCTGAAGAAGGAGGACGGCTCCGAAGGCGACGCCAAGGGCCCGTTCAACATCGAGATCTTCGCCGGCTCACCGGACGACAACAACGCCACCTTCTTCTACAACGGCGCGATGGAGACCCTGAAGCCGTACATCGACTCCGGCACCCTGGTCGTCAAGAGCGGCCAGACCGACTTCAAGACCGTCGCGATCCTGCGCTGGGACCCGGCCACCGCGCAGAAGCGGATGGAGGACCTGATCACCAAGTCCTACTCCGGCAAAACCCTGGTCGACGGCGTGCTCTCCCCGTACGACGGTCTGTCCATCGGCATCCTGTCGGCGCTGAAGAGCAGCGGCTACGGCACCGCCGGCCAGCCGTACCCGATCGTGACCGGCCAGGACGGCGAGGTCGCCTCGGTCAAGTCGATCATCGCGGGCGAGCAGTACGCGACGATCTACAAGGACACCCGTGAGCTGGCCGCCGTCACCGTCGAGATGGCCGACGCGGTGCTCAAGGGCGGCAAGCCCGAGGTGAACAACACCGAGGACTACGACAACGGCAACAAGGTCGTCCCGTCCAACCTGCTGGAGCCCGTGATCGTCTACAAGGACAACTACAAGAAGGTCCTCGTCGACTCCGGCTACTACACCGAAGACCAGCTCAAGTAGGAGCACCGGCGCCACCCCCGCGAGCGTCCGCGGGGGTGGCGGGGCTCCCGGAAGACGCCGAGGAGGCGGACGGCTTGACCGACGACATACTCCGGATGCGCGGGATCACCAAGACGTTCCCGGGTGTCAAAGCCCTGCAGGACGTCAACCTGGCGGTACGCAGGGGCGAGATACACGCGATCTGCGGGGAGAACGGCGCCGGGAAGTCGACGCTGATGAAGGTCCTGTCCGGCGTGTACCCGCACGGTTCGTACGACGGCGAGATCTTCTTCGACGGCGAGCCGTGCCGCTTCTCCGACATCAGGGACAGCGAGCGGCACGGCATCGTGATCATTCACCAGGAGCTGGCGCTCAGCCCGTACCTGTCGATCGCCGAGAACATCTTCCTCGGCAACGAGCGGACCAGCCGCGGCCTGATCGACTGGAACCGGACCAACGCCGAGGCCGCCGAGCTGCTGGAACGGGTCGGGCTACGCGAGAACCCGGTGACACGCGCGATGGACGTCGGGGTCGGCAAGCAGCAGCTGGTGGAGATCGCCAAAGCGCTGTCCAAGCAGGTCAGACTGCTCATCCTCGACGAGCCGACCGCCTCGCTCAACGACGAGGACTCCGCGCACCTGCTCGACCTGCTGCGAGGGCTGCGCGAGGAGGGCATCACCTCGGTGATCATCTCGCACAAGCTGAACGAGATCCAGGCCATCGCCGACTCCACCACGATCCTGCGTGACGGCCGGACGATCGAGACCCTGGACATGAGCGGCGAGGAGGTCACCGAGGAGCGCATCATCGCCGGCATGGTGGGCCGCGACCTCGAACACCGCTTCCCGCCGCACGAGCCGAAGATCGGCGAGGAGGCGTTGCGGATCGAGGACTGGACGGTGCACAGCCCCAGCCAGCACGACCGCGTCGTCGTCTCCGGCGCCAACCTGACACTGCGCCGCGGCGAGATCGTCGGCCTGGCCGGCCTGATGGGCGCCGGCCGCACCGAGCTGGCGATGAGCGTGTTCGGCCGGAGCTACGGGGTTGGCATCTCCGGCCGCGTCTACAAGAACGGCGGGGAGATCCAGCTCCGCACGGTCGGCGAGGCGATCGGCCACGGGCTCGCGTACGCCACCGAGGACCGCAAGCGGTACGGCCTCAACCTGATCGACGACATCAAGCGGAACGTGTCGGCCGCCGCACTGGGGAAGCTGGCCAGGCGCGGCTGGGTCGACGACAACAAGGAGTACCAGGTCGCCGACGGCTTCCGGGAGAGCATGAACATCAAGGCCCCCAGCGTGCTGTCGGTCACCGGGAAGCTCAGCGGCGGCAACCAGCAGAAGGTGGTGCTGTCGAAGTGGATCTTCACCGACGCCGACGTGCTGATCCTCGACGAGCCCACCCGCGGCATCGACGTGGGCGCCAAGTACGAGATCTACTCGATCATCAACCGGCTCGCCGACCAGGGCAAGGCCATCCTGGTCATCTCCTCGGAGCTGCCCGAGTTGCTCGGCGTCTGCGACCGCGTCTATGCCATGTCCGCCGGCCGCATCACCGGTGAGGTCTCCCGGGCCGAGGCCACCCCTGAGCGGCTCATGCAGCTCATGACCAAGGAAAAGGAGTAAGGGCACGATGAAGGTCCCGACCCGTGAGACAGCGCCATCGAGCGGCGGCCTTCCGGCGGTACCCGCCAAGGCGCCCGCCGGCCGCTTCTCCGTCAACCTGCGGCAGAGCGGCATCTACATCGCCTTCGCGCTGATCATCGTGTTGTTCTCCATCCTGACCGACGGAGAGCTGCTCAGCCCGCAGAACATCTCCAACATCATGGTGCAGAACTCCTACGTGCTGATCCTGGCCATCGGCATGATCCTGATCATCATCGCCGGTCACATCGACCTCTCGGTGGGCTCGGTGGTGGGACTCACCGGCGCGATCGCGGCGGTGCTGATGGTCGACATGGACGTGGCCTGGCCGCTGGCGATCCTGGTCACGCTGGTCGCGGGCGCGCTGATCGGGGCCTGGCAGGGCTACTGGATCGCCTACTTCGGCATACCGGCGTTCATCGTCACCCTGGCCGGCATGCTGGTCTTCAGGGCACTGACCCTGACCGTGCTCGGCAACCAGGGCATCGGCCCCTTCCCCGACGAGGTGCGGACCCTCGCCAACGGCTTCGTGCCCGGTTTCCTCGGCAACATCGGCCTCGGCCCGCTCGGCGGCGCCGACCTGCTGACGCTGCTCGTCGGCCTGGCCGCGGTGGCCGGGATCGCCGGCACCCAGTGGCGGGCCCGCCAGGCACGGCTCGGCTACCGGCAGCAGGTCGACGCGCTGCCCCTGTTCCTGCTGAGGATCGGCGCCGCCGCCGCGGTGGTGATGGTGGTCATCGTGCAGCTCGCCAGGTTCAAGAACCTGCCCTGGGTGCTGGTGTTGCTGGCGATCCTGGTGCTGGGCTACACACTGCTGACCAACCGCGCGGTCTTCGGCCGCCACATCTACGCCATCGGCGGCAACCTGAACGCCGCGAGCCTGTCCGGCATCAAGGTGAAGTCCGTCACGTTCTGGATCTTCGTCAACATGGGGGTGCTCGCCGCGCTCGCCGGGATCATCTTCGCCGGGCGGCTGAACCAGGCCGGCCCAACGGCGGGCAACGGCTTCGAGCTGGACGCCATCGCGGCCGCCTTCATCGGCGGCGCCGCGGTCCAGGGCGGGGTGGGCAAGGTGGTCGGCGCCCTCACCGGCGGCCTCATCATGGCCGTGATCAACAACGGCATGTCCCTGATCGGCGCGCCCAGCGAGCGGGTCATGCTCTTCAAGGGCCTGGTGCTGCTCGCCGCCGTGGCCCTGGACGTCTGGACCAAGCGCCGGGCCGGTTCGGCTCGCTGACCCCGTGCTCCCCACCCCCGCCCGCGTCCGCCGCGCGGGACGGTGGCGTCCGGGTGTGGGCCCCCTTACCTGAGGGTAAGCGAGGGTTCTCAACCGGCTGGAGGGAACACGGATGGCGATCGATTCGATTGGCATGTGGATCGCGGTCGTCGTTCTGGTGATGGCGCTGCTCGTCCTCGACTTCATGGTGGCGGCGCGCCGGCCGCACGCCGTGGGCATGCGCGAGGCCACCGCCTGGAGCGTCTTCTACATCGGCGTGGCCATCGCCTTCGGCCTGGTCCTGTGGTGGCTGGCCGGATCGGCGCTGGCGACCGAGTACTTCGCCGGATGGCTGGTGGAGAAGAGCCTCTCCGTCGACAACCTCTTCGTCTTCGTCATCATCCTGGCGCGCTTCTCCGTGCCCCCGGAGAACCAGCAGAAGGTGCTGCTCTTCGGGATCGCCACCGCCCTCGTGCTGCGCGCCGTCCTCATCGCGGTCGGCGCGGCGGCCATCAGCCTCTTCTCCTTCACATTCCTGCTCTTCGGCCTGCTGCTGATCTGGACGGCGATCCAGCTCGTCCGGCACCGGAACGAGGAGCCCGACATCGAGAGCAACCCCCTGATCCGCTTCATCTCGAAGGCGCTCCCGGTCACCGAGAACCTGCACGACGGCAAGCTCGTCGTCCGCGAGGACGGAAAACGGATGGTCACCCCGCTGTTCGTGGTCTTCCTCGCGATCGGCAGCACCGACCTGCTGTTCGCCCTCGACTCCATTCCGGCGGTCTTCGGCGTCACCACGCACCCGCTCATCGTCTTCGCCGCCAACGCCTTCGCGCTGCTGGGGCTACGTGCCCTGTACTTCCTGATCGAGGGCCTGCTGGAGCGCCTGGTCTACCTGTCGATCGGCCTGGCGGTCATCCTCGGCTTCATCGGCCTGAAGCTCATCCTGGCCTTCCTGCACGAGGACGTCTCCAAGGCCTTCCCCGAGATCCCGACCCCGCTCTCGCTGATAGTGATCTTCCTGGTGCTGCTGGTCACCGTCGTCTTCAGCCTGCGCAGAGTGCGCGCCCACCCCGAGGAGCGCGCGCGGGCGGGCACCCTGCACCGGATGCGCCGCAAGGACAGGAACGGGGGCCAGGACGAGGGGCGACAGAGGCGGGACGACCGCTGAGACCCCGTCAGGCCAGACAGCGCAGGGCGGCCCTGAGCCTGCGGGCGAGGGGGTGGTCGACGGGGTGGTCGTCCGGCAGACGGCCGACGGTCGCCGCCACGAACGCCGGAGGCCCCAACTGCTCGCTCATGTCGTCGGCGTGCACCCAGATCCCGTCGGCGGTCAGCTCGACCTGGACCTTCGAACCCTGCTCGGCGAGCACGAACGCGCCCACCCTGGCCCGCCACCAGGTCCGCTCGTCCTCCTCGTCCTCCGTGACGGGCGCACCGACGTCGTCGGCGTGGGTGGCGTACTCCGAGTCGTAGTGGAAGGTCTGCAGTCCCACCGGGTACGGTCCCGCGAGGGTCGGCAGCAAGGCGTCGCGGCCGAGCTCGCGCATCCGCTCGCGGGTCTCCCCGTTCTCGCGCCGCCACTCCTGGAGCACCTCCTCGACCGGAACGTCACGGCGGCGCTCCACGCACCAGGCGTTGAAGGCGTTGAAACCGCCCTCCACGCCCTCGCTCCCGAGCATCGCGACGAACCCGTCGATGTCGTCGTCCAGACAGGCGTGGTTGTACAGCTCCTCCCCCGCCAGGTGCCCGAGCACGTCGCGGACCGACCAGCCCGCCGCCCGCGAGGGACGCCGCCAGCCCTCCGCGTCGAGCCTGGAGAAGAAGCGGTCGAGGCGGGCCGCCTCGGTGTCGAATATGTCGAACGGGTTGAGATCCGCCAGCGGATCCTTCGATTCTGCGGTCATACCTCAAGCAGTACCCGGGGCTCCGGGGCGCCGCACCAGTCGTCATCGCGGTCCGGAGGTTCTGCACGGGTTGCAGGATGCGGCCGCGGTTCCTGCGAGTACCCGGGCAACCGGTGAGAGAGCCTTGAGCCGGCCACTCCGTTGAGAGCGTCATTGGCGGCTGCTCGTCAGTGTCCGCCGTGTCCGTGGCCGACGAAGGTCCTGGACGGCTTGCCCGGCGGCACCAGGCCGAGTGCGATCGCGGCCGCGGCCGCGGCGATGATCGCGCACATCGTGAACCCGGAGACGAAGCCACCGATATCCGCGGCGCCGGGCGTGAAACTCGCCGCGGCGACCGTGGAGACGACGGCGACGCCGATCGACCCGCCGAGTTCGTGGAAGGTGTTGATGACGCCGGAGGCCACACCCGCCTCGGCCTGAGGAATGTTGGCCAGGGTCGTGGTGGTGGCGGTGACGAACGCCGGGCCGATGCCCAGGGCGGCGATGACGAATCCCGGCAAAAGGGTGGTGTAGGCGTTGTCCTGGAGGGAGATGCGGGTCATCAGGAGCACACCGGCGGCGGTGATCAGGAACGCGATCACGGCGACGGGCCGGCCGCCGACCTTGCCGATGAGGTGGCCGCCCAGCTGCGCGCCGACGGTGATGGCGATCGCGACCGGCAGGAACATCAGGCCCGTCTCCAGCGCGCTGAACGTGAGGACGTGCTGAAGGTAGAGGGAGCTGAGGAAGAACAGGGCGAGCATCAGCCCGGTCGCGACGAGCATCACGAATGTTCCTGAGATCACCGGGCGGCGGGCGAGTGTCTCGGCGCGCATCAAAGGTGCCCGGACGCTGCGTTCGATGAGGACGAACACCACGTAGAAGATCACCGCCCCGGCCAGGGGCAGCAGGGTTCCGGCTGCGCCCCAGCCGGTGTCACCGGCGTTGACGAGGCCGTAGATGAGCAGGGCGGTCGCGGCGGTGACGGCGAGCGCACCGGGGACGTCCACCCGCTGGCGCGCCGGACGCGGGCCGTCAGCGGGGACGACCGCGGGAAGGGTGAACAGCACCAGCAGCCCGATGGGCACGTTGACGAAGAACACCCATTCCCAGCCGGGGCCGGTGGTGAAGAGACCGCCGAGCAGTACGCCCAGTGCGGCTCCGGTGCCGCCGATCGCCGCCCACACGCCCAGGGCGCGGTTGCGCCACCGGCCGTGGAAGGTACTCATGATGATCGCCAGCGCCGACGGTGACAGCAGCGCGGCGCCGACTCCCTGGACGGCGCGGCCCACGATGAGCACGGTGCCGTTCGGGGCCAGACCGCAGGCCAGCGAGGCAAGGGTGAAGAGGGCAAGGCCCGCCAGCAGCGTGCGTCGCGCGCCGAGCGCGTCGGAGAGCCGTCCGCCGAGCACCATCAGGCCGCCGAAGCACAGCGTGTACGTCGTCACCACCCAGGTGAGTGCTTCGCGGCCGAGGGCAAGGTCACCGCCGATGGTGGGCAGGGCGACCTGAACGACGGTGATGTCGACGATCAGTATGAACTGAGCCAGGCAGAGCAGGAGCAGTGTGGTCCGCCACCGGGAATCGGGTGGTGTTTCCGCGGGTGCCGGTGGGGTGTGCACGGAGTGACCGTGATTCATAACGTGATCTCCCTGGAATTTCACAGGCTCGATGTCGAGGTTTCATAACCCGAACACTAGTGTTCGGATTATGAAACCATGCCGGGGTAGGGCATGTCGACCGCGAGGTCACGAATGAGGACCTGTGGGGCGAGGACGCGTCGCCTACGCTTCCGTCATGCCCACCACGCACAAGGACGCAGGCGCCGACTCCCCAGTACGCAACCCTTCGCCGGGGAGTCGGCGCCGGGCCGATGCCGAACGGAGCGTCACGGCCATCCTGGACGCCGCGTTGACGGCCTTCGGCGAGAACCCCGAGGTCAGCATGACCGGCATCGCTCGCGCCGCCGGTGTCGGCCGGGTCACCCTCTACAGCCACTTCCCCTCGCGGGAGGACCTCCTCGACGCGGTCATGACGCATGCCGTCCAGGAGGCCAACGCCGCACTCGGCGCCGAATCCTCACCGGAGATTCCCGTACGAGAAGCCCTGGAAATGCTGATCGGCTCGTCCTGGCGGATTCTGAGCCGGTACGGCCGCCTGCAGCCGACCGCCCTTCGAATCCTGGGCCCCGAACGCGTGCGAGAGCATCACGACCAGCCGCTGGTTCGCGTCCGCGACATCATCGTCCGAGGCCGGCGCGAGGGCGTGATTCGCGACGACCTGCCCGAGAGCTGGCTTGTCACCGTTTTCTACAGCCTGTTGCACGCGGCCGCCCTCGAAGTGGATGCGGGCCGCCTGCCGGCGGAGACCGCCGCCGACACGCTGACGACGACCCTCCTTTCCACCCTGGGCGTCTCCACTTGATCTGCCGACGCGACACCCTCACTGATCCGAACAGTATCGTTCGGATCAGTGAGGTATCGGTGGCTGGTGAGAGTTATGTGGGCACACCGTCAGTCCGGTTCCACTACTCGCGGGCCGGCAGCGGCCCGCCGGTGGTGCTCCTGCCGGGAGCGGGAGACTCCGAACGGATGACGCGCTAGTCATCGTCGTCATCGCTGCTGTGATGGAGCGGCCCGGACTGGTCACCGTCCACCTGGCCGTCCACCTGGAAGACGAGCCCCGAGGTTCGCAGGAAGTCGACGAGCGGCCCGTCCGAGGCGAGCCTGCCCTTGCGCCGCGCCTCGCTCAGCTCACGGCCGAGCTTGCCCAGTTCGTCGCGGGCCTTCCCGTTGTCGCCCTCCTGGAGTTTCCCGGCGAGTTTGGCGATCCTCTCGCGGACCTTGCGGGCCGTCTTGGGGTCGATCTTCCCCTGTAGCTCCTGCGCGGTGACCGCCTGCGCCAGGGCCGCCAGACGTGCCTGCCATCCGTCCGCCGCCGGCGCGGTCGGGCTGGGCGCGGGGGCCGGTGCCGCGGACGCGCTCGGCGAGACGGCGGGGGTCGGTGACACGGGTGCGGACGACGCCGGGGAGGGCGCCTTCGAGGGCGCCGCCGACGTGATCGCGGGTGACGCCGCCGCGGTGCCCTGTCCCGCCGGATCCGGCGAGGCCGACACCCACAGGGCCACCAGCACCGGCAGGGCCACCACGCCCAGCAGGATCGCGACGAACATGCCGGGTGAACTCTCCCGCAGGAACCTCGTCGCACGCCCCGGCCACGCCTGCGCCGGCGGGCCGCCCGTCCCGGCGGAGACCGGAGACACCGAGGGCAGCACAGAGGTCGGCGCCGGAGGCCCGGACGCGTGCGGCGCCCTGCGGGGCGTCGCGGCCAGGAGCCGGCGGACGACCTCTCCCCCGGTGGGCCGCGCGGCGGGGTCCTTCTCCAGCAGGGCCAGGACGAGCCTCTCCAGCTCCGCGGGGATGCCGGGCCGGTGGCGGCCGGGCGGGTCCGGGCGGGCGCCGACGTGCTGGGAGATCACCTCCGTGGCCGTGCCGACGAACGGGGGCCGCCCGCAGAGCAGCTCGTAGCAGACGCAGCCGAGCGCGTACAGATCGGCGGCCGCGTTTCCGGGCTCGCCGCGGATCTGCTCGGGCGACAGGTAGGCGGCCGTGCCGATGACGGTGCCCACCGAGGTCAGTCGCATCGCGGCCTCGGTCGCGACCCTGGCCGTACCGAAGTCGACGACCTTGAGCACGCCGCCCGCCCCCAGATGCAGGTTCGCCGGTTTGACGTCGCGGTGCACGACCCCGGCCTGGTGCGCGGCGTCCAGCCCGAGCGCGATCTGCCCCGCCAGGCGGCACGTCTCGGCCACGCTCAGCGGTCCGCGCTCGGCCAGCTCGGCGGCGAGATCCCGGCCGGTCAGCAACTCCATCACCAGGTACGGGCGGCCCTCGTGCTCGCCCATGTCGAGCACGGTCACCACGTTGGGGTGGATGATGCGCGCGGCGGTCCTGGCCTCCCTGGCGAACCTCTCGCGCACCGCGGCGTCGGCCACCCGCGGTGCCAGGATCTTGACTGCCACCGGCCAGCCGGGCCGCAGGTCGTAACCGCGCCAGACCTCGCCCGTGCCGCCGTGGCCGATCAGCTCGTCCAGCCGGTACCGCCCGGCGAGCACCACGGCCGCCCCTTCCCAAACCGCCATGATCTCCCGCCATCAACTCCGAGCCCGGCAATTGGCACACAACTGTAGGGTGCCTCGCCGGGACCGCGGGACAAGATCGTGTTCCGGTTTCCCGAGACCCGCCGCTTTCCCTGTCAATCCGTTCATTGATGGATTGCGAGGTAGGGGCATCACGACCAGACTGTCCGGCATGAGGAAGAGCGAGGAAGACGTCTCCGCACCCCCGGCCCGCCGCCGGGGACGCCCGCCCAGGGACAGGTCCGCGCCGGCCACCTCCGACCGCGTCCTCGCGGCGGCGACCGACCTCTTCGCCCGGCACGGGGCCGACGGCGTCTCCATGCGCGACATCGCCGCCCGGGTCGGCATCGACGTCTCCAGCGTGCACCACCACTTCCCCTCGAAGGCGTCGCTGTACGACGCCTGCTTCGCCCGCGTCTTCGAGCTGGAACGGGCGACGCTCACGCCGCCGGTGCGCGCCCTCCTCGACGCGGCGCGCTCCGGACCGGCGGCCGACGTGGTGCGCGCCATGCACGACCTGGTGGACGCGTTCGTGGACTTCCTCGACGACCACCCCCAGACCACGTTCCTGTGGCTGCGCCGGTGGCTGGACCCCAGCCTCCACCTGTCGCTGGACGAGGCGTACTCGCTGCCGATCTACGGCGAGATCGAGCGGGCCCTGCTGGCGGCGGCCACCCGCGGCCTGGTCGTCGAGCCGACGCCGCACATCACCGTGCGCGGCCTGGTCTGGGCGGCCCACGGCCACGTGACCTCCCTGGCCGCCCTGACCGCCCGGGGGGGCGATCCGGTGACCGCGGACCGCGAGCGGCGCGAGTTCCGCGCCTACGCCCACCGTTTCGTCGACCGGCTCTACGCACCCCCTGGCGCGGGGGCCGTGGACGGTTAATAATCCATCATCCGATGGATTATGGGAGGCAGCGGATGAGCTCAGCGGAACCGGGCCGGGGAGTGACCCTCGGAGGCGCCGGCGCACCGGGCCGGGGGGTGACCGCCGTCATCGGTGGCGGCGCCGCGGGCATAGCCGCGGCCAAGGCCCTCATCGAGGCCGGCCTGCCGGTGCTCGGCATCGAGCGCGCCACCTGTTTCGGCGGCCTGTGGCGGCTGGACGCCGGCACCGCGTCCTACGAGGGCCTCCGCCTCAACACGAGCAAGCCGCGCACCGAGTTCTCCGACTTCCCCATGCCCGCCGAGTGGCCCGACTACCCGACCCGCGCCCAGATGCTGGAGTACCTGCGGTCGTACGCCGAGCACTTCGGGATCGGCGAGAGTTTCCGGTTCGCCACCACGCTCGAATCGGCCCGGCGTACCGGCGACGGCTGGGAGCTGGCGCTGACCGGCCCCGACGGGCCGTACACCGAGACGGTGGAGCATCTTGTGGTGGCCAACGGCCACAACCACGAGCCCCGCCACCCCGAACCGCCGTACCCGGGGACGTTCACCGGCACCGAGTCACACGCGCACGGCTACGTCACCCCCGCCGAGCTGGCCGGGAAGCGGGTGCTCGTCGTGGGCACCGGCAACTCCGCGATGGACATCGCCGCCGAGCTCGTCGGCCACGCGTCCACCGTGCTGCTCTCGGCCAGGCGCGGTGTCTGGGTGCTGCCCAAACGGCTGCTCGGCCGCCCCTCCGACCAGCTCAACGGCGCCCTCGCCGCCCTGCTCCCCTGGCGGGTGCGCCAGGTGGTCTCCCAGGCGGTGCTCAGGGTCGCCGACCGGAAACCCGCCGGGCCGCGCCTGGCCGCCCCCCGCCGAGGCGTGCTCCAGGACCACCCGACCCTGAGCGACTCCGTTCCCGAGCTGATCGCGAGAGGAGAGATCCTCGCGCGGCAGGGCATCGCGCGCCTGGACGGCTCCCGGGTCCACTTCGCCGACGGACAGGCGGACGAGGTGGACCACATCGTGTGGTGCACCGGCTACCGGGCCGTGACCCCGTTCCTCGACACGGACACGGTGCCCGACCCGGCGAGCCTGCTGCTCTACCGCCACGTCTTCCCCATCGGCGACGACTCGATCAGCTACGTCGGGCTGATGCAGTCGACCGGCTCGGCGTTGCCCGTCGTCGAGGCGCAGGGCCGCCTGGTGGCCGCCGTACGGACCGGAACCCATCGGTTGCCCGATCCGGAGAGCGCGCGGCGGATCGCCTCGGCCGAGCTCGACGCCGCGCGGGAGCGCTGGGGACAGCGCAGGCCGCACATGCGGATCGACGTCGACCAGTACCTCCGCGTCGTGAACCGCGAGCTGCGCCCGTCCCCGGCGCGCACGCTGGCCGGGCGCCGGATCCTGGTCACCGGCGCGGCGGGCACCTTCGGCAGGGCGATGAGCGCGCGGTTCACCGCCCAGGGCGCGCGGGTGGTCGGCCTGGACGTCGTCCGTCCCACCGCCCGCCCCGACGGCTCCGACATACCGATCATCGCGTGCGACATCACCTCCCAGGAGTCCGTCGACGCCGCGGTGGCGGAGGCCTCGGCCCTGCTCGGCGGCATCGACCTGCTGATCAACAACGCCGGCCGGGGCGGGCCCGCCCCGGCCGAACTCGCCCCGGGCGACGAGGTGGAGGCGCAGCTGCGGCTGAACCTGCTCGGCGCCTGGAGGGTGACGGCGACGGTCATGCCCCACCTGGTACGTGCCAGGGGGCAGGTGGTCTTCATCGCCTCACGGATGGCGGTCCTGCCGCTGCCGCTGGCGGCGGCGTACGGCGTCTCCAAGCGCGCGCTCGCGGCCTACGCCGACGCGCTCCGCCTTGAGGTCGGCACGCACGTCGGCGTGACGACCGTCTACCCGAGCATGGTCCGCAGCCCGATCCACGACAGCACGAGACAGGCCGGGCTCTCCCTGGACGCGGTGTCCCGGCCGGAACCTGTCGAGGGCGTGGTCGACGCGATCGTCCGCGCGGTCACCGCCCGCCGTGCCCCCCGTGACGTGGCGACCACCCGCCGGGGGCGGGTCGAGATGATGGTGGGCAGGCACGCCCCCGCCCTGGCCGACCGTCTCGTCCGGCGCACCGTCGCCGCCCGGATGGCGGCCGGCGACTTCGCGGACGCCCCCCTCGCGGCGGGCATGGTGCGCCGGCACCTGCGCCGGCCGGAACCATGACCACCCGCCGCGCGGTCGCCTGAGCGCGATGTGACTCGGGCGAACCGAATGCCGGGAACGGTGGTGATCCACTCCGACGACGCGGCCGCGCGCCGTCACCGGGCGGCGGCACCGGTCCGCAGTCGCCCGCCCGTGCGTCGCCAGCGGGTGAGCCCGCCGTCCAGCGGACGGGCCCGGAAGCCGTGGTCTCGGAGGAGGAGCACGGCTTCGGAGGAGACCACGCAGTAGGGGCCGCCGCAGTAGGCCACGATCTCGGCGTCCCCGGGCAGTTCGTCGAGTCGGTCCCGCAGCTCGGCCAGCGGAACCGACACCGCCCCCGGCACATGGCCGCGGGCGTGGTCGGCGGCCGGGCGGACGTCGACGATCACGATGCCGGGGTCGTCGAGACGCGCGGCGAGCTCGTCGGCGGTCACCGCCTCCAGGACCGCCACCTCGCCGAGGTGCTCGGACACCGCCTCCCGCAGATCGGCGAGCCTTTCCGCGGCGAAGTCCTGCAGCTCGCCCAGGAAGCGCGAGACCCGCTCGTCGGCCAGCCGGTAGTAGACCCGGGTACCCGCCTTGCGGCTCGTCACCAGGTGAGCCGCGCGGAGCTGCTGCAGCTGGGCCGAGGTGTTCTTCAGCGGGATGTCCGCCTCCTCGGACAGCTGCTCGACGGTGCGCTCCCCCTGGTCGAGCACATCGAGCAGCCTCAGCCGCACCGGACTGGCCAGCGTCCTGCCGATCCGGGCCAGCTGCCGGTAGATGGGCTCCTCGGGAAACTCCGCCATGACCCGTCAGACCATGTACTGGTCGTGGCGGAGGTAGACGTCCGCCCACTCCTCGTCGCTGAGCCGGCGCCCACCTGCCGCGATCTCGGCGAGCTCCTCGAAGTAGCCCTCGCGAGGTGCCCCCGGCGCGAAGAGCAGCAGCAGCGAGGCCGGTTCGCCGGACTCGTTGCGGAAACTGTGCACCCCGCCCTCCGGGACGTACAGGAAGTCTCCCGCCGTCGCGTCGGTCCAGGTCCTCCCGTTGAACAGCCGCACGGTCCCGGAGAGCACGAAGAAGGACTCGGAGATCGTCCGGTGGAAGTGCGGGTCCGGGCCGGACGGCTTCGCGCCCATGTCCCAGCGGTACAGACCGAACTGCCCGTTCGTCGAGGCGCCGGTGCCCAGATAGTGCACCTGTGTCCCGCCTTCGCCTATCACCAGGTCCGGCCCCGCACTCGCCGGCCGGAAGAACCCGCTGCTCTCGCCCGTCTCACCCAGGTAACGAGGCTCCGGATATGACATCGCGCCCTCCCGCTGATCCGCTGTAGCTAATATTCCAAAGAATCATAGAACAGGGGAGGGCTCAGGGACACCCTCGCCGCGACCTCCACGGTGAACGGTCAGCGGAGCAGGATGTTGAGCAGGACCGTCAGGAGGACGGAGAGCAGCACGGAGACAAGGATCATGGTCAGGCATCCGGCCCAGCCGCCCAGTACCCTGATCTCCGTCTTTCCGATGCGCATGCCATCGTGCTACCCGACGACGACCGGGGAAATCCGGCCCACCGGTGAGCGCGAAGCCGGAAACATTTCCCCGGGACGGGGGCTCAATGTCGATTCGGCCCGACGCCGTTCGTGTAGTGGGTGGGACGCCGACGGTGGCGTCTCGCACTCGCCCAGGAGGACCCGATGAAGCAGTACCTGCTCAGCATCTACCAGCCCGACGGGGAGGCTCCCCCGCCCGAGACGCTGGAGCCGATCATGCGGGACGTCGACGCCCTGGACCGGGAGATGAGGGCCGCCGACGCCTGGGTCTTCTCCGCCGGCCTGCACCCGGCGAGCACGGCGACCGTGCTGCGGGTCAAGGACGACGAGGTGCTGATGACCGACGGCCCCTTCGCGGAGGGCAAGGAGCACCTCGGCGGGCTCACCGTCGTCAGGGCGCCCGACCTCGACTCCGCGCTCGAATGGGGCCGGAAACTCGCCCGCGCGACCACCCTGCCGGTCGAGGTACGTCCGTTCCAGGGAGAGGTGGCAGGCTGATGCCGGGCACCGGCCGAGAACCCGAAGCCGTCTGGGGCCGGCCTCGTCTTCCCCGGCCGGTGTGGATCCGCGCTTCCCACGGAAAGCCGCGCGGGGCGAGGTGACGGTCTGATGCCACCCCCGGCCGAGAACCCGAGGCCGCCTGGGGCCGGCCTCGGCTCCCGTGACGGGGAGACGGGCAGCCTCACACCGATGTCCGGCGGGCCGCGCCTTCCTCCCTCGGAGATCGCACGAGTGTTCGCCGAGGAGTACGGCCGCGCGGTGGCGGTCCTGGTCCGCGTCTTCGGTGACATCGACGTCGCCGAGGAGGCGGTCCAGGACGCCTTCACCATCGCGGTGCGACGCTGGCCGTCGGCCGGACCGCCACCGAGCCCGGCGGGATGGATCATCACCACCGCACGGAACCGAGCCGTCGACCGGCTGCGCCGCGAGGCCTCCCGCGAGGACCGGCACGCCCAGGCCGCCCTGCTGCACGCCCGCGACGAACAACAGGAGGAGGGACCCGTGCGCGACGACCGGCTACGCCTGATCTTCACCTGCTGCCACCCCGCGCTCGCCCCCGCCGCCCGGGTCGCGCTGACCCTGCGACTCCTGGGCGGGCTCAGCACCGCGGAGATCGCACGTGCCTTCCTGGTGCCCGAGACGACCATGGCCCAGCGGCTGGTCCGGGCCAAGGGCAAGATCCGCGACGCGCGGATCCCCTACCGGGTCCCTCGCGACGCCGACCTCCCCGACCGGCTCCGGGCCGTACTGGCGGTCGTCTACCTCATCTTCAACGAGGGCTATACGGCGAGTGCGGGCGAGCGTCTGGTCCGCGAGGACCTCTGCGCCGAGGCCATCCGGCTCGGACGGCTGCTGGCCGACCTGATGCCCGACGAACCGGAGGTCATGGGACTGCTCGCGCTCATGCTGCTCGTCGAGTCGCGCCGGGGCGGCCGCACCGGCCCCGGCGGCGAGCCGGTGCTCCTGGCCGACCAGGACCGTGGCCGGTGGGATCGCGCCCTCATCGCCGAAGGCCAGGCCATCGTCCGGCGCTGCCTGCGGCGCGACCAGCCGGGCCCCTACCAGATCCAGGCGGCGATCAACGCGGTGCACAGCGACGCGCCGGTCCCGGCCGCCACGGACTGGTGGCAGATCCTGCGGCTGTACGACCAGTTGCTGGCGCTCGCCCCGAGCCCGGTCGTGGCGCTCAACCGCGCGGTCGCGGTGGCCGAGGTCGAGGGTCCCGACGCGGCGCTCACCCTCGTCGACGACCTCGACCTGGACGGCTACCACCTGCTCCACGCCGTCCGTGCCGACCTGCTCCGCCGCCTGGGACGCACCGCCGAGGCGGCGTCGGCCTACGAGGCGGCGATCGCCCGCACCGAGAACGCGGCCGTGCGCGATTTCCTGCGCCGCAACCATCGGACGCTCACCGGAGACGGATGACGGATGGCTGCTGCTGGGTTCCACATGCGGACAAGGTGCTTTCATCCGCCCTTGTGGGAGCGGTATCATCAGGCGCGCCCAGGATGATCCACAAATGTCTTCCGCGTCGCCGGGAAAGCGACCCACCTCCGTACGGCTGTTTCGACCACGAATCCGTTCCACCGGAGAAGGAGAGAAACCGATGAGCCAGCCGGTCACCCTGCCCGCCTTTCCCGCGCCGCTGCGCTGGTTGAACCAGCCGGTCGGGTGGAGCGTCGACGGGGACGACGCGCTGGCCATCGAGGCGGGCCCGAACACCGACCTGTTCACCGACCCCGGTGGCCCCGACCGCTTCGCCAACGCCCCCGCCCTGGTCGGGCGGCTGGACGGCGACTTCACGCTGAGCGCCCGGATCAGGGTCGACCTGCTGACCACCTATGACGCCGGGGTCCTGGTGCTGTACGGCGACGAGCACAACTGGGCGAAGTTCTGCCTGGAGATGTCCCCGCAGGGCAGGCCCACGATCGTCTCGGTGGTGACCCGCGGGGTGTCCGACGACTGCAACTCCTTCACCGCCGAGGGCGACGACCTGCGGCTGCGAATCTCCCGGATCGGCTCCGCCTTCGCCTTCCATGTCTCCACCGGTACCGACTTCTGGCATCTCACCAGGTACTTCGCGCTCGACAAGGACCCCGAGGTCGGCTTCCTCGCCCAGTCACCGACCGGCCAGGGCTGCACCGTCCGTTTCGAGGACATCCGCTACTCGGCGAAACGCCTCTCCGACCTGCGCAACGGTGAGTGAGCCCGCATCCCGAACAGGAACCGGGTCACCCGCGTGCGGCGTACCAGCAGGTCGTAGGCGGCCACGGTCAGGGCGAGCGAGGCCGCGACGATCACGAGGTACTTGACCACGATCGGCGCGTGCCAGCCGACCACGCCGTACGCGACCGCGACGACGATCGGCTGGTGCAGGACGTAGAGCGGCAACGCGGCGGTGGCCAGATAGCCGTACAGCCGCCGGCCCCGGCCGTCCGGTGTGTCCCGCGCGGCGGCCGGTGTCCCGCGACGACGGTCGAGAAGTCCCAGGATCGCGACCAGCCAGCACCACCCCGCCATGCCGTACAGCGTGCGGACGCCGATCGCGAGCACGGTCAGGTCCGTGAAGGGATCGGCGCCGGGAGTGTCGCCCGCGACCAGGAAACCCGGCATGCCGATCAGGAACAGGACCAGGCCGAGCACGGCGGCCCGCTGACATGCGTGCCGGTCAGGGTGCGCGGGGTCAAGACCACCACTCAAGACCACCGCTGTGGAGGACATCGTGACCCTTGCCTTCGGAGGCGGGTGGTGAGGGCGAACGGATGCGCAACCGGTTCGCCTCCCTCGGCGAGCCATGTCTCCGGGGCGGGGTCAGGAAGAGGTGGTGCAGGTGTAGCCCGAGGGCCACTGGGGAACGCCGGGTGGGCGGACGGCCTGGAAGCCGAAGCTCACACCGGCCCCGGGCGCGAGTGAACCGTTGTAGCTCAGGTTGCGAGCGGTGACGGTCTGCCCGTTGGTGGTCACGGTCGCGCCCCAGGAACCGATGAGGCTGTGCCCGGCCGGCAGGGTGACGGTGACGGTCCAGTCGTTGATCGTGGTGAGACCGGTGTTGGTGACGCTGATCGGATTGACCGTGTAGATGTTGTTCCCCCCGTACGACAGGGTGCCGGTGGCCGAGCAGCTTCCACCGCTGATGATGCCGTAGGAGAAGTTGTTCACCGCCAGGCCGGTCTGGCCGACCCACGGCTCGAAGCCCGCCTGGACACTGGTGAGGTACCAGGACCGCTGGACATGGCCGCGACCGACCGCGTCGTCGACGAAGGTGCGGACGGCGAAGCCGATCGACGCGGTCGCCGAGGAGCGGACATAGGAGATCACGTTCCAGCCGACGTTGCCGTACCAGACCTCCCAGCTCGCCCCGGCGAGGCTGACCGTGCCCACTCGGGAGCCGATTGGCTGGATCGGCCCCACCCGGTTGAGCCAGACCATGATCTCCGCACCGGTGTTCTGCCCGTCCGTCCGGGGAGCCGGGTCGAGCCAGATGTCATAGGACGCGTTGTACACGCCGCCGCTCGGATAGGTCATGTGGACGCTGGTCTGGATGCCGTTGAAGCGGCTGTCGCTGATCTGCATGGGCAGGCCGCTGCCGGAGGTGCACTGGGCGCGATGACAGCCGGCGAAGATCGACGGGTAGGAGCCCGGTGCGCCGTCGACCGGCCTGTCGTGGCTCGCCTCCGTCACCGAGAAGCCGAGGCCCGTGACGTTGACGCACTGCCTGGTGTCGTCGCCCCAGTTGTTGTTCTGGACGTAGTACCTCCCGCCCTGGATGGTGGTGGCGCCGTACTTCTCGCAGATCGTCGTGTCGGCGTGCGCCGGAGCGGCGACCGCCCCGGCCGTGAGGACCAGGCCGAGGGCGGCCAGGACCGCCATGACGGCCCGCCTCACTCCACGTTCTCTCGTTCGCCTCATGCTGGCACCGCTTTCGGTCGCGGATTAGTATGGGAGCGCTCCTATAATTCGCACCATAGAGCGGTTCCTCCCCCGCGCAAGCGCACTCGGGCCCGCCGCCCCGGCCCCACGGGGCGACCAGGCCCGATTGACTCCGGTATGTTCCCGGCCATCTGAAAGTTCCACTCCGACCGGTGGACGTCAGGGTTCGAGCCCTCAGCTCGGCGGCCCGGCCGAGCCGATCCGCGTGACGTAGAAATCCCAGAACCGGTCCGGGTCCACCTCCAGCACGGTGCGGCCGTCGGTGTCCGAGACGATCTCGGGGCGGAGGAAGGCCGCCGCGGCCACGGCGTCCCAGACGAACGCCCGATGTCCCGGGTCACCGGCGAAGAGCGGCCCCTCGATCTCCTTGAAGAGCTTCCTGACCGGGCTCTCCGGGCCCGTGACCACCCGCTCGTAGGTCTTCTGGTCCAAGGTGAGCCGCTGCGCCGCCTCCAGCGTGACGACCAGCCGGCGCTTGAACGGAGCGGCGAAGGCGATCCGGGACGCCTCGGGGTCGAACCAGCGGTTGAACTCCTCGCCCTCCGTATCGGCTCCCAGATAGACGACCTCCTTGACCAGGGGGACCATCTCGGGATGCTCCCGTACGGCGCGCGCCAGGTTGGTGGCCGGGCCGAGCGCGAAGACGGTCACCTCACCGGGGTGGCGTCCCACCTGGTCGGCGATGAAGTCCGAGGCGCTGCCCGCCGCGGGCCGGGTCGTCGGGTAGCCACCGTGCGGCGGGGTGGCCAGCGCGCGGTGGGACGCCGGCCTCGGCCGGTCCAGAGCCCCGTCGTAGTCCTCCCTCGGCGCCGGCACGTTGGTCTCGCCGGTCACCACGGGGATGTCGGTCCTGCCGATGAGCTCCAGTTGGCGCAGCGCGTACGCGGTGCCCTCCTCCGGCCAGGTGTTGCCGCCCACGGTCGTGACCCCGAGCACCTCCACCCCTTCGGCGGCGGCCAGCAGGAACATGGCCTGCGCGTCGTCGTTCAGCTCGCCCATGTCCGCGTCGATGATGATTTTCCCGGTGCCCGGAGGACCGTCGAGCGGCACTCCCCGCGAACACGACGTCGCAGCGCACACCATGGACAGCGCCACCAGCGAGACCAGTATTTTCCTTCTCATGCCTCACCTGTCGGGCTCGACACCGCATTCGGTTCGTTCCACGCCATGAACCGCTGAGGCGATCGGATGCGACAGAGAGGCATGACACCGTTGAAAGGGCTCCCATGAGCGAGCACGAGAGCTGGACGGACGCTCGACTGCTCGAGGCCGTCGCCGACAGGGACCGCCGGGCCCTTGAGGTCCTTTACGCCCGGCACGCACCCTGGCTCGTCATCCGGCTCACCCGCCGGTGCGCCGACCCGGCGCTGGTGGACGAGGCGGTCCAGGACACCTTCGTGGCCGTCTGGCGGACGGCGCGCACCTGGAGGGGCAAGGGAGAGGTCGCGGCCTGGATCTGGGGCATCGGTATCCGCCGCCTGCTGGACCAGCTCCGCCGCCGCCCGGCGGTGCCACTGCCCGCCTACGACCAGGTCATGGTCTCGGCCGAGGAGCAGGTGCTGCTCGGCATCGAGTACGGCGAGCTCGGCCAGGCGATGGGCCGGCTCTCCCCGGAACTGCGCGCGGTGGTCCAGGCCACGGTGCTGGACGGGCTGACCACCCGGGAGGCCGGTCGGCTGCTCGGCATCCCCGCCGGGACCGTCAAGACCCGGATGATGCGAGCGAAGGCACTGTTGAGGGAGGAGCTGGTATGAGCACCTGGCACATGGACGACGGCCTGGCCGTCAGGTACGCCGACGGGGAGCTGAACCCGACCCTGGCCGCCTCGGTCGAGGCCCACCTGCTGGCCTGCGATCAATGCCGGAGCCTGCTCGCGCCCCGGGTACCGCGCTCCCGGCTGGACCGGGTCTGGGCGGAGGTGGCCGACGCGGTGGACACGCCCGCGCCGGGACCGTTCGAACGGCTGCTGCGGGCGATCGGCGTCCACGACCACACGGCCCGGCTGCTGGGCGCCACCCACTCGCTGCGCCTGCCGTGGATCGCGGCCAGCACCGTGGCGCTCCTGTTCGCCGCGCTGGCCTCGGGGGAGACGACCCGGTGGGGGCTGCTCTCCTATCTCACGCTGGCCCCGATCCTGCCGGTCGCCGGAGTCGCCGTGGCCTTCGGCCGGGACGGCGATCCGGCCCACGAGATCGGTCTGGCGGCTCCGTACTCGATGTTCCGGCTGATGCTGATGCGCGCCGCCGCGGTGCTGACGTCCTCGTCGGCGCTGGCCTTGGTGATGGGCCTCGGCCTGCTGGACGACGACTGGACCGTGGCCGCGTGGCTGCTGCCCTCGCTCGCGCTGACCTCGCTGACCCTCGTCCTTTCCAGCCGGTTCGACCCGCGCCACTGCGGGGCAGCCGTGGCCGCGACCTGGCTGGTCGTGGTCGTCGCCACGAACCTCCGCGAGCCGAGCCTGGCGATGTTCGGCGGCGCCGGCCAGGCGGGCTACCTGGCCATCACCTTCGTATCCGTCGTGCTTCTCTTCTTTCGCCGCAAGGAGTTCTCATGATCGAGGCAGTTGGTCTGGTGAAGACCTACGGCCGCGGCCGGGCCCTGGACGGGCTCACCTTCACCGTGGGGAAGGGGGTGACCGGTCTGCTGGGGCCGAACGGCGTTGGTAAGACCACGCTGATCCGGATGCTGGCGACCGTGCTCGCACCGGACGAGGGCGAGCTGAGGCTGCTCGGCCGGGACCCGGCCGGGGACCGGCTGGAGATCCGGCGGCGGCTGGGATACCTACCGCAGGAGCCGGGCTACCAACGAGGGTTCACCGTCTTCGAGTTCGTCGACTACGTGGCGATCCTGAAGGAGATGGTGGAGCGGCGGGCCCGGCACGACGAGGTGCGCCGGGTGATCGAGGAGGTCGGGCTGACCTCCGTGAGCGGGAAGCGGATCCGGACGCTGTCCGGCGGCATGCGGCGGCGGCTGGGCATCGCGCAGACCCTGCTCGGCGACCCCGAGCTGATCCTGCTGGACGAGCCGACCGTCGGCCTGGACCCCGAGCAGCGGCTCCGGTTCCGCGAGCTGATCTCGCACATCGGGCAGGACCGGGCCGTCGTGCTCTCCACCCACCAGACCGAGGACGTCGCCGCCCTCTGCAACCGGGTGGTCGTGCTCAAGGCGGGACGGTGCGAGTTCGAGGGCACGCCCGAGGAGATCCGGGCACTGGCCGAGGGCCGGGTCTGGTTCTCCGCGGAGAAGTCGGGAGTGCTCTCCTGGCGTACCGGCGACGGGCTGTTCCGCAACATCGGGCCCGCTCCGGAGGGTGCCCGCCTGGCCGAGCCGACCGTGGAGGACGGCTACCTGCTGCTGCTCGGCGGCACGGCCGCGGAGGCGGCGGCATGACGTACGAGCACGACGCCCTGTCCCGGGCGGCGTACACCGGCCCGCTCTCCGGAGGCACTGCCATGGCCGGGCTGTCACGGCTCGCGGACCGGTTGCCCGCGACGACGCGTCACGCGGTGCCCGCGCTGGTCCGCGCCGAAGCCCGGCTGCTGCTCCGCCACCCGCTCAACCTGCTCGGGTTCGCGCTTATGACAGCGTTGTTCCTCTCGCACACCTGGGAGTGGCCGCAGGACTCCTTCAGGATGATCACCGCTCAGATGGTCATGGAGTGGGGCGTGCTCATCTTCTTCGCCGCGAACCTCGTCGGCACCGCCGCGCGCCGGGCCGGCACCCAGGAGCTGCTGTCCACCGCGCCACTCGACCGCGCGCACCGTACGGCCGCCGCCTGCCTGGCCGCCCTCGTGCCGTTCGTCCTGGCATGCCTGTTCCAGGCGGTGCTGCTGGGCCTCTGCCTGGCCTTCGGCGTGGATCTGGGGGACACCCCCACGGTGTGGGAAATGGCCGCCGGGCCGCTGTGCGTGCTCGGGGCCGCCCTGCTGGGAACGGCGACCGCCCGCTGGGCGCCCTGGCCGGGCGTGCCGTTCGCGGTGATGCTGGTACTGGTCGGTTTCAACTACGCCGTCTACTCGACCTCCGCGCGGTTCCTCGGTTTCTTCGTGGAGTTCGTCCTGTGGACCTCGCCGATGTGGACGTTCGAGAAGGCCCCGGGGTCGGCGTTCTGGCACGCGGTCTACCTGCTGGCGCTGAGCCTGGGAGCGGCAGCGCTGGCGATGCTGCGCGACTCGGCCCGGCGCGGGTTCTGGCTCGGGATCGGCGCGACGCTGGTCCTGACCGCGGTGCTCTCCGCCGTCTGGCAGCTGCCGTGACCGCCGTCACCGATCAGGGGGACCCGCCGGCGACCGTGCTGGCCCGCGTCCGCGAGGAGGAGCGCCGCCGGCTGTGCCGGGATCTGCACGACGGGCTCGGCCACGCGCTGGCCGACATGGCGATGGCGATCAACATGGCCAGGATCAGCCTGCGCACCGCCCCCGCCTCGGCCGACCGGCTGCTGGCGGAACTGCACCACGGCATGGACGCGGTCGGCCAGGAGATCAGGGAGTTGCTGTACGGCCTGTGCCCGCCCACCCTGGACGCGCTCGGCCTGGCCGGAGCCGTACGGGCACTGGCGAACAGCGGGCCCTCGGTGACCGTCGAGACCGAGGGCGACCTGTCCGGCCTGCCCTCGGCCGTCGAGGTGGCCGCGTACCGCATCACGCAGGAGGCGCTCACCAACGTACGCCGGCACGCCGGAGCCCGCTCGGCGACGATCTCGCTCCGGCGTGACGGCTCCTTCCTCACGGTCCGGATCCGCGACGACGGGAACGGGCTGCCCCCGGCTCCCCGTTCGGGGATCGGTCTCGTCTCGATGCGTGAGCGCGCCCGCGAACTCGGCGGGACCTGTGTGGTGGGCCCGGCGCCGGGCGGCGGCACGCTCGTGGACGCCGTTCTCCCCATCACCGTCTGACGGGGACAGCGGCAGAGGTCGTTCTCCCCGTCTCCGTCCGGCGAGACCACGTGAGCACGGGAACCCCCGGCGCTCATGCCTTCCTCCATGTCCGGCGCCCCTGACGCCGCCGCCCCGTTCGCCCCTACGCCTCCCGCCGGTCGATCATCATATATCTGATATTTGACATTTGATATGAAATGGATGAGCATCTCCCCTCAAGACAGGCGCAAGTTCTGGGAGGTAAACGCGTGGGTGCTCCGACACGGCCGGATGGTGACGGGATCGTACCCGCGCCTTGGCTGCACGACGCGGTCGGCTCGGTGTTCGAGGCGGTCGGCTTCAGCCCCGGTGCCGCGCGAAGCGTGGCCGAGGCGCTGGTCGAGGCGGACATGCGCGGGGTGCCCTCACACGGCACCATGCTCGTGCCCATGTACATCGACCGGATCCGGGCCGGGTCGGTCAGCCGGCGCGAACGGGCCGAGGTCGTCGTCGACGCCGGCGCCATCGCGGTGCTCGACGCCGGACACGCGCTGGGCCAGCTCACCGGCGACCAGGCGATGGCCCTGGCCGTGGAGAAGGCCTCGGCCTTCGGAATCGGAGCGGTCACCGTCCGCCGTGCCTTCCACTTCGGCGGGGCGTTCCGCTACGTCGAGTCGGCGGTGCGGGCCGGCTGCGTCGGGGTGGCCGCCGCCAACACCCGGCCGCTGATGCCGGCGATCGGCGGCGCCAAGCCCGTGGTGGGCAACAACCCCCTCGCGGTGGGCGTACCGACCCCGCAGGGACCGCCGGTGGTGCTGGACATGGCGCTCTCCGAGGCCGCCCTGGGCAAGATCCGGCTCGCCGCGCAGGAAGGCCGGGAGATCCCGCCGACCTGGGCCTCCGACGCACAGGGCCGCCCGACCACCGACCCGCAGGCGGCCATCGCGGGAATGCTGCTGCCCGCCGCCGGCCACAAGGGCTTCGGGCTGGCCCTGGTCATCGACGTGCTCACCGGTGTTCTCTCCGGCGGCTCGTTCGGCCAGGGGGTTCGCGGGCTGTACGCCGACCTGACGGTGCCCAACGACTGCGCGCACTTCTTCCTCGCCCTCGACGTCTCGGCCTTCGGGGATCCGGACGAGTTCACCGAGCGGATGGGCCGGCTCGCCGCGGAGATCGTCGGCTCTCCGGCCGCGCCGGGCGTCGAGCGGCTGCTGCTGCCCGGCCAGCGCGAGGCCGAGAGCCACGCCGCGACAAGCGTCGACGGGGTTCCGGTCGGGGTCAGCGTGCTCGACTCGTTGCGCCGCACCGCCGCCGAGGTGGGAGCCGTCCTGCCCCCGCTCCCCGGCGTCGACACCCTCGCCGGCGCGTGAGCCGGACCGGGCGAAGGAGGCAGGGGACATGAAGCTCAGCTTTGACGCGACCGGTCAGGTCGTCCTGGTCACCGGCGGCGCCAGCGGTATCGGAGCGGCGCTCGCCCGGGCGGTCGGGGCGGCCGGCGGCACGGCGGTGGTCCTGGACGTGCGCCATGCCGAGGAACTGGACGGCGCGCCCGGCGTGGAACAGATCGTCGTCGACGTCTCGGACCGCGAGGCGGTCGTCTCGGCCGTGGAGCAGGTGCTGGTCCGGCACGGCCACATCGACGGCCTGGTGGCCGGCGCGGCGATCCAGCCGCGCACACCGGTGGCGGCCATGGGCGCCGAGGAGTGGCGGCGGGTGCTGGGGGTCAACCTCGACGGCGTCGTGTGGGCCTGCCAGGCCGTCCTGCCCTCGATGGTCGAGCGCCGTTCCGGCTCGATCGTGGTCTTCAGCTCCGGCCTGGCCCACATGGGACGGGCCGAGGCCTCGGCGTACGCCGCGAGCAAGGGCGCGCTGGTCGCCTTCGCCAAGTCGCTGGCGGCCGAGGTCGCCGAGCACCGGATCCGGGTCAACATCATCGCCCCCGGGGTCATCGACACCCCGCAGTTCCAGGCCGCCAACCCCTCCGGCGGCGAGCGGGAGCACTGGCTGCGGACGACCGGCGTCGGCACCCCCGAGGACGTCGTGGGCCCCCTGCTCTTCCTCCTGTCCGACGCCGCGACCATGACCGGCTCGCTGCTCACCCGCGACCGCGCCTACCCGAAGGAGTGAACCGATGTTGACCGAGAACGAGACGCGAGCCGAGGGCGACGGTGCCTCCGCGACGGAGGAGATCCTGCCGGTCGCGGTGATCGGTGCCGGCCCGATCGGGCTGATCACCGCGCTCGGGCTGGCCCACTACGGCGTGCCGGTGGCCGTCTTCGAGGAGGACGACCGGCTCTCGCTGGACACCAAGGCCGGCACCGTGCTCACCCGTACCCTGGAGGTGCTGCACCGCTACGGCGCCCTGCCCGAGGTGCTGCGGGCCTCGCTGCGCATCGACGAGATCGGTGAGCTCGACCGCGCCACCAACAAGCCCACGTTGAGTGTGCGGACCGGTGAGCTGTCCGAGGACACCCGATTCCCCTTCGTGATCAACATCCCGCAGCACCACCTCGAACCGGTGCTGCGCGAAAGCTTCGAGCGGCGCGCCCCCGGAGCGCTGCACATGGCGCACCGGCTGGTCGGCTTCACCCAGCACGACGACCATGTCGAGCTGAGGCTCCAGACGCCCCAGGGCGAGACCCGTGTACGGGCCCGCTACCTGCTGGCCTGCGACGGCGGACGCTCGGCGGTGCGCGAGGAGCTCGGCATCACCGTCGAGGGGCACACCCTGGACGACCGCTACATGCTGGTCGACCTGAAGGTGGACCTCGATGTCGGCAACCCGCGCGAGTACCCTTACCTGGCCTACTTCTCCGACCCCTCGGAGTGGATGATCCTGGTCCGGCAGCCGCACTGCTGGCGCTTCCTCTACCCGCTGCCCAAGGGCGCCGACGAGCCGACGCACGAGGAACTGCGCGACAAGGCGATGCGCTTCATCGGCGAGGTCGACGACATCACCGTGCTGGGCACCAACATCTACACCGTCCACCACCGGGTGGCCGAGCGGTGGCGGGACGGCCGGATCTTCCTCATGGGAGACGCCGCCCACCTGATCACACCGATGTGGGCGCTCGGGCTCAACACCGGGGTGCTGGACGCCTCCAACCTGCCCTGGCGCCTGGCCTGGGTGCTGCGCGGCTGGGCCGAGGACTCGCTGCTGGCCGGCTACGAGGTCGAGCAGGCCCCGATCGCGATCAAGGGGTCCGGTCAGATGGCCGAGGCGGCCCGGGCCTACATGAGCCATCGCGGCGAGGCGCTCGACGCGATGACCGACGGCAACTGGGGCAACGCCTTCACCCGCGGCCTGCTCGGGGTCAGCCTCGACGTCGACGGCACCGGGGACTGGTCGATGGTCAAGACCGGTTCGGAACCGCTTCCGGTACGCGTCGGCGACCGCGCCCCCGACCTGCCGATGTACGGCCCGGACGGCCCGGTGCACCTGCACGACCTCACCCAGGACGCCTTCGTCGCGCTGTACTTCACCGACACCCGGCGACGCCCGAGCATCCCGGCCCAGGACAGCCCGGCACTGCGGCGCTTCGCGGTGTCCCGCTGGGACGCCCCGCACGACTCGGGACTGCGCGACCGGGCGCTGTTCGACCCCTCCGAGCGGGTACGCCTGCGCTTCGGGGTCGAGGCCGACACGCTCGTGCTGCTCCGTCCCGACGCGCACGTGGCCGCGATCGTTCCCTATGACCCCGCCTCGGGCGAGGACGTCGCGGCGGCGCTCTACGAGCGCATCACCGGTCGCACGCCTCCCCGACAGGCGTGCGAGCAGAACCAGCCAGACAGATCTGTGGAGGAAGCATGACCACCCCTGATCCGCTGACCGGCCCCGACGGCCGGCCCGTGACCCTCGGCCCGGTCGGCCAGGAGATCGTCTTCGAGAACGACCAGGTGCGGGTCTGGGAGATCGAGCTGACCCCGGGCCAGTCCCAGCCCTGGCACCACCACGTCAACCCCTACATGGTGATCGCCCTGGAGGCCGCGGACAACCGCATCGACTCCATCAAGGGCGGCGATCCGCGCCTGGTCCACGAGGCCGTGGGCGGTGTGGTCTACCGCGAGCCCGGTGAGATCCACATGCTCACCAACCACGGGGACAGCCGCTACCGCTGCCGGCTGATCGAGCTCAAGTGTCTGGGGGAGAACCTTGTCTGAGCTGTCGCGTCCGGAAGGGATCTCGCAGGAGGAGTGGGACAACAACCTCTCCGACCCCGCGGCCTACTCCGGTGAGGCGCCCGATCGTTCCCGCGAGCAGGAGGTCACCGGTCCCGAGGGCGAGGCGCTGGCCCGCTTCAGGGAGATCCTGGTGCACACCGGCGACCTGGAGTGGGTCGACAAGACCCTCGCCGGGCTCTCGCACAAGATGCTCTGGCGCAACGACGAGACCGGCGCCTCGATCGCCCTGGTCCGTTTCGAGAAGGGCTCGGGGATCCCCTCGCGGCACTCCCACGCCTCGAACCAGTTCATGTTCTGCCTGAAGGGCCGCTACACCTACGTGCCCACCGGCCTGACGCTGACCGAGGGCTCCTTCTACTGGAACCCCAAGGGCAGCATGCACGGCCCCACCCACGCCGAAGAGGACACCGTGCTCTTCGAGGTGTACGACGGGCCGCACTATCCCACCCAGCCTGAGTGGTACAGCAGCACCGAAGACGCCCGCTGACCCCGACCCATCCGTACCCTCCGGGGATCCCCCCCGGAGGGCGCCCGAGAAAACAGGAGCATCCATGCCCAAGCAAGAGATCCGCAGCCCCGAGCTGGCCGTGCCCAACGGGCACTTCGCCCAGGCCACGGTCGCCAAGGCCGAGGGCCGGCTGGTCTTCATCTCCGGGATGACCGCCCGCAACAAGGAGGGCGGGGTCACCGGCGTCGGCGACGTCACCGCGCAGACCCACCAGGTCTGCCAGAACCTCAAGGCAGCGGTCGAGGCCGCCGGCGGCACCCTCGAGGACATCGCCCGGGTCGACGTCTACGTGCGCAACATGGAGGACTTCAAGGCGATCCACGCGGTGCGCAGCCAGTACTTCACCGGCGTCGCACCGGCCTCCACGCTCGTCGAGGTGTCGAAGTTCGTCAACAAGGACTACCTGATCGAGATCAACGCGATCGCGGTCGTCGAGGGCTGAGGACGCGACGTGAGACTGGCCAGCGTTCGATTCGACAGTGAGCTCCGTACCGCCGTCGTCAACGGAACCGAGGCCGCGGTGCTCGCGGCCTCGGCCCCCTCGGTCGACGACGTCGTCCGAGGCGGAGCGGAGGCGCTCGACGCCGTGCGCCGGGAGGCCGCGAAGGCTCCCTCGCACCCGCTCGAAGGTCTGGACCTGCGCGCTCCGCTGCGCCGCTTCAACCGCGACATCCTCTGCACCGGGTGGAACTACTGGGACCACTTCGAGGAGTCCAAGGGCAAGCGCGAGGGCCAGGACCCCAAGGAGCGACCCAAGCACCCGACCTTCTTCACCAAGGGCCCGGACACGGTGATCGGTCCGTACGACGACATCTCCTGGGACCCGGAGCTCTCCGAGCAGTGGGACTACGAGGCCGAGGTGGCCCTGGTCATCGGCCGCGACGGCAGGTCCATTCCGGAGGAGAGGGCGCTGGAGCACGTCGCGGGCTACCTGGTCGCCAACGACGTCTCGCAGCGGGATCTGCAGCGGGCGCACGGCGGCCAGTGGCTCAAGGGCAAGAGCATCGACCAGACGATGCCGCTGGGCCCGTGGCTCACCACCGCCGACGAGGTGCCCGACCCGCACGCGCTGGAGATCAGCTTCGACCTCAACGGCCGGCGGCTGCAGCAGGCGGGCACCGACCAGACCGCGTTCTCCTTCGCCCGGATCATCGCCGAACTCAGCTGGGGGATGACCCTGCGCGCCGGCGACGTCGTGCTCACCGGTACCCCGAGCGGCATCGGCAACGCGCGCGAGCCGAAGATCTTCCTCGCCGAGGGAGACGTACTCGTCACCCGGGTCGAGGGCCTGGGGGAACTACGCAACCGCGTCGTACGCACCACACTGTCCCAGGCACTCACCACCGCTTGAGGAGATCACCAACCCCATGGCCGGCATCGACCTGCACACCCACCTGGCACCCGCTCTGGGCTCCACCGAGCTCGTCGGCCTGCCCGGCCTGACCGCCGTCGACGGCCGCCTCGCCGTCGACGGCGCGCCGGTCGGCCCCGGACAGCTCTACCAGCCCGAGACGCTCGAAGCCTGGCTTGACGAGCGCTCCCTGGACGCGGCGGCGGTCTCGCCACCGCCGCCGTTCTTCCGCCAGCACCTGCCCGCGGAACAGGCCGCCCGGTGGGTCGCCGCCCTCAACGACGGGACACGCCGCGCCGTCGAGGGGCGCGCGAGGCTGCTGCCGATGGCCTACCTGCCCCTGGAGCATCCCGAGCTCGCGGCGGCGGAGTTCGACCGGCTGCGGAGCGAGCGGCACTGGGCCGGTTTCACCGCGTCCGCCGGCGGACGCTCGGTCAGCCTCGCGGACGAGGCGCTCGATCCGCTCTGGTCCCGGCTGGCCGCCGACGGCCGGCCGCTCATGCTGCACCCGGGCGCCAGCCCCGACGAGCGGCTGGGCGAGTTCTACCTGGCCAACCTGCTCGGCAATCCCTACGAGACCTCGGTGGCGGTGGCGCAGCTGCTCTTCGGCGACGTGGTCACCCGTCACCCCGGGCTGCGCTTCATCCTGGTGCACTGCGGCGGTTGCGTACCCGCGGTGCTCGGGCGCTGGCAGCGGGGCCTGGACACCCGGCGTCCCGGCCTGCCCGCGCTCGGCTCACCGCTGCGGCAGGCGATCCGCAGCTTCTGGGTCGACTGCCTGGCCCACGACGCCGCGGTCGTCGACCTCGCCGTCGAAACCTTCGGCGCGGACCGGATGGTCCTCGGGAGCGACTGGCCGTTCCCGATGGGCAGTGACGACCCGGCCGAACTCGTCGCTCACCGAGGGACCGACTTCGTCCACCGGGTCGGCGTCGAGAACGCACAGAACCTGCTCGACGTGAACGAGAAGGTCGCGGGCGGCGAGCGGGGCGCCTGACCCCACCGCGCCCCCGATCCGGCGGCTCAGCCGGCGAAAAGCTCTTTCCGAAAATTTGATATTTGATCTGGTCTTGTGAGAGGAGTGTCAACATGAAGGTCACCTGGTTGACCCGCGTCGCCGGCGTCGCCGTGCTCGCACTCGCGGCCACCGCCTGTGGCGGTGCCGAGAGCGACGGTGGTACCGGCGCGGCCGGCGTCACCGCGCCGGAAGCCGTCGAGAAGGTCGAGTACCTGACGTCGTTCAACACCTTCGGTCGCGACGCGTACGCCTACGTCGCCCAGGAGAAGGGCTACTTCAAGGACGCCGGTTTCGACGTCTCGATCAAGCCCGGCAGCGGCACCGTCGACGTCATGAAGCTGGTCGCCAGCGGGCGGGCCGACTTCGGCATCGGCGACTTCACCACCACTCTGATCACCGTGGCCAAGGAGAAGCTGCCCGTCACCGCCGTCGGCATGGTGCAGCAGAAGTCGCTGGCCGCGATCGTCAGCCTGGACGGTCACGGCATCAGGACCCCCAAAGACCTGGAGGGCAAGACGATCGGCGACCAGCCGGGCTCCACCAACCAGGTGACCTTCCCCGTCTACGCCAAGGCGGCGGGCATCGACCCGGCGAAGGTGAAGTTCATCCCCTCGGCTCCGCCGGCGCTACCGCAGCTGCTGGCCAGGGGGACGGTCGACGCGATCGGTCAGTTCGTCGTCGGCAAGCCGCTGATCGAGAAGGCCGCCCAGGGCCGGACGGCCGTCATTCTGCCCTACGGCGACGTGCTGCCCGACCTCTACGGCAACGCGCTGCTGGCCTCCACGAAGCTGGCCAAGGAGAAGCCGGAGCTGGTCAAGAAGTTCACCGCCGCCCTGATGAAGGGGCTGGAGTACTCCATCGCCAACCCGGACGAGACCGGCGAGATCCTCAAGAAGTACCAGCCCACCCAGGACCCGGCCATCGCGTCCGCCGAGGTGAAGGCGATGGCGCCATACGTCGCCGCCGACGGCGACAAGATCGGTGCCATCGACCAGGTCCGGGTGGCGGCCAACATCAAGATCCTTTCCGAGGCCGGGGCGATCCCGGCGGAATTCACGCCTGAGCAGGTCGTGGACTTCGCCGTCGCTCCGCAGGGCTAGGAGGTGCGGGCGGCGTGATCCAGCTCAAGCACGTATCGCAGGTCTTCAACGGCCGCCAGGGCCGCGTCCACGCCCTGGAAAACATCAACCTGGAAGTCGAACGCAACGAGTTCGTGACGCTGGTGGGCCGGTCCGGGTGCGGCAAGTCGACCATGCTGCGCATGGTCGCCGGCCTGCTGCAGCCGACCTCGGGCACGATCACCGTCGCGGGCGAGCCGGTCACCAAGCCCCGCCGCGATGTGAGCTTCATGTTCCAGCGGCCGGCCCTGCTTCCGTGGCGGACCGTGCTGGAGAACGTGCTCCTGCCGGTGGAGATCCTCCGGCTCGAAAAGGCACCCCACCTGCGGCGGGCCCACGAGCTGCTTGAGCTCGTCGGGCTCACCGGCTTCGAGAAGCGGCTGCCGCACGAACTCTCCGGTGGCATGCAGCAGCGGGTCTCGCTGTGCCGCTCACTGATCCAGAACCCCAACGTCCTGCTCATGGACGAACCCTTCTCCGCCCTCGACGCGCTCACCCGGGAAGAGCTCTCGGTGGAGCTCCAGCGGATCCGCATGGAGCAGGCGACGACGATCATCTTCGTCACGCACTCGATCGAGGAGGCCGTGCTGCTCGCCGACCGGGTGGTCGTGCTCAGCGCGCGTCCCGGCCGGCTGCGCAAGGTCGTCCCGGTCGACATCCCGCGCCCGCGCACGCTGGGGCACAACGCCCACGCCGACCGGGTCACCGAGGTCAGCGCCGAACTGCACGAACTGCTCATGCCCGCACCGATGGGAGATATCGCATGACCGCGGAGCCGCTGGGCCAGCACCGGCGGACTCCCGCCGGCATCCGCCTCCGGGACCGGATCACCAACTGGGGACTGCCGCTGCTGGGGATCGTCGCGATCATCGCGCTGTGGTGGCTGGCGACGGTCGTCTTCTCGATCGAGAAGTACCTCCTCCCCTCCCCCGTGGACGTCATCTACGCCTTCGCCGGGCAGGCCGGCTTCCTCATGGAGCAGTCCTGGGTGACGCTGGTGGAGACGGTTCAGGGCTTCGTGCTGTCCATCGTCGTCGGTGTGCCGATCGCGGTGCTGATCGCCAGCTCGCGGCTGATCGAGCGGACGATCAACCCCCTGCTGCTGATGGTCAACGCGGTCCCCAAGATCGCCATCGCGCCGATCCTGGTGGTCTGGATGGGCTTCGGCCAGCTGCCGAAGGTCGTCATGGTCTTCCTGCTGTGCTTCTTCCCGATCGTGATCTCTACAGCGGCCGGGCTCCGCTCCACCCCGGCTGAGCTGGTCGAACTGGTCCACTCCCTGAACGCCAGCAAAGTCCAGGCATTTTTCAAGGTCCGTTTCCCCTATGCTCTCGCGCAGGTCTTCGTGGGCCTGAAGGTGGCCATCTCACTGGCGGTCATCGGGGCGGTCATCGCCGAGTTCGTCGGCGCCGACGCCGGACTGGGCTTCGTGATCGTGCAGTCGGGCGCCAGCGCGGACACGCCGCTGGCCTTCGCCGCGATGACCCTGCTCGGCCTGATCAGCATCGTGCTCTTCTACGGTCTGGCGGCCTTGGAGAAGCGACTACTGCCCTGGGCGGAGGAACATCGGTGAGCACAACTGGCGATCGGGGCCGTAACTTCGAGCTCTCACCGGACAACATCACGGGCAGGCGTACCCTGGCGGAGACCGCGGCCGCCGAGCTGCATCGGATGATCCTGGCCGGCACCCTGCCGGCCGGATCCCCCCTGAAGCTGACCGAGCTCGCCGCGCGGCTGGACATGAGTCCCATGCCGGTGCGCGAGGCGCTGCGCCGGCTCGAGGCGCTGGGGCTCGTGGAGATCGTCCCGCACAAGGGGGCCCGGGTCCACGAGCTCAGCGAGACCGACCTGCGCGACACCTACGAGATCCGCGTCGAACTCGAGTCGCTGGCCGTGGCGCGGGCGGCGCTGACCTTCAGCGCCGCCGAGGCGGCCCGGGCCGAGCAGGCCCTCACCGAGCACGAGGCGCTGCTGGCCGCGGGGGACGTGGCCGGTGCCAGGCGCGCGCACACCGAGTTCCACTTCGCGATCTACCACGCCTCTGGATCCCGCTGGCTTCCCAGGGCGATCGAGGCGGTGTGGCAGAACAGCGAGCGGTACCGCTTCGCGTCCTTCCCCGACGGGGAGCGGCGGCGTCTCAGCCACCACGAGCACCAGGCGATCCTCGACGCGTGCGTCGCGCACGAGCCCGAACGCGCGGTCGCCGCGCTGCGCGGACACCTGGAGGGTGCGATGAACCGCATCCTGGCCGGGATGCCCCAGGTTCGCTGACCCGGCACCCCACAGCCCGGGGACGCCCCGGTCTCTACCGGGGCGTCCCCGTTCCACACCACCGCGAGAACCGGCGGGAGCACGGGGACGACCGTACGGCAGCCGGTCTCGCACACGACCCGGCACCGGGACGACCGTACGGTGGCCGGTGTGGATCTGGGACGTACCCCTACCGGGTGGGAAACGGCCGCCGGGCCGCCGATCACCATCCGCGGGGAGACGCACCCGTTCAGGACGGAAAGCCGTACCTTCCATGAAGGCGGACAAAGCTGGCCAGCGTGAGGACCTGCCGACGCTCAAGTCCGGTCACGGTGCGCTGGAACAGGATGACCTCCTCCCGCCCGCCCGGTCCGATGGGCTGTACGAGACGGCCGCCGAGCCGGAGCTGTTCGACCAGCGGCGGGGGGACCTCCGGGAACGCGGCCGACACCACGATGCCGTCGTACGGAGCGCGGTCCGGCACGCCGCGGCCGCCGTCTCCGACGAGCAGCTCGACATTGCCGATGCCCTGCCGGGCGAGGTTCCGGCGCGCCTGCCGGACCAGATCCGCCCACAGGTCGATGGTCACGACATCGGCGGCCAGGCGAGCGAGCAGCGCGGTCTGGAAACCGAGACCGGTGCCGATCTCAAGCACGTGTTCCGTCCCGCCGAGACCGAGACCTTCGATCATTCTTGCCGACAGCGAGGGCTGCGTGGTCACCAGTCCGTGCCCGATCGGGATGGGCTCGTCGTGGTAGGCGATCGCGACACGGTCCGCGGGGACGAATCCCGCTCGCGGCGTCGCGCGTACGGCCTCCAGCAGACGCTCGTCGCGGACGCCCATCGCCCGGACGGCCCGGATGAGATCTTCGGGAGAGGTGCCCGCGGTCATCATCTCGTCCATCGGAGCACGAGAGCGCCGTCCGGCTCCAGGTCGACCCGTGACCCGAGGTCACGGCCGACCCGGTCGAGAACCGCCCGCAGCCATTCGGAGTCCTCGGCCGAGGCGTGCCGGAGGCGCATCCGACGGGCCCGCATGGGCACCATCCGCAGGCCGGCCGTCCTGCCCGACTCCGGCTCCACCGACACGAAGTACAGCAGCCGAAGGTCGTCCCGGTACTCCTCGTAGCCGGTGATGCCCTCGTAGTCGTCGATGAGGTCACCGCAGCCGTACAGAACGAGCCTGCCCCGGTAGACCTCGACGGGCCGGGGGTGGTGCGAGGAGTGTCCGTGCACCACGTCGACACCGCCGTCGACCAGGCGGTGCGCGAAGCGCCGCTGCTCTGTGGCGACGTGGTAACCCCAGTTGGAGCCCCAGTGGATGGAGACGACCGCGACGTCACCGGGGCGCTTCACCCGCCGCACCCGGCCGGCCACCTCGGCCGCGGCGGTCTCCGACAGCTCCGGGACGAAATCGACACCCCCTCGATCCGGGGCCGCCGCCCATTCCGGCGGAATGCCGCTGGACTCCGTCCCGCAGGAGAGGATCAGGACCCGCCCGCCCCCCTTGACGGTGACGATCGCAGGTCGCCGCGCCTCGTCCACCTCCCGGCCCACCCCCACCGCCCGCAGTCCCGCGCCGGCCAGGGCGTCGAGCGTCTCCTCCAGACCTCGTCGGCCGAAGTCCATGACATGGTTGTTGGCCAGCACGCAGGCGTCGGGCCGGGCGACCAGCAGACAGGGAAGGTTGGCTGGACTCATCCGGTAGTTCACGGCCTTGCCCACCGCGAAATCATCGCTCCGGGTGACGCTCGTCTCCAGGTTCACCACCCGGACATCGGGCGCGACCTCCGCCAGCACCCCCAGGGCATCCCCCCACGGCCAGGAGAAGCCGACCGGCCGGGGAATCCGGCCGTTCACCGCCTCCGCGAGATCGACATATGTCCGAGCGTCCCGGACATGGCTCTCCCGCAGCGTCGGGTCACCGGGGTACGGAAGGATCTGATCGACGCCGCGGCCGAGCATGACGTCCCCGCAGAGGAACAACGTCACCGGATCGGTGCGCATACCTCCATGCTAGGTCGCCCACCTCGGAGAGCGAAGCCGCCGCTCAGATGGAGGCCTCCAGCACCCGGACCAGGTAGCGCCCCTCCTCCGTCACCGGCCCGACCTGGCCGATCAGCTCACGGAGCCCACGGTCGTCGATGTAACCCATCCGGTAGGCCACCTCCTCCAGGCAGGCGATCTGCACGCCCTGCCGCTTCTCCAGTACCTGCACGAAGACCCCTGCCTCCAGCAGGCTGTCCGGCGTGCCGGTGTCCAGCCAGGCCGTACCCCGGCCCAGGTTGACCAGCCGGGCGCGGCCTTCGGCGAGGAAGCGCCGGTTGAGGTCGGTGATCTCCAACTCGCCCCTCGCCGAAGGGGTCAGCTCCGCGGCATAGCGCAGCGCGACGTTGTCGTAGAGGTAGAGGCCGGTGACGGCGAGGTTGCTCTGAGGCCGGGCCGGTTTCTCCTCGATGTCGACCAGCCGGCCCTCCGCGCCGACGACCGCCACCCCGTACCGTTCGGGATCGGCGACCGGGTAGCCGAAGACCGTGCAGCCGTCGAGCTTGCCGACCTCGTCGCGGAGCACCGAGGGGAGTTCGTGGCCGTAGAAGACGTTGTCGCCGAGGATGAGGGCCAGCCGGTCGTCGCCCACGAACTCCCCGCCGACCACCAGGGCGTCGGCCAGCCCGCGGGGCGCGGTCTGGACGGCATAGCTCAGGCGCAGGCCCAGCCGGGAGCCGTCGCCGAGCAGCGCCCGGAATCCCGGCAGGTGCTCGGGGGTGCTGATCAGCAGGATCTCCCGGATTCCGGCCAGCATCAGCACCGAGAGCGGGTAGTAGACCATCGGCTTGTTGTAGACCGGCAGCAGGTGCTTGGAGGTGATCGTGGTCAGCGGCCGGAGCCGGCTGCCCGAGCCCCCGGCCAGCACGATGCCCTTCACGTGTGGGCCGCCGGGTCCGGCGCGGCCACCGAGGCACCGCACGCGAGCACGCGCACCTGACGGGAGCCGGTGAGACCGGCCCCGCCGGTCACCAGGATGCGCATTCGCCGCCCTCTTTCCGCAGTGCCGCGTTCGGTCAGTTGGAGGTGCGCATGCGTCTGCGGAACACCACGAGCGAGATGCCCAGCAGGAGCACTGCCATCCCGAGCAGCACGGCCACCTCGGTAAGGACCGAGCCCAGCCCCTTGCCCGGTTTGGTCAGCGTGATCAGCGCGTCCATCCCCCAGCCGTGCGGAACCAGGTAGCCGATCATGTTCAGGGTCTCGCCCGCGACCTCTCGCGGCCACAGGCAGCCGCCCAGCATGCCGAGCACGATGCCCAGCGGAGGCCCGATCGCGGGAGCCTGGGAGGGCGACCGCACCAGGCTGCCGACCAGCACCGCGGCACCGGTGGACACCAGGCAGAACGAGCCGACGACCGCCGCGACGCCCAGCGGGTCTCCCCAGGACACGTCGAACATCAGCGTGCTCACCACCATGATCAGGCAGGCCTGCACGATGGCGATGATGAGCCTGCTCAGCACCTCTCCGAGCAGCACCGAGCGCTCCCGCACCGGCCCGGCGAGGGACCGGCGGATCATGCCCAGCCTGCGGCTCTCGGCCAGGGCCGCGGCGACCGCCATGGAGTTGACGAAGGTGAACAGCAGCACGTTGGCGGGCGCGGTGTAGGCGAACCCACGGGGCGTGGAGCTCTCCGCGGCGCCGCTGGTGCTCACCGCCACCCGGGCCGAGGAGGCCTGGGCCTTGCGCACCAGAGCCTCGGCCTCGGCCGGGGACGCGCCCGCCGCCTCGGCCGCCCGCACGGCTTCGAGCACCGCGGCCACCTTGCCGACCGCGACGTCGATCATGCCGCGTGCCGCCATGCCGCTGCCGTTGGTCTGGGTCATGACCAGCTCCAGATCGGTGGAGCCTGGCGGGATCAGCAGACCCGCGGCGAGGACGCCGGTCCGCACCCCGGACCGCACCTGCTCCTCGGCGTCCATCCGCTCGATCGCGAGGTCGTGACTGGTCTCCAGCTGGCGCAGTACGGCCGTCGCCACCGGGTCGGAGTCCCTCGCGACCACCCCGATCGGTATCCGATCCTGTCCGGACCCGCTTCCGCCCAGGGCCATCCCGACGAAGAGGATGGTCACGAACGGCATGACCACCATGAAGAACAGGCCCACCTTGTCGCGGGAGTGACGGCGCAGGTTGGCCGCCACCAGAGCTCTGACCGGGCTCGGGCTCAACCGAGTAGTCCTTTCCGAAAGCCGAGGGCGGCGATGCCGCCGGCCACGAGTGCCATCCCGCAGAGTGCGGCGATCGGGCCGGCGACCGTCGCCAGGCCCCCGCCACCACCGGCGAGCTCGGTCAGTCCCGTCGACGTCCAGCCGTTCGGGGTGAGCAGCGCCACCTTCTGCAGGAGGTCCGGCAGGTTGTACATCGGCACCAGGCTGCCGCCCAGGAAGGCGAAGACGAAGGAGACGCCCATGATCAGCCCATCGGCCTGGGAGTCGGTCTTCGCCCTGCTGGCCACCAGCATGGTGATCGCGGCGGCGGCCAGCACGTGCGCGGTCCAGAGCGCGAACACCGCGAGCGGATCACCCCAGGTGGATCCGAACAGCAGCACCGAGGAGGCCCAGACGGCGCAGACGCTGACCAGTGCCAGCAGGAAGCCGACCACCCCCTTGCCCACGATCGGGATCCACGGCCGGATGGGCGCGGCACGCATCCGGTTGAGCGTGCCGAGGTTGCGCTCGGTGAGCAGGCTCCTGACCGAGGTGCCGACCACGAAGAAGGCGAAGAGCGCGGCCATGCCGGAGCCGTAGTAGACCGACAGGTCGACCTTTCCGCCCGCCATGGGGTCACTCTCCAGGGTCAGCGCCGGGCCGCTCGCGCCGTTGCGCTCGACGAACTCCTTGACCTTGTCCGCGGGGACGCCGGCGTCCAGGGACGCCTTGACCGCGAGGGTGCGGGCGTCCACCAGGGCGGAGATCCGGTCGACGATGCTGCTCGCGACCACTCCGGCCAGCGGCGTCTCCGGGGAGGTGAGTACGGTGACCTTCCCCCCTCGTCCGGCGCCGACGTCCTGGCTGAACCCCGAGGGGAACACGATCGCCGCGCCGATGTCCCCGTCGTCGAGGGTCTGTTGCGCGTCCTTCTCCGTCGCGAAGTCGCGCAGGGTCAGCATGCCGTCGAGTTCCTTGGCCGACAGCACCTCCCGGCGCACGCTGGAGGGGAACTCCCCGCCGTCGAGATCGACGAAGCCCACGGTGGCGCGCAGGGGCGGATCGTCCCCGCCGAGGGCGAACCCGAACAGCGAGGCCAGCACGATGGGGGCGAGCAGGGCGGTCAGCACCGCCGTACCGTCCATGAACCTGGCGCGCAGTTCGAGACGGCTCACCACGAAAAGAGCTCTCAGCATCGTCAGTCCCGCAGCTTGTTGCCGGTGAGGTGCAGGAACGCGGCCTCAAGGTCGGGTTCGATGACCTCGACGGCCGTCACGACGGCGATGCCCCGCACCGCGGCGATGAGGGTGGGCAGCAGGTGACTTCCCTCGTTGACGATCAGCCGGATGGACGAGGTACCCGCCCGCACCGCCTCGGTGACCCCCTCCACGGCGCGCAGCTTGTCGGTCGCGACGTCCAGGTCGCCGTCGAGGACGAGCTCGACCCGGTCCGCGCTGCCGAGGGTGGAGACGAGTTCCTTGCGGGTGCCCTCGGCGATGACCTTGCCGTGGTCGATGATCCCGACGCGCTTGCAGACCCGCTCGACCTCCTCCATGTAGTGCGAGGTGTACAGCAGGCTCATGCCGTCGGCCACCAGTTGCTCGACCCCGTCCAGGATGGCCTTGCGGCTCTGCGGGTCCACCCCGACCGTCGGCTCGTCCAGGATGAGCACCTCCGGCCGGTGCAGCAGGGCCGCGCCGATGTTGATCCGGCGCTTCATCCCGCCCGAGTAGGTGTCGATCTTTCCGTCCGCCCGGTCCGACAGGCCGACGAAGTCGAGCACCTCGTCGATCCGCTTCGCCAGCTCCCGCCGGGGCAGCCCGTAGAGCCTGCCGAAGAAGCGCAGGTTCTCCCTGCCGGTCAGGTCGGGGTAGAGCGCGATCTCCTGCGGGACGTACCCGATCTTCGCCTTCGCCGCGAGCGGATCGGCCGCGAGATCGTGGCCACAGACCTGTACGCTCCCCGTGTCCGGCTGCAGCAGGCCCACCAGCATGGAGATCGCGGTGGTCTTGCCCGCCCCGTTGGGACCGAGCAGGCCGTAGGCCTCCCCCTTCTCGATGAAGAAGCCGACGTCCTGTACGGCGAGGATGTCGCCGTACCTCTTGCTCAGCCCCGTACAGCTCAGGGTGGCCGTCATCGGCTTTCCTCGGCGGCGCAACCCTCGATCGTGTCGGGCGCGGTGGCGTTCGCCACGTTGCCGGCGAAACCCTGCCGGGTGAAGTCGGCGTCGACCTGGACGTCGAGCGGGGTGTTGCCGGTGATCCGGTTCCAGGAGATGTGGTTGTCCAGGGATTCGTCGCCTCCCCAGTCCTTGGACGATCCCAGCACGAACGCCCCGCCCATGACCGAGGGGCCGCTCGGGTGGTTGTCGTGGATCCGGTTTCCCACCACGGTGACGCGGTGGGCACCGATCAGCGCGAGGCCCACCCCGGAGATCGGCGGGCCCGCCTCACCGAGGCCGTTCGGGTTGCCCTCCCCGCTGAGCAGCCCGTTGCCGCGAAGCTCGTTCTCCGCCACCAGGCAGTCGTTCACCCCACCCGGCAGCTCGCCCTCGTAGGTCTGGTTGAGCAGGAGCAGCCCGGCGGAGTTGCCGTGGCAGGTGTTGCGCAGCATCCGCGCCTTCGAGGAGTTGTCGACGAAGATCCCGAAGGCGTTGGCGGAGGTCTCGTTCTCCGCGACCAGCGCGTTCGCCTCGGGGCAGAAGCTCAGCGCGATGCCCGCGTACTGGCTCCCCGAGGCCCGGCAGCGCAGCACCTCGACGCCGCTGCACTCGCGGACGTAGACGCCCCAGAAGTCGTTGTCCCGCGCCTCGACGTCCTCGACGACGAGCCCCTGGACCGTGTGCGCGTAGACGCCGGAGCCGGAGAAACCGCTCACCGCCAGCCCGCGTACGGTGACGTCGCGGATGCCGTCACCGTGCACGCTGATGCCGCTGACCACGTCCTCCGACGCGTCGTGCAGCTGCGGGATGCCCACCTTTGCCACCGCACCGGGTACCAGCCTGGTCAGCTCCGGCCCCTCACCGACCAGGGTGACCCCGCTGTGCTTGATCCACAGGCTCTCCGCGTAGTCGCCCTCGGCCAGGCGGATGGTCGCTCCCGGCCCCGCCTCGTCGAGCGCCCGCTGGATCGACTCTCCGGGCTTGACGAAGGTCTCCCCCTCCGCCTGGACAAGCGACATCACAATGCTCCCTTGGAATCGACGGTCACTATCGCCAGCGCGACGAGCAGTCCCGCGCTCAGGCCCCACCGGGCCGCGCCGGCCACCGGGGCGTCGTTCTCCCGCGGCGCCAGCCGGGCCAGGGCGGCGCGGCGGCTGGCGCCCCTGATGGTGTACGACGCGCCCGTGGTCAGTGTCAGCTCGGTGGACGCGCCCAGCGCGGACGCCGCCTCGGCCAGCAGCGGGGTGGCCCACCCCTGCTCCTCGCCCCGCTCCTCGAAGTCGTGCCAGTCGAATCCGGCCGGCCGGCCGCCCACCGCCTTGATGAAGCTCTCCTTGATCGCGAACGAGGCGGCGTCCGCGAGGGGCGAGCCGGCGTGCAGTGCCCGCTCGGCGGGCGTGGTGACCCGCCTGCGGTAGGCGGCGCCGCCGTCGGAGACGGTCCTGGCGATCCGGTCGGCCTCCACGATGTCCACGCCCACCAGGACCGCCGAGCGGGTCACGCGGACACCCCTGCCGTCCCGGCCGCCTCGACGAAGGGCGCCAGGAACCGGTCGAGGCAGGCCGAGTACTCGTCGGCGCGCTCGATCATCGGGATGTGCCCGCACTCCCTGACCAGGACCATCTCGTACCGCGGGTAGTCGGCCAGGGCCTTCACCCAGGCGTCGGCCGGGGTCATCCGGTCGTGCTCCCCCCACACGTACATCGACGGGCAGGTCACCTTGTCCATGGCCGGCAGCACCTTGTAGACGCGGGTGGCCTTGATGCTGCGGGCCATGCTCACCATCGCGGGCGGGTGCCGTAGCAGGGTGGCGGTCGCCTCCAGCTGCTCCTCGGTGAAGAGCGGCTCGCCGTGGAACAGGGCGCTCAGCATGCGGTCGCGGAACTCCTCGCCTGCGGGCTGCACGCTCGCCCTGCGGTCGAAGCTCAGGCCGACGTCGGGGTCGGGGGTCAGACCGGGGGCCCCGCTCACCACGATGCCGCGTACCCGCTCGGGAAAGCGGCCCGCCAGGTCGATCGCGACCAGGCCGCCGAGGGAGTTGGCGCAGATGATGACGTCCTTGACCCCCGCGGCGTCACAGACCTCGAGCAGCACGTCGCCGAGTCGTTCGATCGAACCGACGATCTTGCTGTCGAGCGCGCAGATGGGCTCGTTGGTGCGGAGCACCGGCCAGCCTGCGCTCTCCAGCCGCCGGTAGGGGTGATCCCAGATCCAGCCTCCGGCGAACAGGGCGGACATGAACACCACGGTTGGCCGCTCACCGTCGTCAAGCCGGTGCTCGGCGGTGAAGGGGGACCAGGGGGAGGGGGTGGACAAGATCGCACTCCAGTCACAATAGGGATTCGCGCTCGGGAATCCGGCCACAACCGCAGGCCGCGCCCTCGTCCGTGGAGAAGACGGTCTCGCAGTCGGGACAGCGAGCGTATTCGCGGACCGTGGCCGGCAGCCAGATGCTGGTGAGCGCCCGGGTGCACAGCCCACCCTTGAAGAAGCGCCGCATCGCCCGCTGGTGGGGCCGGCCGTGTACGGCGCGGACGGACTCCGGGCGGTCGAAGGCGCTCAGGGTGAACTTGCGCCTGCCGATGTCGAAGGTCGAGGCGCCGAGGAATCCCTTCGAGGCGCGCAGCGCCTTGACGACCTCCACGCTGAGCAGGTCGACCTCGGCCGCCTGCGCGCCGTCGCCGACCTCCAGCCAGGTCAGCGCCAGGGCGCCGGGACGTGCGGTACGCCCCAAGGTGGTCCGCGTGCTCACCCCGAACTCCCGCTCCTCGTCGGACTCGGGCACGAACCTGGCCTCGAATCCCAGCGCGGCGGCGACGGCCAGCCGGTCGAAGCACCGCTGCACGCGCACCGTCTCACCGTCCCTGACCAGCAGGTCGGTTCCGGTGACGTGGACGGGCCTGCCGACGGCGGGCATGGCCAGGTAGGGGGCGCGGTGGTCGGCCTCCAGCGTCCAGGAGAGCATGGCGCACTCCTCGGTGACGGCCAGGTGCTCGACATGGAGGCGCAGGTTGCCGAACCGGGCCAGTACCTCGCCGGCGTGGGCGGCCAGCGCCTCCCCGCTCAGCGGGCCCGCCGTGTCCGGATCGTCGAAGACGTCCACCGACGCGGCCACCGCCTCGGCGTCCCCGCTCTGCCAGGCCTTCAGGTGGCTTTCCGCGATCTGTCGCATGTCCATCAGATCCCCCCGAGGGGACCGTCGCCTTCAGGCGACGGGGGAATCAGGAGCGGGAGGGCCGTCAAGGCCCGAGTGTGTAGTGACCCGACAGGTCCGCGCATTCCGCGTCGCCTCTTTCTGAAATTCGATACGGTGGGAACAAAAGTTCGAGCGAGGGCGGTGGTGTGTGCGTAGGTCCTATAAGTTCCCGTTGCGCCCCACCGCCCGCCAGGTCGCCACGCTCACGGCATGTCTGGATGATCACCGCGTCCTGTACAACGCCGCGCTGGAGCACCGCCGCACCGCCTACCGCAAGGCGGGCGTGAGCGTCCGCTACGGCGACCAGTCCGCCGATCTCAAGCACATCCGCGCCGACGACGCGGACGGCCAGGGCCGGTGGTCGTTCTCCTCCCAGCAGGCCACCCTGCGCCGCCTGGACAAGGCGTTCGCCGCGTTCTTCGCCCGCCTCAAAGCCGGGCGCACACCGGGCTTCCCCCGTTTCAAGGGCAAAGGGTGGTTCGACACCGTCGAGTGGCCCAAGGACGGCGACGGCTGCCGGTGGGACTCCCAGCCCGAACACCCGAGCGCGACGTTCGTCCGCCTCCAGGGCATCGGGCACGTCCGCGTCCACCGGCACCGCCCGGTGCACGGCACCGTCAAAACGATCAGTGCGAAACGGGAAGGCGACCGCTGGTATGTGATCCTGTCGTGCGACGACGTGCCCGCTGAGACCCTGCCCGCCACCGGCGCGGTCGTCGGGATCGACATGGGAGTGGCGTCGCTGGTCACCACCAGCGACGGCGAGCACCTGGACAACCCGCGCCACCTGGCCGCGTCCGCCGACCGCCTCGCGGCCGCGCAACAAGACCTCGCCCGCACCCAGCGCGGCTCCAAGCGCCGCCGCAAGGCCATCGCCCGCGTTGCCGCCCTGCACGCCAAGGTCCGCCGCCGGCGCCTCGACGGTGCTCACAAGGCCGCCCTGCACCTGGTCCGCGATTACGACGTCATCGCCCACGAGGACCTGCGGATCACGAACATGACCCGCTCGGCGTCCGGCACCGTGGACGCTCCCGGCCGCAACGTCGCCGCCAAGTCCGGCCTCAATCGCGGCATTCTGGACGCGGGTTGGGGGGTGTTCCTGCGCATCCTCGCGGACAAGGCTGAAAGCGCCGGTCGAGAGCTGATCGCGGTGAACCCCGCCAACACCTCCCGCACCTGTGCCCGCTGTGGGCACTGCGCGAAGGAGAACCGCCTCAGCCAAGCCGGGTTCCGCTGTCAGCGGTGCGCTCATGCGGCGCACGCCGACGTGAACGCGGCGATCAACATTCTGAGGGCAGGGCTTGCCCTTCGCGAGGCTGTGGAAGCGGCTTAGCGAGAAGCCGCTCCCTTCAGGGAGCGGAGGAGTCACGTCAGGCCTCACCGTCGAACCTCATCGTCAAACCCCATCGGGGTGGTCGTCTTCGGGGAGCCGCGCCGAGAGCAGCGCGACCGCCAGCGCGCAGGCCGCGGTGTGGCTGATGGATATCCGGATCCGCTCCCTGTCCCCCGCCGCGTCGGCGAGGGCGCCGCTCAGCCGTACGCCGGGCGGGTGCCCGTGCAGACAGACCGCGCTCCGGGAGCACAGCGGGGTGGGCCGGGGCAGCACCTCCGCCTGGCCGAGACGCTCGGCGGTCTCCGCGACGTCCAGCAGGCGCAGCACCGCCCGCTTGGCCGCGAGGCGGCCCGCCCAGTGCTGGAGGGTGCGGCCCGTGCCCGACCGCAGACGTTCCGGGCGGGTGTAGACCTGCTCCAGCCGCATCTCGCCGAGGAGTTCCTTCGGCCGGGAGAGCCCGGCGAAGGAGACCATGGCGCAGCCCCACCGGCTCACGCGCCCCGCTCCTGGGCCAGCCGCCGCGGCGTGCCGGGGTCGGTCATGCTCAGGCAGCGGGCGCCGACGCCGCGCGACAGCCCGGCGAGCACCTTGCTGTCGCCCACCTCGACGCAGAGGGTGGTCGTGGTGGTCCGCAGCACCGTCTCGGTCCACCGCACCCGCTCGGTGAGCTGGGTGATCAGCGCCTCCCTGATCACGTCCAGATCCGTGGTGGGTTCGGCGGTGACGTTGGGCACGACCGGGACGCGGGGCGGCGCCATCGGCGCGGCACGCACCGCCTCCCGCCAGCCGGGTACCGCCGGGGCCATCAGCGGGGAGTGGAAGGCGTTGCTGACCTGGAGCGGCACGATCTTGCGGGCGCCGCTCGCCAGCTTGCCCAGCCGCTCGATCGCGGGCAGGGCGCCGGAGACCACCGTGTGGCCCGGCGCGTTCTCCAGGCCCACGACGAGCGGCTCGTCCGCGGTGGCGGCCTCGGCGGCCAGCGCCTCGACCTCCTCGACCGCCGGCCCCATGACCGCGCTCATCCCGCCCGTCACCCCGACCTCGGCCATCAGCCGGGAACGGATCTCCACCAGCCGGAGCGTGCCCGCCAGATCGAGCACGCCCGCCGCGTACAGCGCGCTGAGCTCGCCGACGCTGTGCCCCGCGACCAGGCCGGGTTCGTGCCCGTCGGCGCGCAGCACGGCCAGCGCCGCCAGGTTGCACACGGTCACCGCCGGCTGGGCGTGCTCGGTGGCGACCAGGCGGTCCAGCGGCCCCCTGGCGCAGAGCGGCGAGATCGGCTGCCCCAGCAGCTCGTCCGCCTGGGCGAACACCTGCGCGGCCACCGGCTTGCGGCGCAGCCAGGCGCCCATGCCGACACGGACCGTACCCTGTCCGGGAAACAGGAACCCGAGCATGAGATCCCCCTGTCCCCCGGCTAGAGCCGCCGCCTGCGGCGGTTGGCCGCCTCGGCCGGCTTCTCGGTGCCCAGGAAACCGATCAGCAGCTTGTTGACCTGCTCGGGGGCGTCGAGGGGGATCCAGTGGCCGGCGTCCTCGATCCGCTCGTAGCGCCAGGGGCCCTTGACGTACTTGGCGGAGCCGGTCATGCCCTCCTCCATCATGGCCTTGTCACCGGCCGACCAGATGCCCAGCGTGGGGGCCAGCACCGGCGGGAAGGGCCGCTCGGGACGGAGCTCGGACTCCGGCGAGCGGTTGGCCCGGTACCAGTTCAGACCGGCGGTCAGCGCGCCGGGGCGGGCCAGGTCGCGCAGGTAGCGGGTGTGGTCGCCCTCGCGCCCCATGATCTGCTTGAACAGCCGCCACCCGTTGCGGCGCAGCAGCGTCTCGCTCACCCCGGGGAACTGGTAGAAGAGCATGTACCAGGAGGCCGCCCGCTGCTCCAGCGTCGGGGTGGAGAACACCCCCGGGTGACCGACCGACAGCACGGCCAGGTGGTCGACCCTGCGGGGCATCAGGAACGAGTACATCCACGCGATGGCCGCACCCCAGTCGTGACCGACCAGGTGCGCCTTGCGGATACCCAGTGCCAGGGTCAGTTCGACGACGTCGTTGACGATCGTCTGCATGTCGTAGGCTTCGATCTCCTGCGGCTTGCCGGACTCGCCGAACCCTCTCAGGTCCGGGGCGATGACCCGGAAGCCCGCCTCGACCAGCGCCGGTATCTGGTGGCGCCACAGGTAGGAGGAGTCCGGGAACCCGTGCAGCAGGACCACCGGATCGCCCTCGCCCTGATCGACGAACGCGATGTCGACGCCGTTGACGTGCAGCGTCCTGTTGACCAACGATTCCATGCTCATGCGGTCTCCCTAAACAACCGTTCGGCGAAGAACTCACTGAAGCCGAACTCCGGCACATCCTCCGGGGGCACCATGTTCAACAGCCCCGTCACCTGCAGTGCGACGTTCTGCGACATCAACCGGCGGGCGCGCCTGCGCCGCTCGGTGGCCTCGGGCCCGAACTCCGCGTACAGCTTGCTGATGATGGCCGCGCCGAAGTTCAGGCGGTCCATCCGTGCCTTGCGCTCCTTCAGGTAGGGGTCGAAGGCCCCCACCGACCAGTCGTCGCTCTCCAGCAGGATGTCGGCGACGGTCCTGGCGTCGCGCATGCTGCACGACAGGCCGGTGCCCAGTACGGTGTCGCCGTTCCCCGCCTCGTCGCCGATCAGCACGACCCCGTCGGTCAGCGGCGGCCCGTCGGGGATGAGCGTCATCGACGGCCAGACAGCCAGCGGCCCGGCGGGGATCGCCTGGGTCACCGCCTTGCCCCGGTCGGGCAGGCAGTTGAGCTCGAAGGCGTTCAGGAAGTTCCGCACCGCGTCGGGTCCGCGGTAGCGGTGCTGGGTGCCGGTCGCGAGGTTGAGGTAGAGCCGCGCCCGGCCGAAGCCCTGCGGGAACACCATGAACATGACGTCGCCCTCGGTGCCCATCGCCTGCACGTCGGCGGGCCAGTCGTCCAGCCCCTCGACCATCATGCCGCCGCCCCAGTGGTGCACGGAGCCGCTCATCGAGACGCCGATCTGCCTGCCGACGTTGCCGACCCGGCCGGTGGCGCCGAGCACCATCCTGGTCCTGATCTCGTGCTCGGTGCCGTTGTCGAGGTAGCCGACCCTCGGCTCCACGCCGGGGGTGACCTTGATCTTGGCCGCGTCCATCACCAGCCTGGCGCCGTACTCCGCCGCCTGCGCCGCCATCAGCTCGCACACCGCGTGGTGCGGGAACGACTGCGGGCCGCCGACCTCGGGCATCGACCGGGTCATGTCGATGGCCTCGACCTCGTCCGCGGGAATGGCCTCGTCCCAGGTCATCCACTCGCGGATCTCCCAGGCGCCGCCCGCCGCGAAGCAGTCGGCGACGCCGAGCAGCTGTGCCTCCCGAACGCCCCAGGGCGCCAGCCACTCGCCGCGCACCAGGTCCTGGTAGACCTTCTGCTTCTCCAGCAAGACGACCGACAGACCACCCGCGGCCAGTTTGCTGGCCGCGGACGCGCCCGCGATTCCGCCACCGACGACGACGACATCGGCGTACTCAACGGTCATGTCTGCCATCCCTCCCAATACGTGCGTTCTCTGGCTCGGTACCGCTTCGCCGGTCGGAAGTCGGTACCGATCGTGTAGGCGACCGGCACCATGCACACCTGGGTGACCCCGGACGGGATGTTGAGCAGTTCGCCCACCTGCCGTTCGAAGGGCACGTGCATGCAGGTGATCGTGCTGCCGAGACCCCGGCTGCGCAGTGCCAGCTGGAAGGACCAGATCGCCGGGAAGATCGAGCCGTAGAAGGTGCTCGCCCGCATGGCGCCGAGCCGGACCTCGTGTCCGGTGTCCGCCGCGGGCTTGGCCGCCATCTGCCGCTCCCAGGCGGCGTCGATGGCCGCGATGTCCGGCGGCCGGCCGAGCACGCAGGGGATGACCAGGACGGGCACCCTCGCGATCCCCTCGGCCAGCGCGACCACCGAGGCGTTGTTCCGCCGTGCCGCCTCGCTGTTCCTTCTGCGGCCGGCGCTGGTCCATACGTCGTTGCGATGGAAGTTCCAGGAGACCCGCATCATCTCGGCGAGCTTCTCCTTGATGGCGGGCTCGGTGACCACCAGCCAGCGCCAGTGCTGCTGGTTGTTGGCGGTCGGGGCCTGGACGGCGACCTCCAGGGCCTCCTCCACGACCTCGCGCGGCACCGGCCGGTCAAGGTCGAGCCGCCGCCGGACGGACCGGGTGGTGGTGAGCAGCCGATCGGTCTCCGAGACGTCGAACGGCGGGCCGGCCTCCTCGCGTGGCACAGACCGGTCAAGGTCGAGCCGCCGCCGGACGGACCGGGTGGTGGTCAGCAGCCGATCGACCTCCGGGCCGGCCTCCGGGGCCGGTTTCATGGCATCGCCCCCAGCAGGACGGCGCCGCGCACCGAGTCGGCCGCCGCGGTCAGCACCAGCGCCTGCTCGACCGCCTCCGACAGGTGCGGCTTCCTGACGTAGGACTCCACCTCGCCGGCGTACGGGTGTTCCAGGCCGTGCAGCGCGGGGGCGATCCCGTCGCGGATCGCCAGGGCGGCCACGGCGAGGTTCATCGCGCCCGTGGCCGCCTGGCAGTCGCCGGTCTGTGCGACCGAGGTGGTGAGCAGGCCGTCCGGCACCAGTTCGAGCAGGACCGCCGCCTCGTCGGCGTCGTACCGGCCGCCGGTACCCGCGCCGACGACCAGACCGGCCTTCCCCACGGAGAGGCCTGCCAGGCTGCGCCTGATCGACTCCCGCTCGCCCTGCTCCCCGGTGCCGGCGTGGCCGCTGCCCAGGATCCGCGCGTACGCGCGTCCCCCGCGTGCGGCGCAGTGCTCGGCCGACTCCACCAGGATGGCCACGGCTGCGGACCCGGGAACGGACCCCGTGCGCTCCCGGTCGTAGGGGGTGACCACGGTGTCCCCGGCGGCCGTCGCCGTCGTCTCGTCCGCCGCCACCACCAGCACCACGTCCGCCTTGCCCGCCTTGATCATCTCAATGGCGCAGTCCAGCGCGATCGAGGCCGAGGCCTCGCCGTTGCAGATCGTGGTGGTCGGGCCGCGCAGGCCCAGGGTCTGGCAGACCGCGCCGCCGGTGGCGTTCAGCACGACGTTGGAGAAGCTCAGCACGGCCGGCTTGTTCGGGTCGACCGCGACGCTCTCGTCGAATCCGCCGGTGCTCTCCACCGAGCCCGCCGCGGTCGCGAAGATCAACCCGACGTTGTCCAGCGCCGCCCTGGGCAGCTTGATCCCGGCGTCCTCCCAGGCCAGCCGGGAGGCCGCGATCGCCATCCTGGACAGGTGGTTCATGTGCCGCCAGAGCGAGCGGGGCGCGAACGTCCGTCCCTCCAGCGAGGGCGCCCGGCCGACGGCCTGGCGGCCCTCCGCGAGCGCCTCGGCCAGCTCGGCGACTCCGGTGCCCAGCCCGCTGACCGGGCCCAGCCCGGTGATCACGGCCGGCCGGTCGGGCAACTCCTCGTACTCGCGCTCGCCACCCGGGGTGGTCAGCGCGAGCGCGACGTTGTTGCCGCCGAAGGCGTAGTTGTTGGAGACCACGGTCTCGATCGGCATCCGCCTGGCCACGTTGGGCACGAAGTCCAGGTCCGTCGTGGTGTCGGCGTCGAAACCGATGGTCGGCGGCGCCATGCCGTGCCGGAGCGCCAGCACGCTGGCGACCGCCTCGACCGCGCCGGCCGCGCCCAGGGTGTGACCGACGAAGGACTTGATGCTGCTGGTGGGCACCCGCGGCGCGCGGTCGCCGAAGACCGCCCGCATCACCTTGGCCTCCATCGCGTCGTTGGCCGGCGTGCCGGTGCCGTGACCGCTGACGTAGCTCACGTCGTCGGTACTCATGCCCGCGTCGGCCAGCGCCCGGCGTACCGCGCTCGCGCCGCCCCGGCCGGTGGGGTCGGGGGCGGTCGCGTGGTAGGCGTCCGCGGACAGCCCGTACCCGGCGACCTCGGCCAGCGGGGTCGCCCCCCTGGCCAGTGCCCGGTCCAGCGGCTCCAGCAGCAGGAACGCCGCGCCCTCGCCGAGGTTGAGACCGTCCGAGCGGCTGTAGGGCGCGCAGGGTCCGGTGCTGAGCGCCTGCAGCCCGGCGAATCCGGCGTAGGTCCCGAACAGCAGCGGGTCGACGCCACCGGCCAGCACCACGTCCGCCTCGCCGGTGAGGATCTTGTCCTTGGCCAGGCCGACGGCGTTGCCGCCGGCCGCGCACGCGGTCGACACCAGGATGCGCGGCCCGCGCATGCCCAGCCGCCCGGCCACCACGTCGCCGGTGCGGTGCATGGGCTGGTAGCGGCCCGCCGCGTCGGGGGTCGCCTGGCACTTGCCGAGCACCAGCCCGAACCGGTCGGCCTCCACGTCGCCCGCCGACAGCCCCGCCTGGCCGACGGCCTGGCGTGCCGCGACGAGGGCCAGCTGGGCGGTGCGGTCCAGGGCGGCATCGGATTCCGGCAGCTGCCCGGTGATCCACTCGGTGGGGACCTGACCCGCGTACCGGGCGGTGAACACGGCGAACGCCTCGTCGTCGACCGGGGTGACACCACCCTGGCCGGCCATGAGCCGTAGCCAGAACTCTTCCGGGTCACGGCCGATGGCGCAGATGACACCCAGACCTGTGATGACGACGGGGCGCGACGCCATGCTCACTCCTTCTCCGACGATCAACCGATCAGATGATCGGGATGCTCCAGCTCTTGGGCGTGATGTAGGGGCTGGTCAGCGTGGTGACCTCGGCGTCGCCGACGGTGAACCGCAGACCCGCCGCGGCGAACTCCGCGTCCACCCGCGCCAGGCCGAGTGTGGTGCCCAGCCCGAGGCTGTGCACCGCGTACACCACCTCGCCGATGTCCTGACCGGCGGCCAGGACCCGGGTGCCGGGCTCGGGGACCGACTCGCCACCGCCGAAGCCGAGGGTCCGGCGGCCGGTGGGGCCGTTGAACGCCTCCAGCACCGCCTCCCTGCCGATGAACGACTCCTTGGTGATGTCGACGAGCCAGTTGGCGCCGCCCTCGATGATGTCGACCCCGCCGGTCGCCTCATGCCGGATCACCGGCTGCCGGACCTCCAGCATGGCGATTTCCAGCGCCTCGTTACCGGCGGGCACCGCCTGCTCCAGCGACTGCCGCCACAGCTCGGCGGCCGACTCGGTGGGCACGATCATCTGGTAGCCGTACTCGCTGGTGAACCCGGTCCGCCCGAACACGATGTCCACGCCGTTCCAGGTCGTGTCCACCACGGCCTCGAACGGCAGCGAGGCCAGCTCGCCGTCGATCAGCCGGCCCACCACGCCCCAGGCGTAGGGGCCCTCCAGTCCCAGGATGGTCAGCTCGCCGGAGCGGTCGACGATGTCGACGCCCTCGTCGTTGTGCTTCTGCAGGTGTTCGAGCAGGCGCGGCCCGGCGCCGCAGGAGCTCTCCAGGAACATCCCGTTCTCCCGGCCCCACACGACCACCTGGTCGACGATCTGCCCCGACTCGTCCAGGACGAGGCTCATCATGCAGCGCTCGGAGGTCAGGTACTCGACGTCGCGGGCGAGGACCCGCTGCGCGAAGTCGACGGCGCCGTCACCGCTGATCTCGATCAGACCGAGCCCGCTCAGGTCGAGCAGCGCGGCCCGTTCCCTGATGGCCTTGTACTCCTCGGCCGGCGTCGAAAAGCGCAGTGGGACGGTCACGTCCAGCACCTCGCCGAAGACGGTCTCCTCCGGGTGCGCGTTCGCGAGCACGGAATCCATTTCTCACACCTCTCCATGAGTGCTGCCGGCCGCCGGGTCGGCGATCGTGATGATTCCTTCGGCGGCGATGTTCCCGTCCACCCGCGCCGAGACCCGGTACTCCCCGAAGCCTCTGCCGCCCGCGCTCCGCTCCGCGGTCAGGACCAGCTGGTCACCGGGGACGATCCGGCGGCGGAAGCGCATCGACCTGACCCCCGCCAAGTAACTGATCTTGCTTGTCCCGGTGAGCGAGAAGACCACTCCGGCGAGCTGGGCCATCGCCTCGATGACCACGACGCCCGGCAGGATCGCCTCGTCGGGGAAATGCCCCTGGAACCAGATCTCGGTTCCGGTGACGTTCTTGATCGCGGTGCCTTTGACGCCCGGCTCGACCTTGTCGACGCGGTCGAGCAGCAGCATCGGCCAGCGATGCGGGATCAGCTCCCTGATCTGGTCGTTGTTCAGGCTGAGCGACTCCCTGGACGACTGGGCAACGGTCATACCGCGGCTGCCGCTCGCAGTTCGGGCCTGATCGTCTCCGCGAGCCGGGACACCGAGCCGAAGACCGCCATCTCGCTGTCGTAGAGGGCCACCCCGAACTCCGCCTCGATCGCGACGTAGAGCTCAAGGATGTCCAGGCTGTCCAGCTCAAGGCCGCGGCCGAACAGGGGCTGGTCGTCGGTGATCCAGTTCGGCTCGATCTCCAGATCCAGCCGGTTCACGATCATCTTCTTGATCTGGTCACACGCCTGCTGACGCTGGGCGGCCCTGGCGCGCAGCTCGTCGATGGTCATCTTTCCTCCGTGCTCGTGCTGTCGAGGCTCGTGCTTTTGATGACAGGCTCAGCCCAGGCCGCCGCCGTGGGCGACCATCACCTCTCCGGTGACGTACGAGGCCTTGTCCGAGGCGAGGAAGCTCACGATCGACGCGATCTCCTCGGGCCTGCCCATCCGGCCCAGCCGGATGCGGGACTCGTACTGCTTCCTGATCTGGGCGGGAACGCTGCGGGTCATGTCGGTGGCGACGAAGCCAGGGGCCACCACGTTGACCCGGACGCCGTGTGGCGCCGCCTCGTAGGACAGTGCCTTGCTGAAGGCGATGATCGCCCCCTTGGACGCCACGTAGTTCGTCTGGCCCGGGAAGCCACCGTCGAGCCCGCTGACCGACGACAGCGTCACGATCGAGCCGCGCCGCTGGTGCTGCATGATCCGGAGAGCCTCCCGGCAGCTCAGGAAGGTGCCGGTGACGTTGACGTCCATCGGCTCGCGGAACTGCGCAAGGCTCATGGCGACGAGGTGCCGGTCACGGGTGATGCCCGCGCTGGTCACCAGCACGTCCAGCCGGCCGAAGTCGGAGCGCAGGCCGCGGAAGAGCTGCTGGACCTCCTCCTCCTTGGTGACGTCGGCCTGTACGGCCGTCGCACCGCCCCCCTCCTGCTCGATCTGGGCGACGAGGTCCTTGGCGTCCTGCTCGGCGCGCAGGTAGTTGACCACGACGTGAGCGCCTTCCCTGGCCAGATCGAGCGCCACCGCCCGCCCGATTCCGCGCGACCCGCCTGTTACCAGTGCCACCGAGCCTTCGGTAAAGAGCATCCTCGTCTCCAGGGTGTCAGTGGTGAGGTGAAAGGGAGCCGACCTGATCGTCCGCTTACAAGGGGAGAGGCTACTGAAGGCGGTTTTCAGCCCGATATCATTCGGATATCCGGCTATTGACGCTGATGACAGCGGTGCGGAACGCTGACGCCATGGAAGAGCTCGATGTCGAGGTGTTGATTGTCGGAGGCGGCCCGGTCGGCCTGTCCGCCTCGATCGAGCTTTCGAGGTACGGAATATCCTCGCTGCTCGTCGAAAGGCACCAGAAAACCTCCCTTTTTCCCAAGGCCCGGCTTATTTCCACCAGGACCATGGAACTGGTCCGCGCGTGGGGAATTCAGGACGAGGTCGAGCGCGCGGGACTGCCTCGTGAGGAGACCCTGGCGGTGGGCGTCGGAACGTCGCTGACCGACGACGACTTCCTGCGGGCGGTCGCGCCCCTGCACGAGGACGCCCCGCAGAGCCCGACCTACACCTACATCTGCGCCCAGGACCGTTTCGAGGTGATCCTGCGCGCGCTCGCCGAGGCGCAGCCGGGCGCCGACGTCCGGTTCGACACGACCATGACGGAGATGCGGAAGACTCCGGACGGCGTCGAGGCGGTGATCGAGTCCGCGGGGGTCCGCCGCGGAGTCCGCGCCCGCTACCTGGTGGCCGCCGACGGCGGCCGGAGCACCACGAGGGAGGCGCTCGGCATCGCCATGACCGGCCCTCCCCCGCTGGGCAACATGATCAGCGTCATGTTCGACGCCGACCTGGGGCCGCTGCTCCGTGATCGCCAGGCCGCGCTCTACTTCCTGCTCAGTGACCCGCCGTGCGCGGTGGAGGCGGTGGACAACCGGCGCCGATGGATGATCCAGACCGGGTACGACCCGGCGCACGGCGGCAGCCCCGACGACTTCACCGAGGAGGTCTGCGTCGCGGCTGTGCGGTCCGCGGCGGGCATCCCCGACCTGGCGGTGAACATCGTGGGCGTCATGCCCTGGCTCCAGCAGGCCGTGGTCGCCGACGAGTTCCGCAGCGGCCCGGTCTTCCTCGCCGGGGACGCCGCGCACGTGTCCACCCCGCAGGGCGGGTTCGGCATGAACTGCGGCATCCAGGACGCGCACAACCTCGGCTGGAAGCTCGCCGCCGTGCTCCGGGGCACCGCGGGGGCCGGCCTGCTCGACACCTACACGCCCGAGCGGCGCCCGATCTCCGACCGTACGGTCACCGAGAGCCTGAACAACGCGCTCATCACCTTCCAGATGATGGAGGGCCGCCTGACCATGCAGGAGTCGATCGACCAGCAGGCGGGCCGGCGCAGCTCGGAGGGCCTGGTGCTCGGCTTCCACTACGACTCCGCCGCCGTCGTCGCGGACGGGACGCCCGCCCCCGAACCCGCCGACCCCTACCGGACCTACCTGCCGACCGCCCGCCCCGGCCACCGCATGCCCCACGTCTGGCTGTCGCGGCGGGGCGGCCGGGTCTCCACCCTGGACCTGCTGGGCGGCTCGTTCACCCTGATGACGCCCGCGGGCACCGGCTGGGCGCAGGCCGCCAAGCAGGCGGCCCAGGACGCCGGGGTCGCCGTCACCGCCCTGGAGATCTCCGCCGACGGCTCGGCGGAGCTCACCTCACCGACGTGGGCGGAGGAGTTCGGCGTGGGCACCGCCGGAGCCGTCCTCGTCCGCCCCGACGGTCATGTCGGCTGGCGCTCCCCCGGCGCGGCGGCGTCGGCGAACGCGCTGACCGACGCCCTGGGCACCATCCTGGCGAGGTTGTAGCCGTCGTGGCCGGCGAGCTCGTCGGCCGATCCCCGGTAGGACCCCGAGCAGAGCCGCGCGGCCGCCATCCGCAGGGTCAGCGGGCATCCCGAGGAACTGGCCGCGAGCCTGGCCATCGCCTGCGGCTCGGCCTCCATCCTGGCGGCGCCGACCAGCATGACCGCCAGCGCCCTGGACTCCTCGAACCCCAGCGGCCGAACGAACTCCCGGTGCGCGCCCTGGCGGGCCACGAACTCGTCGAGCGGATCCCGGCTTGTGACGATCACCCGGCAGTGCGCGCCGCCCGGCAGCAGGGGGATGACCTGGGCGCTGTCGCGGGCGTTGTCCAGCACGACGAGCAGCCGCCGGCGCGCCGTCCTGCTGCGGTACAGGGCCAGCTTCTCGCTGAGGTCCTCCGGGATGGCGTGGCCGGCCACGCCGAGCGCCCGCAGGAAACGACCGGCCACGACACCGGGGGCCAGGGCCGCCGTGCCCTCGTCCCCCTGCAGGTCGGCGAAGAGCTGCCCGTCGGGGAACTGGGCGATCCTGCGGTGCGCCCACCGCAGGGTCAGCGCGGTCTTTCCGAAGCCGCCCAGCCCCGTCACGACCACCGTTCCCGGCCCGGTCGTCTCCGGGGAGAAGCGGAGCGCGTCGTCCAGGACGGCGAGTTCGGCGGTGCGCCCGGTGAACGGCAGGGTCTGCGGGGGGAGCTGGGAGGGGATGACGAACTCCTCGGCCCGCCGCACCCCCGACACCTCCATCAGCGCGGCCTCGTCCCGCAGGATCTGGTCGTGCAGCCGTCTCAGCTCCGGGCCGGGTTCGAGCCCGACCTGTTCCACCAGGTGCCGCCGGCCCTCCTGGTAGGTCCGCAGTGACTCGGCGCGGCGCCCGGAGCGGTACTGGGCCAGCATCAGCTGCGCCCGGGCGCGCTCCCTGAGCGGATGCTCCTCCACCACCGGAACCAGTTCCGCGATCACCTTGAGGTGGTTGCCGAGCTCCAGCTCCAGCTCCAGGCAGGCCTCGATCGCCTCCAGCCGTGACTCCCGCAGCCGGGCCGCGTCGTAGCGCATGCTGTGGATGTCCTCGAACGGGGTTCCCCGCCACAGGGAGAGCGCGTCCCGCAGGACGGTGATCGCGCCCTCCCGATCTCCCCCGGCGGCCTGCCGGCGCGCCCGTGCCACGAGGTCGTCGAAGCGGAGCCTGTCGATCTGCGCGGGGGCCGCCCTGAGCAGGTAGCCGGGGCTCGACGTCATGACGTCGTCCGCCCGGTCCCCCAGCGCCCTGCGCAGCCGCGACACGCAGATGGCGATCTGCCCGCGGGCGCTCCGCGGGGCGTGCCCGCCCCACACCGCCTCGATCAGCCGGTCCACCCCGACGACGCGGTTGGCGTTCAGCACCAGGCTGGCCAGGATCGCGCGCTCCCGGGGGCCGCCGATCCGAAGCTCCTCGCCCTTCCTGAACACCCCGAGCGGTCCCATGATCCGAAACTCGAGTGGTTCGCCCATCACTGGACCCGCATCAGGTACTTCTCAAGCTCGTCGGCGGCCCGAAGGGTGCCGCCCGAGGCGTGCAGATCCTTCTGCATCTCTCCCGTGCACCGCTGGATGACCTCGCTGCCCGCCACCTCCAGCACCGCCTGGAGCAGCAGTTCCCCGGTGACCTCCTCCGGCGGGATGGACCGGCCGAGGTTCAGCTCCTCGATCCGCCGGGCGGCCACCGCGTCGATGGACGAGGTCGGGACGACCACCATCGGGCAGCCGGAGTGCAGCGCCTCCATCACGGTGCCCATGCCCCCGTGGGTGACGGCCACCGAGGCGTGCTGGAGCACCTTGTGGTGCGGCATCCACCGATGCGCCTCGATGTTGGGGGGCAGCGGGCCCAGGTCCGCGGGGTCCATTCCGTCCGCGACCGTGATCACCACATGCCATGGAACGCCGGTGAAGGTCCGTACGCACATCTGGAAGAAGTCCGGATACTCGTTGAAGACCGCGCCGAACGAGACGAGCACGACCGGAAGCCCGCCGGCCGGCGGCTGCCACTCGCCCAGGAAGTTCCGCTCGCCCAGGCACGGCCCCACGAACGCGAACCGCTCGTCGAAGCTGTCACCGACGTACTGGAAGGACCGCGGCATGTTGATGATGCTGAAGTCCTGGATCTCCCACCACAGCTCCGCGGGCGGGACGTCCACCCCGTGCGCGCCCGACAGGGCGCTGATCCGGGCGAACATGTCGTCCACCCAGTTCGGCATGGACTGCTCGGCCCCGTCGGAGTTGTAGATCGCGTTCAGGTACGAGAAGTTCGCGTTCGACGCGAACATCGGGATCAGCTGGGTCGCGGGCCGGTTCCATTTCCTGGCCAGGATGCGCCCCGCGTAGAGGATGGAGGTGTCGTAGACGATCATGTCGGGGAGGTCGTCGGCCGGGTAGGACTCCAGGGCCGCCAGCATGTCCGCGCTCTCGTCGAGCAGGACCGAGAGCAGGTAGAGCGGGTCGCGCGCCAGGTTCAGGAAGTCCGAGTCCCGGTACTTCGAGTCGTAGCGCAGCGCGGTGGCGCCGGCCTCCTCCACGATGCCAACCATCATGTCTCCGGTCAGATAGGAGACGCGGTTTCCTCTGCGGACCAGCTCCGTCACCACGGCCAGGTTGGGGATCACGTGACCATGGTCGGGATGAACCAGGAAGAGGAAATGTTTCGCCATCTTGGAGAATCCTGTCTCTCTGGGATGTCTGACCTGGTAAGCAGTGATTTCGCGGCAAAAAAACTAGCCCATCGGCGACAAATTAGTCACTGCGACCTGTCGGCAATGCTAGTTAGGGCCCATTTGGGGCAACACCCCTAACCGTCTTCCGCGGACGCCCCCGCCCGGAATCGAGTTCACAGCGCGATAACGGGAAAAGAGCGCCACCCTACCCGGGTCACCATTCGCCCGCAACGAACGGCGACGGAGACTGGGGTACCGAATGGGGTGTTAGGGGTTACCCCTAGCCATTCCGAGACCACTGCCGGCCACCTCCCGGGGTGCCGGTTTCCACCTGGATACAGGGGATCCCCCGCTTCTCGCCGGTCATTATGCTGAGCCGAGCTTTCGAGAAAGGGACTGCGATGACCACGCGTGTCTGGGACTATCTGCGGGAATACGACAGCGAGCAGAAGGACATCATGGACGCCGTCGAGACGGTGTTCCGGTCAGGGCAACTGGTCCTCGGTGAGAGCGTCCGCTCCTTCGAGACGGAGTTCGCCGGCTACCACGGGGTGCGGCACTGCGTCGGCGTCGACAACGGCACCAACGCGATCAAGCTGGGGCTGCAGGCCATGGGGGTCGGCCCCGGCGACGAGGTGATCACGGTCTCCAACACCGCGGCGCCGACGGTGGTCGCGATCGACGCGATCGGTGCGACCCCGGTCTTCGTGGACGTGCACCGGGAGAACCAGCTGATGGACACCGCCCAGGTGGAGGCCGCCATCACCGAGCGGACCCGGTGCGTCCTGCCGGTTCACCTGTACGGCCAGTGCGTCGAGATGGAGCCGCTGGAACGGCTCGCGGCCAGGTACGACCTGATGATCTTCGAGGACTGCGCGCAGGCGCACGGCGCCCGCCACCACGGGCGCGCCGCGGGATCGATGGGGAAGGCGGCGGGGTTCTCCTTCTACCCGACCAAGGTGCTCGGCGCCTACGGGGACGGCGGCGCGACGCTCACCTCCGACGACGAGGTCGAGCGGAACCTGCGCAGGCTGCGCTACTACGGCATGGAGAAGACCTACTACGTCGTCGAGACCCCCGGCCACAACAGCAGGCTGGACGAGCTGCAGGCCGAGATCCTCCGCCGCAAGCTGCGCCGGCTCGACCGGTACATCGCCGACCGGCGCGCGGTGGCGGCCCGTTACGCCGACGGCCTCGGCGACACCGAACTCGTCCTGCCCGCGCTCGCCGAGGGCAACGACCACGTCTACTACGTCTACGTGGTGCGCCACCCCCGCCGCGACGACATCATCGAGGCGCTGAGGGCGTACGACATCCAGCTGAACATCAGCTACCCGTGGCCGGTCCACACCATGACCGGGTTCGCCCACCTCGGCTACGGCAGGGGCAGCCTGCCGGTCACCGAGGAACTGGCCGGTGAGATCTTCTCGCTGCCGATGTACCCGTCACTGCCCGGCGACGTCCAGGACAGGGTGATCAGCGCGCTGCGAGAGGTGCTGGCGGCGTTGTAGTCAGGGTGGTCAGGCAGAACAGCAGGCTGCGCGCCTGGATGTTGAGGTAGAAGCTGTGCCGCAGCAGCTCTCCGAGCTGGGACACGCTCAGCCAGCGGTACTCGGGGTGGTCGATCCCGGCGGCCTCGTCGGTGTGCACGATGAGATAGCGGTTGCGGGCGCGGTGGAAGCGCCCGCCCTCCTCCGACAGGATCGTCTCGAACCGGACTTGCCCGGGGCCGGCCCCCAGCACCTCGTCCAGGAAGGGCGGGCGGGCCCCGGCGGGCAGGTGGTCGTAGTTCTCCGGGGTGCACTGCACGGTCGGCCCCAGCTCCACCACGTCGGCGTAGCCCGGCTCGACCCGCGCGTGCACCAGGGCGTGCAGCACTCCGTCGATCTCGCCGACCAGGAACGCGATGACCCCGGTCCCGGAAGGTTCGATCATGGGCTGGTCCCAGCGGCCGACCTCGCGCCCGCCCGCCTCCACGCTCACCCCGACGACGTCGAAGTAGCGGCCGGTCTCGTGGGAGATCAGCTCGTCCGTACGCCGCCATCCCCGCACCTCGTTGAGGGGGATCAGGCTGACCTGCGGGTCGGTCCTGGTGCGCATGTCGGTGATCCAGCTCAGCACCTCCCCCATGGTGTGCGGGCCGGCCTCGCCCGGATCACAGGAGCGGACGAGCGCGGCACGGAACGCGTCGCCGGGCTCCGCGGAGAGCGCGGACGTCAGCGCCGACGTCAGCGCTGCCCCCGAGAACGGCATGCAGGCCAGCACGGTCCGCGCGTCCATGTTCACCAGGTCCGGCACCGACATCAGGGTGTGCAGCTGACCGAGGGTCAGCCAGCAGAAGCCCTCGGCGACCTCGATCTCCCCGGTGATCTCGACGATCATGTTCCGGTTGCGCTTCCGGTAGAACCAGGCGCCCTGCTCGGACTGGCGGATGTCCGCGACCACCTCGTGACCGGAGGTGTCGAGGAAGTGGTCGAGATAGGGGACCGGCCTGCCCCGGTGCACCCGGGTGTAGTTGCTCCGGGTGGCCTGCACGGTGGGAGAGAGCTGCAGGCCGTTGTGGTTGCCCGGTTCGTGCTTGGCCTGCATGAGGCAGTGCGGGATCCCGTCGATCTCCTTGACCAGGATGCCCAGGATGCCGATCTCCGGCTGGTTGATGATCGGCTGGGACCAGTGGGAGACCGTCCGGCCGGGAACGTGGACGTCCAGGCACTCGACGCTGAAGAACTTTCCGGTCCGATGCCGGATGTTCCCGGTGTGCCGCTCCACCTCCCAGCCGGACAGCCCGTGCAACGGCGCCTTCCGCACGTTCATGTACGTACGGCTCGCCGTCTCGGCCAGCCAGCGGTGGAAGTCGTCGAGTGTCGCGAACCACCCACCCGGGGAGAGCACGGATTCCGCGAGCCGCACCTGCAACGGTGAACGAGTCTGCCGCCGAGAGGGTACGGCCATACTGACTCCTTTGATACGAAATTTCATCTTCCGGCGGCGGCTCGGGAGCTCCGCCGAGCCTCGACCGGCTCCCGCACGCCGCCGTCACACCTGCCGGAAGGTCTCCTCGATCCGCAGGCACTCCTCGTAGTCGGGCAGCATGTCCAGCGCCCGCGCCTTCGCCAGGGTGGGCGCCTCCCGGTCCCGCTCCGACTGGATCAGTGCCGGGTCCCCGGGCAGCCGCAGCCCGATCTCCGGGTCGAGGGCCGAGAGCGCGAGCTCGTTCTCCTTCCGGTACCGCTGCGAGAGCAGGTAGGACATCACGGTGTCGTCCTCCAGCGCGACGAAGGCGTGGCCGAGCCCCGGCGGGAGGTACACCGAGCGGAAGCTCTCGCCGTTCAGCACCACCTGGTCCCACACCCCGAACGTCGGGGAGCCGACCCGGAGGTCGACGACGATGTCCAGCGCGCTTCCCCGCGCGCAGTGCACGTACTTGGCGGTCCCCGGCGGGGCGAGGGTGAAGTGGATCCCGCGGAGCACGCCGCGCGCCGAGGCGCTCTGGCTGGTCTGCGCGACCGGGAAGAGCGGGTGCCCGACCGCCTCGACGAACGCCGCCTCCTGGAACGGGGAGACGAAGAGACCCCGCTCGTCGGGGAACACCTCGGGAGTGAATTCGAAAGCGCCGGTGACGGCGAGCGCGCGGGATTTCATTACGGCTGCGCTGCCGGGGGGTGTTCGGTCACAACAGTCGCCAATCGGTCAAGGATGACGGACGGTCACGGAGCGCGGTCCAGCATGCTCGGACCTCCGGGGCGGGGTCAACAAGGTAGGGGTCGCCCGCGAGCAAGATAGGGGTCGCCCGGAGCGGGTCAGCGCGGCACCTCGTCACCGCGGATCAGCGAGGAGACGGTGCGCTCCAGCGCCTCGCGGAACGGCACCCGGGCCTGCCATCCGGTGACCGTGCGGAAGGCGACCGGGTCGGCGACGACGCTGTGGAAGTCCATCCCGGTGGCGTCCGGCGGCGCCGGCACCGAGACGACCGGGACCGCCGGGGCGCCCGTGCGGGCTGCCACGGTCTCCGCGATGGTCGTGAAGATGTCGTGGACGCTGCGACCACCGCCCGTACCCACCAGCCAGTGCCGGCCCGCGAGGGAGTCGGCGTGGTCGAGCGCGGCCAGGAAGGCGCCGGCCACGTCCTCGACGTAGAGCAGGTCGCGCTCGGCCTTCCCGTCGTTCCACACGGTCAGCGGCTCACCCGCCAGCGCGCGGCGCGCCATGGTGGTCACCACCCCCCGGTCGGTGGCGGTCGGGGAGACCCGGCCGCCGAACACCGTGCCGAGCCGGAGCGTGACCCCGCGCAGCAGGCCCTCCTTGGTGGCGGCCTTCAGCTCCCGCTCGGCGGCCAGCTTCTGCCGGTCGTAGGCGGTCACCGGGGCGTCCGGCTCGGTGCCGTCGACCCTGGCCTCCGCCCTCGGGCCGACCTGGGAGGTCGAGCCGGGGAAGAGGACCACGGGGGGCGGGCCGTCCCGGCGTTCCGCCCGCAGGGCCCAGACGATGTCGCGCACCACGCCGACGTTCACCCGTTCCCCCGGCGCCTCGTCCTCCGCCGCCCGCCAGGTCCCGTCGCCGCCGGTGTAGAGCAGCAGGTTGATCACCGCGTCCGCACCGGCGATCGCCTCGGCGACCTGGCCCGCGACGGTGAGGTCCGCGGTACGGACCTCGACCTCGGCCGGGTGGCCCGAGCCGACCACGGCGGGCCTCCGTGCCACCAGCCTCAGCCGGACGTCCCGCCGGGCCAGCTCCGCCACCAGGGCGGAGCCCACGAAACCGGAGGCGCCCAGGACCACGACCAACGGCCGGTCAGACAACGCGCACCTCGGGGGTGTAGAGGATCCACTTGCCGCCCGCCTCGCGGAACTCCTTCTCCTTCTCCATGATCTCCTGCGCGTGGTTCCAGGCGAAGAGCAGCGCGTACGACGGGTAGGGGTCGCGGAACGCCTCGGGGCTCCGTACCGGGATGTGCGCCCCCGGGGTGAGCCTGCCCTGCTTGCCGACGGTCGTGTCGCAGACGAAGGGGACCAGCTCGGGGCCGATGCCGCAGTAGTTCGTCACCGTCGCGCTCTTGGCGGTGGCGCCGTATCCGACGACCCGCTCGCCCCGTTCCCGCAGCTCGCCCAGGAGCGCCGTCAACCGCTCGCGGATGAGCTCGACCCTGGAGGCGAAGCCCGCGAGCGTCGCCGGCTCGGTGACCCCGGCCGCGCTCTCCTCGGCCAGCAGGTCGGTCACGGCCTGACTCACCGGTCTCGCCCCCGGGCGTGCCAGGGTGTAGCGGACCTCGCCGCCGTGCACGGAGAGCCTTTCCGCGTCGACGAGCTCGAATCCGAATCTCCGCGCCATCTCCTGGACCGAGCGGACCGTGAAGAAGAAGAAGTGCTCGTCGTAGATCTGGTCGAACGAGGTGCGCTCCAGGATGTCGGCGAGGTACGGGTCCTCGAACACGAAGATCCCGCTGTGCGCCAGCAGCGTGTCGACCCCGCGGAGGATCGACTCCATGTAGGGGATGTGGCACAGGGTGTTGGCGGCGTAGATGACGTCGGCAGGTCCCTCGCCGGCGAGGATGTCGGCGGCGGTCTCCACCTCGAAGAAGTCCTTGCGCACCTGGACGCCCCTGGCCGCGGCCAGGTCCGCCACCCCGCCGGACGGCTCCACCCCCAGGTGGCGGACGCCCGACTCGGCGATCACTCCGAGCATGGTGCCGTCGTTCGAGCCGAGCTCGACGATGAACGGGTCGGGGCCGGTGAGCTCGGTGGCCAGGAAACGCTTGGCGATCGCCTGGAAGTGCTCGCGCATGACGGCCGAGCCCGAGGAGAGGTACGGATAGCCCTCGTGGAACATGCGGTCACGCGGCACCTCCTCCATGAGCTGCACCATCGTGCACGATTCGCAGATCCCCACGGCGAGGGTGAAGAAGAACTCCCGATCGAACTCCTCCGGCGTCACGAACGCGTCGGAGAGAGGCTGCCTTCCGAAGTCGAGGAACTCGCGAACCGTGCCCGAGCAGATCCGGCACGACGACGTGACTGGCATAGGTGACTCCTGGGGTTGGGCGGACTGTTCACTTTGCGATTCCCCGCATGCCCGACTTGGCTCTCGACCCCGCCTCGGGTGGTCTGGCGGACACCCGCCGGTCGGGGGGCGCGAGTTCCGGGGGCAGATCGGCCCGGCTCTTCACTCCCAGCTTCCGGTAGACGCGGGTCAGATGCTGTTCGACGGTGCTCACCGTGATGTGCAGCGTCCGGCTTATCTCCCGGTTGGTGTGCCCGAGCGCGGCCAGCTCCGCCACCCTGCACTCCGAGTCGCTGAGCCCCAGCGGGTTCGGGTCCTCGGCGGGCTCCCCCGCGTCCGGCAGAACGGGACCGGTGGTCCAGCTCCTGCTGAGCCGCAGGGGCATCACTCCGGAGTGACAGATCTCGGCCTCCCGCATCGCCCGGCAGATCAGCGGCTTGGCCTCGTCGGCCTCCCCGAGTTGCTGCAGGGTCGCGCCCAGATCGGCCATCGCCCGGGACAGCAGCAGCCGGTCGCCCGCCGTCCGCAGGCACTCCACCGCCTCGCGCAGCAGCTCGGTACGCCGCGCGAGCCCGCTGGCGGCGGCCAGGATCAGCAGCGAGATGCCCCGGGTCCGCAGGTCGACGGGCTTGAGCCGCTCCATCTGCTCCGTCACCAGGTCGCGGGCCACCCCCCAGCGGCTGAGCCGGAGGTTCGCCTCGGCCAGATTGCTGCGCCAGGGGACCAGCATCGGCCGGTCGAGTTCCCAGTCCTGCATGAGCCTGCCGCAGGTCTGGAAGTCGCTGATCGCGGCGAGCACCCGATCGGTGGCCAGGTAGTAGTGACCGCGCGCGTGCAGGTAACGCAGGCCGATCAGGGTCGCGAACATCTCGTCGGGCACCCGCTGCTGCAGCAGCTCGGCCCCCTCCTCGTACTGCCCCATCGCCGTGCGGGCCAGCAGCAGCGTCGACCTCGGGTAGCCGATCAGGATGCCCCAGCTCTGCGCCTGCATCAGCTCCAGGGCGGCCTCCGCCCTGGCCGCGGCGACCACCACCTCCCCCTGCCGGAACGCGATCTCGGCCCGGACCGCGCCGAGCACGGCCTGCCAGGTGAGCGCGCCGCTGCGGACCGCCTCGTCGATCAGCTCGTCACACCGGTGAGTGGCCCGCTCCATCCTGCCCCCGTACATCAGGGTCAGGACGGCGATGGCCACCACCTCCAGGGTGGTCTCGCCGAGCCGGCTGCTCTGCAGGATGTTCTCGGCGCTCACCAGCGCCACCTCGCCGTCGCCGTGCGTCCAGATCGAGGTCATCCTGCGGGCCTCGTCGCCCCAGGCGGAGGCGGTGTCGAACCTTCCGTGCGGACCCCGCGACGTCCCGTAGAACCACTGGTAGGTGAGGTGCAGCTCGGCGGCGGTCTGCACGTTCAGCAGGTCGGGGGTCTCGGTCAGCGCCTCCATCGCCCTCGATGCCGTCTGCACGTCGCCGTTCCACAGCGAGTGCCGCACCACGGCCGCCGCGTCCTGGCCGAACAGACATCCCTTCTCCAGGGCCTCCCGCAGCAGCGGCAGATGCAGCGCGGCCGCCGAGGGGTTGACCCGCCACAGCGCCCGGACCAACACCTTCGTGATCGCCAGTCGCTCGCCCTCGTCGCGGACCGAGCGCAGGGCCAGTTCCAGGCACTGCACGGCCACGGCCACCTCGTTGCCGGCCAGCGCCTGCTCGGCCGCGTCCCGCAGCACCCCGGTCGCCCAGTCCTCCGGCGCCCGGTCCGCGGCGACGAAATGCCCCGCGATCTTCGTGGTGGACATGCCGCGCTGGTACAGCAGCCCGGCCGCGCGGACGTGCAGGCACGAACGCTCCTCGGCACCGATGCCGTCCAGCACCGCCGCGGCGGCCACCGGGTGCCGGAACCAGCCGTCGGCCAGCAGGCCCGCCTCGGTCAGGACCTTCACCGCCCGCTCGGCGGCCTTCGGATTGATCTTCGCCAGGCCGCCGGTCAGCCCGGCGGAGCTCGGCTCCCCCAGGACCGCCAGGGCCCGGGCCACCCGGAGCAGCTCCGGCTCCCACCGGTGCAGACACGCCATCACCGCCTGGGCGTACGCCGCCCCGGCGGCGACCGGGTCGCCGGGGTCGGTGCGATGGTCCTCGATCAGGGCGTTGACCAGCACCGGGTTTCCACCGCTCAGCCGGTGGAGCGCGGCGGCGGCGGCCGGACCCATCGTCGGGGGCAGCACCTCGGCGATGTCGCCGACCGACAGCGGGGTCAGCCAGATCCGGCGGTGGAACCCCCGGGTGACCTCGGCGGAGAAGGACGGGACCGTGGACTGCGGCAGATCCCACTCGTTCATGATCAGCAGAATGCGGGCGGAGCTTATCCTGCGGCACAGATAGAGCAGCAGCCGGAGTGAGAGGCCGTCCACCAGATGGACGGCGTCGACGCCGACGACCACCGGGCGCTCCCTGGACAGCTCCAGCAGGACATCGCCTATCTCGCGGACGACCTCGGCCTCCGCGTGCCGGGTGGCGCCGGGCGTCAGGGTGTGCCGCCGGATCAGCCGTGACACCTGGTCCGAGACCTCCGGCGGCAGCCCCGCGCCGTGGAACAACTGGTCGATCATGCCCGCCTGCAGGGTGTTCTCCCCCAGGGACCCGGTGGCGCTGAGCAGCAACGCTCCGGAGGTGGCCGCGACCCGGGAGAACTCGTGCAGCAACTCGGTCTTCCCGCTTGCCAGTCCCCCGCTGACCAGCACCAACCGGCCGTTTCCCGCGCCACTCTCGGCGAGCAACCCCGTCAGGACATCAAGTACGCTGCGATGCTGCGATGCCAGCATTTACTACATCCTCGTTTAGTCTGGCGACCCGGGTCCTACACGGCGGCAGAGTGAAACACTCCGCACTTCGCGGAATTCTCAGACGAGGGTCGTTCTCGACGGGGCTGTGGTGAGAGGGCGGCCTGCTATTCGTGGAGAACCGACGGTTTTATCGGGTCCGGCGTCACGGCAAGTCCGTCGACCCAACGGCAAAAGCATCGACAATCCCGAATTCCTTCACGTTCCGAACCGGTCAGCGAGCATCTCGTTCAGACATCATTCCTAGCTCACCGAGACCCGCCGTGTCAGCGGGCAACCGCGGGTAACCGCCCGCCTGGCGCCGCGACACCCGGAGCCCCATGCCACGGCCAGGCCAGTGGTCCGTCCGGTACGACGAGATTCGTGATCATGAAACGCGATCTTATAGTCGATAGGTCACAATTGGATAAATTTATTGACAACAACCTGTGGAACTGTGCCTACATCTTGCTGTCCCACGGGTAACGCCCCCGTGCTGACCTGGGCATTCGACGGCACCGCCATTAACCCTCCGTAATGATCATGCAGCCGATCAACTCCGGAGGGCCTCCGCGTACCGGGGTTCGGGACCCCGGAAGAGCTGCGCAAGTGATCTAGGCGCGAGCCGGTTCGGTGCGCGATACTCGTGCGGACGTGGGTGCGGCGCCCTGCGGACCGTGAATCGCCGAGCTCCAGGAAAGAGCAGACAGATGAGTCATAAATATGGCCAGAGCAGTCAGTGGGCGCACATTAACGAGACCAATCTCGCACTGGACGAGACCCCCGACCTGAGCCGTTTCAAATCCAGCCGGGTGAACTACAAGCTCGCGCTCTGGAATCCGGAGGTCAACGGCCGGAGATATCTGAAGACGCTCATCTACAATCTTGGCCTCCAGTTGTCGCCGGAGAACTGGGAGCGCCTGCTCCGAATCGGGAACCGCCAGCTGGGAGAGCCCATCACGGTCACCCTGAAGGGCGAGCCGATCTGCCTGGACTATCTGCAGGCGGTTCTTGAGCTCGATTTCATGGCACGGTCCGTGAAAATGGACGGCGCACGGATCCTGGAGATCGGCGCCGGGTACGGCCGGTCCTGCCACGCCATTCTGTCGAACCACGATGTCGCGGAATATCACATCATCGACCTGGAGAACTGCCTGAAGCTCTCCCGTGAGTACCTGCGCGCCGTGCTGAGCGGCGAGCAGTTCGAGAGGATCAGGTTCCTGGGGATCGACGAGGTGGAGGATCTCTCCGGCGGCGAGCCCTTCGACCTGTGCGTCAACATCGACTCGTTCGCCGAGATGCCCGCGGACACGGTCAGGAACTACCTCTCCCTCATCGACGGTGTCGCCACCCGCTTCTACACGAAGAACCCGGTCGGCAAGTACCTGGACCCGGACCTGGACGGGCACTACGAGGGGCAGGCCGTGGTCCAGCAGGCCCTCGAATCCGGCCTGCTCCGCGAGATCATCGACGTGCACGACAGCGAGGCGGTCCGGGCGCAGTCCGAGCGTTTCGTCGAGGTGTACCAGCCCGGCGACGACTGGCGGCTCGTCGCGGACGGCTGGGGAACCCCGTGGAGCTACTACTGGCAGGCCCTGTACACGAAGTCATGATCGGCCCTCCCGGCATCCCCCACCAATCACTCCCATAACACCAGAATGATGGAAATCAGGACTACCACCGACAAAGCGTGATCGATAGCCTCTTTCGACACTTCGTGTGCCAGAAGGAGACATATCAGTGCGCACACTTCCCGCCCTCATGCTGGCGGCCCTCACCGCCGGCTCGATCGGCGTGGCCGGGTTCACCCCCGCCGCGGCGGCGGAACCCGGCCTCGCGTCTCTCACCGCGACGGTCGAGGACGAACTCCTCGGCAAGCTCACCACCATCCCCGGGCTGACCGTGGTCTCGGAGACCCGGCCGACCGGCTACCGGTTCTTCGTCCTGCGCCTCACCCAGCCGATCGACCACCGCCATCCGGGCAAGGGCACGTACCAGCAGCGATTCACCCTGCTGCACCGGTCCGCCGACGCGCCGGTCGTGCTGTACACCGGCGGGTACGGCCTGCCGGTCAACCCCGGCGCCTCCCAGACCGAGCCGACCCGGCTGCTCGGCGCCAACCAGGTCTCGGTGGAGCACCGGTTCTTCCGGAACTCCCGCCCGGACCCGGCGGACTGGGAAAAGCTCGACCTCTGGCAGGAGGCCAGTGACGAGCACCGGATCGTCGAGGCGCTCAAGACGGTCTACTCGGGGAAGTGGATCCAGACCGGCGCGAGCAAGGGCGGCATGACCTCGGTCTACCATCGGCGGTTCTACCCCGGTGACGTGGACGGCGTGGTGGCCTACGTCGCGCCGAACGACCGGGTCAACCCGGCCGACCACGCCTACGACGACTTCTTCGCGAACGTGGCCGACCAGGCCTGCCGTACCGCGTTGGACAACGTGCAGGCCGAGGCGCTCAAACGGCGCGAGCGGCTGGTTCCCCGGCTGGAGGCGACCGCCGCCCGCGACGGGCTCACCTTCGGCGACTCCCTGGGCACCGCGGACCGGTCGTTCGAGATGACGGTCCTCGACACGGTCTGGGCGTTCTGGCAGTACTCCAGGGTGTCCGACTGCGCGGACGTGCCGGCCGCGACCGCCTCCGACGACGAGATCTACGCGTGGATCGACAACGTGGCGGGCTTCTCCTTCTACACCGACCAGGGCATGTCGTACTACGTCCCGTACTACTACCAGGCCGCGAAGCAGCTCGGCTGGCCCGACCTGAAGTTCGCGCACCTGCGCGGCGTGGCCAGATACCCCAAGCTGTACCAGCCCAACTCGGTGCTCCCCGCCGGCCTGCGCACCGGGCACGACCCGAAGCCGATGCTCGACGTGGACCACTGGGTACGCAAGGACGCGAGCCAGATGATGTTCGTCTACGGCGAGAACGACCCGTGGAGCGCGGAGCGGTTCACGCCCAGCCGGAAGGACTCCCATCTGTACGTCGCCCCCGGCGCCAACCACGGCGCGAACATCTCCCAGCTGAGCCCGGCCGAGCGCGACGCGGCGACGGCGACGCTCAGGCGCTGGGCCGGGGTGTCCGACAACGTCACCGTCAACAACCGCGCGGTGCCGCCCCTCCCCGAAGACGACATGCTCCCCCCGCGCGGGGAGCGCTGATCTCCCCTCCCGGTACGGCCGGCCTGCCGCCGTACCGGGACCGGGGGCGTGGCGCTCCCGCCACGCCCCCGGGCGAACAGCTGAATATCCCGGTTTTGAGATGAAATGCCCGGGGCATCCCCGCACGACCGTGCGGGGACGCCCCGACCGCCCCCTGGAGGTTCCCCCCGCCATGCGTATCACCAGGCCGCTCACCGCCTTGGCGGCCATCTCGATGACCGCCGCCCTGCTCACCGTTCCGGCGGCACCCGCCGTCGCCGCCGCCGGCAGCGCCACCGTGGTGCCGCTCCAGGTCACCGGCGCCCCGGCCAAGCGGTTCAATCTGATCATCATGGGTGACGGCTACACCGAGAGCGAGCAGTCCGCGTTCGCCGCCGACACCGACCAGCAGCTCAACGTGATGTGGTCCATCGAGCCGTACAAGTCCTACCGCAACTACTTCAACGTCTACCGGGTGGACATCGTCTCCGGCGAGTCCGGTATCGGCTGTGACCCCGACCTGGCCTCGGGGAAGAGGAACACCCCGCTGAGCATGGCCTTCTGGGGCGGCTGCAACCCCGCCAGCGTCCAGCGGCTGATCACCATGAGCAACTCGGCCGCCAACTCGTACGCCAACCTGGTGGCCGGGACCAGCGGCGCCAACCGGCAGATCCTGGCCCTGGGCAACAGCGGGACCTACGGCGGAGCGGGCGGCGCCTACGCCACCTCCTCGGGCCACAACTCGATGTCGGCCCTCATCGCGCCGCACGAGATCGGCCACTCGCTGGGCGGCCTGCAGGACGAGTACACCTACTACACGCGCGGCGTGGAGGGCGGCGTCTACACCGGGGCCGAGCCCGGCTCCGTACACCACACCCTGCTGACCGAGCAGCAGATCGCCGACCAGCGAAAGAAGTGGTGGCGCTGGCTGGGCGAGCCCAGCGAGGCGGGCGGCACCATCGGCCGCCACGAGGGCGGCCTGTACTTCGGCAAAGGCGTCTGGCGACCCAGCGAGCACTCCATCATGCGGACGCTGGGGTACTACTACGACCAGGTCAGCCGCGAGGTCATGACCCAGAAGATCTCCGCCAAGGTCGGCCTCATCCAGGACGGCACGCCCACCGCGTCGCCGGTCGGCGCCGACCGGGTGCTCTGGGTGGAGCCGCTGCACCCCAACAGCCACTCGCTGACCACCACCTGGAGCGTCGACGGCACCGAACTGCCGGCTGAGGGCACCGCGCTCGACCTCCGCACGCTGAACCTGCCGGCCGGCACGCACACGGTGAAGGCGACCGTCACCGACCCGACCGGCTTCGTGCGGGACCCGGCCATCCGCTCCGGCGCCCTCACCGCCACCCGCACCTGGACCGTGGACACGACCGTGACCACCGTCCCCGCCGAGGTCGGCGCCGGTCTGCTCTCCTCCACCCCCACCGACCAGGCCGTCGGCCACGACGAGGTGGTCTACGTCGAGACCACCCACCCCGACGACGCCGTCCCCGCCGTCACCTGGACGCTGGACGGCACGCGGCTCGGCAACGGCGACGGGGACCTGGACCTGGGCGCGCTCACGCTCACCCCCGGCAACCACACCCTCACCGCCACCTCCGGCGGCGACACCCGGTCCTGGACCGTCGACAACACACCGCCCACCACCGGCTACGAACTCTCCGAGCCGCTGGTCGCCTCCGGCGACGTCCACGTCTACAACGGTCCCTTCACCATGAGGCTCACCGGCGACGACGACCAGGACGGCTACGTGGTGAGCGAGTCCCGGGTGGACGGCGACGGCTGGTTCAACTACTTCGGCTGGCCGACCTCCGCCGACCTGCCGTGGACGTTCAGCGAGAGCGGCACCGTCATCGACAGCCTCACGTTCGGCAGGCTGCCGCGCGGCAGGCACACCGTCGAGTACCGCTCGATCGACCCCAGCGGCAACCACGGCACGGCCAGGAGCTTCACCGTCACCACCCTCGCGGCGCCGCCCGCCTGCACCACCACGGTCACCGGCACCAGGAACGGGACCCTCGTTGCCCGCTCCGGCGTCACCTGCCTGAACGACGCCCGGATCAACGGCGGGGTGACCGTCTCCCCCGGTGCCTCCCTGGTGGTCAACGGCGGCACGATCAACGGGGCGGTCACCGCGACCGCCGCCGCCGAGGTGCACCTGCTCAAGGCGCGGATCAACGGTGCGGTCGCCGTCTCCGGCACCACCGGCCGGCTGATCGTCGCCGGCTCCGACCTCAGGGGCGCGGCGGTGCTGAACGACAACACCACCGTCGACGCGCTCGTGATGGCGGGCACCAGCGTCCGCGGCGCGCTCGCCTGCGGCGGCAACACGCCCGCGCCGTCCAACGCCGGGGTGTCCAACCAGATCACCGGCAGCGGCCAGTGCGCCGGCCTCGTCGACCCGCGCCCCAACCCCCGAGGCAAGGCCTACGAGGCCGTGGTCTCCAGCACCGTCCCCGAAAAGGGCATGTACCAGCACGACCACAACTGATCCGCATGACCGGCGGGACGTCCCCACAGGGGCGTCCCGCCCTCGTGTTCCAGGGGATCGCCCAGGACTCCCCGCGGTCGAGCAGGCCTTCCGGCCACGCCCCGTACGACCGCCGGTAGACGGCCATCCGTTGGATCTGCGGCGATGATGGCACGATAGGTGTCCCGTGCGTGCTCAACGGCCTCCTGGCCGGCCTGGCCGCCACCCCGCGCACACCGTCCCGGTGGAAAGGGCAGGCCGGGACATGACACGGACGGCGAGAGCGATCGAGGAAAAGCGGCTCGGCTCGGTCATGGCGATATGAGTACGGGGGTTCATGGTGCGGACGCATTTCGATCCGGAGGAGGCCGAGGAGTTCGAGTCGGCGAAGGACCTGCTGGTCCGCCGCTGCCTCACCTGGGCCGACGAGCACGGCCTGCGGGCCGAGGAGGCGATGCTGGCGGCGGCCCTGGACGCGCGGCACCGCAGCCGCGACGGGCGGCTGGCCTGCTGGGACGCGCGACAGGTCCGGCGTTTCCTGCTGGAATGGATTCCCCGGCACCTCGTGGCCGAGCCGGATGTCCTCGCCACCGCCCCGGAAAGCCTGCTGACGCTCCTGCGCTACCTCGCCGCGTCCGGCCTGCGTGACCCTCGGGGCGCCTCCCCGGCGGAGCTGGAGGCGGTCGTGGCCGAGGCCGGGGCGGAGTATCCGGCGGCGCTGGCCGACCCGGCCCGGCAGGGCATCGGGAAGTTCTGGGCGCGGACCGCCCTCGACAACGGCATCGTCCTCGACGACGAAGGGGCCGCGGCCCGGTTCCGGAGCGACGTCGACGCGGGCCGGATACGGTTCGACGCCGACGTGCTCGACAGGCTTCTCGCCGACGAGTTCGCCGGTGCCGGCCCCAACGACGAGCGAGCCTTCCCGCAGAGTCCCGTCGCGCTTCCCCCCACCGCCGAACTCGCCGCCGAGACCGCCCGGAGCGAGGTCGTACGGCGGCTGACCGCCCTGACCCGCTGGGTCGGGACGGACGGGCGGCCCCTCACCAAGACCGGAAACCTGCGGCTGGCCGGCGCCCGCGAGCTGGCGGCGCTGCTGGGCACCGGGGAACAGAATCTGCGGATGCGCAGCTCCGCCCAGATGCCCCAGGTGAGCCTCCTGCTGGCGTGGGCGAAGAAGACGGGCCTGGTACGAGCGCACGAGGGCCGCCGCCTGGTCCCGGTGGCCGAGGCCGCCCCCGTCCTGCGTGACCCGGAGGCGCTGTGGCGGCGCGCGTTCGAGGCGGTCTTCGAGCTGGGCACCGCGATCTGCAGGCCCACTTTGGGGAGGGCCGGCTCCGCGATGCTCGTCACGGCGTTCGACGTGCTGCTGCCCGACGTGCTGAACACGATGTACGGCATGCCGATCCCGATCCCCGTGGCCCGGCTGCAGGAGACCACGTGGCTGGCCTGCCAGGAGTACTTCCTGCTCGACACCAAGAAGGGCCGCTCCCGTCAGGACGTCTGGCGCCGTGAGGTCGAGAGGGATCTGCTCGCGGTGTTCGACGTCCTTTCCCGCCTCGGTGTCGTCGAGCCGAGCCACGGCGTGCCCGACGAGCTGTACTCCGGCGACCTGCGTCCCGGCGGGTTCGGCGAGGACGACCTGCCATTGCCTCCCAAGGCATGCGCCCGGCTCCTGTCGCGCCTGGCGGAGCCGGGCCCGCTGGTACGGCTGACACCCCTGGGCACCCGAGCCGTGCGGGAGCGGCTGCTCGCCGACGGGCGGGACGCCCCGCTGGTCGGGGAACTGGCGGACGCCACGGCAGCCGAACTGCTGGGGGTGCTCGCCCAGCACTACACGCAGGAGACGGCGGCGGCCGAGCTGACCGGCTGGCTGACGGCGCACGGAGGTGACGTCGAGCCGCTGCTGGACGCCATCCGCGCCTGCCCCTTCCGTAACCGCGCCTTCGCCATGTTCTCCACCCTGGCGGGGACGCTCCCCGACGGGCGGTCGATACAGGCGAGGCTCCGGAGTGATCCGGTGCTGGGGCCCGTCGTGCTGAGCGCCCTCCTGAAGACGGAAGAGCTGCGCCCCGAGGATCTCAGCACCGACGAGCACTCCCTGCTACGCGCCGAGGGATTGATCATCCTGCTGGAGCTGAGCGGCCCCGAGGGCGTCATGGAGCAACTCCACGGGTCGTTGGGCGGGGACGCGCCCGAGTTCGTCGCGGAGGCGCTGGATTCGGGGCACCCCACGCGAGCGGCCCTGGAGGAGCTGCGCGCACTGGTGTACGAGCCGATGCTGGCCTAGGTGGTCGTCACGCCACCGCCGGAACCAGCGGGAGCCCGTAGTCGGCCGCGCGGTGCGCGATCTCGAACCCGGCGCGGGTGTAGACGCCCAGAGCCCCGGTCGGATTGTCGGCGTCCACCCCCAGCCCGGCCTTGTCGTACCCCTGCGCCCGGAACTCGCGCAGCGCGTGCGCGAGCAGCGCGCTCGCCACCCCCCGGCCCCGCCACTCGCGCAGGGTGCCGATGATCTGGATCCACGCCTCGCGGACCCCGGTCGCCTCGGTGTCGGCCTCGAAGTAGTGGGTGAGCAGAATGCCCACGCTCTCCCCCGACGCGTCCAGCGCGACGAAGGACCCCTCCGGCCGGAACACCTTCAGCCCGACGATGGTGTTCCGCCAGGACTCCGGGGTGTGCTGGACGCTCCCCCAGTGGTCGACGAAGGCGCGGTTACGCACCTGGAGGACCGCGTCCTCCAGGTCATCGCGGTAGGTGACGATCCGAAGCCCGTCCGGCGGCGAGACCTCCGGCAGCTCGGCGCCCAGGTCGAGGGCCATCCCGTAGAACCACCGGGCCGGCTGCATCCCGGCCCCGGTGACCAGCGCCCGCAGACCCTCGTTGCGGGCGTCCACCTCGACATGGAGTTCGAGCGGCTGCCCGGGGAACCGCCGCTCGTGCAGCGTCGGCGTGTTGCCGATCGCCCACTCCAGCAGGTGACCCCCCAGCCCCCGGCGCCGATGCTCCGGATGCACCCCGCCCCACAGGCTCATCCGATGCACCGGCTGAGCCGCCGCCCGGCCCATGGTCACCCCGTACGCGACCAGCCGGCCGGACTCCCAGGCCCCCAGCGTGCCCTCGACGGGATCGAGCAGCGGGTTGGCGAGCTCCTCGGCGAGGTCGTCCGCGTCGCTTCTCCCCCCGACCTGGTCGACCGCGTCGATCGCCACCAGCAACTCCGCCCACGCTCCGACATCGTCCTTGCCCAGCGGGGCCCACTCGACGGTCATAGTCATCAAGCGTAGAAGCAGACCGCCCCCGACAGCGACCGGTTTCCCCCCGAGCCGGAGGTGCGGGCCGGTCCTTGACGAGCGAGTGGCCATGCGCCACCGGCCGTGGGCACTCGACTGCCGTCACCTCGCGCTCACGCCCTACGCTCGGCCTGGGCTGACAGCGAAGGACGCCGCGATATCCGATGGCCCGTTCGTGTTCGAACATGACACTGTATGACGATGTCCGAGAAGGTGAACGCCCGCAGAGTCGTCCGAGCGGCCTCATGAGCTTCGGCACCTACGCGCGCCGGGTCCGAAATCAGGATCTGCCCTACGGGCTGCGCTACACCTCCCTCAGATGCGCGGTCGAGCGTTACATGCCCGTTGGACACCACGCGACCTGGGACTACATCACCGGCCGCGCCGGACGGGTACGGACGGACGAGGCCGCCCTGCTCCGCGCGCTGGACATCCTGGAGACCAGCCGGGAAGCCTGGCTGGCGGAGATGGCGGCGTTCGCGCTGCGCCGTACGACCGAGAAACGTGATCGCCGCACCGTATCCGCCGACGAGCACCGATACCGGCACGGCTGGCGCTGGCCGGGTCCTGACGCGCACGAGGCGACGCACCAGACGGTCCAGACCCTGTGGGCCCGGCGCCGGCGGCTGCCCTTCCCGGAGGTACCGTCCCTGGTCACGCTGGACTCGACCGTCGCGGACTGCGTGCAGACCTACCTGCGCCGGGGCGGAGCCCTGCATCCCGACCATCGGGACGTGCTGCGGTCCTGCCTGGCCGACCTGCGTGCCGTACGGTTCGATTACCGTTCGCCCATCTCCGGGGCGTTCGGCTATTTCCTCCGGCTGCGCAAGATGGCCGAACTCGTGGCACACGACGCGCTGCCGCTCATACGCCGGGCATGGCACGGCGACGCGGAGCGGATCGCGGACGTCTTCCTGGCCGCGCGTGGCCGGATGACCTACCTGCCGCGCCTGCACACCGAGAAGGAGACCCGGGCCTGGATCGCCGGGGTCGTGGTCGCCCGCCACGAGACCTGGGTGGCCGAACTACACGGCCAGGTCGCCGGGTTCGCCGCCCTGGACGACCGGTGGCTGGAACACCTGTACGTCGCGCCGGAGGCCCAGGGCCACGGCATCGGCTCAGCCCTGCTCGCCCAGGCCGGGAAGGTACGGCCCCGCCTGCTCAACCTGCACGTGTTCCAGCAGAACACCGGCGCCCGCCGCTTCTACGAACGGCACGGCTTCGCCCTGGTGGCACTGCGAGACGGCGACGACAACGAGGAGAACCTCCCCGACGCCCACTATCGGCGGCCGGCCGGTGCCGAGCCGGCACCGGATTCTCGTCGGTGATCCAGCCGGTGTCCACGCTGCACATGTACACCCCTGCCGCGCCAGGTCGGCGGCGCCGGTACGGGTCGGCATGTTCAGCCCGGCCCTGGCCATGTCGGTGTGCGGGTGACGGCCGGTCTTGTTCGTCACCGTGGACCGGCCCTCCACCGCCGACACGTTCACATGACTCCGTTTCAGATGACAACGGGGCACGGCCGTTACGGAGTGGCCTTGTCGGGGCGTTCGGAGACGCGGATGGCGTTGACGATGGGGTCACCGATCCGCTTGGCGAACCGTAGGTTGAGCTGGCCGTCGGTGACCTTCACCGTGTACTGCCGGGTGACGGCGGTGTAGGTGCCGGACTCCAGGGCCAGGTCCAGCGCGGGGATCGCGAGCTCGCCCTCGACGAGGACGTCGAAGACGCGCCTGCCCGCGGCGGTGTTCCGGGTGTCGGCGAAGCCCAGTTCGACGGTGTAGGTGCCACTGGGCACCTGGTCGAACCGGTACTCCAGCATCGACTCGCGGGCGCTCCTGAACAGCGTCTGCTCGGTGGTGCCCTTGATCGTCTTACTGGCCGTGCTCGTCTTCGTGCCGGTGCCGACGTAGCCGTAGCCGCCGGTGCCGTACTTCCGGTCGGCGCTCCAGCGGTCCCCGACGGCGTCGACGACGTCCTTGGTCCCGCCCACCTCGACGGCGACCTGGAGCTTGGGCACCACAACCGCCACGGTGATCTCAAACTGCGGGTTACGGCCGCTCGCCGAGCGCACCAGCAGCTTGCCGGTGCGGACGGTTCCCGGCTGGACCCCCGAACTGGAGGCGGTGACCTTCAACGTCACCGCCTGGCCCGAGTCGAGCCGGCCTGCGGCGGGCGTCACGGCCAGCCAGTCCTGGGCGGGATCGGTCACCACGGTGTAGTCCGTGGCGCCCCCCAGATTGGCCAGCTCGACCGTGCCGGTCCTGGTGGCCCCGGCCGGCATCACCAGGGTCAGCTCGCCGACCGAGGCCGTCACCTGGCCGGTGGCCAGGGCCGTGTCGACCCGGGTCAGGGTTCCGGCGGTGACGGTGACCTCCTGGGTGAAGGTCCCGTAGTTCTCCTTGGAGACCTCGACCGGGTGGTCCCCCACCAGGACCTGCCCGAGGAACGTGCCGTCGGTCCCGGTGGTGAAGGTCGCCACGTCGCCCACCTTCACCGTCGCGCCCGCCAGCGGCTTGCCGTCGTTGGCGTCGGTGACGGTGCCGACCAGCATCCCGTGCCGGCTCGCGATGAAGGTCAGGCTCTGACCGTCGGCGAGGGCGGCGCTGTTGGTGGAGTACTGCAGCGCGTCGGTGCCCCCGGCGTTCTCGATGCCCACCGTGGCACTGGTCCCGGCGGCTCGCTCGCTGCCGATCCCCTTGTAGCGGAACCCGATGGAACCGTCCTCGCCGAGCAGCGCCGAGAACGAGATACGCAGGCCGGAGTCGGAGTAGAACCGGGCGTCGCGCCATTCGATGACGAAGGTGCGCTTCGGCGCGGTCCCGACGGTGGCGGTGTAGACCCCGGACTGGGCGTCCAGCACCAGGTCGTCCCAGTAGGGGTAGATCGCCGCGTTGGGCGCGGCGGTGGAGGGCAGCGATCCGTTGCTCGCCACGGTGCTGCTGGCGGCGAAGTTCAGGAACCCGTTGCTGCTGATCCAGCCGGCACTCTGGCCGGCGCCATAGAAGGGGAAGGTGAACGGCAGCGTGATCGGCTGGGCCGCGTCGTCGCCGGTGAGCGTCTGCTTGGCGGTGCCCGCGACGTACGCCTCGGTCCCGCCGGTGCAGGTGTAGCCGAAGGAGTCGGTGCGGCGCGGCAGTTCGATGTCCTTGGTCAGGTCGCCGTTCAGCGTGATCGACACGGTGAGGCCGCTCGCGCACCGGGAGAGCGGGGTGGTCTTGAGCTCGTGGTCACCGTTCGGCAGCGTGAGCTCGTACCGCCCTGCGGCGTCGGTGACCGCGCTGACCGGGGTGCCCACCGCGACGACGGTGGCGCCCACCTCGGGCGTTCCCGCAGCGGTGACCGTTCCGGACACCGTGCCCCAGGGCTGCCGGGTCAGCGTCACGTCCTTGGTGGTCGTCTGGTCGGCCACGACGGTGGCCGTCGCGGTGGCGTCGCCGTATCCGAACTTCCTGACGGTGATCTGGTAGTCGCCCTCCAGCAGGCGGGGCAGTGTGTACGTCCCGTCCTGCGCGGTGGTGACCGTACGGCCCAGCGGCCCGGTGACGGTGAGGGTCGCCGAGGCCACCGGCGAGCCGCCGGCGGTGACGGTGCCCTGCAGCGCGCCGAGCGCCCCGACGGGAGCGGCCTGGACCGCCGCGAACGTGTCGAGCCGGCCCTCCCCCCAGATGTTGTTGTCCGCGGCGGTGCCGCCGCACCGTGTGTCGTCGACGTCGATCGCGGTCCGGTCGAGCAGTTGCCGGGTGGAGGCGATGTCGCCCTGCAGGGCGGGAGAGGCCGACCACATCAGCGCCACGGTGGCCGCCACGTGCGGGCTGGCCATCGAGGTGCCGGAGAAGACGTCGTACCCGCCGGGGATGGACGAGCGCACGTTGACGCCGGGCGCGGCGAGATTGGGCTTGATCTCGCCGTTCTCGCCGGTGCCCCGGGTGGAGAAGCTCGCGATGGCGTTGCCGACGTCGAACGCGCCGGCGCTGTAGCTGGAGCCGTACTGTCCCGGCGAACCGCTGGAGTTGCAGCCCGCGGCGGTGACGTTGCCGTTGGAGAAGGCGGGGAAGATGCCCGCCGCGACCCACGCCTCGACGGTCTCCTTGTACCAGGGGTCGAATCCGGCGCCGCCCCAGGAGTTGTTGACGATGTCGGGTGCGAGGTCGGGGCGCGGGTTGGCGCCGTTCAGGTCGGTGGGCGCGAGCACCCACTGCCCGGCGGCCAGGAGCGAGGCGTCGGAGCAGCTGTTGCTCTCGCAGCCCTTGGCGGCGATCCACTTCGCGCCGGGAGCGACGCCGATGGTGTTGGCGCCCTCACCACCGACCATGGTCCCCATGGTGTGGGTGCCGTGGTCGTTGTTGTCGCACGGCGCGTCGCTCGGGCATATCCCCGCCGGGTCGAACCAGTTGTAGTTGTGGTCGACGCCGCCGTCGGCCTTCTTGCCGCGATACCGGGCGGCCAGCGCGGGATGGTCGAACTGCACACCACTGTCGATGTTGGCCACGACGACGCCCTCGCCGCGGGTGCCCAGCTCGCTCCAGACCCTGGGCGCGTTGACCCGGTCGATGTTCCACTCGACCGCGTCGACCTTCGCCACTTCCCTGCCCGGCAGCGGCTCGGGCAGTTTGACGACGCGGCTGGGCTCGATCCGCTCCACTTCGGGCAGGTCGGCGATCTCCGCGGCCAGTTTGGCGTCGCCGGTCACCTGGACGGCGTTGGCGATCCAGAACGGGGTGAAGTCGGCGTGCTGGGCGGTGAGGAGCTTACGCAGGCCTGCTTGCGACGTCGCGGCGAGCTCGGTCTTTGCCTGGAATACCTGCTTGGCCTTATCGATCTTGGTCTTCGCCCTGCGGGCGGCACTGAGGTCCGCGTCACTCTTCATACGGACCCAGAAGGTGGCCTTGTCGTCTGCGGAAAGGTCCGCCAGGACCGACTCGTCGATCTTCTGGGGTTCGGGCGCGGCCTGGGCCACCCCCTGAGGGAGCATGAGCGTGAGGGCGGCGACGGTCCCGGTCAGGACCACCCGCCAGTGCCGGGGGGTGTTTGACACACGATCTCCTTCACGCCGGGCGGGGTCGTCCCGCCGGGGAAAGCGACATGGCATGTGCATGATCTTTACAAACCATGTCAAGAATCGTGAATCGATCTTGTCGTTTTTTCAAGTACTTGACACGTTAAAAGGGGATATGTCAGAAGAATTAACGCGGGAGGCCGGTGCCCAGATATCGGCCGCCGAGGCGCGGCCGGTCTCCGGGCCGAGCGCCCGGATGGACCGGATCCCGCCGGAGGCGCCGCGGGCGGCGAACATGATCACCCAAGATCATGAAACGTCGGGGGCCGACCGACGGTGAACACTCGGGCACCGTGACTCCTGGGAGCTACTCGTCCAGGTGCGTCCGGGGGGCGGAAGGTTGCCGCACGGCCGTGTAGCGGCGCAGGTCATCGCCAGTGAGCGGAGCCCCGGGAAGGGTGAGCTCCGATCCGGCGCGCAGGCCGCTCAGCATGATCTCCAGCACGCGGGCCATGGCTTGTCCGCCGGGCATGTCCGGCGGTGTGTAGATCTGCAGGGTCATCAGCAGGGCGATGTCGCCGGGGCCGATGTCATCGCGCAGGGTTCCGTCCGCCTGCGCCTGTTCGGTCATCCGCAGGACGACGGCGATCACCCGCTGCCGCATCTCGTGCAGGTCGCGGCCGGTTCGGATCTGCTGGTGCAGGTGCGGCTCGAGCTTCGCCGGCAGTGCACCCAGCCGCAGTTCGGCGCAGATGCGCAGGAAGCGGCACAGTGCGTGCCAGGCGTCGGGCTCTTCACGCCAGGCGGTCTCCGCCAGGTCGACCAGGCGTAGCAGGCTCTCCTCGCCGACGGCGCGGAGCAGTGCGTCCCGGTCGGGGAAGCGGCGGTACAGCGTGCCGATGCCGACGCCCGCCCGGCGTGCCACCTCCTCCAGGGGTACGTCGACGCCCTGCTCCAGGAACAGCTTCTGGGCGGCTGCGACGATCAGGTCCCGGTTGCGGCGCGCGTCGGCGCGCAGCCCCGTCGTCTCCTGAGGTTTCTTCGTCTCCACTGCCACCTCAACCAGTAATTGGACGGTTTTCCTCCGCTTAGGATACCGTGCATCAAAGTGGAGGAAATTCATCCGTTTAGTGAGGTGTCATGAGCGAGCGCACAGTGCTGATCTCCGGGGCCGGCGTCGGCGGGCCGACCCTGGCCTACTGGCTGGCCCGGTACGGCTTCCGCGTCACCGTCGTCGAACGCGCCCGGGGGTTACGCTCCAGCGGGAACCCGGTGGACGTCAGAGGACGCGCCGTGGACGTCGCCGAACGGATGGGCCTGCTGTCCCGGCTGCGCGAGGCCGCCACCGGCACGACGGGAGTCAGCCTCGTCAACGCCTCGGGCAGGCGGGTCGGCCGGATCGACATGCGCGCCATGCAGCAGGCGGGCGAGGTCGAGCTGCCACGCGGCGATCTGGCGTCGATCCTGTACCAGGCGAGCCGCGACCACGCCGAGTTCCTCTTCGACGACTCCATCGCGACCCTCGATCAGGACGAGCACGGAGTCGAGGTCACCTTCGACCGCGCCGGCCCCCGCCGCTTCGACCTGGTGATCGGGGCCGACGGCCTGCACTCGACGACGCGCCGGCTGGCGTTCGCAGCAGAGGGCGAACTCGTGCACCACATGGGCCTCTACGTCGCCACGACACCGCTCGGCGGCCGGTCCGGACCCGGCCGGGACATCCTCATGCACAACACGCCCGGCAAGACGGTCGCCGTCAGCCCCACCCCCAGCGGCGATCTGGCGTTCTTCCTCTACCGCAGCCCGGCCGAACCCGGCTTCGACCACCGCGACACCGAGCAGCACAAGCGGCTGCTGACCCGCGCGTTCGCGGACGTGTCCTGGCGGGCGCCCGAACTGCTGGAGCGGGTGCGCACCGCCGAGGACCTCTACTTCGACTCGGTCAGCCAGGTGCGCCTACCCCGCTGGTGGAACGGCCGGGTCGCGCTCCTCGGCGATGCCGCGTCCTGCGTGTCACTGTTCGGAGACGGCTCCACCCTGGCCATGGCGGGGGCGTTCACCCTCGCCGAGGAACTGGCCGCCGCCCCGGACGACCTCCAGGCGGCCTTCCGCCGATACGAGATCACGCACCGACGCCTGGTGGATCCCAAGCAGCGCAACATCGGACAGGCTTCGGCGCTCCTCGTCCCCGCGACCCGACGCGGCATCCTGGCGAGGAACCTGGCCGTCCGCCTGTGGCCCGCCGTGGCCGTCGCCGCACGGCTGAGGCGTACCCTCAGCAGGCCTCCGGCAGCACCGCGACACCTCCGATCCAGATGATCGTCACCCCTGCACGCGAACTCGTACGCCGGCTCAGTCCCAGTCGTGGTCCCCCGGAAGCAGCACCATGTTGTGGGCACCCAGGATGTCCACCATCTCGTTGAACTTCTCGTCCGGCCAGGGGGCTGGATCCCGCTCCGTCTCGCCGTATGCCAGGAAGAAGGACTCGGGTCCGGCGGGTGTGTAGAAGACGAGGAGTCTGGCCGGCTCCGAGCCACTGTTCCTGAAACCGTGGCGCGTGCCTTTGGGGATGTACACGAAATCGCCCGGACCGGCCAGGATCCTCTCGTTCCCGTTGATGAACTCGAATTCCCCGGAGAGGATGTAGAAGGCTTCGTCTTCCTTCAAGTGGATGTGCGGGACGTTGCCGTGGTCGGGCTCGATGAGACCGTCCATGAAGGCGAACGCGCCGTCGGCCTGTTCTCCGGTGACCTTGACCGCGAACGTCTCATGTCCGGTGAGCCGGACGACGCCCCCGTCCTTGCGGACGGCGCGATCCGAGCCGCCTACGACCTCACACCGACCCCGGCCCTGAGCGAGGCCATTGAGGTGCTCCAGGCCGGACGCTCCCGTAGCTGAAGCTCGGCCCGAACGCAGCTGAGGCTCGGTCCGGGCGCGAATAACTCCGCACTCCCCAGACTCGGTCACGTCTCTCCTGGATGTCCATCGGGGCGTGACAGTCTCTGCCAGAGCCCCAGTACGGCCGGACCGCGTTCACCTCCAGGGAGATGGCGTGCGGGTGATCAAGCCCGGCGTTGGCACGGGTGAGATCCGTGTGACAAGAGACGGCCACTCCGTAATCCGTCGCCTCGCCTGTCTCCCCTGAGACCAGCGGGCCGGCTCGGTGGCGCTTTCAGCCAAGGTAGAGCCGTTCGACAAAGGCACCCCGCTCGGTTCGCTTGGCCTCCGCGGCCTTCTCGATGTCCGCCCACTCGTGCCCGTGCACCTTCGCGATGGCCCGCAGCACTTCGAGCACGTCGGCGATCTCCCCCGCCACCTCGGTCACCGCGGCCTCGCGCAGCTCCGCCGCCTCCTCGGACAGCTTCTCCAGCAGCGCCGCGCGGTAGTCGTCCTCCCCGAGCACGGTCACCACCGGCTCCCCGCCATGCTCCCGAATGATCTCCGGAATCCTGTCCCGCACGAGTTTCCCCACCACAGAGCACTCCTTCGCGCACGTACGGCTTCCTTCGGAAAACCCAGAGACTACCGGGCTCCTCCGTCGTGCGCGTTTCCCTGCACGAGCGGTGAAAATGGCCTGTATTTCGGCAAATACACACCAAGGGCGGCGGATGGATTTCTCTCACTGGGAACAGAGCCCACGCTCCTCATGGCGCATGGCCGTACTGGTAGGGGCGAACACCCGCACCTACAAGTTCGCCCTCGGCTCCGCGCTCCTGTACGCCGCCGCCGAAGACCGGTCGGAGATCCTGCTCCGGGACCTGGCGGTGCCGTACGCGATGGAGCTGGTACGGCATCTCGGCCAGGCACCGCAGATGCGCCAGCGCGCGGAGCGGGGAGAGTCGGACTTCCTCTCCGTGGCCGAACGGGAGGCCGCCGAATCACTCAGGCTTGGAAGTCCCACCGAAGAACTACTGGTGGCGGCCATCAAGTCCATGCCCGAGATGGTGATGCAGAAGTTCCACAACCTGCCCAGCGGAGGAGCGAAGGTGCCGCACCGCTTCTACGAGGTGACCGGCCGCTCCCCCGAACAGGTCGTCCGGTTGAGCAGGGAACTCCGCGACATCGCCCAGTCGGAGCAGGCCCCGACCCTGCGGGGCGAGCTGTCAGCCCGCTGGAGCATCGTGGAGACGTCCTTCGCCATCGGGATCGGCCAGAGCCTGATCCATGAGGGTGTCGTCGCGGACCTGACCACCCTGCAGATCACCGACAAACAGCGTCGCCGATCGGTCACCGGCGTCACGGACGCGGTCATCGGCTTCCAACGCGGCCTCTGCCTGATCTGCGCGGACCCCATCGCGCTGGGCATCGACAGCATCGCCGTCGACCACGTGTTCCCCTTCTCGTTCAGGAGGCTCCTTCCCTCCGGCGGCAAGGGGATGGCACCCGACCTGGACGCGATCTGGAACCTGGCTCCCACCCACGCGGGGTGCAACGGCCAGAAGAGCAACCGGCTCCCCACGGAGCAGGAGATGTTCAGACTCGCGCAGCGGAACGAGGCCATCATGCAGTCGCCATATCCGCTCAAGAAGACCCTGGCCCTGACCCTGGAGCACAGCGGGTACAAAAACCCCCAGCCAGGCGCTTGGTTCACATTCATTCGGCACGTACGTGGCCTCTTTTGACGCATCACCTTCTGCGGAGCCGAGACCGGCGGCATGAGTCCTGGTCATCGCCACCGGTCCCGGGGTCAAGAGGGCAGGTGATGGTCAGGGAAGGCCGGTGCCCACGGTTGCGTGGGAAGGTAGGCACCGGCCTTCGGGGGCGGTCCGTCGTCCGGCACGGGGGCACTCGGACACGGACCGGTCTTGGTGGGCAGCGCGAACCCGACGGCCTTGCCGGGGGTCCCGGTGGCGCACATCCGGGTCACGTACGCCCGGCAGCGCCCCTTGGACAGTGCGTGCAGCAGCCCGCGCCCGCGCTGATCGGGTTCGTCACCGCAGGCACGCAGCCGATCGAGGATGGCGGGGATACCGTCGAGGTCCCGGTCTGCGTCGATGACCTCGCACCAGGACGACTCACCGTCCACGAAGACGACACGCAACTCGAAGGGCTGCCAGCCGTGCTCCTCGGCGTTGGCCGCCAACTCGGCGACGGCACTCTCGGCGTCGCTGAGCTCCTCGCCATCGAAGCCCGCGTTCTGGAGCACCTGCCTGACAACGGCTCTGGCCCGATGAGCGGCGGAGCCGGGCCGCAGGGTCTTCACCAGTACGCGGTAGTCGTGGAGCCTGATCGAGGGGGCCACGCCGTACCTCCCGGGTCTCGTCGGCGGGCTGTTGTCCAACCACACCCTGATTCGCCTGGCCGAACTCATCCGCACCCGGCACGCCGAACGTCGCTCCCGGTGGCGGAAGTTAGACTCGGCGCAGCAGGCGCTACTGGTCCTGGCCCATTTGCGCAATGGCGACACCTACGCCCGCCTGGCCGCCGGTTTCGCCGTGGGGACCACCACGGCCTGGCGCTATGTTCGCGAAGCCGTCGATCTCCTGGCCGACCTGGCCGACGACGTGCACGCCGCCGTCGAGCGCGCATCCTGGCTGGTCTACACCATCCTGGACGGCACTCTCATTCCGATTGACCGCCTCGCCGACGAGCGGCCGTATTACAGCGGCAAACACAAGCGACATGGAATGAACGTGCAACTGCTGGCCGACCCCATGGGCCGACTGGTGTGGGCCTCGCCCGCGTTGCCGGGCGCCGTGCACGACGTGAGCGCCGCTCGGAAGGTCGGCCTAATCGACGCCTTGACCAGCGCCGACGTGAAGACCTTTGCGGACAAGGGTTATCAAGGCGCGGGCGCCACGATTCGGACGCCGTTCAAGCGACATCGCCATCGGCCCTGGTTGTCGCGCAGGCAGCGGGATGTCAACCGCGCCCACGCTCGTATCCGGGCCATCGGTGAGCGTGGCGTCGCGACCTTGAAGGGCTGGAAGGTGCTGACCAAGCTGTGCTGTTGCCCGCATCGAGCGACAGCGTTCGTGCAGGCGATCCTTGTGCTGCAGCTCGTGGAAGAAGGCCACTACTCAGGATGAAATGGTTCTTATTGTGTCGGTGGGCGCTGCAAGCATGACGGGATGATCGCGACTCCTGACGACTACTCCTGGTTCTCCCCCGAGCGCTTCCCCGGCCTGGCGGACGCCTACTGCTTCACCTACGTCCGCGGCCTGACGCTTGAGGAAGTGGTGATCCGGCTCGGCGTCCGGGTTGAAGACTGCTCTCGCGTGACGCTTGATGGGCTGATCCGGTGGCAAACCTTCGGTGCCGTCGCCGTTGGAGACTGGGTACTCCTCGTTGAGGCCAACGGCGGGCTCGGCGTCACCGAAGAGATCATCATGCCGCTGTCGGCGGGCACCCGTCTCGTCTCCCACTTCTACCTCGACGTCGATGACATGGACTACTTCTACTGGATCGACGACGGGAAGATCCGGTTCGAGTTCGCGCACGACGAAGGCTATTCCCACCGGATCGAAGACGGGAGGATCCAGTTCATGGCCAGGCCCCACGAAAGCTACTCAGAGGAGATGCCGGACGAACTCGCAGAGATTCTGGAGCGGATCGACTCCCCCGTCTACTCGATCGCCGCCCCCCACAAAGGGCCGGCGTTCCTCATGGCCGAGTGCCTCACCGGGATCACGATGACGCCGCAACTGCTGGAGAAGTCCACCTATCTGTGCGGAGTCGTTCCCGGATCGAGGTGAGCAGGATCCATCGTCTACAGCTCCCGCGGGTTGGTAGGCGGACAGTGGATCACTTCGCTGCACGCTCCTGCAGGTTTCACGGGGGCACTGTTCTCCGCAGGCCTGCCGCACCAGGCCATCAGGATGAAAAAGCCTCACTGCGCAAACTCGACGACCAGCACGGTGGCGGCGCGCTCAGCCTGCGCTACATCACCAGCGAACTACGCAACGTCCTCGACCTGGTCCAATGCGCCGACTACGAACCCGCCGTCGGACACCAGCTCCTGACCATCGTCGCCGACCTCGCCCAGCTCGTCGGCTGGGTCCACTTCGACGCCCAGCGCCCCGGTGCCGCCGAACGCTACCTGTTGCTCAGCGAACGCATCGCCCGAGGACTGGGCGAGCTGGGCCGCGCCGCCAACGCCATCGGCATGCTCGCCTACATCTCCGCCTTCACCGGCCGCGTCGCCACCGCCGCAGCCTCCGCCGGAGACCTCTCCACCTTCCGCCAGGCCGCAGAGAAGGCCCGGCAACTGCTGGACTCAGCCGAGGTCGCCCCGACCTACCTCTACTACCTGGAGCCCGACCAGCTGACCGCCGAGACCGGGCAGGCCCTCGTCGTCCTGGGCGAGCAGATGACCGTCTACCGCAAACCTCTGCTCAACGAGGCCATCGGCCTACTCTCCCCGATCTCCGCAGTCGGCGCCCGCCCCGACTACCCACGCTCCGCCCTGCTGCACGGCACCTTCCTCACCCACGCCCACCTGCTACGCGGTGACATGGAAGCGGCAGTCGACGCGGGCCGGGCCGCGCTCACCCGGCTGGACGAGGTCCAATCGGTCCGCGCACTCACCTACCTACGCCGCCTGCGCCCGGCCTTCGCCCACCGCAGCCGCTCCCCGAAGGTCGCGGCCTTCCTCCCCCACCTCGACACCGCCCTGGCCCAGATATGATCGCCACCCGCTTCCTCATCCGACCCCGCCCCTACGACCACCCGGACGCCATCCGCCTGGTCCGCGCACTCTTCGACGACCAGCAACAGCGCTACGGCTACGCCGACCCCTTCGAAGCCGACCCCGCCTCCTACGCCCCGCCCCTCGGCCTGTTCCTTGTCGGCTACCTCAACACCGTCCCGGTGACCTGCGGCGGCTACCGCACCTTCGACGAACCCACCCACACCATCGAGATCAAGAAGATGTACACCGTCCCCCGCCTTCGCGGCCTGGGCCTGGGTGAACGCCTCCTGACCACCCTCGAACACCACGCCGCGCGAGGTGGGGCACAGCGCTCCATCCTGGAAACCAGAGTCCGCAACACCGCCGCCCTCGCCCTCTACACCGGCATCGGCTACCAACCAAAGGCTCGTCCTGCACTGCACGCACGGCGAAGACAAGCCGTGGGCCGTGTATGCCGAGGCGCCCGTCATCCCTCCCGAGGAGGAGAAGGCATAGGGCCTTCGGCATCAACCCCAGCCAGACCAGTTTGAAGCTGTGTTTCCCGCATACTCAGCAAGTGGGACGCGTGCGTCTTCGCTGACCGGCTTAGTGATCGAGCAGAGACGGATAGGTTCCCGATGCAGGGGGGTAGCGTTCGGCGCATGAGCGAGAGATCGCACGCTTCCCCCTTCACCGCTGAGAGCACCCAGGCCACCCTTTTGCGGGCCTGCACCCGGGTCGGGCTTGATCCGTCGAATGCCCGGTTGGTCCGGCTCGGGGAGAACGCGGTCTACCGCCTGGCCTCACCCGTCATCGCGCGTATCGGCCGGACGACGGCGTACGCGGATGACGCCAGAAAGGAGGTCGCGGTAGCCGGCTGGCTGGCCACCGAAGGTTTCCCCTCCGTCCGTACGCTCTCCCTCGATCAGCCGCTCATCGTGGACGGGCGCGTTGCCACGTTCTGGGAGTCGATCTCCGAGGAGGAGAACTACGCCTCGCCCGCCGAACTGGGCACCCTGCTCGCCACGCTCCACACGATGGAAGCACCGGCGGGACTACGGCTCCCCCCGCTGGAACCCTTCGCGCGGGCAGAACATCGGATCGCGGGCAACGACTGGTTCAGCCCCGAGGACGCCTCGTTCCTGCACGAGCGACTGGCCGAACTCCGCGAGGGGTACGCGGCGCTGAGTTTCGGGCTTCCCCAGGGCGTGATCCATGGCGACGCGAGCGTGGGCAACGTCATCCGCGACCGTACCGGCCGCCCGACGCTGCTCGATCTGGACGGTTTCGCGCTGGGACCTCGTGAGTGGGATCTCGTCCTCACCGCGATCTACTACGAACGCTTCGGCTGGCACACCGCCGGGGAGTACGACGCCTTCACCCAGGCTTACGGCTTCGACGTGATGCGCTGGCCCGGCTACCGGGTCCTGGGCGATGTCCGGGAGTTCCTCATGGTCACCTGGCTCAGCCAGCAGGCCGGCCAGGACGAGCGGGCTGCCGCAGAGGTGCGCAAGCGGATCCGGGCGTTGAGGACCAACGCCGACCGAGGCGATTGGGAGCCCTACTGAGCCGCCATCACCTGCTGCCACAGGGAGAAATCCGCGGCCTGCTCGTAGAAATCGCCGAGTTCCGCGGAAGTGACCGTTGGCGTGAGCCGCACTGAGAACTCACGAAGGTAGCTCGCGCAGCGGGCCGAGCGTAACTGCTCACCGGCTCTCAGCGCGTCCAGGGCGACCAGGCACGCCTGTTCTACCTCCCCCGCGCCGAGGTGCGCGTCCGCGAGAACCATCGTGGCGAAGAAGTCGCTGCGCAGACACTCGCCGTCCTTGCCGGTCCTGACGCACGGGGTCACGTATTGGCTGGCCGCCACCGGGCGTCCTAGGTCGCGAAAGCAGTGTCCGAACTCGGCGGCAAGTTCGGCCTCGTCGAAGTAGCCGATCCAGTCCGGGTCGTCGTCAGGGTTTCGCCGCTCGAATTCCCGTGCAGCCTGAGTCAGAGCACGATCACAGGCGGGGGCATCGCCCAGGCGTGCCAGCGCTCGGGCTTCCATCGTGTGGAAGTGCGCTGTCAGCGTCGGGGTAGCCGCCCCTGCTGTTCCTTGGCGTGCTGCTCGGGCCAGGTTGACGGCTTCGCGGTATCGGCCGACGAAGGTGGCCTGGTGACTCATGGCATCGAGAACACTGGCGGCCAGCAGCCGGTTGTCTGCTGCCTGGGCCAGGCCGAGGGCTTGAATGAAGTAGCGCTGGGCCAGAGCGTGCAAGCCGCTGTCGTATGACATCCAGGCGGCCAGAAGGGTGGCTTCGGCCACTACGGAGACGAGACGGGGGCTCGTTTTCTCCGAAGTTCGACCACGTAGAAGCCGGGTGGCATCCGTATTCAGATAGTGGATGAAAGAACGTCTCGCGTGCTCCCCTCCGAACCGGTTGTCCATCTGCGCGAACAGATCAACCGTGGCACAGAATCGCGCGATGTCGGCTTCGCCTATCCGAGATTCTCTTTCATCGGCGAACAACGGCGTCGCGAGGAGCCAGGTCAAGGAAGCGTCGTTCCATGCTCGTGCGTTGATTTGCCCGTTGAGTACGACCAATGCCTCGTCGAGGTCGGCCTGCCACAGTCGCGTGACTGTCTCCACACCTTCGGCGAGCGCTTCGGGATAGGCCAACCCCAGATCCACCGGCAGCTTGGCCGAGGATGCCAGACCGGCGTCGGAGGGGGTGATCGTACGTCCCAGGACTCGGCTCAACGTCGCGGTGATCAGCCCTGCGGTGTCGCCGCGAGGCTGCATGCCGTTCAGCCATCGACTCACCGACGTGTGATCACAGTTGATGGGAGTGCCTTCGTTCTCCGAGGTGCCTCGGACCGCGCGAGCAAATGATTTACGAGAAAAACCGGCTTCTTTGATAAGTCGGGCCAATCGGTCATTGGGCGCCTGCTCCACCATTCCTCCTCCTGAGTGCACATTTGCGCCCCCTTGCGCGCACTGCGGTAGGCCCTCGGAGAGGTGCACTCTTGTGTCGTCCAGTCAAGCGAGGATTACCGGCCTGGTCTACGGCAATGCGAAAAGAAGGGGTGGCATGAACCAGTGAATTCTTCGAATTTTCGGCCGTCCATGGACGGATCTCTGAACAAAGATCCTCTTACCTCGATGAGACGCCCCCACCCCTTCGACGAACGCGACAAACCGTTGGGACGCTTCCGGGTGATCGCCTGGTGCCTGCCTCGCTGTAATGCCGCCCGGCGTGCTCGAGAGCTGTTCCGTGACCAGCTGGCCAAGCTACCCCTGGCCACCGACGTGCTCGACGAGCTGGAGATCGTGGTCTCCGAACTGGTCACCAACGCCACCCGCTACGCCCCCGGCCCCTACGAACTACGCCTCCTACACGACCAGGGCCTGCCCGTCCGCGCCGAGGTCGTCGACGCCGGAGCCGGAACCACCCTCATCGCACACCTGCTGCACCGCCCACTCCCCCTGCCCGAGCACCTCGACGACCTCGAACTCGGCGGCCGGGGCCTGCGCATCGTCACCGAACTCACCCACGGCCACTGCGGCACCCAATGGACCCGCCTGTGCGGCACCGGCCAACTAGGCACCGCCGTCTGGTTCGACCTCCCCACGTCTCACCACCCCTGACCCCCAGACCTCCGGGCAGCCGGGACCGTCCCCCGATCCCCGCTGACCCCGGAGCCGGTCCACGCCCACGGTTTCCCCGGCCGCGCGTGGACCGCACGAAAAGGCCGGCGTCCACGGACCTGATCCCCCTCGTCCGGGACGCCGGCCTCCCCCACCACAGCCACCACGGAAAGCGACGGTCCCCATGACCGCACCAGCAAACCCCAAAGGCCGCCGCCGCCGCGAAGCGGGCCCCGTACCGATCGGCCCCCATCCGGCAAGCACCGACAATGCCACCGACCTGGCCCGCGACCTGGAAGCCCGCCACCCCGGCTGGGTCATCCTCTGGCGCCACTGGGCCCGCCGCTACTGGGCCTTCCCCACCTGGCTCCCCAACGCCCCCGGCCCCATCGAAGCCAGAAACATCCAGGACCTGCTAAGCCAGATGAACGACATGCATGCCCGTCCCGCAAGGGAAAGCTCCGGTACAACACCCGAAGGAGGCATTCCACCCTCGGGCAGCGCAGCCCGATAAAGCGCTGTTCGCCGCATGACAGCCGGTGTCCACACTTCGGGGTGAACCCCCGACAAATACCCCAAGGCCGCCGAGCATCTGGATGAGGCGCGCGAGGACATCCTGGCCTTCGCCGTCTATCCCAAGGCCGTGTGGCGGCAGATCTGGTCCAACAATCCGCAGGAGCGGCTGAACAAGGAGATCCGCCGCCGCACCGACGTAGCCGGCATTTTCCCCAACCGAGATGCCATCGTCCGGCTGGTAGGCGCGGTGCTGGCCGAGCAGTACGACGAGTGGACCGAAGGCCGGCGATACCTCGGCCTGGAAGTCCTCGCCGACTGCCGCAAAGCCGCCGAGAGAAAGGCAAAAGAGGACACCGCTGATATCAATGTGACTAAAGATGCTATTGCTGCTTAAATGGTATTCAGATCGCAGAGTGGTCGAATCTCATACACTACGATCTTGGACGCGGCCGAAAGCCTCAGGCTAGAGTGCAAGAGCAGTCAAGGCCCCGGCAGCGTAGCCGGGCTCTTGCGGCATCTGTAACTCATCAGCTCAAGGGTTCAAGTCGTGCATACCTAACTCGGTCTTCAACGCCAACACGAGCGGGTCGGTGAGGTCTCGATCCTCGGCGTACAGCTCTAGCAGGGTCAGAGCAGTGATCACATCGTTGTGGCTGAAGACCCGGTTACCCCAGCCCGCCACCACCCCCACTCCTCCCCTGCTTTGCGCGCGGTGTTCGAGATCGTGTCGCTGGTCATCTCCGTGTCGGAGATCTGAAGGGTCATGAGCAGCCCCTACCCAGTCACAGGTCTGGGCCCGCCTACAGGAGGTGCAAACCTCAGGCGCTGAGCAGCTTCTCGAAGGCGCGCGTGGCGCCGATCAGTCACATCATGGACCGGCTGTCCTCGGCGACCTCACACTATGCGCGTATCGCCTCGGCCCGGTGCCGGGCGTGCCGGAGCGTGTTTCGGCAGCAGATATCAACGGCACCGACCAACGAACGATCATTATTCAGAGTTCTCACAATGAACAGGATCCGTGCGGGGAGGCATGTGACCCTTTTCAGAGATCATATAAATATCAAGGTTATTCTTAAAAACCTCCCGCCACCGAGTACTAATAAAATCATTTAACGCCTTGCCGATCCCCTTACACAGGTTGGGGTGGTTATTTTTTACGCCGACACCAATCTCCACTTCCCCAGAGAGATTAATCGTGTCAAACCTAGTTCTATCGCCCTTCTGGCTTCCTATATAGGTATCCAGAATGCTTCTGTCCGTCGCCACCCCCACAACCGGATCTGCGGAATTAAAAAACCTTACCATACATTTATCTATAGTCACTTCCTTCACAATTTCATAATCCAATTTGAGGTCACTTTCGGCCGTAGTACCACTGGTAATGCATACATTCGGCCGCTCACCCCTTTCCTCAACTTCGCCACGTTTGACAGTGTCATAAGAAATTGCCGGAAAATCGATATAGTAAGGGCCCGCAAAGTCGACGAGCCGCTTCCGAGCAAGAGTAATGGAGTAGCTTGCGATGATTAAATCAACTTCCCCGTCTTTCAATTTCGTTTCTCGATCTCCTGGGTTCACCGGGATATATTTAATATTATCAAAACCAAGCTTTTCTAAAAGGAAGTCACCGACAGCGGTATCGAATCCCGATGCCTTCTGACCGGCCCCTTTGCTCCACCCTGGAATATCGCCATTAATACCTATTTTAACGGTGCGACCTCGTAAATATTCGACCGAGTCTCGGTTCGGCCAGATAACATTCACCGACCAGAGCACCAGGAGGGCTACGGCGGCTATGATTGATACCAATCTCACCAAATTTGGCCGCCCCTGGAGCTTACCTCCGGATATCTGAGGTTGATTAGCGAGACGAATCGCTAGAACCGCAACACCCACGCCGGCGATCCCTATAGGAACAGCAAGGATAGTTGCAAACCCAATACCATCCGAAAGATTAAGGAAGAGTAGGCCAGTTGTGGCCAGGGTGGCCAAGACCAGCGGTACGACCCAAAATAACTCCCGTCGAACCAGTCCGAGCCCAGAAGTCCCTTTAGTTTCGTCGCCAGCGTCAGCCATGAGCGGGACTGTAGCAGACCGGTTTGCCCGATGAGTAGCGACTTAGAAAGTTTTCCAACCCTCTCACCTCCTTACACCTCGACACGAAATTTTTAAATCCGACAAGATCCCGTAGTCGATCTGTTGTCGAGGCCCGCTATCCGGGATGGGTCGTCCTCTAGCACTGCTGGGCACGGTGCTACTGGGCCTTCCCGACCGGGCTTCCCGACATCCCCTGCCCCATCGAAGCCAGAAACGCCCCGGACCTGCTGACCCAGATGAACGACCTCGAATGCAGCGGGCACAGCTGATTCCTCATGTCAGGGCCAGGTTTCCTCAGACCGTCACACCATTTCCCGAAGATGGAAAGGAAAGCGATGACCACACCACAGCGGGTACTCGATCCCACGACATCGGCGAAGCAGGCTGGAACGAGCGTCCGCGAGACGTTCCCGATGGTCCCGGCGCATGGACAGGTCCCCCCGAGCGGCGAGCAACCTTCCACGACCGGGTCTCGGCCGTGGATCCTGAGGTTCGCCCGTGTTCCCGACCGCACACAGGCCACGCGTGTCTCCGAGACGTTCTACGACGACGAGCGACAGATCTCTCTCCAACTGGGTGGCGGACTGCTGCCCTACATGGCCACGAACAAGCCGACCGTCGTCGACGGGGACCCGAACAACCCGCCGAGCCTGGACGAAGGCTCGAAAGACTGATGCCGAACCCCATCCTGGTGCTGGCCGACCGGGGAGACTGGCCGACCGACCGTGTGGTGCAGACCCTCATCGAGCGGGGTGCGGAGGTGTTCCGGATGGACACCGCGGAGTTCCCCCGGGACGTGGCGTTGGACGCGCGGATCGGTGCCGCCCACTCCTGGGCGGGCTCGCTGGTCACCGCTTACCGTGACGCCGACCTCGGCCGTGTGCGGGCGGTTTATTACCGCACCCCCACGGCGTTCCGGTTCGAGGCCGGGATGAGCGGGCCCGAGCGACGGTTCGCCGCCGCTCAGGCCCGGTCGGGTTTCGGCGGGGTTCTCACCGCGCTGGAGTGCCGATGGGTTTCCCATCCGGTCGCGATGTCCCGGGCGGAGTACAAACCCGTGCAGCTTGACATGGCCCGCCGAACCGGCCTCCGCATCCCCGAGACACTCATCACCAACCGGCCTGACGCGGTACGTTCCTTCGCCGAGCACGTCGGCGGCCCGATCGTGACCAAGCCGGTCGCCTCACCGATGCTGATCGAAGACGACTGTCTCAAGACCGTCTACACCCGTCGCCTGACTCCCCCGATGCTGGAGGACCTGGCGGGCATCGAGACCACCGCCCACCTGTTCCAGGCGTGGGTGCCCAAGTCCCACGAGGTACGGCTGACCGTCGTCGGGGAACGTCTGCTCGCCGCCGAGATCCACGCGGGCAGCGACACCGCGTATGAGGACTGGCGGGCCGACTACGGGTCGCTTCGGTACGAGGTCACCGAGGTCCCGGCCGAGGTCCGCAACGGTGTGCTCACGCTGATGAACCTGCTGGGATTACGCTTCGGAGCGCTGGACTTCATTGTGGATCCGTACGGGCAGTACTGGTTCCTGGAAGTGAATCCGTGCGGCCAGTGGGATTGGATCCAGCACGCCACCGGCCTGCCGATCTCCGAAGCCATCGCCGACGAGCTCCAGGGAGTATCTGCATGAACATCCAGCAGCCGCCCTCTCCCGAGATACGGCGCAGGCTCGATGCGATGGTCGCAGAGCTGAGGCAGGCCGGGGCATTGGTCTCCCCGCGCTGGATGGACGCGTTCACCAACGTTCCCCGGCACGTGTTCGTACCGCGCCTGTTCATCCAGGAGATCGACGCACGCGGGATCACAGTGTGGTGCCCACTGGACGACGGCGACCGCGAGGCATGGCTGGACGCCGTCTACAGCGACACCACCCTGGTCACCGCCCTGGACGAGGACACCGTCGCGCCAGCGGACGGCGACGGGACGACCGGGATCGCCACCTCTTCCAGCACCGCGCCGTCACTGATGGCGCGGATGCTGGAAGACCTCCGGGTCGAGGACGGACAGCGGGTCCTGGAGGTGGGCACCGGCACCGGTTACAACGCCGCGCTGCTCAGCCACGTACTGGGCGACCAGCGGGTGCACTCCGTTGACATCCACCCCGCCCTGGTAGGGGCCGCCCGGGAACGACTGGCGTCGGTCGGCTTCAAGCCCGCCCTCGTCTCCGGCGACGGACGCCACGGCTTCCCCGGGCACGCCCCGTACGACCGGATCATCGTGACCTGTTCGGTGACGGCTATCCCCCGGGCCTGGCTGGAACAGACCCGCCCAGGCGGGGTGATCCTCACCGACGTCACGTCCGGCATCGAGGGCGGTCTCGCCCGTCTGACCGTCGGCGAGGGCCTGCGTGCCGAAGGCCGCTTCACCTCGACCACCGGCCGCTTCATGGCCTCCCGTCATGGCGAGCGTACCTACGAACAGCCACGACGGCCCACGTACGCACCTGTCTCGGGGACCAGGGACAGCACGGTAAGCGCGGCCGACATCCGGGCCAACTACGCCTTCCGTCTACTTCTGGGAGGACTGCTTCCCGACCTCGAACTGGTCTATCACCACGACGACGCCACCGGCGCACTCGCCGTACAACTTCAGCGACCCGACGGGTCGGCTTGGGCCCGCACCCCGTTGCCCGGACACCCCGGAGAGGGAGTCGTCACCTGGGGCGGCACCCACGACATATGGCAGCGAGTGGAGGATGCCTGGCGATGGTGGGCCGACCGGGACAAGCCTGACCACACCCGGTTCGGAATCACCGCCGACATTCACACCACCGGCATGTGGTGGCAGCCTCGCGACGAAGACGAACGTGTTCCGATCGGCAATCTGACCCTCTAAACCGATTACTTCGACCGGGGCCGGTGGGCGGCCTCTCGGGATCGCTACCGGTTCAGCTCCGCTCCGCGATGACCTTCCGGTGGTAAGCCAGATGCTCCGGGCTGATCTCGTGGTTCGGAGCGAGCCGGAGCAGATCCAGCGGGGTTTCGGATGTCGTGTCCATCACCCTGAGGTCGGCCTGGATGGCGATCGCGCCTCGGTCGAACAGGACGTGGTGGTTGGGGCAGAGGCAGAGCAGGTTGTCGGGCTCGTCGGGGCCGTTGTGCGGCTTTCCGAGCGGGCGGATGTGAGCTCCCTCGGCATAGAAACCCTGCTGGAGAGCGAGACGGTCGCCGCAGATCTGGCAGTGGTAGTCGTGCGCGCGCTTGATCTGCTCAGCGAGCAGAGAGTCGCGGATGACGCGCTCCACAACGGACTCGACACGGCCAGGCGTGGAGGACCCACCTCGAATGGCAACCGGGTTCAACCCGATCCTGGCGAGAAGCGTGTTGTGGTCGACGCCGTGGAAGTACGCGCCGAGCAGCCTCACGACGATCTGAGCACGAACGTCCTCCTGATCGGTGACGATCTCATGCGCCCATGTCCGCAGGCCGCTGTCCGGACGCTGCTCCTTCATCCATCGCTGCGCGGGCGAGCCGCTGGCGCGTGGCACGTCGGTGTGACCGGGCAGATCCCACAGGCCATGGTGGTAGAGCCACAGCACGGGGAACTCCGGGCTGGGCCGGTCCTCCTCAAGGCCGAACTCCTCGATGAGCTGCCCGAGTTCGCGGCGGGTGCTCTCCCAGGTCGTGAGGCGTGGCTCGCCCTGGGCAGCGCGGCCGATCGCCCAGAGCAGGGTCAGCGGCTGATGCCGTTTCTGTGCGCCGGTCGTGGGAGACACGGCGGGCTTGAGTGAGTCGACCTTCTGCAGGAGGTCTTCGACGGAGGGCACCGTGACAGCCTGCCCCGGTTTCGTCACCTCGAAGCCGAGGTCACCGAGCACCCGGGCAACGGTGGCGTTCCCACCGGAGAACTCGTCGGGACGCAGCGGCCTGCCACGGACTCCCCGGTAGGCGACTCCCGCGATCGCCTTGGAGTCGTACCGCCTACCGCCGTGGACGAGGAAGTAGCCGATGGCCCGGCGGTAGCCGTACTCCTCAAGAAAGGCGTCACGGCCCAACCGGTCGAACTCGGCGATCGCGTCGAGCACCATCTCACGTCGAAGATCGGAAAGCGCCACCGCACGAGCCTATACGCGGGTATCGCGTGAATTCCTGTCGATTTCCGGCGGAATCGGACTTCATGGCAAGCGGTGAGACCTCTCGGGCACCGACCGAAACCCTTCCTTGATTGGTGCGGTCAGTTGTTCTCCCGCCTCCGGCAGGTCACGACGGCCGGGCAACGGTGCACTCCTGCCCTGGGCTCGAGCCGTCAGGAGGTGGGTCTGATGCGTGAGTGCTGTGCCAGGAACCAGTCGGTGGCGATGTCGGTCTCCGTGATGCGTCCGATCAGCGCCAAGGCCGAGCTGATGCTCTCTGGATCCTCCACGGGATTGTCGAGGACGTCGTCATCGCTGATCTGGAAGCGCAGTCCGTCCATCAGGTGATCGAGCGCGTGCGGGTCGTCGCCGGACCGTCTCCAGTTCTCGGGCGAGAGCGGGTCGAAGGAGACGACCGTGCGGCCGTCGCGGGCGTAGTCGAAGTAGGCGTTGTAGTTGATGTCCATGAGGAGGCCGAGGGCCTGACGGCCACCTTCGGTGACGGAGCGCACGAACTCACCGTGGCCATGCGCCGGCACGATGCCGATCCAGCCGTTGACCTCGGCCACCCAGCGGGATTTGTCGTCGATGGCATGGTCGAGGATCTCGCTCAGGTAGCACGGGGTTCGGGTGGCGAGGTCCAGGTGGAAGGGCCGGGCGAGGGCGTCGAGGTCCGCGCCCTTGATCCACATGGCGCTGAATCCCAGCGCCCACAGGTCCATCTCGGCATCGAGTCCCTCGGTGAAGATGGTCGAGACCAGAAGGTCGTGCAGGTAGGTCGGTGACTGCATGGTCGCCTCTCGGAGGAGGGGGTATCTCACAGGACGCCCCGCACTGCGTGTCCGGTACCCGCGCCCGGGGAGCTTATATCTTGATCACCTGGGCGCACCGTAGCAAGGACAAGCCTCGCCCAGGTCGGCCAACCGAGCTTGGTGCGGGCAGGCGGTTGGGATCGACATGGTCGGTCCGGGGGCGGTGTCAGGCACGTCGAGATTTTCCGGATGGCGAGCGCGGGAGCCTCCATCCTGGAAGACTCCGACGTGCCTGCCCGCGCGCTACGAAGAGTCCCCATCCATCGCAGGGCTCTCCCTGCCCGCCCCCCAGGAGCCGACGATGGACAGCGAGATTCAGCTGATCAGTGACGGCGATGGCCTGGCTGTCATCGGGAGTCCGACGGCTGTCGAACGCTTCCTCGTCTCTGAGGGACTGCCGTCGAAGGAACTGGGGCTGCAACGGCTCGCGCCTGCCCTCAGTGCCGCGGCCGGAGCCGCACAGGCAGGTTCCGAGATTGCCGCCAGCTCGGGTCGCTGGGTGAAACTGACTCGGGAGTCAGCACAGCTTGTCGACAGGTACGGGCTGAGGACGAGCTCGAAGACGAATCTCAGCTCGGGTGTGCTGAAGGGGAACAATGGTCAGATCAGGGGATTCGTCGAATTCGCGAAGGGGCCTGGATCGCTTCTGACCAACCCGGCCCTTCTGGCCGGTGCCGCGGGGATCATGGCGCAACTTGCGATGCAACAGGCCATGGACGAGATCACCGACTATCTCGCCACGATCGATGAGAAAGTCGACGACGTGCTCCGCGCCCAGAAGGACGCTGTGTTGGCGGACATGATCGGAGTGGACTTCGTCATCGAGGAGGCCATGACCGTCCGAGAGCATGTGGGCCGGGTCTCCGAGGTCACCTGGTCGAAGGTCCAGGCCACGCCGACGACCATCGCGCGGACCCAGGCGTACGCGTTGCGTCAACTCGACGCACTCGCGGAGAAGGTGGAGCACAAGGCCAAGATCGGTGATCTCGCCAAGACGTCCAAGGAAGCCGCGTCCAAGGTCCAGGAGTGGCTCGCCGTTCTGGCTCGTTGTATCCAGTTGCAGGATGCGATCGCGGTGCTGGAACTCGACCGCGTGCTGGACGCGTCTCCGGAGGAGCTTGACCGGCATCGCCTCGCGCTGAAGGCTGCTCGGCAGAACCGGCTGGAACGCATCTCACGGAGCACCGAGCATCTGATGGCCCGTATGGATGCGGCCGCCGGCACGGCCAACACCAAAGTGCTGCTGCACCCGACCGCGTCCCGGACCGTGGTGCATTCGAGCAACCATGTCGCGACCGCCGTCGTTGACTTTCAAGGGCGGCTCGGGATCGAGCGCGGCCGGCAGTCACTGGAGGCGAGACGATGGGTGGACGCGGCCACGGAGGTGAGGGACAAGGTGTTCGAGACAGGAACAGCGGGCGTCGATGCCGCCAGGCGCGTCGGTAACGAGACCTTCGACCGCGCCAGATCGGTGACGGACAGGCTTTCCAGCGGGATTGCCGAGCGAGCGCTCCGTCGGCGCGGGGACGACGAGGAAGTCTGAATGAGCGGCGGCCGTCGGGGCCTTGGAGCGCAGGCACCACACGATACGGCTGACGGTCACCCGGGGGTTTCTCGCTGCGTCGGCACCGCCCATGTCCGCGACTCCGAGTTCGCCTTCCCTGCCCGGGGTGCACTGATCGCCGTCAGCGTGGTGGGACTGCGCCGATCAGTCGCCTGACTGCCTTGAGGTCGCCGGTCACCGTGAGCGCGCCGTCATCGATTGCCGAGGCCAGTGAGCGTTCGTGGCTCAGTATGGACTGCAGCGTGAGGTGGTCGCTCTCAAGGTATACGTCCGCGGGGGCAGAACCCTGGTCGCGCGCGACGGTGACCAGTTCGCCGTCGACAATCTCGACGCGGTAGACGTCGCGCTCCAGGGCGATCCGATACGTCGCGGTCCACGGCGCGTCCAACTGCGGCACGAAGAAGGCCCGCACGCCGAGCAGTACGGTGTCGGCGCTGATCCCTCCGGTCAGCGGCACGACCGGTGAGCGCATGCCCCAGGTCCGAAGCGCCGCGAACACCGGCTCCAACTCGGTGCCCCATTCGGTGAGTTCGTACGTCCTGCTGGCCGCAGGCGGTGGCAGCATACGCCTGCGCAGCACGCCGACTGCTTCGAGATCACGCAGCCGCTGTGCGAGCACGCTGGGGCCGAGTCCGGGCAGGGCGGCCTGCAGGTCAGCGTAGCGGCGTGGCCCGAGGCGCAGTTCGCGCACCACCAGCAGTGCCCAGCGCTCGCCGATCATGTCGAGCGCGTGGGCGATGGGGCACGCCTGTCCGTACGTCCGCTTCCCGGACTTCTCGCCGGCCTTCGCGTTTACCATCGCCACCTCGTCCGTAGTCGGCCAACTTTAACTATGAAAACAGTAGCATCTACTTCGATTATCGAAGTAGAGTCACGACGAGGCGCACTCGGCCCTGACCCAGGAGGCACACCATGCACGACAGCCGGCAGACCGCGAGCCCGTCCCAGGCCACACCGCAAAAGACAGTGCACGCCAACGATGTCGACTTGGCCGTACAGGCCTTCGGCGACCCGGCTGCCCCCGCGATCCTGCTCATCTCGGGTGCGGAGTCGTCGATGGACTGGTGGGACGACGACTTCACCGCCCGGCTCGCCGCGTCCGGCCGGTACGTGATCCGCTACGACACCCGCGACACCGGCCGCTCCACGACGTTCCCGGTCGGCGCGCCGACGTACACACAAGGCGACCTGCTCGCCGACGCGGTCGGCGTGCTCGACGCGTACAACCTGGCCGCAGCGCACATCGTGGGCATCTCGATGGGCGGGGGCCTCGCACAGCGGCTCGGCGTCGAGTACCCGGAACGGGTCCTGTCGCTCACCTTGATGTCCACCAGCCCCGGCGGCCCCGGTGGTCCGGACAATCCCGACCTGCCGCCGATGAGCGAGGCGTTGACCAAGATGTTCGAGGAGCCTGCCTCCGGCCCCGACTGGTCCGACCGCGACGCGGTCATCGCGTACTTCCTCGCCGCCGAACACGCCTTCTCCGGCACGATCCCGGTCGACGAGGACCGTGTACGCCGCACCGCCGGGCGCGCGTTTGACCGCAGCCCGGTCCCGGCCGCCGCGTCGAACCACTGGATGATCGAGGGTGGCGAGCCGATCCGCCCCCGTCTCGGCGAGATCACCGCACCGACCCTGGTCCTGCACGGTACTGAGGACCCGCTCTTCCCCTATGGCCACGCCGAGGCCCTGGCCCGCGAGATCCCCGATGCATCGCTGATCCCACTGCCCGGCGTGGGCCACCAAATGCCGCCCTACCAGGTGTGGGACACGGTCATCCTGGCGATCGTCGGACACACCGGACCCCGCGTGCGGTGACCGGCCGCGGTCGCGATGCCTGATCCAGGCCACTCGTCCGGCCGAACCGCCGCCCCCTCGCGACCGCGCCGTCTCACCCGGTCGACGCTCCGTTATGAGGCTCCCCCTGTAGCCCGGTCACCGATCCGTTGGTTATCCGAGGGTGCGGACCATGAGCCGTTCGCGGAGGCTTGGATCGTTGGTGTGCGGCTGGGACTCGTCGGTGGCTTCGAAACCCAGGCGCCGGTACAGCCGGGCGGCCCTGTCGTTCCCGTCCACGACCCACAGCTCGATCCTGCGATGTCCCTGTTCGGCGGCCCACTCAAGGACCTCCTCGCAGAGAAGGGCGGCGGCCCCGGTGCCTCGCATGGCCGGGTCGACCCACATGCTGTACACCTCGACCGCTCCACCTCGGTCCTCGGGCACCCAACCTCCGGCGACCCCGACCACCTCGCCCTCGACGACCGCGACCACCTTCACTCCGCGCTCCGGCCGCATCCGGGCACGCCACTGCGCCTCGTCATACGCCTGTTCCCGCGCAAGGGAAGAGGAGAAGGCATAGGGCGCGTCCGCCAACGCCGCAAACCGGACGTCCCGAAACGTCTCCCACTCCTCGGTCGTCAGACGACGGATCTCCATTCGGCATGCCCTTTCCTCTGCTAAATGGAGCCCCACGCTACAAGCTGCCTCCCGCTTCGGTCACTCGATATTCGACCCGTCCGCCCGTCTTCGAGAAGCGGGGCCGCGCGACGGTCGCCCAAACGCCGGACGCGCGGTCGTCCACCGCTCCCAAATCCTGCTGATCACCGTCATGGGCCGGCCCCCACGGCGCGCAGGACAGGCCTCAGCACCAGTTCACGGTGCCGCTCACGAGCGTCGCGTTGTCGTTGGAGATCCACCCCTTGGTCTGGGTGCCCTGCACACGGCCGTAGTTCCAGACTTTCCCGGAGTCCGGGTTCAACACCATGCACCAGACGTAAAAGATGGTGCCTTCACTGAGAAGAGTGATGTTCCCGCAGACCGAACCGATGCCGTTCTTGAGGTTGTAGTTGCCCTTCATCTTCAGGACCTGGTTCGAGTTGTTCTGGACCGAGTTCTGATGACACTCCGCCGCCTGGGCGGACGCGGACGAGGCGCCGGCGATCCCCCCCAGAGCAGTCATCAGGATCGCCGAGGCCAGGACTGCTGCCGTCTTCCGCTTGATCCGCTGTACGCGCATGCGCAACTCCTTCATGACGACCAATGACATGGGAACAACTGCCGACTGCCCATGGGCGCTGAGGGCGATCGCCTCGAAAATTCGGCGAATCGGTAATTGACCGTTGAATCCGTACCAAGACGGTAAATGATTGCGTGCTTCAGGGCGTCAACCAACGGGATTGATCTCCTACCGCGTCCGGTGTAACCGGCATTACAACCAGCGCGGTAGACGAGCCACCCGGACGGAGGCTGACTGTCGGCGCCTTCTGGTCGGGTGAACCGCACAGATCACAGGGTTCGTCGCGAGAGGGGCGACGGGCATGAAGGAGGAGGAAGGTTTCTGGGACCTGATGGATCCCGCGTGGATAGACGACTTCCTGGCAGCAAACGATCGACTTCTGCGGGCGTTGCCGCACCACCCCGACATCAAGGCGTCCTACGGCGCTACGGCAGGCGGGTGGCCGTGGAACAGCCATCACGGTGACGGTTTCGACTCACCTTCGGCGTCGACCGGTCGTCGTCGACAGCTGGGAGGATGCGGGACATGTATGTCCTTGAGGCCGGTGACGCACACGCTCCTTCCATTCTGTTGCTGCACGGTGGTGGCGTCGCGGGGTGGATGTGGCGTCCGACGCTGGAGCGGCTCGCCACGACGGCCCGAGTGATCATTCCCGACCTTCCCGGCCACGGCCGCAGTGCGGACGAGGCGTATCGATCGCACGAGGAGACCGCTCAGGCTGTGGCGGGAGTCCTGGAGGAACGCGCACCGCACGGCGCGATGGTCGCGGGGTTCTCGTTGGGTGCGCAGCTCACGATCCTCCTCGCCGCGACACGGCCCGATCTTGTCACCAATGCCGTCGTCGTGAGTGCGCAGGCCAAGCCTCTTCGGTTCCCACGGGCGACCCTTGGGCTCCTCTCCGCGACCGCACCGCTCGCCCGGCAACGGTGGTTCGCGAAGCTCCAGGCGAAGGAACTGTTCATCCCGGACGAACTGCTGAGCGACTACCTTCGCGACAGCGCTCGCGTGAGTCGTGAGACTCTTCTCGCCGGCGTCGGCGAGAACATCCGCTTCACCCTTCCCGCCGGCTGGGCCGACTTCAAGAACCCGGCACTGGTGATGGTGGGGAAGAAAGAGCGGAAGCTGATGCGTGATTCCGCACGCATCATCCACGATTTCCTCCCGGGCAGCCAGATGACCTCCGTACCGGAATGCGGCCATGGCATCCCTCTGCAGCGCCCGGACCTGTTCGCCCGGATCCTGGCCGACAGGGTGTGAGCAGCCTGGTAGGGACGGTTCCAGGCGTCAGGGTGTCGGATACTGCCGCCGACGCGGCCAAGCCAGGTCTCGTACGGGGTTCGGATCAGGGGATTCACCGGTTGGCACCCGACGTCCCGAGCCTTCACGCCCCCGCGGGGCTCCCGGCCACACCTGCTGAGGATGGCCGCCCATTCACTGGGGGGTGCCTCTCCCAGTGTGTGAGGAGAGACGGTGACCGGCACGGGAGCTGACTGTCAGCGCCTTCTGGTTAGGTGAGCAGCACAGATCGCAGGGTTGGTCACGAGAGGGGCGACGAGCATATGAAGAACGAGGAAGGTTTCTGGGACTTGGTGGAGGCGGCCTGGGCACCGCTGGGGGTGGAGGTCAATCAGGCACGACAGGCACTGACACATCGGACGCCCGCCCCCGGCGAGGACCCGCATGGCGAGCCGCCGTCTGCCGTGGTCGAGGCCGCGCTGAAGGAGTTCCTGAGCAACCTCGGTTCCCTCAGCGAGGGGTTGCCGGCGGACGAGCTGACGGATCTCGATCGGGTGGTCGAGGCCAAGCTCCATGACCTCGACCGCGCGGACGTCCACGCGGTCACCGGCGGTTCCGACGACGGTTTCCTCTACGCGCGCGGCTTCATCGTCGCGCTGGGCCGCGACTTCTACACCGCGGTGGCCGAAGACCCGAAGAAGGCGGTGCCGGACGCCGAGTGTGGACGGATGGGTTACTTCTTCGCCCACCTGCACCGCGAGCGTCACGGAGCCTTCCCGGACACCGGATCGAAAATCTCCCGCGAGTCGTTTTCGAACCCGGTCGGCTGGTCCGGCTGACCCACCACCCGTGAGGCTCGTGTACGACATGGAGCCACGTTCCGAAAAACCGAGGACCGTGAGGGACACCAAGCGTTTTCCCAGCCGGCGTACGGTCATGTGCGTGCTACGGGGGAAGCTCGTCCTACGACGTCCGGAGAGTGTCACCGCATGTGGTGATCGCCGGTGAAACGGCGGGATCATCGGGCCGAGGAGCTTGACTCTCCAGTGACTGGAGGGTTGATGCTGTTGCGGTGAACGACCGCGACCAACTGCTCACCATCGGACAGCTCGCGGACCGCACGGGCCTGTCGGTGCGTACGATCCGCTTCTGGTCCGACATCGACGTCATCCCGCCGACGCGCCGGTCGACGGGCGGCTTCCGCCTGTACGACATGGAGGCGGTGGCCCGGCTTGACCTGGTGCGAACGCTACGCGAACTGGGGCTGGACCTCGACACCGTCCAGAAGGTCCTCACCAGGCAGTGCACGGTGGCCGATGTCGCGCGGGCACATGTGCGGGCGCTGGACACCCAGATCCGCTCCCTCCATCTGCGCCGGGCAGTGCTGCGGTCGATCGCCCAACAGGAGAGCACGACCGAGGAGATGATGCTCATGCACAAGTTCATCCGCCTGTCCGCTCAGGAACGGCAGCGAATGATCGACGACTTCGTCGACCGTACGTTCGACGGCATCGACCCGCAGGCACCGGGGGCCCACATCGCGGCCTCGATGCGCCAGATCCCGGCGGAACTGCCGGACGAACCCACCCCGGAACAGGCGGAGGCCTGGCTGGAGCTCGCCGAACTCGTGGGTGACGCCGGCTTTCAGAAACGGGTACGCCAGATGGCGGTGGCCGGCACCACAACTGGCGACGATTCCGGGCCGCAGCCGTACGACCCCGCGCTTGTCCTCGAACACGCCGGGAGAGCGGTGGCGGCCGACATCAGCCCCGAGTCGGCCGAGGGGAGGGCGATCCTGGATCGGATCGTGGATCCGGAGCTGCCCGCCGGAGACCGTGCCCGGGTGGCCGAGGCGGTGGAGACGTTCACCGACCGCCGGGTGGAGCGGTACTGGCAGCTTGTGGGCGTGCTCAACGGCAGACCGCCGTTCCCGCCCAGAGTCCCTGACTTCGAGTGGTTCATCGCCGCGCTGCGCGTATCCGCGACCTGACCCGGGCCTCAGCCCTCCCCCAGTGGGAGGGCTCAGCTTCCCCCGACGAGCGGTCGGCGTCGGGTCGGTTCGCCCTATGGCCCGCTGTCTGGGGGACCATGCCTACTCACCCACCGCGACACCCCACGAACGCGCAATCCAGCAGACCAGTACATTCGCTGACGGAGTCCCGGCGGGGAAGCTGTCCCTGGTCTTCTTCCGGTCCGCAGCGGACAATCCACCCGAGAGAATTCTTCTACCTCGTGGAGGATCGAGCATGGCCGCGATCAAATGTGGTCTGCCGGCCATCGGCGCACTCGTCATGCTGGCGGCGGGATGCTCGGCGAGCGGTCCGGCGCCCAGAGCCGAAGGCGCCCGGCCGCCGGTCGGCGGGTGCGTTTCCCCCGTCACCCGGGACGCGCTGCCCACCTGGGCGAGGACAGGGTTCAGCGATGACGGCTCGGGCGTGCCCCACGTGTTCGGCGAGCACGGCGACATCATCGCTGTGCTGTTCAGCCATCCGCTGGTGGCCTCCACCGATCCCGAGGTCACGAACAAGATTCTCTGGGTCTCGCGGCTGCCGCAGCAGCCGATGCGGCCGCTGACCATCAAGGCGATGCTGGACGGGACGACGACGTCGGTGGTCCGCGAGATCGGCGGAGGCCCTGGGCCTTCGTCGGTCAACCTGCCCAAGGCGGGGTGCTGGCGTCTGACGTTGAACTGGTCCGGACACAGCGACGCCATCACGCTCAGCTTCACCTGACCGGCGAAGGGCGGCGACTTCCCGCCCGAGTGAAGGGTCATCTCGCGTTCGAGCCGGTCAGGGGCTCGGCAGCGGGGGCGTCGGTTCGGGGTGTCGGTCGTGCTCGCCCGACACCCCGACGGTGTGCTATCAATTAAATGACCAGATAAACCCATACGGTCAAATTTTTGGGAAATGGCGGGGGTCGTGGAGTCACGGACCAGAAGAGTGGGACGGCCACCGCAGGACGCCTCGCAGCGGCTCGCGCGAGCGCACCACATCCTGGACATCGCCGGCGACCTCATCCTGCGCTGGGGGTACGACAAGACCACCGTCGAGGACATCGCCCGGCGGGCCGGGGTCGCCAAGGGCACGATCTACCTGCACTGGAAGACGCGCGAGGAGCTGTTCGCCGCGTTGCTGCGCCGCGAGCGGGTCGAGATGATCATCGAGGTGCGCAGGCGGATCCGGGAAGGCCCCGCCACCCTCCGGGAGCTGCTTCGGCTGCTCGCCTCCGAGACCCTGAGCAGGCCCCTGATCCGGGCGAGTGTCCTGGGCGACTCGGAGGTGCTGGGCAGGCTCACCCGCCAGAAGCGGGACCGTACGGCGGGCGCCGAGCTGGACGCCGGCTTCCGGGGCTACTTCGACACACTGCTGGAACACGGCGCCCTGCGGAGCGACCTGTCGTCCGCCGAGCACGTGACCACGCTCGCCTCCGTCCTGTACGGGTTCCTGAGCGTCTCGCCGATGATGCCTGCCGGGTACCGGCCGGCCGACGAGCGCCTGGCGGAGCTGATCGCCGACACCGTCGGCAGGGCGCTGGAGCCCGGCGGCCCGACCCCGGCCGCCGACGCCCGCGCGGTGGCACGGGCCACCCTGGAGTACGTCGATGCCGTCGTGGAGGCCGCGCGGCGGAAACTGCGCGTCTCCCTTGGCTCTGAGGAGAGTACGCCTTGAAGATCCTCCCCCTTGACGACGAAGCGGCCGACCTCGCCCTGGCGGGCGGCAAGGGGGCCTCGCTGGCCCGGCTGGTCCGCGCGGGCCTGCCGGTTCCCGGGGGCTTCCACGTCACCACCGACGCCTACCGCGACTTCGTCTCGCGCGACGGCCTGAACGACCAGATCATGGCGGCCGTCTCGGGCACGCCCCCCGAGGAGGCGTCCCGGCACATCGCGGCGCTGTTCGCCGCCCGCCAGATGCCCGCGGAGACCGCCGCCGAGATCCGCGCGGCCCACGCGAGGCTCGGCGCGGACGTGCCGGTCGCCGTGCGCTCGTCGGCCACCGCCGAGGATCTTCCCGACATGTCGTTCGCCGGTCAGCAGGACACCTACCTCAATGTCCGCGCCGACGCCCTGCTGGACGCGGTCGGTCGCTGCTGGGCCTCGCTGTGGACCGCGCGCGCCATCGCCTACCGGGCGGCGAACGGCGTACCGCACGACGGCGTGGCACTGGCCGTGGTGGTGCAGGAGCTGGTGGAGGCCGACGCGGCGGGCGTCCTGTTCACCGCGAACCCGGTCACCGGCGCACGCGACCAGGTCGTGATCAACGCCTCCTGGGGACTGGGCGAGGCCGTCGTGGGCGGACAGGTGACGCCCGACACCGTGGTCATCGCCAAAACGGCCGGGGCCACCGGGGAGATCGTCGAGGAGCACGTCGGCGACAAGACCGTCATGACGGTCCGCACCCCCGGCGGCACGCGTGAGGAATCCGTGCCCGAGGAACTGCGCCGCCGCCGCGTGCTCGACCGCGAGCAGGCCCTGCGGCTCGCCCGGCTCGCGACGGAGATCGAGAAGCTGTACGGGACGGCCATGGACGTGGAGTGGGCCAGGCGCGACGGGGCGTTCCTCGTCCTGCAGGCCCGCCCGATCACCCGGCTCAGGCAGCGGGTCGAGGAGTGGAACGACAGCCTGGCCGGCGACTACCTGTGGACCGGCGCCAACCTCGGCGAGGCCATCCCCGACGTGATGACGCCGTGTACCTGGTCGCTGGTGCAGATCTTCATCGGCGAGGCGATGTCGACGTCGAAGATGCCCGGTTTCAGCGTGGTCGGCAACATCGGCGGCCGCTTCTACATGAACCTGAGCCTCGCGTTCTCGGTGGCGCGGGCCATGGGCATGGGGAGCAGGCTCGGCGCGATCGAGCAGGTCTTCGGCAAACTGCCGCCCGGCCTGGAGGTGCCGCTGCTGCCGGCCTCGCGCTGGCAGATCGTCAAGGGCGTGCTGCCGCCCGCCTTCGCCCTGCTCAGGCGGGTGACGGTCAACACCAAAAGGATGCGCCCCTTCCTGGCCACGGCGCAGGAGCGCTGCACGGCGCTGCGCGAGCGGACCGCCGCCACCGCGACCACCGACGAGCTGGTCCGGCTCTGGGAGGCCGAGCTGCTGCCGTACTTCGTGGAGTCCTGCCAGGTCCTGGAGGCCGCCGGGCGCCAGGGCGGCAACGCCCTGGTCATGACCCGCGACCGGTTGCGCGAGCTGGTGGGTGAGCGTGACGCCGAGGCCATGCTCACCGGTGCCAACACCGACGGGGAACTGGCCAGTCTCCAAACGATCATCGGCCTGGAGCGGCTCGCCGCCAAGGAGATCGACCGGGAGACGTTCGCCCGGGTATACGGGCACCGGGGCGCGCACGAGTTCGAGGTCTCGATCGCCCGTCCCGGCGAGGACCCGGGATGGATCGACGCGCAGCTCGCGGCCATGCCCGAAACCCGGGAGCACGCCGGCACGCTGCTCGACCGGCAGCGGGAGGCGCGCGAGGCGGCCTGGAAGCGCTTCGGAGAACGTCATCCCGGCAAGGTGGCGAAGACGCGAGAGCAGGTGGCGCGGTGGAACGCGATCGTCCGCGACCGGGAGACGGCCCGCTCGGAGGTGATGCGCGCCTTCTGGGCGCTGCGCGCCTTCGTCCTGCGGGCCGGAGAGCTCACCGGCCACGGTGACGACCTGTTCTTCCTGCGGATCGAGGAGATCCTCGCCGTGCTGCGCCGTGACGCGTCCCCCCTGGAGAAGGTGACGGTCCGGCGGGCGACGTACCAGCGGTACGCCGCGCTGCCCGCCTACCCCACGCTGATCGTCGGTCATTTCGATCCGGAGCGCTGGGCCGCCGACCCCGGCCGGCGCGGCGACATCTTCGACGCCCGCGGGGGCAGCGCCCCGGTGAGCGAGACGGTGACCGGCTTCCCCGGGGCGCCCGGCATCGTCGAGGGGATCGTCCGGGTCATCCCCGGTCCCGAGGACGGCGACCGGCTCGCCCCGGGCGAGATCCTCGTGACGACGCTGACCAACATCGGCTGGACACCGATGTTCCCCCGTGCCGCCGCGGTCGTGACCGACATGGGCGCACCCCTGTCGCACGCCTCGATCGTCGCCCGCGAGCTCGGCATCCCGGCCGTGGTCGGCACCGGCAACGCGACCATGCGCCTGCGCGACGGCGACCGGATCCGGGTCGACGGCGAGCGTGGCACGGTCGAACTGCTGACACCGCATCCGTGATCTCCGGAGTCACCGGCGACGCCTGGGAGGGGTGGGCCATGGTGGTCGCGCGGAGGCCGGGGGCGTACGTATGCGGGATCGACGCGGCGATGGACGTGATCGGCGGCAAGTGGAAGGTGCTGATCCTCTGGGCGCTCGACGAACGGGCGTGCCGCTTCGGTGAGCTGCGCAGGCTGGTGCCGGGGGTGACCGAGAAGGTGCTCGCCTCCCATCTGCGAGAGAACGCCGGCGGCCGACCGTCCTTGCGATCTCGTCCGAGGCGGTTGGCCCGCTGACCCCTCTTCTCCGGGATGACACCGTGGACGCCGCTGGTTCCGGCGCGAAAAGCGAGGAAGGGCTACAACCATTCGCCCGGTGAGTCGCGTTGGGAACGGGCGAGAGGAGATCCACTTTGACCCATCACGATGGCTTTCGCGAGTTCGTGCTCGCCCGCCAGCAGGCGCTGATGCGGACCGCCTACCTGCTCACGGGAGACACCCACCTCGCCGAGGATCTACTGCAGAGCGTCCTGATCAAGGTCGCGGGGCATTGGCCCAAGTTCTCCAAGGGCGGCAATCCGGAGGCGTACACGCGCAAGGCACTGGTCAACCAGTACATCTCCTGGTGGCGTCGGCCGCGTCTTGAGTCACCGAGTGCCGACCCACCGGAACGCGGCGTCTCCTACGACGAGGCCGCACTCGACCGGATCGTGCTGCGCCAGGCACTGGCCAGGCTGACGCCCAAGCAGCGTGCCGTGATCGTGCTGCGCTTCTGGGAGGACCTCACCGAGCCGCAGACGGCCGAGGTGCTCGGCTGCTCGGTGGGCACCGTCAAGAGCCAGGCCTATCACGCGCTGACCCGCCTGCGCACACTCGCACCCGAACTGACGTACCTGCTGTCCGATTCCGAGATCAGGGAGGTGGCCCAATGAGGAGGCTGCGTGAGGCACTGGACGGTATCGCCAACGAGGTTCCCCTGGTGGACCTGGCCGATCTGGTCGTCGCCGGCCACCGGCGCAGGCGGCGCACCACCCTGACACTGACCGCCGTCGCGGCGGTCGCGGTGCTCGGCGCGGCGACAGCGGCTGCGGCTGTGGCGCTGCCGGGGTCGCGTGGCGACTACACGGCGACACCGCAGAACGTGGACGCGGTGCCCGATCTGCCCGACGGCAGGGTAGGGGCGATCAGCCATGCGTACCAGACGCAGTGCAAGGTCGACGCGGAGCGGCGGCTACCACCCGACTGCGGCGCCATCGAGTGGCGGGTGGTCACCCGCACCGGCACGACCTACCGGGTGCCGCAGGCGCTCGTCAGGAACACCAAGGATCGCCCCGCCCCCGTCGCGATCAGCCGGGACGGGCGCATGTTCGCCTACTACAGCCGTCAGGCCCAGGCGCACGTGGTCCGCGATCTGGTGAGCGGCTCCGAGACGACCTCCTCCGTCACGGTGAAGGAGGAGCGGATCGGGTTGGGGTCCATGCTCACGCTCTCCGACGACGGCCGCTATCTGATCTTCGACCCGAGGGAGGGGAGCAAGGACCCCGGGCTGCTGATCGACGTGCGGACCGGCAGGACGGTGTCGGTGCCCGGTAAGTTCGAGGCGGTCAGCATCAAGGACGGCGTCGCCTCCCTGGTCCGGTACGTCAAGACCGACCTGTGGCTGATGCCCGTCACCGGTGGAGGCACGCCGGTGCGCTTCGACGGCGTGTTCATCATGTTCAGCGAACTCTCCCCAGACGGCCGCACGGTGGCCGCCGTCGAGTGGCAGAGACTCGAGAGTCACACGCTCACCCTGCTCGACGCCAAGACCGGGCGGCTCCTGCGGAAGGTCGCCATCCGCGGCCTGCCGAAGGACGGTGGCCTCTCCGGCACCGCTCTCTGGCGGAGTGGCTCCGAGGTCACGATCGTCTACTCGAACAAGTCCCCGGAGACCTACGCGGTCGACATCAACACCGGACAGGCCCGGCGACTGGCCCGCTACCCCGGCAACATCGCGCACCTGACCCTGCCTGGAATCACATAAACCGTCAAATAGCACCAAAACGACCGAGGGGTGCGGCCGCTCCGACCGGGGGCGGAGTTCTGCTGGCAGACTCGGCCGCATGGAGATCACGCTGGTCCAGGGGGACATCACCGCTCAGGATGTCGACGCCGTCGTCAACGCCGCCAACTCCTCGCTGCTGGGAGGCGGCGGGGTCGACGGGGCCATCCACCGGCGCGGCGGCCCCGCGATCCTGGCCGCCTGCCGTGACCTGCGGGCCTCGCACTACGGCAGGGGGCTGCCGATCGGCCAGGCGGTGGCCACCGTCGCGGGCGACCTGCCGGCCCGCTGGGTCATCCACACCGTCGGGCCGGTCTTCTCCGCCACCGAGGACCGCTCGCACCTGCTGGCCTCCTGCTACCGCGAGTCCCTCCGGGTCGCCGACGAACTGGGCGCGACCAGCGTCGCGTTCCCCGCGATATCCACCGGCGTCTACAGCTGGCCCGTCGACGACGCCGCCCGCATCGCGATCGACACCGTACGCGTCGCGCCGACACAGGTCACGGACCTGCGGTTCGTACTGTTCACCCCGGACGCCTACGGCAGCTTCGAAAGGACGCTCGATACCGCGGACCCCAGTGGGCGGTGACACGGCCGGCAGGCCGGCCTGATTCAGGAGCCGGGCGGCCCCCGCGCCCGCCTGGCTTCCGGGCGGCATCGAGGGGAGCTTCGACGCGGACGGGCTCAGCGCCGAGGGGCGGGTGGATCTCTCCCAGGCCCGCATCTCGGGGTCGCTGAACCTGCACGACGCGATCCTGTCCGCGCCGGGCGGCCGTGCCCTGACCGCCCGGCAACTCCAGACCCGCGAGCTGGACCTGCGCCCCCGGCGGACACCCGAGGGCGAGGTCGACCTGCGGCACGCCCAGATCGGGGTCATCCGCGACGACCCCGCGACCTGGTCACCGCGCCGCCAGGACGGTCTCGGCGCCGAACATGATCAGCACACCGGCCGCCGGCAGTGCGCCGCCCGAGGCGAATCAGGGCCGGCTGGCCGCCCTGCGCGACGAGCAGGTGGGGCGGGCGCTCGCGTTGATCCACCGCAACCGGACCGATGATCTCCCGCTCTCCTGGTCGGCACAAGAAGACAGGACGTGAACGGTCACAGAAAGGGCACCATTCCGTGGCGGGAGAATCCACATGACTCCGGCATCCAGCGGTGACACATCGGATCCGTTGACGCCTTTGGCGGCAGGATTCACGAAAGAAAGCTCCAGCCCAACCGGCCGAAAAACCATATGAGGACCGGCCGTTCCTTGGCCGATATTACCGCCCACCGGCCGCGGAAGCCTGCCCTGACGGCTTCACCCGCGGATCTCCTCGTTTCGGCAGATGCGACGGCCCGCCGGGGCGTCGCATCATGGACCGAGCGCTGCAATTAATCATCATCACAAACTCCTATCGAAAAGAATGGGGTGCGTGTCAAGCGAAAAGGTGCGACTTAATCTGGATATCTTGGCCCGGGAAGGCAGGGCGGCGTGGGCGTGGCCTCGTATTCAGAGGGGAATTCGCGCGAGCCGCGCGGCGGACGCGGGGTTGTCATCCGTGTCGTGGCCGATGTGGTGAATGGGGTGGCACCCGAGGAACTGCCTCTGGTCAGAGCTCTGAACTCGGTCGGTTACACGGACGCGGTGCGCCGCCTGCGGCGTGCGCGGACGCGGAGGGAGCCGCTGGGCTTCGGGCTTGAAGAGGTCACGGCCCTGGTCACCGCGGTGGTCTGGATCGCCGTGGACGAGGCGCTACGCGAGTCGGTGAACGGAGTGCGGCAGCGGGTGGCGAACCGTCTGCGGACCCTGCTGCGCAGGCCGGCTCCCGAACCGGTGGTCCTGCCGCTGACCCGGGAGCAGCTGACCTCGGTACACGCTCGGGTGCGGGAGCTGTCGGTCCAGGCGGGACTGGCCGAGGAGCGCGCCGGTCAGATCGCCGACAGCGTCGTCGCCCGGCTCGCTCTGGAGCTTCCTCCGAACACGACGCCTCCGGGCACGACGCCTCCGAGCGTGACGGAGGGGTGACGGCGATGGCCGGGAATGACCGCGTGACCGACGCGGATCTGGCCACCTCCGGTACGACACTGCGTTTCGCGTTGCTGATCCTGCTCCTGCTGGCCAGTACGGCTTCGATGATCGGTGACACCATCCTGCCGGTCATGGTGACAAGTCCCGATACCGGTTTCGGGGTGTGCATGCTGGCGGCGGGGGCCGCCTCCCATGCCCCGGCGACAACGGTGTTGAAGGTCCTCATTACACAGGATGAGGCGCTTCAGATCTGTTATGCCCGGTTCGGGGCTGACGCGACACCGTGGTGGCGTCCCACAGCCGCGGCGGCCGCCCCGTGGTGCTGGCCGCCGCGGTGCTGTACCTCGTCCTGCCCGCCTGGAAGTCACGGCGTGGCCGGGGGAGACCGGTCGGGGAAGGCCCCGAGGACGAGCTCGGGCGACTGCTGTCGGAGCTGGCGGCCCGCGCGGATGTGAAGGCTGTGCGGTTCACGGTGGATCCGGCCGTCGCGACGACCGGCGCGGTGGCCTTCGGGCGTCCCGGTCGCTACGTCGTGCGCCTGCACGGTGGGCTGCTGGCGCGCAGGTACGCGGACCCCGCCGGATTCGAGGCCGTGGTGCTGCACGAGCTGGCGCACGTACGGAGCGGCGACGTCCGCCTGGCGTACGCGACGACCGCGCTGTGGCGCGCCTTCCTGGTGGGGGTGTTTCTCCCCTATGTCGCATTGAAGGCATCGTTCCTGTTCACCGCGTTCACCTCCGGCAGCGGGTCGGTGCACTGGCAGGGTGCTGTCCCCTTCCTGTCGCGTGCGCTGACCCTGGCGCTCCTGCTGACCCTCGCACGCGCCGATCTGCTCAGGAACCGGGAGCTGTACGCCGACCTGGCCGCCGTACGGTGGGGTGCGTCGAAGTCGGTGTGGTCGAGGTACGACGACGCCCGCGCGCGCGGGCGCCGATGGATGATCGGGGACCTGTGGCGGACGCATCCGAGCTGGGAGCGGCGCAGGCGTTCGCTGAACGATTCCACCGCGTTATCGGGTTCACCGGCCCTGCCGATGCTGCTGACCGGGATCGCCACGCTGCTCACCACGACCACGCTGTCGCCGGTCCTGTCGGACCCGGCGATGGTGACGGTGTGCGTTCTCGTCGTCGCGGGTGTCGTCGCGGGCATCGTCGTCATGGCATCGGGGCTGGCGGCGGCCCGTGCCGTGGCCGCCGGGCGGCGGCCGCCTTCGGGAGTGCGGGCCGCCGCCAGCCCCGATGACGAGTGTCGTCGTGGCCGCGGCGCTGGTGAGCTGGACCGCGCGCCGTTATCGGCTGGTCACGGGTCTGATCGCGGGGGGCGTGGCGTCGCCGGTGGCTCTGGGCGGTGCGCTGATCATCGGGTCCTACGACGGGTGCCTGTGGCCGTTGAACACGTTGTCGTCCTTCTGTTCCTGGAATCCCGCCCCGATCTGGAGTGTACTCAAGGTCGATGTGCCGTTACTGATCGGCATGACCATGCCCGCGGCGGCGGTGACGGTTCTGGTCTTCGGGCTCTGGAAGAACCGGTTTCGCGGCGGATGGTGGATGACCAGGGGTGGTGGGGGGCACGGCGGATGGCGGTCGCCTCGCTGTCGGCGGCGGTGTTCTTCCTGGCGTTCTTCTTCGGCACATGGGCGGGCCCTGCCGGGGAGCTTCCTTCGACCGTTCGCACTTTCACGGCCGAGGACTTTCTGGATCAGGCCCCGCCCTTCGTGGAATCCGCCGAGTTGAGGAGGGAGCAGCGGCGCGCGTGGGTCGCCGGTGGCATGGATCTGTTCGAAGGGCTGGTGAGGGATTTCGGCTCCGCCGATGAGGCCATGGGTGCCCAGGGGCTCGGGCGGCCCGAGCGGATCGTCATGGCGCTGAGGACGCTCATCGCCGGAGTCAAGCGGGCCGAGCGATATTTTCCTGTTCCCGACGCGGCAGAGCAGCGGGTCTGGGCCGAGTTGCTGGCGGGCATGGAGCGGGAGGCGACCGGGGCGCTGAACGCTCTGAACCGCGAGGATCAGGCTGTTTTCGGGGAGTCGATGAAACAGTTGAGGACATCCATGGAGCAGATGGTGGGTCTCGCCCAACGGCTGGCGACGATGGCACCGGGATGACGGGGTGGGTTCCGCCCGATTCAGGGCGCCGGGAGTTCTAAGCTGTCCGATCATGCGCTTCCTCCCGCCCCGTGCCGGTTCCCGGCGACCTCTCCGACGCTGGGCCCTGCTGTCCGCCGTGTGTCTTGCCGTCCTGCCCGCCGGAGTCGCGCAGGCCGCCGCGCCCCAGCCCTCGTTGCTGAAGTCCGGCAGGCTGGCGGCCACCTCGTGCCCGGAGCCGCCGCTCATCGACAGAGGCGTTCCGCAGCCGGGCGAGTACCTCACCGCGGTCGTGAAGTGTCTGAACACCTCGTGGTCCGCCCACTTCGCTCGGGCCGGGCTGCGGTTCCGCACGCCCACGGTCCGCCTCTACCCCGAGCCCGCGCGGCGCGTCTGCGGAATACCTTGGCCCCAGGGCGCGGACGCCTTCTACTGCACGAAACGGGCCACGCTGGTGTTCCCGCTCACCGATGCCTGGATCGAGGACCGCACCGATCTGTACCCCTTCAAGGTCGCGGCCCACGAGTACGGCCACCACCTGCAGAGCCTCACCGGCATCTGGGACCGCTACGAGAGGCGCGTCCACTCCGACCACACCCGCCAGGCCGAACTCGGCCGCCGCTACGAGCTCCAGGCCGACTGCCTGTCGGGGGTGTTCCTGGGCAGCGTGCGGGACTCCCTGCCCCGTACCGATCAGGACTGGAGGGCACTGTCGGAGATGCTCCGCGCCAGCGGTGACGAGGGTGAGCGCCACACCCACGGCAGCGGCGCCAACCGGGTCCGCTGGTTCGAACGCGGCTACCGCGCGCTCTCCCCCGCCGCCTGCGACACCTGGACCGCCGCCCCGTCCCGGGTGTCCTGACCAGCGGGGGCCGGCACAGGCCGCCGGCCGCTACCGCTTCAGTTCCAGTACCAGGTTGAACGGGGTGGCGGTCGCCTGGCGGGTCCGGGTGAAACCCGCCTGCCGGGCCACCTCGAAGAGTCGTTCCCGCCCGGCCTGCGCGCCCAGGGCCTCGGTGCCACCCTGGGCGAGCGCGTTGGGCACGCAGATGGTGGCCGAGGCGTTGAAGAAGAGCCGGCCCACCGGGTTGAGGTCGTCCGGCAGGCGCCCGTGCGCGAACGGCTCGACCAGCAACACGGTGCCGTCGGGCGCCAGGGTGGAGTGCACGTGCCGCAGCGCTGCGACGGGGTCGCCCATGTCGTGCAGGCAGTCGAACAGGCAGACCAGGCCGTAGCCGGCCCCCGGGTAGTCGTCGGCGTAGGCCGTATCGAAACTCACCCGGTCGGTGACCCCGGCCTGCAGTGCCAACTCGCGGGCCCGCACGATCGAGGGCACGTGCGCGTCAAAGCCGGTGAAGCGCGAGTTCGGGTACGCCTCCGCCAGCACGATGGTCGAGGCGCCGTGCCCGCAGCCGACGTCGGCCACCAGGATCCCGGCGGTCAGTTTCCCCTCGACGCCCGAGAGCGCGGGAATCCAGCTGTCTCGCAGGTGGGCGGCGTATCCGGGGCGGAAGAACCGCTCGGTGCCGTTGAACAGCGCCCGGTCGTGGTCGGGCCAGGCCAGGTCCCTGGCACCTCGGTAGGCCTCTGCGATCCCGGCCTCGTCGCGGTAGACGGAGGAGATCAGTTCGGCGAGCCCGGTCATGAACACCGGGCTGGTCTCGTCGGCGAACACCCTCGCCTGCTCGTCGGTCAGCGTGTAGGCGCCGTCCCGGTAGTGGACGTATCCGGCACATGCCTGGGCCGCGAGCCATTCGGCGACGAGCCGCTCGTTGGTGCCGGTGCGCCAGGCCAGGTCACCGGGGCTGAGCGGACCCGCTCCCACCATCGCCTTCCACAGGCCCAGCCGGTCTCCGAGCACGACCGTCGCCGCTCCGAACGCGGCCCCCATGTCGAGCACGACCTGGTCCACGAGCCTCTGCAGCCCGGCCTCGTCCATCGGAGCCTTCCCCGTCGGTCCGTGTGGTCGCCCGTGGAACTCTTCGAGTCCGCCCGCCGCCCGGAAGGGCGCGGGAGAGGTCGGCGAATCCCCGCGCGACCACCGTTTTCATCGTAGTGCCCGCCTTTCGCGCCTCCCGGAAACGGATGTTCAACGTCGCGCAACGGCTCCCTCGGCCTCGGATCAAAAGCGTCCGCTGTGCCGGCCGTGATCCGACGCCTGCGGGTGTTCGGCCCGGAAAGGATCGAAGTGATGTGGCTCGGCGGGCAGATCCCCCGCCGGCTGCTCGTGCTGGAGGGAAGGGCCGGCTCGGTGCCTGCCCGCGGCGGCGGCCGGACGGCGACCGTGCCCGCCCTCGGAGCCGGAATCGTTCCGGCCCAGGCGCTCGACCAGGGGCGACACCAGCCGCATCGCCGACGGCGTGAGCGCGAGCAGCACCGCCACCACCACGCCCGCGGCGAGAATCACACCGGCGAGCACGTCGTGCGGGTAGTGGACCCCCACCATCACCCGGAGCAGCGCCGCCACCGCGGCCAGCGGCAGGGTCAGCGCGGCGAGGCGGGGACGGAGCAGGGCCAGCCCGACCGCGAGTCCGGCGGCCAGGGTGGCGTGGTTGCTGGGAAACGACCAGTCCCCCACCTCCGGGCACTCCGCGATCGCCGCCGCGGCTCCCGGTACCACCCGGCAGGGGCGTTCCTCGATCACCATCAGCTTCACCGCCTCACTGATCGCGTAGGCGGCGACGGTGCCCACGCCGATCATGACGGTTCCGGCGACACCGCGTACGTCCCCCCGGCGCAGGGCGGTCCACCACACTCCGACGAGGATCAGCCCGAGGAGCACGAGGGTGCCGTCGGTGGCGATCTCCATCGCCGCGCTCGCCCACGAGGGCGCGTTCGCCACCGCCTCGGTCACCGATCGGTACCCGGAGGCCGAGGCGCCTTCCACGACCTTCGCCGGACCGGCCCCGCCCGTTCCCTCCGGCGAAAGCCAGGCAACGACTCCGGCCCCCACGCCCAGCGACACGGTCGAACCCAGCAGCCGGTTGCGGAGATTGTTCCCAGCGTCAGTCTTCATAGCGGTTGATCATAAGAAGGACCGTGGCATAACGCCTAAATGAACGACAATCGAATCTGAGGTGAACCTCAGGGACGGCGACCGGCGGTCATTCGCGGCCGGGTGTCCCGAAAACCACGGCCGGTACCGTTCCATCCGGTTTTCGGCGCGGTCCGCGAGTGGCCGCCGTGCGCCGTCGGCCCGTCCTGACATCGACCCGGCCGTCCGCCGTATGGCGGAGCGCGGATCCGTCACACGGCGGACGGCCGGTCGGCCACGGTGCCTCCGCCGGGGTGGTCCACAGGCGGTCGATCTCGGTAACCTACTACGCATGCCTGGTAGGACAAACAGTCTCGCGAGGATCAGGCTGGTCATCGCGGACGACCAGGCCATGATCCGCACCGGGCTACGGTTCGTCGCGGAGAGCGCCACGGACATCGAGGTCGTCGGGGAGGCCACCGACGGCCTGGAGGCCCTCTCCGTGACCCGGCGACTGCGACCGGACGTGCTGCTGATGGACATCGCGATGCCCCGGCTGGACGGCCTGAGCGCCGCCCGGCGACTGCTCTCGGACCCGCATCCGCCCAGGATCGTCATGCTGACCACCTTCGACACCGACGAGAACCTGCACGCCTCGCTCCGCATCGGAGTGAACGGCTTCCTCCTCAAGACCTCGCCTCCCGAGCAGCTCATCGAAGCGGTACGGGTGGCGGCGGCCGGTGACGCGCTCATCGACCCGGCGGCCGCCATGCGGGTGATCGCCTCGTTCACCGCGCACCACATGCCGGTCGCACCGCCCGAGCTGGCCACCCTCACCTCGCGTGAGCTGGAGGTGCTGCGTCTGCTCGCCCGGGGGCTGTCCAACCCCGAAATCGCACGGGAGTTCCAGGTGGGCACCTCGACCATCAGGACCCACGTCGCCCGGGTGCTGCACAAGCTCGGTCTGCGCGACCGGATCCAGGCCATCGTGTTCGCCTACGAGGCCGGGGTCGTGCGGCCCGGACAGCAGGGCCGGTCGTGCTGAGGAGACTGCTCGGCGACTGGCGGCCGACCTGGCTGGATCTCCTTCTCTCCCTCGCCGTGGGGATCACCGGCCTCGTCGAGTCCTTCGGCCGTCAGGGCTCCCAGCCCGGCCAGATCAGCGATCCGGTGCCGCTGGCGGTGGGAGCGGTCGTCGCCGGGACGCTGCTGCTGCTCCGGCGCAGGTTCCCCACGCCCCTGCTGCTCGCGCTGATCTCGATCGGCCTGGCCGTACGGGCGGTGGCGGGCGACGGCTACTACGCCGCCTGGCATTTCTACTCGACGCTCATCCTGGTCCACACCGTGGCCAGCGCCGCGGAGCTGCGGAGCCGCCGCGGGCTCGCGGGGCTGGCGTGCGTACTGGTGGCGTACGCCGGCCTGCAGACGTTCCAGCGCAACGACATCGCCGAATTCATGATCGGCGCCGTCTTCATGGGCGTGGCGTACGGGAGCGGCATCCTGCTGCGTCGCCAGATCGACCGGACGTTGCGGCTGGCGGAACACACCATCCGCCTTGAGGTGGAGCGCGAGGAGCGGGCCCGGCAGGCGGTGACCGAGGAACGGACCCGGATCGCCAGGGAACTCCACGACATCGTCTCGCACAACGTGAGCGTGATGACCCTGCACACGGGCGGGGTGCGGATGCGACTCGGCGAGGAGCACAGGCGGGAGCGCGACATGCTGCTCGGGGTCGAGAAGGCCGGCCGCGAGGCGGTCGAGGAGCTCCAGCTCATGCTGGGGGTGCTCCGCAGGACCGGCGATCCGGACCCCGGCGCCGCCCAGCCGAGCCTGGAGCGGCTGGACGAGCTGGTCACGCAGGTCAAGGAGACCGGGGTGGACGTCCGCCTCCGGATCACCGGCGAGCCACGTTCCCTGCCGCCGGGACTCGCGCTCTCCGTCTACCGGGTGATCCAGGAGGCTCTGACGAACGTGCTGAAGCACTCCCCCGCCGCCAGTGTCGACGTCGTGATCGCGCACGGCCTGACCGGGCTGGATGTGGAGATCACCGACGACGGCGCAGGGGGCGGGCGCAGCTCGGACGGACATCGCCCGGGTGGGCACGGCCTGATCGGGATGCGCGAGCGGATCGCGATGCACGGTGGCGAGCTGTCCACCGGTCCCGTCCCCGGCGGTGGTTACCGGGTGGTCGCCCGGTTCCCGCTGAACACCTCGGTGACGACCGGCTGAGCCGCCTCCCGCCCGGCCCACTCCGCGTCGCTCATCCGCAGCATCCGCAGCCCGATCACCCCGGAACCGGCCAGGTAGAGCAGGCCGCCCACGACCGTGCCGATCGGGAAGACCAGGGTTCCGAAGACGCCTGCGATGATCGCGAAGGGTGCCCACCACGGCCCGTGACCGGCGTAGGCCAGGGCCAGTCCGAGCAGGAACAGGCCGAGCAGCCCGAGGAAGCCCGGGATCTGGAACCCGAAGGTGGCGCCGGGATCGGCGAACGCCTGCTCGGCGAGCATCTCGCCCTGGGCGGGCGGCAGGGCGCGTTCGAGCCGGGAGTAGAAGAAGTCCCCGAGCATCAACCCGGAGAAGTTCACCACGCCGAGCAGCGCGAGACCACCGGCGAGGTGGCCGAAGACGACTCCCTGGTGCCGGATGAGGTGGATCATCCCGATGATTCCCGGGATCATCAACACCCAGCTCCAGTGCAGCAGCGAGGCGCTGACCGAGACCTGCTCCGGATACCTGCCGTAGACGCCGGTGGTGTCGCCGCCCTGCCGCAGGGCCGGGTCGGCGATGGCGCCCGCGATGTAGAGGAGTGGCGCGACGAGGAGGCATACTCCTGCGGCCCATCTGCGGAAACCGAGTGGATTGGAGAGCGATGGCATGAGATCTTCCCTTGCGTTCCGGCCCGCACCCGGACGGGCGGGGATGAGGCCGGGAACGTTAGGCGACGACGCGGCGCGCGTCGTCCTCCTCATGACCTATTGTCGCTCCGCCATCCGGCGGACCCCGTACCCCGCCGATCGCGACACGAGCCCGGCGCCCCGCGCGCGCGGGGCTCACCGCGCCGGGCGCGACGCGCGGATCCGGACCGTGAAAGCGAATCGGCGGATCGGGCGATAGAGAGGGACCGCCGTTCGCGTTCGAAGGATTACACATGACGGGAAGACCATCGTGACCGCGATGTCCTGGGCCGCCCATCCGGCGGAGGACGCCCAGGTCGTCCGGCTCTCCCTCGACGAGTCCGAGCGGTTCAGCGCGATCTTCGACACCTACTTCGGCGAGATCCACCGCTACGTCGCCCAGCGGCTCGGCGCCGACGCCGCGGAGGACATCGTCGCGGAGACGTTCCTCACCGCGTTCCGCAAGCGGGCGCAGTACGACCCGTCGCGGGCCGGCGTGCGGGCCTGGCTGTACGGCATCGCCACCAACCTCATCGGCAGGCACCGCCGCGTCGAGGTGCGAACGTTGCGCGCACTCGGGCGCCACGGCCCCGACCCGGACACCCCGGGGCACGAGGAGCACGTCGCCGTGCGGGTCAGCGCGGAAAGCCTGCGGCCGAGTCTCGCGGCGGCCCTGGCCGGGCTCCACCAGCGAGATCGCGACGTCCTGCTCCTCGTCGCCCTGGCCGGGCTGAGCCACGAGGAGATCGCCATCGCCCTGGGCATCCCGTACGGGACGGTCGGGTCGCGGCTGAACCGGGCCAGGAAGAAGTTGCGCGCCACGCTGGGCGAGACCAACCCGATGCTGGAGTCCGAGGAGGCCGGTCGTGGATGAGCTGAAGACGGTCCGCGAGCTGTACGGCGAGCCGCGGCTCGATCCGCTCCTCAAGGCCAGGGTGCGCGGGTTGCTGACCGACGAGCCCAGGAGGCGGCGGTGGCGGCTGTCATGGACCGCGGCCGTGGCCGGCCTCGCGGCCGCCGCCGTGGCGATGGCGATCGCGGTTCCCGGCATGACCGGGGAGGCGGAGGCGCCGAACCGGGGCGCGACGCTCTCCGGGCGGTCGGTCCTGCTCGCGGCGGCGACCACCGCCGAGTCGGGCCCCGCGTCGGCGAACGCCTACTGGCGCGTCAGGAAGCTGCACCGGCGGACGTACCCGGAGCAGCTGGGCAGGGGGGCGAACCGTTACTGGGTGGTGGAGTCACGGCTCACCGAGCAGTGGGTCGCCAGGGACGGCCGGGTCTGGTCCGCCTCCCGGGCGCTGGGGGCGCGCCCGGGAAGCGAGGCCGACGAGGAGGCCTGGCGTCGCGACGGCTCCCCCACCGAGTGGTCGAGCCAGGGGGAGGTGCTCTCCACCTCGCCGGAGAAGGGCGAGCTGCGGGCCGTCACCGGCCAAGTGCCCTTCAGCATGGCCGGTCATGAGATGACCTTCGAGCAGCTCCAGAGGCTCCCGGTCACCCCCGCCGCGCTGCGGGACTGGGTCACCGAGGCGGTGAGCGACGTTCCGGCCGGCACCGTCGACGGCGTCGTCGCGGACGCGCTCAGCGGCCTGCTGTGGAGCAAGCCGTCGCCGCCGGACGTGCGCGCGGCCGCCTACCGTGCGCTGGCCGAGTTGCCGAACATCCGGTATCTGGGCGGCGCCACGGACGAGCGGGGCCGGAAGGGAGCCGGATTCTCCTTCACCGTTCAGCCTCCCGGGGCGCGGAGCGGCACGGCCGTGCAGCGGACACTGATCATCGATCCGGACAGCTCCCAAGTGCTCTCCTCCACGGTCACCGGCCCACCCGAGGTCAGGGGTGAACAGGTCGAGCTGGTCCTGGCGGCGGGCTGGACCAATGACCGGCCCGCCGTTCCCGAACTTCCCTAGCCCGCCCGGGAGGCCTGCCTCCTCACGCTGACGGCCCGTTCGCCCTCGTAGCCCCTTCGCGGGTGCGCGGGTGGGCCGCCCGAGACATTGTTTGGAGCAATCGCTTGTTTTGGCATGCCCGTACGGCGCTCGCCCTGATCAGGAACCGTCCCGGAGCGCCTTCCCCGGCGACAGGCGAGGGACCGGTCATCTGCCCCGCCGACCGGTTTCCCGCGATCAAGGTGTCCGAGGTCATGGCGGGCCGGATCAGGCTCGTCGGCCTGCCCCCCGTCGACCTGGGCACCGACATCGACTGGCGGATCGACCCGCACCGGAACCGTTCCTGGACACTGAACCTGCACGCGCTGCGGTGGATGGGAGGGCTGATCGCCGAGTACGAACGCTCCGGCGAGGCGGAGTACCTCGACCGCGCCACCCGGATCGCCGAGGACTGGACGCGCGCCAATCCCCGTGGCGTGACCGGCATCAGTCCCTGGGCTTGGGCCGAGCACCCGGTCGCGCTACGCGCCCCGGTCCTGGTCTGCCTCAGCGCGCACGTGCGCGACGACTGGCTGTCGGAGAGCCTGGTCGAGCACGCCGAGATCCTGTCCGACCCCGCGCTCTACCGGCGGGGGCACAACCACGGCCTGGACCAGGACATCGCGCTGCTGACGGTCGGCTGCCGTCTCGGCCAGGAGCGGTGGAAGGACCTGGCCGTCCGGCGGATGAGAGACTCGGCGGAACTCGCCATCGACGCGCAGGGCGTGCTGCACGAGCAGGCTCCGCGGTACGGGATATACGTCCACCGGCGGCTGGGCACCGCGATCGAAGCGATCAGGGCGTCCGGGGCCGAGGTCCCTGCGGGGCTCGTCGCGCGGCGCGACTCGCTGGAGACCTACGTCAGCCATGCCACCCAGCCCGACGGCCGCCTGGTGCCGATCGGCGACAGCCCGGCCGACACGCGCCCGAGCGGTTTCCGGCACGGGGAGGACACCGTGCGGGTGTTCGACGACGGTTACGTCTTCGGCAGGACGGCATGGGACGACCCGGAGTCGGCCTTCTACTCCATCAGGTTCGGTACCGGCCGCCGGCTGCACGGTCATGAGGACCATCTGGGCGTCACCTACCACGCCCACGGCCGGGACATCCTGGTGGAGGCGGGTTTCCACTCCTACGAACGGACCGGCTACCGGAGGTGGACCCTCTCCCCCGAGGCGCACAACGTCCCCGTCGTGGTGGGCGCGGACCTCCGCGAGGGGACGGCGACGCACCTGGTGAGCTCGTCCGTCGCCCCGGCACGGCAGTGCTACCGGTTCACCGACACCGCGTACGGCGTCAGCCGTACGCGGTCGGTCCTGGTCGGCCACGGCGCCGACCTGATGGCCGTGCTGGACTCGGTCCCGGCGGGGTCGGCGCTGCGCAACCTGTGGCACTTCGCCCCCTCGCTCACGGTGGTCGCCAACCGTGACGGCCAGGTGGTCCTGGCCGACGGGGAGTGGCGGGTGACGCTGCTCCAACTCGCGATGCCCTCGGGCCGGCCGCTCGGCGGGCAGACCGTGCGGACCGAGACGATCGCCCTCGGCTACCTCAGGCAGGCCGAGGCGACGACGGTCCTGTCCCCGCCCGCCGAGTCGGTACTCACCCTGATCGTGCCGGGCACCGCCGACCCCGAGGTCACCCGGTCCGGCGGACGGCTGAGCGTCCGCACTCCCGGCGGCCACGTCTCGCTGCGCTGGGACCCCGACCTGGGTTGACCGAGCCCCGGTGCGCCCCGGCGACGGTCAGGTGAAGACGACCGTACGGTGACCGTTGAGCAGCACTCGCTGCTGCACATGCCACTGGACGGCCCTGGCCAGGGTGCGGCACTCGGTCTCCCCGCCCAGCGCGACCAGGTCCTCCACCGACGCCGGCGGCCTCTGCTGATCTCCCAGACGTACGGGGCATGGACAGGGGTGGCGGGGCATCTTACAGTTCGGGAATGTGCTGATCGCGGGTTTCCCAGTGAGGCTGTGGCATGCCAAAACGGTTGCTCTACGTTCCCACGCATCGGCGCTGTCCCGAGGCCATCGTCTCGTATCTGGACGAGAGCCTGTTCCTCGCCCGCAGGTACGGGGAGGAGATCCCCTTCCTGCTCGTCGAGTCGTTTCCGGCCGACTGGATCCCCGAGCATGCCGAGTTGCTCGGGCGGCTCAGCGTCGAGCGGTCCGCGCGGGCCTTTCACCTGACACCGGAGGGGCGGCGAGCCTACGTACGGGCGCTGGTGGAAGCGGCGGCCGATGAACCGGCGGATCGGGATCGGCTGGAAAGGCTCCTGATCCCGGAGGGGGTCTCGTACGGGGCGGGGCCGAACATCGCGGCGTTGGTCGCGGTGGCACTCGACGCCCAGGTGCTGCTGCGCCGGGACTCCGACACGCGCCCGATGCCGCGCGGGGAGGTCCTCGCGTTTCCCGGAGAGCTGGAACTGCGCGCGCTGGCCGGACAGGGGGTGTATTTCGTCGCCAGCACCTACGTGGGAGATCCGCCGCTGGACCGGCGCGACCTGCTGTCGGCGGGACCGGAGTTCGTGCGCCGTATCGAGCGCGAGATCAAACCCGGCCTGAGCGATCGGGAGATCGACGAGCTGCTCCGCGAGTACCTGGTCGACGAACCGGCCCGCGGCTACGACTCCGATTTCGTCACCCCCGACCGGCCTGGAAGCGTGGAGATGGGCGTCTCCTGCGTCAAGGAGATCTTCCGTACGGTGCCGGAGATGCCGCTCACCGAGATGCTCGGATCGGACTTCATCCAGCGGAACCTGCTGCTGGCCGTCGGGTATCCGGTGTTGTTCCACTCCCGGAAGGTCTACCACCGCTACGACGAGACCCGGCGCGGGCGCTCCGACTTCTCGGGCGCGGTCCGCTACGCGGTACGGGACCTGCGTTACCTGCTGTTCTGGCGGATCTGGAGCGAGCTGGCCGCGCGGGTGGCCGCGCGGCCCGAGGATTTCTGGCGCCCGCCGGGAGAGATCGACGCGGAACGGTTCGGTGCGGCGGCACGGCAGGCGGTCGCCCGGCAGACTCCATCGCTCCCCGGCATCGCGGCGGAGTTCGGCGCGGCGCACCTGGCCGCGGCGGCGGAGACCGGTGGCGACATCGCGGCACGGCTGAACGCGATCGGTACGGCCGCGCTCGACGGTGCCGACCGTCATGTCGCGGAGGTCGTGGACGGGTTCGCCGACTACTGTTTCCTGCTGGAGCACTGGCCCGCGCTGGTCGCCGCCGCGTCCCGGTCGGCCGGTCTGGTCCGGGCCCTGGCCCTAGTGGGAGAGGACCGGCTCGGATGACCGACGGCAGGCCGCGCAACAGCGGTCAGGAGGTGCCGCACTCGGCCGCCTTTCGGCGGCAGGTCGCCAACGCGGTCAGGGCGGCCGAGTTCGAGGCCCGGGAATTCGCCGGGGTGCCGGTCTTCCACGACCAGCCCAGCCTGCTGGAGGCCAGCATCCGTGCCGTCGACCCGGCACTGGGGTGCTGGGTGGAGCTCGGATTCGGCGGCGCGGAGAGCGCCCTGCAGATCAGGGCCATCGCCGCACGAGCCGGACTCACCATGACGCTGCACGGGTTCGACTCGTTCGAGGGGTTGCCCGAGGACTGGGGAGGTGAGGCGAAGAAGCACGACTACCGGTTCGCCAGGCCCCACCTGGACCTGCCGGACATCCGGGTGCACGAGGGCTGGTTCCACGAGTCGATCCCGAGGGCACTGCCGGAGCTGGCCGGCCGGATCGGCTTCGTCCACGTCGACTGCGACCTGTACTCCTCGACGCGCACCGCGTTCGAGCTGCTCGGAGAACGTCTCGGGCCCGGGACGGTCATCCAGTTCGACGAGTACTGGAACTACCTTGAGGCGGAGGAGGGAGAGCTGAGGGCGTTCCGCGAGTTCCTCGCCAAACAGGACCTGGGCTTCCGCTATCTCGGCTACAACGCGAACTACATGCAGGCGAGCGTGCTGTTAGAGACCTGAGATCAACTCCCTGAGCTCCGCCTCGCGGGGTGAGCCCACCTGGTGGAACCGGTCGGCGGCCAGCCGCCACTGCCCGGCGGCGGCCCCGGTGTCGCCCGCCGCCGCCAGGGTGTCGCCAAGCAGGGTGAGAATCCGGGCCTGCGCCAGCGCGTCGTCGGCTTCGGCCGCGATCCGCAGCGCCTGGTCGAGCCGGGTGACCGCCTCGGTGAGGCGGCCCGCGTCGGCCGCCACGGCGCCGAGCCCCGCAGTGGCCTCCGCCTCGCCGCGCCGCTGCCCGTACTCGACGAACGGCGGCAGCGCCCGCGCGAACGCCGCCTCGGCCTCGTCGATCTCACCCCGGTCGCGGTGCGCCCAGCCAAGCCTGACCAGCGCGTCGGATTCGGTCAGCTTCGCTCCCTGCTCGCGTGCGATCTCCAGCACCTGCCGGTAGAACCCGGCGGCCAGGTCAGCGTGTCCGCGTACCCGCTGGACGTCCCCGATCGCGGTCAGCGCGTAGCTCTCCCCACTACGGTCGTGGAACTCACGCTGCATGACCAGTGACCGCTCCGCCTGGGCCATGGCCTCGTCGAGCCGCCCCAGCTGGAGGTAGCTCATCGCGAGATGGGTGTGGGTGTATGCCACGCCGGTCAGGTCGTCGATCCCGGCCCAGGCCGGCAGTGCCCGTTCGAAGTAGGCGGTCGCCTCGACCATCCGGCCTCGATCCAGGCAGACCTCACCCATCCCGTTGAGCATGAAGGCGCTCAGCAGCGTGCTGTCCAGGTCCGTCGCGATGGCCAGGCCCGCCTCGTAGCAGGCGATGGCCTGGGCCGGGCGGCCCTGGTCCCGGTAGACGTTCCCGAGGTTGCGCAGGATGCACGCCTCGCCCCGCCGGTTGCCCGCCAGCCTCGCCGCCTCCAGCGCCAGCTCGTGGGTCGCCGCCCATTCGGCCCAGCGAGCGAGCACCCGGAAATGGTAGTGCAGCGGATCGGCGAGTTCCCAGGTCAGGTCCCACAGCCGGTGCTCGTAGGCCTGCCCGACGGCGGCGACGATGCCCGCCTCCTCGGTGACGAACCAGTCCATCGGCCGGTGGCCGACCAGGACGTCGGCGTCGAGGTCGCGGGGCAGCCAGAGCCTCGCCCGGGGAGCCAGGGCGTCTCGTTTGCTGTTCGGCGACATCAGGTAGAGGGCGCGTTTGGACAGCGCCAGATACCCGCCGAGGACACGTTCCATAGCCTCGTCCGCGGGACCGTGGTCACGCAGCCGTTCCTGGGCGAACGAGCGCAGCAGGTCGTGGAAGCGGAAGCGGAGCTGCCCCACCGCGTCCTCGCCGATCGCCTCCAGGAGCTGGACGTCGGCCAGCCGCTCGATGAGCTCCTCCGCGACCGCCAGGTCGGAGTCGAGCGCCGCCGCGAGGACCCAGGGGGCGAAGTCGGGTGCTCTGACCAGGCCGAGCAGCCGGAACGCCGACCGCTCCTCCTCGGTCAGGGCCGCATAGCTCAGGGAGAACGAGGCGCGCACGCTGAGATCACCGACTTTCAGCTCTTCGAGGCGGCGGTGCTCGTCCTCCAGCCGGATGAGCATCCGGGCCAGCCGCCAGTGCGGCCGGACCGCCAGTCTGGCCCCGGTGATCCGGACCGCGAGCGGGAGGTGGCCGCAGAGCCGTACCAGCCGCTCGGCGGCCTCCGCCTCGGCATCGACCCGAGCCGGACCGACGATCTTCCTCAGCAGTTCGAGCGCCGCCTCGTGCGTCAGCACGTCCAGGTCGAAACCCCGGGCGCCCTCCAGCGTGGGAAGGCGCTCGCGGCTCGTGATCAGTGCCGCGCAGCCGGGCATGCCGGGCAGCAACGGCCGGAGCTGGGCGGCGGACGCGGCGTTGTCGAGAACGACGAGCACCCGCCTGCCATTCAGCAACCCCCGGTAGAAGGCGGCGCGTTCGGCCGCCTCCGGCGGGATCGCCGGGCCCTGCACGCCGAACGCGCGCAGGAACCCGGAGAGGACGTCCGAGGGGTCGAGGGATTCGGCTTCCGCGCCCCGGAGGTTCACGTACAACTGGCCGTCGGGGAAGAAGTCCCGGAGCCGGTGCGCCAGCCGTACCGCGAGGGTGGTCTTGCCGACCCCGCCCATGCCCGAGATCGCACTCAGCACCACCGTGTCCTCGGCTCCGACGAGCCAGGAGCGCAGGGTCTCCAACGCCTCCTCACGTCCGGTGAAGTCCGCGAGGTCGGCGGGGAGCTGGTAGAGCCCCGCGGTGATGGTGAACGGCTGGTCCAGATGCTGATGGATGATCAGGTCTCGTCCGGCGACGTAGAGGTCGCGTCCGGCGTGCATCTCAGGCATCGCACCTGCCGCATCGGGAAGGAGTCCAGAGTGACACGAGGATTATCCCCGAGCGGAGCCCGATGATGAAGGCGATTGTCACCAATGTTTCCCGCCACGACGGAGCGCATGTCCTCGAAGCGCGCTACGGCGACTGGCGGATCACCGTTCACCTGCGTCCGGACACCGGGCCGGTGACGGCCGCCGAGCTCGCGGAGCCGCTCGGGGCCGTGGCCGCGGCCCTGGCGACGGCACCGGCGGCGGACCCGCCCTGGAGCGACGCCGAGGACGCGGCGCTGGTACGCGCCTTCGACGCCTGCTACGACCTCGACGCAGTGGCCGCGCGCCTGGGACGGCCCGCCGGGAGCGTACGGCGGCGGCTGACGCTCTTCGGCAGGCTGCCCGCGATGGATCCGGTGACCGGTCGGCTCATCGAGCCGTCAGATGACCTCGCCACCCCCTGACCTCGGCACGGTCCGCGGTCAGTGCGGCCGGCGTTCGAACAGGGTCCCGTTCACCACCATGGCGTCGAGGCCGGCTTCCCGGAACACCGCCATCGCCTCGGCCGGGGTCTCGACGATCGGCTCGCCGCGGATGTTGAGAGAGGTGTTCAACAGCACCGGGGGCGCGCCGAGGCCGGCGAACTCCGCCAGCAGCCGACCGAGCGACGGGTGGTCCTCCTGCTCCAGCGTCTGGACTCGGGCCGTGCCGTCCACATGGCATACGCCCGCGAGCGTCTTTCGGTGCTCCGGCCGGATGGGCCAGGCGAACTGCATCCAGGGGGAGGCGCAGTCGGCGTCGAAGTAGTCCCCGGCCGCCTCCGCGAGGACCACCGGGGCGAGCGGCCGGAACCACTCGCGGTGTTTGATGCGGCTGTTGATCCGCCGTGCGACGTCGGCGCGCCGGGGGTCGGCGAGGATGCTGCGGTGGCCAAGCGCTCGCGGTCCGAACTCCGAGCGCCCTTCGAACCAGCCGACCACTCCGCCCCGGTCGAGCAGCTCGGCCGTACGACGCAGGACCCGGTCGTCGATCTCCTCCGTGCCGTAGGTTCGCCCCCGGTATGGACCGACGGGGAAGCGCGCGGTCGAGGTCGGCGGGTCGAGTTCGAGTGCGGCGAGGATCGCCGCGCCGAGCGCCGTTCCGTCATCGCCGGGGGCATAGACCACGTGGACCCGTTCGAACGTGGTGTTCTTTATGATCTTTCCGTTGAACGCGCAGTTCAGCGCGACTCCCCCGGCCAGGCACAGGTTGGGGCAGCCGGTCACCCGCCAGGCGTGGGCCAGCACGTGCAGCAGGATCTGTTCCAGGACCCACTGACCGGCGAAGGCGATGCTCGCGTCGATCTCGAACCCGCCGGACACCTGGTCCGAGCGGATCCGGCGGATCCGCTCGACCACGCCGTACGGTCCCTCCAGCGTGATGGTGAAGCGTCCGTCCGGCAACAGCTCGACGGCCTCCATGAGCTCGCCAGTGAACCGGTCGTCACCGTAGGGTGCGAGGGCCATCGTCTTGCCGGCCTGCATGAAGGCGAAGCCGATCCCCTCGGTGACCGCCCGGTAGAGGTCGCCGAGCGAGTTGGACATCAGCGCCGTCAGGTCGTTGGACGACGTGGCGCCCCGCTTGGCCCCCACCACCTGGCCGAGCCGGATGAGCTCGTTGCCCCGGCCCAGCATCCAGGTGGTCGTCTCCCGCTCGTGCCGGTCCGCGGCGCCCGGTCCGACGACGCTTCCCGCTCCGTCCACGACCAGCACCACGGCCTCCTCGAAAGGGCTGGTGAAGAAGGTGCTCGCGGCGTGCGACCGGTGGTGGTTGACCCAGCGGATCGAGATCTCGGGTTCCCAGCCGCACAGCGGGGTGAGCATGTCGTTCGCGGCGAAGGCCCGGATGTCCTCGGCCCTCAGGCCTGCCGCGTCCAGGCAGTAGGCGAGGGAGGCCCGACAGGGGTCGGGGTCCAGCAGCGCGTAGCGGACCCGGCTGAGCCGCTCGTCCTCGATCGCGATGCTGCCGCCGTCCTCGGTGATCAGCCAGGTGGCGAAGTCGTGAATGGACCCGCCGAACCCTATGACGCCCGTCATACTTTCTCCTTCGTTAGGTCTCGGCACTGCCGGCCCACGGGTTGCACAGGTGGACGAGGAGGATCGCGATCGCCCAGCGGTCGGGCATCACCGAGACGGCGCCCAGCGCCACCGGCGGGGCCGCCCACTGGTACAGCCGTGCCGTGTCCGTGGCGACGAGAAGCTGGGCATAGGCGAGGGTCACGGTGACGACGAGCATGGGCACGATGCGCGCGTCGGTGACGAGCAGCGCGAGCAGCCCGGCCCCCCAGGGCGTCAGCGTCGCCAGCGGGTCGAACCACTTTCCCGCGTGGTAGAGGCTGCCCGCCCGCCAGGGATTTCGCATCAGCTCGGACTGCCCGAAGTGGTCCTCGCCGACGGTGCCGGTCAGCCGGCGGATCAACGGGGCGGCGAGAGCGGCCAGGGGCAGCCAGTGCCAGGCGAAACAGGCGGCGAACAGCGGAGCCGACTCCTTGACGCACCCGGCGACGAGGGCCGCCAGCAGGGCTGGGAGCCAGAGCCCGTGCTGGAGGAGGATCGCCGAGCCGAGAGCCCAGGCGAGGGCCGTCCCGTCGACGAGCACCGGCCAGCGGAGCTGGATCCGCCAGATTCCCGGCATGCCGCATATCAACAGGCCGCCGACCACCCGCAGGCGCGCGTCGGGAATCCAGGGTTCCATCCATACGGTGACCAGCGGTGGCAGCGCCACCAGGTGCGCGGTCGTGCACCAGCGCCATCGGCGTGGGGAGTCCCCGCACAGCGCGGGCAGCAGCCAGCGCAGCATGAACGGCAGCGCGACCGGCTGCCCGGCTCCCGCCCGCAGGTAGCGGCGGCCATCGGGACAGACGGCCCGCACCGGCCAGTTGATCAGGCTCAACCCGAGCAGTACCAAGGAGAGACCGAGCGACCACAGCGCCGCGCTCACGGATCACCGCACTGCTCGCACCACCAGCAACCGGTGGCGTACGGGGTGGGTCCCAGCGGCGCGGGACGGCCGCACCGGGATCTCAGCCGCACCGGAGAGGTCTCCGGGGTCTCGATGGCCAGCATGGTCTCCGTGACGTGTCCGACGAACCCGCCGGTCAGCCGCTGTTCGGTCAGGCCCCGCAGGGCGTGCGCCATGTCGATGACTCCGATCCCGCGTCCACCCGGCGCGTCCGCCGGATAGGGCACGGTCGTCCATCTCGACGATCGGGCCGTCTTCAGCCGGACCTTGCCGGTGTAGAAATTCGGGTCGGGGATCGCGAGGGTCCCCTCCGTCCCGAAGATCTCCAGATGCGGGATCCGGGTTCCCCACACCTCGAAACTCGTCGTCAGGGTGGCGACGACCCCGGTTTCGAACTCCAGGAGGGCCGCCAGGTGGGTCGGCACATCCGCGAGGAAGGTCTCCCCGGCGCGTGGTCCGGTGTCGATCGACCGCCGCGGTGAGGGCCGGCGGTGCGCGCCGACGACGTCGCGCACCGGGCCGAGCAGTCCGACCAGCATGCTCAGGTAGTAGACGCCCATGTCCAGCAGCGGTCCCGCGCCGGGCTGGTAGAAGACCTCGGGCGTGGGACAGCTCCGTTCGTGTCCGGGGGTCAGGAGTGCCGCCGCCGCACCCAGCGGATGTCCGATCAGGCCCTGGTCGATCGCGCGGCGGGCGGCCTGGGCGGCGGCCCCGAGTGCGGTGTCGGGCGCGCCGCCCAGCATCGCGCCGGCCGTCGGGGCCGTGGCCAGCAGTTCGTCCAGCTCCGCGGCCGAGGCGGCGAGCGGTTTCTCGGTGTAGACGGACTTGCCGGCTCCCAGCGCCTGACGGGTGATCCCGGCGTGCCACCGCGGCGGGGTCAGGTTGATCACCAGCTCGATCGAGGCGTCCCGCAACGTCTCGGGCAGGGAGGCCGACACGGCCCGCGCGCAGGACGCGGCCAGCTGCCGGGCTCGCTCGGGAATCGAATCGCAGCAGGCGACGATGTCGATGATCGGCGCCCTGGTCAGGGTCCTCAGATATTTGGCGGAGACGTTCCCGCAGCCGACGACGGCGCACCTGACAGGGGGGACCGGCATGTCTGCCTCGCGTGAGTGGGGCTGCACCGTCATGGCGAATACCTGAAGGCTCTGCTCTTATTAGAAAAGAAAGCCAGAGAATGACAAGGAAAAATTAGATTCTATCTTCAGATAACATTTACGGAGATGCCGTGGCGGAAATTCGGCCATTCCGTTTCGGGGTGGAGACGGCGGGTGCCCCGAACGCGGCCCGCTGGCGGGACATCGCCCGCGCGGTCGAGGACCTCGGCTACCGGACGCTGCTCATCATCGATCATCTCAGCGACCAGCTCGCGCCGGTTCCGGCGATGCTGGCGGCGGCCGACGCCACGACGACGCTGAGGGTCGGCTCGCACATGCTCGCCAACGAGTTCCGCCATCCGGCGTTGCTGGCGAAGGAGGCGGCCACCGTCGACCTGCTGTCGGAGGGACGGCTGGAGCTCGGCCTCGGGGCGGGGTGGAACCGCGCCGAGCACGAGCGGATCGGGGTCGAGCTGCCCGCCCCGCCCACCCGGGTGGACCGGCTGGCCGAGGCGATCGCCGTCGTCAAGGGCCTGCTGGAGCACGAGTCGTTCAGCTTCTCCGGCCGCCACTACGCCCTCGACGAGGTGGCCGGACTGCCACGGCCGGTGCAGCGGCCGAGGCCGCCGCTGATGGTGGGCGGCGGCGGGCGGGCGATCCTGTCGCTGGCCGCGCGCGAGGCCGACATCGTCGGTCTGAACGCCAACCTGGCGTCCAGCCGTTCGGACGCCTCCAGCGCGGCGACCATGACCGGGGCGGCCACCGCCGCCAAGGTGGAGTGGATCCGGGCCGCGGCCGGGTCCCGGTTCGACGCGCTGGAACTCAGCGTCCGGGTCTACTACACGGTGGTGACCTCGGACGCGGAAGCGGCGGCCGCGGGACTCGGCCCGCTCACCGGGTTGCCGGTCGCCGAAGCACTGCGCTCACCCCATCTGCTGCTGGGCGACACCGAGCGACTGGTGGACTCCCTCCAGGAATATCGCGAAATATACGGTATTTCCTATTTTGTAATTACGGCCGATGCCTATGAGGCGTTCGCCGGGGTCGTCTCCAGGCTGGGATAACCGAGGCGGATGTAAATTTCGGGGATTCTGTTCCGGCCGCCTTCGCCCTACTGTGGTCCCAGAGTCGTCGGCGTAGGGACGGTTTCAGATGGACATAGCTGCGGTGTCGTCCGCGGTGGCTCTCATGGTCGCCGGCGGCGCGGCCACGACCATGGGCGAGCAGGTGGCCCTGGACCTGGTCGAGCGGATCCGCGAGAGGATACGCGCGATCTTCGGCTCCGACGAGCGCTCGGCGGAGACGCTGGACCAGGCGATCGAGGAGCCCGGCGACGAGAGCCGGATCAGGTCGCTGGCCGAGGCACTGTCCTGGTACGCGCGGCGGGACGAGGAGTTCGCCGGCGAACTGGAGGGGTGGGCGCGCGACCATCCGGCTCCGGCGTCCCTCGTGCAGAACGTCCACGCGGGCAGGGACGCCTACGCGGCCGGCCGGGACATGACGGTCAACCAGCGATCCGACCCCTGAGACCATCGGCTCCGGGCTGACCGTCGGCTCGATGCCCCGGCGCACCCGGCGGGCGGCGTCCGGCCTTGCTCAGCCACCGGGCCCACCGGTCGATGTCACGGACCAGGCGGCCGGGGTGCGCCTTGCGGGCCGGGCGGAAGCCGGCCTCGACCCCCAGGTGCGGCTCGATGTCGCGACCTGTGAACCCGTTCTCAGATCGCCTGCTGTGAGGCGGCGGCCTCCGGGCGCAGATCGGCGAGGCCCAGCCGGTGCGCCGGTTCCTCCGGCAGTACGACCCGGCGGGTGGGGCTGAGGTCCGGTCCGATGTGGAACAGCTCGCCGGGCTCCATCAGGTGCCACTGGGGATGGTCGTCCATGCGCTCGCTGGCGACCACGGACGCGGAGGTGCCCGCCAGGTCGCGGGAGCGGACCCGCATCCGGTCGTTGCTGCCGCTGTGGTCGAGGTGCCGGACGCCGTGCTGTCCGCCGGCGGCACGCCGGAGTACGTACAGCTCGTGGGTGTCGGGATAGCGCAGCGCCCACAGGTCCCGCGGCGTGGTGAGGATCAGGTTGAGGGCGTAGACGGGCAGGTTCCTGGCGACCCAGCGTGCGGCGCTCTCGATGCCGGCGGCGACGTCGCCGCCGTGCGCCCTGGTCTCACGGGTGATCAGCGCGAAGAAGCGCTCCGAGTCGGTGTCCCCCCGGACCAGTTCCCGGTCCTTCCCCAGTTCCGCGTCGAGGTCGTCCAGGCCCTCGATCACCCCGTTGTGCGCGAAGAGCCGCCCTTCCTGCAGGAAGGGGTGCGTGTTGCGCACCTCCAGGCCGCCGGTGGAGGCGAAACGGATGTGCGCCAGAAAGGTGCTGGACTCCACCTCCTTGGCCTCTTCGGCGAAGCACCGGTCCTGGTAGGCGGCGATGGGAGCCTTGTGCATGTGCGGGGTGCCGTCGGCGTCGAAGTAGCCCAGCCCGGTCCCGTCGGGGTCGCGGTGGCTCTGGCGGCTCAGGCTGTCCGGGGCGTCCAGCAGCCAGAAGGTGGCACGCGTACGTTCAGGGGTGCTGCTCAGGCCGAACAGACGACACATCTCAGGGTTCTCCTTCTCCGTCACTTCTGTTCCGGCCGCACCGGCCCGTACCCGGCCCGGCGCCGTCAGCCGTGGCTCCGGGGCCTCCTGACCCCGGCCCCGTGCGCGAAACCGGTGGCGTCCTCGGCGGTGTGACGCGGCCGGTCCTGGCCGGAGAGGCGGGGCAGGACCCGGCGCAGGTCCTGCAGCAGCAGGTCGGCCAGGTCGTTGCTGAAGCCGTTACGGACGACGATGCGCAGCACCGCCAGGTCCGTGCGGTTCTTCGGGAAGGTGTAGGCGGGCACCAGCCAGCCGCGCTCGCGCAGCACGGCGGAGACGTCGAAGACCGTGAAGTTGTCGATCCCCTCCCGTACCCGGAAGGCGAACACCGGGGCCTGGCCGCCGTCGGTGATCAGCTCGAACCGGTCCAGCCCGGCGATCTCCCCGGACAGCCGGGTCGCCACGTCCCGGCAGGTCTGCTGGACCCGGCGGTAGCCGTCGAAACCCAGCCTCAGGAAGTTGTAGTACTGCGCGACCACCTGGGCGCCGGGGCGGGAGAAGTTCAGCGCGAAGGTCGGCATGTCCCCGCCGAGGTAGTTGACGTGAAAGACCAGGTCGTCGGGGAGCGCCTCGGAGTCGCGCCACAGCGCCCAGCCCACCCCCGGCATCACCAGCCCGAACTTGTGCCCGGAGGTGTTGATCGACGCCACCCTCGGCACCCGGAAATCCCAGTGCAGGTCGGGGTCGAGGAAGGGCGCGATCATCGCGCCGGAGGCGCCGTCCACGTGGATCGGCACGTCGAGTCCGGTACGGGCCTGCAGGTCGTCCAGGGCCGCGGCGATGTCGGCGACGGGCTCGTAGCTGCCGTCGTAGGTGGAGCCCAGGATGGCCACGACCCCGATGGTGTTCTCGTCGCACAGCTCGACGGCCGTCTCCGGGCTCAGGTGGTACCGGTCGCCCTCCATCGGCACATACCGGGGTTCGACGTCGAAGTAGTCGGCGAACTTCTCCCAGCAGATCTGCACGTTGACGCCCATCACCAGGTTGGGCCGCCCGGCCGACCGTCCCTCGGCCTGGCACCGGTGCCGCCAGCGCCGCTTGAGTGCCAGACCGCCGAGCATCGCCGCCTCACTCGAACCGGTCGTCGAGCAGCCCACCGCGCGATGGGGCTCCTCGGCGTGCCAGAGCCGGGCGAGCATGTCCACGCACCGGATCTCCAGCTCCGCGGTCTGCGGATACTCATCCTTGTCGATCATGTTCTTCTCGGCGCACTCGGCCATCAGCCGCCGCGCCTGCGGCTCCGCCCAGGTGGTGACGAACGTCGCCAGGTTCAGCCGCGCGTTGCCGTCCAGCATCAGCTCGTCGTGCACCAGCTGGTAGGCCGTCTCCGGCTCCATCTCCCCGGCGGGCATCGCGTAGCGCGGGACCCGGACCGGCTCCCGGCTGAAGATCGGGTTGATCTCCAGATCGCGGCTTCCCCGCCCGGTGTGACCGGGCCGCCTCAGTGGCATCTTCCCACCCCCTCACCTGGGCTTTCCCCTAGGCTGGGTACCCGTGCCGCCGCGGTACGACACCAACCGCCGGTGATCCGTCCGGCTCCGTCACCGGTACGGCTGCCACCTGACCGTCTGGTCGCGAGCCTTGAAACTGCGCATGCGGTGCTCCCACTGCGACCGGATACCCGGGTTGCTGCGCAGCACGGGCAGGACGCTGGTGACCAGCTTCAGCTCGCGGAGGCGGCGCAGCACCGGAAAACCGCGCCAGCGGGTGACGTCGAAGCCGTAGCCCTCGGCGAGCGACGTGTGCTCGTCGGCGGGATAGTCCATCCGCAGGCGGCCGACCGCCACCGGGGCGAGGTCCCACTCGCGCGGGCCTATCCCGGTGCTGTCGAAGTCGCACAGCACCGGCCCCTTGGGCCCGGCGATGACGTTGCCCATGAACACGTCACCGTGGATGACCCCGGCGGGGAGCGCGTAGTCGAGCGCGGCGAGCCGCTCCTCGACCTCGTCGCACTCGTCCAGCAGGAAGGCGTGGTCGCCCGCGGACAGGTCCTCCGGTTCGGCGAGCCGCTGACGGACCTCGGTCATCGGGGCCCACTCCGGCAGGTCCACCGGCGGGTCCGGCAGCCTGTGCAGGCGTCTGAGCAGGGTGGCCAGCTCGCCGCCGCCGGGGCGCGGGCCCACCTCGGGGGTGTGCTTCCACAGCGTCACCAGGTGGCCCTCCACCTGGAGCGGCTGCTCGCAGCCCGGCAGGAGCCGCACCGCGGGGAAGTCGTGGTCGGCCAGCCAGCGGGCGACCCGCACCACGGTCGGCACCCGCGAGCGGGCGGCCGAGGACCCGGCGACGCGCACCACGACGGGCGCCCGGCGCAGGCGGAAGACCGCGTTGTTCGTGAACTTGATCAGTTCGGCGTCACCGGACGCGAGCCCGGCCCGGTCACAGACCGATGCCAGCAGCGAGTGGAGCCGATCGCGGGTGAGACCACCGGCCTGAGCGGCGGCGTGGTCTGCGGCGTGGTCGGTGGTCATCGTCATGCCGCACGCACCACCGAGATGCGCCGGGCGAGGTCCTGGGCGTCACCGGCGTGCGCCCGCATCATGGCGACCGCCTGCAGCGGCGCGAGACGGTCGGTGATCCGCATCGAGCGAATCTCGGTCGCCAGGGTGACCGCCTCGTTGCCGTTGACGATCCCGGCGGCCATGTCACCGGCTCTGAGCTGCACCGTCGCCAGAGCGGTCAGCTCGAAGGCCCTGCTCCTGGCCATACTCGGGTCGCGTTGCCCGAGCGCGTCGGTGAGGAAGCGCTCGGCGATGCCGAGATGGCTGTCGAGGTGGGTCTCGGCGAGGTCGGCGTGCACCATGCCGCTCGTGGCGTCGAGGTCGGCGGCGCCGAAGAAGCTCACCCAGGCCGGGGACTCACGGTCACGGGCACGAGCCAGCTCGTCGGCCGCCCGGTTGATCGATTTGAGTGCGAGATCACTGTCGCCCAGCAGGGCGTAGGCCCACGCCTCGTTGGCGAAGAGCATCGCCACGGTCCGCTCGCAACTGGCGTCCTGCGCGCAGATCTGTCCGAGCTGGAAGAACCGCAGCGCGTCAAGGATGCGGTCGCAGTGCAGGTGGACGCGACCCATCCGGTACAGGACGTTGGCCGCCAGCGAGGAGTTCCTCGCGTGCTTGGCCTGTTCGAGCGCGCGGGCCAGGTGGCTTCTGGCCGAGCCGTACAGACCGACGTCGAAGGAGGTCCAGCCCGCGAGGTTGTGCTGGTCGGCCAGCGCCTGGTGCAGGCGGAGAGTGACCGACTCCGGGCACGAGGCCCGCAGCAGCCGCTGCGACCAGGCCAGCTGTGCCACCACCGCGTCGCGGCAGACCCCGCCCCCGTGCCGGTAGTCCAGGGCGCGCAGCGTTCGGGTCACCGTCTCGATCTGCTCGACGTCGGCCATGCCGATGCGGTGCGGGATGGGGGTCTCCGTGGGCGTGATCGGCTCGCTCCACTCCTCCGCGTCCCCGGATGCCGCGCCGATGGTCACCTGTGCGGCGTGCGCGAGCAGGCGGCGCACCTGCTCGTCCTCGCTGGAGTCGTCGCGCTGGTCGGCCGCCGTCGCCGGGGCCGGTGCCGTGCAGGAGGCGTCGTAGGCCAGGCCCATGTAGCCACGGGGGATCCCCAGGCCGTCGGCGATCCGGCCCAGCACGTCGTACGCCATCACCTGGCGGCCCTTGAGGATCTCGGATATCTCCGACTGGGACTGCGCGGTGAGGGCGGCGATGTGACGTTGCGAGACGCCGATCCGCTGCAGTAACCGGTACACGGTGGCCATGTCGCGGACGGCCAGGGCCTGTCGCATCTGCGGGCGTTCCCAGAACGCGGGGTCGATTTCCCGCGCGTTCGCGTTGCTGACGTTCATCAATTACCTTCAGCGTGGAGACCCGGTCCTTCAAGGGCGGGAGGAAACGCGGCACGGTGCCGCACTTCTGGGTGGGTGGTGTAGCCGTAGCCGTCGGCTCGTTGGAGCAGGTGGATGTGGCGGTGGCCGATGCCCT
>NZ_JOEQ01000018.1 GCF_000721075.1 Streptosporangium amethystogenes
GGGCCGTCGGTGACGCTCAGCCTGCCGGCGGTGATCGTGACCCGCGCGCCCTGTGCGCTCGGGGCCAGCCCGGCGGTGTCCAGCAACGCCCCGGCCGCGGTGGCCTCCCCGCCGAGCTTGGCGATGGCCTCCATCAACTCCGCCGACGGCGGGGTGGAAGGCTGGCTGGTGACCTTAATGGTGATCATGTATCGCATCGAACGTCTCCTTCGATCCTGTTTTCTTGGCGGTGTGCTGCGGGGGTCAGGTGTGCTTAGGCGTCCAGGTCACCGGGTGCGCGGTCCTCGTCGTCCGCTGGGTCATGACCGTTCTCCTCACGAGTCACGAGCCGGCTCTCGGGTGTTCCTCTCGGCCCTCTGACTACGCTTCGAACGGGGTCGCCCCGATTCGACAGCCCGCTCAAATCTTTTTCAAGATCTTTTATCGCCACTGTATCTGCCGAGGCCGCGCGACGGCGAAATGTGTGTCCGGTACTTTGGGCCGCCCCGAGCAGCGTGGACTTTCGTACCATGTTCATGTGCTCGCCCTTCTTCGCTCTGTATGGGATGAGCCCCGCCCTCCCAGCCCGCCGTCGCGGGATTGGCGGGACTGGGCACTCGTGGGAGTACTCGTGGCGGTCGCGGTGCTCGAAGGAGTCCTGCGGCCCGATCTTCCGTGGCGGGCCGTCTCGGTGACCGTCACCGTCGGGCTGGTGCCCACGCTGTTGTGGCGCCGGACCAGGCCGCTGCTGATGGTGGTGATCGTCTTCGCCACCACGAGCCTGGCCCCGCTGTTGACGGACGGCGCCCCCCTGGAGACGTACACGATGGTGTACGTGCTGGTCCTGCTGTACTCGTTGTTCCGATGGGGGTCGGGGCGCGAGGTCGCGGTCGGTTTGACCATCATGATCGCCACGGTCTCCCTCTCGCTGTTCTCCGGCCGCCTCACCCCCGGCGACGCGGTCGGCGCGTTCGCCGTCACGTTCTCGGCCGTCGCCCTGGGCGGGGCGCTCCGCTACCGGGCCGGGGCGAGAATGCGCGAACTCGACCAGATCAAGCTGCTCGAACGCGAACGGCTGGCCCGCGACCTGCACGACACCGTCGCCCATCACATCTCGGCGATGGCGATCCGAGCGCAGGCGGGCATCGCCACCTCGGCGTCGCGGCCGAACTCCGCGACCGAGGCACTGCACGTGATCGAGGCCGAGGCGGCACACGCCCTCGACGAGATGCGCGCCATGGTCCGCCTCCTGCGCCGGGACCAGCCCGCGGGGCCGGCGCCCGTCCGTCGCATCACCGACCTCGAAAAGCTCGCGAGCCCGAGCCCGAGCCGCTCCGGCCCGTCCGTCGACGTGGAGATCTCCGACGACATCGGTGACCTTCCCCTGTCCGTCGAGGCTGCGATCTACCGCATCGCCCAGGAGTCGGTCACCAACGCTCGACGGCACGCCCGTCACGCCACCCGCATCGAGGTTCGCGTCGCCGCCGACGACACGTCGGTGCGCCTGCGCGTGAGTGACGACGGCGACAGCGGCCTCGTACGCTCGGCCGGGTCACCGGGATACGGGCTCATCGGCATGATCGAACGCGCTGACCTGCTGGGCGGCACCTGTGAGGCCGGCCCCGCCCCGGATCGGGGCTGGACCGTGACCGCCGTACTGCCCCGGACCGGAGCGGTGACGTGAGCATCCGGGTGCTCGTCGCCGACGACCAGGAGATCGTCCGCACCGGGCTCACCATGATTCTCGACGCCCAGCCGGACATCGAGGTCGTCGGCGAAGCCGCCGACGGGTGGCGAGCAGTCCAGCTGGCGCGGCGCCTACACCCTGACGTGTGCCTGTTCGACATCCGCATGCCCGGCCTCGACGGCATCGAAGCCACCCGCTCCCTCGCCGGGCCAGGCGTCAAGGACCCCCTCGCCGTCGTCGTCATCACCACTTTCGACCTCGACGAGTACGTCTACGCCGCGCTGCGAGCCGGTGCCCGGGGTTTTCTGCTCAAGAACGCCGGAACCGACCTGCTCTCCCAGGCCGTCCACGCCGCCGCGGACGGCGACGCGCTCATCGCCCCGAGCGTCACCGCACGGCTGCTGGGAACCTTCGCCCGCACCATGCCCGCCACACCGCCGGTGCGCCCCATCGAGGCGCTCACGGCCCGGGAGGAACAGATCCTGGCCACCGTGGCACGTGGACGGACCAACAACGAGATCGCCGACGAGTTGCACATCTCTCTCAGCACGGTGAAGTCCCACATCGCCAGCCTGCTGGCCAAGCTGGGCGCCCGCAACCGCGTCGAGATCGCCATGTGGGCCTACGAGACCAAGCGTGTCTAGAAGTGACCACGCCACGACGGCTCCCCTCGCGGGGCGGGCCGGTTTCCGCCCACCGTCCCCGCGACGCCTGCCGCACTTCCGGCGACAGGTTCCCGGTCCTTGACGGCCCGTTTCCTTCACCGGCCCGCAGGACCGCCCACAGCGGCATCAAGGTGCTGACCGGGCGCGGGTTGGATTGGCCGGTCGTCTACGGATGACCCATTCGGCCACCGCGAGATTTATCACCCATCCGGCGCCTACGAGCAGCGCCCTGGAGAACTCGCCGGGCGCGCCGATGATCAGGAACCAGAACAGGTGGGTCAGCGCCTGCGTGCCCGCGCCCAGGCCGATCGCATAACCACGGATCATCCAGGCGCGGTGCCGGGCGATGTCTCGCCGCCGGATCGCGGCGAAGCCGAGAACGACGGCCACGACCATGGTCGAGCCGAACACGAGCCGGAAGCCGGAAAGGAGATCGCCGTCGCCCTCAGGGCGGGGATAGAACAGGGTCATCCACAACCCCGAGAGCGCCGCGACGAGTCCAGCCGGGACCAGAACCCGCCCGGCGACGCGGTGCCAGGCGGACCTCCGGCGGCGGAAGCGGGGAGCGAACTGAAAGGCCCCCAGAACGCTGTACAGGCTGACGCTGAGGATGTGCAGCACCACCGGCAGGGGCGCCGCGAAGAACCGTGCGTTCTCCGGTGTGATGTCCGCGCCGCCCGTCAGCTCGGTCAGGCGGACGGCTCCGGCGATGATCGGAACAGCACTGAGCACCACCAGCGCGGCGGGCACGAGCCAATCCGCCCTGGCAGAGGAGGCTACGGCGGAAGTCTCCGCGGTGTTCTGGTCATCCGCCGGCCGGCCGCTTCGCGTCGACTGCGGAGATGGAAGGTGTCCTGTCAGGCTCTCGTCGGTCATGACCCGATCGTGACGACCGAGACAGTGTCGGATCATCACCAGAACGGCCTGATCTGAGTCGGCCGATCATCCGCCAAACAGGCGTACTTTCGGCTGATGAGCCCTTTACGCAGGCCTTCTACGCTGATTCTCGGTGGCTCGCGACACGCCGGTCGGCGGTACCTCCGCCCCATCCGACACGGGCCACGACATCGATCATGGATCTGCGGCACGGCTGACACCCGTACCCGCGATGGATGAGGAGAATGTGATGAAGGCGTTCGTCCTACGTTCGTACGGCTCACCCGACGCACTGGATCTCACCGATATCGACAAGCCCGTGCCCGGCGACGACGAGGTGCTGGTCCGGGTGCGTGCCACCTCCGTCCAGCCCTATGACTGGCACCTCATGAGAGGGGAGCCGTACATCGCGCGCCTGATGAGCGGCGGCCCCGGACTGCGCAAGCCGAAGATCGGCATCCTGGGCGCCGACGTGGCGGGACAGGTCGAGGCGGTCGGCAAGGGCGTGACGGAGTTCCGCCCCGGCGACGAGGTGTTCGCGATGCCCAAGCAGGGCGGCTTCTCCGAGTACGTCTGCGTCCGGGAAGACGAACTGGCGCCGAAACCGAAGAACCTGTCGTACGAGCAGGCGGCGGCGATACCGATGGCGGCCAACACCGCCCTGCTGGGCCTGCGTGACGAGGGGCAGATCCAGCCAGGACAGAAGGTCCTCGTCAACGGCGCTTCGGGAGGCGTGGGGACGTTCGCCGTGCAGCTCGCCCGGGTGTTCGGCGCGGAGGTCACCGGCGTCTGCAGCACGCGCAACGTGGGCCTGGTCCGCTCGATCGGCGCAGATGAGGTCATTGACTACACCAAAGAAGACTTCACTCGGAATGGACGGCGTTACGATCTCCTGCTGGACGTCGCGGGAGGCCGCTCGCCGTCGGCATGCCGGCGGGTGTTGACCCCCAGAGGGACCCGCGTCATCGTCGGCGGGCCGGGCGGCCGATGGCTGCAACCCGTTGGCCACATGTTCTCGGCGTTCATGGCGTCGCCGTTCATGTCCCAGCGGACGACCCTGGCGGACGTGGTCCGATACACGGAGAACAAACGGAACCTGATGACACTGACCGAGTTCGTCGAGGACGGCAGAATCACCCCGGTTATCGACCGGTGCTACCCGTTCGAAGAGATCCCGGCGGCCATCAGATACCAGGAGGAGGGACACACCCCGGGGAAGGTCGTCATCACGGTTTGAGGCACCACCGGATCCGCCACGCGCACGACGCTCGACCGGGCCGATGTCCCGCCTGCGAAGACCCCTTGATCGCCCCCAGGGGTCTCCGCGTCCGGCCACTCCTCCGAAACCGCGGTAACCACAAGGTTCGTGCGCGGTGGCATCTACAGATCAGACCGTTACCGACTCTCCATCGGGATAGGTGAAGGGCGACCGGGGCGAGCAGAAGCCCCACACGATCTGCAGCGGCTCGGCGGGACGGAGAGCGTAGACGGAATGGCTCGGCTTCTCGGAAACCGAGGGCATTCGCAAGCCCGACACCGATCCACTCAAAACAACCGGGTGACCCCTGCCTTGAAGGGGCGGCCGACAGGTACGACACCCACCGGCCAGGAAACGCCGGTGCCTACCAACGTGTATCTATGTGACCCATGCGACGAGCCGCGATTTACTGCCGGATCAGCCAGGACCGTGAGGGCGCAGGGTTGGGCGTCGCCCGCCAGGAGGCCGACTGCCGAGCCCTGATCGAACGTAAAGGGTGGACTGTGGTGGACGTCTACCCCGACAACGACGTCAGCGCCTACTCGGGAGCGCCGCGTCCGGCGTGGAAGCGTCTGCTGGCCGACATCGAAGAAGGGACGGTCGATGCCATCGCCTGTTGGCACGTCGACCGGCTGACCCGCTCCCCGCGTGAGCTGGAAGACGTGATCGACCTGGCCGACCGGCGCGGCGTCGAACTGGCCACCGTCACCGGGGAAATCGATCTCGCCACCCCAACCGGACGTCTGATCGCCCGGATGCTGGGAGCCGCCGCCCGGCATGAAGCCGAGCACAAGGCCGAGCGGCAGAAGCGTCAGCGCCGCCAGAGTGCCGAGGCGGGCAAGGTCTCCGGCGGAGGGATGCGCCCATACGGCTACGCCGAGGACCGCGTCACGGTCATCGACGAGGAAGCCGAGGTGATCCGGGAGGCCGCTCGACGGCTACTCGCCGGAGAGTCGCTGTCGAGCGTGTGTCGAGACTTCCGAAAGCGTGAGATCACGACTCCTGCCGGAGGTCACTGGATCCCGACGACATTGCGTCGGTTGCTGGCGTCGGCGCGGATCAGCGGACGGCGCGAGCACACGCCCCGCAGCGCTGCCGAGACCACGCGCCCGCTGCTGGGGGAGATCGTGGCCGACGCCGTCTGGCCCGCCATCATCAGTGCCACCGACTCGGATCGGCTGCGCGCCCTGTTGAGTGATCCAGCTCGTGATTTCCGTGCCCAGGCCGCCACCGGGCGGACCTATTTGCTGTCCGGGATTCTGCGGTGCGGCCGGTGTGGCTGGCGGATGAGCGGCCGTCCCCGCTCCGGCGTGCCGCGCTACGTGTGCCCGAACGTACCGGGCACCGCGGCCTGCGGCGGCGTGGCCACCAACGCCGCCCGGACTGATGAGCATGTGCGGGACGCGGAACGGTTTGAGCCGTTGAAAACAGTGACTCGGGCAATCCCGTCAACGGGGATCAATCCTGATAGCTGAGGCCGTGACGATCGCTGACTTCGGTTAGTTACCGCTCATGGCTTGGGCGATCGCTGCCGCGGCCCTCCTTCGTCAGGCCTTGCCACCGGGCGAACTGGAGTACCGCCAACGGCTCTCGGGCTAGAGCCTATTTCAAAGGCAGGTGAGCCAGTCGTTGATGGCGGCGATATGGATGGTGGCCTGGTAACGGACGGCGAGCTTGTCGTATCTGGTGGCGAGGGCGCGGTGGCGCTTGAGCCGGTTGATGCCGCGCTCCACGGCGTTGCGATCGCGGTAGTCGATCCGGTCGAAGGCCGGAGGCCGGCCACCGCGGCTGCCGCGTCGTAGCCGCCCTTGAACCCGGTCGGCCGGTTCGGGAATCGTGGCGCGGATACCGCGCCGGCGCAGGTGAGAACGGATGGCCTGGAAGGAGTAGGCCTTGTCCGCCCGCACCCGGGCCGGGCGGGTGCGCGGCCGTCCCGGCCCTGAACGAAACACCCTGATGGCGGCCATGACCGCCTCGAACTGCGGCGCGTCACCGCGCTGGCCGGCGGTCACGACCAGCGACAGCAGTTTCTGGCCCTGCTCGCACGCCAGGTGCAGCTTGGTCGACAGGCCGCCGCGAGAGCGGCCCAAAGCGTGATCGTCGGGTTCGGCCTCCACCCCGCCGGGCGGCTCGGCCTGCCGGTTTGCTTTTGTCGATGCCCCGGCCGCGTGCTGGTGGGCTCGGCAGATCGTGGAATCGACTCCCACCTCCCAGCCGATCAGCCCTTGGGCGTCCCCGGCGGCCTGCAGGTCGTACACGATCTGCCGCCAGACACCTTCGACGTGCGGCCCGGCGAGGTGTGGGAGGTGGCGTTCCGCGCGGCCAATCCCGGCGTGTGGATGAACCACTGCCACAACCTCGCGCACGCCGACCAGGGGATGGCCCTGCATCTGCGGTACGAGGGCGTGACATCCCCCTTCCACGGCGGGCACGGCGGCTAGCACCGCGTGGAAGTTTCACGGCGGGGCGGGGCATCCCGCCACCGGGCGGAAGTGGTCTTCGCAGGAGATGAGCGGGGACGGGCCGGCACGGAAGGATCATGCCGTGGGCAACCGGTTGCCCGGATTTTGCGGCTATATAAGGATTCTTGCATGACTGATCGCGCGCCCGCCGGGCCGGTGGAGATCACGGAGCCGGAACCGGCCGACGCGGAACCCGGCGCACGTCCCGGCGAGACGACCGCCGAGACTTCCGGCGAGACGACCGGCGAGTCAACCGGTGAGGTGGCCGGGCGGCGGTGGGTGCCCAGGTTCCTGACTGACCCCGGCGACCGGCTGGCCCTGCTCCTCTGGGCGCTGTCGCACGTCGGTGTGCTGATCTACACCTACCTGGCCGGCCCTGGCCGGACCACCGACCCCTTCCTCAACCGGTTCACCCGCTGGGACGCCGAGAACTTCATCGCCATCGCCCAGTTCGGCTACGACGGCCCCCCGGGCATGCAGGACGCCGGGAAGCTGCCGGCGTTCTTCCCCGGCATGGCGATACTGATCAAGGTGATGCGGCCGGTCGTCGAGGACGGCCGGCTGGCCACGATGATCATCTCGCTGGTGGCCAGCGCGGTGCTCGCGGTGGCGCTGTCGCGGCTCGCCGAGACGTACGCGGCAGGCAGCGGCCGGTACGCGGTGGCGGCGCTGTTCCTCAGCCCGTTCGCCGTGTTCCTGTACTCCGGCTACTCGGAGGCGCTGTTCCTCGCCCTGGCCGTCTCGGCGTGGCTGCTCGCCAGGAACGGCCGCTGGGAGGACGCCGCGCTGTGCGCCACCGGAGCCGCCACGGTGCGCATCTCCGGCCTGTTCCTGGCCTTCGGGCTGCTCGTCATGTTCCTGGCGGCGGAGAACGGCCGCAAACGCCCGGGCGGGTGGCGCCTGCTGCCCTGGCTCGCGCTCCCCGGTGTGCCGCTCGTGCTGTACAGCGTCTACCAGTGGACCCGCACCGGCGACTGGCTGGCCTACAACTCGGTGCAGGACCGGTTCTGGGGCCGGCACGCCGTCTGGCCGTGGGAGGCGCTCGCCAACACCTGGAGCATGTCCGACGACGTCGCCTCGCTCACCACGTCCTACTACGAGGAGATCATCTCGGCCGCGGTGCTGCTGGTGCTGGCCGGCTGCCTCGCGGTACGGCGCAAGTGGCCGGAGTTCGCGTACATCACCCCCCAGGTGCTGTCCTTCCTCACCCTGTCGTCGTTCTACATGTCGATCGGCCGGGGGTCGCTGACCTGGTTTCCCCTGTGGATCGCCATCGGCGTCGCGGGGGTGCGAAGACCCTGGGTGTGGCTGGTGAGCATGGCCATCATGATCCCGGTCATGGCGATCAACACCGGGAACTTCACCACCGGCGCGTGGATCGGCTGACACCGCCCGCGCCCGGCATTCCGCCCGCGCCCGGCGGTCCACCGGCGGGCGTCAGGGCGGGCGCGGGGCGGCGGGTGCCGTCAGGGCCAGGAGGAGTCCTGCTCGGGGTCGCCACCGTCGGACAGCAGCCGGACGTCCGCCTCGACCATCATGGCGACGAGCTCCTCGAATTCAGACGACGCCAAGATTCAGACGTCGTTGACAGCCCGAACGACCTCCTCCACCACCAGGGGGGATTGGAGACTGAAGTGGTGCTCTCTTTACTGCCCCGAGGCTTCCGGGCCTGGGCCGGGCGACCCTGCAGTACGGGTCTCCTTGCTATCGGGTGACTCGGGCTGACCATCGGCCGAAATGCTGTGTACAGCGGTGGGATATAGCAACCCCGCCTCACATGATCACACGCCACCGAACCGTATCTGCCACGTGACCAGAGCGAAGAGCCCTCTACGTCGTGACCGGCTCCCGTTTGTAAACAGGCGCTCAGGCTTGTGGCGATGCCGTACCTAGGATGAATCCTTGTGCAACGACTCGCGCTCTTCGACCTGGACAACACTCTCATCAACGTGGACGAGGCGTTCCAGACCTGGACCGGGGAGTTCGCTGACGAGCACGGCCTTGAGCACGAGGCGGTTGACTGGCTACTTGCTCTCGACCAGACGGGTTATCCGCATCGTGAGGTCTTCTTCGCCAAGGTTCGCGACTACTTCGCTCTCACTGAGTCGGTCAAGGAGTTGTGGGGCCACTATCGCAGGCGCATGCCGTATCTGGTGCGTTGTCGACCCGAGGTGATGGACGGCCTGGCTCGACTCCGTGCGTCCGGCTGGAAAATTGCCATCGTTACCAACGGGACGGCGGACAACCAGCTCGGCAAGATTCAGCGGACGGGACTGGCCGAGGCGGTCGACGCCTACGCGCTGTCTGGGCTTGAAGGCATCCGCAAGCCCGATGTCGGCCTGTTCGAGATCGCCGTCCGGCGGTGCGGCATGACTCTTGCCGATGGGGGATGGATGGTCGGGGACCACCTAGTCGCCGACATCGATGGAGGACGAGCCGCCGGTCTCCGGACGGTCTGGATCGACCGAGGGACCTGGCCAGACCAGGAGCACCAGGCGGACCACGTTGTCACGAACGTGCTGCAGGCGATGGAGATCCTGCACGCGGTTCGGCGACCGATTCGGAAGTGGGGAAGACACAAATGTTGATCTTGCTAACGCGGTTGCTAAAAACAGGTCTGGACGGACCTGGACGACCGTGGACTGAGGGACCTCATGAAGGCCGCCCGAGCAGGCCCGAAAGACGGCTGTAGACGGTCCTGGACGATCGTGTTCTAACTCGTAATGAAGGGGTGCAGGAACGCTATGAAGCGGTGATTCCGTCCGGGACGCGGAAGATCAACAGCTCGACCACACCCAACAGCAAGACGGCTCACACCTAGAACGTAAGTGTGAGCCGTACAAGCGTGACCATAGAGGATTACTCCTCCGCGGAGACCAAGCCCGTCTGGCAGGCGGCCCACTCTGATGGGGCACCTAGCTTGACACTGGTGCCGCCGATGTCGCAGTAACCCAGCGCCAAATGGCTCTCACCGTGCACAGTGCCACCTGTGAACGGCGACTACAGGTTAACGTGCCCCCGAGCGAAACTCCGTCCAGAGATCGACGGCTTCCTCCAGGCCGAGTGCCGCCACATCCTCGCGGGCCATGCCGACTGTGTAGATCAACCGATTGGCGAGCCAGTCAGGAACCGGCTCTCGTGCAGGCACCTCGTCGATGTGAATGTGATCGGTCAGAGTTCCGAGGCGGTCGATGACCTCGCCGAGGCGGACGACATCGGGACGCGAACCGCCGGCCGCCCGGACTCGTGCCTTGGCCTCGGCGTAGACCTCCGCGTCGGCCCTTTCGCCGACCGCCCAGATCTCACAGATCTCGACCGCCTTGTCATCGGTGATCCGATAGACGACCCGCCAGGTGTTCCGGCCGACGACGAGCTTGCGGAATCCGGTGAGTTCCCCACCTAGCGGGTAACCGGCCTCAGGATTCTCCAGCAGCAGAAGGATCTTTTTCAGAACCTTGGGCACCGCGTCCGGCCCGATCCTGCGGAGATCGTCAACGGCCGGGTCGGTGAATACGACGTCGGACACCGCTACTCGTCGTCATCCGGAAGCGCGGCCAGCGACTCACGGGTATGCCCGAAGGCGGAAAGGACATCATCGATCGACGTCCGTCGCCCGCTGTCGGTCGCCGCCCGCACAAGAACCAGCGCCAGATCCCGCAGATCGGCCGCGGCCTCTTCTAGCTCGTTGAGACGCCGCATGCTCACAACCGCCGCAACCGGCTGATGCCGACGGGTCACCACCAGATCCGCCCCCTGCTCCGCATCAGCCACCAGACGGGCCACCCCTCGCTGCGCGGCCTCGGTGACCGTGAGCTCGGTCGCATCATGGAGAACAGTCATGCAAAAACTATATAGGAAACTATATAGAGAAACAATCACCGAACCGCATCGCAGGCCGTCGTAGCGAAACGGCCTGCGCCTGAAAGGTCGGCGGAGCCCACGGCAGCGCGCGAAGAGCTACTCCTCGGTCGGGACCAGGCCCGTCTGGCAGGCGCCCCACTCAGATGGGTCACCTAGCTTGACGTTGGTGCCGCCGGCACCGCAGTGGCTGTTCGGTGCCTGGTGCCATGAGGCGGCACTCCGCGGGGCCCCGGTCGCGGGTCGCGCCGGGTAGCCGACGACCTTCGCAAGTCGTGTGCCCGGTAGGTGCTTCCTTCCCTCTGGGCTGGTCACCTCTCCGCGCCCTGTGCCAGGGTGACCGGTATGTTCGCGATCACCGTACTGACAGAGGACGGTCGCCGGCACGTCCGGGCAAGCGCTGGGAGACTCGCCGAACTGGTCAACCGGCTGGGCGGTCAGGACGACAGGTTCCTGGTCGTCCAGCGGATTCCCGACCTACCCGAAGTCTTCATTCAGGTATGGCACGAGGATGGAGGCGACTATGTGCTGGAACACCGTGACGGGGCACCCGACCGACACTTCCAGACGATACTCGACAGGCCCGTGTCGGTAATCACGGCCATGACCCGCTGGGCGTGCTTGGAGGACGAATGGGGCTCCGGACTGAACTGGACCTCATTGGACCTGGGCCTCCCTGAGCCTCCACCTCCTCTCGAACTTGACGAGGACGAGCGCGAGAAGCTCGATGCGCGCATCCGTGAAGTGATCGTGGGCGGTTACGAGACGCGAGCACAACTGGCCGAGATCGCACAGGACTATCTCGTGTCAGGGAACCGCCGACCGGTCTCTCCCGAACAGGCACGCTGGCTGGTGGACCGAATGTGGCTGGAACGAGTCGAGGAGCAGGCCTCCTGGAAGGGGGAGACGGACCCGGAACGGCTCAGCCGGGCCTTCACCGCCCTGGAAGCCGCGGGCATCACGGCGAGGGAGAACTTCACCTGCTGCCGTACTTGCGGTCAGGCGGAGATCGGAGCGGCGGGCTCACCGGATGCCCGAGGTCATGTCTACTTTCACAGCCAGTGCACGGACTCGGCCGCGGCCGGACATGGGCTGGCACTCCTGTACGGCGGGTTCGACGGCTCATCAGATACAACGGCGTCCATCGGACGAGAGATCGTGGCCGCACTCAGGGAAACCGGCCTCTCGGTGGAGTGGAACGGCGATCCCCGGCAGGCCATCACTGTTGTCCCTCTCGACTGGCGCAAACGCCTCGTCGGCTGAGCAGGTACACCTGCAGTGAGGATCGTTGCCAGAAATGGCGACGATCCAAGACCACCGTGGGACGATCCTGGGCAGACTGCGTGTCAGCTCAGGTCACACCTCGCCGTTCATGAGGCTGAAGAGACAGGCCCCCTATACCACCCCGAGTCCGCACGAGAGTCTCCCCACCCCTGTGCTTACTTCTCCGAGTCCGTCAGGCCCGTCGGGCAGGACGACTCGGACGGGTCACCTAGCTTGATGTTGGTGCCAGCGGTCCCGCAGTGGCCAGCCCCGCTTCGAGATACAGCCTATGGCGGCACTTTCTCCGAGGCGGCAGCCAAAGCGTCGTCAGAAAGGTTGCATCTGATCGATCACTTTCGCCGCGATCTCCATGATCGCCTCAACCTTGGCTATGTCGGCCCGAACATCGTCGGCGTCGAATTAAGGTGACCCCAGACGCGGGTATTCTGCCTCATTCCGCCGTCGACGCATCCGGTCAAAGGGACGAAGGCTCCGGCTCAACGGTGGATCAAGCTGCGCGCTGACCGCCTCGTACACCACGATATGGCCGCCCCGGCTACTGGCTCGAAGCCCCTGATTCTCCAGCACCGCGCACAACGCCTTACGGGCCGCGTCGTAGAGCAACTGGTATGCGCCAATCGGATCCGACTCCATCGCGAGACGAGCGGTCGCCAGGTGTTTCCCGGCCTGAGCGAGCAACTCCTCGGCCTGCGGGCGGCTCGCCGCGACCTTTTCGATCTCACCGCGGCCCAGCATGCCTTCAAAAGTGGCGCGCCCTTGCTCCCATCTCACCGAACGTTCCTCTTTTCAATCTTGAGTCGTACGAGTGGCCGGGACCTGATCGTTTCCAGGAAGGGATCGCCGCCTGAAGACTCCCAGTCATCGCGGCTCAGCCGGCGCATGTTCACCTCTCTGCCGAGCTGCCGTTCCGCGGCCCTGGCGGCGTCGTAGAGATCGTCTTCATCAACAGCGCCGACAACCAGGACATCCACATCATTCGGCACCCGGCCTGGCTCTCCCGAGTAGCGCGCGGCCCAGGAACCGTAGATGTACGCCTCCTCGACGGCGGCGACGTCAGACAGGTGTTCACCGAGCACGGCCACCGGCCCGTACGTCAGAGCGAGCAACTCGGTCAGCGGTCGAGCCACGACCGTGTCGGTGTCCGCGCGAATCATCCGCATGTTGCCGAATCTTCGCTCGGCGACCAGACCCGCCGCGGCGAGACGATCGACTTCGCGCGTCACGGTCGAGGCCGAGACACCGAACCGCCTTGCCAGCTCAACCTGTGCGTACTCCTCATCGGGATGGAGAAAGAGCCAAGCCAGGAGTTCCCCCTGAAAGGGAGAGCGCAGCAAGGGAAGCAGGACAGACGGCGGCTGTTTCATGAACTGAAAGATAGCTTGCAGCTTACGCAAGTCATAGTGCCCACGTGCTGGAATCGACATTTCACCTGGTTGGATTCCCGCCTCCGGTTTCAGCCGTCGGTGTCTTTCGGGTGACGAGGTGAGGCATAGACGATCCAGACGGTGCGAGTGGCGTCGTCGATGGCGTAGCGGACGCGCCCGCCGCTGGTGACCTCGAATTCCCACTGCTCCAGGTCCTTGCCGTTATGACGATGAGTCGCGAGGTCGCCGCGTAGGCGATGTTGACGCTCGTGATCGGCCCGTGAGCGTGGATCGGCGCGCAGTGCCTCAAAGCACCGGCGCGTGTTGGCCAAGGCGTGCCGGCACAATTCCTCCCATCCCTTGACCGCATCGCTGCTACCGAACCGGATATCCCATTCGTCGTCCTGAGGCGGGACCGTGACCCGGTCACCACGCTTCGGACTCATACTGAGACCTCTACCGGCCCGAAGTCGCCGCTTGTGGCCTTGCGAGCCTGGGCGTAGCGCACGGGGTCGGCCTTGATCCGAGCGGTCGCCTGCCAGCCTGCGATGACTTCCTGGGTGGTGACATCGACATCCAACTCCGCGGCATCGGAGAGCGCCTCCACCAGTTCGAGGGTGAAGGCACGCAGTTCGGCGGAGGTGAGGTGACGCACCCAGGGGAAGACCTCGGGCATGGCGATGACCAGCGCGCGGGCGGTCGGATCGTGCTTGACGAGGGCGAGGAACAGACGGGACGCGGTAGCCAGCGTCTGCCCGCGCTGATCCTCACGGTCGGCGGCGGTCAGGTAGAAGTCCGGGGCATCGCGGTGGGTGACGCGTACCCGGCCAAGGCGCGCGGCGCGTTCGGCGACGGCTCGGGGGTTTCTCGACAGGTCCGAAAAGGTGACGGCGTCGGCGTTACCAGTACTCACCCTGCCATCATAAGTCAGAACACATTCTGATAGACGGTGAACGCAGGAGAGATTGCTCTGCCGTCGCCTATCGGCAAACCGGGCAAGCCAAACCGTCTGACGACTTACCCAGGAAAGACATGCAAACGCGGGAAGTCATCTTCGGCCGGGTCACCTGGCTTGACGTTGGCGCCTCCGATGGCGCGGTGACCTTCAGGGATCGGGCGCGGCCGCGTACGTCGGAGGGCTAGCCCTCGGAGCTCAAGACCCGCAGGTCACAGGATCGGCCGCAGGAGATGAGGCCTCACTCGCAGGGCCGGCACCAGGCCGGGGTCTCCGGGAGTACGGGGCCTGGCGCGACGGATTTCACATCCATCTGGGCGGCGCCGCAGACCCCGCGGCCGGGCCGAGCCGTCCGGCCTTCTCTCCCGCGTGAAGGTCAGGTCGAGGTGAGCGGGGCCAGTCGCCGGCTGAGCCGGAGGACGGCCTCGGCCATTCGGGAGTCGGTGACGGGGCGGAAGGGCGCGACAGGACGAGCCTCGGGTCCGATGACCAGGCCGGTCCGCCCGTCCAGTGAGGCGTCGGCCGCCGCGAGGACCGACGACCGTGCGGCCAGTGACGCAGAGCCGGACGTGGCGCGTTCGAAGGTACGCCGGACCAGCGGCCAAAGTAGCCGCAGCCCCGGCGAAACGATCTTCGGCGACCGCATGGTGCCGTCGGTCATCGCGGTGGCCGCGCCACCGGGATCGGCCGCGAAAACCGAGACGCCCGTGCCTCGCAGCCGCTCCGCCAGATCCAGCGTGTAAGCGAGGTTGGCGAGCTTCGCTCGGCCGTACCAGTGAAAGCCGTAGTAGCCGCCCGGCGGCTCGACGGCATCGAAAGAGCGTTTGGCCGCCCGGATCGCGCCCGAGGTGACATTCACGATCCGGCTCGGTCCTCCAGCCCGGAGCGGCTCCAGCAACAGTTCGGTCAGCAGGTACGGGGAAAGGTGGTTGACGGCGAACGACGCCTCGATCCCGTCCACCGTCTGCTGCCGATCCGCGAACATCGCTCCGACATTGTTGACCAGGACGTGCAGCGGGCCCTCTCCCGCGAGCCGGGCGGCCAGCTCTCGGACGGAGTCGAGCGATGCGAGGTCGGCGGCGACGAACCTCGCCCCCTGCCCCGTCGCCACCGCGTCGATTCTCTCGATCGCGCGAGCACCCCGCTCGGCGTTCCGCCCGATCACGGTCACCGCGTGACCTGTCGCCGCCAGACCCATCGCGGTCTCCAGGCCGATTCCTCCGGTCCCCGCCGTCACCACGGCCCGTTTTCCCATGGCCCCGCCCTCCACTGGTCGAACGCTACCGGATAGCCATCCGTTTTAGTACTCACACCGTAGCATAAATGGATGACTATCCGGTTAGCGGAGACGGGCATACAGCAACGAACTTCCAAGCTGCGGGTTCCAGGCTGCCGTCAGCGCGGGGGGCGCAGGCCCTCAAGGAGGACGTCGAGGTAGATCTCGGCATGCTGGGCGTCGTTGCCACCGGAGCGGACCGCGTGCTCGATGCCGCAGAGCAGACGACGGACATCGTCCGCCCCGATGCCCCGCCGGATGGCGCCCGCGCGGCGGGCACGGTCGAGCAGCTCCGCGACGGCACCGTCCAGCTCGACCTTCATCTCCGAGGTCTGCACATCGGCGTCGCTGGCGGATTCGAGCACCGCTGCGAACCCGGCGTCGTCCAGCATGCGTCCGAGAGTGAAACGCAGAAGACGATGCAAACCCGAGAGGGCGTCCTCGTCGGCCGCCGCGGCCTGCGCCTCGTCGACGAGCTGCTGGAAGCGTTCTGCCAGCAGCGCCTCCAGCAGCGCGTGCCGGTTGGGGAAATGCCGGTACACGGTCCCGACGCCCACTCCCGCGAGCCGGGCGATGGTGTTCAGCATGAGCGAGTCGTCGCCCATGGCCAACTGCTCGCGGGCGACCTTCAACACCCGTGCGCGGTTGCGTGCGGCGTCCGCGCGCAACGCCGTCCCTCGCTCAGCACTGGGTGTCACGGGCACAGCCTAACGGCTTGCCGGTCAAGGGCCGCGAGGCGTCGATTCGAGCGATGAATCCTCATCAACGCACGTCTCGATCACAAAGGCTCGGCCGATGCACCGCTCCAGTTCGGCGATGGGGAGGGCCCGGCGATATGAGAAGGCTGATCTGCGAGCCGAACTCCCGGAAACCGAGGGCTCGGGCGACACGTCGCGACGGCTGGTCGTGGAGAAGCTGCGGGGCAGGTCCGCGCCGGAGGCCCGGCTCCTCACCCCGCAGCTCACCGTCCGCGCCAGCATGTGACGCCGAGGGTCCTTAGATGCAATATCCGATCTTCATGGCGGACATCTGTATCTTGACGACCCGCTTGGACAGCCACTTGTCCTTGAAGTCGCAGAAGTAGTCCCAGCTGCCGTCGCTGTAGTCGATGTATCCGGACCAGCCGCCGGGCTCCAGTTTGTAGCCGAGCGAGTTGAGGGGGTAGTCGCCGGAGCAGTTCCTGCTCCACGTGCCGATGCTGGTGTCCGTCTTCCAGTACTTGTAAACCAGCTGGCTCGACTGGCACCCGGCCGCCGACGCCGCCGACGACGAGGTCGTGGCTATGGCCGTGGCGGGGGTGAATGCGACCGCCATTGCTATTCCGGTGACAGCCGTCGCGCTGAGCACTCTCTTGAGTCGCCGTCCGATGTTGAACATGTTGGTCCTTTCCGATCGTCGACATGGCGATTCCCTGCGGGTTTCGCGGTGCTCGCCATGGAGTAAACCGTAACGAGAGGAAAACGAAAATCACCCCGGCCGCCAAACGAGGGTCCTCCCGTGGGCCGGCGCTCTCACCGGCTGCTCAATAAGACTCTGAGCTGGGATAATGACACCAAGCAAACCTTGCAGGAAAGGATGACCGGCAGGAACCGGCAGGAGTCCGGCAGTTTTCGAAAAATTGGCGATCATCGTGGTAGCTTCGGCTTCCTATGAAGACAGAGCGGCACACATTGGGCTCGTTTATCCTGGACCGTCGCCTGCGAGCCGGCCTCAACCAGAAGGAATTGGCCGCTCAAGCCGCATTGAGTGAACGTTCGCTGCGCGACCTGGAGGCCGGCCGGGTGAGCCGTCCGCGGGCCTCGTCCCTGTCGCGGCTCGCTGAGGCACTGGACATCACCGGTGCCGACTTGGACACGCTGCTGGCCACCGTCCCCGCGAGCCCCGTGAGCCCCGTGAAGCCGCTCCGGATCGGCGTGCTGGGGCCGCTCTCCGTCCGCGTCGGCGACGCGGACGTTGATGTGCGGTCGGGCATGCAGCGCCGGTTGCTCGGCCTGCTGGCACTGCGGCCGGGGCAACCGGTGCACCGTGAGGAGATCATCGACACGCTCTGGGGCGAGCGGCCTCCAAAGTCCTGTCTGAATCTGGTGCAGGGCTACGCCGGCTCCCTGCGCAAGCTGCTCACACACACGCGGACGCCCGGCTCCGCCGTCTCGCTGGGTCACGGCGGCTACGTCCTATCCTCGGAGGCCGGTGACCACGACGTGCTGCGGTTCGGCGATCTCGTCGCCCGCGCGCGGCAGGCCCACGACGAGGGCCGGTTCGCGACGGCGGCGGAGCTCTTCGACACCGCGCTGCGGTGCTGGCGCGGCCCGGTGCTGACCGGTGACAGCCCCCGGCTCGCTCAGCACCCCGCCGCCGTGGCGCTCAATCACGAACGCATCGCCGTCGCGCTGGCCTTCGCGGACCTCGCCCTGGGCACTGGCGATCATGAAAGGGTCGCTGTCCGGTTACGTACGCTCGTCGCCGACGAACCCCTGCACGAAGCCCTGTACGCCCGCCTCATCCTGGCGACGGCCGCCGCCGGGGACCAGGCCTCCGCACTACGTCTGTTCACGGCGGTCAGCGGCAGGCTCTCGGATGAGTTGGGCGCCGAACCGGGGCCCGTCCTGACGGCGGCGCACCTGCAGGTGCTGCGCCAGGAGCCACCCCGTCGCACGGTCACCTGCGCCGACAGGCCCAGTGCGCCCGGCCGGACGGGCCCCGGTCCGGAGCTCCCGATCGGCGAGGCCAGGCACACCATCCCGGCACAACTCCCGATGGACGTCCGAGGCTTCGCCGGCCGCGCCGGCGAACTCGCCCGGCTGGACGGCCTGGTGAGGGCGAGCGCCGACCAGCCCACCGCTGTGACGATCATGACGGTCTCCGGCACAGCGGGAGTCGGCAAGACCACGCTGGCGGTGCACTGGGCGCACCGGGTCCGGGACAGGTTCCCTGACGGGCAGCTCTACCTCAACCTGCGGGGTCACTCCAGAGAACCGCCACTGTGCACTGCCGAAGCGCTGACAGCGCTACTGCGCGCGCTGGATACGCCCCTGGAGCGGATCCCGGCCGACACCGCCCAGGCCGCCGCCCGCTACCGCTCGCTCCTCGCCGACCGGCGGATGCTCCTGCTGCTGGACGACGCGGCCTCGGCCAAGCAGGTGCGCCCCCTTCTTCCCGGCGCTCCCAACTGTTTCGTGCTCGTCACCAGCCGTAACCGCCTCAGCGGGCTGGTCGCGATGGAGGGTGCCCGGCGCATCGTGCTCGACGTCCTGTCCCGGCAGGAGGCACACGAGTTGCTGGCCTCGGTGCTCGGACGGCGGCGAATCGACGCCGAGCCCGAGGCCGCCGCGCGACTGACCGACCTGTGCGGCCGGCTGCCACTGGCGTTGCGGATCTCGGCAGCCCACCTGGCGGACCGGCCCGGGCGGGTGATCGCGAGCTACGCCGAGGAACTGGCCCGCGGCAACAGACTCGCCGCCTTGGAGATCGAGGAGGATCCGGAGACCGCCGTACGGGCCGCGCTGGATCGGTCGTACACCGCCCTGCGACCCGACGCACGGCGGGCCTACCGGCTCCTCGGACTCGTGCCCGGCGCGGACTTCTCCCCGCAAGCCGCCGCGGCGGCGACGGGCCTGGCCGCAGACGAGACGGACCGGCTGCTACAGCGTTTGGCGGGCCAGCATCTGCTGAAGGAACGGGCAGCGGGCCGGTACGCCTTCCACGACCTGGTCCGGCTGCACGCGTGCGCCCAGGCGGCCTCCGAGGACGACCCCACCGAGCAGGCGGCCGCCGTCCGACGGGTCTGCCGCTGGTACCTGTCCGGGGTGGAGGCGGCGGCGGATTTCCTCTATCCCTACATGCTGCGTCTGCCGCCGCTCGGCGAGGCCGCCACCGGATTCTCGGACGCCCGCGACGCTCGGAGGTGGCTCGACGCCGAGTCGGCGAACCTGGTGACCGCGACGGTGGAGGCCGCAGCGGGCTCGGCGCGTCAGGAGGCCTGGCACCTGGCGCTGGCGCTGCGCGGCTACCTCTGGATGTCAGGCGACCTGACGGCGGCCGAGGCGACGGCTGCCGCAGCGCTTACCGCTGCACGGACGGCGGGCGACGCCCGAGGCCAGGCGGCGGCCAGACTCGCCCTCGGCCAGACCCTGAACAAGCTCGGCCGACCCGGGGAGGCCCGGCACCACCTCGACGAGGCCGCCCGCGTGAGCACCCGGCTCGGCTGGCAGGAGCACTTGACGGCGACGTGCACCACGCTGGGCACACTGCACCTCTGGCACGGCCGGCTCCATGACGCGGCCGGCCACTACCGCAGAGGCCTGGAACTGAGCCTGGCGCGCGGCCATCTGGAGGGCGCGGCGGTCAACCTCGTCAAGCTCGCCTTCACGGCCCTGCACGCCGGAGACCTGGACCAGGCCGTGTCGTACGGCGAGCAGGTGCTGACGCACTACAGCGTCGCCGGGTCGGGAGGAGACGGCTACCCCGTCACCCTCGACGCGCTGGGCGAAGCCTGCCACCTGCTCGGCCGGTTCGACCAGGCCCTCGCCCACTCCGACCGCGCGCTGGAGGCCTACCGGCGGATCGGCAGCTCCGTGGAGGAGCCGATCATGCGGACCACCCGCGTCGCGGTGCACTGCGACGCGGGCCGCTACGACCAGGCGCTGCGAGAGGCCGAGGCGATCATGCATGTCACGCGCGGCTCGGACGGACGGCCCCGGGCCGCCGCCCTGGCCGCGCTCGGCACGGCGCACCGGCACCTGGAAAGCCCCTCAGCGATCGGGCATCTGGAGGCGGCCCTGACCGAGCTGGAGTCCGGCAGAGACCGCGTGCTGGAGACGCAGACCCGGCTGGAACTGGCCGCGGCCCGTCTGTCGGCCGGTCGGCTCTCTGCCGCCCAGGCCGACGCTGAACAGGCTCTGGCCGTCGCGAGGCACGCGGGCTACCGCGTGTATGAGGGGCAGGGCCTGCTCGTCCTCGCCACCGTCGATCTCGCCCGCGACCGGCCGGAACAGGCCGCGAAACGCGCGACGCGCGCCCTCGCCCTGCACCGGCGGTCCGGTTACCGGCTCGGGCAGGGGCGGGTGCTCCTCCTACTGGCCGCCATCGCCACCCGCGCCGGTCGGCCGGACACCTACCGCGCGGAGGCCAGGCGCATCCTGGCTGAGATCGGAGCCGTCGCCGTCCCGTTCGACCGGTACGGGTAGTCCCGGTCAGCAGGCCAGGGCCATGCCGTTGGGTCACCTGGCTTGACGTCGGTGCCGCAGTGGCCGAGGAGGGCCGGCATCGACCCGCCCGGATCGGCGGAAGGGCGATGACGAAGTCGCAGGCGGATACGGCTCACGCCCGAAAACCGGGGGTGAGCCGTAAAGGTGAGGTTCGGCGCTACTCCTCCGTCGGGACCAGGCCCGTCTGACAGGCGGCCCACTCGGACGGGTCACCCAGTTTGACGCTGGTGCCGCCGATGCCGCAGTAGCCGCCGGGGTTCTTGTAAAGGTACTGCTGGTGATACGGCTCCGCGTAGAAGTAGTCGCCGGCGGGGGCGATCTGGGTGGTGATGGCGCCGTAGCCCGCGTCGGTGAGGACCTTCTGGTAGGCGTCACGCGAGGTCAGGGCGGCCTTCTCCTGCTCGGGTGAGTGGACGTGGATCGCCGAGCGGTACTGCGTGCCGACGTCGTTGCCCTGCCGCATGCCCTGGGTAGGGTTGTGCGACTCCCAGAAGACGCGCAGCAGTTCCTCGTAGGACACCCGGGCCGGGTCGAAGACGACGCGGACGAGTTCGGTGTGACCGGTCTGGCCGGTGCAGACCTCCTCGTAGGTCGGGTTCGGGGTGTAGCCGCCCCCGTAGCCGACCGAGGTGGAGACCACACCCGGGGTCTGCCAGAAAATGCGCTCGGCGCCCCAGAAACAACCGAGGCCGAAGTCCGCGATCTCACTCCCCTCGGGGTACGGCGGAGCCAGCGAAGCGTCGAGAACCTCATGACGCTCGGGCACCGCCATCCTGGTGGCGCGGCCCGGGAGCGCGTTCTCCGGGAACACCATGGAAGTCTTGTCCTTGCCGAACAACCAGCCCATTGCGAACCTCCTCCTGACACGTTCTCACCAGGAAGCAACCGGGGGCGACTCCCCCGTGTTCCCACAAGCGTTTCTTAACTGATCGAAAAGTACAGCTAAATTGTATTAAATCAAGTAAGGAGTAAAGATAGGGGTCATGCCTGAAACGCGCCGCGGAGTTCTCTACGGCATCGCCGCCTACGCCATGTGGGGCCTGTTCCCGCTCTATTGGCCGCTCCTGAAGCCCTCCGGCGCCCTGGAGATCCTCGCCCACCGCATCGCCTGGTCCCTGGTCGCCGTCGTCGCCATCCTGGCGGTGCGGCGCCACTGGTCCTGGTTCCGCGAGCTCCTGCGCACCCCGAGAAAGATCGGCCTGCTCGTCCTGGCCGCGGTGCTCGTCACGCTCAACTGGGGCGTCTACATCTACGCCGTCAACACCGGGCACGTGGTCGAGAGCTCGTTCGGCTACTTCATCACCCCCCTGATCAGCGTGCTCTTCGGCGTCCTGCTACTGAAGGAGCGACTGAGACCGTGGCAGTGGGCCGCGGTGGGGCTGGGGGCGGCGGCCGTGGTCGTCCTGGCCGTCGACTACGGGCGGCCGCCGTGGATCGCACTGGCGCTGGCCGCCAGTTTCGGCACCTACGGGCTGGTCAAGAAGACCGCCGGGGTGGGTGCGGCGGAGAGCATGACGGTCGAGACACTGGTGCTGCTGCTGCCCGCGCTGGGTTACCTGACCTATCTGGGACAGCAGGGGACGAGCACGTTCGGCAACTGGGGTACGGGCCACACGCTCCTGCTGGCCGGAGCGGGTGTGGTCACCGCCGTCCCGATGCTCTGCTTCACCGCCGCCGCGATCAGGGTGCCGCTCACCACGATCGGCCTGCTGCAGTACATCGCCCCGATCCTGCAGTTCCTGTGCGGGGTGTTCATCGTGCACGAGGTCATGCCGCCCAGCCGCTGGGTGGGGTTCGCCATCATCTGGCTGGCGCTGTCGGTCTTCACCTGGGACAGTCTCAGGACGGCCACCCAGGCCCGCCGTACGGTGTCCGAGCGGGTAGCCGTACAGAACGCCTCATAAAGCCTCAGGAGCCGCGTACGGCGAGGACCAGAGGGGTGAAGAGCGGGTCGAAGCCCGCCTGCTCCAGCGCGGAGGTCAGGGAGCGCTCATAGGTGGGCGTGGCATCGGCCAGGCGGGTGCGTCCCTCCTCGGTGATCACCGAGTAGACACCGCGACGGTCATCCGAGCAGAGGTCGCGCCGGGTCATCCCGGCCTCTTCGAGGCGGGCGACGAGGCGGGTCACCGAGCTCTGGTTGAGTCCCACCGCCTCGGCCAGCTCCTGCATACGCATGCAGCCACCGGAGGCGGCGGCGAGTTGGATCAGTGCGCGGTACTCCGACAGCCCCAGGCCGTGACCGCGCTGGAGTGCCTTGGTCAACTCCGCCTCCACGCGTGCGTGCAAGAGGGCGAAATGGTCCCACGACATGGTGATTCCTCCTGGAGTGTGCTGTCCGGCAGGAGTCTACATGCACATACATTATTTGCTTTGCCCTGCAAATAACATCGTGGGAGAAACACGAAAAACCCGGCTCGGCGCTGTCGCCGAGCCGGGTTGGACTGGGTCCGGTCCTGGACCGGCGGTCAACCGGAGCGCTCGACGACGTAGTCGCAGAGGGCCAGGTAGGCGGCGCGGGCCGGGATGTCGGGAAGGCCCGCGAGGTCCTCGCGGGCCCGGTCGGCCCAGTCGAGCAGCTCGGCGCGGGCATGTCCCATGGCGGGGTCGGCGCGGAGCAGACGCAGGGTCTCCTCGATGTCCTCCTCGGCCACCGGACCGGCCAGCAACTCGCGCAGCCGGGCGCTCTCGGGGTTGTCCGACGCCAGGACGTAGAGCACGGGCAGGGTCCGGACGCCCTCGCGCAGGTCGGTGCCCGGCGTCTTGCCCGACTCGGCCGTCTCCGAGGCGACGTCCAGCAGGTCGTCGCCGAGCTGCCAGGCGACCCCGATGGCCTCGCAGGCCCGGGTCAGTCGCTCGACCACCTCGGGCGTGGCACCGCTGAGCATGGCGCCGAAGCGGCCGGAGGTGGCGATCAGCGAACCGGTCTTGTCGGCCAGCACCCCGATGTAGTGGGCCACCGGGTCCTCGCCGGAGCGGGGGCCGATGGTCTCGCGGATCTGGCCGCGGACCAGCCGGGAGAACGTCTGCGCCTGGATCCTGATGACGTCGGAGCCAAGGTCGGCGAGGATCTCCGAGGCCTGGGCGAACAGGTAGTCGCCGGTCAGGATGGCCACGGTGTTGTCCCAGCGGGCGTTGGCCGACGGAGAGCCCCGGCGGACCGGGGCCTCGTCCATCACGTCGTCGTGGTAGAGCGTCGCCAGGTGGGTCAGCTCGATCACCACGGCCCCGGGCACCACTCCCGCCGCCGCGGGCGAGCCGAACTGGGCGGCGAGCAGGACCAGCATGGCCCGGAACCTCTTGCCACCCGCCTCGATGAGGTGCTTGGACGCCTCCGTGACGAAGGCGTCCTCACTCTCCACCGAGGAACGCAGCAGTTTCTCGACCTCGGCCAGGCCGGTAGCAAGGTCCTGCGCCAACCGTTCGTCGACGAACGGAAGATCAACAACCGGTGGCGCAGCCATGAACCGTTACTCCTCTAGCGAATGAACAGCGCGGACGCAGCCTGATCCGCGAGATCGAGCACCGGCTGCGGGAAAACCCCCAGCACTACCGTAGCCGCTGCCGCGAGGGCGACCACAGCCGAGGTGCCCACCGTGGGCGTCGCGATGGACGGCCCGTCGACGGCGGGCTCGTTGAAGAACATCAGCACGATCACCCGGACGTAGAAGAACGCGGCGATCGCCGAGCTGACCACACCCACGATGACCAGCGGCAGAGCGTCGCCGGCGACCGCCGCCGAGAAAACGGCGTACTTGCCGAAGAAGCCGCTCGTGAGCGGGATGCCGGCGAAGGCCAGCAGGAAGAAGGCGAAAATACCCGCGAGAACGGGGGCACGCTTGCCCAGACCGGCCCAGCGGGACAGATGCCCGGCCTCGCCTCCCGCGTCGCGGACCATGGTGACGACCGCGAAGGCGCCGACCGTGGTGAAACCGTACGCGGCCAGATAGAACAGGATGGCCGACAGGGCCTGCCTGTTCTGCTCGGCGGCACCGATCGCGACGACGCCGGTGAGCAGGAAGCCCGCGTGCGCGATCGAGGAGTAGGCGAGCATCCGCTTGATCTCGGTCTGGGTGATGGCCAGGATCGCACCGACGATCATCGTCAGGATCGCGATGCCCCACATGACCGGCTTCCAGTCCCATTCCAGGCCGCCCAGGGCGACCCAGAAGACCCTCAGCACCGCGCCGAAGGCCGCCACGAGCACCGTGGAGGCCATCAGGGCGGTGACCGCGGTGGGCGCTCCCTGGTAGACGTCGGGCTTCCACGCCTGGAACGGCGCGGCTCCGATCTTGAAGAGCAGGCCGACACCGAGCAGCGCGAGGCCGACCAGCAGCAGCGTCTCCTGGCCGCTGACCTCGGTGAGCACGGCACTGATGGCCTTCAGGTCCACCGACCCGGCGTAGCCGTAGATCAGGGCCGTGCCGTACAGGAAGAAGGCCGAGGAGAACGCACCGAGCAGGAAGTACTTGACCGAGGCCTCCTGCGAGAGCAGGCGGCGGTGGCGGGCCAGGCCACAGAGCAGGTACAGCGGCAGGGACATGACCTCAAGACCGACGAACATGGCCAGCAGGTCGTTGGCGGAGGCGAAGAGCAGCATGCCGCCGACCGAGAACAGCAGCAGCGGGTAGACCTCGGTCTGGGCGTATCCGCTGAGGATCGCCTCCTCCTCGTCCGGGCTTCCCGGTACCGCCGCCGCCTGCGCGACGAACTGGTCCTCGTCGTTGATCAGGAGCGTGCTGACCAGCGCCAGGACGAGGATGATGCCCCAGATGAACAGGGCGGGCCCGTCCACCGCGACCGCGCCCATGGCCGCCGGGGCATCCGGCAGGCCGTTGATGCCGTTAAGGACGGTCAGGACGAACCCGCCGAGCAGGGCCAGCAGCGTGAGCGGCATCTGGATCGACTTGCGCAGGTCGCGGGGCGCGAACGCCTCGACCAGCACCCCGATGATCGCCGCACCGAACACCAGCAGCATCGGCGCGAGCAGCGCGTACTCGATTGTCGGGGCTTGGATGGTGCCGTTCACTGGCCGGCCCCCTTCTTCTCTGCCACGGCGGGCGTGAACGGTTCGATGTGGACGCTGGAGATCGTCTTGTCGACCGCGGGATTGATCACGTCAAGCACCGGCTTGGGGAAGAAGCCCATGGCGATGATCACCGCGATCAGCGGGCCCATCACCCAGATCTCACGCCAGTTGAGGTCGGGCATGACGTGGGCCGGCTCCTTCGAGGGGCCGGTCATCGTGCGCTGGTACATCCACAGGATGTAGACGGCCGCCAGGACGACGCCGCTCGTCGCGATGATCGCCGCGACCGGGTAGCGCTCGAAGGTGCCGATCAGGACCATGAACTCGCTGACGAACGTGGACAGTCCCGGCAGGGAGAGCCCGGACAGGCCGGCGATCAGGAAGGTGCCGGCCAGCAGCGGGGCGACCTTCTGCACGCCTCCGTAGTCGGCGATCTGGCTGGAACCCCGGCGGTAGATCAGGAAGCCGGCGACCAGGAAGAGCGCGCCGGTCGAGAAGCCGTGGTTGACCATGTAGAGGGTGGCGCCCGCGCCCGCGTCCTTGGTCATCGCGAAGACGCCCAGCGCGATGAAGCCGAAGTGCGAGATCGAGGTGTAGGCGATCAGGCGCTTCATGTCGGTCTGGCCGATGGCCACGATCGCGCCGTAGACGATGCCCACCACCGCCAGCACGATCACCAGCGGGGTGAAGAACTTCGACGCGTCCGGGAAGAGCTCCAGGCAGAAGCGGAGCATGCCGTACGTGCCGACCTTGTCCAGCACGCCCACCAGCAGCACCGCGGCGCCGGCCGGGGCCTGCGCGGCGGCGTCGGGCAGCCAGGTGTGGAACGGCCAGAGCGGCGCCTTGACCGCGAACGCGATGAAGAAGCCCGCGAAGAGCCACTTCTGCGTGGTCGGGTCCTGGATCACGCCGATCAGCTCGGGGAACATGAAGGTGCCCTTGTCGGCGATCACGTAGAGCGCGATCACCGCGACCAGCATGAGCAGGCCGCCGAAGAGCGAGTAGAGCAGGAACTTCACGGCCGCGTAGGACCGCTGGGCTCCGCCGTACGACCCGATCATGAAGTACATCGGGATGAGCATGGCTTCGAAGAAGACGTAGAAGAGGAAGACGTCGGTCGCCGCGAAGACGCCGATCATCATCGCTTCCAGCACCAGCAGCAGTGCGAAGTAGGTCTTCACCGAGCGCTTGGGCGGGGCCGCGGCCCCGGTCCCGTCGGCATCGTGCCAGGAGGCGAGGATCACGATCGGCACGAGCACCGCCGACAGCGCGATCAGCACCAGGGCGATGCCGTCCACGCCGACGCCGTAGTGGACGCCGAACCTCGGGATCCACTCGTAGACCTCGGCGAACTGGAAGCGCTCCTTGGAGGCCGGTTCGAACAGGTACGCGAGGGCGCCGGTGAGCACCAGTACGACCAGTGAGACCGCCAGCGCCAGCTGCTTCGCGAGCTTGTCACTCTTGACAAGGGAGACACCCACCGCGCCCAGAACGGGCACGGCAATCAGGGTCGAGAGCCAGGGCATCACATGTTCCCTACGTAGAGCAGCGCGCCAACGACCACGGCGGCACCGAAGAGGATGGACAACGCGTAGGACCGCACGTAGCCGGTCTGGATGCGGCGCAGCCGCCCGGAGGTCCCGCCGATCCCCGCCGCCAGGCCGTTGACCAGGCCGTCGATGCCGCGGTTGTCGAAGAACACCGCGAACCGGGCCAGCCACTGGCCGGGGCGCATGAACAGCGCCTCGTTCAGGGCGTCGCCGTACAGGTCACGGCGGGCGAAGGTGGTGAGGAACGAGCCGCGCGGGGCGAGGCGGGGCACCTCGGCGGCACCGTAGCGGAACCAGGCGTAGACGACGCCGACGGCGACCAGCGCGAGCGTGGTCAGGCCGGGGACGCTGAAGGGGTGGAATCCGGGCAGGTGCTCGGGCAGGCCGACCGCCGGGGCGAGGAACCTCATGAGCCGGTTGTCCAGGATCAGGAAGGCACCCAGGAAGACCGAACCGATCGACAGCAGGATCAGCGGCACGGTCATCACGGAGGGCGACTCGTGCGGGTGCGCGTCGTCGGCCCAGCGCCGCTTGCCGAAGAAGGTCATGAAGACCATCCGCGACATGTAGAAGCCGGTGATGCCTGCGCCGACGACCGCGAGCCAGCCGAGGATCTGGTTGTGCTCCATGGCCGTCTCGATGATGCCGTCCTTGGTGAAGTAACCGGACAGCAGCGGGAACCCGATGATCGCGAGGTAGCCGATCATGAAGGTGGCCGCGGTGACCTTCATCACCGAGAACAGGCCACCGTACTTGCGCATGTCGACCTCGTCGTTCATGGCGTGCATGACCGAGCCCGCCCCGAGGAACATGTTGGCCTTGAAGAAGCCGTGCGCGATCAGGTGCGCGATGGCGAAGGCGTAGCCCACCGGGCCGAGGCCCGCGCCGAGCATCATGTAGCCGATCTGCGACATGGTCGAGCCGGCGAGGCCCTTCTTGATGTCGTCCTTGGCGCAACCGATGATCGCACCGGCGAGCAGCGTGGCCACACCGACGATCGTCACGACGAGCTGCGCGGTCGGGGCGGCCTCGAAGAACGCGCCGGAGCGGACGACCAGGTAGACGCCCGCGGTGACCATGGTCGCGGCGTGGATGAGTGCCGAGACCGGGGTCGGGCCCTCCATCGCGTCCAGCAGCCACGACTGCAGCGGCAGCTGGGCCGACTTGCCGCAGGCGCCGAGGAGCAGCAGCAGGCCGACCGCGGTGATCGTGCCCTGGGAGGCGTCGCCGGAGGAGATCGCCCCGTCGACGGCACCCCCGGTGAGCTCGTTGAAGGCGACCGAGCCGAACGTCGTCCAGATCGTGAAGATCGCGATCAGCAGGCCGAAGTCGCCGACGCGGTTGACGATGAACGCCTTCTTGGCCGCGGCCGCCGCCGTGGGCTTGAACTGCCAGAAGCCGATCAGCAGGTACGAGGCGAGGCCCACGCCCTCCCAGCCGACGAACAGGACGACGTAGTTGTCGGCCAGCACCAGCAGGAGCATCGCGGCGACGAACAGGTTCAGGTACGCGAAGAACCTGCGCCGGCCCGGGTCGTGCGACATGTAGCCGATCGAGTAGATGTGGATCAGCGATCCCACACCGGTGATCAGCAGGGCGAAGCTGATCGACAACGGGTCGATCAGCAGCCCCATGTCGGCCAGGCCGGGGATGAACTCGTAGAGCCTGACCCCCTGGCGGCGCTGGGCCTCGGGCAGCCCGAGCAGCTGGACGAAGGCCGCGACCGCCACCGCGAACGCGCCCAGGGACATCGCGACACCGAGGAGGTGACCCCAGCGGTCGGTGCGGCGCCCGAACAGCAGCAGGATCGCGGCACCGAGCAGCGGGAGCGCGACCATGAGCCAGGAGACTCCGATCACACCCCCGGAATGCTGGATGATCTCAGCGGGTTCCACGGCCACCTCTTAGTACTTCAGCAGGTTCGCGTCGTCCACCGACGCGGACCTGCGGGTTCGGAAGATCATCACGATGATGGCGAGGCCGATGACGACCTCGGCCGCGGCCACCACCATCACGAAGAACGCGATGATCTGGCCGTCCAGGTTGCCCTGCTGCCTGGCGAAGGTGACGAACGCGAGGTTGCAAGCGTTGAGCATGAGCTCCACGCACATGAACACCACGATCGCGTTGCGCCGTACCAGCACGCCGATGGCGCCGATCGCGAACAGCAGCGCGGAGAGCACCAGGTAGTGAGTGGTCACTTGCCGTCCTCCTGCCGGGGCGCCGCGTCCTCCGCCTGGACGGGCTCGTCGCCTGAGTCGGAATCGCGGTCCTGTGCCGCGTCCCTCTCCAGGACCTGCTTGATGAGCGCCGCCTTCACCGGGTCGGTCGGCGTGAAACCGCCCTCCATCTCGTGCCTGGCGAGCACCCGGTTGATGGACTTGTCGGCGACCGTGCCGTCGGGCAGCAGAGCCGGCATGTCGATCGCGTTGTGCAGCGCGTAGGTGCCGGGTCCCGGCAGCGGCGAAGGCTGCGGGCCGGTGAACCGGGCGCGGGCCAGGTCACGCTGGGTGGCCTTGGGCCGGATGCGCTCGCGGTGCGCCAGCACCATCGCGCCGAGCGCGGCGGTGATCAGCAGCGCCGAGGTGACCTCGAAGGCGAAGACGTACCGCGTGAAGATCAGATGCGCCAGGGAGGGCACGTTGCCGCCCGCGGCCTCCGTGGCCTTGGCCAGGCCGGTAGGCGCGGCGAAGGTGGCGTTGCCGACCCCCAGGGCGAGCAGGAAGGCGAAGCCCAGGCCCGCGATCGCCGCCCAGACGCGCTGCCCCTTGATCGTCTCGACCAGCGAGTCGGCGGAGTCGACGCCGACGAGCATCAGGACGAACAGGAAGAGCATCATGACCGCGCCGGTGTAGACGATGATCTGCACCGCGGCGAGGAAGGGGGCGTCCTGTACCGCGTAGAGCACGGCCAGGGAGAGCATGACGACGCCCAGCATCAGGGCCGAGTAGACGGCCTTGCGGCTGAAGACGAGCCCGAGGGCGGCCGACACCGAGACGACCGCCAGGATCCAGAACGTGATGGTCTCACCCATTGTTGCGTCCCAGCCGGTAGTAGTCCTCTTCGGTCTCGCCGAGACGCATGGGGTGCGGCGGGACCTCCATGCCGGGGCCGAGCGGCGCGAGCAGCATTTCCTTGGTGTAGATCAGGCTCTCACGGCTGGTGTCGGCGAGCTCGTACTCGTTGGTCATCGTCAGCGCCCGGGTCGGACAGGCTTCGATGCACAGGCCGCACAGGATGCACCGCAGATAGTTGATCTGGTAGGTGCGCCCGTAGCGCTCACCGGGTGAGAACCGCTCCTCGTCGGTGTTGTCGGCCCCCTCCACGAAGATCGCGTCGGCCGGACAGGCCCAGGCGCACAGCTCACAGCCGACGCACTTCTCCAGGCCGTCGGGCCAGCGGTTGAGCTGGTGCCGACCGTGGAAGCGCGGCGCCGTGGGCCGCTTCTCCTCGGGGTAGTTGACCGTCTCGACCTTCTTGAACATCGTGTGGAAGGTCACGCCGAATCCCTTGATGGGATTCAGCCAATCAGTTGCTCCCACTGGGAACCTCCTTGCGCTCTACCCCGTGGTAGTGCGGCAGGTCGAGCGGCGGCACAGGGAAGCCACCCGCGGTCGGCTCGGCTTGGAGTTGCTCGAACTCGGCTTCGACCAGTGCGGCCTTGGCCTCCTTGCGCTTCTGCAGCACGCTGTCGAAGCGCCACCAGATCCCGAGGCAGCCGATCATCACGACCGCTGCCAGGATGAGCACGAGCGACCGGTTGACATTGTCGATCTGCAGGGCCCTGACGGTGGCCACGAGCAGGATCCAGGCCAGGTTGATCGGTATGAGGATCTTCCAGCCGAGGGCCATGAGCTGGTCGTACCTGACGCGCGGCAGCGAGGCGCGGCACCAGACGAAGAAGGCGAAGACCAGCACCATCTTGGCGAAGAACCAGAGCAGCGGCCACCAGCCGGTGTTCGCGCCCTCCCACATGGAGATCGGCCACGGGGCACGCCAGCCGCCCATGAACAGGGTGATGGACACCGCGGAGACCACGAAGACGTTGACGTACTCCGCGAGCATGATGACCGCGAACTTCAGCGAGTTGGAGTACTCGGTCTGGAAGCCGCCGACCAGCTCGCCCTCGCCCTCGGGCAGGTCGAAGGGGACCCGGTTGGTCTCGCCCAGCATCGTGATGATGTAGATCAGGAAGGACGGGATCAGCAGGATCATGTACCAGGACGGCATCGGGATCTCCCAGCCGCCCAGCGTGAACACCCCGCCCGAGGCCTGCGCCTTGACGATCTCCGAGGTGGAGAGCGTCCCGGCGAACAGGAACACGCCCACGAACGACAGGCCCATCGCGATCTCGTACGAGACCACCTGGGCGCTGGCCCGCAGGCCGCCGAGGATCGAGTACGGGGAGCGCGAGCCCCAGCCCGCCAGCACGATGCCGTACACGCCGATCGAGGCCATCGCCAGCACCAGCAGCACCGCGACCGGGAGGTCGGTGAGCTGCAGCGGCGTCTGGACACCGAACATCGAGACCATCGGGCCCATCGGGATGACGGAGAAGGCCAGGAAGGCCGGTACCGCCAGGACGACCGGGGCGATGAAGTAGATCACCTTGTCGACGGTCCGGGGCATCAGGTCTTCCTTGAGCCCCATCTTCAGGCCGTCGGCCACCGACTGGAGCAGCCCGAACTTGCCCGCCCGGTTGGGACCGTACCGGTTCTGCATGCGGGAGATGAGCTTGCGCTCGAACCACACGCCGAACAGCACGCCCAGCATCAGGACGATGAAGATGACAACGGCCTTGATGATGCTGATCCAGAGCGGGTCCTTGCCGAAGTCGGCAAGGGTCGGATCGGCCGCTAGAAGAGTCCGGGCATTCATTACCGCTCCTCGTTAGCTTCGCCGGCGGTGCTTACCGCGCCGGCCGTGGTGCTCTCGGCGCTGTTCACCGCGCCGACCCTGACCACATCACCGGCGACGGCGTGCAGGTCACGGGTGACCGAGCGACCTTCGGAGTTGGCCGGCAGCCACACCACCCGGTCGGGCAGGTCGGCGATCCGCACGGGCAGGCTCAATGAGCCGTGCTCGGTGCCGACGACCACCTCGCCGCCGTCGACCAGGCCGCATTCGGCGGCGGTGGCCTCGGACACCAGCGCCACACCGGGGCGGGCGGTACCCGCCAGGTACGGCTCGCCCGCCTGCAGACGACCGTCGTCGAGCAGCAGGTGCCAGCTGGCCAGGACGGCCTCCCCGGCCTGCGGCCTGGCGGCGAGCGAGCCGCTCACCCCGGGGGCCGCGGCCCGGGGGCCGCGCCACGCGCCGATCGAGCCGATCTCGCGGCGGGCGGCGGCGGGGTCGGGCAGGCCGAGGTGTACGTCCATGGCGTCGGCGATCGCGGAGACGACCCGCAGGTCACTCATGATCCCCGGAACCCCGAGCGCCTCCTCGAAGGAGCGTCCGCGCCCCTCCCAGTCGACGAAGGTGCCCGACTTCTCGGCCACCGCGGCGACGGGGAGCACCACGTCGGCGCGGTCGGTGACCGCGCTGGCGCGCTGCTCCAGGCTCACGATGAACGGGGTGTTCTCCAGGGCCAGCAGGGCCGCCTGCGGCGCGGCCAGGTCGTAGGGGTCGACCCCCGCGACGACGAGGGCGTCGAGCTGTCCGTCGAGCGCCGCCGCCAGCATGGCGGTGGTGTCGCGGCCCTCGCCCTCGGGCAGCGAGGTGACGTCCCAGGCCCTGGCCACCTCGGCGCGGGCGGTCTCGTCCGTGACCGGGCGGCCGACGGGCAGCAGGTTCGGCAGCGCCCCGGCCTCGACGGCCCCGCGCTCACCGGCGCGGCGCGGGATCCAGGCCAGGCGGGCGCCGCTCGCGTCGGCGAGCCGTAGCAGCGCCGACAGCGCACCGGGCACGGTGGCGAGGCGCTCACCGGCCAGGATGATCGCTCCCGGCTGCCTGATCGCCTCGGCGGCTATCACGTCGACGGCGGCCAGGTCGTCCAGGACGTCGGTCTCGGTGCCCGGCACCGCCGGGATCAGCGTGCCGCCCATCTTGGCCAGCCCCGGGCCGGCGAACGGTGCGACGGAGAAGACCTTCAGCCCCTTCTTGCGCCATGCCTTACGCAGGCGCAGGAAGACGATCGGCGATTCCTCGTCGGGCTCGAAGCCCGCCAGCAGCACCGCCGGCGCCTTCTCCAGGTCGGCGTAGCGGACCTCGATGCCCTTGCCGGCGACGGCGTGCGCCAGGAAGCGCGCCTCCTCCTCGGAGTGCGGCCTGGCGCGGAAGTCGATGTCGTTCGTCCCGAGCGCGATCCGGGCGAACTTCGAGTAGGCGTACGCCTCCTCGACGGTGACGCGACCGCCGACCAGCACGCCCGCGCGCCCGCGCGCCGCGGACAGGCCCCTGGCGGCGGCGGCGAACGCCTCCGGCCAGGAGGCCGGCACCAGGCGACCCTCCTCGTCACGGACGAGGGGGGTCTTCAGCCGGTCGGGCTGGGTCGCGTAGGTGAAGGCCCAGCGACCCTTGTCGCAGTTCCACTCCTCGTTGACCTCGGGGTCGTCCCCGGCCAGGCGACGGGTGATCTTGCCGCGCCGGTGGTCGGCGCGCAGCGAGCAGCCGCTGGCGCAGTGCTCACAGGCGCTGGGCGTGGAGACCAGGTCGAACGGGCGGGCCTGGAAGCGGTAGGCGGCACCGGTCAGCGCGCCCACCGGGCAGATCTGCACCGTGTTGCCGGAGAAGTAGGACTCGAACGGGCGGCCGTCCGCGGCTCCGACCTGCTCCTTGGCCCCGCGCTCGAAGAAGTCGATGAGCGGGTCGCCGGCGATCTCGTCGGAGAAGCGGATGCAGCGCGCGCACTGGACGCAGCGCTCGCGGTCGAGCAGCACCTCCGAGGAGAGCGCGACCGGCTTTTCGAAGGTCCGCTTCTTCTCCACGAAGCGGCTCTCGCCCTGGCCGTTGGACATGGCCTGGTTCTGCAGTGGGCACTCGCCGCCCTTGTCGCAGACCGGGCAGTCCAGCGGGTGGTTCAGGAGCAGCAGCTCCATCACGCCGCGCTGTGCCTTCTCCGCGACCGGCGAGGTGAGCTGGGTCTGGACGACCATGCCCTCGGCTACCTCGATCGCGCAGGAGGGCTGCGGCTTGGGGAACCCCCGGCCGTTGCCCGCGTCGGGGATGTCCACCAGGCACTGGCGGCAGTTGGCGGCCGGGTCCAGCAGCGGGTGGTCACAGAACCGGGGGATCTGGATGCCGAGCAGCTCGGCCGCCCGGATGATCAGCGTGCCCTTCGGGACACTCACCTGGAAGCCGTCGATGGTGACGGTGACCAGGTTCACCGGCGCCTGCGCCGGGGTGGTGGCTTCGACGGTCATGGCGTCTCCTCCGTCGGCCTGGCGACCGAGACGGTGCTGTGCTTGCCGGTGGCCTTCCCGCGCGTGCTCACTTCGCCCCCCACAGCGTGGACGGGGCGTGATCGAACGGGCAGCCGCCGATCTCGAAGTGCTTGAGGTATTCGTCGCGGAAGTACTTCACCGACGAGTGGATGGGGCTGGTGGCACCGTCACCCAGGGCGCAGAAGGAGCGGCCCAGGATGTTGTCGGCGATGTCGGTGATCGTGGTCAGGTCCTCTTCGGTGCCCTGGCCCTTCTCCAGCCGCTTGAGCACCTGCTTGAGCCAGTAGGTGCCCTCCCGGCAGGGGGTGCACTTGCCGCAGGACTCGTGCGCGTAGAACTCGGTCCAGCGGAGCACCGCGCGCACCACGCAGGTGGTCTCGTCGAAGATCTGCAGGGCCCGGGTGCCGAGCATCGAACCCTTGGCGCCCACGGACTCGAAGTCCAGCGGGACGTCCAGGTGTTCGTCCGTGAAGATCGGGGTGCTCGATCCGCCCGGGGTCCAGAACTTGAGCCGGTGGCCCTCCCTGATGCCGCCGGACATCTCCAGCAGCTCGCGCAGCGTGATGCCGAGCGGGGCCTCGTACTGGCCGGGCCGGGTCACGTGGCCGCTCAGCGAGAAGATGCCGAAGCCCTTGGACTTCTCGGTGCCCATCCCGGCGAACCACTCGGCGCCGTTGGCGATGATCGAGGGAACACTCGCGACCGACTCGACGTTGTTGACCACGGTGGGCGAGGCGTAGAGACCCGCCACGGCGGGGAAGGGGGGCTTGAGCCGAGGTTGGCCGCGATGACCCTCCAGCGAGTCGAGCAGCGCCGTCTCCTCGCCACAGATGTAGGCGCCCGCCCCGCTGTGCACGACGAGCTCCAGGTTGAAGCCGGTGCCGAAGAGGTCGGTGCCGAGGTAGCCCTTGGCGTACGCCTCGGCCACCGCCGCCTGCAGGCGGCGGATGACGTGCAGCACCTCGCCGCGCACGTAGATGAAGGCGTGGTTGGCCCGGATCGCGTACGCGGTGATGATGATGCCCTCGACCAGCGCGTGCGGGTTGGCCATCATCGTCGGGATGTCCTTGCACGTGCCGGGCTCGGACTCGTCGGCGTTGACCACCAGGTAGTGCGGCTTGCCGTCCCCCTGGGGGATGAAGCCCCACTTCATGCCGGTGGGGAAGCCCGCGCCGCCTCGGCCGCGCAGCCCGGAGTCCTTGACGACCTGGATGACCGCGTCGGGGTCCATGCCCAGCGCCTTCCTGGCCGCCGAGTAGTCGCCGTAGCCCTCCAGCGTGAAGGAGTTCGGCTGGTCCCAGTTCGCGGTGAGAACCGGGGTGAGAGTGGTCACTTCGTCTCCTCGCCTGGCAGCCCGTCGCTCCATGACGAGACCGCACCGTGCCTACCTGCTCGCCCGATCATGTTGACCTCGCGCCCGTTCACGCCTCGGGAGCCTTCCACCCGTTGGCCTTAGCGATCTTCAGGCCCTCCAGGGAGGGACCCGCCGCCGAGGGGCCGTCACCGGCCAGGCCGTCGGGCAGGCCCGAGAGCACCCGCGAGGCCTCCTTGAACGTGCAGAGCTTCTTCGGGCCGCGGGTCGGCGAGGGCTCCTTGCCGTCCCTGAGGTCGTCGACGAGCTGCTTGGCCGAGTCCGGGGTCTGGTTGTCGAAGAACTCCCAGTTGACCATCATCACCGGGGCGAAGTCGCAGGCGGCGTTGCACTCCAGCCGCTCCAGCGAGATCTTCCCGTCCGGGGTCGCCTCGTCGTGACCGACGCCGACGTGCTCGGAGAGCTCGTCCCAGATCTGGTCGCCGCCCATGACCGCGCAGAGCGTGTTGATACACACGCCCACGTGGTACTGGCCCATCGGCCTGCGCTTGTACATCGTGTAGAAGGTGGAGACGCCCACGACCTCGGCCTTGCTCAGCCCGAGCATCTCGGCGCAGAACTCGTGGCCGTCGTCGGAGACGTAGCCGTCCTCGGACTGCACCAGGTGCAGCAGGGGGAGCAGCGCCGACCGCGGCCTGGGGTAGCGGCCGATGATCTCCTTGGCGTCGCGCTCCAGGCGCTCGCGCACTTCCGGCGCGTACCCCTTGGTCATGGTCGCGCTCACCTCCTCGTTGCTCGACGGGGTGCTCTGCCCACCCACCGGCTCACCGCCGGCAACCGCTCTCTCCACGGGCGCGCTCATCGGTCGACACCCCCCATCACCGGGTCGATCGAGGCCACCGCCGAGATGACGTCGGCGACCATGCCGCCCTCGCACGTCGCGGGCATGGCCTGTAGGTTCGTGAAGGACGGATCGCGGAAGTGTACGCGGTACGGGCGGGTGCCACCGTCGCTGACCACGTGGGCGCCGAGCTCGCCGCGGGGCGACTCGACCGAGGCGTACGCCTGCCCCGCCGGGACCCTGAAGCCCTCGGTCACCAGCTTGAAGTGGTGGATCAGCGCCTCCATGGAGCCGCTCATGATGTGCGCGATGTGGTCGGGCGAGTTGCCCAGGCCGTCGGGGCCGAGCGCGAGCTGCGCGGGCCAGCCGATCTTCTTGTCGTCGACCATCACCCGGCCGCTCTTGAGCGGCCCGGAGAGGCGGTCCAGAGCCTGCTCAATGATCTTGAGCGACTCCTCCATCTCGGCCACCCGTACCAGGTAGCGGCCGTAGACGTCGGCGCTCTTCTCCGTCGGGACGTCGAACTCGTAGGTCTCGTAGCCGCAGTAGGGCTGCGACTTGCGCAGGTCCCACGGCAGGCCCGCGGCCCGCAGCATCGGACCGGTGACGCCCAGCGCCATGCAGCCGGTGAGGTCGAGGTAGGCGACGTCCTTGGTGCGGGCCAGGTAGACCGGGTTCGCGTCGAGCATCTTGCGCATGTCCTTGATGCGCCCCGGCATGACCTTGAGCAGCTCGCCGACCTTGTCCACGGCGCCGGCCGGCAGGTCGACGGAGACGCCGCCGGGCCGGACGTAGGCCATGTTCATCCGCAGGCCGGTGATGTACTCCATCACGTCGAGCACCATCTCGCGCTCGCGGGACCCGAAGAGGAACGGCGTGGTCGCGCCCAGCTCCATGCCGAAGGTGCCGATGGCCACCATGTGCGAGGAGATCCGGGTGAGCTCCATCATCATCACGCGGATGGCCTGGGCCCGCTCGGGGACCTGGTCGGTGATGCCGAGCAGCTTCTCGACGCCCATGCAGTAGGCAGTCTCGTTGAAGATCGGCGCCAGGTAGTCCATCCGGGTGACGAACGTCGTCCCCTGGGTCCACGTCCGGAACTCGAGGTTCTTCTCGATGCCGGTGTGCAGGTAGCCGATGACCGTGCGGGCCTCGGTGACCGTCTCGCCGTCCAGGTTCAGCACCAGGCGGAGCACGCCGTGCGTGGACGGGTGCTGGGGACCCATGTTGATGACGAGCTGCTCGTCCTGCTGGCCGGTGAGGGTCTCAAGCAGTTCCGACCAGTCGTTGCCGGAGACGGTGTAGACCGTGCCCTCGGTGGCCTCGTCGTCAAAGGCGCTCACGTGTAGGACCTCCTCTGGTCCGGCGCGGGGATCTCGGCGCCGCGGTACTCGACCGGGATGCCGCCGAGCGGGTAGTCCTTGCGCTGGGGGTGGCCGTCCCAGTCGTCGGGCATCATGATGCGGGTCAGCGCCGGGTGTCCGTCGAAGACGATGCCGAAGAAGTCCCAGGTCTCGCGCTCGTGCCAGTCGTGCGTCGGGTAGACAGAGACCGTGGAGGGAATGTGTCGGTCGTCGTCGGGGCAGGAGACCTCGACGCGCAGACGGCGGTTGTGCGTGATCGAGCACAGGTGGATCACCGCGTGCAGTTCCTGGCCCGCCAGGTGGGGGTAGTGCACGCCGGAGACGCCGAGCGAGAGCTCGAAGCGCAGCGCGGCGTCGTCTCGCAGCGCCCTGACGACGTCGAGCAGCCGCTCGCGCCTGACGTGGAAGGTCAGCTCGCCACGGTCGACGACCACGCGCTCGACGGCGTCGGCGAAGTCGCCGCCGAGGGCGCGCTCCAGCTCGTCGGCGACGGTGTCGAAGTACCCGCCGTACGGGCGGGGGGTGGAGAGCTCGGGCTTGCGCCGCACCACGAGGCGGCCGTAACCCGAGGTGTCTCCGGTACCCGAGGTGCCGAACATGCCCAGGCGGGCGATGGGCTCCTCCGGGACCTCCGGGAGGTTTTCAGTGCTCATGTCTCGGTCGCCTACCGCTCCTCGTTCGCCACGCGGGCCGCTGTGAATCCGCTTCGCGCCATCGGTCGCTCACCGCTGCTCATTTGGCGGTTCCCTGGTCGATCAGCGGCAACGTCCGCAGTGCCTGCAGTTCGAGCTCGTCGATCTGCTTGGCACGGTGCGCGCCGAACTTCGTGTTCTGGATCTTGTCGTGTAGCTTGACGATCGCGTCGATGAGCATCTCGGGCCTCGGCGGGCAGCCGGGCAGGTAGATGTCGACGGGGACGACGTGGTCGACGCCCTGCACGATCGCGTAGTTGTTGAACATGCCTCCGCTGGAGGCGCAGACGCCCATGGCGATGACCCACTTGGGCTCGGCCATCTGGTCGTAGATCTGGCGCAGCACCGGGGCCATCTTCTGCGACAGCCGGCCCGCCACGATCATCAGGTCGGCCTGGCGCGGAGACGCCGAAGCGCGCTCCATGCCGAAGCGCGCCAGGTCGTGCTTGGGACCACCGGTGGACATCAGCTCGATGGCGCAACAGGCAAGACCGAAGGTGGCCGGCCAGACGGAGTTCTTACGCGCCCAGCCGGCGACCTGCTCGACCGTGCTGAGCATGAACCCGCTTGGAAGTTTCTCTTCAAGTCCCATATCTAGTCCCAGTCCAGACCCTTGCGGCGCCACACGTACGTGTAGGCCACGAGCACGGTGACGATGAACAGCACCATCTCGACCAGTCCGAACATCCCGAGCTGGTCGAACGCGACAGCCCACGGATAGAGGAAGATGATCTCGATGTCGAACACGATGAACAGCATCGCGGTGACCATGTACTTCAGCGGGAAGCGACCTCCGCCCACGGGCTGGGGCGTCGGCTCGATACCGCACTCGTAGGCGTCGAGTTTCGCGCGGTTCCAGCGCTTGGGACCGGTGAAGGGGGCGATCGTCACCGAGAAGATCGCAAATCCCGCCGCGAGAACGGCGAGCACCAGGATGGGTGCGTACAGCTCCATCGCTACGCCTCCTCTCCCATCTCCACGCGCGCCGGCGCGTAGCTCTGCATGTTGGTGTATTTCGAAAGTCTAGGCAGGGCGATCATCGCCCCGGGTTCCAGCTGTTCGGCGTTCGTTGGGCTCATGCCGGTGGCGCCACCTTCGACAGGGCGTTGATGATGCGATCCGACGCGTCACCCCGCCGGTCGGTGAGATTAGCAAGGAGTTTGAGCGCGAACCTCATCAGGCGGGGGTGCGGCAGCGCGTGACGGGTGGCGAAGTTCATCACACCGCGATGCCCGATGAGCTCGACGAAGCCCCGGCCAAGGGTGAAGTAGCCGCCGTAGGCGTCCTTCAGCGTCTGCGGGTAGGCCCGCAGCACACGTTCCCGCTGGGCGGGGGTGACCCTGCCCAGTGCCTGGACGATCATCTCGGCCGCGACGTGGCCGCTCTCCATCGCGTACGCGATGCCCTCGCCGTTGAACGGGTTGATCATCCCGCCGGCGTCGCCCACCAGCACCAGACCCCGGGTGTAGTGCGGCTGGCGGTTGAAGGCCATCGGCAGCGCGGCGCCCCTGATCGGGGCCGTCATGTTCTCCTCGACGTAGCCCCACTCGGCGGGCATGCCCTTCACCCAGCGCTTGAGCAGGTCGCGGTAGTCCATGCCCTTGAAGGACTCGCTGGTGTTCAGCAGCCCGAGGCCCACATTGGACGTGCCGTCGCCGACGCCGAAGATCCAGCCGTAGCCGGGCAGCAGGGTGTCGCCGTCCCACAGCTCCAGCCAGGTCTCCAGGTAGTCGTCGTCATGGCGGGGACTCTCGAAGTACGTCCGCACCGCGACGCCCATCGGACGGTCCTCACGCTTGTGCAGCCCCATGGCCAGGGAGATCCGGGTGGAGTTCCCGTCGGCGGCGACCACCAGCCGGGAGCGGTAGGTGACCTCCTCGCCGTTCTGCCTGGCGAGGACGCCGACGATGTGCCCGCTGCGGTCGTCCAGGACCGGGGCCGTGACGTTGACCCCCTGCAGCAGGCGGACGCCCGCCCTCACCGCGTTGCCGGCCAGGATCTCGTCGAAGTCCTGGCGGGTGCGGACCAGGCCGAAGTCGGGGTAGCTCGCCAGCTCAGGCCAGTCGAGCTCGAAGCGCATTCCACCGCCGACCACGCGCAGGCCCTTGTTGCGGACCCAGCCGGGGGCGTCGATGTCGATCCCCATGGCGATGAGCTGCTTGACCGCTCGGGGCGTCAGCCCGTCGCCGCAGACTTTCTCGCGGGGGAAGGTGGTCTTTTCGAGCAGCAGGACGTCAAGTCCGGCCTGCGCGAGATGAAAAGCGGTTGTCGAACCGGCGGGCCCGGCGCCGACGACGATGACGTCGGCGTCAGCCTCAGCGACATTCCGCTGTATGGCGGCTGGCACGGTCACGGGACCTGTCCTGTCCTACAAAATCTTTGGGGGCCTCGGGGTAAGGGGCCTTTCGATCCTTTGTGAAGGTCTTCACAAACTTGTCGGCCCGAAGTCTAACGCCTTTGCGGGGCAAAGTGTCAGGTGGGTACTGCTATCGCCTGCCAATCTTCTATGCGGGCTTATATCCGCGGTGGAGGGCCACGATGCCCAGCGTGAGATTGCGCCAGGCGACCCGCTCCCAGCCCGCTTCCTGAATGATCTTCGCCAGCCCCGCCTGGTCCGGCCAGGCCCTGATCGACTCCGCCAGATACTCGTAGGAGTCGTCGTTGGAACCGAAGAGCCTGGCCGCCTGCGGCATCAGCTTCATCAGGTACTGCGAGTATACGAGGTCGAAGGACCTCGGCGTCGGGTGCGAGAACTCCAGGATCACCAGGCGCGCACCCGGCTTGGCCACCCGGTACATCTCGCGCAGCGCCTGGCCGGTGTCCTGCACGTTGCGCAGTGCCGTGGAGATCGTCACCGCGTCGAACACTCCGTCGGCGAAGGGCAGCCGCAGCGCGTCGCCCGCGATGAAGCTGACACCCCGCACTCCCCCTCCGGAGAGACCCGAGCCGCCCCTGCGCCTGACCCCGGTGCTCAGCATGCCGAGCGAGAAGTCGGAGGCGATCGCGCGGGCACCCAGCGAGGTGAACGCGTCGGTGGACGTGCCGGTGCCCGCACCGAGGTCGAGGACCAGCTCACCCGGGCCCGCGTCGACGGCCGCGGCGGTCGCCTTACGCCACAGCCGGACCTGCCCCAGGGAGATAACGTCGTTGACAAGGTCGTACCGCCGGGCCGTGCGATCGAACATCGCGGCGACCTCATGCGGCTGCTTGTCCAGAGAAGCGCGCGTCATGCCACCAAGCCTAGGCCCGCCCCGACAATCCACGGAAAGTAGTTATTCGATTACCCAGAGCATGCTAAAAATTGTCGAATGTTTGCCAGAACCGCTTACCCGCTGGCCGCGGCCCTGATCCTGATGCTCCCCGGTACCGCCGCCGCCGGCACCACGGAGCACAGCAGGGTCGTCCTGACCGATCCGGTGAACACCACTCCCCACGTGCTCGACGGGATCGTCAACGCCATCGCGCTGGTGGGCGGCACGGTGGTGGTCGGAGGCTCGTTCAGCGAGGTACGTGAGGCCCGGAGCACGAGGGTGCTGCCGCGCGACAACCTCTTCGCCTACGACCTGGCCACCGGACGGGTGCTGCCCGGCTTCGCACCGCGCCTCGACCGCCCGGTCCAGGCCCTGGCGGCGGGGGTGCATGACACCGTCTACGCGGGCGGCCGGTTCACCACGACCGACGGGGCGCGGACGCGGGGCCTGGCCCTGCTCCGGCTGTCCGACGGATCCCCGGTGGCCCACTTCGGCGCCCAGGTCCGCGGCGGAACGGTCACCAGCCTGGCCAGGCTGGGCCGCCACCTCTACGTCGGCGGCGACTTCACCCGGCTCGGCCCCGTCGCCCTCACCGCACTGGCCAGACTGGACGCCGTCACCGGCTCGGTCGACCCGACCTTCGCGATCAGGCCGGACGAGCCCAGGGGTGGCAGGACCAGGGTCCACGCGCTCTCCCTGAGTCACGGCAGGCTGGCGGTCGGCGGCGACTTCGCCACTCTCGACGGCCTGTCGCGCCCGCAACTCGGCCTGATCGACGTCACCGCGTCACCGGCCAAGGTCGCGCCCTGGCGGACCGGCGCCTACCGGGGCAGATGCATGGCCGATTTCCCCGGCTACGTGCGGGGCCTGGACTTCGCCCCCGACGGGAGCTATCTCGCCGTCGTCACGACCGGCGGCCCCGGGGGGCGGGACAGGATGTGCGACACGGCCGCGCGCTTCGAGACCCGCGCCCGCGGCGAGGTGCGACCGACCTGGGTGAACCACACCGGGGGCGACTCGTTGTACGCGGTGGCGGCGACGGGGGCGGCGGTCTATGTCGGCGGGCACCAGCGGTGGCTGGACAACCCGTTCGGCCACGACTCGGCGGGGCCCGGAGCGGTGGCGCGTCCGGGAATCGGAGCGATCCACCCCCACACCGGCAGGGCCCTGACATGGAACCCCACCCGGGAACGCGGAATCGGAGTCAAGGCATTCCTGGCCCATCCCGGCGGATTACTCGTTGGTAGTGACACAACCCGGCTTGGTCACGAGTACCATGCCCGAGTCGGCATGTTCCCCTCGCCGATCACTCCCGATTCTTAGTGATTCGCTCGCTTACCGCGTCCCGCTGCTTTGAGAGCAGGACGTAACTGGCCACACCACTGACCAGGAACGCGGCGACAAGCAGGATCAGGGGATGACGCAGGCCGAGGATATAGAGCACTCCCAGGCTCACGGCGAGTAGACCGACCCGGGACGCGGTGTAAACGATGACGGGATGCACAACGTCGAGGCTACGTCACCGCGCTCATCGCCCAGGCATGGCCGTGGTGGTCACGGGAGCACCCTTCGCATTGACTGCGAGCGCTGCTAGTGTTCACAACAGACCAGTTTCGTAAAGAAACACCCACGAGAGTCCCAAAGAGGCTCTATCATATAACAATCGGGCAGGCAGTAGATAACAACCCGTGATCTTTGTTGAAAACCACGGATAAATCAGGCTTCGCTCGGCACACTGGTTACCTGTCCGCCCGCTGGCAGGAAGCGGGATGCGAGGGGGAGAGATTGTGGAGAGTAGCAGCGAGCGTCTGCTGACGCCCGGAGAGGTTGCCGCCCTCTTCCGGGTCGACCCAAAGACGGTTACACGCTGGGCCGCGGCAGGCCGCATCAGCAGCATCCGTACCCCCGGAGGGCACCGGCGTTTCCGCGAGTCGGAAGTGCACGCCCTTCTGCGTGGAGAGGACGTCTTGACGGCCGAACGGCCTGCAGGCGAGTCCCCGCGCGTCTGACGACTTAGGACGTCACACCATCGGTGATCCTGCGCGCCTTACCCGGAAGCCGCAGGGTCACCGTGGAGTCGTGTGAAGTGCCACACGACCCGGACGGTGACCACACCCGTACCCGAATCGGCCTAGGTCTCCTGCTCGGCCTTGAAAGCCAGGAACTCCCGCTCCAGGTCGTCGTTCTCCACCAACCAGCGCCGCCGCCGCTCGGCCCACTCCTCCTCGGTGACCGACTCGGCCAGCCAGCGGTCGTAGTCGGGATCCCCCGGAGACACCTCGACATAGGCGTTGCCGATCAGACGCCCGTCATCGCCGGCCAGGGTCTGCGGAACGCGCAGAGTACCGTCAGCGAGCCTGACGACGTACATCCCAGATCACCTAGATTCCGTAGCGCCGGTTGAAGAACAACATGACGTTGAGCGCCATTCGCGTGTCGCCGCCCAGCATGTCGACCAGCGCGGGGCGCTGCCGGGAGACGATCGCGGCGAAGGCGTCGGCGAAGAACTCCTTGCGGCCCAGGTCGCCCGACTGGAGATGGAACCCCGAGGCCAGCACGGGAACGCACTGGGCGTAGAGGGCGGCGAACTCCGGACAGTCGGAGACCCAGTCCCCGTTGGGGGCGTCCACGTCGTCCAGGGCGTGCCCGACCTCGTGCATCATCACGTCGGGGGTGGGCGAGGGTCGATCCCCCACCACGATCTTGCGGTCGCCGTACGCTCCCGCGCAGATGTCCCAGGTCGCCCGGCCCGAGGGCAGCGGCGCACCGCGCAGGTACCCCATGTCGTCCAGGTCGGGCACCCCGCCCGCGCCGACGTAGATTCCGTCGAGACCGTCGGCCAGCTTGTCCTTCAGCAGGTCGGGCAGCCTGGCCAGGCTCTCCACCGCCCGCACGACCTCCGGAGGCGGGATCTCCCACCGCGAATCCCACTGACGGTGCAGAATGCGCTCCAGGCGTCCGCAGTGGCGCAGGCCGTCACCCAGATCCGGGGTGTCCGGAGAGTTGGGCTGTGCCCGGGGACGCTCGTCGTCGAGCTCGAAGTCCTTCCAGGTGTACTGCGGGCGGTCGACCACCGGGGCCGTGACCGCCCCGACCCGGCGCTCCGCTTCCCGAGGCACCTCATGGGAAACATCACGTGGAGCTTCCCTGACAGCACTCTCCGTACGCGTGCCCGGACCTCGCTGCCACCACCGCCGTCGATGGCGGCCCTTGTCGCCCGACTGTGCCATCACACCCCCTGGGGACGTGTCAACGGGTTCCACGTTAACCGGGTGAACCCTCGCCAGTCATCCGTAATGGAGGGCTGACAGCAACGGGTCTCACAATGGCTTACAGTTCGGGCATGCCCCTGCTTGTCGGTCTGGCGATACTCGCCTTCTGGCTCTACTGCCTGTTCGACGTCATCACCACGCCGGACGAGGAATCCAGAAACCTGCCCAAGCTCCTCTGGGTGCTCATCGTGGTGCTGCTGCTGGCCGTCGGAGGGCTTTTCTGGCTGCTGCTCGGTCGGCCGTACGGCCCCAGGGCGCCCCGCTCACTCCTGGCGGAGGACATGCCACAGCGCCCCGAGGCCCCGAAGGGCCCCGACGACGACCCCGACTTCCTCAAGGACCTCGACCGCCGCCTGCGCGACGAGGACTGACCGGCCGTTTCGGCCGGTCAGTCCTCGTCGCCGGGCTCAGGGAACCTCGGCGTAGGAGTGCAGGCCCCCGAAGAAGATGTTCACCCCGACCAGGTTGAACAGCAGGCAGGCGCAGGCGACGAGCTGCACGATCGTGGCGGCCTTGCCCTTCCAGCCCGCGGTGGCCCTGGCGTGCAGGTAGGCGGCGTAGACGATCCAGGTGATGAACGCCCAGACCTCCTTGGGGTCCCAGCCCCAGTAGCGGCCCCAGGCCTTGTCCGCCCAGAGCGCCCCGGCGATGACGGCGAAGGTCCAGATCGGGAAGCCGATCACGATGGCCCGGTGCGCGACCCGCTCCAGGTCCTGCCGGGACGGCAGGCGGACCGCCGTGTCCTTCCTGATCAGGTAGAGAATGCCGGAGACGGCGGCCACGATGAACAGCCCCGCGGCGACGATCGCCGCCGACACGTGGATCGCGACCCAGTAGGAGTTCAGCGCGGGAACCACGGGACCGGCCTGCACGTGCAGGTACCGTACGGCGAAACCGAGGCACAGGGCGGCCGCGACCGTGACGAACGCGCCCAGGAAGCGGACCCGGTAGCGGAGCTGCATGAGCAGGAACGCGCCCACCGTCGCGAGGCACATCGCGACCACGAACTCGTACATGTTGCCCCACGGCCACCGGTCCACGGCCAGGCCACGGGTGATGAGAGAGGCGAGGTTGGCGATCCAGCCGAGCCAGCCCAGCCCGACGGCCACCATCCCCACCCGCACCACCCAGGCGGGGGGCGTCCTGTCCTCGGGCTCCTCGGTCTCCGCCTGGGCGGAGGCCGGTGCGGCCGGGTCGGCGCCGGTGCCGACGGTGGCACCGACGGTGGCGAGCGCGGGCCGCTTCGCGGCACGGGCCTCCGCCCCCGCGGACCGGCTGAAGGCCAGGTCGAGGGCGTAGGCGATCATTGCGAAGACGTAGAGCAGCACCGTCGCCAAGATGAGCTGATCGCTCAGGGTGGCGAGGCCGGCATCGACCTCAACGGGCATCCTTAACTCCTGGGTTGGGAATTCCTGGGTTCAAAGCGGAGACGATCTCGGTGAACTCCTCACCGAAATCACCACCCTCGGTACGCGTGAGGCCGCCCACGTCGACCCGCCGGCTCTCGCCCTCGGGCTGACCGGCCTGGTCGTGGACCCGTACCCACACCCTGCGGCGGCGGACGGTCAGGGTCAGCACGAGGCCGGCCACGGCGAGGACCGAGGCGACGAACGCCGGCATCCGACCGGGATCGTGGGTGATCTGCAGGGCGATCCACTCCTTGACGCCGGTGAACTCGATGGAGCCCATACCGCCCGGGAGCGTGAGCTTCTCGTTGACCGCCAGCGGGTCCGCCTTCATGACCAGCGGCTTCATCTTCTTCAGGCTGTCGGGGTCGAGCTCGTAGACCGACTGCGGCCGGCCGTCCTTCAGGCCCAGGTCACCGGCGAAGGCACCGTAGACCTGGGCCGTGGGGTTGGCGGCACCGGGGAAGACCGACACCCACTCCGAGCCCACCGGGACCGTCGTCGGCAGGAAACCGATCAGGATGCCGAGCTGCTCCGGCTGCGCGTCCGGGACCTTGATCACACATTCGGAGGTGAAGTTGGCGGGCTGGACGACCAGGCAGGGCACCGGCCCGTCGAAGGCGACCTGGCCCTTGCCGTCGGTGATCCTGAAGGTCGGCGCGTACCCGTGGTCGATCAGGTAGCTCTGCGTGCCGTTGACGTTCAGCGGCTCGTTGACCTTGAGGACGTAGTCGCGCACGGGGGCGCCGGGGGCGTCCTCGACCTTGAGCCTGGCCTCGAAGTCGAGGGGCTGCCCGGTCTTCTCGCCCTTCGCGATGTAGCTCGCCTGGAAGTCCTCGACCGTGAAGGAGAACGGTTCCAGCGACTCGGCGTTCACCTGCTGCCCCGGCATGTAGCGGTCGTAGGCCGCGACCGTGTTGGCGAACCCCTCGCCCTCCACGACCAGCACGTTGCCCCGGTAGCCGTAGAGCGTGCCGATCCCGACCGCGAGCAGCAGGCCGAGCAGCGCCACGTGGAACAGCAGGTTGCCGGACTCGCGCAGGTAGCCCTTCTCCGCGGCGGCCCAGCCTGGCCCCGTGGTCACCCGGAACCGCTTGGCGCGCAGCCTGGCGGCGGCCTCCTCGACGGTCAGCGGAGCCTCGAAGGAGGCGTGCTGCGGCAGCCTGCCCAGGTTGCGCGGCGCCGCGGGCGGCTTCCTGCGCGACTCCCGCAGGTGGGTCATGGTACGGGGAAGCACGCAGCCGATCAGGGACAGGAAGAGCAGAAGGTAGATCGCGGCGAACCAGGGGGCCCTGAACACGTCGAACAGCCAGAACCTGTCCAGCCACTCGGCGAGCCGGGGGCTGTCCTCGAAGTACTGGAAGACCTTGGCGTCGGAGACGCCGCGCTGCGGCCAGATCGAGCCGGGAATGGACGCCAGGGCGAACAGGAACAACAGGATCAGCGCGGTCCGCATCGAGGTGAGCGTCCGCCAGAACCAGCGCGCCCAGCCCACGACCCCGATTCCCCCGGGCCGCCGTTCCTCGTTCTTCCCGCCTGCCTCAGGACCGCTCGCGGTCACCGTCTCCGTCTTCGTCTGCGGCTCGGCCACCGCTCGCTCTCCCGCCCCGGGGTCGATGTGCCCCATCAGATCACCGGCTCGAATCCGCCGACCCAGCCCTGGATCGTCGCGACGAGCTGCTCCCAGAGCCCGGTGACGAGCAGGACGCCGACGACGACCAGCATGACGCCGCCCGCCCGCGTGATCAGCTGTGAGTGGCGGCGTACCGCCTTGAAGGTCCTCAGGGCCCTGCTGTAGGCCAGCCCGGCCGCCACGAACGGCAGGCCGAGGCCGAGCGCGTACGCGAAGGCGAGTATCGCACCGCGGCCGGCGCTGCCCTCGTTCAGGCCGAGGGTGAGCACGACCCCGAGGGTGGGGCCGATGCAGGGGGTCCAGCCCAGGCCGAACACCAGGCCGAGCAGGGGCGCCCCCGCCAGGCCCGCGGCCGGGAGCCGGTGGATGCGGAAGTCACGCTGCAGGCCGGGGATGACCCCCATGAAGGCCAGACCGAGCACGATCGTGAGGGCGCCCAGCACCCGCGTGATGATCCCCACGTTGCCGAACAACATCGCGCCGAGCCCGCCGAAGAGCGCCCCTCCGGCCACGAACACGACGGCGAACCCGAGGACGAACAGCACGATGCCCGCGACCATGCGCCCCCGCCTGGGATCGGCGCTCATGCCGGTCACGTACGACAGGTAGCCGGGCACGAGCGGCAGCACGCACGGCGACAGGAACGACACTAGTCCGGCCGCGACCGCTATCGGCAGTGCCAGCGCCAGCGAACCGCTCGCGACGGTGCTCGCGAGGTCGGCGCTCATCGCGGGCCCAGCCATCGCCCGGGGCCGTCAGCTCTCATTACCGACCTTGGTCACGGCGTCGAGGAGGTCGTTGTACTTGACCGCGCCGAGTGCCCTGGCGGCGATCCTGCCCTGGCGGTCGATGATCAGTGTGGAGGGGATGGCCGCGGGCGGGACCGTGCCCTGGAAGGAGAGCGCGACCTTGCCCGGCTGGTCGAAGATGCTCGGGTAACCGGACTTGTGGCTCCGCTCGAAGGCGAGCGCGTCGGCCTTGCGGTCCTTGAAGTCGATGCCGAGGAACTCCACGCCGTCCGCCTTGGTCTTGGCGGAGATGTCCTTGAGCACCGGCGCCTCGGCCCGGCAGGGCGCGCACCAGGAGGCCCAGAAGTTGAGCACCACGACCTTGCCCTTGTGCGCGGCGAGTGTCGCGGTGCCCCCGTCGAGGGTCTCCCCCTCAACCGGCGGCGCGACCTTGCGGTCGGCGGCCTGGAACAGGGTGATCTTGCCGTCGCCCGCGATGAACCGGGTGTCACCGGCCTGCGGCTGCGCCCCCTGGTTTCCGGCGCATCCGGTCACGGCGACGAGCAGCGCGACGGCGGCAAAGGATTGTGCGCGCATGGGTGACGGAGGCTCCCTGTACTACAACCGGTAGAGCAATCACTGTACCGGCGGTGTCAGGCGCCCGGCACAGTGGGGCGTTTGACGAGCGCCGCCGCGGGCTCGCTGTACCCCACGCTGATCAGACGGTCTCCCTCGAAGGCGAAGCTGGTGAGGCTGGCCAGCGCGCACTGCCTGCGGCGCGGGTCGTGCGGCAGGCGCCTGCCCTCGGCGGCGAGCCGGATGATCCAGATCGGGAGCTGGTGGCTCACCATGATCGCCTCATGACCGCGCGCCGCCCGGCGAGCGGCGTTGATCGCGCCGCTCATCCGGTCGACCAAGTGGAGGTAGCGCTCTCCCCAGGAGGGACGGAGCGGGTTCCACAGGTAGCGGTAGAAACGCGGGTTGCGGAAGACGCCGTCGCCTCCGCCGATGGGGAGCCCCTCGAAGATGTTCTCAGCCTCGATCAGCCGCTCATCGAGCGTGACGTCCAGATGGAAGGTCGCGGCGAGCGGGGCGGCGGTCTCCTGGGCGCGCTCCAGCGGGGAGGAGAACAGCGCGACGACGTCGCGGCCGGCGACCGCCTTGGCCACCGTCTCAGCCATCTGCACGCCGTTGTCGGAGAGGTGGTAGTCGGGAAGCCTGCCGTACAGAACGTTAGCGGGATTGTGCACCTCACCGTGGCGCAGGAGGTGAACGACGGTGGTCTCAGCCATGGTTCCGCAAGCCTACCCACAGCCATGGGCCCACAGCCGATCAGGTGGACCACTGGGAGCGCGTGGCGAGGGCGAGTAGGGTCTGGGGCGTTTGTGGCTAAGGTTCCGCGGTCCGGCGGTCCGGAAAGGTCCCCCGTGAGCCTGTTCGCCCTCGCCCTCATTCTCACCTCGGCCGTCGCCCACGCCTGCTGGAACCTGCTGAGCAAGCAGGCGGCCGACGCCGACGGCATCGTCTTCGTCTGGATGGTGGCCGCGGCGTCCACGGCGGTCTGGACCCCGGTCGCGCTCGGCTATCTCCTCCTCGGCGGCACCGGCCTCTCCTGGGCCGACCTCGGAGTGATCGCCGCGAGCACCACGCTGCACCTGGGCTACTTCACGCTCCTCCAGCGTGGCTACCGGCACGGTGACCTGTCGATGGTCTACCCGATCGCCCGGGGCACCGGGCCGCTGCTGGCCAGCCTGGTCGCCGTCCTGTTCCTGGGCGAGCGCCCCGGCCTGGCGGGCATCGTGGGGATCGGCCTGATCGGGGTGGGTGTCTTCCTGCTCAGCATGGCTCGCAGGCCCAGTCGCCGGGATCTGAGCGGCATCGGGTTCGGGCTGGCCACCGGAGTGTTCATCGCGGCGTACACCGTCTGGGACAAGCAGGTGGTGAGCGCCTTCGCGGTCGCGCCGATCCTGCTCAACTACTTCGGCGACCTCGGCCGCACCCTCGTGCTGACCGCACCGGTGCTCGGCGGCCACCGCCGGGGGCTGGTCCTGCCCGTCTGGCGCGAGCACCGGATGCGGGTGCTGGGTGCGGCGGTGCTGATGCCGCTCTCCTACCTGCTGGCGCTGACCGCGTTCACCTTCTCGCCGATCAGCGCGGTGGCCCCGGTACGGGAGGTCAGCGTGCTCGTCGCGGTGCTGCTCGGCGGCAGGCTGCTGGCCGAGGGCGACCTGACCAGGCGGCTGCTGGCCGCCTGCGTCATCGTCGGCGGCGTGGTGACGATCGCTCTCAGCTGAGCCCCGCGCTCCGGACATCCATCGGATCCGCTGCCCGCCGCGGTCGCCCGGACTGCACGTCGCCGTCCTCGTGAGGCGGCACCCGTCGGCCGCGTCCCCGACCTCACGGGAGAGCGCACCTGGCACGGTGGCCGCGCCTCCTCACTCGACCGGGTGGACGCTCCCGGCCAGGACGATGGACGGCGCCGATCCGGCGGAGTCGGAGATGGGGATGTGGAAATCGGCGGAGACGGCCTTCAGCGCCTCGACCGCGGCGCGGATCGCCGGGCGGCGGGCGGCGTCACTGCGCCAGAGCGCGTAGAGCCTGCGGGTCGGGCGCGACCTGATCGGGACGACCCGCACCCCGGAGGGGACGAAGTCACGGCCCAGCCGAGGGATGATCGCGCATCCCTGCCCGGCCGCGACGAGGGCCATCTGGGTGGGGTACTCATCCGCCATGCAGGTGATGTCCGGCTCCAACTCGGCCGAGCGCAGCGTGTAGACCAGCCAGTCGTGGCAGACCGTGCCCGGTGAGGAGCTGATCCACTGCTCGCCGGACAGCTCGGCCAGCTCGATCTCGGCGCGGTCCGCCAGGGGGTGGCCCGCGGGCAGGATCGCGTCGGCGATGTCGTCGAAGAGCGTCGCCCGGGACAGCCCCTCGGAGATGGCCAGCGGGCGGTTCATCCAGTCCTGGATCACCGCGAGGTCGAGTTCTCCCCTGGCCACCTCGCGGATCTGCCGCGAGGGCTCGCGTTCCATGAGCTGGAGCCGCAGGTCGGGGTGGCGGGCACGCAGCAGGGCCAGCGCGGCGGGCATCAGTCCCCTGGCCGCCGTGGGGAAGGCGCCGATGCCCAGCCGCCCCACGACCTGCCCGCGCAGTGCCTCGAAGTCGGCCTCCGCCGTCTCGACCAGCGCGAGGATGCGCTCGGCGTGGTCGGCGAGCAGCCCCGCCGCGTCGGTCAGCCGAACCCCGCGCCCGTTGCGCTCCAGCAGGGTCGCGCCGGTCTCCCGCTCCAGCTTGGCCAGCTGCTGGGAGACCGCGGAGGGGGTGACCATGAGCGCCTCGGCCGCCGCGCCCACCGATCCGTAGACGGAGACCGCGTGCAGCGCCTTGAGCCGGTTGAGATCCAACATATAAGCAACTCTAAACGATATAAGCCAGAAATTCTCGCTTGTGCTGAAATATCACTGAAAACGACGATGGATGTATGCGTACCCGGCACCTCCTCCTCGCCATCGGCCTCGCCGCCCTCTGGGGCTTCAACTTCGTCGTCATGGAGGTCGGGCTCCGGCACTTTCCGCCGCTGCTCTACGTGGCGCTGCGTTTCACCCTGGCCGCCTTCCCCGCGCTGCTGTTCGTCGGCGGCCCCGGGGTGCCCTGGCGGAAGGTGCTCGTCACCGGGGCCACACTCGGCGTCGGCCAGTACACCCTGTTGCTGATGGGCATGCGGGCGGGCATGCCCGCCGGGCTGACCTCGCTCGTCGTCCAGGTTCAGGCGGTCTTCACCGCCGTCCTGGCCGTCGTCCTGCTGGGGGAGCGGCTCACCGCGCGGCGGATCACCGGCATGGCCGTCGCGCTCGCCGGGCTGGTACTGATCGCCGCCGACCTGGGCACCGACGGTCCCGTCGGCGCGTTCCTGCTGGTCGTCGGCTCGGCGTTCTTCTGGAGCGCGGGCAACATCGCGGTCAGGAGCGCCGCCCCGCCCAACTCGTTCCGCTTCATGGTCTGGATCAGCGCGGTCGCGGCCCTGCCCATGCTGGGCCTGTCCCTGCTGGTGGAGGGTGTTCCCCGGCTGGAGTTCTCGGTGGAGGGGAGCCTGTCCGTGCTCTACGTGGCGCTGATCTCCACCCTCGGCGGTTTCGGTATCTGGGGCTTCCTGCTCCAGCGCTACGACGCCTCGGTGGTCGCGCCCTCCGCCCTGCTCGTCCCGGTCTTCGGCATGTCCTCCGCCGCCCTGTTCACCGGCGAACCCATCTCCCCCGTCAAACTCACCGCCGCCACCCTGATCATCTCCGGCGTCCTCTACGCCGGCACCCGCCCCCGCACGACCGCCACACTCCCCGCCCCCGTCCGGACCAAGGCGAAAACTCCCTGAAAACGTCAGCAACCAGGAGCAGAGTCTCCTAACAGTGATCTACAAGCCGTTTCCCAGTAACGGTCTCTAGCTTCGTCACCAGCCCTCATGCCTGGTGCGATAGGCCCACGGCGCCGAGGAGAAGGTGCGATGAGGCCCGAGGACAGCCAGTCGGCTGCCGCCGCGGGGAGAGGCATGGAGGAACGGAAGTTGGAAGAGCAACTCGGCCGATATCAGGAAGCGGTCGCCGTCCACCGTGGGCTGGCCAAGGCCGATCCCGAAAACCATCTGCCGCCCTTGGCGCACTCCCTATCCGACCTGGGCAGAGCGCTGATAGAGCTGCAACGGTTCGACGAAGCCCTGCCCGCCTTCGAGGAGGCCGTCGCCGCCCTCCGGCGGCTGATCGGTACGGACCGCGGCCTGCACGCTCTTGAGCTCGCTCCCGCCCTGACCGACCTGGGTGCGTTGCTGTCCGCTCTGGGCCGGCCCGACGAGGCCGTACCGGTGTGGGAGGAGGCCGTCGATCTCTACCGGGAACTGGCTGTCGTGCCCGACTACCGGGACGATCCCGGGTCTCCGATCCCGGACGCCCTGGGCTCGGCACTGTGCGAGCTGGGGTCGGCGCTGAATGGTCTGGGCCGGTACGACGAGGCCGTGGCCGCGCTGAGGGAGGCCGCCGACATCCGGCGCGGACTGGTCGCCACCGACCCCGAGGAGCACCTGCTCGACCTGGCCCGCGCCCTGGACGGACTCAGGACGGTGCTGTCGGACCTGGGCCGGCCCGGCGAGGCGCTGCCCGTGATCGAGGAGCTCGTCGCCGTTCACCGGCGGCTGGCCGACGCTGGATCAGGCCGGCCCACTTTGGAACTGGCCATCGCCGTGGGCGAGCTGGGTGTGACGCTCATGGAGGTGGGCCGCCTCGACGAGGCAGTGCCTCTGCTTGAGGAGGCCGTCGCCTCCTACAACAAGGTAATGGCCGGCCAGCGCGACCCGTACAGCCCGCAGATCGGCGCCATCTATGAGGGGAAAGCAGCGACGCTGACCAACCTGGGGCTGGCGTTGACCCGCTTGGGGCGGCCGGACGAGGCCGTGCCCCCGCTGGAGCTGGCCGTCGCCGTCCACCGGGCGCTGGTCGGGTACGACCCCGAACGCTACGTGCCGGGTTACACCCGCTCTATGATCAACCTCGGCCACGCGTTTTCCGAGCAGGGCCGACACGACGACGCTCTGCCCCAGTTCCAGGAGGCCGCCCATCTCCGCCAGGAGCTGGCCGAGCTCGATCCCGGACGCTTCATGCCGGACTATGCCCGCTCCCTGGTCGGCTTCGGTAGGGGGCTCACGAACGCGGGGCGGCTCGACGACGCCGCGACCATCGGGCAGGAGGCCGTCAACATGTGCCGGCAGCTGGCCCAGGCCGCTCCGGAGCGTTTTCTGCCCGACCTCGCCAACGCCCTGGGCCGCCTGGAGGCGGTTTACGTGCGGCTGGAGCGTTCCGAGGATCTCCTGTCCGTCCAGGAGGAAGCCGCCACCGTCCACTGGGAACTCATCGAGGTGGACAAGGGACGTTTCCTGCCCGAGCTGGCCCGCTGTTTGTCCAACCTCGGCATGACGTACGACGGGCTGGGCCGGCCCGATGACGCCGTGCTCGTGATGCAGAAGGCCCTCTGGGCCCATCAGCAACTGTTTCTCTCCCGGCCTTCGGACCACATGAACGACTACCTGCGCACGCGCCATCACCTCGCCGACTTTCTGACCAAGGTCGGCAGGCAATGACGAGGCCGCTCGGCTGCCGGGGAATCCGCGGTAACACGGCGTGCGGGTGAACCCCGACCTGCTTGAAGCGGTGGCCAGGTCATCCGGCTCGACGCTGTGGCCTCCGGCGGCGACACCGTCACCGGGCTCACGCCCAGACGTCCCCCATGGTCAGGACGTCCCAGCGAACGTCCCAGACATCCGCGCCGACGGTGCAGACGTCCCGGACGTCCTGGCCGCAGGCGAGGACGTCCCCCGCCCTCACAACCAGAAGCTGACCGCGACGACCAGGGGGACCACCAGGATGATCGCCCCGACGGTCAGGAACAGCACGCCGAGGAGCACGCCTCTGCCGCCCACCCCGTCCAGGCGGGCGCGCTGGGGGCGCTCGGGGTCGTAGACCACCATGACCTGCTGGCCCGGACGGACCTGCGGCGGGTTGGAGCCCAGATCCGACGCGGCCTCCACCACGGAGCCCTGCACCGTCTGGAACTGCAGCGTGGGATAGTACAGGCGGCTGCCGCCTCTGGACCTGCGCAGTCCCACGACGACGCCCGGCACCCGCACCCCGTGCCGCCGCAGCCGCTGCCCGACAGTCATCACCCAGATGCCGGCCCCGACGAACACCGCTCCGACCACGATTCCAAACAATGGCACGATGCCAAGCAATGGCACGATGCTCATGTCCACCACCGCCTCCTTCTCATCTCCTTCAAGGGCCGCTGTCGCAGTCCCGTTCGAGGGCCCGCACCGCGCCGAGTCGCTCCGGCTCAGGAGGACCGCGGATGAGGCTAGAGGCCGACAGTGGAGAACGACTTGTAGATCATTGGGACGCCGCGCCCCCGCCCACCATCCGGGCCGAGGTTAAAACTCCCTGAAACGGTCCGGTCACCACAGGCCCGGAATTACAGTGCCCCGCATGGGTGCCGCACTCGATCACTGGCCCACTCCACCCCCGAAGGGTTGGAACGCCGATGACCTCGACCGCCTTTCCGAGGGCCCCAACGGTGAACCCGGTTTCTTCGAACGTGCCGAACTGATCGACGGAGCCCTCGTCTTCGCCGCTCCAAAGGCCCGCCACCCGCTAGGGGAGAAGAGCAGCGCTGGACCATTGATGTCCTTGCTGTCCCGAACGGCCACGATCCCGGCCAGATTGCGCGCTACCTCGACACACGCTCCACCATTGCCGTTACTGCGCGAACTCTTGCGCCACTCTGCGTGAGACAGGTCCACAGGCTGGTTCTCCACCGTCCCGCACCTCTCGGAAACCCTCTTTAACTCATCACGCGATCAGGGGCGCGTGTCGAAGTCTCCAGACTTGACACGGCCAAGGAAGGCAGCCCAGTCACCTGGCGAGAAGACAAGTGTGGCGCCACCAGGATTCTTGGAGTCACGGACAAGGTACTGGTTGTCTATGTGGGCCACCTCGACGCAGTTGTTGCCGCTGCCGCTCAGGCTGCTCTTGCGCCACACAGCGTTTGTCGGATCAGTCATGAGATAGCTGCTCCTTCGCCTCGGCGATCAGCCCCATGGATGCATCCTGGGGCAGAGCCGCATCACAGATGCGCTCAAATGCCATTTTATAGCGATCTATCTGATCTGAGCTCTCGATATATACATCACCGGCGGTGCCCTCCACGTAGGCGACGTCGGGATCGACCTCTTCTGTGAAGGACAGGACAGTGAACGCCCCTTCCAGCCCGGCGTGTGCTCCAGCACGGTAGGGAAGGACGCGGATCGTCACATTGGGACGGCGCGCCGCGACCAGCAATGCCTGCAACTGATCACGCATTGATTCGGGATTACCGATCGGGCGGCGGATAACGCCTTCGTCTACTACCGCATAGAGTTCCGGCGCATCGGGCCTGCTGAGCAGTGTGCGCCGTGCCATGCGAGCCATGACCCGTCGATGGATGTCCTCTGCGTCGTGCGGTTCGGGTCTCCCAGCGCTGATCACCGCGCGGGCGTAGTCCTCGGTTTGTAACAGACCCGGGACGAGCTGCACCTCCCATTGATGGATCAGGGCAGCTTCGTCCTCCAATCCGATATAGGAGCCGGTGAACACATCGGCGTAGGCGGTCCACCAGCCGCGTTGACGGACCTCCTTGGCGAGTTGAATCAAACCAGCACGAACCGACGAGCCCGCACCATAAAGGTCGCAGACATTGGCAACGTCGGAGGCACTCGCGCGAGTACGTCCTGTTTCGATCCGGCTCACCTTGCTACGGCTCCATCCGAGACGGATTGCAGCACTCTCAGGGCTTAGCCCGTTTTCTTCTCGCATCTTGCGTAGTTCACGAGCCAGACGCCGGAGCCGAACAGTTGGGCTGTATGTGGGCGACATGCGCTCAGTGTGATGGAGCGGCTACCCGGCCGTCTTCGATACGCAGATTAATTTCAATCTGCATTGTGCATTGACAGACAGCACCATGCTAACCCAGCATGACCATGCAATCACTTTCCGTTGCTCTAGATCGCTGGGAGCGGAAGAGCTTCAGGGTGTCGCAAGGCAGGGTTCTCTTCGCATCGCTCAGATGTGGACATTCCTGCCAAAAGCCATCGTCGCGCGGAACAAATCCGTAATAGGAGGTCAGTGCTATGAGTGCACGTGATCCGCAAGAGCAATTGATTCACCTGGTACGGCTGGGGTGGGATCTGCGGGGCCTGGGGGTGGGCACCTCGCTGGTGTTGCCCCAGGTGGGGCAGCCGGTGCTGGAGATCATGTCCGGGGGTGAGACCCGGGTCCGGATCGCCGTCATCCGTCGCGCCTGCGGCTGGATGTTCGTCTGGCGGCCCTGGTGGGCCAGGGTGTGGCGGCCGGGTGAAGGGGTCTGGGCCGGGGCCGACAACGCAGCCGACGTCATCGTCTCGGCGGCGATCGCATGAACACCTACGGGCAGGCCACCTGCCGCTACGAACGCCAGCGGGCAACCGCAGCACGCTGGGCCGTACTGCACCCGCTGGGTCACGCCGAGTTCGCGGGCCTGGCCTGCTCCGTCGCGACGGTCCGCGCCTGGGCACGGGACCTGCTCACCGGCAGAGTCGACGACTCCGCCCTCGACGACGTGGTGCTGCTGCTCAGCGAGATCGTGACGAACTCCGTCGTCCACTCCGACTCCGGACGGACCGCAGCAGGATCGATCACGGTCTGCCTGGGCCTGGGCGGCGGCATGATCCACGCCGAGGTCATCGACGACGGCTCGGCCACCAGCCTCCCCTTCGTCCGCGCGACCGACTTCGACAGCGACGGCGGACGCGGCCTCCTCCTGGTCGAGACCATGGCCACCGCCTGGGGCACCCACCACGACCCCGAAGCAGGCACCGCCGTCTGGTTCCACCTCCCAACCAACGAAACCAACAAAACCGACCGAGCCAACAGAACCGACGAACCTGACAGACCCGGCCCCCTCTCCAACTGACCCACCTGGCCCACCTGACCGAAGTCCTCGCACGAGGCGTACCCCTCCCTCCGGTCACAGTGACGGTCCGAGTCGCGGTGTGCCCGTCCGGCTGGACCACGCTAGAGGAGCGGAGCGAGGCACCCTCCGGTTGCGGTGGCGGCCCGAGCCGCGATGCGCCCTACCAGACGATCACACTCGCCCCCGAGCCAAGCCATGACCGGCAACGACAAACCGCAGCAAGCCGACCAACGGCCGACAGGTCACGACGGGCCTGACGAAATACGGCGAGCCCCCTGCGCTCCTTCCCGCACCGCTGCTTCAGCTACGGCGATGGACCCAGAACGACCCCTGTACGGATTGCTTCAGCGTCCAAGAGCCCGATGGGCAACCCGTAAGAAAGCGACTACGGCCCGCAGGGCGTACGGCGGGACAAGGGGTGCGCGGAGGTGGGTGGGTGCTCCGGGCGGCTTATAAGAATCCGCGACCACCGCGCCCGCCAGGCCGAAGGCCTGACCCCCAGACCCGCCACCAACGACGGCCGCCCGGAGCACCCGCCCACCGGAGCGCGAACACACACCCACGAAAGCACCCACCAAAGCGCTAACACACCCGGCAGGGAGAACCCGAACAGACCGCCTGCTAAACGGAAACGGAAGCCGCTGCCTTGGCCGCGGCGGGAAGGGCGTCCGCGATGCGGGAGAGCGCCTCGTCGTCATGGGCGGCGGACAGGAACCACGCCTCGTACGCCGACGGCGGCAGGTAGACGCCCTGGTCGAGCATCGAGTGGAAGAACGCCCGATAGGCGGCGGTGTTCTGCCTCTGGGCGGCGTCGAAGTCGACCACCCGCTCGTCCGTGAAGAAGATGGAGAACAGGCTCCCGGCACGCTGCAGGCGGTGCGGCACCCCGGCGGCGGCCAGCGCGTCGGCGGCGGCGCGGCCGATGACCAGGGCCGCGGCGTCCACCCGGTCGTAGACGCCCTCGTCGCAGGCGCGCAGGGTGGCCAGACCGGCGGCGCAGGCCAGCGGGTTTCCGGACAGGGTGCCCGCCTGGTAGACCGGCCCCTCGGGAGCGAGGTGAGCCATCACGTCGGCGCGACCGCCGAACGCGGCGGCGGGCAGGCCACCGCCCATGACCTTGCCGAAGGTCATCAGGTCGGCGTCGACCGGGTCGAGCCCGTACCAGCCCGCCTCCGAGACCCGGAAGCCGGTGAGCACCTCGTCGATGATCAGCAGGGCGCCGTGCGCGGTGCACAGCTCCCGCAGCCTGGCGTTGAACCCGTCCAGCGGCGGGACGACGCCCATGTTGGCCGGGCACGCCTCGGTGATCACGCACGCGATCTCGGCGCCGAACGCCTGGAACGCCTCGGTGACCGCCTCGATCGAGTTGTAGGGCAGCACCACGGTGTCGGCGGCCGAGGCGCCGGTCACGCCGGGGGTGTCGGGCAGGCCGAAGGTCACCAGGCCGGAACCGGCCGAGGCGAGCAGGGCGTCGACATGGCCGTGGTAGCAGCCGGCGAACTTAATGATCTTGGATCGGCCGGTGAAGCCACGCGCCAGCCGTACCGCGGACATGGTGGCCTCGGTGCCGGAGCTGACCAGGCGGATCTTCTCCACCGGGTCGACCCGGGCGACGATCTCCTCGGCGAGTTCGACCTCGCCGGCCGTCGCCGTACCGAACGAGGTGCCGTCGCGCAGCGCCTCCTGAAGGGCCTCGATCACGGCGGGATGCCGGTGACCGAGGATCATCGGCCCCCACGAGCAGACCAGGTCGACGTAACGGTTGCCGTCCACGTCGGTGATGTAGGGCCCCTGCCCCGCAGCCATGAAGCGCGGCGTGCCGCCGACGGCTCCGAAGGCGCGGACCGGGGAGTTGACACCTCCCGGGACGATCTCACGTGCGCGGGCGAACAGGTCCTCGGAGTTCTCAGTACGGCTCACGTCCACCAGGGTAGTCACCGCGGGACGAGCCTCCGCCTGCGGCGTTCCCGCCCCGGCCTCGCCCCCCGGAGAGACAGAGCCGGGAAGCACCTTCCCCACCGGACACACCCGCGAACCAGCGAGAACTAGAAAAAATCATTCCAGAACGGGACTTCTGCCCCGGGACACCGGGACATCACCTGGGAGATCCTGCCCATATGGCAGTCACGACGCCCCCCGCACATCCCCCCGCCGCCCGGCCATCCGGTGTCCACGCCGTGCTCAACGGCATCCTGGTCTACGGCGCGCTGGCGCTGGTCGCCGGGGGGATCTACTCCGGCCTGACCTGGCTGACCGGCGCGCTGTCCGGTGGCGAGGACCCGGTGGCCGGGCTCGTCGCGGCGCTGACCGTGGGCGCGATCTTCCGCCCGGTACGGCTGCGCCTGCAGTGTGCCGTGAACCGGCTGCTCCGCGTCGAGCACGACCCCTACCGGGTGGCCGACCGGCTGAGCCGCACCCTGCAGGAGGCCGTGGACCCCGCCGAGGGGCTGGCCACCGCCGCGGTACTGGTCCGCCAGGCGCTGCGCGCCGACGGCGTGGCCGTCGAGGTCCACGGCGGCACCGTCACCGACGGCGAGCTGAGGGAACGGCCGGTCGAAACTCCGCTGGTCTGGCACGGGGAACCGGTCGGACGACTGCTCAGCAGCGGTCCCGCCCCCTCACCGGACCTGCTGAACGTGCTGGCCCGGCACCTGGCCGAGCTGGCGCACGCCGTACGGCTCACCGCGGACCTCCGGCGGTCCAGGGAGCACATCCTCACCACCCGGGAGGAGGAACGGCGCAGGCTCCGCCGCGACCTGCACGACGGGCTGGGGCCGACGCTGGCCAGCCTGGCGATGACCGTGGACGAGGCCAGAATCCGGCTGGAGCGGGACCCCGAGGCCGTGGAGGGGCTGCTGATCCGGGTGCGCGACCAGATGGGCACCGCGATCGTCGACGTCAGGGACCTGGTGTACGGTCTGCGCCCGCCCGCGCTGAAGGACCTCGGCCTGACCGGCTCGCTACGCTCGCTGGCCGACGCGCCGGGACCGCGGGTGGACGTCGCACTGGCCGGTTCACTGAACGACGTACCCCCGGCGGTGGAGGTGGCGGCCTACCGGATCGCCCAGGAGGCGCTCACCAACGTCCGCCGGCATGGCCAGGCCACCATCACCCTGGTACGGGCCGAGGTGGTACGGGCGGTCACCGAAGGCGGATCCGACGGCACGGCGGACGCCGCGACGGCGGGCGGCGAGTTGCGGCTCTCGATCGCCGACGACGGGATCGGCCTGCCGGAAAAGGTCCGCGGCGGCGTGGGCCTGCTCTCCATGCGCGAGCGGGCGGCGGAGACGGGCGGCTCGTGCACGATCGGGCCGCGTCCGGGCGGCGGCACCGAGGTCGTCGCCCGGCTACCCCTCGGAACGGAAGCACCGTGATCTCCTTCACCGGCGAAACCTCACTCACGGACAACGGAGCCGGCATGACCTCCCCCGCGACCGCAGACCCCGTGACCGCAGACCCCGTGACCGCGGACCCCGTGACCGCAGACCCCGTGACCGCGGACCCCGTGACCGCGGACCCCGTGACCGTCCCCGGGAACGGAGGCGGAACGACCTCCTCCACCAACGAAGAGCCCGCGACCGCCCCCGCGACCGCAGACGCCTTGCCCTTCCCCAGGGACGAGGACCCCCTGACCTCACAGGCCGCGGGGAACCGGCGGCGGACGGCATTGGCCGTTCTCGTCTGGACCGGCGCGGTACTGGCGCCGGTCTGCAACCTCCTGGCGGTCTGGCTGGTCGAGTTGAGCGCCTCGACCTGGCGCGAGGACTTCATCACCCTGGATCCGACGGTCTTCCTGTTCCCGGTCGCCGGCGCGTTCCTCGTCACGCGCCGGCCCCGGCTGCTCGTCCCCTGGCTGCTCTGGATCAGCGGGGTGGTCGGCGGCCTCTACTACCTGGCCTACAGTGCCGCCCACTGGTTCTACCTCACCGACCCCGGAGGGATCACCCTCTACCTCGGGTGGCTGGCACTGTGGCTGTGGCTGTGGCACGTTCCGGTGTTCATCTCGCTGCTGCCGCTGCTCTTCCCCGACGGCCGGCTGCCCTCCCGGCGCTGGCGGCCGGTCCTGTACGCCAACCTGGTCCTCATGGTCGGGCACTCGCTGTTCCTGGGACTGGCCCCGGATCCCGAGTTCGAGCTCCAGCTGCCGATCGCGAACCCCTTCGGTGTCGAGGCGCTGCGTGAGATCTCCCCCGCCGTGGAGTCGTACATCGGCGCCCCGATGATGGCGCTCACCGCGCTCGGCGTGCTCTCGCTGGTCTTCCGCTATCGGGCGGGCGACACCGAGCTCCGGCGCCAGATCGGCTGGTACGTCGGCGCGCTGGCGGTGCTTCTGCTCTCCTGGATTCTCCGGGTGGCGACCGGCTCCTGGTTGCTGGGGGCCACGGAGACCCTCTTCATGGCCGGAGTGCCCCTGTCGATCATCGCGTCGGTGCTGCGCTACCGCCTCTACGGCATCGACGTCGTGCTCAACCGGGCGCTGGTCTACGGCTCCCTCGTCGCGGTCACCGGAGGCGTCTACTTCGGGCTGATCTGGCTGGCCGGCGCCCTGGCCAGCGACCTGGGCCAAGGCGCCGGGCTGGTCTCCGCGCTGGCCGTGGGCGGTCTCTTCCACCCCGTACGGCTACGGCTGCAGCGGTTGGTGGACCGGGTCTTCGCCGTCGAGCGCGACCCCTACCGGGTCGTCGGCCTGCTCGGCCGTACCGGGCAGGGAGCGCAGGACCCGACGGCGGCCCTCGGTGAGGCCGTGACCCTGATCCGCGGGGCACTGGGAGCCACCGGGGTCGGCGTCGAGGTCCGCACCGGGCGGGGCGCGACGCGCGTGTTCACCGACGGGGAGCTTCGGCCGGGGGTGACGGAGATGCCGCTGTTCTGGCACGCGGACTGGGTCGGAACCCTGATGGTGGCGGGGGTCCGGCCGGGCCGCGAGCCGATGGAGGTGCTCGCCAGGCACCTCGCCGAGCTGGCACACGCCGTACGGCTCACCGCCGACCTGCACCGCTCCCGGGAACGCATCCGGTCCACCCGCGACGAGGAGCGCCGCAGGCTGGGCAGGGAGCTGCACGACGGGCTCGGCCCGGCGCTGACCAGCGTCACGTTCGCCCTCGACGAGGCGCGGAGAAGGCTCGACACCGATCCTCAGGCCGTCGGGAGGCTGCTGGTCCGGATCCGCGAGGAGATGATCGCGACGATCGCGTCGGTCCGCGAGCTGGTGTACGGCCTGCGCCCGCCCGCGCTGGACGATCTGGGTCTGGAGGGCGCGCTGCGGGCAGCCGCCGGAGAGACCGCGGTAACCGTGGACGGCCCGCTGGACGACCTGCCCGCCGCCGTCGAGGTCGCCACCTACCGCATCGCCCAGGAGGCGCTCACCAACGCCCGCCGCCACGCCGGCGCGACCACCGTCCTCATCCGGCTGCGCCGCCTGCCGGGCGAGCTGCGCGTGGAGGTCGCCGACGACGGGATCGGCCTGCCCGAGAACCCTGTCGCGGGCGTGGGGCTGACCTCGATGCGCGAGCGGGCGGCGGAGGTGGGAGGCTCATGTGTGATCGGTCACAGGCCGGGCGGCGGCACGGAGGTGATCGCCAAGTTGCCGGTGGAGGAGGCCAAGTGATCACAGTACTGATCGTGGACGACCACCCGGTCTTCCGGCAGGGGCTTCGCGGCCTGCTGGGGGTCATGGACATCGAGGTCGTCGGGGAGGCCGCCGACGGCCAGGAGGCCGTGGCACTGGCCGCCGAGCTCCAGCCCGACGTGGTCGTGATGGACCTGCAGATGCCCGGCGGCAACGGCATCGAGGCGACCAGGACGATCATCAGGACCAGCCCGCGGATCGGGGTGCTGGTGCTGACCATGTTCCGTGACGACGACTCGGTGTTCGCCGCGATGCGTGCCGGGGCCCGCGGTTACCTGCTCAAGGAGGCCGGAGCCGAGGAGATCGCCCGCGCCGTGCACGCCGTCGCCGCCGGCGAGGCCATCTACGGGCCCGAGATCGCCCGCCGCGTCCTGGCCTACTTCACCGGCATGCCCGATCCATCACGTACCGCCTTCCCCGAGCTCACCGAGCGGGAGCGGGAGGTGCTCGGGCTGGTCGCCCAGGGCAGGGGCAACGGCGAGATCGCCGGGATCCTCTTCCTGTCCGGCAAGACCGTGCGCAACCACGTCTCCAACATCTTCATGAAGCTCCAGGTGGCCGACCGCGCCCAGGCGATCGTCCGCGCCCGCGAGGCCGGCCTGGGGGGCTCTCCCTGACCGGGCGGCCTCCTCCGTACCGGAGTCACTCGCAGACGTCGGCGAGAAACTCCAGGACGCGGAGCGGGTCGGGCAGCGGGCGGCCGTCCGGCGGGCGCAGCCACGAGCAGTGCCCGCCACTGGGCAGGAGCGAGGGCGGGGCGAGGACGTAGCTGTCGCGGCAGTGCCAGCGCAGACCGGGCATCTCGTCGATGGTGGACGGACCGAAATCGAGGGCGCAGGACCACCACTCGTCCTCGTCGTCGGAGACGTTACGGGTGGCCACATAGAACAGGGCCCGGTCGCCGTTGACGGCGACCGGGCCCTGGGCTGCTCCGGCGGAGTCCATGCTCGCGAGGGCGGTGCGCCCCGCGGCGAGCGGTACGTCGAACACGTCGAACACCCGCCCCGTGGGGAGAATCACATTCGCCTCGGGTTCGTACCGCCACCAGTTGGTCAGCAGGGTGGGGTCGGTGGTGGCCTGCATCTGCCAGGCCACCGAGAGGGGGTGGCATCCCGGGTCGGGACAGCCGACGCGGTCGCAGGAGCAGGAGCGCGAACCGCCTCTCAGCGGCCGCGCGCCCAGACAGCTCGCCCAGCCCAGCGCGGCGTACTCCAGCACAGAACTGATCATCTGCTTCGGATGGCCATGTCGTCTGTTTCGACGAACCATCGGTACCCCGACCATTGTGTCCTCCGTCGTCCGCGCATCCCGCGTGCCACCCGGATGCGACGACCTGTCCACGCTCTGGTCAGTGGGAACGTCAAACCCCCCAGGGTCTACGCCACCTGGGACACATCCGCACCGGTTATCGCACTCTAACGCACACGTATCTCCAGCAAGCGACTAACCTCCAGTTCTCGGTACGTGCCGCCGGTCTCATCTCAGCTTCGCGGCGACCTCGGTCGCCCAGTAGGTGAGGATCATGTCGGCCCCCGCCCTGCGGATCGCGACCAGCGACTCCATGATCACCCGATCCCGGTCGATCCAGCCGTTCGCGGCGGCGGCCTCGACCATGGCGTACTCACCGCTGACCTGGTACGCCGCCACCGGCACGTGCACGGCGTCGCGCACCTGGCGCAGGATGTCGAGGTAGGCCAGGGCCGGCTTGACCATGACGGCGTCGGCACCCTCGTCGAGGTCCAGTCGCACCTCGCGCAGCGCCTCCCCGACCGGTCCCGCCGCGTCCTGCTGGTAGGCGTTGCGGTCGCCGAACTGCGGAGCGCACTCGGCCGCCTCGCGGAAGGGGCCGTAGAAGGCCGAGGCGTACTTGGCCGAGTACGCGAGGATCGGCACCTGCTCGAAGCCGTCGCCGTCCAGGGCCGTCCTGATCGCCGCCACCTGGCCGTCCATCATGCCGCTCGGTGCGATCACCTGCGATCCGGCCCGTGCCTGGGCCACCGCCGCGGCCGCGTAGCGCTCCAGGGTGGCGTCGTTGTCGACCTCCCCCTCACCGGTCAGGATGCCGCAGTGCCCGTGGTCGGTGAACTCGTCCAGGCAGGTGTCGGTCATCACGACCATCGTGTCACCCACGTCGGAGACCAGATCGGCGACGGCTCGCTGGACGATCCCCTCCGGATCGTCGGCCGCCGACCCCCTGCCGTCCTTCACCGCGGGGATACCGAACAGGATCAGCCCGCCCACCCCCGCCTCGGCCGCCTCGTGGGCGGCCTTGCGCAGCGAGTCGCGGGTGTGCTGGAACACCCCGGGCATCGAGCCGATCGGGTTCGGCTGGCCGATGTCCTCCTTCACGAACATCGGCAGCACCAGCTCCGCCGGGTGCAGCCGGGTACCGGCCACCATCCGGCGCATCGGTGCCGTGCGGCGGAGCCTTCGCGGGCGTGCGACAGGGAACTGGGCCGTCATGGTGTCTCCCCCTCCCCCCGGCCGGTAAGGGACTGCGGGCCGGAGGAGCTCGATGTGTGTGCCGGCTCACCGCTCGCCGCGACGCGCCGCTGCCTCATGGCGCGCCGCCCGGCACCGCACATCACGCACCGCGTTCCGCGGCACTCCGGTCGCCACGCCCTACCACCTGTGGCGACGCACCGCCTGCCGGGGCGCCGCCGGTCACGGCCCGGCGCGCTCGCGCAGGACCGTCGAGCACGGCCTGCCCGCCCTTCTCGCGTGGGCAGCCGCCTTGTTCAAGGTTACTTGGCGCGGCGCCGGGCCCCTCTTCGGGTCTGCGAGGGCCTGCGGGGGACGTCCCCCGCCATGACCGCTGCCTGCCGCTGCTTGGCACCGTACTCCGCCAGCGCCGCCGCGAGAGCGGAAGTCGAAGGTTTGTCGGCCATGACGTCGACCCTGAGCCCGAATTCCTCCGCGGTCTTGGCGGTCTGCGGGCCGATCACGGCGATGACCGTGACGTTGTGCGGCTTGCCCGCGATGCCGACCAGGTTGCGGACGGTGCTCGACGAGGTGAACAGCACCGCGTCGAACCCACCGCCCTTGATCGCCTCGCGGGTGGGGGCGGGCGGCGGCGCGGCACGGACGGTCCGGTAGGCCGTCACGTCGTCGCACTCCCAGCCGAGCTCGATCAGCCCGGCCACCAACGTCTCGGTCGCGATGTCGGCACGCGGCAGCAGCACCCGGTTGATCGGGTCGAGCATCGAGTCGTACGGCGGCCACTCGACCAGCAGGCCCTCCGACGACTGCTCGCCGGACGGCATCAGATCGGGCCTGACGCCGAACTCCACCAGGGCCCGCGCGGTGCTCTCACCCACGGCCGCGACCTTGAGCCCGGCGAACGCGCGGGCGTCCAGGCCGTACTCCTCGAACTTCTCGCGCACGGCCTTGACCGCGTTCGCGCTGGTGAAGGCCACCCACTCGTAGCGCCCCGTGACCAGGCCCTTGATCGCCCGATCCATCTGCTGCGGGGTGCGCGGTGGCTCGACGGAGATCGTGGGGACCTCCTCGGGCACCGCGCCGTACGAACGCAGCTGGTCGACCAGGCCGGCCGACTGCTCCTTGGTCCTGGGCACCAGCACCCGCCAGCCGAACAGCGGCTTGGTCTCGAACCAGGACAGCCGGTCGCGCATGCCGACGGCTTCCCCGACCACGATCAGCGCGGGCTCGACCATCCCGGCATGCTTGAGATCGGGCCCGATCCGGCCCAGCGTGGTCACCACGGTGTGCTGCTCGGTCGTGGTTCCCGCACTGCTGATCGCCACCGGCGTCGAGTCGGGACGGCCGGCCGCGATCAGCGCCTTGCCGATCGGTACGGCCTCGGCGACGCCGTTGTAGATCACCAGAGTGCCCGCTCCCGCGGCGTAGGCGGACCAGTCCTTGATCTGGGTCGCGTCCACCACCCGGAACTCGGGCACCGACACCGCGGCCGGGATCCCGGCATAGGTGAGCACCGCCGTGGCCGGGGGCACGCCGGGCACGATCTCGAAGTCCACCTCCGCCTTGGCGCAGGCCGCGACCTCCTCGGTGATCGAGGAGAAGAACATCGGGTCGCCCGCGCACAGCCGCACGACACAGCTGCCGCCCTTGGCTGCCTTGACGGCCTTCAGCGAGACGGCGCCCTCCTCTGCCGCGCCGATGATCTCGACGCCCTCGCGGCAGTGACGTAGCAACGAGCCGTACGCCTCCTGATCGAGGATGACGATGTCCGCTCTGGAGAGCAGTTCGGCACCGCGTAGCGTGAGCAGCCCCTCATCGCCGGGCCCTGCACCGACAAAGGCGACGAACCCGGACGGGTGCTCGAAGGTGGTACTTCCGGAGCTCAATGTGCCTGCTCCCCTATCAACGTGCCGGCCCCTTCGGCGATCATCTCGGCCGCGAGGTCGCGACCAAGATCCATGGGCGCAGAAGAGCTCCCGGCGGCGGACTTGCGCACCGCCCGCCTGCCGTCGACGGCGACGGCGGCGGCGGTCAAAAACAGATCGTGCCCGTGCTCGGCCGCGTACGTGCCCAGCGGAGCGGCGCACCCCGCCTCCAGGGCGTTGAGCACCGCGCGCTCGGCGGTGACCTCGGCGCGGGTGCGCGCGTCGTCGAGCACGCCCAGCAGCTCGATCATGTCGGCTCTGTCCGAGCGGCACTCCACGGCCAGCGCTCCCTGACCGGGGGCGGGGAGTATCTCCTCGACCTCGAAGATCTGGGAGATCTCGGCCTCGCGCCCCAGCCTGCCGAGCCCGGCGGCGGCGAGCACGACCCCCTGCAGTTCGCCCGAGGTCACCTTGCCGATCCGAGTGTCGGCGTTGCCCCGGATGGGAACGTAGTCGAGATCAGGGCGGATCATCCGGAGCTGAGCGATCCTGCGCGGGGAGCCCGTGCCGATCTTCGCTCCGGACGGCAGGTCGGCCAGCTTGGCGACGCTCACCAGGGCGTCCCTGGGGTCGTCGCGCGGCGGGATCGCCGCGATGACCACGCGCGGGTCGGGCGTGGTGGGCAGGTCCTTCAGCGAGTGCACCGCGAAGTCGATCGAGCCCTCGATCAGCTCGTCACGGAGCGCGCTGACGAAGACGCCCGTACCACCGAGCTGCGTGAGGTCGCCCTGGGTCACGTCGCCGAAGGTGACGACGCCGACGAGTTCGACGGCCCTTCCGGTCAGCTCGGTGAGGCGGTCGGCGACCAGGCCCGACTGCGTGGTCGCCATGACGCTCCGCCTCGTGCCCAGCCGGAGCGGAGGAGAAATGCTGCTCACAAGCCTGCCTCCTTCTTGCTCGGCTCGGTGTTCCTACCCTGCTCGACGTCGATCGTCTCGATACGCCGCACCGCTTCGGGCACCTTCGGGTCAAGATTGAACAGCTCGCGGAGTGCTTCCGCATAATGATCGCCCGCCGACGACTCCGCCAGCTGCTTGACACGCACGGTGGGCTCGTGAAGCAGCTTGTCGACCACCCGCCTGACGGTCTGGGTGACCTCGGCCCTGACGTGTCCGTCGAGTTCGGGAAGCCGCGCGACGAACCGCTCAAGCTCCGTCTCGACCACCTGCGCCGCCTTGCTCCGCAGCGCCACCACGGTCGGCGTGACCCGCGCGGCGCGCTCGGCCGACAGGTAGGCGGCGACCTCCTCGGCGACGATGCCGCGCACGGAGGTGACGGCCTCGGCCCGGCCACCGTCGTCGGTGCCGGCATCGGCCCCGCTCTCCTGCATGGACTCCAGGTCGACCAGTGTCACGCCGGGCAACCGCCGTACGGCGAGGTCGACGTCGTGCGGCAGGGCCAGGTCCAGGATGAACATCCGGTGCGGAGTGACCATGTCGGCGGTGATGACCACGTCGGTGGCGCCGGTGCAGGAGATGACCAGGTCGGCCCTTGCCAGCTCCCTCTCCAGGTCGCCGAACTCGGCGGCCCGGCCGCCGACCGTCTGCGCCAGCCGTACCGCGCGCTCGTGGGTCCGGTTGACCACCACGATGTCGGTGAGACCCGCCCGCTGCAGGGTCGCGGCCGACAGGGCGCTCATCGAGCCCGCGCCGACCACCAGGGCCCGCGTCCCCTCAAGAGGGCCGAGGGCCCGCTCGGCGAGCGTGAGCCCGACCCCGACGAGTGAGGCGCCGGCCCGGTCGATGCCGGTCTCGGTGTGCGAGCGCTTACCCACCCGGAGTGCCTGCTGGACGAGTTCGTTGAGCGTCGGGCCGAGCGTGCCCTGCTCCTGGGCCAGCCTGAGCGCCGAACGCACCTGGCCGAGGATCTGCCCCTCGCCCAGGACCATCGAGTCGAGGCCCGAGCCGACCGAGAACAGGTGCTCGATCGCACGATCCTCGTAGTGCACGTACAGGTGGGCGGCCAGTTCGTCCATGGAGACGCCGGAATGGGTGCTGAGCAGCCAGGAGATCGACGTCACCGCGGCGTGGAACCGGTCGACCTCGACGTAGACCTCGACCCGGTTGCAGGTCGAGACGATCATGGCCTCGACGACGTGGACATCCCGATGGACGTCCTGGAGCAGCTTCACCAGCGAGTCACCGGAGACGGAGACCCGTTCCAGCAGGGCCACCGGGGCCGTGCGGTGGCTCAGGCCGACGACGAGAACGCTCATCGACCCTCCACCGCCTTCCCCGAGAGGGCGCGGTCCGCCCTCGTCGTCCCCATGTTCGTGGCACGCGTCGTAGTGATCACGCTCATCGCGGTCGCCCGGAAAGGCCTGAAGAGTGTGTGCCCGTCAGTTCGTGCGCGGTGCTTCCTCACAAGTCCACCGCCTCGGGCCACTCCTCGGCCATCGTGGGCCCCCCAGTCATCCGATCCGTCTTACGTTGCTCGTGGAACGCAAGGATCTGTAGTTCAATCGACAGGTCGACTTTACGGATATCGACGCCTTCTGGAACAGAAAGTACAACGGGGGCAAAGTTCAGGATGCTGGTGACCCCCGCGGCAACGACGCGGTCGGCCACCTGCTGGGCCGCCACTGCCGGTGTCGCAAGCACCACGATCGACACTCCCCGCCGTCGTATCACGGCTTCCAGCTCGTCGATGTGCTCCACATTCAATCCCGCGATGTGGTCGCCCACCACTTCAGGGTCCGCGTCGAGCAGCGCCGCGACCCTGAATCCTCGGGAGACGAACCCGCCGTAGTTGGCGAGCGCACGACCGAGGTTACCCACTCCGACGATGGCAACGGCCCAGTCCTGGGTGAGGCCCAGCTCACGGGAGATCTGGTAGATCAGATATTCGACGTCGTAGCCGACCCCCCGGGTGCCGTACGACCCGAGGTGGGAGAGGTCCTTGCGAAGCTTGGCGGAGTTGACACCGGCCGCGACGGCCAGGTCCTCCGAGCTCACGGTCGCCAGGCCACGCTCGGCCATGCCGTTCAGCGCTCGCAGATAGAGCGGCAGCCGGGCGACGGTCGCCTCGGGTATGCCGCGTTCGCGGGCTTGGGACAGACGGCGGATCACGTGCCGGAGCTCCAGGGGGACAGGCGACCGGCGCGGCCCGGACGCGACGGATGACGAGGTGAGGCCACTGTCATTCAGGTTAGTCCTTTTGTGAACCGGTGCACAAAGTGAGTGTTCACAATCTTGGCCATCCCCTCCGCCGGTTCGTGGTCCGACCCCCTCATCAGGGCCCTGACCTGTGCCTTCGGCAGGTTCCCCGGCGACCGTCACCGGCCTGCCCGCCGCCCGCCACGCAGGTCGACGGGCAGTCCGGCGTGGCGCCCCGACTCGGCTACCGTGGCGGTCATGTCACCCCGAGACCATCGCATCACCCTGCTCGGCAAGCCCGGTTGCCACCTGTGCGACGACGCGCGGGCGGTGATCGAACGGGTCGCCGCCGAACTCGGCGTCCCATGGGAGGAACGCGACATCACAGCCTCGGCGGAGGATCAGGAACGGTACGGGGAGATGATCCCGGTCACCTTCGTCGACGACGTGCAGCACGACTTCTGGCGCGTCGACGAGAACCGTCTCCGCGCCGCCCTCGGCGCCTGAGACGTCTCCCCCGATCCGGCGCGCGGACGACCACCGCCCGCGCGCCGCGTTCACGGCCTGAAGGCCGTCGGGAGCGGCATCACCTTCGCGGCGTTCATGGTGAGCTCGATGACGTTGGTGGCGAGCACCATCGGCTGGCGTTCGGTGACGAAACGCTCCGTGTGCGGCTGGCGTTGATGGTCGCTGTAGGCGACCTCGTCACGGTAGATCTCGTAGACGATGCGCTGGAGCGGCGCCGACTTCACCGAGTGACAGGCGTAGATGAGCGTGTCCGGCTCGGATCGGCGTACCGCCTCGACGGTCTCCTCGGCGAGCCGGTCGAACCTCTCACCGGTGCCGTCGAGGAGGGTGAAGACGGTCAGCATGCCGAAGATGCTCGGCGAGGGACGGCCCGAGCCGCCCGGCGGGTCACCCGCCCCACCCGGGCCCCCCGGGCTGTCCGGGTACCTGGCACCGCTTGAGGGGGCGGCGCCGAACGCCTGGTCATAGCCGTGAAAACCGCCTCGCCCCTGGTCCATGCCCGGGGAGGGCGCGCCGCCGAACGCCTGGTCGGCGGGCATGGGCTGGAGACTGCCCGGCCTGCCGAACTCACCGGTGGCGGGCCCGGCGGTCCTGCCGAACTCACCGGTGCCCGGACCGGACTGCCTGCCGGGGCCGACAGCCCCGTGCCTGCCGAACTCGTGGGCCGGGATGTCGTACTCGCCGGTCGCCGGCCCCCCGGGCGGCATGCCGAACTGACCGGTGACCGACGGCTGTGCCCCGGGGGCGCCACCCCGTCCGCCAAGGTCGCCGCCGAACGGCTGGTCGGGGGAGGGCATGCCGAACTGACCCGTGACCGGCGGCTGTGCCCCGGGGGCGCCACCCCGTCCGCCAAGGTCACCGCCGAACGGCTGGTCGGGGGAGGGCATGCCGTACTCACCCGCCATGAACATCCCGGTGGCGGGTCCGCCGAACCTGTCGTCGCCCGGCGGAGGCTGCTGAGGCTGCTGCCCCATGCGCGCCGCGTAGTCGACGTCCCGGTCGCCCGCGCGGTACTCGGCGACGAGGTCGCCGAGTCCGGAGCGGCGGGGAGGCTCCTCGGCCAGGGCTCGGCCGCCAGGGGCCTCCTGGGACATCCTGCGTCCGGCGACCTGCACGTCGCGGGGCTGGTACTCGGGGGGCCGGAGTGTCGGGGGGCGGTTCTCCCAGTCGTCGTCCGCGGCCTCCTCCTCGTCGTCCTCGTAGGGCGCGAGCGGGCGGAGCATGGCGTACCAGACGGCGGCGGCGGTGACGAAGAGCAGCAGCGCGGTGAACATTCCGGGCACCGCGAAGCTGACGGCTCCCACCAGGGCGAGACCGGTGGGGCCGAGCACCAGGAGCGCGTGCATGTTGTCGGCGTCGTAGTCGTCGCCGCCGCGCCAGCGCATGACCGCGAGCACCAGTCCGGCCAGCAGCACGATCGCGGCGATCACGTGGACGACAAGCAGCAGGTATTTCGACGGCAGGTCCCAGTGGTGACTACCCAGCGGGAGGACCTTGGCGAAGTCCTTGTCCTGCAGGACCGGGTCGACCGCCAGGATCACCGTCGCGATGACGGTGAGTGCGATCCCCAGGAGCCATGAGGCGAACCTGGCCGCGCCCTTACGGGCCAGCAGTTGGATGGCTCCGACCGCCAGCCACAGGGGTGCCAGCATGGATCCGGTCAGTTGATAAACGCGAAATGTTCCTGCCCCGAACCCGGTTAAGTAGCCGACGGCGATTACTCCGAGTGAGACGGAGAGAGACGCCGTCGTGATGCTCCAGGCGATCAGCCAGCCCTTGGGCTCACTGCGAAGACGGCTGATGAGAGCACCGGTGGCGATGACGGCGAGCAATGCACCAGCGAAGGCGATGACAGCGACGAGGACTTCCATGGTGTCTCCAATGCTGCCGGACATTACCCCCTAACCGGTAGCCGAACCCTTGGTCGGCTCCCGGAGTCGGCGTGAAAGAACCGACCCCACACCGTATCTGGCGATTACCCCCAGTCACGGCGCTTCGAAGTGGATTGTGGAATTACCGCTTGGTTTCCTAGAGTGATCAGGCACGCCGTACCCCCTTCCCCTCAGGGATACCGGATGCCTGAAACGTGGCCGCTCGCCGGGCACCTCCCCACAACCGTCGGGATGGCCCAGCCCGTCCGCAGCAACGACCTCACTCTGCGTGAGGATGCCTCCGAAGAACTCCGGAGGCTCGTTTTGCGTGCCAAAACCGGAGACACGGATGCTTTTGGCACGCTCTATGATCGCTACCTCACCCTGGTCTACCGCTATGTCTATTTCCGGGTCGGCTCACACCCGCTGGCCGAGGATCTCACGAGCGAGACCTTTCTCCGCGCGCTCCGCCGGATCACTGACTTCACGTGGCAAGGGCGTGATTTCGGGGCCTGGCTCGTGACCATCGCGAGGAACCTGATCACCGATCACTTCAAGTCCGGCAGGTACCGTCTTGAGGTCACAACGGCCGAGGTGATCGACACTCCGCTCGACGGCCCGCACATCCCGGAGAACGCCGTCGTCATCTCGATGATCAGTGACCGGGTGCTCAGCGCCGTCCGCGACCTGGGCCCCGAGCAGCAGGAGTGCGTGGTGCTGCGCTTCCTGCACGGCATGTCGCTGGCGGAGACCGCGCTCATCATGGGCAAGAAGAGCGGCGCGATCAAGGCGCTGCAGTTCCGCGCGATCCGCTCCCTGGCCCGCGCGCTCCCCTCGGACCTGGGCTGACGCCGCGCCCGCACCCCTTACCCCGCCCCGGGAGACCCCGGCGAGGGGAACCCGCGGGGAGAATCCCGCGGCCGGCCGGGCACCAGAGGATTGTTCACCATGCCGATGCCGGTGCGGCGCGTAACCTGACGTGCGGAGTCATCGTTAGGCAAGTGACACCGATGGATCATGAGCTGGGGGCGGCAGGGAGCGTTCATGGGGAAGTGGCTGCCCGGAATCTCGCGGAGATCGCAGGCTCACATCCAAAACCGTGTGTCGCGCCTCGGTAACCGTATGGCGACCACCCCCCGTCCCGAGTTCCACGCCAGGCTCCGCGAGCAGCTCACCCAGACCCCTCCCGGAGAGGACCTCTCGGAGCGGCCGCTGACCGGCCCGCGCCACTCCCGGCGCAGACCTCGTACGGAGCTGTTCACGCAACTGCTGAGCGTCGCCCTGGTGGCCGCGATGGTCGCCTCCGGTATATGGACCTACCGGTCGATGCCCGGTGACACCTTCTACCCGCTCAAGCGCGCCGCCGAGAGGACGCTGTTCCACCTGAGCACCGACGAGGCCGAGCGGGCCGGCCGCTCCTTCGGCTACGCGGAGACCCGCGCCCGCGAGGTCGAGGAACTCCTGGGCTCCGGCGAGCGCGAGGACATGATCGGGGAGACCCTCCAGGCGATGGAGGACACCACCCGCTCCGCGGTGACCTCTCTCCGGCAGGTCCGGCGCCGTGACGCCGCGAGCGCCAGGGAACTCAAGCGCTTCGTCCAGAAACAACGCACCCAGATCAGTGGGATGATCCCCAAGATGGACGCCGAGGATCAGATCAAGGCCCACGTCTACCTCAACTACATCGACGGCCTGGCTCCACCCGATTAACCTGTTCCGTCCGGGTCGTGCCATGGCGTATGACAGCGAGACGTCGCATTTGGCTAACACTGATCTCCCCCCGTGTCCCGGTTAAGCTGAGGTGCTATGAGGCGGCTACTACGACGACGGGGCGAAACGGCGACGGTCGGGGAGCAGGCGGCCGGAGAGGTCGCGGCCGCGGCCGCCGTGGCGATGCCGATGGCCGAACCCGACCCGGTGGCCGCCGCCTTCTTCGACGTCGACAACACCATGATGCGCGGCGCGTCCATCTACCACTTCGCCCGTGGCCTCGCCTCCCGGGGCCTGTTCACCAGCAAGGACCTGTTCAGGTTCGCGCTCGGCCAGGCGGTCTTCCGGATCCGCGGCGACGAGAACCCGGTCCACATCGCAGAGGCCAGGGAGACCGCACTGGCGTTCGTGGCGGGCAGCAAGGTCGAGGAGATCATCCGGCTCGGTGAGGAGATCTACGACGAGGTGATGGCCGACCGCATCTGGGCGGGCACCCGCGCCATCGCGCAGGCGCACCTCGACGCCGGCCAGCGAGTCTGGCTGGTCACCGCGACCCCGGTGGAACTGGCCCGCGTGATCGCCCAGCGCCTCGGCCTGACCGGTGCCCTCGGCACCGTCGCCGAGACCGAGAACGGTGTCTACACCGGCCGCCTGGTCGGCGACCTGCTCCACGGCCCGGCCAAGGCGGAGGCCGTCAGGGCTCTGGCCCGCAGGGAGGGGCTCGACCTGACCCGCTGCTCCGCCTACAGCGACTCGGCGAACGACCTGCCGCTGCTCTCCCTGGTCGGCCACGCCACCGCGATCAACCCCGACGCCGAGTTGCGCGACTTCGCCAGGGAGAACGACTGGGAGATAAAGGACTTCCGCACGGGGCGTAAGGCGACCTTGATCGGCCTGCCCATCGCGGCGGGCGCCGGGGCGCTCGCGGGGAGCATCGCCGCCGCCATCGCGCTGCGCCGCCACTACCGTTCCGGCGGCTGACCCCCCCCGCTCCGGCGCCCGCAGGACGGCCTGGTCCGGCTCCGGTCAGCCTGCCGTACGGGCGGCCGTGATCCGGTCCAGCAGCGCGGACAGTTCCCGGTTGACGGCCTCCGGACGTTCCAGGCCGATCATGTGGCCGGCCTCGGGGAGCACGACCAGCCTGGCGCCTGGCAGGGCCTCGGCGATGCGCCTGCTGTGCGCCGGTGGAGTGAGACGGTCACGGTCCCCGACCATGACAAGCGTCTCAACCCCGCCGAACGCGGCCAGCGCGGCCAGCTTGTCGTGGATGAGGAAGTCGCGGAAGAAACCGACCATGACCTCCGTCGGGGTGGCCGCGGCCATGTCGTTGACGAAGCGCACGTGCTCGCGTGGGGCGCGGGGCCCGAAGGCGACGTACCGGGTCACCGGCAGGTTGGTGCGAGATTTAAGGGCCACGCTGCGGTCGATGAGCGTGCCCCTGGCCAGCATGCGTTCGAACATGAGGGGCGTGACACGCGGGGCGAGCCGCCCGATCGGCCCGGGGAGTCCGAACGTGCCGCCGCTCAGCTGCCCGGACGACGTGCTCAGCAGGGCCACTCCCGCCACCCTGGCGGCGAACGTCTCCGGATGCCGCCCGGCGAACGCCATGACCGTCATACCGCCCATGGAGTGGCCTACGAGGACCACCGGCAACCCCTCGGGCACGGTGGCCTCGATCACCGCGGCGAGGTCGTCACCGAGCTGGTCGACGGTGCAGGCGTCGAGGGCACCTGCCGAGGAGGCGCCGTGCCCGCGCTGGTCGTAGAAGATCAGGGTGGCCCTGCCGGCGAGCGCCTCGCGCTGGAAGTGCCAGCAGTGCCTGTTCATCACCCAGCCGTGCGTGAAGATCACAGCCAGCTCGGGCGCCCCGGCCTCCTCGATGTCGACCGCGAGCCGTACGCCGTCGCCGGTGGTGACGGTGACCGACCGGCCGCGGTGCCCGCCGAGCGCCGTGCCCGCGTACGCCCTGCGCCGCCGTACGGCGACTCCCAGCGCCGCCCCCACGGCCAGTCCGGCGATGGCGGCCCCTGTCGCGGTACGGCCTGCGCCCATGACCACTCCCCTGATCCAGAAGACCGATGTTGAGCACACCATACCGACAGAAAGCACCCGTTGTTAGACAGTGTGACTAATAAAAACCGTCCCCGGTTGTCCCCCGGGCGCGCGCTCGCACGGCAGTTCTCCATGCCGGTCGGCGAGATGCCGGAGAGCCTCAGAAGAAGGGCGGGAACGCGTGACCGCGCTGGAGCCGGAGCTCGTCCAGCTGCTGCTGGATGGTCTCCCGGACCTGGTCCGTTAGGTTGAGGACCAGCATCGGGTCGTCGGCGTCGGCCGGGTCGAACTCGTCGGTACGGATCGGCTCACCGAAGCTGATCATCCACTTGGACGGGAGCGGGACCAGCCCGAGGAGCCCGAACCAGGGGAAAAGCGGCGTGACCGGCAGGTAGGGAAGGCCCAATGCCCTGGCCAGGAAACGCAGGTCACCGATCTTGGGATAGATCTCCTCGGCGCCCACGATGGCGCAGGGAACGATCGGCACGCCCGCGCGGATGGCGGAGGCGACGAAGCCGCCCCGCCCGAAGCGCTGCAGCCGGTAGCGGTCGGAGAACGGCTTGCCGACCCCCTTGAACCCCTCCGGAAAGACGCCGACGAGTTCGCCCTTGCGGAGCAGCCGGTCGGCGTCCTCGCGGCAGGCGAGGGTGTGGCCGGTCTTACGGGACAGGTGGCCGAGCACCGGGAGCCGGTAGACCAGGTCGGCTCCCAGCAGGCGGAGCGCGCGGCGCGCAGGATGTTCGTCGTGCAGGGCCACCTGCAGCATGAGCCCGTCAAGCGGAAGGGTGCCCGAGTGGTTGGCCACGACCAGGGCGCCAGAGTCGTCGGGCACGTTGTGCAGGCCGACGGTCTCGGTGCGAAACCAGTGGCGGTACAGCGGGCGGATCAGCTCCAGCAGCACCCTGTCGGTGAGCTCGGGATCGAATCCGAACTCGTCGACCTCGTACTCTCCGGTCACCCGGCGCCGCAGGAAGGCGAGCAGTTCGGCCAGCCTCTGATCGTCGCCTCCGCCCGCCGACGGCCCGGGGAAAGGCCCGTCCGGCGTCTCCTCGGAGACGGGCTCGCCAAAGGTGCGGGCGCGGGTGATGGGAATCACCTCGGCCTCCCGGCTCTCCCCTGCCGCCTCGGTCATCCCGTCACCGTCCGGGACAGCATGTCCATCATGACGGCGGGAAGGCCACCGGCCAGATCGCGCGCGCGGACGAAATCCGCGAAGGCGGTGGCGGTGGAGAACTTCGGCTTCCAGCCGAGAGCCTCGGACAGCAGGGCGGTGTCGACCACACGGCCGTGACACATCAGGCGGAGTTGCTCGGGGGAGAAGTCGACCAGCCCCGCGCCTCGGGCGAGGTCGCCCAGGAGACCGAAGACGGGAGAGGGCATCGGAAGCGAGAGCAGGCCCACCCGGCGCGCGCACTGCGACAGGAGCAGCACGCCGTCCCCGGCCACGTTGAACGTGCCGGGGTGGTCCTCCATCGCCATCCGCCGCAGCACCTCGACCGCGTCGTCCTCGTGAACGAACTGTAACCGGGGGTCGAACCCGAACACGGTCGGCAGGACGGGCTGGGCGAAGTAACGCGTCAGCGGGGAGTCGACGCCGGGACCCATGAAGTTGGCGAACCTGAGCGTCGACACGACCACGTCGCGGCGCCGCCTGGCAAAGCCCCGGACATAGCCCTCCACCTCGGAGGCATCCTTGGCGTAGCCGTGGCTCGGCGGCTCGGCCGGATCGGCGTTCTCGGTGAAGACCGCGGGGTCGTGCGGGGAGGAACCATAGACGGCGGTGGTGGAGCGCATGACGACACGGCGGACCGTCGCGGACCGCTGACAGGCACCGAGCAACTGCATGGTGCCGATGACGTTGTGCTCCTTCATGAGTGCCCGGCCACCGCTCCGGGGAGGAGCGCTCACCAGGCTCATGTGAACGACTGTGTCGATGTCGGCGGCCGCGATCACCTGCGCGATGTCGGGGCTGCGCAGATCGACGCGGACGAACTCCGTCCGGCCGAGAGGTACGCCGCCATCACGTGAGAGCGAGGGCGGCGGCACCGTATCCACTCCGATGACCCGGTCGATATCCGGGTCATCCGCGAGAACGCTCGCCACTCGGGCGCCGATGTGGCGCGAGACCCCGGTGACAAGCACGGTGTGGGTCATCGGCGCCTCGCAGATCCGCGCTGTTACTTCTTGTTACGCCGCTGGATGCGGGTCTTCTTCAGAAGCTTGCGGTGCTTCTTCTTCGCCATGCGCTTACGACGCTTCTTGATCACAGAGCCCACGGGACCCCCAGGTAGCTGGTAGCCGAGAATGTCAAACCGGCATGCGATAACACACCGGCACAACAGACTACCGGCGATCCACGGTGGATCGCCCCCGGGGGGACCCCGGGCACATCAACTCACGACGTGGCGCACACGTCGCTACCTCGACGAGACAGAGACCTGTCACATACAGGTCGCACCGGAAATCATGCTCCGGCACGACCGGAAGGGACAGACTCACGAGCCGTCAGCGCGCCTCGCCCACCTCACGGCCGAATGTTCCCTCCACCGGCCGCTCGGCTCGGCGCGCCGAGCCCCCTGTCTCAACCTGCCTCGATGTAGGCATCCCTGAGATAATCGTGCACCGCCTGCTCAGGCACCCGGAAGGATCGACCGACCCGGATGGCCGGCAGCTCGCCCGAATGCACGAGTCGGTACACAGTCATCTTGGACACCCTCATGACAGTGGCCACTTCTGCCACCGTCAGGAACTTCACCTCGCTGAGAGGTCTTTCGCCTGCACCCATCGGACGCCTCTTCCGCACGTGTATCCGGGTTATCCCCACTGGTGCCATTGCTCACGCACGTGTACTGCCGTCAGCGTAAGTCGAGAGGCCGGGCACGCAAACCCCCTATTTTCTCAGCCCTCTAAGCCTCACGTCAGCGAAACCGACAAAATCGCTGGCCAGCAGCCGGACCGTGCCCCTGTTTTCGATCTTGGAACGGACCAACTATCTCCTATTAGAGTCGCCCACAATCACCAAAAAGTTGGCAAACGGTCGGCGAGCTCCATGGAATGCAGGCGCGAAATACCTGTATAGGGATGGCCCGATTTGCGCATCCCCCGTCTCAGAGGGCTCGCGCGACCCTCGCGACCAGATGGTGCGTCAGCGGTTCGTAATACCTCGGTAGCACGTTGTCATCGAGCGGGACGGTCACCGCGATCTTGCCCTCGGCCTCCCCGACGAAGAGCGCGGGGTCGTTGCTGTCGGCGAATCCGACGGTGAGGATGCCCGCCTCGCCCGCCGCTCCGGCCCAGCCGTGGTCGGCGATCACCAGATCGGGACGGTCCGCGCCAAGCTCGGCGATCATGGCCCGCATCGGGGCGGGATCGTGGGTGTGCACGAGGGCGCCCTTGTCGTCGAGCATCGCGACGTCGTCCAGATAACGGATCTTGCGCCTGCGGCCGAACCCGCTGCCCCAGTACGACCACCCCTCGGCCGGGCTCATCAGGGCCGCCCCACGCGCCCGGAGCATCCGGGCCAGGGCCAGGTGAACGGTGAGCAGGCCGGTGGGGTGCCCGGTGGCGATCAGGATCCGCGGATTCTCCCCGCTGAGCACTCCCGCGATCGCGTCGCCCATCTTCTCGACCGCCTCGATCGTACGGTCGGGGTCGATGGTGTCCTGGCCCTCCCGGTGCAGCGGATCGGCCACCACACCGGCGGACTTGGCCATCAACTCCAGCACGTCCCGATAGGACCAGGCGCCGTCCACGGTCAGCCCGAACATGTAGTGCGGGTCACGGTTGGCCAGCGACCGGTAGTGGTCCAGGTTGTTCTCCCGGCTGGTCGCCACATCACCGGCGATCCGAGTCCGGACCAGGTGCTCACGAAGCTCGGCACGAGTCATCGGCGACGCTTCGCGTCGCGCTTCGGCCGCTGGGACCCGGTGACTTCCCTCGTCGTTCATCCGCTTCGCTCCGTGTCGTCAGCGACGCCGGCGCGTCGCGGTTCGGCCGCTGGGACCCGGTGACTTCCCTCGTCGTTCAGGGTCGCTCGTTCCTCGCAACCCCTCTCTCCTCAGTCCAGTCACCGGCGCGTCCTCACGAGTAGTCCCTCAAGGCAGATCATTTACCTTGTCTCCTGTGGCTTTCGGGCCCGTTCGTCGGCGCACCCTCAGGGGTTCACCAACGGCCTCGCGCTTACGGGAGGGGGTCCAGGCCGTGGAAGGGGAAGATGGCTTTTCTTGTCGCCATGATGGCCCGATCGATCGGATCTGCTGGGTCATAACCTGTGGAGAAATCGCGAAATTCCGGATTCCGGCCATCGGTCAGCGTCAGGGGTGCCGACTGGTTGGTCCGTTCCTTGACGAACGTGCGCCACGCCTCGGGAGTGGCGGTCCTCGGGTCGAGCGGGTGGCCCGCCACCTCCGCGATCAGATGGGTCCACGCCCGGGGCACGACCTGCACCAGCTCGTACCCTCCGCCACCGGTCACGACCCATCGCCCGCCCGCGGTCTCGTGGGCCAGTTCGTGCAGCGCCGCATACGCCATGCGCTGGCCGTCCAGGCTGAGCATCAGGTTGGCCAGCGGGTCGAGGGCGTGACTGTCGCAGCCGTGCTGGGTGACCAGGACCTCGGGGGCGAACCCCCGCAGCAGCGGCGGGACCACCGCGTGGAAGGCCCGAAGCCAGTCGCCGTCGCCGCATCCGGCGGGCAGGGCCACGTTGACCGCGGTGCCCTCCGCGCCGCTCTCATTGGGGAAGCCCGTACCGGGGAAGAGCGTGCGGGGACTCTCGTGCAGGCTGATGGTGAGAACCCTGGGATCGTCGTAGAACATCGCCTGCACGCCGTCGCCGTGGTGCACGTCCACGTCCACGTAGGCGACCCTGGACGCGCCCTGGGACAGCAACCACGCGATCGCCACACCCGGGTCGTTGTAGACGCAGAACCCGCTCGCCAGGGCGGGCATCGCGTGGTGCAGGCCGCCCGCGACGTTGACCGCGTGCTCGACCTCGCCGGTCCACACCGCGCGGGCCGCGGCCAGGCTGGCCCCGGTGATCAGTGCGGACGCCTCGTGGACTCCGACGAAGGCGGGATTGTCCACGGTGCCGAGCCCACAGGCCAGGTCGCGTCGCCCGGTGGCGGAGACCCGTTTGACGGCCTCGATGTAGTCACGTTTGTGAACGAGTGCCAGCTCGTCGTCGGTGGCGGGCGCGCATCCGCTCATCTCCACCAGGTCCAGCACGCCCAGTTCCCTGGCCAGCGCCATGGTCAGCTCGACCCGCACGGGCGCGAGCGGGTGCTCCGGACCGAAATCATAGGAGATGAGCGCATCGTCCCAGACAACCCGCACGGACCGGCTCATGCGCACTCCCTGTCTGGTCGCGACGCCGCGCGCCACGGCCCGATCTTCCTACTCCCGGCTCGACGTTACCGCACGTGTACGGAATGCGGTTTACGCACGCGTCTTGGAGGACCGGGCGGTTTTCACCTGAGCGAAATATCCGAATTTATTGCTATTAACAGTCCCGGATGCCGGGACACGACACCGCTGCCCGGAAAGCCCTTCCACCTGGCCGGAGGCCGGGACGACACGGTCAGGTGGGGTGCACCCGGCGCAGTCCCCGGACAGCGGGAACCAGGAGAAGCGAGACGCATCCGGCGACCGCCACGATCGAGGACACGGCCAGCAACTGCGGCGCACCCACCACCCCCGCCACCGGACCGGCGAGCACCTGGCCGATCGGAACGAACAGGGTCGAGCCGGCGACCTCGTAGGCGGTGACCCGGTTGAGCGCCTCCACGGGCACCTGGGTCTGGACACTGGTGGCCCACATGACCGACCAGAACGCCCATCCCGCGCCGCCGATCACATGCGCGGCCATGAGGACCCCCTGCGGCGATGCCAGGGCGATGGAGAGCGGCTCCAGGGTGAAGCCGAACAGGCCGATCGCGCCGGCCATCAGCGGCCGTCCCGGGCGAACCCGCATGGCGATCAGACCGCCGACGACCGTGCCCGCACCCGAGGCGGACATGACCAGGCCGTAGGCGGTCTCGCTGAGCCGCTCGGTGATCAGCACCGAGCCCAGCGGAATCATCGGGCCGAACAGAGCGACGCCGAAGACCGTCCAGACCAGGATCACCGACCACATCCAGGTCCTGGAGCGGAACTCCTGCCAGCCACCGCGCAGGTCACGCCAGACCGACCGCGCCACGGCCTGGAAGGCGACCGCGGGCAGGCGCAGGAGGAGCAGGCAGACCGCGCTGACGGCGAACCCCGCGGCCTCGATCGCGAAGACGACGCCGACCCCCCAGAAGCCGACGATGGCGCCGGCGACCCCCGGTCCGGCCAACATCATGATCGACTCGGAGACACGCAGGGTGGCGTTGGCCCGCTGCACGTCCCGCGCCACCCGCGGGACCGTGCTGGAGACCCCCGGCTGGTACATCGCGGCGGCGACACCGTTGATCGCGGAGATGACGAGGATCTGCCAGAGATCCGGCCTGCCGGAGATGAAGAGCGCCGCACTGATCCCCTGGGTCACCATCCGGACCGTGTCGGCGCCGATCATCATGCGGCGCGGCGTGAACCTGTCGGCGAACACCCCTCCGAACAGGATCAGCACCGCGAAGGGCGCCATCCAGGCGGCCAGCGCCAGCCCCACCCCGGTGGGACCGTGACCGAGCCCGCCCACCCCCACCGCCGTCGCGAACGGGACCATCGACGCGCCGAGCATGGAGATCGATCTGGCGGTGAAGAAGAGCAGGAAGCTCCGCGTCCAGACGGAGTGGCCGCCGAGTTCCCGCTGATCATCACCCAGTACGGCCTGCCCCACGATGGCCCCATCTCCCCCGAAGTTCCGCGGAAAATGATGCCGTTATATAGGAAAATTTCCTAATAGATTTCCTGGCAGGGGCGGGCTCAGCCCTCGGCGAGCTGGCGTCCCCTGTCCCTGGCGGCCTCGATGGCGGCCAGGAAGGCGGCTCGGACGCTGTGCCGCTCCAACTCGGCGATGGCGGCGATGGTGGTGCCCCCCGGCGAGGTGACCGCCTCGCGCAGGATCACCGGGTGCTCGCCCGAGTCACGGAGCATGATCGCCGCACCGACGATCGACTGGGTGACCATGTCAAGGGCGGCGGCACGGGGCATGCCGAGCAGGATTCCGGCGTCGACCATGGCCTCGACGAGATAGAAGAAGTAGGCGGGACCGCTGCCCGACAGGGCCGTGGCCGCGTCCTGCTGCGCCTCGGGGATGCGCAGCACCTTGCCGACCGGGCTGAACAGGTCCTCGGCGCGCTTGAGGTGCTCCTCGGAGGCGTGCGCTCCCGCCGAGATCACGCTCATCGCCTCGTCGACCAGCACCGGCGTGTTGGACATGACCCGGACCACCGGGATCTCGGCGCCGAGCCGCGACTCGACGAACGAGGTCGTGATCCCCGCCGCCGCCGAGATGACCAGCCGGTCGGCCGGCAGGTGCGCCGCGATCTCGGCGAGCAGGGCCCCCATGTCCTGCGGCTTGACCGCGAGGATGATCGTGTCGGCGCTCTTGGCGGCCTCGGCGTTGGAGACCACCCGTACGCCGTACTGCTTCGCGAGGGCCTCGCCCCGCTCGGCACGTCGTGCCGTCGCCATCACGTCGCCCGGCTTGAACCCGGCTCTGAGCAGCCCGGACAGCAGGGCCTCCCCCATCTTGCCGGTTCCAAGAATCGCGATCATGTGAGCACCTCGAAATCAGGGATCGAAACTCCTCGCAGCCTATCGGCCCCGTCTTTCCGCGAAGTCATCCCGCGCACAGGGGGGCTCTGAGGATCTGCGAGCCCACGAGAACCGGATTCCTCCGCTCCGCGACCGGTCCGGCCCACCGCGACGAACTGGAGGCGGAACTCAACGATCTCTGCCGCCTGGCGGCCGTCCCCAAGTCGGCGTGGCACTGGGTGGAGAACCCGCAGTACAAGCTCTCCCAGAAAGGGCGACGTCGTTCCGCAGGGCCGATCGACCTGCTGCTGTGCGCGACCGCCGTGCCCCCCGGGTTGACCGTGCTGCACGTCGACAACGACTTCGTCACCGTCTCGGCGGTCGTGAACGAGGTGCGACAGCGCGACATCCGGACGCCCTGAACCGTCCAGGCGCCCGATCCGTCTTAGGGGTATGCGTATGATCGTGACCCCCATCCTGGCCGGAAGTCTCCTGGTGGCCCTGGGCTGCGGCACCGAACCCAGCGCCACCGCCCCCTCGCAGCCGGTGAGCCGGAGCACCGCCCTTCCCGGCGCTCCCTCGGAGCCGGCGAGCCACACCGTGGCCCCCCGGGAGGAACCCACCGGCGGCGCTCCCAGGCCAACGAAACCAGAAGGTCACACGGACAACCCCCGCAAGGTCAGGTGGCTGAAGGCCAAGCCGTCGAAGGACGGCCGGAGCCTGCGGATCACCTGGTGGTCCGGGGTGGAGCCGTGCAACGTGCTCGACAGGGTCACCGTACGAGAGACCGCCAAGCGGGTGACCGTCACCCTGTGGGAGGGCCCGAGCAGCAAGGCCCAGAACGTCGCCTGCATCGAGATCGCCATCCAGAAGGTGACGACGGTCAAGCTCAAGAAGCCGCTCGGCTCCCGCAAGGTGGTCGACGGCGCCCGCTGACGCGGCACTTTCCGGGGGACGCGTGTCCAGGACAGCCCCCCGCAGGCGGTGACCGGACGACCTCCGGTCACCGCCGGGAACGACCACGCGCGCTCCCTCGTCGGAGGTGGCGAAGGATCCCGCCTGTTGCCCGGAAATCGGGAATGCTTCCACGCGGCCGAAGGTTGAGTCCAATAGGCTCAAGTCGTTTGACAAACCTCACGCGAGGTTCCACTATGAGTGGCATCGACTCAACTTTGACTACAAGGACGTACTCATGGCACGTGCGGTAGGTATCGACCTGGGGACGACCAACTCCGTCGTCTCGATTCTTGAGGGCGGTGAGCCCACCGTCATCGCCAACGCCCAGGGTTCGCGGACCACGCCGTCCGTGGTCGCCTTCGCGAAGAACGGCGAGGTCCTCGTCGGGGAGGTCGCCAAGCGGCAGGCCGTCACCAACGTCGACCGGACGATTCGCTCGGTCAAGCGCGAGATGGGCACCAACTGGACCGTCGAGATCGACGGCAAGAAGTTCTCCCCGCAGCAGATCAGCGCCTTCGTCCTGCAGAAGCTCAAGCAGGACGCCGAAGCCTACCTGGGCGAGAAGATCACCGACGCGGTGATCACCGTTCCCGCCTACTTCAACGACGCTCAGCGTCAGGCCACCCAGGAAGCCGGCACCATCGCCGGCCTCAACGTGCTGCGCATCATCAACGAGCCCACCGCCGCGGCGCTCGCCTACGGCCTGGACAAGGACAAGGACGAGACCATCCTCGTCTTCGACCTCGGCGGCGGCACCTTCGACGTGTCCCTGCTCGACGTCGGCCAGGAGGACGGCCACGGCTTCGTCGAGGTCAAGGCCACCAGCGGCGACAACCACCTCGGTGGTGACGACTGGGACCAGCGCGTCGTCGACGAGCTCGCCACCCGGTTCAAGAACGCCCACGGCGTCGACCTGACCAAGGACAAGATGGCCCTCCAGCGCCTGCGTGAGGCCGCGGAGAAGGCCAAGATCGAGCTCTCCAGCCAGTCGGAGACCTCCATCAACCTGCCCTACATCACCGCCTCGGCCGAGGGTCCCCTCCACCTGGAGGAGAAGCTCACCCGCGCCGAGTTCCAGCGGCTCACCGCCGACCTGCTCGAGCGGTGCAAGGGCCCGTTCAACCAGGTCGTCAAGGACGCCGGCATCAAGGTCTCCGACATCGCCCACGTGGTGCTCGTCGGCGGCTCGACCCGCATGCCCGCCGTCGCCGACCTCGTCAAGGAGCTGACCGGCGGCAAGGAGCCCAACAAGGGCGTCAACCCGGACGAGGTCGTGGCCATCGGCGCCGCCCTCCAGGCCGGTGTGCTCAAGGGCGAGGTCAAGGACGTCCTGCTGCTCGACGTGACCCCGCTGAGCCTGGGCATCGAGACCAAGGGCGGGATCTTCACCAAGATCATCGAGCGTAACACCACGATCCCGACCAAGCGCTCCGAGGTCTTCACCACGGCCGAGGACAACCAGCCGTCGGTGCAGATCCAGGTCTACCAGGGCGAGCGCGAGATCGCGGCGTACAACAAGAAGCTGGCCACCTTCGAGCTGACCGGCATCGCCCCGGCACCGCGCGGCATCCCGCAGATCGAGGTCACCTTCGACATCGACGCCAACGGCATCGTCAACGTCTCCGCCAAGGACCTCGGCACCGGCAAGGAGCAGACGATGACGATCACCGGCGGCTCCGCGCTGCCGAAGGACGACATCGAGCGCATGATGCGCGAGGCCGAGTCCTACGCCGACGAGGACAAGAAGCGCCGCGAAGAGGCCGAGACGCGCAACAACGCCGACTCGCTCGTCTACCAGACCGAGAAGTTCCTCGGCGAGAACGCCGAGAAGGTCCCGGAGGACATCAAGAACGAGGTCAACGAGGCCGTCGCCGAGCTCAAGAAGGCTCTGGAGGGCACCGACTCGTCCGAGATCCGCGCCTCCGCGGAGAAGCTCGCCACGGTCAGCCAGAAGATGGGTTCCGCCATCTACGCTCAGTCGCAGGCCTCCGAGGCCCCGACCGGCGCCCCCGGGGCGGACGCCACCGCCGGGCAGAAGGCGGACGACGACGTGGTCGAGGCCGAGATCGTGGACGACGAGCCGAAGCGCGACAGCGGCACCAAGTGACGGCCGGAAAGTCGAGGGGAGCAGCAGCGTGAGCACGCGCGAGAACGGTTCCGAGGAGGAGCCGGTGATCCGCGACAACCGGAAGATAGACCCGGAGACGGGACAGGTCCGTGAGGCGGCCTCGGCGGAGGCCACGGGTCAGAGCGACAAGGAGCAGGCCGACAGGTCGTCCTCGTCCTCCCTGGCATCGGACCTCGCCTCGATCGAGCTGGCCACCCAACTCGCCGAGCGCACCGCGGACCTACAGCGTCTTCAGGCCGAGTATTCCAACTATCGCAAGCGGGTCGAGCGGGACCGGGCCGTGGTCAAGGAGCAGGCGGTGGCCGGCGCGCTGACCGAACTGCTTCCTGTCCTCGACGACATCGGCCGGGCCCGCGACCACGGCGAGCTGACCGGCGGTTTCGCCAAGGTGAGCGAGTCGCTGGAGGCGGCCACGGGGAAACTGGGGCTGAGCGCCTTCGGCACCAAGGGCGAACCGTTCGACCCGATGGTGCACGAGGCCCTGATGCACAGTTACTCCCCCGACGTCACAGAGCCGACCTGCGTGGAGATCCTGCAGCCCGGTTACCGGATCGGCGAGCGAGTGCTCCGCCCCGCGCGAGTCGCGGTGGCCGAGCCCGAAGAGCCCGCCGCGGACGACAACTGACCCCCCAAGATCCAATCTCTGAGAAGGAACGTGGATGAGCACCAAGGACTACTTGGAGAAGGACTACTACGCCGTCCTTGGTGTGCCCAAGACCGCCACGGCCGATGAGATCAAGAAGGCGTACCGGAAGCTGGCCAGGAGGTATCACCCTGACGCCAACCCCGGAAGCTCGGAGACCTCCGAGAGCACCGCCAAGTTCAAGGAGGTCTCCGAGGCCTACGACATCCTGTCCGACACCAAGCGCCGCAAGGAGTACGACGAGGCGCGGGCGCTGTTCGGATCGGGTCTGGGCGGCTACGCGGGGGCCGGAGGGGCTCCGCGTACCGGCGCGGGCGGGTTCCCGTTCGACCTGGGAGACCTCTTCGGGGGCACCAACCAGCAGAGCGGCGCCGGGGAGCGCATCGGCGACATCTTCGGCGGCCTCTTCAACCGGGGTGGCGCGAGCCGCCCCGGCGGAACGTCGACCAGGGCACGGCGCGGCCAGGACATCGAGTCCGAGGTCTCGCTCTCCTTCTCCGAGGCGGTGGAGGGCACCACGGTCTCACTCCGCCTGACCAGTTCCTCCGCGTGCACCGCATGCGGGGGAACCGGCGCCAAGGCCGGCACCACCCCGCGGGTCTGCCCGACCTGCGAGGGCACCGGGGCGGCCAGCCGCAACCTTGGAAACTTCGCCTTCTCCGAGCCGTGCCGCGACTGCAAGGGCCGTGGCCTGCTGGTGGACGACCCGTGCCAGGTGTGTGAGGGGAGCGGGCGGGGCAAGAGCACCCGCACGATCCAGGCCCGCATCCCGGCAGGGGTCGGCGACGGCCAGCGCATCAAGATCAAGGCGAAGGGCGCCCCCGGGGAGAACGGCGGCCCCGCCGGTGACCTCTACGTCCAGATCCACGTCAAGCCGCACTCCGTGTTCGGCAGGACGGGTGAGAACCTGACGGTCACCGTCCCGGTCACCTTCACCGAGGCGGCGCTGGGAGCCGAGATCAAGGTGCCGATCCTCAAGGGAATGCCGGTCACGCTGCGCATCCCCGAGGGCACCCCGAACGGCCGCACCTTCCGGGTGCGCGGCAGGGGTGTGGCACGCAAGGACGGCACCAAGGGCGACCTGCTCGCCACCATCGAGGTTCTGGTGCCACAGCACCTGGAGGACAAGGCGAGAGGGGCCCTTGAGGAGTTCCGCGACGCCACCTCGGGTGGTGACCCACGGGCTGACCTCATCGAACAGGCCAGAAGCGAGTAGCCATGGAAGCCAACTACTTCGATCTGTCGGATGACACACCCGTCTATGTGATCTCGGTGGCCGCCCAGCTGTCAGGTCTGCACCCGCAGACCCTTCGCCAGTACGACCGTCTCGGCCTGGTCAGCCCAGGCCGTACGGCGGGACGCGGACGCCTGTACTCCACCCGCGACATCATGATGCTCCGCGAGGTCCAGCGGCTCTCCCAGGAGGAGGGCATCAACCTCGCGGGCATCAAGCGAATCCTGGTTCTCGAAACGGAGGCCCTGCGCCTGCGTGACGAGAACCACCGTCTCCGCGCGGAGATGAACATGATCCGGGCCCTCATCCAGTACCAACTGCCCCCCGCCTGAGAACTCTCCCCAGTGAGGCCGCGCCGGTGACCGGACCGAGGAGAGCGGCCTCACCGCGGCGCGCGGCGTCGCCGGCAGCACCTCCTGAACCACACGAGGGAAGTCAATGGACTACAAGCTCACCCAGAAGAGTCAGGCGGCGGTCTCCTCCGCCATCCGACGGGCAGCCGCGGAAGGTAACCCCGAGGTCGCCCCGGCCCATCTGTTCACCTCACTGCTCGCCCAGACCGGCGGCACCGCGGTGCCCCTGCTCGAAGCGGTGGGCGCCGACTGGAAGCAGTTGCGGATCGAGGCCGAGAAGCAGCTCGCGGCCCTGCCGAAGGCACAGGGCGCAACGGTCAGCGCCCCGTCGAGCTCCCGGCAACTGCTCACCGTGATGAACACGGCGGCCCAGCGGGCCCGCGGCCTTGAGGACGACTACGTCTCGACCGAGCACCTGCTGGTCGGTCTCGCCACGGACGGCGGCCCCATCGCCGAACTGCTCAAATCGCGCGGCGCGAGCCCGAACGCGCTGCTCGACGCCTTCGAGAAGGTACGCGGGCACGCCAGGGTGACCAGCGAGACGCCCGAGGACACCTACCAGGCGCTGGAGAAGTACGGGATCGACCTGACCGAGCGGGCCCGGGCCGGCAAGCTCGATCCGGTGATCGGCCGCGACTCGGAGATCCGGCGCGTCGTCCAGGTACTCAGCCGCCGTACCAAGAACAACCCGGTGCTCATCGGCGAGCCCGGCGTCGGAAAGACCGCCGTGGTGGAGGGGCTGGCCCAGCGGATCGTCGCGGGTGACGTGCCCTCCAGCCTGCGCGACAAGCGCCTGATCGCGCTCGACCTGGGCGCGATGGTCGCCGGCGCCAAGTACCGCGGCGAGTTCGAGGAACGTCTCAAGGCGGTGCTCGGAGAGATCAAGGAGAGTGACGGCCAGGTCGTCACCTTCATCGACGAGCTGCACACCATGGTCGGCGCGGGCGCCGGCGAGGGCGCGATGGACGCGGGCAACATGCTCAAGCCCATGCTGGCCCGCGGCGAGCTGAGGATGATCGGCGCCACCACACTGGACGAGTACCGCGAGCGCATCGAGAAGGACCCCGCGCTGGAGCGGCGGTTCCAGCAGGTCTACGTGGGCGAGCCCACCGTCGAGGACACGATCGCCATCCTGCGCGGCCTCAAGGGGCGCTACGAGGCACACCACCAGGTCCAGATCGCCGACGGCGCACTCGTGGCCGCCGCCGCCCTCTCCGACCGCTACATCACCTCCCGCTTCCTGCCCGACAAGGCGATCGACCTCGTCGACGAGGCCGCCTCCCGGCTCCGCATGGAGATCGACTCCCGTCCCGTCGAGATCGACCAGCTCCAGCGGAACGTGGACCGGATGAAGATGGAGGAGCTGGCGCTCGCCAAGGAGACCGACGAGAGCAGTCTGCAGCGGCTGGAGCGGCTCCGCGGGGAACTCGCCGACCGCCAGGAGGAGCTCAACGCCCTGGTCGGCCGGTGGGAACAGGAGAAGGCCGGGCTCAACCGGGTCGGTGACCTGAAGAAGCAGATCGACGAGGTGCGGAGCGCCGCCGAGCGCGCGCAGCGCGACGGCGACTTCGAGGCCGCCTCGCGGCTGATGTACGCCGAGGTGCCCAGCCTGGAGGCCAAGCTCGCCGAGGCCAGCAAGACCGCCCAGCCCGAGAACCCGATGGTCAAGGAGGAGGTCGGCGCCGACGACATCGCCCAGGTCATCTCCTCGTGGACCGGCATCCCCGCGGGCCGGCTGCTCGAAGGCGAGACCAGCAAGCTGCTCCGCATGGAGGAGGAACTCGGCAGGCGGCTGATCGGCCAGCGGCAGGCGGTCGAAGCGGTCTCCGACGCCGTACGGCGAGCGCGGGCCGGCATCTCCGACCCGGACCGGCCGACCGGCAGTTTCCTGTTCCTCGGCCCGACGGGCGTCGGCAAGACGGAGCTGGCCAAGGCACTGGCGGACTTCCTGTTCGACGACGAGCGGGCGATGGTCCGCATCGACATGAGCGAGTACGGCGAGAAGCACAGCGTCTCGCGGCTGGTGGGCGCCCCACCCGGTTACGTGGGCTACGAGGAGGGCGGCCAGCTCACCGAGGCCGTGCGGCGCAGGCCGTACACCGTGGTGCTGCTGGACGAGGTCGAGAAGGCCCACCCCGAGGTCTTCGACATCCTGCTCCAGGTGCTCGACGACGGGCGGCTCACCGACGGCCAGGGCCGGACCGTCGACTTCCGCAACGTGATCCTGATCCTCACCTCCAACATCGGCTCGCAGTTCCTGGTGGACCCGGGCATGGCGAAGGAGGCTCAGCGGACCGCCGTGATGGCCGCGGTCAGGAGCTCGTTCAAACCCGAGTTCCTCAACCGGCTCGACGACGTGATCCAGTTCGACGCGCTCGGCACCGAGGAGCTCTCCCGGATCGTGGACCTGCAGGTGACCCACCTGGCCAGGCGCCTGGCGGACCGGCGGCTCACGCTGACGGTGACCCCGGCGGCACGCGACTGGCTGGCACTGACGGGCTACGACCCGCTGTACGGCGCGCGCCCGCTCCGCCGCCTCGTCCAGTCCGCGATCGGCGACAAGCTGGCCAAGGAGGTGCTCTCCGGCGAGGTCCAGGACGGCGACGAGGTGCTGGTCGACCTCGACGAGGCGAGCGACTCCCTGAACATCGGCCCGGTAAGGGCTTGACCATCACCGGACGGGCCCCGGTAATGGCTCGACCACCATTGGGTTAAGCGCGCCCCTGGGCAAGACCCCCCTGTTACGTTCGACAGTCATCGGATTACCGAACGCAACAGGGGGATGCGCATGTCGAACTCATCACGGAACATCAGGGGAATCCTCGCGGTGGCGCTGCTCACCGCCGGCGCCGGCTGGACCATGGTCTCTCCGGCCTCGGCGGAGGTCGCGCCCTGCCAGGAGCACGAGACGGTGGGGGCGCCGCAGGCACCCGGGGCCATGGCGACCGCCTGCGAGGGGGCCGGCGACGTCGGAACACCGGCGGTCGCGGACGGTTCCGGGGCATCGGTGACCGCGAACACCGGTGAGATGCCGGCGACCGCGAACACCGGCGAGACGTCGGTCGCGACGAACGGCGCCGGGGCATCGGTGTCCGCCGGCACCGGCGAGATGCCGGTGACCGCGGACCGGCTCGCACACGCCACCAACCTGCCGGATCTCTCCCAGGCCTCAGCCCTGGTCAGCTTCGCCGATGCCGGAGGCGTCGCCGCGGGCAGCGGCTTCCACGCGCTGCCCTTCGGGCTGTCGAGCCTTCCCGGCCACGAGTGGACGAACTCCTGGGTGAGCGTCGTGGCCGACGCGCCGGATCTGCCCGGCCTGCCGGGCGCGCCGGGTGCTCCCAGCGACGGCATCAGCTGGCTGCGAGCCCCGGTGCCCCCGGCGCCCGAGCGACCCGCCGCCGCGGCGGTCACGCCGGACGACGACACGGCACCGCTGCCCCAGCCGGCCCAGGCGGACGCCGTCACCGAGGACCTGCCATCGGCCGAAACGCCGGTGGTGGAGCCTCCGGCCGCCGCACGCCCGGAGGCCCCCGCGGCACCGGAGACTGCCACGGTGCCGGACACCGCCGCGGGCGAGGCCGCCACGACGGAGGGCAGCGCGGAGCCTTCCGTCCTCCCGGCGTTGGAGAGGACGATCCCGGGCCTCAATGTGGGGTAACCACCGAATCGCGAACCACCATGGAAGAAGGGTCGTGCCCCAACGGGCACGGCCCTTTCCTGGTTTCAGAGCAGGCCGCCGTCAGCAGGAGGCGTCAAGGAGGGCGTCGAGCTCGTCTTCGGGGAGTCCAAGGTCGACGCGGATCCGGTAGCGGGTTCTGAGCAGGGCGATGTGCTCACCGCCGCCCTCCACCGCCCGGTGCGCCCCCTCGGTGGCCCACCGATGGGCCTCCCCGAGGTCTCCGTAGGCGACGAGCGTCTCGGCGACCGTGAGAGCGGTGGCCGCGGTGACCGCGCCGACGGCCTGAATCCCCGCGATCACCTCTCTCGCCTCGTCCGGCCGTTCGAGCTCGAAAAGAGTGTCGGCGATCCCGGCCCGGGGATCGACGCTCACCTCGCCCCCGTCGTCCACCGCCCGCTGGAAGCAGTCGAGGGCCCGAGCGGGCTGTCCTGCCTGCCGCCACTCCTCGGCGGCGAGCACGAGGATCGCCGCCCGCGACATGTCGCCGGACGCGTACGCCTCGACCAGGGCCTCGAGTCGCCGAGCCAGGGCCTCGTGATCGTCGGCCAGAAGTGCCTGCTCAAGCAATCGATCAAGTTGCTCACGTGTCACATGCGCCACATCGCGAGAGTACCGAGCGACGCTCGACCGTGTACGGCCAACGGCAGGTATTGGCCATATGACCTTGAGTAAACGAACGACTACGGTACGCGTGTTTCTCCAGCAAAACGGGCATATGAGCGACGACTCCTGCTAGGGGAGCACATCATTGGGAGGAGCTGCGATGGGCATGTCCAGGCAGACGGCCTTCACCCTGATGCTTCTCCTGGCCTTCTCTGTGATCGTTCCGGGATCCGCCGGATATCTGTCGGTCAAGATGGAGGCGATCGATCAGGCTCACCAGGATCTGCTCACCCTGGAGAGCAGGCTCCGTCACGAGAAGCTCGCCGCCCGGATCAAGAGGATGGAGCGGGTCAATCGGGCACGACATCTCCAACCGGTCACCCCCTCCGGCCGCGAGGCCTCCGAGCCCGTCCGGAGCTCCCGCGTCGAGTCGGGGACGCCGCCGCCCGGACCTGGCACGGTCGTAGCGGTGCCGATCCGGCCGGGTGCGGAGTGGCCACGCGAGAGACGGCCGCGCGCGCAACGGCAGAGCACCCAGAGACCGGGAACAGCCTGGCAGAACCCGCAGGGGCTGGAAGCGCAGGGGCCGCCGGAAGCACAGGGACCGACGGCGCAGAGGCATGTGGAGACCGGGACGGCCGGGACTGCCGAGGCGGCCGGCGGGACCTTCACGCAGGAGCGGTGGTCCCAGCTCGAACGCCGGGGCAGGGTCCGGCAGTATCGGGAACGGCTCGCCGACGCGGGACCCGTGTTCACCACGCCGGACCCGATCGGCGGCGAGAACCCGGGTGAGGGCACCGGCGAGTCTCTCGAAGAGAACCTTCTCCCCCAGCTCTCTCAGACCGAGACCCGGGCGAACTGACGGTTCAGATAGCCACGGATCAGACGCTTGGCCTCGGCCACGATCTCCGGGGCGCCGTTCGGATCACGGCGGAACGCCAGCTTGAGCACCGCGTCTCCGGCCTCCACCGCGACCAGGATGGCCAGGTCGAACTCCTCGCTGTCGGCCAGGCCGTACTCCTGCAGGAGGAGGCCGCGCAGCCGTCCGGCGATCACCGTGTTGTTCTCGGAGCCGGCGTCGAGCAGGTTGAGGTCGACCACGTCGCCGAAGTGCAGGGACCGGAAACCCGGCACGCTCCTGTGCATCTCCACGTACTCATCGATGATCGCGTCGACCGCGTCCCACCAGCCCGCGTAGTCCTCCGACAGGAAGCGTCTCCCGATCCGGGAGACGAACCCTTCGATGTGGCGCCGGGTCACCGCCTGGGCGATGGCCCGCTTGTCGGGAAAGAACTGGTAGACCGAGCCGATCGCGACCCCCGCGCGCTCGGCGATCCGTGTGGTGGAAAGCGCGTCGTAGCCGATCTCGTCCAGCAGGTCGGCGCACGCGTCGAGCATTCGCTCCACGCGCCGTGCGCTCCGTCGCTGGGTGGGCTGACGCCGCAGCGGGGCTTCGCAGGGCTCCTCGGCAGGCACGGTGGACACCCCACCATCTTGCCCGCCTGACGCCGTCAGGTCATTGCTTATTCGCCAATCGCGAGATTTCGCCGCCACCGGCCAGCCGTGCCAGCCGACGTACGGCCGCCGGGGAGATCCGCGAGAGCGCGTAACCGATTTTGCCCTCCGCGTTCACGGCGACGACGGGCAGGTCACGGTGGACCGCGCGCAGGATGTGCGCGGCCACCCGCTCGGGCGGGTACCCGCGCGCGGCCAGTGCCCTCCCCGCGGGCCTGCCGGTGCCCTCGGCGAGCTCGCCGACGTACGTGGCGTTCCGCGCGATCGCGGTGGAGACGAACCCGGGACAGATCGCGGTGACCCCGATCCCCTGCCCGGCGAGCTCCGCACGCAGGCAGTCGCTGAGCATCTTCACCGCCGCCTTTGACGTCGAGTACGCGGGCAGCAGCCGGCTGGGCAGGAAGGCGGCGAGCGAGGCCACGTTCACGATGTGACCGCCCTGGCCGCGCTCGGCCATCTGGGCGGCGAACAGGCGGCAGCCGTGGATGACGCCCCACAGGTTCACGTCCAGGGTCCGCCGCCAGTCGTCGACCGAGTGGTCGAGGAACGGACCGGCCACTGCGATTCCCGCGTTGTTGACCACGATGTCGGGCACGCCGTACCGGTCTCTGACCGTCCGCGCGAACTCCTCCATCCCGGTGGCGTCCGCGACGTCCACCTGCCGGGCGTGCGCCGTGCCCCCACCCGCGACGATGCCCTGCGCGGTGCGGCGGGCCGCGCCGAGATCGATGTCCGCGCAGATCACCTCGGCGCCGTGCGCGGCGAAGGCGCGGGCCGTGGCCCGTCCGATCCCGCTGCCCGCGCCGGTGACCACCACCAGCCGGTCGTCGTAGGGCCCGCGCCTGCCGGGCCGGTCCCCGCGCAGTTCCCTGGAGGGCGGTGCCCCCTCGATGTGCTCGGCGAACTCGGCGATCATGCGGGCGATCACCCGGGGATGGCTGCGCTGCGCCCAGTGGCCCGCGGGGACGCGACGGTGCCACAGCCTTGGTACCCACAGGCGTGTCGAGGCGAGCAGCGCGGAGGAGACGAACGGGTCCCTCGTGGTCTCGATGAGCTGGACGGGTGTCCGGGAGACGGGCTCGGCGGGCGTCCCGCGACGGGTCAGCATGTTGGCCCGGTAGAGGCCGAGGCCGTTCAGGCCGTCCCTGACGAGCGTGTCCGCGGGGTGCCCCGGGCGCCCTGCCGCCCGTACGGACCGTCTCATCACGCGCGGCAGCACGGCGCGCAGGACGAGTTCGGGAATGACGGGGATCTGGAAGGCGCCGATGTACCAGGAGCGCAGGAGCTGCCCGGCGACCTCGTGCGGACGGCCGTGCCGTACGAAGTGGGCGGCCTGGTCCAGATGCGGACCTCCGACGGAGGTGAAGGAGAGGATCCGCTCCTCGATTCCCGGCCTGCCGATCAGCTTCCAGCCCTGGATGGAGCCCCAGTCGTGCCCGACGAGGTGCACTTTCGGCTTGCCCACCGCGTCCAGGACCGCGGTCATGTCGGCGGCCAGGTGGTCGTAGTCGTAGCCCTCGGTGGCACGCGGGGCGCCGGAGAGTCCGGCACCGCGGACGTCGTAGCGGACCACGTGGAAGCGGTCCTCCAGCAGCGAGGCGACCTCGTCCCAGACCCGGTGGGTGTCCGGGTAGCCGTGGACCAGCAGGAGCGTGGGGGCGGCGGGGTCACCCTGCTCGAACAGTGCCAGCCGTACGTCGCCGGACTCGACCCACCGCACCGCGACCTCCTGTTGGACCGATTGTCCAAGACAGTAGTCGAACAGAGGCCGGCCGCGCACACCCCTGAATGATCTTCGAAGGCGGCGCGGGGAGGACGGGGCCGGCCCGCCGGTCAGCCGGACTGACCGGGTCTGGCGGCCAGTCCGGTGCAGTCGCGCAGCGCCTTCCAGTTCGCGATGGCCTGCTGCCTGCCGAGCCCGGTGATCGGGACCGGCACTCCGCCCTGGATGCTGGCCGGGGTCCACTGGTCCTTGAGCACCCTGCGACCGTTGATCGTCAGGGTGAGCACGCCGGTCCTGCCGGTCTCCGGGCCCCAGTTGTAGAAGACGAAGTTACCCATGCCGTAGTTGACGTAGCTGTTCTTCAGGTAGCCGCCGCCGAGCAGGATGTGCGCGTGGCCGCCCACGATGACATCCGCCCCGGCCGCGACCAGCTTGGGCGCCAGGCTCCGCTGCGCCTCGTTGGGGCACTTCTGCAGTTCGGTGCCCCAGTGCAGGTGGACGATCACGGTGTCGGAGTTCCTGCGGGCCCTGCGCACCTCCTGGATCAACCGCGCCTCGTTCTTGGCCGAGGCGAGGCCGGCCTTGTCGCCGGAGGCGGTCCAGGCCCCGACGAACTCCGCGTCCAGCACCTGGGTGGCGCCGATGATGGCGACCCGGTTGCCGTTCACGGTGGTCCGCCACGGCTTGTAGGCCTCGGCCTCGTTCCGGCCCACGCCCACAACCGGGAATTTGGCGCGTTTTATGGCGGCGAGGGAGTCGGTCAACCCGCTCTGCATGTAGTCCATGCCGTGGTTGTTCGCCAGGGACGCCACGTCCACCCCGGACGCCTTCAGCGCGGTCAGCGCGGCCGCCGGAGCACGGAAGGTGTACTGCTTGCCCGGTGCGGGGGTGCCACCGGTGGTGATCGCGGTCTCCAGGTTGACCATCGCCAGGTCGGAGCGGCTGAGCACCTTGGCGATCGGGCCGAGCGCGGTCTTCGGGTCGGAGTTCAGCCGGGTCCGCAACACGCCCTCGAAGTGCACGTCGCCACCGAAGGAGATGGTGTACGGCTTGCGTTCGGGGGTAGGGGTGGGCTCCGTCTGGGGGGTCGGCTCCTTCTCGGCGTCGGCGAACGCGCCGGGGGTGGCCGGCTCGGCCGTGGAGCAGGCCGCGAGGAGCACGGCCGAGGCGGTGATCGTGGCGGCCAGGGCAAGTCGTCGGGCGGTGCTGTACGTGTCCATCGGTATCCGAGGATGCCATCTCGCCCGCGCCGTGTGGCACAACTCGCCCTACGAGATTCGACTCCTCAAAACCTGACTAAGTAGCTTATTTGAGTAATTCAACTTTAGAGCGTACCGTCTCATCCATGGAGGACGAGGACCGGATCCGGCAGGCGGGCCCTCGGGTGACCACGGCCCGGCTGGCGATCATGCGTGACCTGCACACCGCGATCAAAAACGGCGACCATCCGTCCTGGACGGTGAACGTGCAGGTCATGCCGTTCGAGGACGCGGCCGACTACCGGTTCAACCCGTTCGACCTGACCAAGGTGTGGCCGCACGCCGACTACCCCGAGATCACGATCGGCAGGTTCGTCCTGAACCGCAACCCGGAGAACCACTTCGCCGAGGTCGAGCAGTCGGGCTTCGAGCCGGCGAACATGGTGCCGGGCATCGGCCCGTCCCCGGACAGGATGCTCCAGGGTCGGCTGTTCTCCTACCCGGACGCCCACCGCTACCGCATCGGCGCCAACTACCAGCAGCTGCCGGTCAACGCGCCGAAGGTTCCCGTCCACAGCTACAACAAGGACGGCCAGATGCGCTTCGGCAACCCGGGCGACCCGGTCTACGCTCCCAACACCGTCGGCGGCCCCGCGGCCGACCCGGCGCTGTACGCGGGCGAGAACTACCAGGTGACCGGTGAGATCATCCGCTCCGCCTACACCCTGCACCGCGAGGACGACGACTTCGTCCAGCCCCGCGCCCTGTGGGAGAACGTGCTGTCCGACACCGACCGCGCCCACCTGGTGAGCAATGTCGTCGGCCACGCCTCCGCCCCGGAGGTCACCGCCGAGATGAGGAAGCGCGTCGTGGAGTACTGGACGAACATCCACAAGGACCTCGGCCAGGGCGTCGCCCAGGGCCTGGGCGTCACCGCCGAATAGTCACACCTTCTCCTCGTATGGCTCGCGTCTCCAGCAGGTGCGAGCCATACGGCTTTTCCCAGCTCTCCTGGAGAGACACGCGAAAGGGGCCTGACCGCCGTTGGGCAAGCCCCCGTCCGAGGTGCGGAACCGTTCAGAGGTCGAACTCCCCACCTTTCACCCCACCGACGAACGCGGCCCATCCGGCATGGCCGAACACGAGCACCGGTCCTTCCCGGTCCTTGCTGTCGCGCACACCCACTTCACGTCCGGAGAGCCGTGCCACCTCCACACAGTTACCGTTGAGGGAACTGTGGCTGCTCTTCTTCCAGATCAACGCATCACCTGATTCCATGCCCGTCCTCTCACCCAACAGTACCAATGTCAGAATTTCATTGAGAAGAGGAGGAAAGACAAGACCCTTACCTGGAATAGTCCGCTAACCAGCGGGTTTATCGGGTCAGGACCCACACCGAGGGACCGGCGACGGTGGAGCGCCCGGTTCCCCCACCGTCTGGCCCCGTGTGGGCTCCCCGTCAGGAACGTGGGCACGCGCCTGAGGTGCCTCGGGGTCCTGATCAACCGACCGACACGTCAACCGTGTTCGTGAGCGCGTTTCCTCATGTCCGTGTCGGCCGGTGACACGCCGAGTTGGCGGACTCCGACCGGCCGGGCGCCCCGACGATGCGGCCGATCGAAACGACGGGCGCCCGTCTCCGCTTTCGCGGTGAAAGGCGCCCGGGGAAACGACCCGCGGCCGGCGGGCCGTTTTCAGTTCTCAGAGATCTAATCCGTCTTTCTTGATTGCGCCGATGAAGATTCCCCACTCCTCGCGGGCGAAGACCAGGACCGGCCCTGACCGTTCCTTGCTGTCCCGGACCCCCGTGAGGCCCCCGTCCAGCGTCGCCACCTCGACACAGTTCCCGTTCACGGAACTGAGCGAGCTTTTCTTCCACTCGGCGGCGCCGATATGTTTATCGTTCATTTGTCTTCCAATATGTGCATAGCGGCCTGCCGCTATCTTTCCCAGTACTCCGTTGTGTTTCTTATCAGTTCCTGCGACGCCACCTCGTCCAGGGCCCGCTCCGCGAGATGGCCGAAGGCCCGTTCGTACCCGTAGACCATTTCCGCGTCCTCTATGAACCGTCCACCGAACAAGGACTCCAGGTAGACGACATCGGGGAAGTCGGAGAACGTCAGGTGCACGAAGGTGCCCGTGGACACCGGCGGCGGAACGTCCTGGGGCAGGATCCGTATCTCCACGTGCGGTAACCGGGAGATCTCGATCAGATGCAGCAGCTGGTCTCGCATGACCTGGGCGTCGCCGTACTGGTTCTTCAGCACGGACTCGTGGAAGACGCTTATGTGCGTAAGCGGTCGCGGCGCGTGCAGCAGGGTCTGCTGGCGCATCATCCGGATCTCCGCGCGATCCTGAAACCAGCTCGACGGTAACTGGCTGGCGTGTTGACCCGCGGCGAGGACCTCCCGGGCGTACTCCTTCGTCTGGAGAAGGCCGGGCACGACCTGGGGTTCCCAGTTTCGTGTCATGGTGGCCTCCGCCTCCATTCCGATGAGCGTGATGTAGTCATCGGGGACGGAACTCCGATATCGCTCCCACCACCCCTTCCGGGCGGCGTCGTGCCGCAGCGCGGCCAGAGCCTCCCGGAGGCGCTCGTCGACCCCGTAGAGCCCGCAGAGCGCCTCGACGTCCTCCACCTTGGCCAGTGTCTTGGCGGTCTCGATGCGGCTGACCTTGGCGGTCGACCAGCCGAGACGGTCGGACACCTCGTCGCCGGTCATGTTCAGGCCTTCGCGCAGCCGACGAAGCTCCATGCCCAGCCGACGCCGGCGGAGCGCTGGACTACCACGTTCCGGCATCACGACCTCCTCGCCATGACGGGCGGGTGGACGTCATGGCCTCAACAGGAACCAGACGAATGGTAGTGCAAATTACACTGTCATTTGCAGTGTATTCGGAGAAGTTCGTTGCTTTTTTCCTTACGGCAAGTCTTGCAGGGAAATCTCTGCTGAGCGACTATCAGAACAGGAAGGTTCCCAGAAGATCGGGGAATCCACCGGTGATCATCCGGGGATGTCTTCGAGGGCCTTCGCGATCGCGCACGGGGCGAAACGGGCGCGCACCTGATCGGCAACGGCGCCGTCTCCAGCACGACGGAGTTGAACCGGGGAGGCCAGCAGGGGAAGCGGAGAGGATCGGCCGGCGACGGCCCAGAGTCGCACGCGTCAGTGGGCGCCCGATCGGGCGCAAAAAAGCACCGGGCCGGCGGCCACCGACCCGGTTGGCACAAGAACTCCACGTTGAAACCACGAAGGGAGTCTCCTATGTCCTTCCACCGTACCAAGGGGCTCTGCGGAATCAAGACCCTCCTCCTCGATCTGATCTACATCACCGACCGAGAGCTCTGCATGGACCAGGACGAGTGGGCCCACCGGCTCGGCTGGACCGTGACCAGGACCGGTTTCGTGAGCAGGCACTACCGCGAGCCCCGGTTCGACCTCCTCAAGGCCGAGCGGACCGCCGCTCCCGCCCTCGCCCTGGCGCCCGTCCCCGGCAAGAGGGCGGGCGGCGATGTCGCGACGTAACCTCCGCAACAACCGCTACGGTCACCCCGACGGTCGGCCACCCGGCCGGACGGGCCTCCTCGTCGGGCTGTGGCGCTGGCGGACGGAGATCGTCCTGCTCGCCGCCGTCTCGACCGTCCTGGCCGCGGCGGCTCTCTCCTTCAGGCAGGGCCACTGGTGGCCCTGCGCCTTGCTGGCCTGCACCTCCGGCGTCCCCGCCGCCTCCCGCTCCGGGCGCAGGTGGGTGCGGACGCACGCGTGGTGTCTGATCTCCCGGCACCGTCTCCAGAGGGCATGCGTGGAGACCGGGATACACACCCGCTCGGGACGGCTCCCGCTGGTGCTGTGGATCACTCCTTCCGCCGCCGGGGAGAGGGCGCTGATTCTCGCCAGGGCCGGGATCTGCGCCGAGGACTTCGAGGCGTTCTCGGCCGAGATCGCGGCGGCGTGCTACGCCCGCGACACCGTGGTCCTTCGGCACCGCAGATGGGCGCACCTGCTGACCGTCGAGATCGTCCGCAGGGACGAGTTCACCGGCCCCCCGGTGGGACTCGACCGGTTGTACGGGTGGACGGACTGGGTCGGCCCACGGGCCCACCGGGCCGCGCGGGAGGAGTCCGGTATCCGCTCCGCCGCACTGCCCCCGGGGCCGCACCAGCCCGCCGACCACCGGCAACGGGCCGCGTGATCCTCCCCTCCACCTGGGTGCCACCGGCCGTTCCGTTCTCCTGAAGGCACCGAGGCCCCCGAGTTCACCCTCGGGGGCTTCCCCTCGCCCCGGCCTATGACCATGATGGGTTCACTTGCCGAACTCAGGAGTGCCGATGAGAACAGCGCACCGGACCTGCCCCCTCTGCGAGGCCGTCTGCGGCCTCCGGCTCACCCTCGACGACACCGGGCACGTCACCTCGGTCAAGGGCGACCCGGACGACCCGTTCTCCAGGGGGTTCATCTGCCCCAAGGGGGCAAGCCTGGGCCGCCTCGACGAGGACCCGGACCGGCTGGGCGTCCCGATGATCCGGACGGGCGAGACGTGGCGCGAGGCGTCCTGGGACGAGGCGTTCCGCACGGTCGAGGAGGGCCTGAAGGGCGTGATCGACACACACGGCCGCCGGTCTCTGGCCGTCTACGTCGGCAATCCGACCGCCCACTCCATGGCGGGCGCCCTGTACGGCACTCCCCTGATCCGCGCCCTCGGCACCCGCAACGTCTTCTCCGCGAGCACCGCGGACCAGATGCCCAAACACGTCTCCTGCGGCCTGATGCTCGGCGACCCGCTGGCCATCGCCGTGCCCGACCTGGACCGCACCGACTACCTGCTGATGCTGGGCGCCAACCCGCTGGAGTCCAACGGCTCGCTCTGCACCGCCCCCGACTTCCCCGGCCGCCTCAAGGCGCTGCGCGGGCGCGGGGGCAGGCTCGTGGTCGTCGACCCGCGCCGCACCCGCACCGCCGCTCTCGCCGACGAGCACCTGTTCGTGAGGCCGGGCACCGACGCCTACCTGCTGTTCGGCATCGTGCACACCCTCTTCGCCGAGGATCTGACCTCGGTGGGCGTCGAGGTCAACGGGCTGGACGAGGTCGGACGGCTGGCAGAGGGCTTCGCCCCGGAGACCGTGGCCCCGATCTGCGGGGTGCCCGCCGCGGAGATCGTACGGCTGGCGCGCGAGCTGGCCGCGGCCCCGACCGCCGCCGTCTACGCCCGCATCGGCACCTGCACCGTCGAGTTCGGCACCGTCACGCAGTGGCTGGTCGACGTCGTCAACATCCTGACCGGCAACTTCGACCGCCCCGGCGGGGTCATGTTCGCGAAGACCGCGGTGGAGAACGGCCGCAGGAGCAAGCCGTACACCACGGGACGGTGGCACAGCCGCGTCCGCGGACTGCCGGAGGCGAACGGTGAGCTCCCGGTGGCCACCCTCGCGGACGAGATCGAGACACCGGGCGAGGGGCAGGTCAGGGGGCTGGTCATGGTGGCCGGCAACCCGGTGCTGTCGGCGCCGGGCGGTCCCCGGCTGGACACGGCCTTCCGCGATCTGGAGTTCATGGTCTGCGTGGACCCGTACCTGAACGAGACCACCAGGCACGCGAACGTCATCCTGCCGCCGCCCCGGGTGATGCAGTCGCCGCACTACGACCTGTCACTGCTGTTCGTCGCAGTCCGCAACTACGCGAGGTTCTCCCCGCCGATCCTGCCGCTGGAGCCGGGACGTCCCTCCGAGGCCGAGATCATGGCGCGGCTGACGATGATTGCCTCCGGGCAGGGGGCGGACGCCGACCCGGCCCTGCTCGACGAGCTGATCCTCGACCAGATGCTCCGCAAGGCGGTCGAGACGCCCGGCTCACCGATGGAGGGCGGGGACCCGGCCGAGCTGCGTGCCTCGCTGGACGGTGACAGCGGAGCCGAGATGCGGCTGGACGCCATGCTCAGGCTCGGCCCCTACGGGCTCTCTCTGGCCACGCTCCTGGCGAATCCGCACGGCATCGACCTGGGCGCTCTGGAACCTCGGCTGACGGAGATCGTCCGCACCACCTCGGGACGGGTGGAGCTGGCCCCGCCGCGGCTGGTCGAGGATGTCGCGCGGCTGCGCGGGCGGCTGACCGTGCCCCCCGCGGAGATCGTGCTGATCGGCCGGCGCCACCTGCGCTCCAACAACAGCTGGCTGCACAACGTGGGCCCGCTGGTCGGCGGGACCAACCGGTGCACCCTGCAGATCAATCCGGACGACGTGAGCAGGCTCGGGCTGGGCGAGCACGCGGTGGTGCGCTCGGCGGCCGGCGAGTTGGTCGTGCCGCTGGAGCCGACCGACACGATCATGCCGGGCGTGGTGAGCCTGCCCCACGGATGGGGACACGCGGGCACCTCGCAACTGGTGGCCGCCAAGCACACGGGGGTCAACGTGAACGCGCTGACAGATGATTCCATCGTGGACCTACCCTCGGGAAACGCCGTGTTCAACGGGGTTCCCGTCACACTCGGTCGGGCATGATCCCATGATCGCTCGGAAAAGGGGGATCGACGCGCATTAGGCTTGCGCGCGTGACCACCCCTTTAGCACAGGACCGTCTACAGGCTCAGCTCACCTTCGCCATGGAGATCGACAAGCTCAGACGCATCGTCCGCCGCAACACCCTCATGGACGGGTCGCGGCGGGAGAACGACGCCGAGCACTCCTGGTACGTGGGCATGCTGGCGATGGTCTTGGCCGAACACGCACCACCGGGCACCGACCTCGACAGGGTCGTCGCGATGCTGCTCGTCCATGACATCGTCGAGATCGACGCGGGAGACACCTTCATCTACGACGCCTCCGCCGTCGAGGCCCAGTTGGGCATCGAGCGCAAGGCCGCCGACCGGATCTTCGGGCTGCTCCCGGACGACCAGGCCGCGCGGTTGCGCGACCTCTGGGACGAGTTCGAGGAGCGCAGGACTCCCGAGGCCAAGTTCGCCAAGGCCCTCGACCGGATCGCGCCCATCATGGCCAATCACCACAATGAGGGCGGAACCTGGTCGCTCTACAAGGTGACGGCGGAACAGGTGCTGGAGAAGGTGAAAATCATCGAGGAGGGGTCGGCGACGCTGGGCGCCTACGCCACCGAGATCATCGCTCTCTCTGTCAGCCGAGGACATTTGGCGCGTGCATAACACCGTTCCCGGGTAGGTCCCTATGGGTCAAGAGGGGGGCGATAGTGAAGGAAACCGTCAAAACAGGGCGCCGAACTTTTAAGCGTCTGGTGCCCGGGGTCGAGTTCACCGAGCGGATCGAACGGTCGCCCAGGGCCGATCGGCCGATCCGCATACTCGCCAAGGCCGTACGCCGGCGGATCGGCCCCGGCCTGCTCCGTGACCTGCTGCACGGGGTACCGCTTGGCAAACCACTCCATCCACCACTCGCCAACCTGAGCCTGGGCCTCTGGGCGGCGACCGCGGTGCTCGACGTGACCCGCTCGGATCCACGCGCGTCGCGACTGCTGGTCGCGAGTGGACTCGCCACCGCCACCCCTGCGGTGGCCGCGGGCATCGTCGACTGGTCCGCGCTCCACCGCGAGCAGCAGCGGGTGGGGTTCGTGCACGCGATCGCCAACCTGGCCTCCCTCGGGCTCTACGCCGGGTCGCTGGTGTTCCGGATGACCGGGCGCGACCGGACCGGGCGGCTGCTGTCGTTCGTCGGGCTGGGTGCCGCGAGCGTGGGCGGCTACCTCGGCGGCCACCTCGCCTACCGGCAGGCGGCCGGGTCCAACCACGCCGAGTCCGTCGCCCACCTGGTCCCGCTGGGCTGGCACGACCTGTGCGAGATCGGCGATCTGCCCGACGGACGTCCGGTGACGCGACGGCTCGGCTACATCGACCTGTTCGTGCTCCGGGTCGGGGGCAACGTCACGGTCCTCGCCGACCAGTGCGCCCACCTGGCCGGGCCGCTCCACCAGGGGCGCCTGATCTCGGAGGAGGGCACCGCCTGCGTGGTCTGCCCGTGGCACGGAAGCACCTTCAGACTCTCCGACGGCGCCGTCGTACACGGCCCGGCCACGGCCCCCCAGCCGTCCTTCGAGACCCGGGTCCGCCGCGACGGGGTGCTCCAGGTCCGTCCCGCCCAGGTATGACGGACCACCTCACCCGGGCGCGACGAGAACCGGCCTGCCACCGGCCCTGACCTTTTCGGGCCTGTTCGGGCTATGCGGACTTGCCGTCGGCGGGGTGTTCCACCAGGGCGAGGATCCGGCTGGACATGAACCGGGCGGTGCGCACGGCCGTTCCGCTCCGGGTGACCTCGCTCACCTCGACGACGCCGCCGCGTGCGTTGGCCACCTCAACGCGGCGTCCCGCTCTGGTGGCGCTGACCTCGTAGGTACGGGAACTGTCTCCTGCGTCGATGACAACCTCGACCTTGTCACCTTTCATACCTAATTGGTACCCACTAGTAGGCAGGTTCACCCGTACACCAGTTTGACTATCGCCAGCACGCCGATGCAGACGATGAACCAGCGCAGTACCGGAGCGGGCAGCTTCCTGCCGATCTTCGCGCCGAGGAAACCACCGATCGCGGCGCCCAGCGCCACCATCAGCACCGCCAGCCAGTCGATCTCCGCGATCAGGATGAACAGCGCCGCGGCGGACATGTTGATCAGCAGCGAGAGGACGTTCTTGGCCGCGTTGATCCGCTGCAGGCCGTCGTCGAGGAAGCTGCCGAGCAGCCCGATGAGCAGCACGCCCTGCGCGGCACCGAAGTAACCGCCGTAGATGCCGCAGGCGAAGACACCGACCCAGAGCCAGGGGCCGCCGTGCAGCTGGGCGTGCTGCCGCCGGGCGCTCAACCACCTGTTGAGTCTCGGCTGGGCGATCACCAGCACGCACGCCACGCCGATCAGGACGGGCACCACGATGTTGAACGTCTCCGCGGGGAGATAGAGCAGGAGCACCCCGCCGATCACCGCACTGATGATCGTCGGAATTCCCAGCCGGATCAGCCGCTGGCGCTGCCCCTTCAACTCCGCCCGGTAGCCGAGCGCGCCGGTCAGCGAGCCCGGGACCAGGCCGACACTGTTGCAGACGTTGGCGAGGACCGGCGGCATCCCCAGCGCGACCATGGTCGGGAACGTGATCAGAGATCCGGAGCCGACAACGGCGTTGATGCCTCCGGCCCCGATGCCGGCCACGAAGATCGCGGCCGCCTCCCACGGTGTCATGAACTCCCCTTTGCTGGTGAGGCTCGCGCCCATGACGAGGTGCACGGCACTTACCGGATGCTAGGAGGAGCCCGGCCGCTGTCTCACAGCAGGGGTATGCTTTACCGGTTTTTGGACAACCGAAACGGGCTCAGGGCTGGTGTGCCCGCGCGTACCACCGGCCGTCCCGCCCCTGGTCCAGGCTGAGCGGGACGCTGAAGGTGCGCGACAGGTTCTCCGCCGTCATCACCTGCTCGATCTGCCCCTGGGCCACCACGGAGCCGTGCCGGAGCAGCAGCGCGTGGGTGAACCCGCTGGGCACCTCCTCCACGTGGTGGGTGACCAGCACCATGGTCGGCGCCTTCGGATCGTGCGCGAGCGTCGACAGGCGGCGGACCAGGTCCTCGCGCCCGCCCAGGTCCAGGCCGGCGGCGGGCTCGTCCAGCAGCAGCAACTCCGGGTTCGGCATGAGCGCGCGGGCGATCTGGACCCGCTTGCGCTCCCCCTCGGACAACGTGTTGAACCGGCGCCGGATCAGGTGGGCGCATCCGAACTGGTCGATCAGCTCGACGGCGCGTGTGACGTCGTGGGAGTCGTACTCCTCCGTCCATCGGCCGAGGATGGCGTACGAGGCCGTGAGCACCAGGTCGATGACCTTCTCCTCCGGCGGCACCTTCTCCGCCAGTGAGGCGCTCGCGAGCCCGATGCGGGGCCGCAGTTCGAAGACGTCGCTCTGGCCGAGCCGCTCGCCGAGAATCTCCACGATGCCCTCGGTGGGGAACAGCATCGCCCCGACCACCTGCAGCAACGTCGTCTTCCCCGCGCCGTTGGGACCGATGACGACCCACCGCTCGTCCTCGTGAACGGTCCAGTCGATCTCCCGCAGCAGGGCCGCCCCGTCCCTGCGGACGGTGACGTCCTGTAGCCGAAGCACCTGACCGCCCATCCCTTACGCCTCCTTGTGAATCGCTGGAACAAAACCTATTGCAGGGTGAGCGCATATCGTGGATCGGTGCACCCTGATTCACCGATCTCGGCCACCCTGGTCTGCTGGGGCAACGCCTGGCTCGCCGGACAGGTCGGCCTCGACGAGGCCGCCGACCGCGTGGAACGACAGGCCGGCCCCCAAGTCGTCGCCGCGGAAAGCGGCGACCTTCTCCTCCGTGGGTTCCTCGCCGACCTGCGGATCGAGGGTATGAAGTCGCTGCGACTGGCCCTGCCCGTCCCGGGCGACCCGCTCGGACTCACCGGACCGCCCCCCTTCAACTCCGCGGCCATCGAGGCCGGACAGGCGGCGACAGCCGTGCTCGGTGACAGATGCCTTGGCCTGGTCCCGGTAAAGGACCACCGCGGGTCATCGTACGCCGGGGTTCGCTGGAGCGTGCTGGAGGCCCGGACCGCGGCACCCGATCTGCCCTCTCTCGCCGACGCGGAGCATGAGCTGACCCGCGCGATGCGGGTGGCCACCGACGCCCTGCTCAGCGTGGAGGGTCCGGCCCAGGGCCACCGGCAGCTGAGAATCATCGATGACGGCCTGGCTCCCGGCTACCCTGCCCGCGCCCATCGGGTCGCCGCCCTGGCCGCCCGTCTCGCCGCGGTGCTCCGCATAGCCGACGAGCGGGGACTCACCTCGGGCCAGCTCGCCGCACGCGCCGAGGCCCTGCGTGAGCTCGACCGCGCGGTGCGCCGGGCCCGCGTGGTCGCCCACCACGCCATCACCGAGCTGGTCTGAGGGCCTGGTCACCGGCCGGAGGTCAGCTTCCAGAGCTTGACGGTGCGGTCCTTGCCCGCCGAGACGGCCACCATGCGGTCGCCGACGGTCATGACGGCGACCGAGTAGACCCCGCCCTTGTGTGCCTTGATCGCCTTGCCGAGGGGTTTGCCCTCGGCCGGGTCCCAGAGCCGGACGGTCCCGTCCGTGCTGCCCGACACCAGCACGGTGCGCCCGTCCACCGTGCCGAACGCCAGGGAGTAGACGTTGCCTCCGTGCCCCTTGAGCGGCCTGCCGATGGTCTTGGAGGTCTTCGGGTCCCAGATCCTGATCTTCTTGTCCTTGCCGCCCGAGGCGATCACGGTGCGGTCGCCCAGCTTGCCGAAGGCCACCGAGAAGACCCGCCCGCTGTGCCCCCGGTAGACCTTGCCGTACCGCTTCCTGGTGACGAGGTCCCAGATCTTCAGCGTCTTGTCGGCACTGGCGGACACGACGACGGAGCGCTTTCCGATCTTGCCGAAGGCGAGCCAGTTGACGTCGTCGCGGTGCGCGGAGACGACTTTGAGCAATCTGCGGCTCTTCAGGTTCCAGAAGTAGAGCGTGCCGTCACCGTCCCCGGTGACGGCGACCGGTGAACCTTTCACCACGCCCGCCGCGGCGGAGAAGACCGCGATGGGGTGATGGCCGAGAACCCTGCTCTTGCGGGTCTTCAGGTTCCACAGGCGGACGGAGTGGTCGTAGCCACCGGTCACCGCGTAGGGCGTGCCGCCGAAGGTGACGGTGGCGACCGCGTAGACCTCGCCCCGGTGGCCGCGGAGCCGGTGAAGCCTCTTGTGCCCGGCGGGATCCCAGATCCCGAGCGAACCGTCCTGGCTGCCCGAGACCACCGTGGGCCTGCCCTTGATCTCGACCTTGGCGAGGGACTGTACGGCCCTGCTGTGCCCCTTGAGCGCCTTGCCGTCCTGACCGTCGAAGAGCACCGGGGCGGGCGGCATGGCGAGCGGCTCGGAGGTCGGCGGCGTCGTGAGGCTCGCCGTGGGGGCCGAGGTCAGGGCCTGCGCGGCAGGTGTCGGGGCCGACGTGGCAGCCCGCGAGGCGGCCGTGGAGGACCGCGTGGCGGGAGTCGAGGACGACGGCCTCCGCGTACCGTCATCGGGGGCGAGGGAGCTCGCCGTGGTGTCGCTCCGCATGCTCGGCACCGCCACCAGCACGGCGGTGGCCAGGGCCAGGGCTCCCACGAGCACCCCGGTGACGAGGGCGGCCCGGCCGCGCCGCGTCCCGTGCTCGCCGGGCTCGGCGGGTACCGGGTCGCCGAAAAGGTCCGGGTGCCGCGGCGGCGGCGGGGGGTACGCCCCCTGAGCGGACGCGGCCTGCCGGCCGACGGGCGTCAGGTTGCCCGGGTAGCGCGCGGGTCCCGCGGGGGAGGCGAAGGGAACGGCAGCGGGCGGAGGAGCGGTTGGGGAGGTGCCCGCCCTGCCGGCCGGAGTGTGGCCGCGGGCCGTGCCGGGCTCCTGCGGATCCGCCCCTGACGGCCGTACCCACAACGTCTCGGGAGCGGGCGGCGGGGACACGGGCGGAACGGCGGGCGAAGGCACGGGCGAGGCGGCGGGCAGGGGCGGCACGGCGGGTGGAGGTCGCGGAGGCTCGGGAGCGGATGCCTCCTCTGACTGGGTGTCCAGAAGCGCGAACAGCACCTCGGAGGCGTTGGGCCGTTCCTCGGCCTGCTTGCTGAGGCACGAGGTGACGATCGGCCGCAGGGTGTCGGGGAGCTCGGACAGGTCGGGGTCCTCGTTCATCACCCGGTAGATGACCGCGGGCACGCTGTCCTGGCCGAACGCGGGCCGCCCGGTCGCGGCGAACACCATCGTCAACGCCCAGCTGAACATGTCGGAGGAGGACCCGACCCGGTGCCCGGAGACCTGTTCCGGCGACATGTAGGCGGGGGTGCCGACCACTCCGCTCGTCACGGTCATCGCCGAGTCGAGGGCCCTGGCGATGCCGAAGTCGATCACGCGGGGTCCGTCGGGACCGAGCAGCACGTTGCTGGGCTTGAAATCACGGTGCACGATGCCCGCCCGGTGGATGGCGGCCAGCGCGGTCACGGTACCGACCGCGAGCCGGTGGAGCACGTTGCCGCCGCGAGGTCCCTCGGCCTGCACGATCCGCTGCAGGGAGACCCCCTCCACCAGCTCGCTCACGATGTAGGGGCGGTCACCGTCCATGTGGGCGCCCAGCACCTGGGCGGTGCAGAACGGCGCCACCCGGCGGGCGGCGGAGACCTCACGGAGGAATCGGTCGCCGTCCATGCCGGTGTCACTCAACCTGGGGTGGAGCAGCTTGATCGCCACCATCACCCCGTCGGGCCCCCGCCCCGCGTAGACCACCCCCTGTGCCCCCTCGCCGAGGCGGCCGAGCAGCCGGTAGTCGCCCAGTGACTCCGGGTCCTCCCTGCGCAACGGGCTCGTGTCCGGCATCTGAGCCTCCCCGTTGTCCAGCCTGCGAACCGCCGCCATCCCCGAGTCACCAAAGATACGCAAATAACTAATTTTCAGGTAGATCATTCACGCTTCCGGCGTGTTCTTCTTAAGTCATAATCTTCGAAACGAATGGTGACCACGGTCACCCCTAGCTCGTGCGGAGACGCCCATGCGCCGAAGCTTCGGCACGCTCCTAGGTCTCAGCCTCATCACTCCGCTCGCGTTCGCCCCCAGCGCCTCGGCCGCCGCGAACACACAGCCCCCGACTTCGGCCGAGGTCCCGTCGGCGACCCGGACGGACGTCTCGGCCATGGCCCCGTCAGCGGCGAGTCTGGACAGGCCCTGGTCCGCTTTCAAGGTCTCGGTTAAAGCCCCAAAGCGGGTCAGAAGCGGCCAAGAGTTCATGTATACGATCAAAATTACCAATCGGGGACCGCGGAAGGCCGACTACTTCTACGTAGGCGGGACCCTCCTGCCGAAAGGCATCAGCAAGACCGTCTACTACAAGGGCCCGAAAGGCACCGACTGCGACTTCTACACCGACGGCTTCTGGTGCGTGACGCCCTGGATCATCGGCAGGGGTGAGTCGGAGACGGTGCGCGTCTGGGTCAAGCTCAACAAGCGGACCAGGGGCACCGCGGTCGCCAAGCTCGGCGCCGACACCTGGAACGTCCCGACCGGAGGCGCGGACCTCAGCCGCGACGAGTGGCGGCGGCTGAACTTCCCCCACTGGTACTACCTCAAGACGGTGAAAACCAAGATCGTCCACCCCACGCCGCCCAAACCCAAGCGCGGTGGGAGCGAGAGATACACCCCGCCACCGCCGCCGCCTCCCCCGCCGCCGCCCCCACCGCCGGGACGGCGCGAGGAGAAGAAGGACACCTGACCTCGCACGCCGGTCAGGCCAGGCCGTTCCGCACCGCGTAGAGGGCGGCCTGGGTCCTGTCCTGCACGCCCAGCTTCATCAGCACGTTGGAGACGTGGGTCTTCACGGTCTTCTCCGCCACGGTGAGCCGTCTGGCGATCTCCCGGTTGGAACGGCCCGACGCGATCAGCGTGAGCACCTCGCGCTCCCGCTCGGTCAACGGTGCCACCCGCCTGTCCTCCGGCGTGGCCGGAACGGATCCGGGGAGGGAGAACATCGCCTCCGCCGCCTCGGGAGCGAGCAGCACCTGGCCGCCGTGCACCGCCCGGATCGCGTGCACGAGCGCTGCCGGTTCGACGTCCTTGTACAGAAAGCCCGCCGCACCCGCCCGGATCGCCGGGGCCACGTCCTCCCGGTCACTGACCGAGGTCAGCACGAGCGCCCGCGGCGACAGTCCCCGCTCCCCCAGCAGGAGCAGCGCGCCGAGCCCGTCGAGGACCGGCATCTTCAGGTCGAGCAGCAGCACGTCCGGGGTGAGGGTCTCCACCAGGGCGACCGCCTCGGCGCCGTCGGCGGCCTCGCCGACCACGTCGAGGTCCTCCTGAAGTTCCAGGAAGGTACGCAGCCCCTGCCGGACGACCGGGTGATCGTCGGCGATCAGGACGCGGATCACGCCGGTACCTCCATCCGGACGAGCGTGCCGCCCCCGGGCTCCGACCTCACCCGCACGTTGCCGCCGACGGCCTCCGCCCGATCGCCCATCGAGGCGATGCCCAGCCCTCGTCCCACGGCGGCGGTCACCTCGAATCCCATCCCGTCGTCGCTCACCTCCAGAAACACGCGCCCACCCTCGCAGCCCAGCCGTACGCCGACGGCACGCGCCTTCGAATGCCTGGAGGCGTTGTGCAGCGCCTCCTGGGCCACCCGCAGCACGACCGCCTCGATCTCTGGTTCGAGGTCGCACACCGGAGCCTCCTCGAACGAGAACGAGGCCGGGTGGAGCCGGTCGAGCAGGCGGACGTGCTTGCGGAGCGTCTCGGCCAGGCCGTGCCGGTCGAGCTCGGCCGGCCGGAGTTCGACGATCACCTCCCGTAGTTCGGCCAGCGCCTCTCCCGCCAGCCGTTCCACCCGGTCGAGCTCCCGCACCGCCCGTACGGGGTCGTCGGCGACCAGCGACGCCGCGGCCCGCGCGGTGAGGCGCAGCGAGAACAGCTTCTGAGTCACCGCGTCGTGCAGTTCCCTGGCCATCCGGGTGCGCTCCTCCACCAGCGTGAGCTCCCGGCTCCGCTCGTACAGGCGGGCGTTGGTGAGGGCGAGCGCGGCGTGCGCGGCGAACATGGTGAGCAGCCGCTGGTCGGCCTCGGTGAAGCCGCCCGGGGCCCGCTTGTTGGACAGGAAGATGATGCCGAGCACCTCGTCCCCGTCGAGGATCGGCACCCCGAGAAAGTCCTTGAGCACCGGGTGGGCACGGGGCCAGTGTTCGAACCGGGGGTCCCTGCGGATGTCGGGAAGCCTGACCGGCACGCCCTCGCGCAGCATGGCGCCGAGCATGCCGTGCTGGCGGGGCGTGGGCCCGATCACGTCCCACTCCTCATCGGAGATGCCCTCGGCGACGAACTCGGCGAACGCCCCCTGGTCGTCGGGCACGCCCAGCGCGGCGTAGCGGGCGTCCAGCAGCCGGCCCGCCGACCGCACGATGACGCCGAGCACCTCCCGGACCGACAGATGCCTGGTCACCGCGAGGACGGCCGAGCTCACCGCGTGCAGCACGGCGTCCAGGTCCTCACTCTCGGAGCTCACGGAACGACTCTAGCCCCGGTCCAACGAGAGCTCGGAGCCACCGTGCGGCGGCGTGCGAGGGAGCGGGCACGGCTGCCGAGCTGCTCTTCGGCCAGGCCGACGGCCCGCTGGGAGCCCTGCGGAGGACCGGGTCGCGGCGGACACCCGAGGTGTCGTCCAACCGCTCACCGTTCGGTCGGCCAGTCAGTCACAAGGAATCCACAAGTGGGCTCCCGCATGCTGATCGCAGTAGCCAACGGGGGATCACCGAATTCCGACTGGAGTAAAGAAATGCGCCGGCACCTGACCGCCTTCGCCGCCATCGCCCTGGCGGGAGGCATGCTGCTCACCCCGGGAACCGCGAACGCCGCGGCTCCCCGGATCACCGCCCCGCAGGGGACCGTCCAGGCCGACAAGCCGCTCGCGCCGCTGAAGCTGACCGTCACCTACCCTCGCAGGGCCTGGGCGGGTGACTCGTACGTCTACACACTCACCACCAAGAACGTCGGCAAGTGGTACACCGACATCGCCTACATCGGCGGCTACCTTCCCCCGCAGGTCTCCAAGGTTCGCGTCATCCGCAAGCCCGCCGGGTCGTACTGCGAGATCTCCGGCCGCGAGGTGGGCTGCCTGCTCGACACCCTGAACCCCGGAAAGACGGCCACCGTCAAGGTCAGGGTCTGGTTGAAGAACAGCGCCAGGGGCACCGCGACCGCCGACTTCGGCTCGGCCTCGATCGACGTTCCCGCGGGCGGGCTCGACACCTTCGACATCCACGGCATCGACATCGGCAGCGACGTCAAGTACGTGCGGGTGAAGACCCGGGTGCTCCGCTAGCCGGCCGACCGTTCCGCGCGTGTCACCGTCCCCTGAGATCGATGACGCGGCACGCGCGGAAAATACATATAGCCCGTTTCATCCCCTGAAGTCCCTTTAATGGACTTTCAGAGACCAGTCCCTTCGCGATTCGGGTTCCGCACGGAACCCGGACCTCCGCCCGACACGGAGCCCCGATCCTTTCCTGCCCCGGGTTGCCCCGCCAGGCGAACCGGCCGGTGCGGTCACCTCACGCTTCGTGCCCACCGCTCAGCCGGACGTCACGCCGTACGGTCCACTAAATACATAATTGAATATTGATTTCTCCTCACATCTATATGTGTGATAAAACGCTGGAACTTTATGGGGCGTTCCAGGCGTCCCCTAACCCTTCAGCTGGGAGACGTTTGATGCGCCACCCGATCTCCAGGATCGTCGCCCTTGCTCTGGTCGCCCCGCTGGCCGGTGGCATGCTGCTCGCCGCCCCCGCCTCGGCCGCCTCCACGCAGGCGCCCGCGGCGACGGTCAAGGCCGCGGCCGAACCGTTCTCCTCCTTCGCGGTCACGGTTTCCGCGCCGAAGAGGGCGAAGGTCGGCGGAAAGATCACTTACCGGATCAAGGCCGTCAACAAGGGCCCCTACGAGGCCGACGCCTTCTACATGGGCGGCCTGCTGCCCAAGGGGTCCAAGGCCACCGCGGTCTCCGCGCCCAAGGGCACGCAGTGCGGCAACTACGAAGACGGATTCTGGTGCTTCACCCCCTACGCCCTCAAGATCGATGAATACCAGACCATCGCGATCACGGTGAAGCTCGGCAAGAAGTCGGGACGGACCGCCGAGGCCATCCTGGGCGTCGACACCTACGACCTCCAGACCGGCGCCGAGGACCTCTCCCGGGACGAGTTGGAGCGTCTGGGCACCAAGGGCTGGTATTTCGTGAAGAAGGTCAAGACCAAGATCGTGGGCTGACCGAGCCCGACGAGAAGGCGAGGAGCCCCGGCCTGTGACAGGCCGGGGCTCCTCGCCTTCTCCGTTCGGGGACACCGCTCAGAAACGGCCCCAGTCGTCGGCGGCGGCGCGCCAGACGTCGATGTTGCGCGGGTCGACGGCCATCCTGCGGGGCCGGTGCGTCTCGTGCTCCTCGGGGGTGAAGACCCGGTGGCCGTCGCACAGCTCGTACCTGGGCCCGTGCTTGGGTTCGAACATGTAGAAGGCGATCGAGGTCGACGCGGAGTGGTTGACCATGTCGGACGCGATCGGCACCCCCTTGTACAGGGCGCGTGCCCTGCCACGCATGACGTGGTCGAGGCTCTTCATCATGAAGCACAGGTGGGCGACGTAGTACTCGTTGTTGCGCTGCAGGGCCAGGCTGTGGTGGTAGCGGTCCTCGGCCCGCAGGAACACGGTGCCGTCCCCGACGTAGTCGGAGGCCATGAAGCCGAGCACCCCGGTGTAGAAGGCCAGGGACTCGTCGTACTTGTCGGTGGCGATGAAGGGGTGCACGAGGTCGAGCGGGCGCAGCTCGATGACAGGCGCCTCGGCGTACTCCTGGAAGTCGGTGAACAGCTCCACGATCAGCCCGTTCGGGTCGCTCACCCCGAAGCCGCGCTGGCACAGGCCCTTCATCCTGTCCTGCAGGGGCAGCACCTCCAGCCCCGCCGCGAGCACCCTCTCCCTCAGGTCGTCGAGGACCTCGTCGGACTCCACACTGAAGCCGATCGCGACCGTGTGCGACGTCTCCCTGCCGGGCTCGTGGAGCAGTTCCACGCAGTGGTGTTCGATGTCGGCGCGCAGGTAGGCGTACTCGTCGTCGTGCTGTTCGAGCTGGAGACCCACGTGATACTGGAGGAACTCAATGGTCTCTGCCATATCCGGCACCGCGATCCGGGCGTACTCCATCCCGTACGGTGCCCGGGGACGGGCGTCAGCTGTCATGGTGCCTTCCTCGTTCCTTCTTGTTCTTCGTGACGTGCTCGTCGTGTGGTGCCGGTCGGCGCGGGCGTCGCGGCGGGGTCAGCAGTGCAGGCTGACGATGGCCTGCCGCTCGATCACCGGCCGCCAGCGCAGCCGTACGAACTCCTCGTGCGAGGAGCTGTGCAGGTAGTCCAGCAGTTCCTGCTCGGAGTCGAACCCGACGACGAAGCCGTGCGTCATGCTCGTGTCGCGTGTGCTGACGTTGGGCCCGCAGGCCCAGTCGCGCATGGCCGGATACCTGCTCGGGAACGTCTCCAGCTCCGCCAGGACCGCCGCCACCGTCTCGGCCGGCACGTCCTCCTTGAAGCGGAAGACCAGCATGTGCTTGATCATCAGAGGATGAAGCTCAGCCGTGCGCCCGCGTCCATGGCCTCCATGGTGGGAATCGACCTGCGGAACCTGAAGCGGAGTCCCTCGTCCTCGATCAGCAGGACATGCTCGTAGCGGCCCACGTAGCTGTAGGTTCCGCCGTCGCGGTAGCGGTGAATGATGAAGTTGGCACTCACCCAGACCGTTTTGTCGCCCTGTTCCAGGATGAGCACGTTGGAGATCATCCGATGGGTCCTGGAGTGCGGGTTCTCCGCGTGCGCCTTGCGGCTCTTGAGCCGCTTCACCCTGGCCTTGATGAGGTCGTAGTCGTCGCACATGAAGGAGCCGGCCGAGGAGCTGTCCCAGCCCTTCCAGTCGGTGGTGGCGACCTCCATGCGCCCACCCTCCTCGAAGAGGGTGAACCACTCGTCAAGGCGCCACTCGTCGAGCAGCGACGCCTCGCGATAGAGGAAGTCCTCCACCTCGTGCCGGGTGATGGTCCTGCCGCCCACGGCGCTCTCCTTGCTCTTCTTACCGTCCATCGACTCGGTCCCGGCCCGCTCAGTCCTGGCCCACGACGGTGGCCCAGTGACGCCAGAAGCTGCGCATCGCGCCCTCGTCGATGGAACGGCCCTGGTTGCCCTTTTGCTCGTTGGCCATGCCGCGCGACATGTCACTCCAGTCGAAGGCGGGATCCGCCGCGTTCGCGGTCGCCTCGATCCCGCGCTGCACCGCCTCGTACGCCTCGATGTCGTCCGGCGTCGCGAGGCCGCCGGGGCCGACGAAGCTGACCATCGTCTTGATCCGCAGTGCCCGCACCTCGGCGGGCTCGTCCGTCTCGACGAACTGCCAGGCCCGCACGTTGGTCTGGCCGGCGGAGACCGGATCGAGCTGGCGGATGGTCAGCGCCTCCAGGTCGAACAGGAGCAGGTTGGGGAAGACGAAGAGGATACGACTGGCGTCGGCTACCTCTCCGGCCAGCTCGGGGCCGAGCCGGTCCTCCATCTCCTGGCGCTTGAGAGCCGTCCGCTCCTTCTCCGCCTCGCCGAACCTCGGCTCCCAGACCATGCCGATCCGCCCGTTGTGGCCGGTCAGGATGAGCAGTCCGTGGCCGCCGCCGAGGTCGTAGGCGTACTGGTCGTCGTCGGTGACGGCGAAGCCGGTCTCGCGCAGGTAGCCCACGAAGGTGTTGTGGGTGGGCGCGAAGTGGTAGCCATCCATCGCGTTCTCGACCGCGAGCTTCCAGTTGCCCTTGACCGAGTACAGCTGCACCCCGGGCACGGTCTCCATGCCCGCGGGACCGATCTTCGCGGTCAGCGACATGTAGTGGGCGGCCTCGCCGAGGTGGGTCATCAGGTCGGGCACGTCCGGGTCGAAGGCGATGAACACGAAGCCCTCGTGACTCTGGATCCTGGGCACCGAGCGCAGCCTCATCGCCTCGCGGAACTCCGGCACGTCGACGTACGCGTCGTCGCCGGGCAGCGCCGAGAGGTCACCCGAGTTGCTGAACACCCACGCGTGGTAGAAGCACTGGAAGAACTTCGCGTTGCCCTCGCTGTGGCGGCAGAGCACGGTGCCCCGGTGGGTGCAGGCGTTGAGGAAGACCTGGACCTCGCCGGAGGAGTCACGGCAGAAGATCAGCGGGCGCCCGCCGAGAGTCCTCGTCTTGAAGTCGCCCGGCTTGGGGATCTCCGTCTCGTGGCCGAGATAGAGCCAGGTGTGCCCCCAGATCCTGGAGATCTCCGCCTGGAAGACCTCTTCCGACCGATAGGCGGACCTGTGCACCTTGAACGACAACGCCTCCCCATCCTCCCTCACGAGGGAGGAGATCGGATATCCCTGTGTCAGCTGCGTCATCGCGGCGCCTGGCCTTCCTACGGACTTTGAACGAGAATTCGAGATGCCATCTCGCTATGTGATGCTGCTACCGCACCATCGCGGTGTCAAGTACCAGTCTTCGCACCGAAATCTTCGGTTACTCCCCGTTAACGGCAATGCAACACTTGTCGAGTTTTCTCAGCCGGTGACAGCGACGTATCCCCCGCGGAGGAACAATGCTCCAGCCGAAGACCGGCCGCATCGATGGTTCCCACTACCTCCCCACCAGCCCGGACACCAGCCTCTGGGGCCTGTTGCCCAATCGCGACCACCAGCCCGTGCTCCGCGTCGAGTCCGGCGACACCGTCACCATCGATACTCTCAGTCACGAGGGAATCCTGGAGGACCAGGGGCGTGACCCGGTCTCCTACCTCGCCGGATTCGGCGTCGGCGCCGACCAGGTGCTCACCGACGCACGCGACCTGGCCGCCTCCGACGTCGCCCACGACTACGACAACGACGGCCCGCACGTGGTGACGGGGCCGATCTCCGTCACCGGGGCCCAACCCGGCGACGTGCTCAAGGTGGACGTGCTCAGCCTGCTGATCCGGGCGCCGTACGGGTTCATCAGCAGCAGGCACGGCTACGGCGCGCTTCCCGGGGAGTTCCCCGAGACCGCCGCCGACACCGGCCCGCCCGCGGACGGCGCGCGGGAGTACAACAGCGTCTGCGTCTTCACCGAGGTGGTCGAGGAAGCCGGGCGTCTGCACGGCGTCATCCCGTTCGGCGAGGGGCGGGCGGCGCGCTTCCCGCTCGCGCCGTTCCTGGGCCTGATGGGGGTGACGGTCGACACCGGCGACCAGGTCCACTCGGTGCCGCCCGGCTCCTTCGGCGGGAACCTCGACATCAACGAGCTGCGGGTCGGCTCCAGCCTCTACCTGCCGGTACAGGTCCCGGGTGCCGGGTTCTACGCGGGCGACCCGCACTACGCCCAGGGCGACGGCGAGGTCGCCCTGACCGCGCTTGAGGCACCGCTGCGCGCCACCCTGCGCCTGTCGGTGATCCCCGCCAGGGAGGCCGGCACGCTCCTTGGCACGCTCGGTGAGCCGTTCGCCGAGACCTCGACCCACTGGCTCCCCGTCGGCCTGCACACGGACCTCAACGAGGCCATGCGGCGTGCCGTACGGGCAGCCGTGACGTTCCTCGAACTCACCCAGGGCATGGAACGCCCAAGGGCGCTCGCCTACCTCAGCGCGGCGGCCGACTTCGAGGTCAGCCAGGTCGTCGACCAGGTCAAGGGGGTGCACTGCCTGATCAGGAAGGCCGACTTCGGGCTGTAGCCGCCGAGCCGCCCGGGATGCTAGCTCCCGGGCAGCCAGACGGAGTCGCCGAAGTCCGCCCGCGGGGGGCTGAACACGTCGACGTTGACGCACGGCCCCTCGGTGGGCTCGACGTAGTGCTCCGCCCCCCGGGGGACCAGCATCATCGAACCGGCGGACATCTCGTGCGGCACGCCGTCGACGTAGTAGTTGCACCTGCCCCGCAGGATCAGTACGAGCTGATCGAAGTCGTCGTGCTTGTGCGGGTTGAGCGTCATGCCGACGGCCAGTTCGTGCCAGGCGAGCATGGTCTCGTCGGTGGAGTACACCTTGCGCCGGACCCCCGGCCGGATCTCGGTCGCGGGGATGTCGTCCCAGTTGACGGCGGTGGCGTACAGCCGCTGGTTGAACATGGGCATTCCTTTCATTGATCCCACTTGTCCATCACCTCGCGCAGGGCCGAACCGAGGAGTTGCAGGTCCGAGCCGACGATGAGGTAACGCGCGGCGCCGAGGCCGCTTTCGGCGGCCAGCGCGGCGTCCGCACGGGCGAGCCAGCCGCCCGATGCCACCCCGACGACACGGGCCGCGCCGACGATCTCCGCCACCCGCGCGAGCAGTGCCTCCGCACCGGGGAGGCCCAGGCTGACGGCCAGGTCGGTGGTACCGACGAAGGCCACGTCCAGGCCGTCCAGCAACTCCGGCAGCGGGTCACGGGTGGTGGCGGTCTCGATCTGCCCGACGAGCAGCGGCGGCTCCGCCGCCTCGGCCGCCAGGTACGCCGCCAGGTCCACGGCGCCGAAGCCGGCGGCCGGGTGGGAGAGGCTGACGCTCCGCCGCCCGTGGGGGGCGTAGCGGGCCGCGGCGACCAGGGCTGCGCTCTCGGCGGCGGCGGTCAGCGTCGAGAGCTGCACTCCCGCCGCGCCCGCCTCCAGCACCCTGTTGATCAGCGGTGGATCCACGACCGGCACCCGGACCAGGGCCGGGATGCCCGTCGCGGCGGCATGCCGCACCAGGGAGATCGCCGTCTCCGCCGACAGCGAGGAGTGCTCCAGGTCGACGACGACGAAGTCGAACCCGGCCTGCCGGGCGAGATCCACGGAGTCGACGGTGGGCAGCTTGACGAACGTGCCGACGACCCGGCCTCCACCGGCCAGCGCGGTCCGCAGCCTCCGTCTCGCCTCGCCGACCGGCGTCACCGGCCGCTGTCCAGGCCGCGCCAGGGCGTCGTCTCCACCCGCTGCCCGCCGTGCAGGACCAGGGCCGGCTCCAGCCGGGTTGCCACGATCGAGTTGCCCGCCGCGTCGGGCAGGGTCGTCTCCTCGGTGTCCTCCAGCACCGTGACGTGGGCGGGACCGCCCTCGACGAGAGTGCCGTACCCCTCGGTGTCCAGGCCGAGCCGCCGGGCGGGGGCGATGGTCATCCGCGGCACGATCTCGTCCATGGTCATGCCGAGCGCCCGCAGCTTGGCGGCGCTGGTGACCAGGTCGAAGACCGGCCCGCGCCAGTTCCTGGCGCTGGTGTCGGAGGTGAGCAGGTCGGGCAGGAAGCCCTCGGCGATCGCCTTCCTGGCGACCTCGAAGCTGAGGTTGCTCTTGCCGTGGGCGCTGTCGAAGAGGACCCCGCGAGCCCGCGCGTCGAGCACCGCGGGAATGACCTTGTCGTCGTCGAGGATGCCGTGCGGCTTGCCGGTGTAGCAGTGCGCGACGATGTCCCCCGGGCGGAGCATCCCCAGAACCTCGGGCAGCGGCTCCTCGGTCTCCCCGATGTGGACCATGAGGGGCAGCCCCGCGTCGGTGGCCAACGCGAGGGAGCTCTTGAGCAGCGAGCGCCAGACCGAGCCGACCACGTCCTCGGAGAGACGGATCTTGAAGCCGCGGACCACGTCCGGGTTGTCCCGCGCCACGGCCAGCGCGTCCTCGGCGACCAGCGTGTCCGGGTTGAGCAGCTCACCGAAACGGAAGTCGATCAGGCCGAGCACCGAGACGTTGAGGAAGTTGACCAGGCGCATCTCGGCGGGCCGGACCACGAATTCGCGGAAGGCGGCGAAGGTCGAGGCGCCGACCGTACCGGCGTCGGCGGCGGCGACCACTCCCCGGCGCAGGTGGGCCTCGTCCGGCGGCGCCCCCACCTTCGAGACGTTCTCGAAGACATGGGTGTGCCCCTCCACCAGGCCCGGCATGACCCACTTGCCCGCGCAGTCGACGACCTCCCCGGCCTGCGCGGCGAGCGAGGGCGCGATGCGCGCGACGCGGCCGTCGGTCACGGCCACGTCGGTGACCGCGTGAGTGCCCGCCACGGGGTCGAAGACGGTGCCGCCGGACAGAACAAGGTCGAACGAAATCTCGGTCATCTCATATCTCTCATCTCAGGGGACTGCGAAGGCTCTGGTAGGGGGAAACTCAGCGGTACCGAGTGCGCAGCGGCAGCACGCCGGCGACGGACACCTCCACCTCGTCACCGGGACGCAGGAAGACCCCCCGGTCCTGGCCCGTGCCCGCCGGGGTACCGGTCAGCACGACGTCGCCGGGTCGCAGCGCGGCGAAGTGGGAGATCCTGGAGATCAGCTCGGGCACGGCGAAGATCAGTTCCGCCGTGCTGGAGTCCTGCCGGACCGTTCCGTTCACGCTGGTCCTGACAGTGATCCGCTCGGGGTCGTCGACCGCCGGGAGTTCGAGCACCGAGGCACCGAGCGCGCCGAAGCCGGGGAAGCTCTTGGCCAGGGTGGGGGTCGCGGTGGCGACCATGACGTCACGCGCGGTCATGTCGTTGGCCGCCGTGATGCCGGCGATGTGGCTCCACACCTCACCTGGCGGGGTGCGGTGCATCGGCCGCCCGATCACGAAGGCGACCTCGCCCTCGTAGTCCACCTGGCTGGAGCGGTCCTGCGGCAGCGTCACCTCCGCTCCCGGTGCGGACACCGCCGAGGGCGACCGGAGGAAGAGGATGGGTTCGGAGGGGACCGCCCGCCCGGTCAGGTGTGCCTTCGACAGGTAGTTCAGCCCCACCCCCCAGATGGCCCCGGTGCTGCCCAGCGGGGCCAGGGGCTCCCCCGGCTCGATCCGGCCCCGCTCCCGCGCGGCGTGCGCGGGGGCGAAGCCCTCACCTGCCGCGAGCAGCTCCGCCACGTCGGCGAAGGGCAGGTCCAGCAGGACGGCGCTGTCAGCGTCGAGGCCGGCGTCGAGACGTGCCAGGCCCTGCGGCGTGGCGATCAGGTTCATACCTCCTCCCCGGAGAGCGAGCCGCCGCAGGCGGTGGCGCGGAGGACTGTCGCGAAGGCCATGACGGCCCCCGCGCGTCGCATACCCATGCTTGCTCCTACTCCTCTCACCGACGCTCTGAGGGGAGACGGCGAGGGTTCAGGGGGGTGGTTTTTTCTTGGGGCATCGGCGGGCGGTCGCGCCAGTGGCGGGGTTCCCCATCGCCGTGCCAGGTCGACCGGGCTTCATGAACGTACGAGGAACGCTTGGCGCGTGTCAAGATGCGGAATCACATCTCGCATTGCGTCACATCGCGGGCGTGCTTGAGCGCTCTGGGAGGCCACCTGTGATTTCTGGAAAGAATGTCTGATCAGCGGGAACGCACGCCGCCGCGCCGTGATCTCCGCTTCCGAACCCGCCGGGCCGCGCTCAGACGGGCGTGGTGCCGCCCAGCTCACGCGACAGCTCGCGCGCCACCCCCAGCAGCACGGCGGCGGCCCGCGTCTCCAGGTCACCCGCGAGGGAGGCCACCGTGCCGAGGATCGCCATCGAGGCGACCACCTGATCACCCTCGAAGATCGGCGCCGCGAGCACGCGTACCCCGTGGTCCACCGGAGAGTTGATCGCGAGCCCGGTCCGCCGGACCTCCCTGAGGAGTTCACGCAACTCCGCGGAGGCCCGCAGCCGCCGCGCGAGCCCGGGTACCTCTCCCACGGGCAGGTAGGCGCAGAAGATCCGGCCCTGGGCCGAGCGGGCGACGTCGAGCTGCGAGCCGGTGCGGACGCTCAGCCGGATGTCGCCGAGGGTGTTGTCCACGCAGCTGACCACCACCGGGCACTCGCCGTTCCAGACGCTGAGCACGACCGTCTGGTTGATCTCGCGCATGAGCAGTTCGAGGTGGGGAGCGGCGGCCGCGGCGATGGGCAGCCCGGCCCGCGCGGCGGCCTCCAGCCCGAGCAACTGGGGGCCGAGCGAGTACAGCGCGCTACGCGGGTCGTAGCGGAGCAGGTTGGCCGCCCGCAACGCCCTGGCGTACCGGTGGGCGGTGGGCTTGCTGACCCCCAGGCGCGCGGTGATCTCATTGAGGCTCAGCCAGGGACGCTCGATGGTGAAACCACTCAGGATCAGCGCGGCACGCCGCACCGTCTGGATGGCGGGCACCTCGTCGGCCACATCGACGTCGCCGGGGTGCGCCTGATCCGCCATGCCGACTCCTCCGCACAGACCATCCGTTGGATCGGACTCTATCGACTGTCGAACTCAGGCCGCATCGGAAGAATGGCCGGGCATGGTACCGAGGGCGGGGTTCACCAGCGGCGCCAGGTTGTTGACCGCCGCGGCGGCCTCGCCGAACCCCACGGAGATCAGTCTGACCTTGCCGTCGTAGTCGCTGATGTCCCCGGCGGCGAACACCCTGGACAGGTTCGTCCTCATCGACCGGTCGACGAGGACGTGCCGTTTACGCAGCTCAAGGCCCCACTTCTGGACAGGCCCGAGGTCGGCTATGAAACCGAGCGCCGCCACCACGGTCTGGGCCGGCAGCGTGACGCGGCCGCCCTCCTTGACCTTCTCGACGACGACCTCACCGACAAGGGGGTCGCCGCCGATCTCGACGACCTCGTACGGCGTCAGCACCCGCACCGACGACGCGTGCAGCGTCGCGACACTGCGCTCGTGCGCGCGGAAGACGGGCCTGCGGTGCACGAGCGTCACCGAGCGCGCCAGCGGCTCCAGGGCGAGTGCCCAGTCCACCGCGGAGTCTCCGCCGCCGACCACCACGACGTCGTGGCCGGCCACCTCGTCCAGCCTGCGGACGAAGTAGCGCAACCCCCGGCCCAGGTACTCCTCGCCCACGGGCAGTTCCCGAGGGGTGAAGGTGCCGATGCCTCCGGTGAGGAGCATGGCCTTGGCGCGCACCCGGGTACCCGCGTCGGTGACGACCTCCACACCCTCCTCGTCGTGCAGCAGCTCGCAGGCGCCCTCCCCGAGCAGGAAGAGCGGATCGGCCTGCGCCGCCTGCGTCATCAGCTCGTCGACCAGCCGCTGCCCCTTCACCGCGGGGAATCCCGCGATGTCGAAGATGTCCTTCTCCGGGTAGAGCGCCGAGATCTGGCCGCCGGGCTCGGGCAGCGAGTCGATCACGGCGACCGACATGCCGCGGAAACCCGCGTAGTAGGCGCCGTACAGCCCCGAGGGGCCCGCGCCGACGATCACCAGATCGACGTCGTACGCCGTCACGACCCACCGCCGGGAGGCACCGCGGCGGGATGGTCGCTGCCGGTACGGCCGACCTTCCTGGCCCCACCGGGAGAGCCCAGATCGGCGAAGAACTCGGCGTTGATCTCGGCGAACCTGGTCGCCTCCGCCGGGAGGTCCTCCTGATGGAAGATCGACATCACCGGGCAGGCGGGCTCGCACCGGCCACAGTCGACGCACTCATCCGGATGGATGTACATCATCCGGTCACCCTCATAGATGCAGTCGACCGGGCACTCCTCCACACACGATCTGTCCTGCACGTCCACACACGCGTCGGTCACGACGTAGACCATCAGTCCTCCCTCGTCGGCAACGTGGGGGAACAGTAGGATTCGACCACGAGTGTTGTCAATATACGAGATGCCATCTTGCATAGAGTTAATATGTGAGCATGACGAGCGATGCCCTGCGACAGCTGCGACACGCCACCGGCGTGGCGATCTCCAGCGAGCCGATCATCGAGGCGATCCGGGTGATGGCCGCCGGCCCCAGTCCCCGGGGCCGGGAGCGCGCGACCGCGACCCGGCTGGCGGCGTGGGCCCGGAGCCGCTGGCCCGAACTGCCCTGGAACCTCGAAGCGGTCGGTGACGAGGGGGCGAACCTGACGTCCACCGCCGGCGGCTCGGGGCCCGAACTGCTCCTCTACTCCCACCTGGACACCTCCCTGTCCGGTGACGTCGAACACGACCGGTGGGCCACCGGGATCGACGAGGAGCCCGCGCCGCTCTCCGTGGATCCGGTGTCCGGCCTGCTGGCGGGTTTCGGCCTCGGCGTCGCCCGCGCACCCGCCGCCGCGGCGCTGACGGGATACGCGGCCGCGGCCACGGTCCTGCGACACGACGGCCTGCCACACCGCCTCTCCCTGCTCCTGGCCTCGGGCGGCACGCACTCGTCGCCGTTCGCCCCCGCCGGGCCTTCGGGCATCGACGAGCATCTCCGGTCGCATCCGCTGCCCTCGGCCGCGGTGGTCGCCAAGTGCGGCCCGCGCGGCGTCCTGTACGAGGAGCCTGGAGCGATCTTCCTGCGGGTACGGCTGGGCGGACCCTACCGGCCGGTGCTGGCCAGGGACGTGGGCGGCGGGCTCCTCGCCAACCTCGGCACCGCCACCGCGATCCTGGAGTCATGGCGCACCGAGCACGTGGCGGCCAGGGCGGGCGCCGGCCGCCAGCTCGCCGCCGAGGCCGGCATCGGCGCGGTACGGGGAGGGCTCCTGGAGAAGCCCGACCTGCTGCCGGGCGTCGTGGAGCTCCACCTCTACGTGGTCACCGTCCCCGGCGACGACCCCGACGAGATCGCCCGGACCGTACTCGCCAGGATGCGGGCCGGAATCCCCGGCGGGCCGCTGGACGGCTGCCGGGTGAGCGTGGACGCGCGGCTGGTCCATCCCGCCGGGGTGACCTCACCCGACGCCCCGGTGATCCGCCATGCGATCGCCGCCTGGCACGACGAGCACGGTGAGCCCCCGCCCGCCATCTCCGGCTGGAAGGGCTCGACGGACGGAGTGGTGCTGCGCGGCCACGGGGTCCCGACCGCCAGGGTCGGCCCGGCGCCCGAATCCGACCCGGCCGACCCCCGGCGGGACGTCTTCGATCCGCGGACGCTGGTGCGCTTCGCACGCCTGTACGCCGGGATCGCCGTCAGGCACGCGCTCGGCGATGTCGAGGGACAGGGCCATCGACATTGAATGTTCTGGATGACAGGATGCTGTCTCGCAATGCAAAATATACGCTCGGCGCCAAGCTTCCATACATAACGCGAGGGAACCAACATGGGTGACGACCCAGTGCCTAGCCTGAAGGGGGTCGCCGGCGAGAACAGAACCCCGGCGATCCAGACCGTCCAGCGGGCCGCGATGATCCTCAGCGCGTTCACGGTAAGCCGCCCGCACCTGACGCTCAACCAGCTCACCGCCAGCCTGGGCACCAGCAAGGCTACCGCGCACCGGTACACCAAAGCCCTGCGCGAGAGCAACCTGCTCCGCTACGACGAGCGCGAGGCGCTGTACTCCCTGGGACCGCAGATCCTCACTCTCTCCGCCGCCGCCCGCGTCGGCATGCCCGTGATCGGCATCGCCGGGCCCTACATGCAGCGACTCGTCAGGGAGATCGACGAGACCGTCGTGCTGAGCGTCTGGGACGGCGACACCGCCGTCGTCGTCCGCGTCGACGACAACACCGACCGCACCATAAGGGTCAGCGTACGGATGGGCTCCCGCCTCTCGCGAACCGAATCCGCCCAGGGCCGGGTCTTCTGCGCATTCCTCCCCTCGGAGGACATTCCCGGCCTCGAACCACAACTGGCCGCCTCTCCCGAGCTGCGCCAGGAGCTCGTGAAGATCCGCGAGGACAACATCTCGGCCAACACCCCCTCCGTCAACGGCGTGCGCAGTATCGCCTCCCCGGTGTTCCGCGGCCCGGTTCTGCTGGCCGCGATGGCCATCGTCGGCACGACCTCCTCGGTTCCCGCGGGCACCCACTCCCCGCTCGCCGAGGCCCTGCGGCAGACCGCGGCCGAGGTGACGGCCGAGCTCGGCAGGGAACAGAACTCCCCTGGTCACTGACGTTCCGTGAACTTCAGGTGTCCGGATGACGAACCGCATTCACGGTCGAAACCGGAGCCAAGTAGCGTAGGACCCGATGAACCAACGCACGCTTCTGATCACGTTGACCGGTCCGGACCGCCCAGGCGTGACCTCACGCCTCTTCTCCGTTCTGGCCGGATTCCCCGTCGTCGTCGCCGACGTGGAGCAGGTCGTCATCCGCGGCCGGCTCACTCTCGGCGTCCTCGTCTCCTACGCGGGTGACACACCGACCGGCACCGGCGGCACCCTCGGTGCCCTCTGGACCACCGTCGAGCGGACCGCCGAGGATCTCGGTCTGCACGTGGAGATGTCCACCGGCTCCGATCCAAAGGAGAAGCGGCGCAGGGGACGGCTCAACGTCACCGTGCTCGGCTCGCCGCTGCAGCCCGCCGCCATGGCGGGCATCGCGGGGCGGATCGCCGCGGCCGGCGCCAACATCGACCGGATCGAGCGCCTGTCCAGCTACCCGGTGACCTGCATCGAGCTCTCCCTGTCCGGTGCCGACCCCGACACTCTGCGGGCCGAACTGGCCATCGAGGCGCACGCCCAGCAGGTGGACGTCGCCGTGCAGCGGACCGGCCTGCACCGCAGGGCCAAGCGGCTGATCGTGATGGACGTCGACTCGACGCTCATCCAGGACGAGGTGATCGAGCTGCTGGCCGCGCACGCCGGCTGCCTGGAGGAGGTCGCCAGGGTCACCGAGGAGGCGATGCGCGGCGAACTCGACTTCGCCGAGTCGCTGCGCCGCCGGGTCGCACTGCTGGAGGGCCTCTCCGCGGAGGTCTTCGAGAAGGTGCGCGAGGAGCTCGTGCTGACCCCCGGCGCCCGCACGCTGGTACGGACGCTCAAGCGGCTCGACTACCGGTTCGCGATCGTCAGCGGCGGGTTCACACAGCTCACCGATGCCCTTGTGGAGGACCTCGGGATCGACTACTCCGCGGCCAACACCCTGGAGGTCGTCGACGGCGTGCTCACCGGGCGGGTCGTCGGGGAGATCGTCGACCGGCCCGGCAAGGCGCGGGCACTGGAGCGCTTCGCCCGCGAGGCGGGTATCCCGATCAGCCAGACCGTCGCCATCGGCGACGGCGCCAACGACCTGGACATGATCGCGGCGGCCGGCCTCGGCATCGCGTTCAACGCCAAGCCGGTGGTCCGCCGCGCCGCGGACACCGCGGTCAACGTGCCCTACCTCGACTCGATCCTCTACCTGCTCGGCATCCCCCGTGCCGAGGTGGAGGACGCCGACGCCGAGGACGGCGTCATCACCAACAACCGCTGAACACGCCTTCGCCCCGCGGACGATCGCGGCTAACAGGTCCTCGGGGCGGTCAGGGCGGCCAACCGTACGGCTTCGGCGCCGAGCCCCCGCAGGGCGGGCCGCGCGGCGGCGGCATGCCTGATGCTGCGCCGCAGACCCGTCATCCTGTCACCCGCCCCTTCGGCCAGCTCGTCCAGGCGGCGGGCGGCCAGCTCGTCCACGTACGCGCCGAGTTCGTCGAGGGCCCGGTCCAGATCATCGGGCGGCGTGCCCGGCCGATCCGTCCTGACCCCCTCGGCGGCCTTCTCCAACCGGTCGGCGACGAGGTCGAGGACCGTCACCGTGGGGTCGAACTCGTTCCCGGGTGGCGGTATCGCGAACAGCGCCAGCGCGTTGTCCCGCAGCCGCCCGGCCACCGTCACCGCGTCCCGCAGGCGTCGCGGCGCGCCGCCGCCCGGCTCCTTGTCCAGTTTGTCGAGCGAATCGGCGAGCCGCCCGGTGGCGTCGGACGCCGAGGAGATCCGGGCGTTCACCTCCTTGGGGTCCTGGTCGATCAGTGACCGCACCAGCGCGGCGTGCCGATCGAGCATCTCCGCGACGGCGGCGGCCAGCGTGGCCCGGTGCCCCCTGGACCACAGCAGCCGGGCGAAGAGCAGCGCCAGCACGCCACCGGCGATCGTGAGCACCACCCTGGCCGCGGCCGCGCCCCAGTCGAGCGACAGGGCGAAGTCGGCCAGCATCAGCGAGAGCGGGGTGGCGAGCATCATCCAGTATCCGTAGCTGCACCCGCGCAGCGCGAAGCCCAGCGCCGCGCAGACGGAGACGAACAGCGTCAGATACAGATGACCCGGCGCGACCGCCAGCACCACCGCCCCGGCCACCGCGCCCACGGCCGTACCCAGCACCCGCAGCCGCACCCGATCCACCGTGTCGCGATAGGTCGGGCGGAGGCTGACCGCCACGGTCACCACGAACCACTTGGCGTAGTGCTCGTGGATCACCAGCATCAGCACCATGGCCGCGGTCACCGCCAGGCCCACTCTGATCGGGTGGTAGCCGGTCGTGATCACCGGTTTTCTCGACCGTACGAACTTCGGCAGGCGCGGCCCCACCTCGACACTCTCCGCCGCCTGCTGCTCCACCGAGCGCACGGCCATCGCGATCCGGTCCACACACCGGGTCACCTGCCCCAGCAGCGCGGCCGCGGGCAGCGGCGTGTCCCCCGCACGAGCGGTTCTGCGGATCTCCTCCACACTGTCGGCGAACCGCCCGACGGCGGCCAGCGCCCCCGGCATCTCGGCCGAGCCGCCAAGCAGTGCCGCCTCTCGCAGCGCACGGGCCAGTGCTCCGATCGCCTCGTCCAACTCCCGGGTCCACTCCGTCCCGGCCTGCGCCTCCACCGCCGCCGCGCGCAACACGCGCAACGCGATCGTCTGCTGGAAGATGCGGGTCAGCGTGGCCGGGAGCCGCTCCGACGCCCCGTCGTCCTCTCCGGCGACCCGGTAGAGGGAGAGCGCCGCCTCCAGGTCCTTGAGCGCGGTGGCGGCCCGGTGGCGCAGCGACTCCCAGCTCTCGTCCGCGAGCGGTGCCCGCCCCCCGCCGGCCAGGAGATCGGCGAGCGCCATACCCGCCTCCTCCACGGTCCTGCGAAGCGGCCGGCGGCGGCGTAACGGCCAGATCGTCATGACCGTCAGCACGGCCAGCAGGCCACCGCAGGCCGAGGCCCCCATGTGGAGCAGAACGCCCATGGTGGAAGGGGCGAAGTAGGCCAAGGTCACGGAGAGGATCGCGGGTATGCCCAGCGCCCGCCAGTAGATGCCCGCCGCCGCGACCAGGCCGACCACCACGGCGGCGATCGGCCACGGGTGGGGGTGGATGAGCGCGCCGAGTCCGGAGCCGAGCGTGACGGTGGTCGTGGTGGTGAGCAACCCTCTGACCCGGTCGCCGTAAAGCTGTCCGGGAGCGTCTCCGAAGAGCGTCAGATAGCCGCCCAGAGCCACTGAGGCGCCCTCCGCGAGACGGCCGAGGAGAACGCCGAGCAGCAGTGGGAGGCAGACGACCAGCATGCACAGCAGGCCGTACGACCAGGCGGGACGCCCGGAGAGCCGGAAGTCGGCACGCAGCATGTCGACGAGCCCGCGCATGCCACCCCCCGATCCCGGGAGGTGGTGCGCGCTCTCCCGGGCTCCCCCGTGCCTCGTTACGCCTTGTTACACCCTGGCCCTCAGGGCTTCTTGGGGCTCCATCTGGCGATCCCGCGACCGACGTCGAGCTCCGTCCACTCGCCGTCCACCTCGATGACGGCGAACGCCCCCGGCGGGAACCCTGCGTCGCCGTCGTCCTCGGTGAGCTGCCTGACCAGCTCGTGGACGCCGGGGTTGTGGCCGACCAGGACCAGCGTGTGCACCTGCGGATCACTCCGCCGGATCAGCGTCAGCAGCTCGTCGGGGTAGGCCTCGTAGATGGCCGGTTCGAAAAGGACGTCCGCCCCGGGAAGGGCCAGCTCCGCGGTCTGCCGGGTGCGCACCGACGGCGAGCAGAGCACCAGGTCGGGGCGGAGGCCCCGCACGGCGAGGGCCTCACCGACCCTGCGGGCGTCGTGCTCGCCGTCGGCGCTGAGGGGACGTTCGCGATCGGCGAGACCGAAGGCGTTGGCCGCCTTGGCGTGCCGCAGCACGACGAGCGTGCGTGCCGTCATCTCGAGGCCCACATGGCGAGGCCCACGATCACCGCGAACACCACGGCCATCGCCAGCAGGATGAGGATGAGTGTTCTGCCTCCGGAGGGCTGCTGTTCCATATCGGCCAGTTTCCCATCGAGACGGTCCGCACATGCGGAAGGGGTGCACGCGGCCCGTGCACCCCTTCGTCAAACATTGCTCAGCTGGAGACCTGCTCCGGCTGGCGGTCGCTGTTGTTCTCCTCCGTCGGGGCGATGCTCGACGAACGACGCTTGGAGATGACCACCGCGGCGACGATGACGCCCACCGCGAGCACCGTGATGCCGATGCGCAGCGCCGGGCTGTCCGCGTAGGCCACCACGGCCGGGGCGATCAGCAGCGCCACCAGGTTCATCACCTTGAGGAGCGGGTTGATCGCCGGTCCGGCGGTGTCCTTGAACGGGTCACCGACGGTGTCACCGATGATGGTGGCCTCGTGGGCCTGCGAGCCCTTGCCGCCGTGGTGACCGTCCTCGACGAGCTTCTTGGCGTTGTCCCAGGCTCCACCGGAGTTGGCCAGGAACACCGCCATGAGCGTGCCGCACGCGATGGCACCGGCCAGGAACGCGCCGAGCGGCGCGTAGCCGAGGGCGAAACCGACGGCGATCGGGGTCAGCACGGCCAGCAGGCCGGGCGTGGCCAGCTCCCGCAGCGAGTCGCGGGTGCAGATGTCCACGACCCTGCCGTAGTCGGGCAACTCCGTGCCGGCCATGATCCCCGGCTTGGTACGGAACTGCTCGCGTACCTCGAAGACCACCCGGCCGGCCGCGCGACCGACCGCCATGATCGCGAGGCCGGAGAACATGAACACCACCGCGGCACCGATGATCAGGCCGACCAGCACGTTCGGGGAGTCGATGCTCAGGCTGAACGTGCTGAAGGAACCCAGCGCCTCCTTGACGGACGCGCCCGCCTTGACCAGCTCGCTCTCGACCGCCGTGCGGAACGCGCCGAACAGCGCGGTCGCGGCGAGCACGGCCGTGGCGATCGCAATGCCCTTGGTGATGGCCTTGGTGGTGTTTCCGACGGCGTCCAGCGAGGTGAGGACCTGGGCGCCCTCGCCCTCGACGTCGCCGGACATCTCGGCGATGCCCTGGGCGTTGTCGGAGACAGGGCCGAAGGTGTCCATCGACACGATCACGCCGACCGTGGTCAGCAGGCCCGTGCCCGCCAGCGCCACGGCGAACAGCGCGACCGTGACGTTGCCGAAGCCCAGCAGGAACGCGCCGTAGACGGCGGCTCCGATGACCAGCGCGGAGTAGACGGCCGACTCCAGGCCGACGCTGATGCCGGACAGGATGACCGTGGCGGGACCGGTGCGGGAGCTCTCGCCGATGTCCCGCACCGGACGGCGGTTCGTCTCGGTGAAGTAGCCGGTGAGGATCTGGATGGCGCTTGCCAGCACCAGGCCGATGAGCACCGCACCGATCGCGATCAGGCGCGGGTCGGAGGTGATCGCGGCGATCTCCGGGCTCACCCCGGTCAGCCCGGAGAAGCTGGCCGGCAGGTAGAGGTAGGCCGCGACCGCGACGAGGATGGCCGAGATGGCCGCCGAGATGAAGAAGCCCCGGTTGATCGCGGCCATCGCGTTGCGGTCGCCGGCGCGCGGGGCGGTGACGAAGATGCCGATGATCGCCGTGATCACACCGATCATCGGCACGATCATCGGGAACACCAGTCCCTCGACGCCGAAGGCCACCTTGCCCAGGATCAGGCTGGCGACGAGCATGACCGCGTAGGACTCGAACAGGTCGGCGGCCATGCCCGCGCAGTCGCCCACGTTGTCGCCCACGTTGTCGGCGATGGTGGCGGCGTTGCGCGGATCGTCCTCGGGAATGCCCTGCTCGACCTTGCCGACCAGGTCGGCGCCGACGTCGGCGGCCTTGGTGAAGATGCCGCCACCGACTCGCATGAACATCGCGAGCAGCGCGGCACCGAAGCCGAAGCCCTCCAGCACGGCCGGGGCGTTGCCCCCGTAGGCGATCACCACCACGGCCGCGCCGAGAAGGCCGAGGCCAACGGTGATCATTCCGGCCACGCCGCCGGTGCGGAAGGCGATCCGCATCGCGACCTTCTCACCCGACTCGCGGGCGGCGGCGGCGACGCGGACGTTGCCGCGGACCGCCAGCCACATGCCGATGAATCCGGTCAGCGCGGAGAACAGCGCGCCGACGACGAAGAAAGCCGATCTGCCGATCCGCACGCCGGTCGTCTCCGCCGGGAGGAGATACAGCAGGAACGGGATCAGGATGACGAACAGCGCGAGCGTCCGGAACTGCCGGGTAAGATACGCGGAAGCCCCTTCCTGGACGGCTCGCGCGATGTTTTGCATACGCTCGGTGCCTTGGCCGGCGGCCAGCACTTCCCGCACCAGTGTGCCGGCGACGGCGAGTGCGAGCAGGGCCACGACGGCGACCACGATCACGATGTTGAAGTGGTAGCCACTCAGGGATACCGCTGGCTCTTCGACAGCGGCGAGATGGAGCACAGACATCCGACTCTCCTTGGCAAGACGGGAACACGTCCTGCCCGGAGTGCGCTGCCGAGTGGTTAGACGAGCGGAGCGGCGCACATCCGGGATGGTTGGCAGTGCCGCTTCCAGTTGCAGACCCCCACGGAGGACGGCTCGCGTGCGGGCCGCTCCGAAGGATAAACCTTGGCCGGTTCCGGGAGTCTACGCAGCGAGGACGCGGATATGAAGCCTCTGCCCACGGACAATTGACGCCGAGTCCAGCATCTTTTACCGACCGACCTGCTTATAACGGCATTTCGCCTGTCACACCTACCCCGCCAGCCTCTGTTTCCCCTCAATTTCAGGTGGGAAATATCACGGTTATGTTTTGCCCAAAACTGGGCGCCCCACGACGAACAGCCGGGCGTGTCCATCTGGACACGCCCGGCTGCCGAAGTCCTCTGTCAGGCCGGAGACCGGCCGTTCGTCACCGCGGGCCAGCTCATGCGGATGCACATGCCCTTCTGGCTCGGGTAGACCTGAACGTCGTCGGCCAGTCCCGCGATGACCGCGATGCCGAAACCGGCCATCAGATCATCGGGGAGTTGCCCGAACGGATCGTCGAACCCCAGGAGGCCGCGATCGTGCTCCAGCTCGTCACTGGGGGCGGAGTCGGTGACGGTCACCTCGAAGCGCCCTGAGTCATCACGTAGCTCGATGCGGATCGGCTCTCCCGGACAGTGGAGGCGGTGTGCCTCCACGGCCCGCGAGCATGCCTCACCAACAGCGAGCCGTACCTCGTCCAGCAGTGACTCCTGCACGCCGGTGCGTCTGGCGATCGCCGTGGCGACCAGACGTGCCGTACGCACATGCGCGGGGAGAGCGCTGAACGTCAGTTCGACGGTAGCCACGACTACTTGTCTCGACCGTGGGCTTCCTTGGCCTCGTCGACCGAGGCGTAGATACCGAAGACCTTCGTCAGCCCGGTGATCCGGAAAATCTTCAGGATGCGCTCCTGAGTGCAGACAAGCTCCAGTGAGCCATCGTGCGCCCTAACTCGCTTGAGCCCGCCGACCAGGACACCAAGGCCCGTGGAGTCAAGGAAGTCGACCTTCTCCATGTTGACGAGCAGGTGGAAATTCCCCTTGTTGACCAGGTCGATCAGGAGCTCACGCAATCTGGGCGCGGTGTAGACATCAATCTCACCCTCGACCTCAACGATGGTGAGACGGTCCTCGGAATGGTGGTCCAACTTCAGATCCACAGATCCTCCAGCGCCTTGCCTGCGAAAGTACCGATTCGAGCTTGCCCTCCTGGGACCGGATGACCCCCGGATGACAAGCCCCGACGCGCGGCATTCAACCATGCGTACGCTCAGTGTCTATACGAAATCACGATTCCCGGCGACTCTGCCCACAGATGTGAGACTGAAACCAGTGACCCCGCCCTCATCCTCGCCCCTCCGGGCGGGCAACGCTCTCAATCGCCTGCTCGATGTTCCCGCACGTCGCGAGCGTGTCACCCATGTGGAGCACGTTCCCGCACGTCAGGCCGGTAGGACTCGGTGGCCGGACTGGGTTGACCAGCGATTGGTTACGCGCTGGGCGAACCGCGGCGTTTCTGGCCTGTGGCCGCATCAGGCCGAGGCCGCCGAGCTGGCCCACCGTGGCCAAAACGTGATCATCTCCACCGGGACCGCCTCGGGCAAGTCCCTCTCCTACCTGGTCCCGGCGCTTTCCGCGACGCTCGACGGCGGTACGATCCTCTACCTGTCACCCAGCAAGGCGCTGGCCGCCGACCAGCTCCGCGCGCTGCGCGAGCTCGACCCACCCGAGCTCCGCGCCGCCACCTACGACGGGGACACCTCCTTCGAGGAGCGGACCTGGGTACGCAGGCACGCCAACTACGTCCTCACCAACCCGGACATGCTCCATCGCGGCCTGCTGCCCCGTCACGCCCAGTGGTCGGCCTTCTGGCGGCGGCTCCGGATGGTCGTCGTGGACGAGTGCCACGGCTACCGAGGCGTGTTCGGCTCCCATGTCGCCCAGATCCTGCGCCGCCTGCGCCGGATCTGCGCGCGCTACGGCTCACACCCGACCTTCCTGCTCTCCTCGGCGACGGCCAGCGAGCCCGGGGTCTTCGCGAGACGTCTGACAGGCCTCCAGATGGCCGAGGTGACCACGGACGCCTCTCCCCGAGGCTCGACCACCTTCGCACTGTGGGAGCCACCCCTGACCGATCTGCGGGGCGAGGGCGGGGCACCGGTCCGCCGCCCCGCGACCGCCGAGAGCGCGGACCTCCTGGCCGACCTCGTCGTCTCCGACGTGCGGACCCTGGCCTTCGTCCGCTCCCGGCGGGCCGCCGAGTCCGTGGCCCTCACCACGCGGGCCAGGCTTGGCGACCTCGTCGCCGACGGGAGCGTGCCCGCGGACCTGCCCGACAAGGTGGCGGCCTACCGGGCGGGCTATCTGGCCGAGGACCGCCGGGGGCTGGAGAAGGCACTGCGTTCAGGCGAGCTGCTCGGCCTGGCGACGACCAACGCCCTGGAACTCGGCGTCGACGTCTCCGGGCTGGACGCCGTGCTCATCGCGGGGTGGCCGGGAACCCACGCCTCACTCTGGCAGCAGGCCGGACGGGCCGGAAGGGACGGGCAGGACGCGCTGGCGGTGCTGATCGCCAGGGACGACCCGCTGGACACCTACCTCGTCCACCATCCCGAAGCCCTGTTCGGCAGGCCGGTGGAGACGATCGTGCTCGATCCCGGCAACCCGTACGTGCTGGGCCCCCACCTGTGCGCGGCGGCCGCCGAGATCCCGCTGACCCACGACGACCTGGACATCTTCGGCCCCACCAGCAAGGAGGTGCTCGCGGACCTGGTCGGTGACGGGCTGCTCAGGGAACGCGCCGCGGGCTGGTTCTGGACCAGCAGGGGACGTGCCACCGACCTCGCCGACATCCGCGGGTCGGGCGCCGCGCCGGTCCAGGTCGTCGAGATGTCCACCGGACGGCTGCTCGGCACCGTGGACGAGCCCTCGGCCCACTCCACCGTGCACACCGGAGCCGTCTACGTGCACCAGGGAGAGACGTTCCTGGTGGCCGAACTCGACCTGGAGGCGGCGGTCGCGCTGGTCGAGGCCGGGGCACCCGACTACACGACCTTCGCCAGAGATGTCACCGACATCTCGGTCATCGAATCCCTCAGCTCGCACCCCCTCGGTCCTGGAGAGCTCCACTTCGGCTCGGTGGAGGTGACCAGTCAGGTCGTGGCCTATCTCAAGCGCCGGGCCCAGAGCGGCGAGCTGATGGGCGACGAACCCCTCGACCTGCCCCCGCGCACGCTGCGGACCCGCGCCGTCTGGTGGACGCTGCCCACCTCGGCGATCATCCCCCTGATCGAGGACGGACTGGACATCGGCGGCGCCGCGCACGCGGCCGAACACGCCTCCATCGGCCTGCTGCCGCTCTTCGCGACCTGCGACCGCTGGGACATCGGAGGCGTCTCCACCGAACTTCACGCCGACACGGGGTTGCTCACCGTCTTCGTCTACGACGGGCACGAGGGCGGCGCCGGCTTCGCCGAGCGCGGTTACGCCCGCGCGCGCGACTGGCTCACGGCCACCCGTGAGGCCATCGCCTCGTGCGAGTGCGAACGCGGCTGCCCCTCGTGCATCCAGTCCCCCAAGTGCGGCAACGGCAACGAACCCCTCGACAAGGCCGGAGCCCTTCGACTGCTGGCCGTCCTGCTCTCCTGTGACGAGCCGCGGATGTGAGGGCAGTAGATGTGAGGGCCACGGATGTGAGGGCCGCGGAACACGTCGACGGCGGGCCGGAACGGCGGCCTGCCGGAGACTGTGACCGATCAGCTCGTACCGGGGATGAAGCGATGCCCCGAGGGTGAGAGGCCATCGCGCTCTCGTCGCTCGTCCCGGTCGTCGTCGTTACGGTCCGCGTCGTTACGGTCCTCGGCCCAGAAGTCGGTCGCGCCGGGCTGCGGGCGCGCCCAGAACCCGCTGTCCTCCATGGAACGGGGCGCGGGCGGAAGGTAGTCGTCCCACCGGTCAGCCGTCCGGGCCCCGGCCTGGTCGACATCACCGGCCTCGGAGAGCGGAGCCGCACCGGAAGCGGGATCCGCGTCCGGCCGTCCAGCGTGACCTGCCTGCCCGGTCTCCGCGTGCTCGATCTCCGCGTGCTCGGCCTCCGCGTACTCGATCTCCGCGTGCTCGGCCTCCGCGTACTCGGCCTCTGTTTGACAGGGCCCCGCCTGCTGCGTCTTCGTCTCGCGGCCGGTGGCTTTCCGAACCGAGGCCAGCCGAATCGAATCCGGCAGAACCGCGATCGACCGAACCGGGGTATCCCTGATCGAGATGCGCTGAGCCGGGACGCGCCGGACTGGAGCTGACTCGGCCGAGACGGTCCGCTCCGGCACGGGCCGATCCGAGGCGGGCCGATCCGGGGACTGCCGGGGAGAGCGGGGGCGGGCCGAACCACGGGAATCGGGCGATGGGCTTCCGGGCGCCAGGCCGGTCTTGACCACGGCGAGGATGACCGCGGGACGCCGTGGATCGACAGTGACAGCGGTGCCGCCCTTGCCCGCCGCACCACCCCTGCCACCGGTGCCGGTCGGGCCGCTCCTGTCCGCCGTACCGCCTCGGCCTGTCGCCCTGGCGTCCCCCTTCGCGTCCCTCCCATCGAGCGACTCGGGTGCGAAGGGCACGGTCTGCCCAGCGTCCCCGCCGGCACGGTGCCTGTCTCCGCCGGTGGAGCCGTCCCCCGCGGCCAGTAGCCTGCGACGGATCCAGGCGCCACCGTGCGCGCCGAGAAGCAGCAGGACGAGAGCACCGGCGATGAAAATGCCGTACTGACTCATACCGCCGGTCGGTACGTCAGATGACCCTGCTGTGGTGTTCGTATTCAGGGCGGAGTCCGCGCCGGTCGCTCCAGGATCGGGGGCACTGTCCGCGCCTTCATTCTTCTCCCGATCGCCACCGGCCCCCTCATTCGTCTCCTCGGCCGGTTCGGCGACCGACGAGGTGGCGTCGCCATTCTTCGCCTTTTCCGAAACCCCGGGCTTCTCCGTTGGCGCGACCGCTGTCCCCGACGGCCGATTCGAGGCCCCCGTGGGCTTCTTCGCGGGCAACCGCGGAAGGTCGTGGACTCCGGCCTGCTTGTTCTCGCTCTTCTTGGTGTTCTGCCGACTGCCCGTGCCGCTCTGGTTCGATCCGCCCCGAGTAGCGGAACTCTCCTGGCCACCGGTTTTCCTGCCGCTCTTCGCCACCTTGGCCGCGGGCACCTTCACCGAGGCGCCGGCCGAGGTGCCTGAGGAGAGCGTGCCACCACCGCCGTTGCCGCGCAGGGCTCGCACCGTGAACCCGATCCGCTGTCCGGCCGCCTTCGCCGGAACGGCCAGGGTCGCCCTGCATGAACCGCCGGAACACGCACTGCCCACCCGCACGGACCCGACCCTGCCGGTCCGGCTCGTGGAGATCACGTAACCCTGCAGGTCGGGCTCGGCACCCCTGCGCCATCTGACGACCACCTGCTTGCCGTACAACCGGGCGCTCACCCCGCTCGGCGTCGCCGGAGGAACGGCCTGGACCAGGGTCTTGCTGGTCTGGTGCCACTCGGCTCCGAGCACCTTGCCCCGCTGTTCAAGCCTGATCCGATAACTGCCGTTCCGGTGATAGCGAGGATTCCAGGCATAGGAGACCTTTTGATCCCCCTTCGCCACCTGCCTGCCATTGACGAAAAGGACCGCGTCGAACAGAAGATCGACTCTGCCGGAAAGGATCACTGTGCTGTTGGAGGTCACCCGGGACGGGACCTTCAGCCGCGCCACGGCCTGCGCCGGATTCGCGACGGTGAGCACAAAGGAGATGGATACGATCGGCGCGATCACCGCCATGGCGACAAGCCTGCGAACTGTTGTCACGCCGTTTCCCCTCGTCGAGAACCGCGCGTCATCCGGCCATCTGTCATCCGCACGGTGGTCACCCGGCGGCCGGACCGTTCCCTCCTCCCGACCGGCTCGCACCGGTCCCGCCCTCCGGCCCCTCGGTCGCGAGACCGCCCGACGATGTCGTTTGACCTGGTGATTCGCATTTCACCCTCCCCAGGCCGATCGGGAAACAGCACGGATCACCGGTAAGCGGCACCTTACGTGAGCTTTCGGACTCTTGGACACGCCGTCCAAGAAGTCGTGATTTGATTGCGACCTTGTTTCCCGGAGGCTTCGCACACCCGGTTTCCTGAAGACCTCCGTCCGCCGATTCTCGGTGTTCGTCTGTGCGGAGCAGTGATCCGCCGCATTGCCGTCGCAGCGTTCTTCTTGGCGGGAGCTCCCATTTCATCGGTGCGCACCCGATGTCCGTGGCCATGCCAAAGTGAGCCAGACCCACACGCACTTGGCTGTTGACACCCGGCCCGGATGTCTGTTCTTACCGCCCCATCCGCCCTTTGAAGCTGTACTTAACCGCTTTCCGGTCGCCCCCCATCGGATTCTTGATGTGCTTTCATCCCCCTCCGTTACCGGCCTGAATCAGCGATGTGGACAGGACCGGCACGTGCCCTGGCATTGATCGCCACCTCTCCCTTCAGGGGGAGTGAGGCATCCATGGTCACCTCGATCTCCGCGATGCCGTCATTTCCCACCGAACAGCGGGTGACCCTGACCCCGTTGTCCGCAGCGAGCTGGGAGGCCCTGGCACAGCTCCGGTCCGGGTCCGCGAAGGCCAGCCGAGCGGCGGTGAGCGCGCTCAGGTCGGCGGCACTCTGCGCTCGGTGGCGCGCGACTCGGGCCGTGCCCGCGACCATGACCGCCGCCGCGACCGCGAAGAGCAGAGCCATGAGCCCGACCGTCCAGATGGTGGCCGACCCCCGCTCAGCCCCGCCGTCATCTGCATCCTGCGGGCGGGGCCTGCCCTTTGTGAGGCTGCGAGAGCGACCTGACGAGAAGCCGCTCTCCCCAGGGAGTGGAGAGGTCATGGTCTACCACTCCAGTCCGGGCTCGGTGACGGAGGCGGCACTCGCGTGAACGGTGACACCTGGAAGCGAGGCGCCCCAGCGCGGCCTGACGTTCACCGACACCTCCACCCGTGCCACCTCCGCGCTTCGGGTCACCGCGACGGTCGCGCCCGCAGGAGCCACGGACAGGACGCTGCCGCGGACCCGTTCCAGCGACTCGCCACGCGAGGCGGCCCGAGCCCCGGCCCGGGCCGCGTCCACGCACTCCAGCTGTGCCTCGACCGCCGACACCGCCCACAGCCCGGCTCCCAGCACGACCAGGAGCGCGGGCAACACCGTGGCCGTCTCCGCGGTCACCGACCCCCTGGTCCGACGGGAGAAGATCGCCGTCACGGGGAGGGTCATCCCGCCACGGTCAACGCTCGGTTGATCAGCGTTGTGATCATCTGTTGGACGTCGGGACTCGTGACCACTTTGAAAAGGAGGGCGGCGAAGGCGCAGGCCGCGATCGTTCCGACCGCGTACTCGGCGGTGGACATGCCACGGTCACGGCACGCACCGGTGGTCAGCGGCGCCCACCGGGCACGCAACCACCGCAGCCGATCATGTCGCCCACGAACCGTGCTCGTTCGAGCCATCTACTCCTCCTGGAGATCCCCGCCGGGCCCACCACCCGGCGTCGGTCACGCCAGGGTTCTCCATCCGCCCGCGACCTCGTCGACCCGAACACCATTCTGTGGATAACGCCGTAGGCCAATCCCTCGATTGGGGATAACCGCGCTCGGGCGCCGGTCAGGGCGTGCGGGTCGGCGTGCCCCCGCACGAACACGAGGATGATCCGTCACCTTTCACCGGCGATGACCCGCCGCCCTTTCGCGAGGAACATCACACTCTCCACAGCCAGGGAAAACGTGGCACAACGCCAACACTCCCTCGACCGAAGGAGGCCGCTTCAGGCCCTGGCCGGTGAGATTTCAGGACGCCTGCCCACAGGCCCCAGCCATCTTCTGTGGATAACTCGGAGATTTGACGAAAAACCTGTGGATAACCCAAGAAAACAGCAGTCGACGTGGCCGCTCGACCTGGCGGCATTCACAAACAGGCGAATGCTCAGGACGTCTCCTACGCATCCCCAACCTCAGGAGCCACGATGGCAAAACCCGTACGGCCCATAGAATCCTTGGTCCGCTTCCCAGGCGAATGTCGTCGCGCTACGTGATGCACGACAGCGAGCTGGCCTACTCTCCGAAGTGTGGTCATGACTGTGGTGTTCGACATAGGTGAGACGCTGGTCCGCGATGATCGCTACTGGGGATCTCTTGCAGATTGGCTGAACGTCCCCCGCCACACCCTGTCCGCCTTGGTCGGGGCGGTGACAGCGCTGGGCATGGACAACGCGGAAGCGGTCCGCCTCCTCCGGCCGGGCATCGACCTGCACGCGGTGCGCCGGGCTCGCGAAGAGGCCGGCCGGGGCGAATACCTCGACGAGAGCGACCTGTACCCCGACGTACGGCCCGGGTTGCAGGTCCTGCGTGACATGGGGCTGCGCGTCTGCGTCGCCGGAAACCAGACAGCCAGAGCAGGTGATCTTCTGCGAGGGCTGTCGATCCCCGCCGACGTGATCGCCACATCAGAGGAATGGGGCGTCGCGAAACCCGATCCTGGATTCTTCGACCAGGTCGTTCGGCTTGCCAAGGCTCCTGCCCACGAAACGGTCTACGTAGGCGACCACCCCGCGAACGACATCATCCCCGCGAAAGCTCTCGGTCTGCGCACGTGCATGATCCGGCGTGGCCCCTGGGGACACCTGTGGGGCACCGACGCGGCTGTGCTGAGCGCAGTGGATTGGCAGATCGACAGCATCACGGAACTGCCATCTGCCCTGTCTGGATGAACGGAGCCGAGATGCCCCGCAAAGCCGCCGACGAAGGCCCCGGAGGTCGCATAGCCGCGATCCGCAGCGCACGCCGCATGACCCAAGAAGACCTCGCCCTGGCAGCCCATATCTCCCTCAGCCTGCTCCGGAAGATCGAGCAAGGTACACGCGTCGCCAGCGACCCCGTCCTGGACGCCATCGCCACGGCATTGAGTATTGACCCCTCCCGGCTCTTGGGTGACTCTGGCCGCCTTGACGGCCGTGTGCATGACGCGATCCCCGCACTTCGCGAGGTCATCACCACCTACGACCTCCCTGACGAGGGCCCGGTGCGCCCCATGCCCGCGCTTCGAGCATCCGTCATCGGCGCGGTCCAAAAACGCCTAAGCGCTCAGTATGTGCGGCTGTCGCAAACCCTGCCCGAGCTGCTCGGCGAACTCATCCGCGGGGTGCACGCGCCGAATGATCCCGCAGGCATCTCGGCGTTGCTGGTGGCCACCTACCGTGCGGCTGATGCGGTTGCCTATAAATACGGGTACCTGGATTTGTCGGCCCGGCTGATCGAGTTGATGCGCCAGACCTCGGCCGTCGTCGGGGATCCTTTACTCAGTGCGTCCGCGGCGTATGTGCGGACCGAGGTCTTCTTCGCCACACACACCTACCAGGCGGGCTTACGCGCACTCGAATCCGCGATAGACCAGCTGCCGCGAAAAGCCGTGCCTCTGTGTCTCGGCGTCTTGGGATCACTGCACATGCGGGCAGCCGTCATCGCCGCGCGAGCAGCCCACGCCGATGCCGCCATGGCCCATCTGCGGCAGGCACGACAACTCGGCGACCAGGTCCCCGAGGGCATCTACTACGGGACCGCGTTCGGCCCCTGTTCTGTACGCGTCCACGAGGCGTCGGTCGCCATCGGCCTGGGAGACCTTCAGCTCGCCCTCAGCCTGGCCGACAGCTGGTCACCGCCGCTGGAGATGCCCGCCGAGCGTCGCAGCGGCTTCTTCATTGATCTGGCCAGAGCGCAGTTATGGGCCGGTCAGAAAGACGCGGCCTTCGAGTCACTGCTGACCGCACGCCGGATCGCGCCGCAGCACACACGTGAACACCCATGGGTCCGCGAGGATGCCGAGACCCTGCTGCGCCTGTACCGGGCCAGTAGCGAAAGCCTGGTGGGTTTCGCCGAATGGGTTGGCGCGGTCTGACTTCGGGGTGACACAGGCTGTGTCACTTCCCCAAGGGCCTACGAAGCACCATGGTGACCGTTCGAGTCGAAGCGTAGGCGGACGGTGACAATACGTCTTGCCCGCGCAAAGGGCGAGACCCGCAGGCGCTGACACGCCGTACGGGCCCCTTGATCAGGAAGGGACTCCTGACCCGTGAGCAAGATTAGGACCATTCGCATCCGCTGGAAGGCAGATGCCCCACCGCTGCCGCTGGGCTGCCGCTGGTGTGGACACGCCTCTTATGCCCATGACGCATCCACCCTGCCGCACCGCCGCGACCATCACTGGGAGCAGCCCACGCCCCGGCAGGTGTGCGCCCGCATGGCCACCCGACGGCGCCTCGGCCTGTGCCGCCCGCTCCCGGCTTCAGCACGCCCGCTGAAAGTCCACCCGCCCATTGTTCCCGCCCAGCCATGCCTCGGCCATCACGCCCGGACGATGACGGCCCCCGCCACCCACGGCCGGGGCCGCGCGCCAGACACATTCCCTCAGCGCCGTTACGAGCCGCACCGGCAGGAGGTCGCGGCATGAACACGCCCCCGGAGCGGGACGACACCCTCGGGTGCGGGTGCGAGTGCAGGTGCGGACCCGCCTCCCCGATCACCAGCACACCACCGACCGCCGTGGAGTACGCCCAGGACCTGGCCGCCGTACTGGCCGAACTGCACCACATCCACGCCGACGTCCACGAGCTCACCTCCGGCAACGCCATCCTCACAGCCGCCCGGCAGCTCGCCGAGCACCACGCCATCCTGAATGCCAAGGACGACGTGGTGCGCAACGGGCTACCCCTGCCGGCCGACGTGATCGGTGCCGAGCATGTTGAC
>NZ_JOEQ01000019.1 GCF_000721075.1 Streptosporangium amethystogenes
GGCGGGGCGGGAGGGAGGGGCCGGGGCCGAGGTGGGGCGGGCGAGGGGGAGGGCGGGGCCGGTGAGGACGCGATGGGCGTCGGCGACTCCGGTTCGGGTTCGGGGTCAGGCTTGGGTTCCGGCTTGGGTTCCGGTTTCGGTTCTGGCTTGATCGGAATGTCTGCCGGGTAGCCCGGTTTCTTCGGGGGGTCGATCTTCGAGGGAGGCGTCGTCGGATAGTCCGGTTCGGGTTTCATCTCGGTGGGAGACACGACCACCTCCCCCGGCTCCCGGTTCACCCCGGGAGCCGGGGGAGCCACCGTCGGGTGGTCGGGCTCGGGTTTCATCTCGGGGAACGGCATGGCCGGATATCCGGATCCCCGGCTCGCGGGGGAGGCCGCCGTGGAGCGGTCCGTCGGTTCCGGGCGCGCTGAGCGGCCTGGGGCCGAGATCGGCTCCCCGGCGTACGAAACGCTTCGCGGGGCGGGCGGGCCGGCACCGCTCCCCGCCGGGAGTGCCGAGAGCGCGGAAATGGGGGGTGCTCCGGCCAGCACGAGGGCCGCGATACAGGTCGCGAGGACCGCCGCGCCGAGCAGGCCTCGTCGTTGGATCCTCCGTCGATGCGTCGTCACGCGAAGTTTCTAACATCACACGGAAAGTAATGGGCGGGTAACCGGAGAGTCGACATAGATCATCGTGTCGATGGCATACCGTCTGGTTGGTACAGCCAATCTATTGACGCCCCCCCGAGTGGGTGCGGCAAGCTACATCAGAACATCGTTCTAGGCGAAGGTCCCGGGACGGCGACCGCTGACACGGAGGTGGCACGATGACTGCAGGCCCGCGCTGGGGTATGACGGTTCCCTTCTACGACCGCTCACTGGCCGGTTCCAAGGAGCTGATCGCCGAACTCCCCGGACTCGGCTACACCGACGCCTGGTCCGCCGAGGTCAACGGGGTCGACGGCTTCGTGCCCCTGGCGATGACCGCGGAATGGGCGCCGGAGATGCGGCTCGGCAGCGCGATCGTCCCGGTCTCCACCAGGGGACCCGGCCTGCTCGCCATGTCCGCCGCGACGCTCGCCGGCCTCGCCCCCGAGCGCTTCGTCCTGGGCATCGGGGCCTCCTCCCCGGCCATCGTGGAGCGCTGGAACGCCGGAGCGTTCGTCAAGCCGTTCGCCAGGACCAGGGACACCCTGCGCTTCCTGCGCAAGGCCCTCGCGGGAGAGAAGGTCACCGAGCGGTACGAGACGTTCGAGATCAAGGGGTTCAAGCTGGAGCGTGCTCCCAAGGTCCCGCCGAAGATCGTGCTCGCCGCGCTCCGTCCCCGCATGCTGCACCTGGCCGCCGACGAGGCCGACGGCGCGATCACCAACTGGCTCTCCCCACAGGACGTGCTAAAGGTCAGGGCCGAGATCGGCGAGGAGACCGAACTGATCGCCCGGCTGTTCGTGTGCGTCAGCGAGGACGCGGAGAAGGCACGCGAACTCGGACGCTGGATGCTCGCCAGCTACCTGACGGTCCCGGTCTACGCGGCCTTCCACGACTGGCTGGGGCGTGGGGAGACACTGCGGCCGATGCACGAGGCCTGGGCGGCCGGTGACCGGCAGGCGGCGCTCAAGGCCATCCCGGATGAGGTGGTGGACGACCTCATCGTGCACGGGGACGCCGCCACCTGCCGGGCCAGGATCCGGGAGTATGTGCGCAACGGCCTGAACACCCCGATCCTCGCCCCCATCCCCGGCGGCGAGGTCCCGATCACGCAGGCCGTACGAGATCTGGCCCCCGTCGAGGAGTGACTCTTGCACGACCTGTTGAAGCTGGACGCGCTGGGACAGGCGCAGGCCGTACGGAAGGGAGAGGCGTCCCCGAGGGAGCTCGCCGAGGCGGCGATCGCCCGGATCGAGGCGTGCGACGGCGCGATCAACGCGGTGGTCCACCGCAGATTCGAACGGGCGTTGGAGGAGGCGGACAAGGTCGAGTCCGACGCTCCCTTCGCGGGGGTGCCGACGCTGCTGAAGGACCTGGGCTGGGGCATGGCCGGTGAGCCGTACCGCGCGGGATCGCGAACCCTCGACGGGATCTCGGCGGAGCGCGACGGCTACGCGGTGGCCAAGCTGCGCCGGGCGGGGTTCACGATCCTGGGCCGGACCAACACCCCGGAGTTCGGCACCGCGATCACCACCGAGCCGGTGGCGTTCGGCCCGACCCGCAACCCGTACGACCTGCGCTACAGCAGCGGCGGGTCGAGCGGCGGATCCGCGGCGGCGGTGGCGGCGGGCATGGTCGCGGTGGCCACGGCCAGCGACGGCGGCGGATCGATCCGGATCCCGGCGAGCATGTGCGGACTGGTCGGACTGAAGCCCAGCAGGGGCAGGGTCAGCTCGGGGCCGTCGGCGGGCGAGCCCTGGGCGGGCTTCTCGGCCGCGGGTCTGCTCTGTCGTACGGTCAGGGACAGCGCGGCGACCCTCGACGTGGTCGCGGGGGCGATGCCGGGCGATCCGTACGGCGCGTCCGCCTGGCGGCGCCCGCTCGCCGAGGAGGTCGGAGCCGACCCCGGGCGGCTGCGGATCGGCTTCCTCACCGAGCATCCGGACGGGACCGTCCCGCCGGAGGCGGACCTGGTGGCCGCGGTCACCGGGGCCGCCGGGCTGCTGGCGGCGCTGGGGCACGACGTCGAGCCGGGGGGACCGCCCGCACTCGCCGAGGACGGCTTCGCCACGCACTTCGGCACCATCGTCGCCGCCCACGTGGCCGCCGACCTGGAGGACATCGGGCGCTGGCGCGGCAGACCCGTGGAGCTGGACGAGCTGGAGACGCGCAACCGGATCCTGGGCGCGACGGGTCGCGAGCTCGGTGCGGTCGACTACCTGGCCTCGCGCGACTGGATCGACGGGTTCCGGCGGCGGATGGCCGCCTGGTGGGAATCCCACGACCTGCTTCTCATGCCGTCCCTGGGGGTGGTGCCCTTCCGGCTCGGCCGACTGCCCGCGGACGACGTCAGCCTCTCGCGGGGCCTGACCAACCAGGCGGTGGCGTTCACCTCGCCGATCAACGCCACCGGACAGCCCGCGATCGCCCTGCCGCTGCACCGCACCGCGGACGGCTTGCCGGTAGGCGTGCAACTGGTCGCCGCGGCGGGACGGGAGGACCTGCTCATCCGGGTGGCCGCCCAGATCGAGGCGGAGCGACCCTTCCAGCACACGGCGATGCGCTGACCCGAATTTTTTCGGGATATCTGGTGATATCGGGGAGCGGATGGACGGGAGCGGCGGCAGGGGCGTGATCGTCCCGGCCGTGGCCGGCGTTCGGGAACCGTATCGGAAAATCACGCGTTATATCGTGAAGTGGCGGGGTAGTACGCCACCAGGCGAACGTGCTTCCGAGAGGAATCCCCATGGCGAAGGCGGCGCGCGCGGCACAGGCGTGGAAGACGTACAGGAGTGTGTCGAAGCCGGGCTCGCCCGGTCTCGGCGCTCGCCTGCGGGCCCTCCCCAAGATGATCGGCGCGGTCATACGCGGGCAGTACCCCGGTATGAGCAAGGGCAAGCTGGCCATGATGGGCCTTGGCGTGCTCTACATCATCTCGCCGATCGACGTCATCCCCGACTTCCTGGTTCTCATCGGGGTGGCCGACGACTTCGGCGTCTTCCTGTGGCTGATGAGCTCCCTGCTCGGCGAGGGCGGACGCTACGTCGACTGGGAGCGTGACCGGGTCAGAGCTGTTCCATCCTGAGCCAGGCGCGAGAGGGCAGCGGGTGGCCGAACAGGCGGGCGGCGTTGCCGTAGGCCACCCGGGCGATGTCGGCGGGCGGCAGGCTGCCCAGGTTCGTGGCGACGGCCTGCTGGGTGTCGGGCCAGGTGGAGTCGGAGTGCGGGTAGCCGCTCTCCAGCAGCACGTGCTCCAGCCCGACGGCGAGCCGCACCCCGGACAGGGCGTGGTCGTTGAGCGTGCCGAAGAAGAAGTTCCTGCGCAGGACCTCGCTGGGCTTCAGGCCACCCTCCCAGGAGGCCTCGCCGGCCACCGGGTGGTCGAGCGCGTAGTCGGCCCGCTCGGCGAGCATCGGCAGCCAGCCCACGCCCCCCTCGACGATGAGGATCCGCAGCGCGGGGAAGCGCAGCGGGATGCCCGACCAGAGCCAGTCGGCACAGGCGAACATGGCGCTTGTCGGCATCAGCGTGGTGATCGCCTCGATCGGGGTGTCCGGCGAGGGGACGGGTGCCCAGGAGCCGGCGCCGGCGTTCAGGCAGACGACCGTGCCCGTCTCCTCACAGGCCTGGAAGAACGGGTCCCAGTGGTCGCTGTGGATGGACGGCAGACGTAGCCGGGTGGGGAACTCGGGGAAGAGCACCGCCTTGAAGCCGCGCGCCGCGTTGTCGCGGACCTCCTTGGCGGCGATCTCGGGGTCGGTCAGCCAGGGCAGCTGCAGCGCGATGATCCGCTCCGGATAGGTGCCCGCCCAGACGTCCACGTGCCAGTCGTTCCACGCGCGCAGGATCGCCAGGCCGAGCTCCTGGTCGCGGGTCTTGGCGAAGACCATGCCCGACTGCCCGGCCAGCATGCCGGGGAAGCAGAGCGCGGCCCAGACGCCGGCGCGGTCCATGTCCTCGATCCGGGCCTCGATGTCGTGGCAGCCGGGACGCATGTGCTCGAACCGCACCGGGTCGAGCGTCCACTGCTCGCGGGGCAGACCGGCGCCCACGTCGAGGCCGGCGCAGGGGTAGGTGGCACCGCCGTAACGCCAGACCTGGTGACCCGAGTCGGTCTCGACCACCTTGGGAGCCAGCTCGGCGTACTTCTCCGGCAGCCGGTCGTCGAACATGTCGGGCGGCTCGATCAGGTGGTCGTCGGCTGAAATGATCACATAGTCCCGCCGCCTGGGCTCGGGGTCGGGGAGCAGCGGCGTAGTCACACGGTCAACCGTATGACGCTGGAATAACACTGTTCAAGCCGCAAGGTCTCCGGTTGGTATCTCTGTCTCCCAAGACGTCTCTTACAGGCGCCCTACGGGACCACCGGCTAGCCTGTCTGGCGGTGGATCTCGCGTGACGGGGGCAGAGATGCGAGTGGTGGTTCCGGCGCGGGGCGACATACCGCACGTCGTGCGTCTGGCGCTGCTGTTCGTGCTCGCGATCTCCACGATGATCGTCCATTTCAACCAGGCGCCACCCCTGCGGCCCGCCTCGGAGCTCATCTCGGACCTGCGGGCGGGCGGGGTGACCAAGGTCGTCTACGACCGCAACTGGCCCGCCTACGGCACGCTGACGTGGTCGCACGGGCCGCTCTCCTGGAGTCAGGCCCGCTTCGACCAGCCCGACGACGTCTGGGACCCCGAGACCACCCGGCTGCTCCCCGAGGCCCTTGAGCGGCGCCAGGGGGCTTTCCTGGCCCAGGTGCGCGCCGCGGCCGACCCCGGCGTGGAGATCGTGCGCACCGAGGGCTTCGGCGGCCTGATGGGCTCGCCCGCCTACGGGCGCTGGTGGGCCCCCTTCGGCCCGGTGGCGGTGGCGGCGGAGGTGCTCGCCTGGCTGCTCATGCTGACCCGGCCGAACCCCCGCTACGCCAGCCGCTGGGCGTGGTTCTGGATGTTCCTCACCGGCGGCTCGCTGCTCTACGTCCTGCTGGAGCCCCATCCCCTGTGGCGCGGACCGTACGAGGTGCTGCCCGCACCGGCCAGAATCGACGGCACGCGGGGGTTCGCGATCGCGGTGGCGCTCCTTTTCGGTATGGCCATGGTCAACGCATGACCATGGGGTAGTAATGGGACATGATTCCCGCCGTGGTCGAAGTCCGTCATGGTTGGCGGATCCTCGGGCTGACCATCCGGACGGTGCTCCTGCTCGTCCTGATCTTCGGGGGCCTGGTCGCCGCGCTGAGCCTCACTCCCCGGCCGGGGACGCGGGCCGAACTTCGCGCCGCGGCGGCGGCCGACCGCGTCTCCCTCCTCGAGTACGACGAGCAGGCAGGTGCGATCCAGCGGATCCGCTGGGCCCAGGGCACGCTGATCTGGCGTGAGATCGGCCCGGAGGCGCTCCTGGCGAAACAGCCTGCCTACACGAGGGCGGATCTCAGGGGCGACCTGGGCCGGAGCCGGATCAGGGCGACCGAGCCGGACGACTCCGACAGAGTGGAGCTCGTGCCCTCCTGGGTCGGAAAGGTGCCTGCGGCCGTCGGCGGCGTGTGGGTGATCGGCGCCTGGGTGCTTGCCTTCCTGATCATGCTCGGTTCGACGCCCAGGCTGGGCAACCGGTGGGCCTGGCTCTGGCTCTTCACCGTCGGGCAGACCGGCGCGCTGCTGTTCCTGCTGCTCGAACCCCGCCCGCTCTGGTTCGAGGCCGGGCGGCGCCCCGCGCCGCGCGAGCGACTCGGCGGGGTACGGGGTTTCCTGCTGGCGATCGGGGTGGGCCTGCTCTCCGCGGGGCTGACGTTGAGCGCCGGCGCATTGCTGAACCTCGTCGGCGGCTAGGCTCTGCGGCTTTCCGTCGGGTCCACCCCCGGGTGCCGCGGTTCAGGCGGGTTCTTCCGGTCAGGTGCCGGCACGCTCCGCCGGTGCGGGCTGTTCGGGGCCGTCCGGGAATTCGGCGGGTTCGCCGGGCTCCGGACCGCCGGTCGTGGCCGCGGCCCTGAGATCGGCGGCCTCCCTGCGGATCAGCAGCGCCCAGCCGCCGATCGCGACCCCGATGAACAGCCACCACTGCACGCCGTACGCCAGGTTGAGCCCGCCTCCCCCGCCGACGTCCGGCGCCGGAACGGGTTCCGGCGCGGCGGTGGCCGCGGGTGACTGCCCGGTCAACTCGACGTACCCGCCGAGAAGCCGGTACGGCAGGCGGCTGCCGATCGTCTCGGTGTTGATCAGCAGGACCTGGCCCGTGGGCAGGCCCGCTCGGTCCCGAATGCCCGAGGTCTCCTCGGTTTCGGTGGGCCGTAGCCTGCCGGTGACAGTTACCTCACCTGAGGACGGGGCGGGGACCTCGGGGAGGGCGTCGGCCGTGGCACCCGCCTTGACCCAGCCTCGGTTCACCAGCACACCGGTGCCGTTCGGGGAGATCAACGGGGTCAGCACGTAGAAGCCGACCACCTTGTTCTGGGTGCGGCGTCTGACCAGGAGCTGGGCGTCCGCGTCGTACCTGCCGCCGACCGTGACGGGGCGGTATTTGTCCTGCACGGAGACGGTGCCGCCGGGCGAGGTCAGCTCTTCCACGGAGACGGGGGCGGTGGCGAGGTTGCGCGTGATCTGGTCGCTGCTGGTGGATCTTTCCGTGAAACGCCCGAACTGCCACTGGCCCAGCAGCACGAAAGCGGGGATGACCAGTAACACCACCACGTGCAGAGCCAGCCATCGGGGAGTCAGCAGAAACCGGTACACGCTCTCAAGAGTAGGCATCGGGAGTGTCGCCCCGTCCTTCGAGTGCGCTTTTGGGAGTGGCGGGGGGTGCCTGTGGGCGTAGTAAGGTGCCCGGAACCGCGCGATCGTCGGATGTCATGGAAAATTCCATGGACACTCCGGAGATCGCATATGGTCGGCTGAAATATCCCCCGGGACGTTCCACCACCCTCGGAGCCTGCTCCTGATGACTGTGCTCATGCCCGCTCCCACGGCTCCGATCGCACTCCCCAGTCTCGGCGCTCTGCTACGGCATGCCGCCCCCCGGGCGTTCGAGAGCATGATGCTTCCCGTTCTCGTCTTCTACGTCGCGCTGATCTTCACCAACTCGGATGTCGCGATCGCGGTGGCGGCACTCTGGGTCTACGGCGGGATCGCCTGGCGACTGGCCAGGCGGAGCGAGGCACCCGGCACGCTCATGCTGGCGGCGGGCACGATCACGGTCAGGGTGGTGCTGACCGTGGCGACGGGCAACCCCATCGTGTTCTTCCTCCAGCCCTGCCTCGGGGTGTTCTGCGTGAGCATGGGTTTCCTGCTCACCGCGCCGTTGCGGCGGCCGTTGATCCGGCGGGTGGTGGCCGATCTCGTGCCGTTGCCCGACCAGGTGACGGAGCACCCGCGGATGCGCCGGTTCTTCGTGTCACAGTCGGTGCTGTGGGGTTGCGCGCAACTGCTGAACGCGGCGCTGAGCCTGTGGCTGCTGCTCAGCCAGTCTCTGGAGACCTACCTGCTGGTGCGCACCTCGGCGGTCGCGGTGCTGCTCGGCGGCGCGGCACTGATCTCGGTGCTCAGTCTCCGGCACTGCCTGCGGGGGCTGGAGACACGGGGGCCGGAGGACTGAGGCGCATGCCGGGTCCGGGAAGCGCGGTGACCTCTCGCGGACCGGACACCTCGTGTCCCTTGGCGCAGCGGAAGTGCTGCTCGAGCGGAGCGCCGCAGCCGCGGTGGGTGAGGAGTGTCGGCGGCCCCTCGTGGTCGCTGAGATACCTGTCGCCCCACTGCATCAGGGCCACCAAGGTCGGGTAGAGGTCGAGACCCATCTGGGTCAGCCGGTATTCGTCGCGCTGCCGCTGCCCGGGTTCGCGGTAGGGCACCTTGCGCAGCAGTCCCTTCTCCACGAGACGGGCCAGCCTGGCGCTGAGCACCTGCCTGGGTGCTCCCGTGGCGGCCTGCATGTCGGCGAAACGCCGTACCCCGCTGAACGCCTCGCGCAGCACCAGGAACGTCCACTTCTCGCCGACGATGCCAAGGGCGCGCTCGATGGAACAGTTCTCCAGCCGCAGGGGCAGGTTGCCGGGAGCCGCCTCACTCATGTGCGAATCGTAAGTCGCCATGGCGCCACCTCCAACGCGCACCTAAGTCTACTTGACATACTCAGCTCTCTTGCGAGAATCTGAGTCCATGATGCGAACTCAGCTTGCGTCGCCGTGCCAGGCCCCGGCGTCACCCGTGCCCCTGGACGCCATGCCGGGGAAGGTCGTCGAGATCCGGCTCGCGCGGCCGGATGACGAGGAACGGATTCGTCGCTTCCTCGGGGGACTGTCGCCCCGGACACGGGTGCGGCGGTTCTTCGGCGGGGTGAGCCGTCCCGGCGCGGGTTTCGTCAGGGCGCTCCTCGCGGTGGACGAACGGTGCGACGCGCTGCTCGCGCTCCGCGGGGATCTCGTCGTCGGGCACGCCATGAGCTACCGGAGAGAGGAAGAAGCGGTCGACGTCGAGATCGCGGTGGTGGTGGGCGACGAGTGGCAGGGAGTGGGGCTCGGCTCCCGGCTCGTCCGCGCACTGATGCGCCGCGCGGCGGCCCGGGGGGCCGGGACGGTGGGGATGGACGTGCTCGGAGACAACCGCACGGTGCTGGCGATGATCCGCAGGATGTGGCCCGAGGCGACCATGCGTGTCTCCTGCGGCACGGTGGAGGTGACCGCGAGAATCCCGCACTGAGGGGCCCCGTGTCGGGGCGCGGGCAGGCGGGCAGGGCCTCCGGGGGGATGGCGCGGTATCGCGATCAAGGCGGTAGGATCGGCGTGGCCCAAGCTGTTTCCCGCACAGTTTGCGGAATAAGGTTCTGGTGCCTCACCATTGGAATCGTGAAGACTGCCAAGAACGGACGCGACGGCCGCACCAGGATCGTCGAGGGCGCCCTGCGACGATTCAGCCAAGATGGTGTCTCGGCCACCACGCTGGCCAGCCTCCGTGAGGAGAGCGGCGTCAGCGTCGGCAGCTTCTATCACCATTTCGCCAGCAAGGAACATGTCTTCGGCGTCCTGTACGCCGAGACCCTGCGCATGTACCAGGACGCGTTCCTCGCCGAACTCCATCGCCACGAGGGGGCGCGGGAGGGCATCGAGGCCATCGTCGCGCTGCACATGTCCTGGTGTGGCGAGCACCGCGAGCGGGCCCACCTGCTGATCAGTGAGCGGCCGCCCAGGCGCGAGGAGCCGGGCGGCACCGAGGTGTCGGAGTCGCGCAGGGCGTTCTTCAGAACGGTCTCCGACTGGTGGCGCCCGCACATGAAGAACGGGCTGCTCCAGCCCGTCCACCCGACGATGTGCTACGTGCTCTGGCTCGGACCGGCCAACGAGATGTGCCGCCTGTGGTTCGCCGGGGCGCACCAGCCCACCTCCGAAGAGATCGGCGGCCTCTGTGAGGCGGCCTGGCAGAGCCTGCGGCAGCAGGGTTCCTGACCGCCGTCACCGTTCTCGCCCGCCCGGAGCGGGCTCAGCGCGTGCCCGCCAGTTGGCGCATCCGCGTCGACACCCGCCAGACGTCCTTGTCGAGCGAGATGTCCAGTCGCAGGTCCTGACGCCGGCGCCGCAGGCCGGGCACGCGCACCCGGTCGGAGACGTCGAACCTGCCACGCCTGGCGTAGCCGAACCCCAGCTCTCCGGGGAGGACTCGCAACTCATCCTGATTGCCGCATCGTGGACAGGTCCAGGCGACCAGATCCTTGCCTCGGCAGTAATCGTGGCAGGCGCGAAAATACTCATCAGGGCGAAAACGGGACTCACAGGCGAAGCAGGGGATCAGCATCACGGATCCTTTGGAACGGATGGTGCAGCTACCAAGAAGTACCGCCTCCCGGTTGAAGCCCGCTTGCAGAATGCTTACCCCGGTGTGTAACGGTCTCATCACTCGGGGCGGCCGGACCTGCCCGGTGCGAGGATTGCCCGGTGAACGATCTGCTGGACCGGCTCAGAGAGCTTCTGCTCGACACCGGCTACACCATCGACGGCGTCCGCGAGCGGCTCGGTGACATCGCCGCCACCGCGCTCTCCCGCGAGGAGACGGTGCCCGCCCTGCGCGTCACCGGCCGGGGCGATCCGCTCGGCACCCTGATCCGGCTGTGGTGGCTCGGCGCCTCCGTGGAGGCGCGAGGGGCACCGGCGGGCCTCCCGCTGGAGGAACTGGCCGCCGCGGGACTGGTGACCGTCGAGGGCGGGCGGGTCACCTCCACGGTTCACCTGCAGCCCTGGGAGACCGGTGGTTACCTGGTCTCCGACCGCAAGGTCAGGCCGGGCGACCCCGCCCTGCGCCCGGACCACGTCGTCGGCGCGGGGGGAGCCTCGGCGAACCTCGCCCAGCTGGCCTCACATCGCCCGGTCGGGCGTGCGCTGGATCTCGGTACCGGGTGCGGGGTCCAGGTGCTCCATCTGAACGGCCGCGCCGAGGAGATCACGGCCACCGACGTCAACCCGCGCGCGCTGGAGCTGGCCCGGTTGAGCTGGGCACTGTCCGGGATCACCGGGGTCGAGGCGCGGCGGGGTTCCATGTTCGATCCCGTCGAGGGCGAACGCTTCGACCTGGTCGTCTCCAACCCGCCGTTCGTGATCTCCCCGGCCGGCCGGTTCACCTACCGGGAGTCGGGCCTGTCCGCCGACGACTTCTGCCGCGACCTGGTACGGCGGGCGCCGAATCACCTCGCCCCCGGCGGCACCTGCCACCTGCTGGCCAACTGGCTGCACGTCGACGGCGAGGACTGGCGTGACCGGGTGGGCGGCTGGCTCGCCGGGACCGGCTGCGACGGCTGGGCGGTCCAGCGCGACGTGCAGGATCCCGCCGAGTACGTCGAGCTGTGGCTGAGGGACGCCGCCGAGCAGGGCACCCCGCGCTACCGCGAGCTCTACGACGACTGGCTCGGCTGGTTCGAGTCCGAGAACGTCACCGGGATCGGCTTCGGCTGGATCACGCTGCACGACTCCGGGAGTCTTGACCCGGTCGTGCGGGTGGAGGAGTACGGCCTGCCAGTGGAGTTGCCGGTCGGCGGATACGTGGACGAGGTGCTCGGCGCGATCACCACGGCGCACCGGCTGACCGACGCCCAGCTGCTGGGTGCCAGGCTGGCGGTCGCCGAGGGGGTGCTGGAGGAGCGGATCGGGCCGCCCGGCGCCGAGGACCCGGCGCGGATCGTGTTGCGGCAGACCGGAAGACTACGCCGCAGCACGCGGGTCGGGACCGTGGAAGCCGCCCTCGCGGGGGTCTGCGACGGTGACTATCCACTGGCCCCGCTGCTCGACGCGATCGCGGAACTCACCGGCGAGGACCCCGATGACCTGCGGGCCAAGGCCCCTGCCGTGCTCCGTCCACTGATTGCCGAGGGGTTTTTCCACATATCCACAGGGTGATTCTCCACAGGCTGTGGATATCGCCGCTATTGCCTGTCAATCGGATGTCAAACCCGATGGGGGAAGCTCTGGACGTGGGCACGGACCCGGGGGGTGAAGGGTCCGCGCAAAGTCCGGCCGGCCGCCACAGTGAGGCGGCCGGCCCGCGGGCGACGTACCGGATGACCGGGCCCCCTACACGTCGCCCGGGGCCAGGCGGCCAGCCGGGCTGCCACGTTCATTCCGGACCGCGGACCGACTTCGAGGGGTATGCCAGTGATCAACCACGTCTGGATGACGCGACTTGACGATGATCTTTACAGCGATCTTGGATCAGCTGTCGACCTGGTCGCGCTCCAGCAGAAGGCGCAGATCCTCGGCCTCGGGTGCCCCAAGCCTGCTGAACAGGTCGTGGGCGCGTTCGAGGCAGTCGCGACCGCGGCCGGTGCTGCCGAGGCCGTTGAGCGCCTTGCCTAGCACCCACAGGGCCTGCGCCTCACCGTACGGGTGGCTGATCTCCCGGCTCACGGTAAGCGCCTGCTCCGCGTGACGGGTCGCGTCCGTGAAGCGACCCGCGTGGATGAAGGTCTCGGCCAGCCGGGAACAGACCCGCTGCTCCCAGACCCGCTGCCTGCTGGCCCGGAAGAAGGCGAGGCACTCGGCATGGTGGTGGACCGCCTCGGTCAACCGGCCGACCCGCGACAGGATCATCCCCAGGTGGTAGCGGGCCCTGGCGGTGCCGGCGCTGGAGCCCATCTCGATGAACAGGGCCAGCCCCTGCTCGGCGGCGGCGATCGCCTCCTGCGGCTGCTCCAGGAACAGGTGGTCGCGGGCGGAGTAGCTGAGTGTCAGCGCCTCCCCGCCCCGCGCTCCGACCTCCCTGAACGCCTCGCGCGCCGAGCTGAACCAGGCCAGGGCCTCCACGTGGCGGCGCCGGCGCCCGGCCACGACGGCCAAAGCGTTCAGTACCTCGCCGACAACGATGCGATCGCCCCCGGCCGACAGCTCCAGGGAGGCACGGAACTCCTCCTCGGCCTCGGCCAGCCGGTTGGTGCCGAACAGCACCCGGCCCAGCACGTAGCGGCAGCGCAGCTCGCTGGAGACGGCACCGAGCCGTCGCGCCACGGCCAGCATCTCCCGCGTCCGGCTCTCGAATTCGCGGCCGTGGCTCCCCGACTCCAGCAGCGGCTCCATGGCGAGCAGCAGGTCGGCCCCCGGCAGCAATGCCTCGGCCCGGTTCGCGAGGCCCACCTGGGCGATCGACGCGAACAGCGACTCCGCCTCCACCGACAGCCAGGCCACAGCCTCGTCGGCGGAGACGAAGGCGTGGCCGGTACCGGTGACCCCCAGCTGGTCGGCGATCGTGCTGCCCTCGTAGGCGAGGCGGTGCGCCGAGCGCGCGGACGCCAGGTAGAAGTCGAGCAGCCGGGCCAGCGCCGCCGCGCCCTCCCCGCCGATGGCCACGCTCACCCCGGACCCGCGCTGCTCCCCGCCGTCCTGACCGCCGTCCCCCTCGGCCGTGCTCTCGGCCCGTTCCGCGATCCGGCGGGCGAAGAGCTTGAGCAGGTCGTGGAAGCGGTAACGACCGGGAGCCGGAGCCTCAAGCAGGCTGGCGTCCACCAGGGACTCCAGGACGTCCTCGGTGTCCATCGCCTCCAGCGCGAGCAGCCCGGAGGCGGCCCCGATCGAGATGTCCGGGCCTCCGGGCAGGGAGAGCAGCCGGAACGCGCGGGCCTGAGCCGGGCTGAGCTGGCCGTACCCGAGGGCGAAGGTCGCCTCCACCGCGAGGTCTCCCACACGCATCTCGTCCAGGCGGCGGCGCTCGTCGGCCAGCCGGGGAACCAGGGAGGCGACGGTCCAGGACGGCCGGGCGGCCAGGCGCGCCGCCACGATTCGCACTGCGAGCGGCAGGAAACCGCAGGCGGCGACCACGTCCATGGCGGCGGCGCGTTCCGCTTCCACCCTCTCGGTGCCGGCGACGGTGCCGAACAGCGCGAGGGCCTCCTCCGGCTCCATGACGTCCAGGTCGATCAGCCGGGCCGAGGCCAGGTCGGCGAGTTTGCCGCGACTGGTCACGATCGCCGCGCACCCGGCCGAACCGGGGAGCAGCTGGCCCACCTGCGCGGCGTCGCGGGCGTTGTCCAGCAGCACGAGCATCCGCCGGTCGGCCAGGAGCGAGCGGAACAGCGCGGAACGCTCGGCCAGGCCGTCGGGGATGGCGTCGGCGGGCAGGCCGAGCCCACGCAGGAACGCGGCGAGCACGGACTCGGGCGCGGTCGGCTCCACCCCGTACCCGCGCAGGTCGGCGTAGAGCTGGCCATCGGGGAACAGGTCGTACATGGCATGGGCGACGTGCACCGCCAGCGCCGTCTTGCCCACGCCGCCGATGCCGGAGATGGCCGCCACGGGCACGCCCTCGGAGCCCTCCTGGGCCGACAGCAGCGTGCGCAGCCGCGCGATGATCTGACGGCGCCCGGTGAAGTCGTTCACGGCGGCGGGAAGCTGCGCGGGGCGCGGCAGCTCCGGGAACACCGGTGTTCCCCGCCTTCCCGACGTTCTCGTCGGCTCCGGCTCCGGGCTCCGGTCCGGGGCGGCCGGTGTGGCCTCGGCGGGTGTGAGCCGTGCGGTGGGGGCGAGCGCGAGGACCGGGTCGTCGGTGAGAATGCGCTGGTGCATGCTCGTCAGGTCGGGGCCGGGCTCGATGCCCAGTTCCTCGATCAGTGTGGCGCGGGTGTCGGCGAAGGCGGCCAGTGCCTCCGCCCTGCGCCCGCAGCGGTAGTAGGCCAGCATCAGCTGGGCGCGGAGTCGCTCGCGCAGCGGATGGTCGGCGGTCAGCGCGATCAGCTCGGACAGCACGTCGGCGTGCCTGCCCAGCTCCAGGTCCAGGTCCATCAGTACTTCCAGCACGCTCATCCGGCGCTCGGTGAGCCGGTCGCGCTGGTGTTCGGCATAGGGGCCGACGGCTCCGGCCAGCGGTTCGCCGGTGCACAGCGCCAGGCTCGCACGCAGGCTCTCCGCGGCTTTCACCAGCTCGCCCGCGCGGCGCGCGACCTCGGCCTCGGCGATGCCACGCTCGAAGAGGACCAGGTCAAGGACGACCCCGTTCAGCCGTAGCGCGTACCCCCTGCCGACGGAGGTGAGCAGTTCGGGGCGGGTGCGCGGGGACCTGTCCGGCTCCAGCACCGCGCGCAGCCGGGAGACGTAGGTGCGCAGGGCGCCGAGCGCGCGGGGTGGGGCGTCGTCCCCCCAGATCGCGTCGATCATCTCGGCCGGCGTCACCGCCCGGTTCTCCCTCAGCAGGAGCATCGCCAGGATGGAACGTTGCAGTGGGGTGCCCAGGTCGAGTTCGGATCCGTCACGCCAGGCCTGGACAGGACCGAGTACGGCGAACCGTAATCCGTCTCCGCTGCCCTGAACAGCCATTTCTTGAATCTCCGCCCGATGGGAAGTTTTATGGCCAAATGATAGGTCCTCCCCTGCTGACTCAGTAAGTAGAGGGTTGTCCGTTCGCCGGGCCGTTGATCGCACGTTAATCGGCCGTTGAGCCATGTCCACAATGCTGTGGCTGTCGGGCATGGCCCCATACGGGGGCGGCCATGCCCGACATGTCGGTGGATTGCAGGTATGGATAAAGGCGCTGTAAGCGTGATGAAGGCGGGCGGGCCTATCAATGAGCCATGGCTCCTAGAGGAAGTCGGGAGCCGCCCCCTCAAGGAGAGAACCATCATGCGCCGCTCGATCAGCAAACTCCTCGGTCTCGCCGCCGCCACCGCCGTCATCGCGATCGGTGTTCCGGCCCTCGCCTCCCCGGCCTCGGCCGCCACCCCCGCCGGCTCGGCCGCCTCCAGCGACTACGACGAGTTCTGGGGCTCCTACTACTCCAAGTACTACGACGACTCCCGCGCCAGCGCCAAGGGCCGCGTCTGGACCGAGGACGACGACAGCGTCCACGTCCAGGGCAGGCTCTACGACAAGTACTCGCCGGGCTGGCTCTGCGGCTACGTCCAGTTCAAGGTCGAGGACCACGAGGGCGAGGAGAGCTACTACTGGGCGCGCAAGTGCGGCTCCCAGGGCTACACCCCCTTCCACTTCGTCCGGGAAGAGGTTGAAAACCTGCAGGTCAGGGTCTGCTACTGGGACAAGCACGACGCCAAGAGGACGCTGTGCGGCAAGTGGCGCTACATCTACGAGGTCGACGGCGAGGAGTGATCCCGCCTCGTCCGGCGGACCTCCTCGGCGGCGTGGCGTACGAACGCCTCCATGACCCGCGTACGACATCGGACGAATACCAGGCCCGCCCGGGGCGCCGGGCGGGCTTTTTATTCCATTAAGTAGTTAAAGTGAGTTTTTACCGTTATATGGCTTTTGTCGGTTTATTTGGCTCTCCTCGCCTTACCCCTTGTCCAGGGGCGCCTCACGCGGCCTCGAACAGGCCCATCCGCGCACGCAGCCGTTCTTGGACGATCGGCCATTCGTCGCTCAGGATCGAGTAGTACGCGGTATCTCGGACCGTGTCGTCGGCGCCTCGGCTCTCCGCCCGCCGCACACCGTCGAGGTGCGCGCCGAGGGCTTCGATGGCGGCCCGGGATCGTACGTTCCGTATGTCGGCCTTGAGGGTTATGCGGTGGACCTGCCAGGTCTCGAAGGCGAGGGAGAGCATCAGGTACTTGCTCTCGCGGTTGGCACCGGTCCCCTGCGCGGAGGCGGAGAGCCAGGTGTAACCGATGTCCGCCACGGACGGGACATCGCCCACCGCCCCACGAGTGCCCGGCGGCCAGGGCATGGGGCCCTGCCAGTACTCCAGGTTCATGAGACGGGTGGCACCGACCACGCGGTCGGTGTGAAGCCACCGGATGGCGAAGGGCATCGTGCGGCCCTCCGCCTGCTCAGCCAGAGTGGCCTCCACATAGGAGACCATCTCGTCCCGGCCATTGGGGACGCGAGTGAAGTCGTAGGTAGAACGGTCTTCACTCGCCGCGGCGACGAGGTCGTCGACGACCGCGAGGCTGAGCGGTTCCAGGCGCACGAGGCGCCCGGACAGGGTGACAGAAGCGGGCATGAGCACATAATGAGGGCTCTTTCCCCTGCCCGATGCCAAACGACACGAGACATCTTGGCGAGCATCGTGGGAAGCGTCGGCGCCAGGGCTCTCCGCAGCAAGTAAGACCAGTTCAGGCCCGCTAAATCCACCCTGGGAACACGCGTCGCCGAGGCGGGGGCCGCGATGCGATCTCACCCCGCCGGAGGGGCCGCGACGAGCGGGGCGCGTACCTGCGTGCGGGGTGGCCGCCGGGTGGCGCGCAGGTCGGTCAGAGCCTCGCTCAGCTGGTCCAGTGAGGCCGAGATCCAGGGCAGTTCCAGGGGGTCGGGAGCACCGAGCGCGGCCAGCCGACGCCGCGTCGTCTCGCCGTACAGAAGGCTGGTCGCCACCCGCACCCGCAGGGCCGCCGGGTCGTCGCCGAAGGCGTGGCCGGGGAGCACCCCGACGCCGTGCCGGTCGAGCAGATACGCCGACAGGTCGGCGGAGGACGCGAAGTCCAGCCCGGTGAAGTCGGGGTAGAGGTAGAAGCCGCCCTGCGGCGCGTGCACCCTTACGCCCGCACGGACGAGCCGCTCGTGCACCGCCCGCGCCACCGTGCCGTGCAACCTGCGGCTCTCACCGATCCGCTCGACGAGCTCCGGCGGTTCGGTGTACGCGTACGCCGCCGCCTGCTGGACGGGTGCGGCCGGGCTGGACCAGATCTCGCTTGCGACCGCCAGCAGCCGGTCACGCAGCCCCGCGGACGGGAGCCGGGCCACACCGATCCGCCAGCCGCCCAGGGCCAGGCTCTTGCTGAGCCCACTGGTGATCACGGTCCGTTCGGGGGCCACGTCGGCGGGGCTGAGAAAGCCGGTGGCCGGGGAGTGGACCAGGTCGCGGTAGATCTCGTCGGAAATGATCGTGAGGTCGAGCTCGCGGGCGACCTCGGCGATCCGCCGGATCGTGGGCGCCCCGGCCAGCGTGCCGCTGGGATTGTCGGGCAGTGTGACCAGCAGCGAACGTACGTCGCGTCCCTGGGCGCGGGCGTGCGTGACCGCCGCCGCCACGCGCTCGGGGTCGGGCACCCCACCCTCGCCGTCGGGCGCGGGAACGAGCAGGGAACGCGCCCCGACCAGGTCGGCCTGGGCGGCGTAGCTGACCCAGCTCGGCATCGGCAGCACGATGTCACCGCCGATCGCCAGTAGCAGGCCGTACAGCAGGGGTTTGCTCCCGGGGCCGCAGACCACCAGTTCCGGGTCGGTGGGCAGGCCCCGCCGCGACCAGTAGCCGGAGGCCGCCTCGCGCAGCACCGGCGCGCCGGCGACAGGTCCGTACCCGTTGTGCCCGGACGCCGCGGCCAGCCGCTCGCGCAGAGCCGGATGAACGGGCAGCCCCGCCTCTCCGAAGGCCAGGTGCAGCACGCGCTCCCCGGCGAGCCGTCTTCGCTCGATGTCCTCGTTGGCCGCCAACGTGGCGGAAAGGGTGACGTTCATCGTGAGGTTCCCTCCCTCGTTGCGGAACGTTCCCAACCCTGATGAGGTAGGGGCGTAAGGACAAGCTTCGGTTCTCGCGGGTGGGCATAAGGAAAGCTGATGCTTGATTTGCGGAGACTCGCGCTGATCTGCGAATTCGCCCGCCGGGGCAGCATCGCCGCCACCGCGGCATCCCTGGGTTACAGCCCCTCGGCGGTCTCCCAGCAGCTGGCCGCGCTGGAGCGCCAGGCCGGGACCGCGTTGATCGACAGGACCGCCAGGAGCGCGGAGCTGACCGACGCGGGGCGCCGCCTGGTCGAGCACGCCGAGCGCATCCTGGCCATGGTGGAGAGTGCCGAGTCCGACCTGTCGGCCCAGGCCGTCACCCCGGCGGGACGGGTCACGGTGACCGCTTTCCCCACCGCCGCGGTGGCCTTCGCGCCCGCGCTGACCAGGACGCTCCGCCGGCACGGCGAGATCACCCTGCGAATGGGGCAGGGACGCTCGGGGCGCGGGATGCGCGAGGTGCAGTCCGGCGAGGTGGACATCGCTCTGATCGATGACTGGTACGGCGGCATACGCGAACCGGACACCATGCGGGTCTTCCCGCTGCTGCGCGATCCGCTGGTGCTCGTGGTGCCGCGCACGCACCGGCTCGCCTCCCCCGACGTCCCGGTCGACCTGCGCGAGCTGAGGGAGGAGCCTTGGATGGCCACCCCGGACGGCGAGCCCTCCCGGCTGGCGGTGGACCGGCTGATGGCCGACGTCGGTGGCCACCGGCCGGTGCCCTGGGAGTTCGAAGGACTGAGCACGATCATCGGTCTGGTCGCCAAGGGCATCGGCATCGCTGCCGTTCCCGCCCTGGCGCTGGCCGCGGGCGTCCGGGGCATCGCCGTCCGCCGGCTGCCTGGCCCGCCGGTCGGCCGGACCGTCCACGCCGTCGCCCGATCCTCCAGCGTTCACCGTCCTGCCGTCTCCGTCACCCTCAGGGCCGTCCACGTCGCCGCCAGGCTCCTCGCCGCCGACCTGGAGGCGGTCGAGCCCGTGCCCAGATGACGCCCCCGGGTCCACCGGAAGACGGTCGCGCTCCCCTGCCGGTAACGTCGGCGCATGCCTCCCTCCTACGCGCTAGAGCGATTGCTGAACGACGGCGGTGCCAAGCTGGTCGCCGGGGTGGACGAGGTCGGGCGCGGAGCCTGGGCGGGCCCGGTGGCGGTCTGCGCCGTGGTCACCGACCTGTCGGAACCGCCCGCCGGCCTCACCGACTCCAAACTGCTCACTCCCGCCCGCCGCGTCGCCATGATCTCCGAGATCACCGCCTGGGCGGCAGGTATCGGGTACGGCGAGGCGTCCCACGAGGAGATCGACGCGCTCGGGATGACCGAGGCCTTGCGCAGGGCGGCCAGGAGGGCGCTGGCCGGGCTTCCCAACCGGCCCGACGTGGTCGTGCTGGACGGCAAACACGACTATCTGGGGGCGCCCTGGCCGGTCCGGTGCGAGGTCAAGGGGGACCTGTCCTGTGTCTCCGTGGCCGCGGCCTCCGTGATCGCGAAGGTTCGCAGGGACGGCTACATGGCCTCGCTGGGCTTCTCCGAGTACGGGTTCGCCGAGAACGCGGGTTACCCCTCCCCGGTCCACCAGGCGGCCCTGGCCGAGCTCGGCCCGACGGAGCACCATCGCCTGTCCTGGTCGTACCTGGACGATCTGCCCCGCTGGCGCCACCTCAAGAGGCACCGCAACCCACTGGCCGGTGAGGGCCAGCTCGACCTCTTCGGCTAGCGGCGGACATCGGACATCATCGAAGAGTGCGAATCGGAGTCTTCCTGGTCGCGGCGGGATTTCCCGGACGGCAACCGGGAGAGGTGCTGCGCGACACCGTGGACGCGGTCGTGGCCGCGGAGGAGGCGGGATTCGATGACGCGTGGATCGCCGAGCACCACTTCATGTCGTACGGCGTCTGCCCGTCGGCGGCGACGCTGGCCGGTGTGGCACTGGGGCGCACCGCCAGGATCAGGGTCGGGACGGCGGTGAGCGTCCTGTCCACCCGGCATCCGGTGGATCTGGCCGAGCAGGCGGCGATCCTCGACCAGGTCTCCGGGGGCCGGTTCGCCCTGGGGGTGGGCAGGGGCGGGCCGTGGGTGGACCTGGAGGTGTTCGGTACGGGCCTGGCAAGGTTCGAGCGCGGCTTCCGCGAGTCGCTCGACCTGCTGTGCGAGGCGCTCTCGCGTGACACGCTCTCCGCGAGCGGGGAGTTCTTCAACTTCAGGCAGGTGCCGATGGTGCCGGCGGCCCGGCTCAGGCCGGTTGTCGCGTGCACCTCGCCCGCGACCGTGCGGATCGCCGCCGAACGCGGGTTGCCGATGCTGCTGGGCATGCATGTCGGGGATCGGGAGAAGGCGGCCATGCTCCGTGAGTACGGCACGCTGGCGGCCCGCCCGCCGTCACCGTCCGGTCATGTCGCGGCGGCGGTGGGTTACGTGGCCGACACGACGGAGCGGGCTGTGCGGGAGATGCGGAAGGCCATGCCGCGCTGGCTGGAGCCGGGTCTCGCGGGATACGTACCGGTGGACGGGCGGGCGCGGCCGGTGCGCGACATCGGGGAGTACGTGGACTTCCTCTGCGGGACGCATCCGGTCGGCTCGCCAGACCTCTGCGTGGCGAGGATCGAGCGGACCGCCGAGGTCACCGGCCTGCGGCACCTGATCCTCATGGTGGAGGGGGCGGGCGATCGCGCCCGCACCCTTGAGAACATCAGACGGTTGGGAGCCGAGGTGCTGCCCAGGCTCTCCGGCCGTGCCCGCCGGGTACGGCGGGCACGGGGAGGAACGGCCTCGGGGTGAGGCCGCCGTCAGCAGTCGACAAGCTCGGGCGTCTGGTTGAGGATCTGAGACCTGGCGGTGATGAACTCCGCGTGGGCCCCGGCGGCGGCCGGGTCGAAGACCGCGACCCGGTGGCAGTTCTGGAAGGCCAGCCGCACCCCGAAGTGCCGCTCCAGGGCGCCACGCATGGCGTCGCTGGCGAGCGCGCGCAGGAGCTGGCCGCGGGCGGCCTCGTCCGGTGGCGGCACGGTGTTGTCGGCGAATTCGGCACCGGTATGTTCACGCTGTTCGACCAGGTCGCTGATCAGCGACCAGGCGTAGGGCAGTGAGTCTCTGACGCAGGTGACAAAAGCCGCGTCGTCCACCTCACCGGTCCTGGCCTGGTCGAGAAGATCGTTCGAAACGGTCAGCGACATACTGCGTTCTCCTCTCGGAAGGGGATCAATCAGACACTAGGTCGGGCATGGTGATCGCTCCATCTAGCGGGAGAGCGACACTCGCGTGGGCCCGAAGACGAAGTCGGGGTCGATCTGAGCCGCCAGATCCTCGCCCGTGGCCCTGTTGGCCCAGGCCTCGGCATTGCGGAGGTGGAACCGCACAGCCTGGTGGCCGAAGCGGTCCCAGTCCTTCTCCTGGGCGTCGAGATGGTCGAGGAGCGTGCCCAGAGCCCGGGAGTTGGCCACCTCAAGGTCGGAGAGGGTGAAGGGGCGGCCCTGCTCCATCGCGCGGATCGCCGCGGAGTGCTCCAGGCAGACGAGCAGGTCGGCGCCGACCTGCTCGCGCAGGAACGACACGTCCCCGGGGCCGTGGATCTTGTTGCCCACCACCGCGATCGGCACACCGTAGTCGGCGGCGTAGTCACGGTACTGCCGGTAGACGCTCACACCCTGGCGGGTCGGCTCGACCACCAGGAAGGTCATGTCGAAGCGGGTGAACAGCCCTGAGGCGAAGGAGTCGGCCCCGGCCGTCATGTCGACCACGACGTACTCACCCGCGCCATCGAGCAGATGGTTGAGATACAGCTCCACGGCGCCGACCTTGGAGTGGTAGCACGCCACTCCCAGGTCATCCTCGCTGAACGGCCCGGTGACCATCAGCAGGGGCCCCTCGGGTGTGCCGGCGGCGAATCCGGCATGGATCGGGTCGTTCCGCTCGTCGAGGCGGAGCAGCCGCGAGCCGCGCCCCGGCGGGGTGGTCTTGACCATCGCCGAGGCCGAGGAGATGCGGGGGTTGTCACCTCGCAGATATTCCTTGATCTCGGTCAGGTGTGAGCCCATCGGTCTTGGCAGCGCGCCATCGGCCACTCCCAGCGCCATGCCCAGGTGCTGGTTGATGTCGGCGTCGACGGCCACCACGGGACCGCCCCGGCTTGCTGTGTATCTGGAGAACAGCGCCGACAGAGTCGTCTTGCCGCTGCCACCCTTGCCGACGAATGCCACCCTCACGACGACGATCCAATCTGGTTATGAAAATCATTGCAACTCTTGCGGGGGGACCATCATGCCACGGGGGCGAGGGCGCGGGGCGGGTATCGCCGAGCGGGGTGGGGGCTGCGTACACGGATGAAAGTGGTCTCTCATGACAAGTACGGATGTGAGTCCTGAGGGAAAACACCTGCCATGTCATGACCGGTGCCGAAGGTCCGCCGTTACCGCTTCGCTCCTTCCTGTATGGACTCGGCGACGGCCTTGGGCGTGGGCAGGGCAGATGTTTGCCATCGGCTCCGGTGAGATCCCGGCCGCCCGGGTATCCCACCCCGAGTCGGTTGATCTTGAGCCCCCCGGCGGGATCGTGGACAAAGGGTCAGCAAGGGGCTTTGGTGGTAGGTACCGATACCTGGTCACGTCGCGTTTCCAAGCGGCGAGCCGACGGGTTCACCGCGTGGGGGGTCGCGCTCGCGATGCTCGCGACGCCGTTGGTCGTGTCCGCCCCGCCCCGGGCCGGGACGGAGACGCCACCGTCCCAGCCGGCCACCACGACGTCTCCGCAGCGGTCGGAGGTCGGCGAGAGAGCCCCGTCCGCTCCGGAGGTGGGGGGTGGGGCCACTGAGACGGCCTCGCCCGTTCTCGCCAAGTCTGGTGGGAGGTCCTTGCCCGATCCGGTGGAGGCGGCGGAGGCGAGGGTCGAGATCACCAAGACGGCCTCGCCCGTTCTCGCCAAGCCCGGACAGAAGATCACCTACACCGTCGAACTGCGCAACGCCGGTGACGTCGACCGGCCGGACTTCGGCTTCACCGACGACCTGTCAGGCGTGCTCGACGACGCGGACTTCGACCACGACGAGTCGGCCACCTCGGGCACCGTCTCCTTCGCCGGGTCCAGGGTGACCTGGTCGGGTGACGTGGCCGCCGGCCAGACGGTGACGGTCACCTACGGAGTCACGGTGAACGACCCTCCGGCGGGGGACATGCGGCTCTCTGGTGAACTGGTCGGTGGCGAGGACTCCAACTGCGAGGCCGGTTCCACCGATCCCGCCTGCGGCGACCTCGACGAGCCCGGCCTGCCGCTGCTGTACGTCCTCATGACCGCGGACCGGGAGACGGTCGATCCCGGCGAGGTGGTCGCGTACACGGTCACCGTCGGCAATGTCGGCACCGCCGCCTATCAGGGCGCCGCGCTCACCGGGGAACTCTCCCGGGTGCTCGACGACGCGATCTACAACGGCGACGCGCGGGCCACGGACGGAACCGTCTCGTACGGCGCGTCGAAGCTGGCCTGGACCGGTGACATCCCGGCGGGCGAGACGGTCACGATCACCTACAGCGTGACCGTGAACACCCCTGACACCGGGGACCGGGTGCTGGACAGCGCCGTCCAGGCTCGCGGGGGCGGGACGAACTGCCCCGGTCCGGTGCCGGGCCCGGCCGGGCCCGGGGAGCCCGTTCCTGTGACGGGCCTCGGCTGTGCGCAGCGGGTCGCGGTGGAGGGGGTGACGATCAGCAGGACGCTCGTGCCGGAGGAGCCCGAGGCGGGTGACACCGTGACCTACACGATCACGGTAACCAACCCGGGGCGGATCGTGTACCCCGGAGCCCGCCTCACGGACGATCTGTCGGGGGTGCTCGACGACGCGGTGTTCGACGATGTGGAGGCCTCCTCGGGCACCGTCAGCTACGCCGAGCCGATGCTCGACTGGCGGGGTGACATTCCGGTGGAGTCCGCGGTGACGATCACCTACCGCGTCACGGTGGGCGACCCTCCGTTGGGCGACTCCGCGCTGCGCGACGAGGTGGTGGGCGTGAAGCCCGAGTCCAACTGCGCCGCGGGGTCGACCGATCCTGACTGCGGGACGGAGCCGGTGGGGATAGCCCCAGCACGGGTGCCGGCATCGGAGGCCGGCGCCGGCCCGGAACCGGATGCCGTCACCGATCCTGTACCGGAGGCGGTACCGGTCCCCGGCCGGGAACCGGTGCCGTCGCCCGGTTCCGATCTGGTGCCGATCCCTTCGCCCAAGCGGGTGACCGAGCGGTCTCCCACGCCGTCGTACGGGCCGGGCTGGGAGCGGCCCCTGCCGATTCCCTGTCCCGTCGGCGGGCCCTGCCTGGGACCGGGCCGTCCCGCGCTGCCGTTCACGGGCCTGCCGCTCGGACCGGTCCTGGCGGGGTTCCTGCTCCTCGGCCTCGGACTGGCGCCGCGGCTGTGCCGCCGGCGCGGGACGTGTTGATGTCCCGTTCCTCAACGGAGGTCGCGAACGCGCGACCGGGAGACTGAAGCCGTCAGGCGGTCTCCCGTACCCGGCCTCCGGTGAGGAACACCGCACCAGGACTCTCGCGCGGGTCAGGCCGGCTGGGACCGGCGGCGACGGCGACGGAGCAGGAACGCGGTAGTGGCCAGCCCGGCCGCCGCGGCGGAGGCCAGTGAGATCGGCAGGACCCAGTCGGTCGTCTCCGGCGAAGCCACGGTGTTGACGTCCGTGGCGCAGACCAGCACGGGGCCGGCCGCGCTCCTGCGGGCGCAGGCAGTCGTCGCCAGGTCTCGCGCCTGCGCCCCCGCGACCGCGCCGACCTTGGCGCTCAGGTGGACGACGGCCTCCTTTCTGGGCAGGACGTTCACGGTCCACGCCACCTTGCCCTGCTCCATGCGGCCTCCGGCGTCGGCCTTCACGAAGGTCATCGACGGCGGCAGGGACTGCACCAGGAGGATGCGTCTCAGCCGGGTGGTTCCCTGGTTGCTGATACGGAGCGTGTACGTGTTCTCCGCGCCGGGAGTGGTATCCCTCGTTCCGTCGTCGAGGGAGATGGAGAGCGAGGGGACCGGGTCACCCCAGGCGGGCTGCCATCCAACAGCGGGTATGGCGACCGCGGTGAGCAGGCCGAGGCCGGCCAGGCGACGTTTCATCCTCTTACCTCCGTGGTGACTCTAAGTAATCACTCCATAACAGCATTCCGGCCCTCGTGGGCGCTCTCAACGCGCCGGGTGTGTCGCTCATCGGCTGTTGTCCGCCGGTCCGTCGTCTGTCAGTCGCAGGCGGAGTCGAGGACGACGGCGCTCGTCCCCGGGCGCTCCCTGCCGCGGTTTCCCGTCGGTACGGCGGGCACGGCGGCGTCGGCCCCGGCGGGCGGGGCCGCCAGGGTGGCGGTGACCTCACGCCTGATCAGGTGGTAGTCGGGCGCACCCGAATAGATCAGCGGGGGCACGAACTGGAGGCTCCTGATCCTGGAGTTCTTCACCTTCTCCGAAAGCTCGACCAGGTCGGGCAGTAGTTGCCGCGGTATGTCGGTGGAGATCGCGTCGACGGCGGCGGTGGCCAGTCTCTCGAAGCTCTTGAACACCGTCACGGGGTCGGCCTGCTTGGCGACGGCGTTCAGCAGGCACTTCTGGCGGCTCATCCGTACGTAGTCGTCGCTGAAAGTGCGGGACCTGCCGTACCAGAGCGCCTCCTCACCCGAGAGTTTCCGTCGGCCCGCCTCGATCCGGCCCTCGTTCTGCCTGCCGTACACGATGGGGTCCTTGATTCGGATCCGCACACCGCCCATCGCGTCGACGATTTCCACGAACCCCCTCATGTCGACCATCGCGTAGTAGGAGATGTCGAGCCCGAGGATGCCGCCGATCGTCCTTTTCAGCAGTGAGGGGCCACGATGCCTCTTGCCCAGCTTCGGCGCCATCTCCGGGTAGTCCTCGGCGTACTGGTAGACCTCGTTGAGCATGCCCGGTGTGTAGGGCGGTTCGCCTTCGAAACCGAAGGGGAACCGCTCGCGGGCCGGGCCCGGCGGCATCGGGACTTTCTCCAGGTTCCTCGGCAGGCCGAAAAGCACGGTCTCGCCGGTCCGGGTGTCGACGCTGGCCACGGTCATGCTGTCGGTGCGCACGCCGACCCGGTTGGCCGCCGCGTCCGCGCCGATGAGCAGGATGTTGATCCGCTCCATGCCCTTCCACGGGTCCGTCGGCATCGGCGTGACACTTTCCGCGAACACCGAGGTCACCACGCTCTGGGAGACGTAGGCCAGCCGGGCCACGTAGATCATCGGAGCGGTCACCAGCACGCACAGCAGGCCGACGGCGGCGGCTGAGAGGTACTGGGCCGCGGGCGATGACGACTCCGGCCGCACCAGCAGGTAGGAGTGTATGACCACGGCCACCGCCACTGCGGCCAGCAACATCGCGGCGAGCGCGAAGGCCCAGAGCCAGGCGGGTTGTACGGCGAGGGCGAGCAGGGCGGGTCCCGCGGTCAGCATGGCGATCGCGGCGGCTCCGGCGAGGGTCAGCTCGACGCCCATCAGAAAGGCGCCCGTCAGGCGGCGGCCCACCCAGATGTGGGCCAGGCCCCACAGAACGGCCGAGCCCAGTGTCAGTGCCAGACTCGATCCGACGCCTGTCCGCCCCGTGTTATCGGCCATAGCCCTACATCTCCTGTCCGTCACCCCAATACGTCGCAGGTTAGTAACGGTTTCCAGTTGAATGGGCTATGTGGTTGTTCGACGCGCTGAGGGTGGTCGGTCAAGGTTTGTAAACCAGATCACGCCGTCGGGATGACGCTGACCTCCAAGTTATCGTCAAAAAGGACACGTAATCGATTTTGACTGGCAAACGGGGGGATTTCCAGGTAAAGCGGTTAGGAGGTCCCGTGCGTAAAATGATCAGTGCGATTTTGATCGCGCTCGGCTGCCTTCTCGCACCCCTTACCCTGGTCGCGTTCTGGGCGGCGAACGAGGTGGCGGACTCCGGCGGCTACCTCAGGAACATGACACCGCTGGCCCACCAGCCGGACGTGCGGGACGCGGTCACCGGCCGCGTCGCCGACGAGATCACCCTGAGGCTGCGCGAGAGGGGTGTCGCGACCGAGGAGGGGCTTGTCCACAACGTGGTGGGGGATCATGTCGACGATGACTTCGTCACCGCCTGGGTGGAGACCAACAGGCTGGCGCACCGCCGGTTCGTCGCGGCCCTGAGCGCGGATTCCGGCATACCAAGCGACATCGGCTACGACCTCGCTCCCATGTACGAAATGGTCAAGCACCGGCTGGGGAGCGGCGGTCTGAAAGCCGCCGCCCTCCTGCCCAGGACACATCTCGTCGTCCAGGTGCTCCCCGCCTCCGCTGTGGCCAGGATCGACCACATCCATGACAGGCTGATCTCAGTGAGGTGGGTTCTGGCGGGTATGTCGCCGGCCCTGATCGCCGCCGGGGTCCTCCTGGCACGCGACCGGTGCACCGCACTGATCGGTGCCGGTATCGGCGTGGCCGGGGGCATGTTCACGCTGGCGATCGCCATGTCCGTGCTGCGTAACGGCTACCTGCCGGACTCCACCGGTCCCGGCGGTCTGCCGGTCGCCGCCGTGCTCGTGATATTCGACGCGCTGACCGCCTTCCTGAGGAACGGCCTGCGCGTGCTCTTCGTGCTCGGCCTGCTCATGGCGGGGGCGGTCTTCGTCGCCAGGAACGGGCTCATCCGTTACCAGGCCGCCATCTTCGAATCCCGCGCTCACCAGCCGGAGGAGCCGACGAACGACGTCGCCGACGGCCGGTAGCCGAGGCGGGCGCGCGCCGCGGTGATGTCGAGGGTCCGCTCGACGGCCAGGTGGCCCGCGGCGTAACGCGTCAGCCGGGGCGGGTTCGGGCGCCGGAGCAGCCGGAAGGCGGCCTCGGCGACGGCCGCGACGGGGTCGACCAGCTTCAGGGGCAGATAGTACGGTTCGGCGTCGATGCCGCGCTCCGCGAGGATCGCGCGCAGGGCGTCGTCGAGCACGACGGGTTCGGCGTCGGTCACGTTGAAGACACCGTGGTCGACGGGCCCCGCGGCGGCGAGCAGGCAGGCCAGGACCAGGTTGTCCACCGAGGTCAGGCTGATCCGCTGGCGTCCGTCGCCCACCGCGAGAAGCCGGCCACCCCTGACCGCGCCGAGGACTCGGGGAAGCAGCGTGGTGTCCCCCCTGCCGTAGACCGCGTGCGGCCGTAGGATGACCGCCCGCTCCAGGCACCTCTCCGCGGCGGCCTTCGAGGCACCGTAGGCGCCTGCGTACCGCCCGACCGGGGCGGCGTCCTCGGTGGCCATCACGGTCGGCAGGAACGGGTCGTAGACGCTCGCCGTGCTGACGTGCACGAACCTGGCGCCGGGGAAGGCAGCGGCCGCGTTGCGGGTGCCGTCGACGTTGGCCGCCCAGATGCCGCGCGCCGGCCCCCAGTCCGTGACGCTCCCGGCGCAGTGGATCACCACGTCCACCCCCGGCGGCTCCGGCCGCTCACCGAGGAGATCCCACGATGTGTACGGCGCGTGGCCGACGTGCCCGCCGTCCACTCCGGGCCGCCTGCCGAAGGCGAACACCGTCCAGCCCTCCGCCATGGCCGCCCGGCAGACCGCACCTCCCACGAACCCCGAGGCCCCCGTCACCGCGACCCGCAACGCCCTGCCACCCGGCCCGGAGGCGGTGCCGGCCCGATGCGGGCGGTTTCGATGCTCAGTCACGGCGGGCGACCAGATCCCGCAGGGCGGCCCGGTCGAGCTTGTCGGCCCGCCCCGAGCGGGGGAAGGCGTTGAGCGATTCGATCCGGTCGGGCAGGGCCGCCGAGTCCACGATCTCGGGGAGTGCCCCGCGCAGCAGGCTCTCGTCGTAGCCGCCGGTGGGCACGACGGCCAGCACGACCTCCTCGTCCCCGGTGTCGGGGTCGGCGAGTCCGACGATCGCGGCCTCGGCCACCCCGGGCAGCGCCGCGATGCCGGACTCGTACAGGCCCGGATAGATGTTGACGCCGTCGCGAAGGATCATGTCCTTCTTCCGGCCGAGCAGTACCAGCCGACCGGCGTCGAGCCGGACCAGGTCGCCGGTGGCGATCTCGCGCAACGGCTCCTCACCGAGGTAGCACCGCGCGAGGTGGGGCCCCGAGACGAACAGCTCACCATCCTCGGCGATCCGGACGCCGACGCCGGGCAGCGGTGCTCCGAGCAGGTCTCCCTCGGCCTGGGCCAGCTTCTCCCGCGCCGACGCGATGGCGATGGGAAGCGCCTCGGTCATCGCGTAGACGGACAGCACCTCGGGGCCGGCCTCGATCGCGCGCCGGAGCACGCCCGGCGGGGCGGGGGCGGCGCCGAGCAGGAGGTAGCGGAGGGTTCCGGGAAGCCTGGGGGTCTGGCGCAGCAGCCTGTCCAGGTGCACCGGCACGGCGAAGGTGTGGGTGGCCCGCCTGGCGGCCAGTTCGGCGGCGAGGTCCCCGCCCCCGGGCAGTGACCAGGTCGCCCCGGCCAGCAGGGCGGGGAGGCCGAGCATCAGCTGGTCGGTGTGCACGATATCGCCGGGGCCGAGCGGGAACACGCTCCTGAACAGCTCCAGCCCGGTCGCGAGCGACCTTCGGGTGTGCACCACCCCTCGCGGGCGCGCCGTGGTCCCGGAGGTGAAGATCACCGCTGCCGGTTGGTCCGGATCGGATCCGTACGCCCGCTGCCCGGACAGGCCGGACGGGAAGCGGAGGATCCGGGGCAGCCGCAGCGCGCCCCGGGGAACCCCGGGCAGCCAAGGGCCGGTGTACAGGTGGCGGACGGGCCGGCCGGGAAGCGGATCGGCGAGGTTCGGCAGGAGCAGGCCGCGGCGGCGGGCCAGGCTCCTGAGCGGGCCGCTCAGCGTGTAGAGCAGGGACTCGCTGATCACCCACGCGGGCCGGGTCGCGGCCATGCGGGCCGCGAGCACGTCGGGCGCCAGCCCGGGATCCGCGAGGACGAGCGTCCCGCCCGCCGCGACCGCCCCCAGTGCCAGCGCCACCGCGTCCACCCCGGGCCGCACCGCGAACAGCACCCCGTCCCCGGGCCGCATCCCCTCCTCGGGTGACGGTCCGCCCATCGCGTCGCGGACCGCCGAAACCCGGCGGGCGAGCTCACCGTAGGTGATCTCTCGGCCCCGGCCGTCGACGATGGCGGTCCGTCCCGGCTCCCGCCCGGCGATGGTCATGATCCCGTTGATGATGTCGTTCACGCGGCACTGACCCACAGGTGCTCGTAGGTGGGAATGAGGACCCCTCTGGCCGCGCGCCGTCGCAGGACGCGCACCCGATGGGAGAGCAGGACGGAGGCCACCGCCCGGATCTGGGCCAGGGCCAGCGGGTAGCCGATGCAGAAGTGCGGGCCCGCGCCGAACCAGAGCCTGCGCAGTTCGGGCGGGTGGGGGCGGGAGGGATCGAACGGGCCGTACGCCCTGGCGCAGTTGTGGGTGATGATCAGTACTCTGTCGCCGGGGCGCACCGCGACCTTGCCGACACGCGCGGCGGCGGACACCGAGCGGAGCATCAGCGGCGTCGGCGTGGTGACCCGCATGGCCTCCTCGATGACCCGGTCCAGGTCGTCCACCGGGGTCCGGTGGTCGTGCAGGAGGGCGAAGAGCCGGGGGACGAACGTGGCGACCGTCTCGGTACCGGTCAGGAAGAACGCCCCGGCCGCTCCCCTGGCCTCGGCGGGCGAGAGCCCCTGGGCCCGCATCCGGCCCATCACCGTGGACTCGTCGGCGGCCTCGTAGGCGGCCTGCGCGATGTCCCCGATCCGGTCCAGCACCTGCCGGGCGGCCGCCACCTGCCGATCCGACAGCCGCCGCGAGCGGAGCGAGACCATCGAGACGACCCGCTCCCCGTCTGCGAACAGCTCCCTGGCCCGAGCCTCGGAGACCTCGCCCAGCCCGATCACCCGGCAGATCACCGCTCCGGCCATCAGCCGCATGGCGTCCACCAGGTCGACCGCCTCGCCGCGTCCCAGGCGCGCCGAGAGGTCGTCGAGCGGCCCGCGGAGCACGTCGTCCACCAGCGCCGAGACGTACGCGGGGGTGAACAGCGGCATCAGCTTCCTGCGCAGCGCGAGGTGGCCCGCTCCCTCCATGTTGAGCAGCACGGAGGGGCCGAGCACGGGCGTCCACAGGTCGCCGGGCGATCCGGGGCCGTCCTTGCGGAACCGCTCGTCCATCAGCACGGCCCGCGCGACGGTGGCGTCGTTGACCACGACGCCCAGTCCGGGAACCCGCACCACGGGCCCGAGTCCGGCCAGCAGCCGCAGGAGCGGGTAGGCGAAGGGATGCGCGGCCAGGTAGAGCCGCGTCTCGTGGTTCACCGGACGTCGATCACTTCTGGGCGGTAGTGGTGGTCGGCGTACCAGGCGAGGGTGCCCGCGAGACCGTACGCCCTGAGCCTGCGCACGGAGCCGAAGACCACCACGTCGCGGCGCGAGCCGTAGGCGGCGGTGAGCATACGCACCCGGTTGACCAGGGCGCGGTCCTCGTGGACCTCCTCGATCGCGGTCCTGGGGAAGCCGCCCGCGCGGTCGTAGAGGTCCGCGGTGATGGCCAGGGTGGCACCGGGCATCATCACGTACGGCCCCAGGTAGCGCGGGTCCCTGTTGCCGGGCCGAAAGCGCCCGAAGGCGGCCGCCACCTCCACCACGAACGGGATGAGGCGTCGCTCCCAGAACTTCAGCCGGAACTCGTCGGTCCGGGGGCGCAACTGGCCGCCGACCATCTCCAGCCCGTCGCCGAAGGCCCGCCGGATGTTGCGCACCCAGTCGGGGCGGGGCAGGCAGTCGGCATCGGTCCTGGCCAGATGGGTCGCCCCGTGCGCGATGGCGTGGCGCATGCCGGTGTCGGAGGCGGCGCCGGTGCCCTTCCGGGTCTCGACGATCACCTGGACACCGTGCCGCCGGACGATCTCGGCGGTGCCGTCGGTGCTCGCGTTGTCCACCACGAGCAGCGTGAAGTCCCGGTCGTCCTGCTCGGCCAGTGCCCTCAGCGTCGCCTCGATGCCGGGCGCCTCGTTGTAGGCAGGGATGATCACCCAGAGGTCCATCACATCTCCGCCAGGATCACGCCGGTGCTGATCCCGCCGCCCAGGCCGAGCAGCGCCACCCGGTCGCCGGGCCGCCAGCCGCCCAGCGCGAGCTGGAGCGGCAGCGTGGTCGAGGCGCAGTTACCGTGCTCGGGCAGGCTGACCACAAGCCGGTCGTCGGGGATGCCGAGCACCTGGGCCAGGACGCGCAGGTAGGGCAGCGCCACCTGGTGCACCGCCACGATGGTGAAGTCGTCCCAGGTCAGGCCGGTGCGCTTGAGCGCGTTGAGGAAGATGTCCGGGCCGATCATCTCGAACGCCTCCTTCAACCTGCGCCCGTCGCCTCGGAAGTAGGAGTATTCGGGGTCGCGAGGATGCGCCGAACCGCCTCCCGGCAGGGTGCCGATCGCCCATGCCGTGGAGTCGGCCGCGAAGTCGCGGTAGAAAATGCCGCGTTCCATATCGGCGGCGACCGTGACCGCGGCTCCGCTGTCCGACATCGTGTAGCCCGCGAAGGAGTCGACGAACTGCGCGCGGTCCCGGACCTGCCAGCGGATCGCCCGTGAGGGGATCTCGCCCGAGCAGACCAGTACCTTGCGATACGTCCCGGACAGGATCAGCGCCTCGGCGATCTGGATCCCGTTGAGCATGCTGTTGCAGGCGTTCTTGATGTCGAACACCGGGCAGGAGAGTCCCAGCTTGGCCGCCACGATGTGCGCGGTGGCGGGCTCGACCATGTCCTGCGAGGCCGACGCGAAGACGAGCAGGTCGACACCTGAGTGGTCGAGGCCGCGTGCCGCCTCGGCGGCCAGGTCCGAGGCCTGCTGGTCATCGCGGGCCACATGGCGCCGTCGGATTCCCGTCAGCCTCTCGACGACGCCTCCGTAGGGTGCGTAGCCCTCGATCCGCCGCTCCACATCCGCGCTGGACATGGTCCGTTCCGGCAGATACGTCGCGACGCCCGTGATCCGGGCTTTCATTGATCTCCCTAAACAGGATTAAGTCTCCCCGTGTCCCTGTGCTCGCGCAATGTATCGAAAAGGCGGGGATTTGTCCTGATCGTGCAGCTGAAGACCGGTGAAACCCTGTATCTCACACCAGCATAAGCCGGTCATACGGGGGTAACCGCTCCTGTCGTGAGCGACGTTCAGACAGGGACCGTGACCACGAAGGTCCCGGCGAGGTTGGATCGGCTGCCGTGGTCACGATGGCACTGGATGATCGTCGTCGGCCTCGGCACCGTCTGGATCCTCGACGGCCTCGAAGTGACGATCATCGGAAACCTCTCCGCCCAGCTGGCCAAGGAGGGCAGCGGCCTGGCGATCACCCAGGCCCAGGTCGCGGGGCAGGCCGCGGCACTCTACGTGGCGGGGGCGTGTCTCGGGGCACTGTTCTTCGGCTGGTTCACCGACAGGTTCGGCCGGAAGAAGATGTTCATCATCACGATGGCCGTCTACCTGGTCGCCACCGCCGCGACGGCGTTCTCCTTCTCCGTCTGGTGGTTCTTCCTGTTCCGGTTCCTGACCGGTTTCGGCATCGGTGGCGAGTACGCGGCCGTCAACTCGGCCATCGACGAGCTCATCCCGAGCCGCCATCGCGGCAGGATCGACATCATCATCAACGGCAGCTACTGGCTCGGCGCCGCCGGAGGCGCGCTGCTGACCGTGCCGCTGCTCGACAACCTCCCGCTGAACATCGGCTGGCGCGTCGCCTTCGGGATGGGGGTGGTGCTCGGCCTGGCCATCCTGCTGGTCCGCAGACACGTGCCGGAGAGCCCTCGCTGGCTGTTCATCCACGGCCGTGACCGGGAGGCCGAGAGGCTGGTCGACGAGGTGGAGGAGCGGATCGAGCGCGAGGAGGGCATCCCGCTCGACGAGCCCTCGCGGTCGATGACCATCCACCAGCGCACGTCGATCGGCTTCGGGCGGATCGCGCACACCATGGTCGCCCGCTACCCCAAGCGCACGGTTCTCGGCCTGGCGCTCTTCATCGGTCAGGCGTTCCTCTACAACGCCATCACCTTCGGGTACGCGCAGATCCTGTCGACCTTCTTCGGCATCGTCACCCACACCGGCTACTACTTCGCGGTCATCGCGGTCGGTAACTTCCTCGGCCCGCTTCTGCTCGGGCGGTTGTTCGACACGGTCGGCCGCATCCCCATGATCTCCGGCACCTACATCGGGTCCGGGGTGCTCCTTCTTGGCACGGCCTGGTTGTTCGACCAGGAGGTGCTGACCGCGGTCACGCTCACCGCCTGCTGGTGCGTCGTGCTCTTCTTCGCGTCCGCCGGGGCGAGCGCGGCCTACCTGACGGTCAGCGAGATCTTCCCGATGGAGACCCGGGCCATGGCGATCGCGTTCTTCTACGCGATCGGCACCTTCGCCGGTGGCGTGTCCGGACCGCTGGTCTTCGCCAACCTGGTCAAGAGCGGCAGACCCGGTGACACGGCGCTGGCCTTCTGTGTCGGTGCGACTCTCATGATCATCGCAGGGCTGGTGGAGCTCTTCCTCGGGGTCAAGGCCGAGGGCAGGGGTCTGGAGGACATCGCCCAGCCGCTGAGCGCCGAGCGGGGCTGACCATCCCGCCGAGCTCACGGGCCCCGCCGCCGTCCGGGCGACTTGGTACGATAGTCGTTATCATTTGAGTATCTGTTCAGGAGTTCGCCCATGGAAGTCGTCGCCGGTCTGGACACGTGCGTGACCGTGGAGCCCGACAAGGCCAGGGTGGCGGCGACACGGGATCGCCTTGTCACCCCGAGCGAGGCGGCCCGGCTCGCCGACCTGTTCAGGCTGCTGGGCGACCAGACCCGCGCGCAGCTGCTGTACGCGCTGCTCGAAGCCGGTGAGCTGTGCGTCTGCGATCTCGCCGAGACCGTCGAGGTCAGCGACACCGCCGTGTCGCACGCCCTGAGGCTGCTGCGGACGGCGGGCATCGTGGCCGGCCGCCGGTCCGGCCGGATGATCTACTATCGCCTTGCCGACGCCCACGTCAGGATGCTCCTCGACCTCAGCCGCGAGCACCTCCGTCACGAGATCGTCGAGGGCTGAGAGCCGCCGGTCCGGTTGTCGCCGGGGTTCGCCGTGCGGTTCACGGCAGGGTCGCGGGGCGCAGCGGGTTTCAGGGTCCGTCGTCGCGGCAGAGGAGCACATAAGATCTTTTTTCACGATCTACCGTGATCAGACTCGCCGGGCTGAACACCGTCACCCGCACCGTGATCCTTTTGGAGGTATGCATGCGTGGTACAACTCGCGTGTTCGCCATGGCCGCCGCCCTCGCCCTGGGGCTGACCGCCTGTGGCGCCGGCGGGGCGGCCGAAGGCGGGAAACCGGTCGAGCAGTCCGTTTCCAGGCCCACAAAGAAGCCCGCGGGGCCCGTCACCCTGAAGTACTGGACCTTCTCCCCGCCCGAGGCCGGGCTGAAGGCGGCGCTCGCCGCCTTCGAGGAGGCGAACCCCGGCATCACGGTCGACCTGCGCACCTTCGGTGAGGCCGACTACCGCAAGCGGCTGCCCAAGGCACTCGACGGTGACCAGGCAGACAGGGCACTCGACGTCGTCGGCATCCACATCCCGACCATGACCGGCGCGGTCAAGGACCGGCTCCAACCGGTCGCCGACTGGAAGGACAAGGTCGCCGGGGACCTGCTCGGGGAACTCGACCCGGCCGTGGTCAAGCAGACGGAACAGGCCGCCAAGGACGGCACGCTCTACTCGGTCCCGATGGGATCCACCGCCGGCGCGGTCATGTACTACGACGCGGCTCTCCTGTCCGAGCTAAGGGAGTCATTCCCCACGACGGTCGCCGATCTCGAATCCATCGTCATGCGCGTCAGGAAGGAGATCCCCGACCTCCAGCCGATCGTCTTCTCCGGCGAGCCGCGCCGACAGGAGGAGCTGCTGTTCACCATCGCCGGCCAGACCCACCCGACCCTCTCCGACGACCTGCTGGCCGGCCGGAAGTCATGGAAGAGCGCCGAGATGGTCTCGGCCCTGACCGCCTATGAGTCGATGTTCGACAGGGGCATGCTGGCGAGGTCCACGCTGGCCCTCAGGGGCGACGGCCCGGCCGAACTCTTCCGCTCCGGCAAGGCGCTGTTCCTGGTGGACGGTTCAGGTCAGAGCTCGATGCTGTCCACGTCCTATCGCAAAACCGGCAGGGTCTCCGTCAAGAGGATCGGAGCCGGCCCCTTCCCCACTCTCCTGCCGGACGCCAGGCCGGCCGCCCGTAGCACGGCCGAGGTGGGCCTGGCCGTACCCAGGAATTCCAGGCACGTGGCCGAGGCGGCCACGCTGATCGAATTCCTGACCGTGGGCGATGGCGTCTCCAGCTGGGCCGGGGATCTGACGATGGCCCCCGCGGCTACGGACTTCAAGGTGGAATCGTCGGTCTTCGCCACCCAGGAGGGGAAGGACGGCTACGCCGCGCTTCAGGAACTCATCCGGGGTGGCGGCTCGCTGAACGTCCCCGACGAGGTGTTCCTGGAGCGTGCGGAGGGTGATGTGATCCTCGATGTCGCCCACGGCAGGCTCTCCCCGGAGAAGGCGGCGGACCGACTGCAGAAGGAGTGGTCACGCAGCCGGTGACGGCTCCGGATCCGGTGCGGCCTCCACGGGCCGGAACGTGCGGCGGTACGCCAACGGTGAGACGCCGACGACCACCTGCAGGTGTTGGCGGAGCGAGGCCGCGGTGCCGAACCCGGCCCGCAGGGCGATGCCCTCCACCGGCAGGTCGCTGCTCTCCAGGAGCTGGCGGGCCAGCTCCACCCGCTGCAGGATGAGCCACTGCCCGGGGCTGAGGCCCACCTCGTCGCGGAAGCGCCGGGTGAAGGTACGGCGGCTCATCCGGGCGTGGGCGGCCAGTTCGCTGAGCGGGAGCGGCTTGTGCAGCCGGTCCAGCGCCCAGGCCCTGGTCGCCGCGGTCGTCGTGGCGGTCGGCGCGGGAATCGGGCGCTCGATGAACTGGGCCTGGCCGCCGTCGCGCCACGGCGGCACGACGCATCGCCTGGCCACCCGGTTGGCCACCTCGGTGCCGTGGTCGCGCCGGACGATGTGCAGGCAGAGGTCGATCCCCGCGGCCACTCCGGCGGAGGTGAGAACGTCCCCGTCATCCACGAACAGTACGTCCGGGTTGACCCTGACCCGGGGGAACAGCTTCTGGAAGTGCTCGGTGTGGCTCCAGTGGGTGGTCGCGGGACGGCCGTCGAGCAGTCCGGCCGCCGCGAGCACGTAGGCGGCGGTGCAGATCGAGACCAGGCGGGTGCCCGGCCGGACGAGCGCGATCGCGTCGGCCATGGGCCTGGTGAGCCGTCCCTCGGTGGAGACGGGGCCGAGCGCGTGGGTGGCGGGGATCACCACGGTGTCCGCGGCTGCCAGTGCCTCGGCCCCGTGGTCCACCGCGATCGAGAAGTCGGCGTCGGTACGTACCGGGGCGCCGTCGGCGGTGCAGGTGAGCACTTCGTAGAGCCGCTCGCCCTCGGGGCCCCTGGCGACACCGAAGATGCGCGGCGGGATGCCCAGCTCGAAGGGGATCACACCGTCCATGGCGAACACGACGACCCTGTGCATGGCCTGATTCTCACATATGGCGGATGTGGGTCACCTTCACCGGCGCCGAGGTTCAAGGCACGTCAGGCGCCGGCGCACGAGTCGTGGGTCGCGTCGAACCCCTTCAGGCTCTCGTTGTCGTTGCGGGGAAGCGGCTTCAGGCCCTTCCAGTCGTCACCGATCGTCAGGATGAGCCTTCCCGTGGTCGCCCAGGAGACAGGCTTGGGGGTGGAGGTGATCAGGTCGCGGCTGAGGGTGGGCGCCTTGGCGGTGCCGTTCGGCGAGTAGGCGATCGTGGTCGCCGGGTACGGCTTGTGCGGAGCGTCGCCGATTCTGGCGACGTGGTAGCCCCGCTCCTCCAACTGGACCGCCACTCCGGTGGCCAGACCGGACCGCGTGGTTCCGTTGCGCACCTCTACCTGGATCTTCGATCGGGGCACCCTGGACTGGCCGCCCTTGACTCCGGAGCCGGCGATCGCCCGATCCGTCGCGACGATGCGGAACAGCTTGCCGCTCTGTGGCTCGACCCACTCCACCCGGCCCGGATGGACCAGCGAGTAGCGCCACGGGGTGGTGATGAAGTGGATCTGTCCGGCGGCGAGCCCCTCGGCGCTGGTGGCCAGGTCCTTCATGACGCCCGGGGTGAGGCCGGGGTCGGTGGTGACCGACTTCGTCGCCGCGTCCAGGAAGCCGAAGAGCCGGGCCGGGTCGGTGAGCGTCTCACCGCTCATGACCTTCTTGACCATGGAGGCGATGAACATCTGCTGGCGCTGGATGCGCCCGATGTCCGATCCGTCGCCCAGGCTGTAGCGGGCCCGTACGTAGCCCAGGGCCTGCTCTCCTCCGAGGTTCTGGCGCCCGGCGGCCAGGTGGAGCAGGGCCTTCTTGTCGTCGATCGCCTCGGGTACGCAGATCTCCACGCCACCGACCGCGTCGACCATGTCCTTGAAACCGGTGAAGTCGACCTTCACGAAGTGGTCGATGTGGATGCCGGTGAGCGATTCGACGGTCTTCCAGGTGCAGGTGATGCCGCCGGAGTTGAACGACTCGTTGATCATTCCCAGGTGTGGCTGTTGCCCTGGCAGCCCCTGCCGGGCCCGGCAGGCGGGGAGCTGGACCATCGAGTCGCGCGGGAAACTGATGACCATCGCGTTGTCCCGCTTCGGCGAGATGTGCGCGAGCATGATCGTGTCGGTCCGCTCGCCCGCCACCCGGCCGTACCTCGCATTCTTGCCGTTTCGCTGGTCCGAGCCGACGATCAGGACGTTCATCGTACTGGTCGCCACCTTGACCGGTCGGCGTCCGAGGTCCTCCGCAGCGACCTCGACGTGCTTGACGTTGCCGGTCAGCTTGACGTACGCGCCGGCCACGGTCCCGCCCGCCACGAGCACCACGGCGGTGATGGCGGCCACCAGCCACCACAGCCACCTGCGACCAGGGCGGAACGAGCGCCGGCCAGGCGGAGCCGGCGGCGGCTCGGGGAACGCGCCGGTCACTTCGTTGCTCACGTGACTCCCGGGGGGGGAAGGGCCACGGCGTGCGCCCGTGACCGAGGAGCCGTATTCCGGCCGTCGCCGAGTGTACTGATCTTCCGGGGCGGCGAGATCCTTTACGCGGCATATCCTGTATAGGGGCGCATGTCCTGTTACCATCCGCCGGTGATTATCCGTGACGGGCACCTCGGCGACGTACCGGCTGTCCTGGCGATGTTCGACAGCGCGGTGGCGTGGCTGACCTCCCAGGGGCGCACCGGCCAGTGGGGCAGCGAACCGTTCTCGACCAACGCGGCCCGCGTGGCGACTGTCACCTCATGGGCGATGTCCGGCGGGATGCGTGTCGCCGAGTTCGGCGGCCGACCCGCGGGATGCCTGGTCGTGGGGTCCGCGATGCCCTACGTCACCCCCGCCTCCGAGCCCGAGTTGTACGTTCAGGGGCTGGTCATCGACCAGCGGTTCCACGGTCGCGGGGTCGGCTCGGCCCTGCTGGAGCGTGCCAGGGCCGAGGCCGTCGAGTGGGGGGTCGCGCTGCTGCGGGTGGACTGCTACGGCGGCGACGACGGCCGCCTGGTGGCGTACTACGAGAGCCAGGGATTCACCAGGACCGAGAGTTTCAGGGTCGGCGACTGGCCCGGCCAGATCCTGGAGATGAGGCTTCCCTCCGCGAGGGACTGAACGGCCCGCGACAGGCGGGGCGGTCCGGTGGCGGCACGCGCGGGCATGTCACACGGGCGAAATTTCGGTACGAGAGGATTGACTGGAGATCTACCATTTTTTGGGGGATTTGTGGTTGGCGCTCTCGATCACCGTTACCGCGGTGAGCACCCAACGCGTACGCTCGCCTATCTCTTCCGGGAGGACCGCCTCAGTCTGCTCGTGGCGGTCTTCGCCTTCCTCTTCAAGCACAGTCCCACCTGGCTGCTGCCACTGATCACGGCCAATGTCGTCGACATCGTGGTCGGTCACGGTCCGATCGCGCACCTGTGGGTCAACGCGGGCGTGCTGCTCGTCCTGCTGCTCCTCAACTATCCCCTCCACCTGCTCTACGTGCGCTGCCTGCACGGAGCCATCCGCCGGATGGGGACGAACCTGCGTTCCGCGCTATGCCGCCGTATGCAGCAGCTCTCCATCGGCTACCACTCACGGGTCAGCGCCGCCGTACTCCAGACCAAGGTCATCCGGGACGTCGAGAGCGTGGAGCAGACCAGCCAGCAGGCGGCGGACATGGGCCTGTCCGCGCTCACCATGCTGGCCGGGGGCCTGGTGGTGATCGCCGTGCGGGTGCCCGCCGCGATGCCGGTCTTCCTGGTGGTCGTACCCACCGCCGCGCTGCTCGTGATGCGGATGCGCACCCGGCTGCGCGACGACAACGAGAGCTTCCGCCGCGAGGTCGAGCAGCTGTCCACCCGGGTCAGCGAGATGACCACGCTCATCCCGATCACCCGCGCGCACGGACTGGAACAGGACGCCCTGCACCGCGTCGACGGCACGCTGACCAAGGTGCTGCGCAAGGGGCTCCGGCTCGACCTGCTCAACGGCAGCTTCGGCGCGCTGGCCTGGATCCTGCTCAACACGCTCGGTGTCGTCTTCCTCGCCGGCTCCGCGCTCGTCGCCTACTACCAGGTCATCCCCATCACCGCGGGCGACGTGGTCATGCTCACCACCTTCTTCGCCACCCTCACCTCCGCCGTCACCTCCCTGCTCAGCCTCACCCCGGTGATCAGCAAGGGGCTGGCCTCCGTACGGTCCATCGGTGAGGTGCTCCAAGCGCCCGACCTGGAGCACAACGCGGGCAAGGAGCAGGTCGCCTCCGTCGGCGGCGAGATCGAGTTCCGCGACGTCGGGTTCTCCTACGGCGAGGACAGCGCGGTCACCGGGTTCAACCTCACGGTGGCCCCCGGAGAGACGATCGCGCTGGTCGGCCCCTCGGGAGCGGGTAAGTCGACGGTGCTCAACCTCGTCATCGGCTTCGTGCGTCCCACCTCCGGCCGGATCCTGCTGGACGGGCGTGACATGGAGACGCTGGACCTGCGGACCTACCGCAGGTTCCTGTCCGTCGTGCCGCAGGAGTCGATCCTGTTCGAGGGCAGTATCAGGGAGAACGTCACCTACGGCATGGCCGACGTCCCCTCCGACCGGGTGCGGCAGGCGCTCCAGGACGCCAACGCGCTGGAGTTCATCGACCGACTCCCCGCCGGCCTCGACACGGTCGTCGGAGAGCGGGGCGCCCGTCTGTCGGGCGGCCAGCGCCAGCGGCTGGCCATCGCCCGCGCCCTGATCCGCGACCCACGCGTGCTGATCCTGGACGAGGCCACCTCCGCCCTGGACACCCGCTCGGAGGCGCTCATCCAGGAGGCGTTGACCCGCCTGGTCGCCGGGCGCACGGTCCTTGTCGTCGCTCATCGGCTGTCGACCATCCGCGGCGCCGACCGCATCGTGGTCATGCGCGAAGGCGGGATCCAGGAGACGGGCACCCACGACGAACTGATGCGGTTGCGCGGCGCCTACGCCGGACTGCGGGGCGCCCAGCTCGCCTGAGCACCTTCCGGCCGCCCGTTTCCCAGGGAACGGCCGGTCCCGGAGCGGACCGTCCGGGAACGTGAGGAGGGTGCGGGACGCGTGTCCCGCACCCTCCTGCCCTACCAAGGTGAGGTCAGCCCGCGACGCCCGTCCCGGACGGGTAGATGCGGAGCCAGTCCACCTCCATCCACGCCTCTCCCGAACTGCCCTGGCCCGGGAACCAGTCCAGCTGCAGACAGACCGACATCGAACTGCGGGTGGCGTTGCCGGAGCGGAACCACTCCTGCCCGTCGATGTAGCCGACGACGCTGTTGGAGGTGATCTCCACTGCGTAGGTGTGCCAGGTGGTCATGTCGATGTTGGCGTGGGCCTGCTCCTGTCCCTGTGGGGTGTGCAGGAAGAAGTTCGGCCGCTGCCTGTTCGGGTCGTCGATGACCTCCAGGAAGTCCACCTCCTCGCCGGTGGAGCTCTGCACATTGCCGCCGCCGTCCTTCGGCCACAGCAGGGCGACGGGATGGTACGACCCGGCGCCCGGGTACAGGCGGATGCGGGTCTCCCAGCGCCCGTAGGCCTGGTCGTGACGGGAGGCCAGCCCGGCCGTGGTCCCGTCCTCACGGCCGTACAGGTAGAGCGCCCCGTTGCCGAGGTAGAGCTGCTGCGGAGAGCGGCGACCGTTACCCGCGTGCCCGGCCGAGTCGTAGAACACCCAGTCGGACTCGTTGAGGTAGTCGTCGAACTCCGCGCACCAGGACGGCGTGCCCCAGTTGAGGGCTTGCGCGGCGCTGGCCTCGCCGGTTGTGGCGGGGGCGCAGGGCGCCGCGGAGACCACCTCTCCCTGGGCCGCGCTGAGGGTGCTAACCGCCAGCGCGGCCACCATGCTGAGTACGGCCACCCGCACGTGGGATCTGGTGATCATTGCTTACTCCTCCCAGGATCTGGCGCAGAGCTTGGAGGGACTGAAGCTCCAGCAGCCGACGGCCGTCGGGCTGGGGGCCGCCACCCTCATCGGGCTGAACAGTGGTTGGGCGGACTGGGGCGGCGGTGCGAACACCCAGCGGGGCGCGTTCGACACCGACGGCTTCTGCTTCGAGGCCGGCAGGGCGTCAGGAGACTCGGCGGTACGGCTCCGCCAGGGCGCGAGGCTCCAGCACGAGGCGATGTCGGCGGGGTCGCACACCTCCGAGGAGGAGCGCTTGAACGAGGGCGGCGGCACGACGGTCCGCGGGGAGGAGTCCACCGCCTGGGGCTGGTTGTCACGGACCCACTCGCTCAGCAGGGTGGGCTCGTAGACGCCGGTCTGCGCGGGGGCGGGCTGTGGCGTGTGCGACGGCCGGCTCGGCGCGCTGGTGCGCGGTGGCGTGGTGGGGATGGTGGGCTGACTCGCCGAGGGCTTCGGCGTCGCCTTCGGCGGGATCGACGTCGGCTTGGGGAGTGTCGGCTTCGGGGGTGTCGGCTTTGGGAGCGTTGGCTTCGGGGGTGTCGGCTTCGGGGGACTGGGTGTGCTGGCCGGTGCCGTGGTGGCCGGCGGGGTCGCGGCCGGGCTGGTGGCCGTCCCGCTCGGCTTCGGTGCGGGGGTGCCGGAGGGTGCCGGCGTCGCGGACGGCGGCTTGGTGTCCCCGGGAGGCCTGGTGGGCTGCGTGCTCTTCGGTGGCGTCTGGGTGGGCTTCGGGGCCGTCGTCGGCTCGGTGGTGCGCCCGGTGGTGTTCGCGGGGGGTTCCTCGGCCGGACGCGTCCTGGAGGGCGCCGGGTCCGTCGATGCGGTGGTCCTGGTCCGTGCGGGTTGCCGAGCCGCCGTGGTCTCCTCGGTGGGGACCTCCTCCTGCGGGGCGGGCGCGGCGTTCCTCGTACCGGGGCTGTTACGGGAGACCGGCGCGGTCTCCTCGGTCTCGACGGTGGAACTCCTGGGCTCCTCCGTCGGCTTCTCCTCGGTGGTGCGGGATTGTCTCGTCTGGGTGGGTGGGGAGCTCTCCCGCTGGGCCACGGGGGCCTCGGTGGTGCGGGACTGTCTCGTCTGGGTGGGCGGGGAGCTCTCCTTCTGGTCGGAGGGGATCACGATCTCGGAGACGGTCTCCTGCTGGGGACGCGCCTCCTGGATCGGGCCTGAGGTGGTGCTCACGCCGGGATCCGCCACGGCGGCCCACGGCTGGGCGATGATCGCGCTTGTCGTCGCGGATACCGCGGCCAGCAGGAGGCCGGAGAGTAAGCTGACTCGCCGGGACGAGCTACGTGGGGGCATTGATGGCTCTTCCTGGATCTATGGGGTGGGCTTTGGGCCGGAGACGGGTCTCCAGCCGGCGGTGGTGAATTCGGGGGTGCCCGGCAGGGCGACCGGCGGCACGGAGGTCGCCAGGGGGTCGGGGATGTTGACCCAGTCCCCCTGGTTCGCGCCGCGCATGCCGGGCTGCCAGCGCATGAGCAGGCTGATGGCGTACGAGTTGGAGAAGGTCGGTTCGGTGTCCCCGACGCCCCTGGTGGCGGTCACCTGGACCAGGACCGAGACCTGCGTCTGATCCTGGCCTCGGGGTTTCCACTGGACGCCGACCGTCCGTGTCCGCATGGCGGCGCCGTCGGGTAGCGCCCCGTCCTTGGGAAGGCCAAGGATCTCGCGCCATCCGGCGACGGCCTCGCGGGCGCCGGCCCGTGCCGCGTCGTGCTGTTCGGGTGCCGCGTACAGAAGCGCCGCCTGCTCGGCCTGTGTGGAGTCCAGGGTCCACGCCGCCTCCAGCGCGGCGGCGGCGGCCGAGATCGCGCCCACCTCGCTGCGGGGGAATCCGACGGGGTAGCCGGCCGCGCCCTCGTAACCGGAGGGCGGGGCGAGCATGACGGTGTCCCCGGCGTTCCCGACGGGTATGGAGGCGCTCACGGTTTCGGATTCGGATCGCAGGAGCTGCCATGCCGCGGCCGCCAGCAGGATCGCCCCCACGATCGAGACGACCACGATGATCATCCGGCGCCGGGCGTTCGGCGGCGGGCCCAGATCCCAGTTCAGTCCGGGATCGTCGGCGACATGGCGCACTAGTGGCTCCGAGCGGTGCGCTGGTTGAACGTCTGCCCGGCCGCCGCCGCCAGGCGGAGGTACGCGCCCCGGGTCGTGGGCCGCAGGCGGACCAGGTCAACCTCGGCACCCTCCTTGAGGTGCGGGTCGTAGGGGATACGGATCACCGCGCGGCAGCGGGAGGTGAAGTGACGCTCCAGCAGGTCCAGATCCACGTCGGACTTGGCCTCTACCGCGTTCAGCACGACGATGGCGTTCCTGACCAGGTCGGCGTGGCCGTGGGCGGTCAGCCAGTCCAGCGTCGCGGCGGCGGAGCTCGCCCCGTCCACCGCGACCAGGCTGACCAGCACGATCTGGTCGGCCAGCTCCAGCGTCGCGCCCATGGCCCCGTGAAGCAGGCCCGTACCACAGTCGGTGATGCAGATGGAGTAGTAACGCTCGATGAGACCGGCGACGGTGCGGTAGTCCTCGGCGTTGAAGGCCTCGCTCACGGCCGGGTCGGTGTCGGAGGCGAGGACCTCAAGCCGGGCGGGGGACTGCGAGGTGAAGGCACGCGCGTCGGCGTAGCGCAGGATGTGTGGGGCCTCGGCGAGCATGGTGCGGATGGTCGCGGCCGTCTCGGACTTGACCTTGAGGCCCAGGGTCCCGCGGTCGGGGTTGGCGTCGATCGCGATCACCCGGTCGCCGCGCAGGGAGGCCAGGGTGTTGCCGAGGGCGACGGTCGTCGTGGTCTTGCCCACCCCGCCCTTGAGACTCATGACCGCGATCCGGTGGTGCCCGCTCGCGACGGGGGTCTGTGCCTGCGCCATCAGCGTGCGCCGTTCCAGCTCCGCCGCCGACTCCGCGGGGATGATGCGCCTGCCGGAAAGTTGCCAGACGAGGCGGCGCCATCCTTTGGCGGGCTCAGGACGGCGGTTGGTGAGCAGGTGTTCCGCGGTGAGCGGGACCGTTTCATGGAACTGCCCGGCTGGATCGGGCGGCGATGCCTGGATGTGGGGGGAGGTATCCGTCATTGCCAAGGTCCTTTCGCAGAAGCGATCGTGGGGAAGGGGTACGGGGCTGTCAGCAGGTCCGCCAGCGCACCGTCGTAGTGATCGAGTCGTCGAGGCCGTGAACGGTCAGCGGGGCGGTGACGGAGGCGGGGGCACCACACCAGTTGCGGATCCGGTGGGCCCGCAGATTGATCACCTGCGTGACCCCTTCCCGCAACGTGCCGTCGGAAGGGCTCACGGCCAGGCCGGGAGCCGATATCCGCCACTTCAGCGGCTCTCCCGAGATGGTGAGGACCATGCTTCCCTGGCCGAACTCGTCCAGCGTCACCACCGGTGGGACCCGCATGCGAGAGGCGAGTCCGTCTCGTCGCGTCGGCGCGCCCGCGGTGGGGGGAGCTTGGGTGGTCTGGCTGGTGGACGCCTGCAGCGACCTCGCCGGTTCCTTCGACTCGATCGCGGGGCCGAGAAGGTTCATGCCGGTCAGGGTGCCGGCCGCGCCCGCCACGACGATGATGACGACCTTGATCGTCATATTCCTGATCCGGGTACCGGCCCAGCTGAGCGCCTCCAGCACGCGGATCCCCATCTCGATCCGCTCCTCGTCGGGGCGGTCGTCGGGTTCGGTGTGGAAACGCAGCACGGGAACCTGGGCGTCGTCGCGCATCTCGACGGACGCTTGCCCCGCGATGACGACGGGCTCGGCTCTGGCGACAGGTTGAGGGGCGGGCGGTGCCTGCCTGGGGATGGTGCCGGTGATCTCCTCGCTCTGGGCGAGGACCTCGCGTGCCCACGCCTGGGTGAGCAGGGCGTCGTACAGCGGGGTGTCGTGCCCGGGTACGGGGGGTGCGGACGGTGGGCGGACGGGCCGGGTCCTGCGGGGCGGCAGGGCGGGCAGCGGGGGCAGGCCGGAGGGATCGGAGGTGCCCGCCGCCGGTCCGCCCACCGGTGGCGTGACCGTACCCGCCGCCCCTGTGCCCGCTGACGTCGTGGCCGGTGGTTTCGCCAGCGGCTTCGAGGCCACTGGTGGATAGGGAGGCGTGCCGACTCTGGGCGCGGGCAGTGCCACGGCCGGCGGTACCGGAGCAGCGGGGACACCGCTACCGGCCGGAGGAGCGGGGAGGACGGAGGACCGGCTCTTGGCGGGAGGTGCGGGCGGGACCGCCTCCGGGGGCAGCGAGTCCGTGAGCCGCTGCCGCTCCTCGGCGGAGAGCGGCGCGACCGGCGGATGAGAGATCATCTGTGGGACCGTGTAGCGGATGTTGATCGGCCGTGTGCACACGGAACACCTGATCATGTGGGAGAGCAGGGTCGCCCGGGCGTCGTCGGGATCGACGATGGAGGACGCCTGCCCACCGGGCCTACCGGTGGGGAAGACGCCGGGAAAGACCGTCTCCACCAGCGGGGTGAGTTCCGGACAGGTACGCCGCCCGTTGGCGAGCGCGTCCAGCCCGCTCACCAGGGTCTCGATCAGATCCTGGGTACGGGTGGCGAGCCTGCCGATCTCGTCGGCGGGCATCCCCAGCACGTGGGGGAGATCCTCCATGCCGAGCGCGTGACGGTACATCAACCTGAGCGTCTCCGTGCCCAGGGGGTCGACGATCGTCCACACCCGTTCGATCAGCAGGGCATCGGGCATGCCGGGTCCCGAACCCGGCACGTACCGCTCCCGGTGGACGGTGGAGGTGCGGCAGTCACGTCGCACCGCGGCCAGCAACCGTCCCCGGACCGTGACGCCCTCGGGGGCGGCCTCGGTCCGGCCGGCGGCCAGCGCGGCGACGACCGCCGCGCGTGCCCGGCCGGATTCGAGGTGGGAGGCGGCGTAGTCCATCAGGTGCGCGCCGTGCTCGCGCACCCAGGCCGCCCCCTGGCCGGGGCCGGGCGCGAAACGCCCGGTTCCGGTGGGTGTGCTCATTGGCCGTCGTATTCGACCGGGTCCGGCTCGGCCGGGCCTTGGTCGGGCTGGAAGGGGGAGGTCCGGTCGCGGTTGTTCTCGTCGCCATTCCACTGCGAGGGGGCGCTGTCTCCCGTTCCCGGCTGAGCCGGGCTCAACCGACCGGGATCGGGCTGTGCGGGAACCTGCCGGCTCTGATCGGCCTGATCGGGAAGGGACTGGCCGGGATCGGGCTGGACCTGGCCGGGATCGGGAAGGCTCTGGCCGGGCACCGGCTGGGGAAGTGGCGCGGGAGCAGGGTCGGTCACCACGAGTTCCAGGTTCCGCTGGGGCAGGCCGGTGAACTTGGTCCAGTTGCTGACCTCACCGGATGCGGGCTCCGCGTAGAGCCAGCGGATGAACGCGGGCCACAGGCACGAGTCGCGGGGGATCGTCTGGCCGCTCTGGGCCGGGCTCGGGCCCGGGGACGTGCTCAGCGCCTGGAGCTCCTCGGCGGTGTAGTTGCGGCATGGCGGCGTGCCCGGCGGGGCGATGTTGAGATCCCACACGCCGTTCTCGTCCGTGTAGCGCATGCCCCTGTCCAGCCCGAGGGCCTCGTAGGCTCGCCGCAGAAGCTCAGGGTCCTCGAAGACCGGCAGCGAGACGCCGTTCTGGCCGCCGGGGAGTTGCGGTGTGGCCGGCATGAGCACGGTCCCGTCGGGACCCTGCGACGCGTTCTCACCGGGACCGGCGGACGGCTGCGGCTGGACAGGCTTCAGGCTGCCGCCGGGCGCTGTCGGTGTCACCGCTTTCGGCGGGACCGAGGGCTGTGTCCTCAGCGAAGGCGCGCCCGCGTCGTCCGTCGGTCTGGTCGCGGGTGGCACGACGACGGGCGCCGTGGGGGGCCTGACATCGCCGGAGGGCACGATCGGCTGGCCCGTGCCCGACCGGATCGCCGGCCGCAGGGTGCCCGTCGGCCGGGCGGGCGGTGCCGTCTCCCCTGGCTGGGAGGTTCGGTTGCCGCCGGTGGGCTGGGGTTGTGATTTGTTGCCGCCGGTTGGCCGTGGCTGGGAGGTTCGGTTGCCGCCGGGAGGTTGGGGTTGTGATTTGTTGCCGCCGGTGGGTTGCGGTTGGGAGGTTCGGTTGCCGCCGGGGGACCGGGGTTGCGACGACAGTGAGGGGCCCGAGGACTTCGTCCCGCCTGCCTCAGGAGCCGGCTTGGGCGGCGAGACCACCTCGATCTTCTTCTCCGCGGGGCGCTCGATGACGCTGCCGCTCTCGCTCTCGCTCTGCGAGATGTTCCCGCTGATCTTCTCCGTCGGCGTCGGCGCCGGAGGGGCCGGAGGCTTGACGGGCTGGGGGTTCGCCACCGGTGGTGGAGCCGGGGGTTGCACCGGCCCCGGGTTGGGGGCGGGCTGCACCGGCGCCGAGGTGGCCTTGGGGGCCGGAGCGCTCGTCTTGGGAGTCGAGGGTTTCGTCTCCGTGGTCTTGGGCGGCGTCGACGGGGTCGGCGTGCTCTTGGGGTTGCCGGGCCGCTGTGCGAGCGGGGCCGCGGCGGCGGCCAGGGCCAGGACCGGGAGGGCGACGCAGCCTTCCCCCGATGCCTCGACCGCGTGCCCGTCGGTGGTGGTGGTCAGGCAGACCCGCGGGTCCGCGGAGTCACCGCTGCGGGCAGCGCCCGCGATGGTGCTGCCCGCGTCGGCACCGGAGAGCGGGACCGGTTGATCACTGCCGGAAGACGCGCTCGACGACCAGGCCTTGGCCTGGTCGTCGAGGAGATAGGTGCCCGCGGCCAGTCGCATCACCTGCCCCCCGCCGGGGTCGGAACGGACGGCGATGACGGTTCCCAGCCCGGCGCCGGCGCTGAAGACGCCGATCGCGACACTCGCAGTGAGCACCGTCGCGCGCGATGGCTTACGTGAGGGTGTCATTATGAATGTTCCTTTTCTTCCGGTGAAACGTCAGTCGCCGTGGCTTTCCAGGACGTCGCTCCACTCGCCCAGCACGCGAGCGGGCTCGTTCGAGCCGGCGGGGGGGACATATGTCACATACATGCGTCCGTATGTGGCGCTCACCGAGTGGGCGAAGGCCTTACCGCGGGTGCGGACGGCGGCTGAGCCCTTCAGCTTGACCGTCGCGCCCTCCCGCTCCGCTTCGCGGACCTCGGTGGATCGGGCTCCATACCAGACCAGGGCGCCCCCGTCACTGGTCCTGAGCGCGCGTACCGGTCCCTCAAGCCGGTACGACAGCGTGAGCTTCCAGTCGGCCTGTCTCAGCTGCGCCCGCTCCTGCTGCCAGAACAGTGCGGCCTCGCTGGTCCACGGCCCCTCGTCGAATCGCGCGTCGACCTCGGCGTGCTCCAGGCTCGCCAGGTGTGCGCGGGCGATCTGGCGAGGGGACGTGCTCAGCCCGGTGGCGTTCTCCGGCAGGCTCGTCGCGTAGCCTTCCGCGTCGGTCGCTATCTTCGGGAACCGCGCCGGGGTGGCACGCGTGTCGGCGGCCGAGGCGACGAGCCGCCAGCCGCCGGGTGCCGAGCTCATCACGTCGACGACCCGGGCGACACCGGGTTCGTATGAGACCGCCACGAACCAGTCGGCGGTGCCGTTCACATGGCGCGGGATCCACATCTGCGGGTTGGGCCATATCCCCGAGGCCAGCGACTTCTTCTCCATCTCGGCGGTCTTGAAGCCGGCCCGCGTCATCTCCAGCGCGAGCCCGTGCTCCAGCTTCGCCATGGCGGCCTGGTCCTTCCTGCTCTGGGCGGCCGACAGCCCTCGCTGGTAGCGGCCGTGGATGCCGTACGCCTCCTTGACGGTGAGCTGGGGTGGGCGGGACGCGGCCGGCGAGTCGCTGTTGGGCGGGGTGGTTTCCGTCTCGGTTCGGGGTTTCTCCGCGGGGGGTTTCTCCGTACCGGTCGCCTCGGGGCGAGGAGAGGACCTGCCGCTCTTCGCGGGTTTCGGGGTTGACCCGGGGGTGGGGGGTGAGGAGGACGGCGTCGGTGAGGGCGAGGGCGAGGAAACGGCCTTCTCCCAGCCGGCGTCCGAGGAGTCGGGGGTGGGGTTCGCCGCGAGGGACGGACCGGAGGTTTCTCTGGTCGCGAGCCAGAACGCGGAGGCGGCGATGATCGCTAAAACCGCCGTGAACAGAATGACCTTCCGCCAATCGAATGACGGGAGGCGTTCGGGATGCCAGTCGGATCCCTGTTCGGAATCATGCCTGGAGGAAGCACTGCCACGGCCAGAGGACCCAGCCTGTCCATCTGGGAAATCTGATGCACGCCATGACATAGGTCCAAATATTAGACTGACCGTGATCTATTGGGAAGGTAAAGGGCTTAGTAATTGGCACTTATGGCTATTTGATTATAAATAACACTTAAGTCGACATATGGGCTGTCCGAAATATGGATCGCCCCCACCTGCTGGCATCCTGTCGGTGGACCGTACCAGTAGTTCTCTAGAGATGTGCTGTCATCTCTGGGTTTCGGGTGACCTTACGTGCCCCTTGGTGAACTGCCCTTTTTCCTGGGCAAGCCTGTCGTTCACCTTCCGTTGGGCTTTCCGGTCTCCGGTCGGTCATCCCGCGAGGGGCAAGTGATCGCGAAAACCTTTCACGCTCCAGATTGGTACAAGCTCCATAACAACTTGATATGAATGCGTTTCCCGGGTTCGGCTGTTCGGCCTCGGACCCTGTTCCGGGAATTGGAGCTCCGTCTTTTCCGTGCCCGCCGGGGACGGCGGTCTCCCGCCCCGGGTTGGGGGCCACGAACGGCCCGCCGGGCACGCGATCGGCCCGGGGCGAGCGCGAGTGGATGCGGGCCCGGTGCCGACGCGAAACGCCCCAGTCGGGCAGGGGGCGCCGTCTACTCCAACTCGATGAGCTCCACCAGAACCGCGTCCACCCCGAAGTACTCCCGGTCCGGGATCAGTAGCAGCGAGTCGACCACCACCTGGTGAGCTCCCCGGGTCGTGGCCTCCGCGACCAGGTGCTCGCGCTGGGCCGGATAGGAGACCTCCTCCAGATAGCGCCGGGCGACCTCGCCGAACGCCTTGCTGACCTCGGTCGGCGAGTGGTAGTCCCGGTCGGGGAGCTGTCGCAGGATGCCGTTGACCCGCTCACACTCGTCGCGCACGTGGGCGATCAGGTCGTTACGGCGCTTCGGGTAGTCCACACCGCGCAGATGGCGCTGGAGCAGAGCAGGATTGATGAGCTTGCCGTCGGCCATCGTGACCAACCCCCGGTGGATGTTCTCGTACGGATGCCGCCCGGAGAACGCGCGCCCTTGTCGCACCCCGGTGACGGGGATCGCGTGGGTATCGCTCGAACTCGACGATCCCCCGCGAGGGCCGCCCTCCGACCTTCCCGGACCTTCCTGTGCGGAGTCCGGGGAGTCGAGGCGTTTGAGGCGATCCCTGCCCGGTCCTGATGAGTTGACACCTTTGACCAGGTCAGCCGGAGGTGGTCCGGCCGGCCGAGCCGAAGCCCGTCTCGTGGTTCCACAGGTGGGTGCATCCCGGGCACTGCAGGTGTAGCAGGCTTCCGGTGTTGCCGATGAGGTAGCGCCAGTGCTCCCCGCAGTTGCGGCCGCCGAGGCAGTCGTCGCAGTCGCGGTGGTCCTGGCAGCCGGGGCAGGGCAGCCACGCCCTGCGTCCGAAGTCGGCGTGCGGGTCAAGCGGCATGGCCGGACTCTCTGGGGGGAAGCACGCCGGCGGCCACGAGCATGTCGTAGATCTCCTGCTGCCGGCTGTCGAGTCCGGAGTAGAGGAGGTCGTACGCCTCCTCCTCGGCTCGCATCACCCCCGGGGGATCCCAGTCCGGCTCCAGTGCCGCCATGACGGCGGCGCGGCGGCGAGTCTCCTCAAGGGTGAGGTCGATCTCGAAGTCGACATACGGTCTGGTGCTGTCCTGACTCATGACATGGCTTCCGGATCTGCTGGTGAGCGTGTCGGAGGAGCGATCGGGAAGGGCGGCGGCGTCGGAGACATGGCCTGGTTCGGCCTGGGTGGGCCGCTCTCTGCGATCAACCACATGTACTGCGGGGAGAGACTCCTCCTGAAGAGAGATCTTTGTCCATTATATACCTATATATACTTTGTATTACCTTTGATGATATTTCGGATGATGAAAGGCAGTCGGGGGTCGGTGTCCGGGACGAGGAAGCCGGGGGCCGGGGGCGGAATTCAGATGACCGGGTATGGACCAGCCAAGGACAACTACGGCTCGGGGGCTGCCATGACCACGTACACCCTGTCGATCGTCGAAGGCGACACCGGCGGTATCTCGTCGGGCAAGGACCTCTTTTCGTCCGACTCCCCGATCAATTTCAGCGACCTCGGGCCGTATGCCCTGATGTGGTTGACCGAGCACGGTTACCGGGATCAGGGCAGGCGGGTCCTGGTCACTCCCGTGGGCCGGCATCCCGAAGGGGTTCACGTGATCGCCTCCCACGATGTGGACCTCTGACTTCCATCGGATCCGGCTCCCGGGCGCCGTGCATCCTTGGCCTCTCGTTCGGCGATCGGAGAGCGGCTGAGCAGGTGGCGACAGCGCGGCGTGGCATCACGGGACAGGGGTGATTTTCGGCTGACAATCCATATGTGACTGGACATTCCAGGAGATTATTTCTCCAGCTCGGTGGGGCCGCCGTGGCCGGAGCGATGATCCCGGCGCACACCGAGCGTACGGTGAATCCGGTGAACGACCACTTCGCCCCGTTACGCCGCCGCTGGCGGGAGGCGTCGGCGGGGTCGGGATTCGATCCGGCGGCCGAGCCGTACCGAACCCGGCTGGCGAGGCTGGGGACGACGGCCGCCGGATACCGCGACACCATGGCGCCCACCGGCGCCTCGCTCTGGCCGGGGCTGGCGTTCCCCTCCTTCACCGACACTCCGGCACGGTTGCGGACCATGGCCCGCGGGTACGTGCTGCCGGGCACCGGGCTGACCGGCGACGCGAACCTGGCCGCCGCCGTCGCGGAAGGCATCGACCACTACCGGCGGCGGGTGTACGCCGCGGGCGTCGACCCGGCAGGCAACTGGTGGAACTGGCAGATCGGCGTTCCCAGAAAGCTCCTCGACGCGGCCGTGCTGATCGGCCCGCACCTGACAGGACCACGAAGCGGGGCGCTTCAGGAGGCGGTGGACCACTTTCTCCCCGAATGCCGGCTGGACGCCTACGAGGGCACCAGCACCGGGGCCAATCGGGTGGACCTGTGCACGGTGATGCTGCTCCGCGCCATCCTCGGCTCCGACTCCGGGAAGGCCGCGCTGGCCGCCTCCGCGCTCTCCCCGGTCTTCCGCTATGTCTTCGAGGGCGACGGGCTCTATCGGGACGGCTCGTTCATCCAACACACGTCAGTCCCCTACCAGGGGGGGTACGGGGTGGTGCTGCTGTCCGGGCTCGCCACCCTGTTCGCGGTGCTGCGCGGCTCGCCATGGGAGATCACCGATCCGAACCGGCAGGTCGTCTTCGACGGTGTCGAAAGGTCGTTCGCGCCGTTCGTCCACGACGGCTTCTGCATGGACCTGGTCAGCGGCCGGGGGATCGGCAGGGAACCGTACGGCGACCACCGCAGGGGGCGCGACATCGCCGCGGCGATCCTGCTGCTGGGGGAGGCGGCCTCCGCCGCCGAACGGGTCCGCTGGCAGGGCATGGTCAAGGGGTGGGCGCTGCGCGACACCTCCAGACCTATGCTCGACGCGGCAGAGAGGAGCGACCTGGGGTTCCACGCCCGCCTCGCCGCGGTTCTGGACGACGACGCGATTCCGGCGGCCGAGGAACCACTCGGACACCGGCTGCCGGCGATGAGCGCCCGCGCCGTCCACCGCAGGCCGGCCTGGTGCGCGGGGCTCAGCATGGCCTCGTACCGGATCGGCCACTACGAGCACGGCAACGGCGAGAACAGGCGTGGCTGGCACACCGGATCGGGGATGCTCTACTGGTGGGGCGAGGGGCACGGCGACCAGTACTCCGACTCTTTCTGGTCCACCGTCGACCCCTACCGCCTGCCGGGCACGACCGTCTCCACCAGGCGGCTGGCCGACGGCGCCGGTAACGCCTGGGGCGACACCTGCCCGCCTGCCCGCTGGGTGGGCGGTGCCACCGACGGCACCTACGCGACGGTCGGCCAGCACCTGAACGGGTTCGAGAGCACGATGGAGGCTTTCAAGTCGTGGTTCTTCCTCGACGACGCGGTGCTCTGCCTGGGGGCCGGGATCACCAGTGAGGACGGCGTGGCGGTCGAGACCGTCGTGGACAACCGCAGGACCGGCGCGCCCCTCACCGTGGACGACCGGGAGGGCTGGGCGCATCTGGCCGGGCACGGCGGCTACGTCCTGCCCTGTCCCACCCGGCTGCGCACGCTGTGCGAGGAACGCACCGCAGGCCAGGTGACCCGGAGCTACGTGACGCTCTGGCTGGACCACGGCGTCGACCCGGACTCGGCCGGTTACGTCTACCTCCTCCTGCCAGGTGCGAGCCGGGCGGAGACCCGGGCCCGTGCCGCCGATCCCGGCTGGGCGCGGGTGCTCGTCAACACCGTCCGGCAGCAGGGCGTCCGGGTCCCGTCTCTCGGGATCACCGCGGTCAACTTCTGGAACGGGGGAACCGTCGCCGATCTGACCGCCGAGGCCCCGTGCGCGGTTCTCGTCAGGGAGAGCGGCGACGGTACGGCGACGCTGACCGTGTCGGATCCCCGGCGTGAGGAGGACGAGCTGACCGTGACCTGGGACCGGCCGGTGGCCGAGGTGCTCGACGGGCACCCGCTCCTGACCGGTGCCACGACCGGCGCGCGGCTCACCCTCGCCTTCGGACGACTGGCAGGCCGGGGCGGCGGCTCGCAGACGGTCACCGTACGGCTCGACCGGCACGTGGAGCTGGAACGTTCGCGGGGTTGACCGGCTTTGGATTTCCGTTACCCAGAGTGATTGACACATCACTTTCGATTACCTCATGATGGCCGATGCCGGTGGTTCCGTATGGACGACGCCGGGGCACCGAGATCTTTCGGGGCATGCTTCAAGACCGTCCTGGAGGGGCGAATGAGGCTGTTCGGCGCTGTTCTGGGAGTGATCGTGGTGTCGGCCACGGCCGTTCTCGCCTGGGCGGGGCCGGGGGTGGCCGCCGAGGGCGAGGTCATCGTCTTCACCACAGAGTTGGAGGAGCTCGGCAGGTACCGGAACCTGCCCGCCGGTGGGTGCAGACGGCTACCGCCGACCGCGCACCTGCTGATCAACCTGACCGATTCCAAGGTCTTCATCCACGCGGGTCCGTTCTGCCTTGGCCCCGGTGTTCCGGTCGAGCCGAATCGCGGCTGGCACGCCCCGCCCGGCGGACAGTCCAGCTTCTCCACAGCCTGATCGCGACAGGTGAGCGGCGTGACGTGGTCCGGGTTCGCCCGGTAGGCACGTCCGGCTCGCTGCCGACCCGACCATCAAAATCATGACCATCGGTGATCGGGGGGCGGCGGTTACCCGGAGAACTCCCGCCCGCACAGGCCGGCGGCCCGATCGCGCGAAATTCCAGGATTTCGGGTTCAGGGGTGCCGGTCGGCTCTTTATTCATGTCCCCATCACGGCGGCCCGGTCCCACGCACACGTTTCTCCCCTGGTATCCGGCACCCGATATTCGATATCTGACGCTCGATGGCATCCAGCCCGACACGGTGAGTGGAGCAGCACGGCTTGCGGGGTGCTCGCGGTGGCGTCGAACCAGGTGAATAAAGATTCCGCCGAACGCCTGACATGTACCCGGGAAAATATGTTTCGGAGTTATGCGACAGGCAACTCGGAAAGGCGTTGATGCTCATGTTGCATACCTTCATCCTTGGAATGGGCAGGGCCGGAGAAGGACTGCATCTGCCGGCACTGTCCAGGGTGCGCGCCGCGATCCCGGACCTGCTCGCTCCCGGGCGGATCGTCGTCCACGACCCGTTCCGGCCTCCCCCCGATGTCGCCGGCGTGGTCGCGGTCGGCACCCTGGAGGAGGCGGCCGGGCGCACTCCACCCCACCGCACCGTGGTCCACCTGTGCACCCCGCCGCATATTCGCTCGGGCATGCTGGAGCGGCTGGCCGAGCTCGGCTACCGCAAGATCATCATCGAGAAGCCCCTGGCCCTGGACCTGATGGGCCTGGCGGCCATCGCCCGCACGAGGCGACGCTGGGGTCTGGACATCACCGTCGCCACCCACTGGCTGCACAGCTCCCTGACCCACCGCCTGCGTGCGGCGGTGGACTCGGAGGAGTTCGGCAGGCTGCGCGGCATCCGTGTGGTGCAGAACAAGCCCCGGTTCACCCGCAGCGCGGCGGGCCCCGGCCACCCCACCGCCTTCGACATCGAGATGCCGCACGCGCTCGCCGTGGTGCTCACCCTGGCCGGCGGTGCCCGGATCGCCGACGCCTCCTGGGCGGACATGGTGACCGACCAACTCCGGTTGCCCCGCCTGGGCCGCGCCAGGCTCCGGTTGGACCACCATTCCGGCGTGCGTACCGAGATCGACTCGGACCTGACCTCGCCCGTGCGCGAGCGCCGTATCACCCTGGACTTCGAGGGGGCGACCCTCATCGGTCACTATCCGTGCAGCGACGCGGACCACACCGCCCAGCTCCGGGTGGTGATCGAGGGCCGAGATCAGTCCTGCTCGGCGTTCGCCGACGACGCCCTGTCCGCCTTCGTTCGCAGCACCTACACGCGCTACGCCCGGTTTCCCTCCGCACCGGGGGCGCTGCCGGTGCAGATCGACGCCGTCCGGCTACTCAACGAGGCCAAGGATCTGTGCGCCGCGCACGAGCCGGACACCGCCCGGCACAAGGAGGTCCGGCGTGTCCACGGCACCCGCTGAGCACACGCCCGTCCCGGTCGGCGGACGACCGCCGAGCGGAGTCGTGCCGGCAGGGATCGGAGACGAGGCGGCCCCCGACCTGCCCGGCCAACTCGCCGCTCTGGACGAGCTGGGCTGGAAGCACCTGGAGTTGCGCACGATCGGCGGCCTCCCCGTCGCGAGGCTGGACGAGGCCACCTTCGCCCACTCGGCGGAGCGCATCCGGGCGGCCGGCGTCACCGTGGTCTGCGTCGCCTCCAAGATCGGTGACTGGTCCCGACCCGTGACCGGAGACTTCGCCCTCGATCTGGCCGAACTGGATGTCCTTGCCCGACGCTGCGCCGCCCTGGGAACCCGCCTGGTGCGCGTCATGTCCTACCCCTCGGGTGGTCTGCCCGAGGCCGAATGGGGCCGTCGCGCCCATTGGCGGCTGCGTGAGCTGGCGCGGCGCGCCGAGGACGCCGGGCTGCTGCTGGCGCACGAGAACTGCGCGGGCTGGGCGGGCGATCGCGCCGAACGAATGCTGGACCTGGTGGGCGGCGTCGGCAGTCCGGCGCTGCGGCTGCTGTTCGACATCGGCAACGGCGTCGCGTATGGATACCCGTCAGCACCGATGCTGGCCGCCCTCGTCCAGCATGTGGTGCACGTGCACGTCAAGGACGCGGTGACCGGTCCGGGGGGCAGAGTCGGCTTCGTCCCGCCGGGCACCGGTGAGGCCCAGGTCGCGAAATGCCTTCGCCTGCTGCTCACCCATGGCTACACCGGGGCGCTCTCCATCGAGCCGCACCTGCACCTGCGCCCGCACCTCGCCGCGGCGAGCACCGACGCGGCGCTCGGTGACCCCGGCCGTGGTGACCACGCCGCATTCGTGGCGTACGGGCGTGCATTGGAACGGCTCGTGGACCAGGTGGCGGCAACGGCCGGAGGGCTCCGATGACCGCTCCGCCCGCCCGCGCCGTGTCTCCGGTCCCGCTCACCCCGGCCGACCGTGACCTGCTGCTGCAGCTGCTGCGGCTGCCCACCGCCGGTCCGCTGGAGACCGGCCCGGAGGCGCCCGCGCCCAGGCTGCGCGAGGCGCAGGCCGACTATCTCCGCGCCGCCGCCGCGATCGGCTTTCGCGTCGTACGCCACGCGCCCGCCGAGAGGGCCGAGCTTGACCGCCCCGATGTCCCGGCACCGGTGCGCGCGACGCTGGACATCCCCGGTTTCCTCGAACACCAGCCCAGCCTGGTGCTGCTGCTGGGGCCCGCACTGCCGGTCGCCCGCACCGTGATGTTCAACGTGCATCTGGACACCGTCGCCGGATGGCAGCCTGTCCGTTTCGACGGCGAGTGTTTCTACGGTCGCGGTGCGATCGACGCCAAGGGACCCGCGGTGGCGCTGCTCGCCGGGGTGCGTGCCGCGCGGGCACTGCGCCCTGCCATCGGCCGTGACATCGGGATTCTGATCCAGGCCGTGGCGGGGGAGGAGGGTGGCGCCATGGGCGTCTTCGGCACCAGGCCGTTGGTGGAGCGCGGCCACACCGGGCGACTGAACGTCTTCTGCGAGCCCACCCGGCTGCGGTTCCTGCCGCGCGGCACCGCGGCGATGACCGCGCGGGTGGTCGTCGACGGGGTGGACGCCATCGACGACCACCCCGCCCACGGGCACAACGCCAGTGTCCTGCTGGGCTTTCTCGCCCAGTACCTGGGCCGGGCACTCGACCGGCACGCCGCCGAGGGCGCGATGTGCGTGGCGGGCCTGCACACGGGCACCCTGCACAACAAGGTCTACGGCGGCGGGTCGCTACTGCTCAACCTCGCCTACGCCTCGGCCGCCACCGGGCGGCGGCTGGAGCGGGACCTGCGGGCCGCCCTGGCCGACGGCCTCGACGCGTTCGTCACGGCCTTCTCCGGTACGGCACTGTTCGCCAGAACCGCCGCCGAGGCGCACGTCATCACTCGGCTGGAATGGCTCAAGCGCGGTCTGCCCGTCCTGGACGATCGTGACCTTCGGATGCACGCGCTCCTGCGTGACGTGGCCGGGATCGCGCCGTGGCCGCCCGACGAGCCCGCCTTCACCTGCGACGCCATCTGGATGTCGGAGGTCGCCGGGGCCTGCACCGTGGTGCTGGGACCCGGTGACCTCGCCGCCAACAACGCCCACGCCGATGGTGAGTTCGCGCGGGCCGACGAGCTCGCGGAGTTCGCCGCCGCGGTGGCCCGACTACTGCTGGCCTTCACCGACGACACGAACGGACGACCGTGAACCAGACCCTGTCAGCCGCGCGACCGCACCCCGAGCCCGCGTCGCGGGTGCCGGGGACCGTACGGGTGCGCCACGCCGACCTGCTCGGCTTCACCTCGGCGGTGTTCACCGCCCGGGGCCTGGCACCCGAGCGGGCGCACGAGGCCGCGCGGGCGCTCTGCTACGGCGACCTCACCGGCCTGAACTCGCACGGCCTGGTCAACCTGACCCGGCTCTATCTGCCGTTGTTCGACGAGGGGCGGGTCAACCCCCACGCCGAACCCCGTACGGTCGCCGACCGCGGCGCGGCCGTGCTCATCGACGCCGACCGGGCGCTTGGCCTGTGGGTGGCCGGGGTCGCGATGGACGTGGCGGCCGAACGCGCCGCCGCGTACGGGATCGGGGTGGCGGCCGTGCGCGGGGCCACCCATCTGGGCTGCGCCGGGCACCACGCGCTGCGCGCGGTCACCCGCGGCATGATCGGACTGGTCGCCAGCAACTGTGGTGGTCAGCGCATCGCCAGGCCACCCGGCGGGGCGGTGACGATGCTGGGTACCAACCCGCTCAGCGTCGCCGCCCCGGCGGGCGACCACCCCCCGTTCGTCCTCGACATGAGCACCACCGCGGCCCCCACCGGCCGTATCCGCCAGGCCGCCCGCGCCGGGCGACCCGTTCCCGAAGGACTGCTCCGCGACGACGGGGGCGGCTCCGTCACCGACCCCGCCGCCTTCGACGCCGGGCGGGCGCACCTGATGTGGCTGGGGGGCGAGGCCGGGCAGTACAAGGGGTTCGGGCTGGGCATCGCGGTGGAGGTGCTGGCCGCGCTGGTGCCCGGCGCGCGGCTGGGCGCGCATCCCGACGCGCTCTCGGGCGACGGCGGGCCGGACGGACGCGACGACGACATCGGCTTCTTCGTGGCGGCCGTCGCACCGGGCGCGTTGCGCGAGGGGGCCGAGGCCGACGCGAACGCCCTGTTCGGCGCGTTGCTGGCCTGCCCGCCCGTCGACCGGGCGAAGCCGGTGCGCTACCCCGGGTGGCACGAACACCGGCGTGCCGAGGAACATCTGAGTACAGGAGTCCCGCTGGACGCGACGGTATACGCCGAGCTGGCGGAGGTCGCGGCAGATGCCGGCCTTGCCGTACCGGACGTCCTGGCGGAGCGATGACGGTCCCGCTGCGGATCGGGGTCGTCGGCCTCGGTGTGATCTCCCGCTTCTACCTCGCGGCGCTGCGCGGCTCGGCGACGCTGCGGCTGAGCGCGGTGTGCGATCGCGATCCGGCGGTGCTGGCCGCGCGGACCGGCTCGGTGCCCGTCTACACCGACCATCTGCGGCTGCTGGACGAGGTACGTCCGGACGCGGTGGTGGTCACCGTGCCGAACGACGCGCACGCGCGGGTGTGCGCGGACGCGCTGGAGCGCGGAGTGGCCGTGTGCGTGGAGAAGCCGCTCGCGTTGGACACGGAGCAGGGCGTCTCGCTGGCGCGGCTGGCCGCGCGCGGGGACGTTCCGTTGTTCACCGCCTTTCACCGCAGGTACAACCACGCGGTCGGGCGGTTGCGAGCCGGGCTCACCGGGGCACGGGTCGAGAAGCTGACGGTGCGCTACCTGGAACGCATCGAGGAACACGCGGGTGCGGACACCTGGTACCTGGACGCGCGGCGATGCGGCGGCGGATGTGTCGCCGACAACGGCCCCAACGCGTTCGATCTGGTCGAGTCGCTGCTGGGGCCGGCCGAGGTGGTGTCCGCGCGGATCACCCGCGACGCGGCGGACACCGATCGGCGGGCCGACATCGGGCTACGCGCCGGGGCGGCGTCGGTGCGGGTGCTGCTCGACTGGTCCTATCCGGGCGAGCGCAAGGACATCGAGGTCCTGCTGGCCGATGGCCGAACGCTCCACGCCGACATGCTGACGGGCCATCCGGGGTTCAAGAACTCTCTGTGGCACGAGTACGTGGGGGTGCTGCACGCGTTCGAAGGGCGGATCCGGAACGGCGCGGGGGACGGTGACGGCGGGCTGCCCGCCCTACGTCTCGTCGAGGACGTCTATCGGCTGGCGGCGGCCACCGGAAAGGAGACGGGGTGAATCCGTACGAGGACGGCCCCAAGCGTGAGGTCACCGCGACCCTGGTGAAGCTGCTGGTCCACCGTCGGACGGACCGGGGTATGCGACTCGAACCGTACGCGAGCCGGTGCGTGCGAGCCGGAGAGGTGCACGAGCTGGTCGTCACCGACCACACCGAGACCGCAGCCGGAGCCAGGATAGACCGTGTCGGTTTTCTCGGCTTCGTCGAGATCGCCACGGCGGGTGTGCTCGACCGTGGTGACGAGGTCTGGATCGGCCGACGCCGAATCGGCGTGCTGCTCGGGTTCGACGGCTGTCACTTCCCCAATCACTACAACGTGCTCGTTCATGCCGATCCGATGGTCACCGGCCGGGACCTGAATCTGGTCCCTGAGATGTCGCTGGTGTTCCGGCAGGGCGTGCCCGGAGGCATGGATGAATGCGGTGCCGGCGCGCCCGATCTCACGGTGATCAGGCTATGAGAATTGATCGATCCTCGATATCCATATATCGGCGGACGGCTGGTTTATGTCCAGCTGTTCCCTTTTTGGATACCTCACCAGATAAAGCCGTGGGACTTTCTTGATCCCGCGTTTACGGACCGTCACCCATGGTTATAACGCCATTGCGGAGAGTGGCGAATTTCGAGGGATGGAATTCTGCTGCTGACTCTGCTCATTCCTGGCGCTCATCCATTGGGCTGCCCAAAATTCTCGGGAAAGGACTCAAATGGCCGCAGGTACCAAGGAGAGCAGTCGTCTGGAAGAGCGTTTCCGTCTCTGGGACTCGGACGGCGACGGTGTGATCGAGCGCTCGGACTTCGAATCCGAGGCCGACGACATCGTCACCGGTCTGGGCGCTCAGGGCACCCCGAAGGGCGCCGAGCTTCGGCAGGTCTACCTGGCCATGTTCGACCGCCTGTCCAGGGCCGCGGGCACTCCCCAGATGGACAAGGGCCAGTTCGTCCAGGCCGCCAACCAGGAGATCATCAGCAAGGGCGACGCCGGATTCGCCAGCGTGGTGGGTCCCACCATCCAGGCCATCGTCAACGTCCTGGACGGCGACGGCGACGGCGAGATCAGTCAGACGGAGATGACCAAGTGGTTCGAGGCCGTCGGCCTTGAGCCGGACGTGGCCGCTCAGGCGTTCCGGGAGCTGGACACCGACGGCACCGGCCGGCTCTCCGTGACGGAGCTGATCGACGCGGTTCGCGACTACCACCTCGGCAAGAACGACATTCCCCTGCTGGGCCGCTGATCCAGACGCGTCCACCGCGCGCCCGCCGTGCGGTTGCCCGGAGGCGCCCCGGACAGCCCACGGCTGGTGCGACCGGACGCGCGAAACCGACGCGTAGCCTCCCGCGCCATGCCGCCGTGCTCTCTGGACCTGCTCTCCCCGACCGTGCCGCACAGGAAGAGAGCCATGGAGAAGATCCTCCCTCCTCCCGCGACATCCCCGGCGCGAACCGAGCCCGCGCCGATCCCCTTCTTCACCCAGGCCACGTCGTTCGGTGAGCTGTGGTCCGAGATCCGTGCTCACTGCGTCGACATCCTGGACCGGGGCAAGTTCTCGCACGGCGCCAAGGTCGCGGAGTTCGAGGGGGCGCTCGCCCGGTGGACCGGCGCGAGACACGTCGTCGGTGTCAACTCCGGTACCGACGCACTGGTGTTGCTGCTGCGCGCCGCCGGACTGCGCCCCGGAGACGAGGTCATCGTCCCCGCCTACACCTTCATCGCCACGGCCGGCTCGGTGGTGCTCGCCGGAGGCGTGCCCGTCTTCGCGGACATCGAGGAGCACGGGTACGGGATCGATCCGCGGTCCGTGGACGCCGTGGTGACCCCCCGCAGCCGGATGGTCATGCCGGTGCACCTGTTCGATCGCCTCGCGGACATGCGGGGCGTGCACGAGGTGGCGCGAAGACACGGGCTGACCGTCCTGGAGGACAGCGCCGAAGCCATCGGCATGCGTCTGGACGGCACGCACGCCGGGCTGCTCGGCGTCGGCGGGGTGCTGTCGTTCTTTCCGACCAAGACTCTCGGCGCCATCGGCGACGCCGGGGCGCTGCTCACCGACGACGACGCCGTCGCCGAGACCGCGCGAGCGCTACGCCACCACGGTCGCGGCGGACGCACCCTGGACCACTTCCCCGGTATCGCCAACCCCACGGTGCTCTCCGGCCTCAACAGCAAGATGGACGATATCCAGGCAGCCGTCCTGCTCGCCAAACTCGCCCGCCTCGACGCCGACATCGCCCGCCGAGGCGAGCTCTCGGCGCGCTACGACGACCGGCTGCGCGATGTCCCGGGGGTGTACGCGATTCCCGGCGCCGTCCCACCACACCCTGGCGGTAACCGGGTCTGTTACGTCCATCTCATCGAGGTCGAAGGCCGCGACGCCCTCGTCGCGCATCTGGCCGCCAAGGGGATCGAGTCCGAAACCTACTATCCGGTTCCGATGCATCTCCAGCCGTGCTTCGCGGATCTGGGACACGCCCCCGGCGACTTCCCGCGCGCCGAGGCGGCCTGCGCGAGAGCCCTCGCACTACCGCTCTATCCCGACCTGGCCGAGTGGCAGGTGGACCGGGTGTGCGACGAGATCGAGAACTTCTACGCGGGAGGACGACGGTGACCGCCCAGACCACCGGGACCATCCCCTTCTTCCCTCCCGACCTGTTCGAGGAGGAGCGCGACACGCTGCTGGAGACGGTGCGCGCCATCGGCACCGCCGCCACCCAGAGGTTCATCCTGGGCGGGCACACGGCCCGGTTCGAGCGGGAACTGCGCGATCGGCTGGGTGCCGGCGACGTCGTCGCCTGCTCCAGCGGCACGACCGCCCTCACCCTGGTGCTGAACGCCATGGGAGTCGGTCCCGGCGACGAGGTGGTGGTGCCCGCCTTCGGCTGCGCGCCACTGGCCGCGACCGTCGTCAACCTCGGTGCCCGGCCGGTTTTCGCCGACGTCGACCCGGGGCGGCTGACCATGGACCCCGTCGCCGCCGAGGCGCTCATCACCCCGCGTACCAAGGCGCTGATGCCGGCGCACATGTTCTCGACGATGGCGGACATGCCCCGCTTCCGTGAGCTGGCCGACCGGTACGACCTACGCCTGCTGGAGGACTCGGCGGTCGCGCAGGGCGGCACGCTGCTGGGACGTCCAGCGGGTCGCTGGGGTGACGCGGGCGTTTACTCGTTCGTACAGGTCAAGACGTTCGGCATGCCGGGTGAGGGCGGTGTGGTGGTCACCGACGACGCCGACCTGGCCATGCGCGTGCGGATGCTGCGCAATCACGGCCAGGACGGCACGCGCCGCTTCGTCCACCACCGCATCGGACACAACAGCCGCTTCGACGAGGTAATGGCCGCCTTCCAGACGCATCGGCTGGCCGGTCTGGGCCGACGGCTGGCGCGCCGGGCGGATATCGCCGACTACTACTCCACCCGGTTCGCCTCCCTGGCAGCCCTCGGGGTGTCGGCACCTCCTGTCGGCGGTGACGGCCGCTGCCACTATGTCTACGCGGTGCTGGCCACCCGCCGCGAGGCGCTCAGGGCACACCTGGCCGCGCGCGGCGTCGACTCGCACGTCTACTACCCGCGCACCCTTCCCGCCCAGCCCGCGTTCGCGCCGCACGCGCCCCGCGACACACATTGGCCCAATGCGGCCTCGGCCGCCCGGCGCAACCTCGCCCTGCCGCTGTATCCGCACCTCAGCGACATCCAACTGGAACACATCGCCGACACCGTCTGCGCCTTCGCCCACGAAACCCGGGGAGCACGATGACCGATCAGTTCACCGGCAGGGAAACCGGCGGGGAAACGGAGTCCGGTCCGGCCGCGACCGCACGCGGCACCCTTGTGGCCTACGCGCGTCTGGCCAAGCTCGACGTCTACGACTACTACCTCGGCCTGCCACTGGTGTGGACGCTGCTCGCCCCCGCCGGCCGGTGGGAGCCGGGCGTCATCGGCCTGCTGGTGCTGATCGTCCTCGCCGAGATCGCCGTGGTGGCCGCCATGGTCGGTTTCGACGACATCACCGGCTACCGCGACGGCAGCGACGCGGCCAACTACGGTGCCGATGCCGCAAGGCGACGCCTGGCCAGGAAACCGCTGGTCGCCGGCACCCTTACCGAGGCTCAGGCGCTCCGCTTCGCCTGGTCGGCGACCGCACTCGGCGTGGTGCTGTGGGCGCTGGCGGTGGCCGTCGCGCCACATCGCCCGCCGTGGGCGGTCGTGCTGGCGGCGGTGTGCGTCGTGGCGTCGGTGCAGTACTCCTGGGGGCTGAAGATCAGCTATCGAGGATTTCAGGAGATCTTCCTGATCGGTCTGGGCGTCGGCTGGGTGCTGGTGCCGTACGGCCTGCTCACCGGCGAGGTGACCGATCTGGTTCTCGTGCAGGCCCTGCTGTTCGGATTTGGGCCGATGCTGTTCGGGCTCTACTCCAACACCCACGACATCGACGGCGACCGTCGCGCCGGGCGCGTCACCGTCGCGGCCCTGGTGCCCGCCGGGGTCAACACGGCGTTCATCACCGTGATGACCGCCGTCGCGGCCCTGCTCATCGTCGTCGGTCCCCTCGTCGGCGCCGTGCCCTGGTGGTTACCGATCGTCTTGGTACCGGTTCTCGCCATGCGCGCGACCCACCTGGTAATCGGCGCCGTGCGAGGTGACATCCTGCGCGCCCGGCGGATCGCCATTCGCGCCCACCGGGTCACCGTGATCCTGCTGGTCATCGCGAACCTGGCCGCCCCGCTGCTCACCGGCACCGCCACATGACCTCCGCACTGGACGTCGCGGTGGTCGGCGCGGGTCCCGCCGGGCTGGCCGCAGCCTACGCGCTCGCCGAGGCGGGGTGCTCGGTAAGAGTCTTCGAGGCCGCCGACGCGGTCGGCGGGCGGATGCGCACCCTGCGCGCCCACGGCTGTCTGATCGACACCGGAGCCGAGATGCTCCCCTCTGCCGCGGGCTACCCGGCCACCTGGAGGCTCATCGCCGCCCTCGGTCTGGACGCCGACCCCGAGGCCGTGCCCCGGGTGCGCGACGCGCTCGCCGTGTGGCGTGGCGGCCGGTCCAGGCCACACGCCGGTCGCCCGCTGGGGCTGCTCACCGGGGCGGGGCTGCCGCCACGCGCGCGGGTGGACCTGCTCCGCCTCCAGACGCGCCTGGCCTGGCTCGGCGACCTCGACCCTGACCGTCCGGAGCGCGGCCCACTGGGCTCCGTCACGGTCGCCGACCTCGTCAGGCGCTACCATCCCGATCTTCGCGACTACCTCATCCAACCGCTGGTCGCCGGATTCTTCGGGTGGGATCCGGAGCGCGCCGCGGCGGCTCCGTTCGCCGCGCACCTGACGGCCTCGGGCAGCACGAACGGCTGGCACACCTACCGCGACGGCATGGACACCCTCGCCCGCGCGCTGGCCGCGCGGCTCGACGTGGTCACCGGGCACACCGTGACCCGGGTGGTCGCGGACCCCGGTGAGGTCCGGTTGGAGTCGCCCGGCGGCACCGTCACCGCCCGTTCGGCGGTACTGGCCGTGCCCGCCCCCGTCGCGGCACGCCTGCACACGGACGCACCGCCGGTCGAACGCGCCTACCGGGATGCGTGCGGCTACGCGCCCATGCTCCGTCTCACCCTGGTCCTGGACCGGCCGATGGCCCCCACGGGTGTACGGCGTGGCTTCGCCACCCTCGTCCCCGCCGCTGAGGACCCCCTGGTCAACGTGATCACTGTGGATCATCAGAAGCATCCCGGGCGGGTGCCCGCGGGGCGCGGCCTGGTGTCGCTCGTCGCCTCACCCCGGGGCACCGCCGAACTGATCGACGCCCCCGACGAGGAGGTGAAGGAGCGACTCACCGCCCGTGCCGAACGCTTCGTGCCCGGGATGGCCGCGTGCGTCACCTTCGCCCACGTGCATCGGTTCCGGTACGGCCTGCCCGAGGCGACACCGCGTGCCCTCGAACTGCGCGCCGCGTTCGAGGCCCGTCCGGCCTCGGCGGTGGAGTACGCGGGCGACTGGACGGCGCTGCGCCCGTGCAGTGAGGGTGCGGTCGCCTCCGCCGCGCGGGCCGCCGCGCGGGTGCTCGCCCACCTGTCGCCCGCCGGCTGACCGGGGTCGTCCGTCGCGCCCGCGCCGCGGCTTCCCGTCCCCATCCCCGAACCGGAAGGCGAGTAGATGACACTCCTCACCAGGCCCATCGAGTTGGGCACCCTGTTCGACGATCTGGCCGACCGAGGCCACGCCACGGCCGTGCACCTGAGCCGGCCGCTGGACATCGCGCCCGCGCTGGGTTCCGCCCTGAACATTCCCGGCCTGGCCGGGCTCGTCCGCGATGTCGCCGGGTGGCTCGCAGCCGCCGGGGTACGGCGCGGGGACCGGGTCGCCATCGCCAAGCGCAACCACTGGGACTACGTGCTGCTGAACTGCGCGGCGGCGCGCATCGGCGCGGTGCCCGCGTCGCTCTCCGCGAATCTGGCCCCCGATGTGCTGGAGACACTGCTGAAGCGACTGGAGCCGGCCCTCCTGGTCACCGATTCCGCGCTGCTGGCGTCGAGCCGCGAGGCCGGCACCGACCTGACCTGTTTCGCCACCAGGACCCTGCTCGTCGACGGCGCGGCCGAGGGCACCCTGTCCATCGACGATGTACGCGGCCATACCGTACCGCCCGCGTACCGCCCGCCCGCCGACGACCCGCTGGCCATCATGCACACCTCCGGCACCACCGGCGTGCCCAAACTCGTCGTCCACTCCACCCGTACGATCATGCGTCGGCTGGCCGGCTTCGAGGCGCACCGCTGGCCGGTGCTCGGTAGCCGTCCCGGCGACACCGTGGCCAGTGCGATCTCCTTCGCGCACGGCCGCGCGCTGGCCCAGGCCGCCAGCGTGCTGTGGCTGGCCCCCGCCAAACTCCTGGCGGTCTGCGCCCCCGACTGGGCCGAGGCCGGCCCGTTTCTGCACCGGCATCGGCCCACCACCCTCGAAGCGCTGCCCGCGACCTACGTGCGCTGGCAGCGCCACACCGAGGAGCAGGGCGGTCCGTTCGAGCGCGTCCGCCTCTACATCAGCACCTTCGACGCCATGCACCCGCCCACCGTGCGCGCCTTCCTCCACACCACGCGACACCGCCGCCCGGTGTGGTTGCAGGGCTGGGGCCAGAGCGAGACCGGTCCGCTGACCTTCCGGTTCCTCACCCGGCGTGCCATGGCCGCCGCGCACGACCGGCATCCCACCACCCGCGACCTCGGTCATCCGATCCCCACCCGTACCCGGCTGCGCGTCATGAACCCCGAGACGCTGCGACCGGTGCCGCGAGGCACCACCGGCCTGGTGTACTGCCGGACCAAGGCACTGTGCCTCGGATACGTCGGCGAACAGAGCCGCTGGCAGGACAAGCGGGCGGGCGCGTGGTGGAACACCGGCGACGTCGGCGCCCTCACCCGCACCGGCGGCATGCGTTTCGTGGATCGGGAGGTGGACGCCATCCCCGAGGGAAGCTGCGTCGAGCTGGAGGACGTCATCGACGACCGTATCCCCGAGGTGCTGGAGTGCGTCATCCTGAGCGTCCCCGAACGCCCCTCCCTGCCCGTCGTGGTCACCGAGAACGGCGCACTCGATCTCGGGTCGTGGCGGCGCGCCACCGCCGATCTGCCGCGGCTGGCCGACCCCGTGGTGCTGACCTGGGATGAGATACCGCGCACCGGTACCGGCAAGGTCCGCCGGATGGCTCTGCGTGACCGGCTCGGCGAGATGCGGGAGACCCACGGGACGGGCCGGTGGACGTAGTCCGGTCCGGGGTGACGGCGGGCCGGCCGCTGTCGGGGACGGCCGTGCGCGCGCTCGGCGACTCAACCGCGCTGCGGGTCGCCGTACGGCGGCTGCGCGCGCTGGGCTGTGCCGTCGAGACAGGGAACGAGCCGCCGCCGGACGGGGCCCCCGCGGGGTGGCTGGGCGTCACCCGCCTTCCGTTCACGGTGCTGGACGGTGCGCTGCCCGAGTGCCGGATCGGCTGGTCAGGGCCCGTGGCCGTGCCCATGGCCGGCGAACACGACGTGCAGGCCGCCTGCGGGATCATGCAGGTCCACGGGCGGGCCGTCGGTGGGCCACGACCGCTGCGGGTGGACTACGCCTCGGTGTGCGCCGGGGTGCTCGCGGTCCAGGCGGTCAGCGCGGGTGTGCTGGCCCTGCTGCGCGGCGGGCCGGCACTGGCGGCGGCCACTTCGGCCGCCCAGGCGGCACTGCTGGCTCTCACCCAGTACGTCGCCGCGGCCACCGCCGAGCCCGGTCTCGGCTCACCCGGTCCGGTCGGGGCAGCCGGGTACGGTGCGCCGCTCTTCCGCTCGGCGGACGGTGTGCGCTTCGAGATCGAGACGCTCGACGCCGAGGACTGGCGGCGCTTCTGGACGGAACTGGGTGTCGCCCCCGCCGCGGTCGCGACGGGCTGGCCGGCGTTCCAGCAGCGCTTCGCCACCGCGACGTGCTCGCTGCCCACCGCGCTCGGGACGGCGGTGGCCGCGCTGGACTACCGGGCCGTGCGAGTCGTGGCCGAACGCAGCGGCGTCAGCGTGCTGCCGGTGCGGGCCGCCGACGCCCCCGGCCTTCTTCCCCCCGCCCCGGTGTCGCCGTGGCGGCTGCGCGGGCAGGTGGTCACCGACCCGGCATCCGCCCTTCCGCCACTCGGCCCGCACGACCACGCCCCGCTGGCAGGGCTGCGGGTCGTGGAGGCCACCAGCAGGGTGCAGGGCCCGCTCTCGGGGCACCTGCTCGGCCTGCTCGGCGCCGAGGTCGTCCGGCTCGAACCGCCAGGAGGTGATCCCATGCGGGGAGTTCCGCCCATGGCGGGAGAGTGCTCGGCCAGGTTCCAGGCACTGAACCGGGGAAAGCGGGTGGTCGAGGCCGATCTGAAGTCCGTGCCCGGCCGTCGTGCCGTCCTGCGGCTCATCGCCGCCGCGGACGTGTTCCTGCACAACTGGCCGCCGGGCCGCGCGGTCCGGCTCGGCCTGGACCACGAGGCCCTCGCCGCCGTGCGGCCCTGTCTGGTTCACGCGCACGCGGGGGGTTGGGCGGATCTCCTGCCCGACCCCCAGCCGTTGGCCACCGACTACCTGGTGCAGGCGTACTGCGGAGTGGCGGCCCTGGTCGGTGGCCCCGGCGAGCCGCCCGCACCGTCCCTGCTGACCCTCACCGATGTGCTGGGCGGGCTCATCAGCGCGGAGGGGATAGTCGCCGCGCTGCTGGCCCGCTCCCGCACCGGCGCGGGGGTACGCGCGGAGACGGCCCTGGTCGACGCGGCCCGACTCATCCGCGACGCCGCCGTCCCGCACGGTAGGGGGGATGCCACGCGCACCGGCGCCGGGATCGGCGCCGCGTCCGCCTGCTCACCCGCCCGGTGGCCGGGGAGGACCGGCGCCGTCACCGTGGTGACCGATCTGGCCGAGATGGCCGCCGACCCCGCGTTCTCGACCGCGCTCGACATCGGCGGCGAGGCCGTCTACAGCCGCGCGCCGTGGACATTCGTCCCGGCCACCGCGCCCCTTTGGTTGGAGAACGCCCGATGAGACCCGTCAATGCGCCGCCCTGGACCTCCGCCAACGGCATCGTCCTGGCCGATCGTGTTCCCGGACGGCTGCGCGCGGAGTGGACCGCGCGTGGACTGTGCCCCGGCCGGGATCTGTACACCCTGTTCGGGGAACATGTCCGGATGGCACCCGGCCGCCCCGCGGTCATCGACGAGGCGGGCGCCCTCGACTACGCCACGCTGGACATCCGGGTCCGCCGCGCCGCCGCCGCCCTGTCCGGGGCGGGCTGGGGGGCGGCTGACATCATCGGCGTCCTGCTGCCCAACGGACGCGACGCGGTGGTGGCCGAACTCGCGGTCGCGGCGATCGGCGCGGTGGCATTGCCCATTCCCGACGCCCGGGGGCTTCGCGACGTCGTCGCCCTGCTGGCCAGATCTCGGGCCGGAGCCCTCATCACCGTCCCGGCCATGGTCGAGGCGACCCGCGACCGGCGGTGTGAGATGCCGCACCTTCGCGAACTGTGGACGTTCGGCCGGCCCGTGACGGGGGCACGCGGCCTGGACCGTCCCGGAGGGAACGAGGTCCGGCGCTGGCGTCCCACCCGTCTCGACCCGGAGGCGCCCGCACGCATCCTGGTCTCCTCGGGCTCGGAGGCCGAGCCCAAGATGGTCGCCTACTCGCACAACGCGATGGCGGGCGGGCGGGGCAACTACCTGGCGGCGCTGCGGTTCGGCCCGGAGCCGATGCGTAATCTGCTGCTGGTCTCCCTGGCGTCCTCGTTCGGGTCCTGCGGGACCTCGGTGACCCTGGCCAGGCACGGCGGCACCCTCGTGTTGCTGTCCCGCTACGACCCCGCCGCCGCGTTGCGCGCGATCGAGCGGCACCGTCCCACCCACGTGCTCGGCGTACCCACGATGCTGCGCCGCATGGCCGATCTCGACGGTCACGCCGACGCGGACCTGTCGTCCCTGCGGGCCGTGATCGCCAGCGGGGCGCCGTTGCATCAGGAGGCGTGGGACGCCTGCGTACGGCGGTTCGACCGGCCCGTCGTCAACGTGTACGGGTCCACCGACGGTGTCAACTGCCACACGGGCGGCGACCCCGGTCGGTGGCGTCCCGGGCTGGCCGGTAGCCCCGACCCCGACGTGACCGAGGTGACCGTCCGGGACCACGAAGGGCGACCGGTGGCCGCCGGGGAAACCGGGGAGATCTGGGCGCTGGGACCGATGAGCCCGCTGTGCCACGTGGCGGCACCCGAACTGGACGACCGCTATCGGGCCGCGGGCGGGTGGGTACGCACCGGCGACCTGGGCCGGTTGGAGACCGACGGCACGCTGTGGGTCGTCGGCCGGATCCGGCGCGTGGTGGTCAGGGGCGGGCTCAACATCTCTCCGCTCGAAGTGGAACGCGAGCTCGGCACCCACCCCGATGTAGCGGACGTGTGCTGCGTGCCGGTCCCAGACCCGGACCTGGGCGAGCGCCTGTGCGCGTGTGTGGCCCCGAAGAACGGCATCCCGCCGCCGTCCCCGGCCGTACTGACCGCCTACCTGCGCGACGAGCGCGGGCTGGAGCCGCGCAAACTGCCCGAACGGTTCGTGGTGCTGCCCGAACTGCCGCTCGGTCCGACCGGCAAGGTCTGCGCCGCCACCCTCGCCCGTATCGCGGCCGAGTCCGCCGTCTCCGGCTCTCTCACACCGACCGAGGAGTAGGACCCATGCATCCAACCGTCACCGCCGCCGGGACGAGCGCGTCGCGCTACGTCTTCGACAATCACGGTGAGCACGCCCTCGACCAGCACAGCTGCCTGGCCCGCGCCTACGACCCGATGACCACGGACCGCCTCGCCCAGGCCGGGGTCGCTCCGGGGTGGCGGTGTCTGGAGGTGGGGGCGGGCGGGGGCAGCGTGGCGGTGTGGCTGGCTCGGCGGGTGAGTCCCACCGGGAGCGTGGTGGCCACCGACATCAAGCCCGAGCGCATCCCCGCCGTTCCCGGCCTTGAGATCCTGCGCCACGACATCGTGCGCGACCCGCTGCCCGAAGCCGAGTTCGACCTCGTACACGCCAGGCTGGTGCTGCTGCACCTGCCGGAACGCCTCGCCGTGCTGGACCGCCTGGTACGCGCGCTGAAACCCGGCGGCATGCTCCAACTCGACGAGTTCGACATCACCTACGGCCCCGCGCTGCTGATGCCCGATCCTGCCGCGCGGCAGCTCTACGAGATGTTCATGGAGGCCAAGATCCGCCTGATGACCCGCGCGGGCGCCGATGTGGCGTGGGGGCGTCACGCCGCTGCCGCGATGTACCGTGCCGGCCTGGTCGACATCGACCCGCTGCCGCGGCTGGAGCTGTGGCACTCGGATTCCCCGGGGGTGCACCTTGTCGCCCACCACACCCGGCACCTGCGTGATCAGTTCGTCCAGGAGGGGATGACCGACCGGCAACTCGCCGATGTGCGCGTCCTGCTGGCCGACCCCGGCTTCCGGGCCAGTTCGTGCGTGATCTACTCGGTGCAGGGCCGCCGCCCGGTAGAAGCCCGATGAAGCCGCGCGTCAACGTGCACACCACGGCACCGTATGTCCATTCCGTCATGACGGTCTTCGACGCGGCAGCGTGCGAGGGCCTGGAGCCGGCCCTCGCCGAACTCGTGCGGGTGCGCGCATCACAGCTCAACGGCTGCGTGTTCTGCCTTGGCTTGCACACCCGGGCCGCCCTGGACGCGGGAGAGGACCCGCGTCGTCTGGACGCCCTGCCGGTCTGGCGTGAGAGCCCACTGTTCACCGAAGCCGAACGCGCGGCCCTGGCACTGACCGAGTCCGTGACCCTGATCGCGGAAAAGGGCGTTCCGGACGAGGTCCTCGACGCGGCCGCCGAGCAGTTCGACGACACCGAACTGGTCCATCTGCTGTGGACGATCGCTGCGATCAACGCCTGGAACCGGATAGGCGTCGCCACCGCCGCGGGTGGAGTGACGCTCCGCTGAGCCCGGCCCCAACCGGCGGCATGGCCTTTCAGCCGGTGATGTTTCCGGCCGCCACCGCACCCGGGCGAAGGCCCCGGTACGTCTCTACCAGGGTGGACTTTCGGCCGATGCCGGACGTCGACGATCAGCCGGTCGGCCGATCCGGGAGAGAGGGCGGACAGGCCAGGGTCGGAGGCATGAGTGAATTCGTGCTTTCCGGCCACCGCCTGGTCAAGCGGTTCGGGCCGGCCGTCGCTCTGGCGGGGGTGGATGTCGGGATCGGCCGTGCGGAGACTTTGGCGATCATGGGGCCGAGCGGATCGGGGAAGCCCGTTCTAGGATTGTTACACTTCTTATCAGTCTGAGAGAACCGGTCCAGTCGGCAGAATGCCGCACATGCTTTACCTAGCTTGACCGCCTCGTCCTGGTCGCTCTGTCTGCTTCGACTTACCGCGAAGCGGGAACGGCTGGGAGCGGAACATTGCGGCACCATGCACAGGTGTCCCACACTTCCCCCTCACCCCCATAGCTGCCGACACCGGGACTGCGACCGGGTTCCGTCAAGTTCGGCTTCGTGTGTACCTTGCCCGGTGACCTTCCGGCCAAGCTGGTTGCCCTGCCGGTACAGCCGTGCTTGACGGGTTCCGGGAGCCCCGGACAATTGGGCGGCGGGGTCACCCACCTGCACGCGCTACGCGCACAGATGAAACGAAGAGAGCCCCCGTCATAGCGAGGGCTCTCGGGTCTGGCGGCTAGTCAGACAGAGGCGGGTGGAGAGTCAGCAGGACGTCAGGCGTCGAACTCGCCACTCTTGACGCCGCTTAGAAACGCTGACCACTCGCCGGGGGTGAAAACCAGCGCTGGGCCGGTTGGGTTCTTGCTGTCCCTGACTCCGATGATGCCGGGCAGGTTCGACGCGACCTCGACACAGTTGCCGCCGTTGTTGCTATAGCTGCTCTTACGCCACAGGAAGAGAGACAGGTCGGTCTCCATCCCTGCGCCGTTGCCGTTCACGATCATCACGCTTCCTTTGCCGCCTGAGCGAGTAGGCTCCGGGTCTGGTCCGGATCGAGGGCCTTCGCTCGCAGGTGGTTGAACAACAGGTTATACCGATCAACCGCTGTCGGTTCCTCCAGATAAAGGCTACCTACTTGGTTCTCCAGGTAGATGACATCAGGGTCTGGCGCCTGGGGAAATCCCAGGATGACGAATCCGCCGTCCATCGCTGGGTGTGGTCCTGCGGCGAATGGAAGAACTTGCAGGGTGACGTTCGGTCGTTCCGACGTTTCTACCAAGTGGCGAAGCTGGGCCTGCATGGTCGTCTGGCCGCCGACGGGGCGACGGATGACGGCCTCGTTCATGATCGCCCATAGTTTCAGCGGATTGGAGCCGGTGATCCTCGCTTGTCTGGCTTGGCGAAAGTCGATTTTTCGGTCGATTTCTTCGGGGCTGGCTGCCATGGGTGCGGTGCTGATGTAGCCCCGGTAGTAGTCGGGCGTCTGGAGCAAGCCAGGCACGAGTTCGGTGTCGTAGCTGCGTAGCTCGGCTGCTTCGGCCTCCAAGCCGACGAAAACCTGAAACCACTCCGGGATCACATCGCCGAAGGAATGCCACCAACCGCGCTGCCGGGCCTGACGGGCGAGAATCAGCAGCTCGTCACGAGCGGCGCCATGCACGTTGTAGACGTCGAGAAGTGCGCGGAGATCGATCGCGCGGATTCCGCGACGGCCCGTCTCGATGCGACTTACCCAAGATGGATCGAGTTCCAGTCTCTCGGCGACCGCTTCGGCGGTCAGTCCGGCCTCTTTGCGGATACGGCGGAGTTCGCTGGCAAGCCGTCTGCGCCTCACTGTGGGACTGCTCCCGATGGTCAACGCGGTCACCTCTTCTCGGAAGACGGTTCGACCTGTTGAGAGTCCCGCACGAGGACAAACACAGGCAAACCGGAAACCTGCAATTGGCATCTTGCCAATTTATAGATGCTACCTGCACCATGGTAACGGCAAGGGGGCATGACTGGTCGTAGTTCGCCCAGGTCTGACGCTGGGCAGAAAGGGCGGAAGATGGCAGCGGGTATGCAACAGGAACAGCAGTTCATTCACCTGGTGCGCTTGGCATGGGAGTTACGCATGCTGGGCCTGAGCGCGATGGTCGATCTCCCGAGAGGTGAGGAACCCGCCTTACTGGTCCCAAGGGCAAGGGGGCCGTTGAAGATCAGGGCGTCGATGCATGACGCTAGCTGGTTCTTCACCTGGGGCCGGAGCCGGTCTCAGCGCGTGCAGGCGCTTGACGCTGACGCGCCTGAGTGTATCTGGAAGGTGACGCAGTGAGAGCGTCGGAGGGCTCCGGTGCGAGCGTGCTACGCCGGATAGGGTTTACAAAGTTCCCAGGCGAAGAACTCTCGGTACCGACAGCGCGGGCATGGGCGCGGAACCTGCTCGTGGGACGGATCAAGACTGTGGTACTGGACGATGTCCTGTTACTGGTGAGCGAAGTGGTCACTAACTCGGTGATTCATTCGGACTCCGGGCGCAAGACAGACGGGCTGGTGACGGTGTACGTGGCCTGCGCTCCGGGAGTGATCCACGTGGAGGTGACCGACGACGGGTCAGCCACGAGTGAACCGGCCTTGCGTATGCCTGGGGCGGACAGCGACGGCGGGCGGGGCCTGTGGCTGGTGGATCTGCTCGCAACCTCATGGGGAGTTCATCACGACGATGAAGCGGGCGGGGCGGTCTGGTTCCAACTCGCCTGCGACGTGCTCCCCTCACGACCAGATCGATCCTGGATGTGATGGCGAGTGGATACGGTGGCCTGCATGTTCAAGATGCGTCCCGCGACCGCTGACGACATCGCCCCTATCACTGACCTGATCCGGACACGTGCTGCCTGGATGCGTGAACGCGAGATCGAAGGCTGGGATGGCTGGCACGAGAACGCCGACATGCTCGCCGGACAGGCAGGCATCTCAGGCATCCCGGTGTGGGCACTGGTGCATACCACTTCCGGGATCGTGGCCGGAGTGACGAGCGTGTTTGAGAACACGCCATCACTTGGCTGGCCGGATGAAACCGAGCGTGCCGAGTCTGCGCTGTTCTTGGCCACGACCGTGACCGACCCTGCCTATGCCCACCACAAGCCGGGCAGTTTGATCGCGTGGTGGGCACTACACCAAGCGGCGATTCAGGGTCGATCTTGGGTGAGGCGGGGCACTGGCCCGTTCCCCGGCCTCGTTGCCTACTACGAGACGCAAGGCTGGCGGGTGGTGCGGACCTTCCAGCAGGATGGCGTAACCGGATACGCGCTGGCTCGTTGTGCTGAGCTGCAACCCCATCTGCCGTCCCTCGGTATGAGCCTTACCTGAACGCGGCGGCGGCCTGTTCGACCATGAGCAGGTCGAATAGCTCGGCGTCTCGTTCGACGTAGCCGCCGGTCTCGATTCGATCGAGTGTGGCGGTGAGCCCGTCTGGGGCGATGAATCCGCAGTCCAGCAGAACCCCGCCCTGGGCGAGCATCAACCGTAGCCATGGGGTCACATGGCGAGTGATGGCCGTACGCATGAGGTCGGCGAAGTTCTCCGATACCGCCGGGTAAACCACCTCGGGGGCGAATCCGGCGCGCTCCAATCGGGCGCGGGCGAGTCGCTTGCCGCGCCGCCACTGCACCGGTAGCCATTCCCCGAACCGGATCAGCGCCGGATCGGCCAAGAGATGCATTGGCCAGCAGTTCGCCCGGAGCATCATCGGCGCCCGGTAGCCGAACGCGAGAAGGGTCATTTCGTTGACCACTGACACCGGCGGCAACCCTTCATCAGCGGTTTCCAGTAGGGCAACGGTCTTGTTCGAAAGCCAGCCGTTCACGTCCCGGCCGTGGCCGATTGGCAGTCGTTCCCGTTCGCTGGAGGACAGGGCAAGCATCTCGTCACCGCCGATCCCCGACCACACCGTTGCCTGCCGTCCGGCGGCGGCAGCGTGCAGCATTGCCGTGGTGGCCTCGGTGTAGGGCTCTTCATAGGGGCTGACTGTCTGCCTGGTTGCGCGGATTCCCTTCGGGTGCATCGGCGGTAGCGCTGCGACTGTCACGTCTTGGGCGAATCGGCCGGTTATCAGTGCATCGCGGCGGTATGCCTGCTGCTTGCCAATCAGGCCAGGAAGCAGCATTCCGGCGGCGGTTAACCGGCCTGGATGCCGGGCGGTCAGAGATAGGGCGACCTGGGCCGAATCCGCGCCGCCGGATACCTCGACCAACACCGCGTCCGGATCGTAGACGCGATGCTCGATCGCCTCGCTGAGAAGCTGGTCGAATGCGGCGATCACGTCGGCGTCCGGCTGGACTTCACGTGGCGTGTAGTGAACTCCGTCATCCGGGAAGAGCAGGTGAAACCTGCTGTGCTCGATGGTGAGAGTTGCGCGCTCGGTCAGTCGGACGACGTCGTCTAGGAAAGTTGCGGGCGTGTAGCGCAGCCACAAGGCGAGCAGTCGCGCCACCTCCACCTCATTCAAACGGTCAGACGGGGTGCGGCCTCGTAGGTCGTTCAGGTCCCATGAGGCGTGAATTACGCCGGTCCCGTCCACGGTCGTATACAGCGGGACGACGACCGATGCACCGGTCTGGATGGCCACACGCCCGGACGGGGTTGTAGAAACCATGATGATCGGGCCGTCCCATGCCTCTGGGGTGATAACCGTAGGAGGGCTACCGGTGCGGCGTTCACGGATGACGATCGTTGTTCTCTCGGGTCCGGTGTAAAGGTGGTGCTCCAGTGCAGGGTGAGTGAACGGAGCCAGCCACGACCTTCCAGCGACGTAGCGGTCACCGTTCCAGCGCCATCCCTGGATGAGATCAGCGGGGTTGATACACAAGGTCAACATGACAGGGCCTTCCCATGCGAAAGGCGGGGTCTCGGCGAACATGTCCTCTTGCGGACTCCTGCCGCCGAGACCCCACCGGATCAGGTGATGATTTCGTCCTGTGTGTGGGCCGTGTCGCTGGAGCCCGCCTTCTTCTTGTAGTCGTGCCGCTCGACCAGGGATACCGCCCTGACGAGTGGCGCACCCTGGAATATGTGGTTCATCGTGTTCATCCGATTCACCTCCTTCATTCGTCCTTGGTGTGGGCCGTGTCGCTCGTACCCGCGAACTTCTTGTGTTCGTACCGCTCGGCCAGCGGAACGGCCATGCTGCGGGGCACACTGCGGAACACGTCGTTCATTGCACTCACCCGGTTTTCCTCCCTACTGGTGAGGCTCACCGGCTACCTGCTGCCAGAGCCTCCGCAGGCCGGGCAGGTCTTCAGGCCCTGATTCGTGGAGACGGTTCCGGCCCCGCCGCAGGTCCTACAGAGGCCGCCTGCCTGAATCAGCCTCGGCGGGCTCTCCTGCCGTGCCGGTCTGGTCGATGCGGGTCGGGTCTGTTCCTGCGTTCGGGGCCTCTGCTGCATCGTGGGGATCGTCACCGTTGCGCCTCCTTCGGCTGTGGTCTGCGGTGTTGAGGCGATCGTGGCGAGTGGGAATGTTGCGGCGGTATTGGTAGCTGGGTGGCCGTGGGTTGCGGGAAAGACGCAACTTCACGGGGCGCTTGTCCGCTGTTACGGTCGAGGTGTGGCCCCCCACCCGCGTGCGCAGATCGTTGATCGGCTCCGGAAGACAGCGGCCGATCGGCAGTGGTCGTCATGGCGACTGACCAGTGAAATTCAGCAGCAGGCGGACACTCCGACACTGCTCATGGCGTGGCGTCTGGCGATGGGGGTAACTCAAGAACAGGTGTGTCAGGGCTTGCAGGGCTTGGCTTCAGACGATGGACAGTCATGCGCCGTCTCTTGCCAGCAGCTCTCTCGGTGGGAACACGGCAAAGAACGTCCCGGCCCGTTCTACCGGCGGCTCCTGACCCGCTGGTATCGCACCAATGTGGACCGTCTTGGTCTCGGCGACGACCCCGTCAGCACCTACCCGGCGTACGCCGAGTCTGAGGAGGACCCTTTGAAGCGACGCACGTTCCTGGGCCTTGCAGCAGCAGCCCCAATGATCACCTTGGAGGACGTCCGCAAAGGGCTCGACAGTCACCTTGGCGTCACCATCAGCACCGCCGACGTGGATCACTGGCATGACGTCGTTATTGGTCATGCCAGCACCTACGGCCACACTTCACCGGCTGAACTACTGACCGGCCTCACTCCGGACATGGCCGCGCTCGCCGAACTATGCCGAACCCATCCTCATCAGCGGGACCTGCATGTCACCGCGGCTCGCCTTGCGGGATTGATCGGGGCGGCACATACCGACCTGGGCCACGACCGAGATGCCCGCGAATGGCTCCACACCGCTGCCCGTCTGGCTGACCTGTCAGGCGACAACGAGACTTCCGCCTGGATCGTCATGGCCCAAGCCATGACCGCGTTGTACTCACCGCAACTCGCTCATGTGATCGCAATCGCCGATCGGGCTGCCCCTGCCATCCGGGAGGCTGGACCCGGTGCGGCGCAACTGGCTGGGCTCGTCGCTCGCGCCCATGCCCAACTCGGCCGCCATACTGAAGCAAGGCAAGCCCTACGTCAGGCGCAGACGCTTGCCGACAAGCTCACCCCAGCTCAACAGCATGAGACGTTCTTTGGGTTTCCTCGCCGTGAGCTGGCCATGTACACCAGCCAAGTTCTCACCGTGACCGATTCGGCTGATGCGTGGGACGCCCAGCAAATCGCCTTGAATGGCTATCCCGATGACGATCCGATGGACCGGCCGCTCATCCTCCTAGACCGGGCACGGTTCCTCATTGCTCGTGACGAGATCGACGCCGCCGCCGACACAGCAGCCGGAGCGATTACCAGCCTTACGGCGCATCAGCGGGTTCCATTGCTCCTGACACAAGCCGCCGCCATCGGCGATCTCCTCGCCCAAGCAGACGCGCGCGTTGCCGCTAACTACATCGAACGGATCGCTGCGTGACTTGGTGATGGGTACCTGCGCTGGGTAGAGCAACCATGCGCTACGGACAGGAGCCTGTACGGGAGCGGTGGGGCCGGCGGAATGCCGAAGGCACCCGTAGGGCGACCGCAAGGGAGTTCGGCCGGCGCCAACGCGGCGGAAAGACGAATGCATCTGAGAGAACGGCACGGCCCCGCCTGGATGGTGACGCTTTCGGGGAGTAAGCATCGTTCCCGGCGGCGGCGCGTCCCCCGGTAGGCGGGCGCGTTCGGTGCGGCGGTGGGCTGGTGCGGTGGGCGGCGGGGTCTGCCCGTCCCCGGTGGGCGGGCGCGGGGCGGGACCGGCGGCCACGCCGCATGCCCGGCCTCGATGTCCGTCCGGCGGGGGCGGGCATGCCCCGCCGGGCGGCGGCGCGGAGCGCTGCCGCCTGCTTGACCTTAATAAGATTAATTCGGCAACTTGGCATGGCTTCGCGTGGACCCTTTTCGGTCGTGTTGTGACCTAGAACACACCCGAGATGCCCTATTAGTAGGGCTTTGGGATGAGTGCTGGTGAGGCTGATATCCAGTGGTGCGCGTGGTCCGTGAAGCGCTGACAGAGACGGTCAAAGCGCTTTTGGGTGTCCGTAAAGGGCGCATAAAGAGTGTTTGTCCGCTGTGGGAGGAACGCGGAATAGGGGTCGCCCGTTGGTCAATTCACAAGCGCCACCGAACAAGGGAGTGTGGAATTGGCACTACAGGGAGGACGCATCCCTGTACGGTTCGAAGATCTTTTCCCGTATGGCTGTTATGCCTCGGGTGAAGTGACAGCGGTTGCGGACTTTGAGGCGTCTACGCCCACACGACCAGTCCAGCAGCGCGACAAGGAGACGGGGCTGCCGATCTGGGCGGTCTCGGTGCTGGATGCGGACCCGTCCGCCAGGGCCGCGAACAAGTCCATGCAGATCAAGATCAGTGCGGCGGAAATGCCGGTGCTGCCTGAGCTGCCTGCGGAGTTGGCGGCTGTCGGTGTTCCGTTCGTGCCTTTGGTGCTGGACGGGCTGACGATCACACCGTGGCTCAACGGTAACAAGATCGCACTGTCCTATCGTGCGACGGCGATTCGCGCGGTCCCTATGCCTGTCAAGGCCACGAAGGGACGCGACCCCATTAACCCGTAGGCGGGTTAGGCGGGGGCTGCTGACTGTTGCTCGTCGGCGGCTCCCGCCTTATCGGCGTTCCCGATCACCTTCTGTCGCTATTTGCGACCTTTCTCGTCGTCATTCGCGGTTTTCAGAGAGGCGGTTAGTTCGTGCTGCGTAAATTGCCGGGCTCGGAAACGGTGGGCCTGGTCTCGACCACTCCGGAGACGGCGGTGGTGTTCGCGCCGACCGTGGTTCGTACTCCGGCGGTCGTGACGCTGCTCATCTTGGGGTGGCGTCTGGTGGTGGGGGTGGTGCATCTGGTGGTGCGTCATCCGGTCGCGTGCTCGCTGGTGGGGTTGGCGTCGGGGATGGTTTATGCGCTGGGCTGGCGGCTGGCGCTGATCGTCGTGGGGTCGATCGTCTGCGCGGTGAGCACGTGGGCGGGGTTGTGGCCTGCGTTGGGGATGCGGGTGCTGGGCTGGCCGTTGGTGGCGTGGTGGCGGTGGGTGTGGGTCTACCGTCGCCGGTGGCGGTCGGTGCTGGCGGTGTCGGGTCTGAGTCGGTCGATCACCGGGCGGACGTGGACGCCGGGGCTGTTGCGGGTGCGCTGCTCGTCGTGGGCTGATGCGGTGACGGTGCGGATGCTGGCGGGGCAGAGTGATGAGGACTGGGCGGATCGGGCGGCTAATCTCGCGCATGGCTTCGGCTCGACCTGGTGTCGCGTCTCGTCGCCTCGACCGGGGTGGGTGACGTTGACCTTCCCTCGGCGTGATCCGCTGGCTGAGCCGTTGCAGGCGCGGCCGATACCGCGTCGGCCGGTGGTGGGGTCGGTGGAGATCGGCGCCTGTGAGGACGGCACCCCGTACCGGCTCAAGGTGCATGGGACACATGTGCTGATCGCGGGGGCGACGGGCGCGGGTAAGGGCTCGTGGCTGTGGGGCACGGTGCGGGGGCTGCTGCCCGCGCTGGATGTGGGGCTGGCGCAGGTGTGGGGGCTGGACCCCAAACGAATGGAGTTGTCCTTCGGTAAGGCGCTGCTGAATGAGTACGCCGCGACGCCGGAGGAGTGCGCGGAGCTGCTGGAACGCGCGGTTGAGGTGATGCAGGAGCGGGCGGACCGCTACGCCGGGGTACAGCGCTCCCACCTGCCCACGCTCGATGACCCGTTCATCCTCGTCTTGGTCGATGAGGTGGCGTTCCTGACGGCGTATCAGCCGGACAGGGGTCTTAAGGCGCGGATCATGGCGGCGCTGGCGACGCTGACCACACAGGGTCGCGCGGTGGGCATCGGGGTGATGGCGGCACTCCAGGACCCGCGCAAGGAAGTGATGAACATCCGCAACCTGTTCCCCGACAAGATCGCGCTTCGGCTGGATGAGGCCGAACAGGTGGACATGGTTCTGGGGGATGGGGCTCGGGAGCGGGGCGCGCTGGCCGACCAGATCGCCCGTGATCCGGCAGACCCCTCGGTCGGTGCGGGGACGGCGTTCGTGCGGCTGGAGACCTCGCCGGAACCGTTGCGGGTGCGGGCGGCATACGTCAGCGATGACGACATCAAGCAAATGATCATGCGGTATTCGGACGTACGGGAGGCATGGCTGTGAGAGGGCTGAGCGGTTATCTGGCTGAGCTGGGGTGCGCGGTGTGCGGGGCGGTGGGTCAGATCTTCGTGGACATCGTGCGGGGGGTGGCCGAATGCCGTGGCTGCGGTCAGCAGGCGGTCCTTTACCCGATGGAGTACGAGCACGCGGAGGACGGGGCGGAGATGGCGGGTGAGTACGACGAGTACGAGGGGTGGGCCGTTTGACGGAGGTCTCTCAGCCGGGGGCGGTATCGCGGGCGCTGCGGATGGCCCAAACCCTCGCGACAGAGGTGGTCGAACAGGTCGCGATCGAGAACGGGGTGTGCCTGCACAGCATCCCTATGCGGGTGACGGACACGCACAGCAGCTCGGCGGAGATCGTGAACCTGCCGTGCGGCTCGACGCAGGAAAGCAAGTGCCCGCCGTGTGCGCGGCGGGCGAAAGCGTTGCGGGCGGTGCAGTGCCGGGAGGGCTGGCACATGGAAGCCGAACCGGTCCGGGCTCCTGCGGAAGCGACGGAGGAACAGCGTCGCCTGGTGATGGTGCGGGCGCAGTGGGAGGCGTGGCGGGCTGAGGCGGCGGAGCTGGGCGAGAGCACCGACGCTATCGGCCTGGCGATAGCTGATCTGGATGCGGAGATCGAGCGGTCCGGGCTCGGGGGTGACGTGCTGGGGCGGGCCGTGCCGGTCAAGCGGACACGATCGACTCGGCGTCGTCAGGACGCGCCGGACCTGCCTCGTCGGCAGCGAAGCTCCTCGACGGTGGGGCGGACTTACGCGGCGCCGGACGGGCGGGCCTACAGGCCGTCGATGTTCGTCACGCTGACGCTGCCCTCTTACGGCAGGGTGCGCAACGGCGTTCCGATCGATCCGGGCACCTACGACTACCGGCGGGCGGCACGGGATGCGATCCACTTTTCCAAGCTGGTGGATCGGTTCGTGCAGAACCTGCGGCGGGTGGCGGGGTTCGACGTGCAGTACTTCGCCTCCGTGGAGCCGCAACGGCGGTTGGCGGTACATCTGCATATGGCGGTGCGGGGCACGGTGAGCCGGGCGGATCTGCGGGCGGTGGTGGCTGCCACGTATCACCAAGTGTGGTGGCCGCCGTGTGATGAGGTGCGCTATCCGGCGGGGTGCCTGCCGGTCTGGGTGGCGGGCGACGGCGAAGACGGTGAGGGCGGGTACGTGGACCCGTCCACGGGTGAGGTGCTGCCGTCGTGGGATGAGGCGCTGGCCCGGCTGGATGCCGATGATGAGGCGACTCCGCTGCACGTGGCGCGTTTCGGCGACCAGATGGACATGCAAGGGGTGTTGGCGGGGACGCCGGATGCTGACCAGCGCATCCGCTACTTGGCCAAGTACCTGACCAAGAGTCTCGGCGGGGGCATCGGGGCGGAGGATCACGCGCGGGCGGCGCACGCGGCGCGGCTGGTCGAAGCGCTGAGGTATGAGCCGTGTTCTGCGGCGTGTGCGAACTGGTTGCGGTTCGGTGTGCAGCCGAAGGGGGCTAAGGCGGGCATGGTGCCGGGCCGGTGCCGGGGCAAGGCGCACAAGCCCGAACACCTGGGGTACGGCGGGCGGCGGGTGCTGGTCTCGCGTAAGTGGTCGAACAAGTCGCTGGGTGAGCATCGACAGGATCGGCGGGCCTGGGTGCTGGAAGTGCTGGGCCTGGCCGGTGAGGACGGCGGGGTGCGGGAGGTGGGCCGCTACATCTGGCGTCCGGTCCCGGTGGGGGATGTCTCCTTGCCGACACGACGGGTGCGGTTGCTGCGGGAGGTGGCTCGGGCGCAGGCGTGGCGGGCGCATCTGGCGGAGTTGCAGGCGCGGGCAAGAGAGGTCGATCTGCCTCCTGAGCTGGGGGAAGACCAAATGATCATGGCGTCGGCCGGCTGCGGGTCGGCGAAGATCGTTTAGCGGTGAGGGTCGCCGGGCGGAGAGGGCGTGCGAAGCGCCTTTGATGACGGAGGAACGGGAAATGTGAATGTCCCGATAGGGGGGCGAAAAGTCGGGGCCGGAACGGTAAATGTGGCAATGGGTTATGAGTCAGGGAGGAAGGTAGCGAATGGTCTGGCTGCACATCGTGGAGAGAGAAACGCAAATCACCTGGTTCCACTGGGGCCTGTTCATCATCTGCGGGCTGATCATGCTCGTCAGTTCGGTTCGTCGGGCGTGGGAGTGGTGGGGTGATAGGGAGTGGCGAAAGAAGCAAGGGCTGTCGGACTCGGACGCGCGTGAGCTGATGGAAGAGCAGCAGGCACGACGGGTGTGGCGGGAGCGTCGGCGCACGCACTACGAATAAGCGGGCGGACATCGAAAGGAAATGGGGCTGATCACGATGGGTGAGGTTTTTGCGGTTGAGGTGCTGCTGATCCCGCTGGGTGTGGTGTTTGTGGTCATGCTGGTGGGCTGGTGGATGACGCGGCGGATTCGAAACCGGCGGATTGATCGGCGGCGTCCGGCGGCGCAGGGGGTGGCGCATGAGCGGGCGTCGTTGTCGGGTGTGCCGTGGCCGGTGCGCCCCTATGTGATCAGCACGATCACGGCCAGCACGATCACGAAGGAATTCGAAGAGGAGAGCGCCGTCCAAGAGTGGTTGGTCTCGTGGCCGCAGTTAGAGGAATGGGGGCAACAAGCCTCGAAGAGGCCGGGGGTGGCGGCTATGGCGGTGTATGAGGACCGGGGGGCGCGGATCAGTACGGCGTGGACGTGGGAGGACGGACGGCTGGCGGGCAAGACCGTGTATCCCTGGTCGTGGCAGTCAGCGCTGAGGGCTCATGGATCTAGTGACAGTAACGGCAAAGACAGCCACTGAGGGAAGGGACATTCTTATGCACCATGCTGCGGGTGTCGGTGTCACCGATACGCATCTTCTGCTGGCTTTTGCTGTATTGGCCATCTTCATACCCGCCTACCTGTGGTATCAGAGCAGGAAAGACGACAAGTGGCGTGCGGAGAGCGCGGAGCGGTACGACGCTCTTAAGCCTCGTTTTGCCGATCAGTCCGCAGATCGCTACGTCGTCGGGGCTTTGGGCGGCGAGTCGCATGTGATCGAGACGTTTGATGCGGATGCTGTGGATCTGGCCATTAAGGAGTCACTGCACAACGGTGGCAAGGAGGTCTATCTCTCGGGCAAGGACGGTAGGACACGGGTGTACCTGCGTGGTTATCTGAGCCGGACTTTCCGCTGATGACGGTGTTCGTGGTCATCGCGCTGCTGGTGGGGGCGGCGGTGGTCTTCAGTTGGGTTCAGGAGAGTGGTTCGGACCGTGCGGAGCTGACCGGGGCGTACAGCGATGTCTCGGCTGGTGGTAGGCCGCCGGAGTCGATCGGCCCGGACAAGGTGACGGTGTATCAGGTCGGGACGCGCCTGGATGACGGGACGGACGGGGTCATGTGGACGCTGAGCGCGACGTGGGTGCAGGTGGCGCATTGGGCCACGGTGGAGTCAGAGCGGCCGGGAGTGGCTGAGGCGTGGGTGGGGCGCACGGCTCGGGGCGTGAGGCGTACCTGGCATTGGGTGGATGGTCTGCCCACGAGGCGTAGCAGCGCGCCGGTGGTGGAGGGGGGTGAGGAGGGGCGTTGAGGTCGGCGTGCTGGTCGAAGGTGCGGCAAGCGTGGGTGGTAGATGCGCCGGATAGATCAGCTCGTCCGAGAGGGGCGCGCTGAGGCAGGCGTGCGAAGCACCGATAACGCCTGGGTGGGCGGGTGGGGTACGGAGAGGAGGGGCGGAGCAACTCGGCAGCTACGGATAGTAGTCGCAGGGGACGTAGGGATCAACGGAGTGTTACGCGGCGGCGGACGGTCTATCAGTTGACCGACGAAGATCGGGAATGGGTGCGGCGGACGGTGGCCGGACTGGGGCCGCTGGCCGATGATGACCGGGATTACCTGGCGCTGGTCTTCAAGAACCACCGCTGATGCGTCATGTAGGGCAGGCTAGGCGGCTGGTCTTCTGAAACAGTAGTGAGCCCCGGACCTATACGAGGGTCCGGGGCTCACTGCTGTCTTAAGTGGTCTGCGCGTCACGGTGACGCTTGGTGATAGTGACCCGCTCACGGACCGGTGCACGCCTTCCCCGTCCGAGAGGCTGGATGGTCACGACCAGCATGCGGCGGCAGATTTCCCGCTGCTCGCCAAGGGTGAGGGCATCCCATGCGGCGTCGATGTCCTCTGCACCGATCAGCTTCGCGGCGGGGTGGACATCCTCAAGCGCCTGGTCAAGCTTGGCCTTCGTCGCTTCCATCTTCTTGCGGCGCTTAGCGGTCATGTCGATCATCTGTGCCCGGCTGATCAAGTCGGCTTCGCGGTCCGCGCTGATCTCCCGTAGCCGTGCCTCGTGCGTCGCCATTTCCGCGCGGAGAGCGGGGATGTCGGCTTCTGCGGTGGTGGGGTGGCCGATGATGTCGGCAGGGTCGGAAATGCGAATCAGCTCTTTGATCGTTGCGGTGACCAGTGCGTCAAGCTCCGCACGCTGACACACAACGTGCCCTTTCCCGAACCCTGGACAGCGATATGCCTCCTCCACATCGATCCGGATGACTTCGCCGGTCTTTGGGTCTTTGCGCTTCCACTTCTTGTTCTGCGTGGTCACCGTTCCCCCACACGGACACCGGTAGATGCATGATCCGAGCGATTGGGGCGTGTTTCCTAGGGTGGTGTAGCGGTCGGGGTCGGTCCACAGGTTCACCAGCCTCCAATAGTCGTCGGGATCGACGATCGGATCACCGGGCAGGGTGCCGACCACATCATCCGGCGTGTAATGCCGGGGCATGGCGGCAATCTCCTCCTCCCCCTCCTCGTCTCCCTCTTCCTGGGGAAGGTCAACGGGAACCCCTGCTCGATGCACGCTAAGCCCTGCGATACAAGGGCGTAGCAGCATCGGGCGTACCAGCTGCGATGTCCACGGCTTCTCGGTGGTCGTAAGCAGACCTGCCGCGTTCATGTCGCGTGCGATCTCCTTGACGGACACACCCGTAAGCGCGATGGCGTGGTAACGGGCGATGGCGTCGGCTTCCTGCGGGCGGTGCGTGGTCCCGTCGGGCTCGAACCCGTAGCGTCGCCTGCCTCCTCCGAAACGTCCCTCTTGGGCCTGCTGCTTGCGGGTGCGGGAGACTCGGCGCACGGTGTCACGTGATGCCTGGTTGGCGATGGCGCAGTGAATCCGGGCAGAGGTGATGTCACTGTCATTGGCCAAGCGCAGGCTGCCCGTGAACGAATCGGCGATGATGCGCGGGCGCGACCCCTCCACCACGTCGATCAGGTCTTCCAAGTCCCTCGGGTCACGGACCGTGCGGTCAAGGTGGTAGGTCGTGAACCGGCGGAACCTGCCCTCGCTGAGCAGCTTGAGAGCACGCCGGAACTTCGGGCGTACGGTACGGAGCTGGGTCTCTCCGTTGGGCAGCTCGATCTTGCGGCGCTTGAACGCTGAGGTGTCGTTCTCGACAAGGATCATGCCGACCCTCGCGCCGCGACGGGCGGTCAGATTGCAGGTGTCCTCGATCTGGCGGGCTACACCGTTGACCTCCTCTTCCTCGGCGTCGGAGATCCGAACCAGGATCAAGGTGTTACCTACTGAGGGGTCGTCGGCGGTCCACACATCGCCTGCGGTGTTCCATTGTCCGGCGATGCCGTTGATCGACATGGCGGCGCCGTTGAGCATCGCTTCCTTGATCACCGTGATGCGCGCGTGCTGCTCGATCACGGCTTTACTGGGGGCCTTGGTCTTGGATGCCATCACTGCCGTCCCTTTCCCTCCGCTTTTCCCTACCCCTTCATTCTAGGAAAAAGAAGTGCAATAACCCATGGGTGGGCAAATCCACTCTGCTCCACTGTCTCGCGGGCATCATGAAGCCGGATTCCGGAGAGGTGCGTCTGCTGGGGGAACGGATCGACACGATGGGGGAGCGGGATCGCAGCACGCTGCGCCGTACCCGGTTCGGATTCGTGTTCCAGTTCGGGCAGCTCCTGCCCGAACTACCGGCGGACGAGAACGTCGCGCTGCCGCTGATGTTAGGCGGGATGGCGCGAGGACGGTCCGTACAGGAGGCGCGGGCGTGGTTCGGGCCGCTCGGACTGGGCGGGATGGAGGGGCGGCGGCCGGGCGAGCTGTCCGGAGGGCAGGCACAGCGGGTCGCGATCGCCCGCGCGCTCGTCACCCGCCCCGCTGTGATCTTCGCGGACGAGCCCACCGGCGCCCTCGACCAGGCCACCGGTCATGAGATCATGCGCATCCTGGTCGAGGCCACCAAGCACCACGACGCGTCCCTGGTCGTCGTCACCCACGACCCGGAGGTGGCCCGGTGGTGTGACCGGGTCGTCGAGGTCCGCGACGGCATGATCCTCGCACCTGGCCAGAGGCAGGACCGTACCCAGACGCTGTCCGGGGGGAACGCGTGAGGAACCTGCTGGAGCTGAGCTGGCGGCTGCTCCGCGGTGGCGGACGCCAGTCGATGCTGGGGACGGGGCTGACGGCCGCAGCCGTGGCGATCTCGTCGGCGCTGCTGGTGTTCGCGCTGGCCGCCAACGTGGCCTTTGCGGCGCGCGCCGACCGGGAGGCGTGGCGCAACCCGGTGGAGGCCAAGGGGACGCCCGTCGCGATCGAGGCCACGGCCAAGGACTATGTCCGGGACCTGAGCATCACGGTTGTGGACGTCGCGCCGCTGCGGGAGGTCTCCGGGGTGAGGCCGCCGGGGATGAACCGGATGCCCAGGCCGGGTGAGGTGTGGGTGTCGCCGGGGCTCGCGGGGCTGATGAGGGAACTACCGGCCGAGCAGCTCGCCGCGCGCTTCCCCGGCAAGGTGGCGGGCACGATCGGGAACGACGGGCTGCTGTACCCGGACGAGCTCGTCGCCGTCGTGGGACGCACGGCCGCCGACCCCGCGATGGCGGCCTCCCGGGCGGACCACCCGCTGACGTCCACGCCGCCAACGAAGATCAGCGATTTCACGGGGAGGGCCGGTGACGAGACCGTCGTCTACCAGATCATGGCGCTCATCGCGAGCGTGCTGATGGTCGTGCCGCTGCTCGTGTTCGGGGGCGCGGCGGCCCGGCTGACCGTGGCGCGGCGGGACCAGCGGCTGGCCGCGCTGAGGCTGGTGGGGGCGACGCCGTGGCAGGTCGTCATGATGACGGTCGCCGAGGCGGTGATCACGGCGTTCGGCGGGGCCGTGCTCGGCCTGGTGCTGTACGGCGCGGCCATTCCGCTGCTGAGCCGGATCGAGATGGCCGGCGGGTCGTGGTTCGCCGCCGACCTGTGGCCCGGAGTCCTCCCCGTGCTCGGCGTACTGCTGGCCGTACCCCTGCTGGTCGGCCTGTCGGCGGTGGTCGGGCTGCGGCGGGTGGTGGTCAGCCCGCTCGGGGTGGCGAAACGGGAGACGCCGCCCGCGATGCGGTTCGTCCGGGTGGTCGCGCTGTTCGTGATCCTGATCGCCGTCCCGCTGTCGTCCCGGAGCACGTCGACAACCGTCGTCGTGGGCGTGCTCGGGCTGGCCTTCCTCGGCGTCAACCTCGTCGGGCCCTGGGTGGTGGGCGTCATCGGCCGGATCACCACCCGTACGGCACGGCGGCCCGCCAGGCTGCTGGCCGGCCGCCGCCTGGTCGACGACCCGAGGTCGGCCTGGCGGACCGTCAGCGGAGTGGCACTGACCGGCTTCATCGCCGGGTTCGTCGGGCTGCTGAGCCCGTCGTCCGACCTGCTGGGCGTTCCCCCCTCCACGGCCGGCCTGCGCCTTGTGGTCCCCGACGCCCAGGCGGCCGCCCTCGCGGAGCAGGCGAGGGAACGGCTCTCCGGAGCCGGGATCGACGCTCACGTCAAGACCTCCGACAGGTCGGGGTCCGGCCGGGCGAAGGAGAGGACGCTCACGATCAGCCTGCCCTCGGGTGACGGATACACCGTGCGGATCGACACCGCCCGTACGGCACTCGCCGGTCTGGTGCCGGGGCGCATCGCCGCCTCGCCGGTGGACGACCAGTGGCAGGGCATCCGTCTGCTCGACGACGTCCGCACCGGGACGTTGGTCGTGCTCGGGGTCTCCTTCCTGGTGGCGATCGCGAGCGCGGGGATCACGGCTGCCTCGTCGGTGCTCGACCGGCGGCAGGCGTACGCCCTGCTCCGCCTGGCCGGGACCCCGCTCGAAGTGCTGGACAGGGCGCGGCGTACCGAGACTCTCGTCCCCCTCGCGGTGATGGGCGGCGGTTCCATCCTGATCGGCATGTTCTGCGCGTTGCCGTTCGTGTACGCGGCGATGAGCGTGAGCGGGGCGGTCACGCTGCTGACCTCTGTCGCCGTGGGGTTCGCCGGGGTGCTGGGGGCGGGTGCGCTGTCACGGCCCCTGCTCCGTTCGGTCACCGCCAATCCGGCCCCACGACCGGACTGACATCGCCGAACCCGTGGCATCGAGATCGCCGGTGTTCGGACCGCCGTCTTCTCCGTCGACGGCGTCCCCATGGATCACATACGGAGCTCGCGCGATCACACCTGGTCGGTCACCAGTCCCATTGCCGGCGAGGACTGTCGTCGGTGGGCGGTCGAGGCGTCGGCGCAGGGTCTGCGCTGGTTCTTCGGGACGTGACCTGTCCGTGAAGTAACCCGTCTCATGTCACCTCGGGCGGCATGGGACGGGGGTGATTCTCAGCGGTCAGGAGGTCGGCGTGGGTGAGGGGGTCGACGGCTGGCCGGACTGGTGGTCTCGGTGTGGGCGGTCTCCCTTGCCGTACCAGTGGCCTCCCTTGCCGTGTCGGCCCTGCCCGTCGCGCGTGGTCGCGTCGTGGATCGCGACGGCGGTGGCCGTGCTGCCATCCACCTTCGCCATGACCATGACCTTCTGCCCGGCTTTCACCGCGTCGCCGTCCTCGCCGCGGCGGTTGATCCGGGTGTCCCCGTTGATCGTGTACTCCTTGGTGTAGCCGTCCTCGCTCTTGACCGTGATCGAGTCCTGGCCGACGGCCGTGACGTCGCCGTACTGGGTGGCGACGGTCACGTACTTGCCTTCACCGTCGGGCACCACGAACTCGCCATGGATGGAAGGTCCGCCGAAGCCCATCCTGTGGCCTCGGCCCCGATCCTGTCCCGGCGCCGTGTCGGAAGGTGTCGCCGATGGTGTCGCGGTGTCGCCCGTCGTGGGTGTCGGGGACGGCGCGGGCGAGAACGCGGCCGCGGTGGCGACGCCGGCACCCGTGACCACGGCGAGCGCGGTAGTGGCGATGAGCAGTGCGGAGCGGGGGATACGGCGCCTGGGTGGCTTGTTCGCCAGTATTTCCGCGGTGCTGAATTCGTCCGACCCAGAGGTCATCTTTCTTCCTCCCACTAGCATGTAATAGGAGAACAATGCATCAGACCACCTAAAACTGCCGTAAATGCCGTTCGTGCTCTGATGATCACCCTCCGTGTGGAGCGGCCTTCGTGTCACCGGTCCCGGTGTGAGAAGGCGCCACGTCGATCGGAACACGATCACGGTGGTGGAGTACCTGGATGACCAGGCCACGGCCCCTCAAAGACCTCTGAATGATCACTCGGCCGTACGTCAGGCCGGACATCGGCCGGATGAGGTCGCAGGCGTACGTTCCGGTATGGCCTGGGATGCCGACGGGCCACGATCCGTTCTCCTGAACCGTGGCCCGCCGGGACGCTGCCGGGAGGGAGGTCCGCTTGATCAGGTCGTGGTACCGGTGACCGTGCTTCCCGACTTGGTGACGAAGTAGGTCACGGTCGTGCCGCTCCAGAAGTGGAAGGTGAGCGTGACCTTTGAGGCGTCGGTGACCTCGGCGAAGAACTCCGGCTTCAGCGTGATGGTGTTGGTGCTGTAGTTGGGCGCGAAGGCGACGTCGAACTCCTTGAACGAGGTCCAGTTGTGAGGGCCGGCATTGGTGCCGTTGGCGTGCTTGGCCTCCATGGTGGCGAGTTGGTCACCCTTGAACGTGGTGGGGACGGTGAAGGAACTCGTCGTTCCGCTCGCGTTCTGCATCGTCGGCGTGTCGTAGGTGACTATGTTGATCCGCCACGGGACGCCCTGGGAGAACCGAGCCGACAGTGTCGCGTTGACGCCGTAGGCCCGGGAGCCCGTCAGCCGGGTGAGCGCGGATGCGGTGAACGTGAGCTGGTCGCCCGAGACGGTGTAGTCGGTGCCGCGTACCAGATCCGTGCCGCCCTGGCGGATCCCCACGAACGAGGTGCCGTTCAGGTTCAGCGTGAGCGTCTTGCTCGTGATGGCGGACGCCTTCGCGTTGAACACCTGATCCGACGAGGCCGTCCCCGAGCGCGTCGTCCAACTGGACTTGATCTGCGCGAACAGCTCGGGGTCGGCCCACTGGAACGAGGTCCGGTTGAAGTGCTGGCCGTTGTCCCACAACATGGTGGTGATCTGCCTGGTCCGCGCGTAGTGACCGAGGAATTCGAAGAACTTCAGTTTTTCGCCCTGTTGGATCGTGCCGGTGTGCCGGTCGAAGCCAAGCAGGCCGTACTCACCGATGATCACAGGGATGCCGCGGGTCACGAAGGCGCTGTACACCCGGTCGAAGGCGCCGGTCAGGTCCTGCTGGACGGTGGCGTCGAAGCGCGTGCCGCCGGCGACGTTGACGCTGAACGGCCAGTACCCGTAGAAGTGGACCGTCGCGATGAGGTTGGGGTCGTTCATCGTGTTGAACGTGCTGACCAGCTCGTCGACCCTGGCCTGATCGGCCGAGGTGTGCAGGGTCGGCAGGACGAGCAACCGGGTCGCGTTGTTGCCGCCCGACTGGCGCACGATGTTTCGAAAGGACGTGTTGAGTTCGTTCAGCAGGGTCGCGTTCTGGGCGTCCCCGGAACTGCCGGTGAAGGTCGGCTCGTTGACGCTCTCGAACACCAGCTTGGCCGAGGAGTTCCGGAACGTGTCGGCGATCTGGCTCCAGATCGCGTTGTACCGAGCCAGCACGTTCGTCCGGTCGCTCGGCATGTTCTGGATCCACTGCCACGAATCGTGATGGATATTGATCATCACGTAGAAGCCGTCGGCGAGGGCCCAGTCGACGACCTCCTTCACCCGGTTCATGTGCGTCGCATTGATGGTGTAGTTGGGCGCCCCGCCCTGGTACTGACCCCAGGTCACCGGGATCCGGATGCTGTTGAAGCCCTGCGCCCTGATGTTGTCGAGCAGCGCCGCCGTGATTCGCGGGTTACCCCATGAGGTCTCGTCCGAGCCGGTGGCGTCGAGGGAGTTGCCCAGGTTCCAGCCGGGCTGCATCGCGGCCACGACAGCCTGCGCGTTGCCGGGCGTCGGCGTCGGCGTCGGCGTGGGTGTCGGCGTGGGCGTCGACGTCGGGGTACCGCCACAGGCCACGCCGTTGACGGTGAAAGCGGTGGGGTTGGTGTTGGTGCCGCTGTAGCCGCTGTTGAAGCCGACGGTGACGCCGGCGCCCGTTTCCAGGCCCTGGGCATACGACGGGGCGGTCACGGTCACGCTCTGGCCCGACTGAGTCCAGGTTCCGCCCCAGCCCTGGGTGACCTGCTGGTTGCCGGGCCAGCTGTAGCGCAGCGTCCACGGGCTGACCGGGTCGCCGAGATTGTTGATCGTGATGTTGGCGCCGAACCCGCTGCCGTTGTCCCAGGCCTTGGTGTAGGTCACGGAACAGGCGACCGCCGCCTGGGCTGCGGGTGAGGTGACGGCCACCCCGATCGCCGCCAGGAGCGCGACCGCTGTGGACAGAGCCCACAAACGCAGTGTCTTCATCTTCAAGCCTCCAGGGAAGGGGTGCCCGTATGGGAGCGCTCCCATCTTTGGCCTGTTCCGCACCCGTGTACAGGACGTTTCCCCAGGCCATACCGCTGACCTGCTCCTTGGCACGAAGAATTCAGCGGAGGTATGAAAATTTCAGGGCTGAGGGTGGGGCGCCCTCGGTTGCGTCCACGGAGGTGGTGTACGAGTTTCCCCGACTAGATGGCGTGGCGCCGTTGCGACGCCAAGTACGGCACCCGCAGTGACGAGCGCACCAACCGGCGCAACGGCTATCGAAGCCGCGGCTGGGATATCCGAGCCGGCACCGTCGAGCTCGCCGTACCGAAACCACGCTCGGGCTCCTATTTCTCCGACTGGCTGCTGGAACGCAGACGCCGGGCAACAGCCCTGATCGGCGCGGTGGCCACCAGCTACCTGCTCTGGGTCTCCACCCGTCGGCATCAAACACACCTGGAAAAAGCCAGGTCAGCGAGATGGAGGCCTTCCGGGAAGAGCTGCTGGCCTTCGCCGCCTTCGGAGATCAACTCATACGCCACTTCGCTGGACGTGACCTGGCGGCCCAGGATCAACTGCGGCAGGCCGGTGGCCGACGTCGCATGACACGAAAGGAGATCGATGCCGTGATGACCGCGTTAGGAGACCTCGTGAAGGTCATTCAGGAGGCCGACCCCGTCGGCAAGACCGAGATCTACGGTTGACTTGTCGACCCCGGAAACGACTCGTGGAGGCCCGGGTCAAACCCGTACCTCCACGCGTGCAAAACGTTTGTGTCCGAGGGGGGACTTGAACCGTTCGCCCATCTCCTGAGCAGCACCGACGCTCCGTGGCTGGACCTCTCATGCCCGGAATAGGCGCGCGGAGAGGGGGCGGTGCCCACACCCACCTCAACGAGATCGGGTCCTACCTCGCGGCACACGCCCACGCCGGGGAAGCCCGGCAACCGCCAGTTCAGGATCCTCAGCAGACGATCTCAACTGCGCTCAGGGCAGCGGCGGTAAGGGGGCAGGAGCTCGGTGATCGCAGCACCGAACCCCTTCCTGCATCCCAGCAACCTGATCAACCCGGAAGCCAGGCCGTACGCCGCCCCTCGACACCAGAAATCGCCGGGGAGGTGGTTCCGGTCGAAGGGGCTTGGGTCGAGCGGAACCAGCGCGATCAGTACGGGGACCGGATCATCCTGGGCTTCGCGGTGGCTGTCCTGCTGGCGGTCGCCGGCGCGGCCGCCTACGTCTCGTACCACCACTTCTACGGTCTGGCGATCGCTTTGGGTGAGCGGCACGACATGGCCATTCTGTATCCGGCGATGTCCGACGGTGTGATCGTCATGGCGTCGCTGGTGATGGTCTACTGCTCGCGTCGTCGGCTACGTGTGCCGGTGCTGGCGTGGGTGGCGCTCGCATTGGGCGGGGCGGTGACGCTGGCGGCGAACGTGGCGCACGGCTGGTTCGGCGGACTCGGATCGCGCCTGATCAGTGCCCTGGCACCGGTGGCCTTCGCGGGCGCGTACGAACTGCTCATGTGGATCGTCCGGAACACCCGGCAACCGTCCACCGAGACGCTGGCCAAGGACCACGTGTGCCAGCCCGTTGAGACTCTCGTCGAGGTGGAACGCGTGGTGCCGCTGCTGCCCACCGACCGGTACGAGGCGGCGCGGCTCACCTATATCGAGAGCCTCAGTGAGGGCAGTCAGCGGGTCGGCCGACGCCCGCTGATGAGCCGGTGGGGACTGGAGCAGCGTGAGGCCGAGGAGATCATCGCCGAGGTGGAGAAGGAGCGGGCCCATGCCATCAAGGCAAAGAGCGTCGAGGTGGCCCATTCGGAGAGTGTCGTGCCGCCACTGGGCGGACCCCGTTCGACCGGCACAAGCGAGGCATGATACGGCGTAATGAAGGACGTCGGTACCGGGGCGGTCGGGTCGTCCTCCAGTCGCCCAACTCGGGCATCGGGGCGTTCTCCCAGGTTAAAACGATCAAGGTTCTGGGTCGCGATAAGGCATTTATCGCGACCCAGGATTGCCACTGGCCGTGTCCGCGGCGAGGTGGAAAAGGGCGGGTACCGCTGAGGTGTCTCCCTCGCAGGCGGCCTCGATGAGTGCCCGGCCACGGCTGACAGGGATGGCCGGAGGCGGGTCGAGTTCGGCCGCGATCAACGCGAGGAGCTCATCCACGGTCGCCGGACGCTGGCGTGGATCGTGGTGGGTCGCGGCGCGCACGACCGCCCGCCACGGGCCAGCCGGGGGGAGATGCGGCACGTTCGCGCGGGGATCGGTCTGCAGGGATGCCCAGCCGACCATCTGGCCGATGCTGTAGATGTCGGTCTGCGGCCTGGCCGCGTGGGCGTCGGTGTACAGCTCAGGGGCGGCGTAGCCCGCGCTGCCGTAGAGTTCGCCGACCTGCGTGCGTCCCGGCGCGGTGGTCTGCCCGCGAGGGCGGCGGCCCAGGCCCCAGTCCGCGATGACCCAGCGGCCGTCGAGCCACAGGATGTTGGCCGGTTTCAGGTCGCGGTGGATCCACCCGGCCTGGTGTGGCTCCCGTAGGCCTTCGCAGATCGCCGTGATCAACTCTCGCAGCGGTCCGTCTTGGTTAAGGATGGCGGCCATGTCCTCGGCCGAGTGATCGGCCAGTGGCATGACGAGCCATTCGAAGGTAGGGCTGAAGTCGAGGACCGGCATCACGTGGCGGTTCGAGCCGAACATGCTGGCCGCGTCGACCTCGCGATGCATCCGCGCCCGCTGATCGTTCCCTGTCATACGCAGCCGCTTCAACGCCACCGCTGTGCCGGTGTGCTTGTGCGTTCCCCGGAACACTTGAGCCTGTCCACCGGTCTTGAGAGGTCGGTGATCCAGGGCGTAGTTCTTGCGCTCACCATGCGCCACGATCCGGACGGCCGCGTACGGGTCGGGGGTGGCCGCCGCGACAGCCGAAGGAGCATCGATAGTCTCGGCCGTCGCTCCGGCCACAGCGCTAGCCACAGGCGGCTCGGGTTCGACCGGTCTCTTTAGCGCACTCGTGGGGGTCGCAGTGTAGGTCTGGGGTCCGCCCCCACTCACCTCGATGATGACCGGGCGCGGGGTTTGGCTGTTGCCCCGCACGTCGCCGAGCAGAAGAAGCCGTCCCTGTGGGGTGATGCCGAGCCCTTGGACCATGTTGAGCTGCATCTGCGCGACCAGACTGGTCGTTCTCGCGGCGGGATTGACACGATGGAGGAAGGCTCGAACGCCAGTACGGTCGGAACCTGCGGCGATGACCTCACCGCCCTGGACCACAAGATATTGGGGACTCGGCAACTCGATCCAGTCCTCCCGTCGCACCATCGTGCTGCGGCCCAGGTCCACGACCGCGCTGTGGCCCTCTGCGCCGAGGAAGAACCGCAGGTTGTCCAGCCATACCGCGCTGAGCACGTTCGCGTCGAACGAGATCGAGTAGCGCTGTTGATCACCGACCGTGCCGCCCAGCCGAACCAGGCCCAGCTTCGCGCTGGCCAGCTCGACGCCGCTGCCGCACAAGGCCCATGCCTGCCCATTGGGACCCAACAGCAGCATCCGGGTATCGCCCAAATCCCCGGCAATCGGTGTCAAAACACCGTCCTTCCACTGCACGACGGCCGAGCCCCTCCGGACCAGGATTCCACCGTCGGCCGAGGCCAGAGCGCTTCCCGAGCAACCCATCAGCGGCAGCAGCCAGTGAGCGGTGCCGCGCAGGGTGTCGACTTCCATGACGCCTCCGCCGGTCGTGATCAGCATCCGGGACCCATCGACGGTGAAACCCGTGATCTGCCCCCACCCCGCACCTGCGCTGAGCAGATGCTGCAGCGAGACGCCAGCGGCAACGGCGAGCTCGAGTTCCCACGGCATCGGCGACCGGGTGAACGACACGAACGACGGCGGATTGTCACGCCGCGCCGTCAGTACCAGGTCGGTCACGGAGGTGAAGGCTGCGCCGTCGAAGATCGCCCGGTCGCCGACCTCCTGCATTGCGTCCTCGATCGTCAGCAGCCCACACAGCGCGGCCTCGACGTGCGTACGGTCCAGCAAGACCACCACCGGGCTCTGCGGGTCCACGCTCTCGCCAACGCGGGAGTCGAACCCCGACATCGAAATCAGCACGATCTGCACGTTGCGACGCCGCTGCGCGGCCTGCTGCCACACAGCGACGTCCTGTGCCGTCAGCGGTGAGTCGCGCCAAACCAGATCAAGCAGCAGCTTCGTGTCACCACGCCGCAGACCCAGCGTCGGACTCACCCCGACGAGTGGCGCGGCTGGCCGAGGTTGGATGCCAGACCCAGTCAGAAGGTCATGGAGTATGCCCAGCAGGAGCTCGCCGCGCTCACCCTCGTCATGATCTTCGCTCAGGAGCTGCCCGTATCGTGCGATCAGAGTAGGCGCTCCGTCATCGTTCAGGTCGGCATCGCTCACTGAGCCCTCCTCACCGCGTATCGGAGATGACACGGTGATTATCTCCCGCCTGGGGCCAGATCGAGGAAACGACCATCGCTTTTCCGGTACACCGGAGTCAGGGATCGCTGGCCGGGAATGCTGTGATGGCCTGAGCGGCTCGCATGATGTGCGGCCCAGCGCCACTTGCACAGGTGTCCCGACCGTGGGTGATTCACACGGTCGGCCGGATGCGCCGAGGCAACAAATCGTGATGAGGTCCTACTGGGGCCGTACTATGCACTGTCCGGCCTTAGTGCGTTTCCGGGCTCGTGGGCCGGCTGGAGAGGGTTTCCCGCTGAGCGACAACACTATGAGGCATTCATGATCCTTATCGACGCTGAAGCGAAAGTCGACCTGCTCAACAACGAGGCGATCGCGCGGACCATCATCAAGATGCTGCGCCATCGACCCGATCAGGCGGTCACGTTCGGCGTCCATGGCGACTGGGGTGCAGGGAAATCCAGCATCCTGGAGATGATCCAAGGGTCGCTCGAAGGCGACAAGAAAGTCGTCTGCCTGAAGTTCAACGGATGGCGGTTCCAGGGATTCGAGGACGCGAAGATCGCGCTGATCGAGGGGATTGTCCTCGGGCTGCTGGACGCTCGCCCTTGGGCCCCGAAGATCAAGAAAAAGGTGTCGCACTGCTCAAGCGGATCGACTACCTGAAAGGCGCCCGGCACGGTGGCCAGGCGCTATGGAACATGACAACAGAGCTGCCCTCGCCTGCCCAGCTCGACGCGATGACGAACGCACTGCGGCGGGTCGCTGACGACCCCGGGCAGGTCGTGAACAAGGAGAACGTAGAACACTAGGCATCGCCGTCGACACGGCCCCCGAGTCCACTGCCACTGCATGTCGGCACAGGCTGGGGTGCGAGCCCGGCCTTTCTAGGATCGGCCCTCTCGCGAGAAGGGCTCCCCGATCGGCCATGGGTCCGTAAGGCCGAACCACTCCGTCGGTGTGTGCGCAGGATCGACGAAATGCACTGCGCCGTGGGCGTCGACCGTCGATCGCCGCCACATCGGGAACGGGGGCACGGACCACTCAGGGTCGGGGTGCTCCCAGATGGTGTGCTGCTGGGTGCCCACGAAAGCGGGGTGCAGGTTCTTGACGACGAGCACCGCCGACACGTGGCGGTGGTCCCAACGGTCGCCCTTGTACCAGTAACCGTCGGGATTGCGGACGAGGGCGTCCAAACGGGTCTCGCCGCCAGGGCTAGTGCCGGTCAGCAGGGCCTCGGTGCCGTATAGGGCGTTCTTCACGTCGTAGTTACCGGTGGTCATGCTGCTCGACGCCACCGCGACGACGTACGGAGCACCAAGCCGCCCGTATGCGGAACCCTTGTCGCTCAGCGCGTTTTTGATCCCCTCCTCCTGCACCAAGAAGGCCTGCCCGCCACCGAAGATCCCAAGCGGTCTCACGCCCTCCTTTCCGCGCGCTTCGAGCGACTTCGGGAGCGCGTGGAACTGGATCCGCCACCCGTCCGCCTCATAAAGCATTCCTGGGAAGTCACGTCGGCCATTCCCACGGTCACTGTAGGCGTCCGGGTTCAGCTCTCTTAGCCACTTCTCCAGTGTGGAGCGCAGTGGGCGAGCCCGGAGCGGGCCGCCCCCCTGCCTCTCCACGTCGATCCACAGGAAGAAGTTCGGGCTGTCGATCTTGTCGAGCGACTCGTACAGAGTGTTGACCCTCGCGGACGCACCCACCGCGACGTCACTGGACGACGCTGATCGAGCTTCGATGTAGACCGCGCTGCCGTCCTTCTCTGCGAGGAAATCCGGGCGGCGACTGGTCCCGTCGATTTCCGGGTGGCAAGTCACGGTGTAGCCCATCCGGAGGAGACACTCGTGCAGGTACAACTCGAAGAAGGCCCCCTTGGACTGCCGGTCATTCCTGGAGCGCAGCCGTCCCCTGACGTCCGCTTGGGCATCCGAGCAAAGCCGAGAGAACCAGTCCTCGATCAGGTCCCGGACCTGGTCCCAGAAGGGACCTGCCACACGGTCGATGAACTGGGAGTGGCTGTCCCCGTGCCCGGCCGGGGACGGGTCGGTTCGCTCGACCGCCGAGAAGATGTTCACGCCGATCATCACACCCGGTCCACCGGCTCCGGGGCAAGGCGGATTACCGCCCGGCAAAGGACTTGCGAACCCCAACCAGGGCCGCGCCAACCACGAGCGTGATCAGTTCGACCCGGAATGCAACGTCCGAGATGCCTGTGCGCAGATCTTGCGTCCAGGTTCGCGATCGTTGTCACAGAAGTGCGCTTGACGTCATACCACGGCCGGCATAGAGGGGCCGGGTCGCGCCAGTTTCCGGCCGCGAGTTCCGAGGCGGACCGGTAGCGTTTCTCCCGGACCGACCGCAGCACCCGAAGGGCACCCCGTGAACATCCCCGATATCGAATTCACGCGGATTCGGTCACTCGGCCCTGGCGGGCAACGCGACGGGTACGAGCAGTTCATCTGCCAACAGGTGGCACAGGAGCCGCCCACGGCTGACGCCAAGTTCGTCTCACTGCATGGAGCTGGCGGCGACGGCGGCGTCGAGTGCTACTGGACGCTGCCCGGCGGCACCGAGCACGGCTGGCAGGCCAAGTACTGGACTACCCACGCCGACGTCGACAAGGCACAGCTCGATAAGTCCGTCAAGGCTGCCCTGGACCAGCATCCGAATCTGACCAAGTACGCGATTGCCATCCCTGCTGACCCGACCGGTCCCACCGGAGGCCGCGGCAAGTCGCTCCTGGAGAAGATCAATGACCCGGGAGGCTGGCTCGAGGGCTGGAAATCCATGGCCACCGCGCGCGGCATGACGGTGGAGTTCGAGTTCGAGTGGGCGACGAGCATCGTTACCCGACTCGAACGCCTTGACACCACCGGCATCCAGCGCCGGTACTGGTTCGACGCCGACCTCCTCCCCGCCCAGTGGTGGAAAGATCGGCTGCAGGAGGCGATTGACGCCGCCCGGCCCCGGTACATGCCCGAGTTGAACGTCGAGGTGCCCGCCGCCAGGTCCATCGCAGCGCTCTGCTCTGACGACGAGTGGTGGGCGGTCGTCAGCAACCAGATCGATGAAGTCAACGACTCCGCCCGCCGCGTACGCAACGCTAAGCACGAAGTACCCACCGCAGACCTGAACATAGCCCTCGACGCCGCCACCAAGGTCACTGACGCGTTAGCCGCTTGGCACACCTCGCGCACGACCACTGGACTCGACGACCTCGCTCAAGCGCTCGACGAGGCCTCGAAAATCGTCAGCGACCAAGAAGCTGTCGAAGTCGCAGCGATGGACGCCACGTACCCCGACGACAACTGGGACACCCGGAGCTGGCGGCAGTTCCAGGCCGAGTACCAGGTGTCGTTCCCCGCGGCAGCCGTCGACGCCCTGCGCGAACTCGGCGAAAAGCTCACTGACGCCACCGGACTCCTCATCAGCCCCGTCGGTCGGCTCGCCGCCGCCCGGGTCGCACTCATGACTGGTGCCGCCGGCATCGGGAAGACTTACCTCGCCATCGACGCGGTCGTCCGGCGCCTCGGCCAGGGCCGCCCCAGCGTCATGATGCACGGCCGCTGGTTCACCGACCGCGACCCGCTGACCCACCTGCGCGACGTGCTCAAGATGCCGTCCGACCTCACCAGCGAGGAAGCCATCGCGCTCCTCGACGAGAGCGCCCGCGTCGCAGGCGTCCCGGCCCTCCTCATCATCGACGCGCTCAATGACACCCGCCCACGGTTCACGTGGCGCGACAACCTCGAACGGCTTATCACCACCGTCGGCCGGTACCCGAACGTCCAGCTCCTCCTCACCGCACGCACGCACTACGTCGGCCAGGTCCTCCCACCCGGGCTCACCTTGCCACGGTTCGAGCACACCGGGTTCGAAGGGGTCGAGTTCGAAGCGGTCAGCGAGTACGCCGCGTTCTACGGCCTCGAACCGCCGACGTCGCCGCCCATCCACGGCGAATTCGACAACCCGCTGTACCTGCGCCTGGTCTGCGAAGCGCTCAAGAACAACACCCGGCTGTCCCTCGACCAGGCCACCATGGGCCTTGACGAGCTAACCCGGATGGTCCTCGACAATGCAAACAACATCGTCAGCGACCGGATCGATGCCTCACCGTCCGACCGCCTCGTCCACCAGGCCATGCATGCCCTCGCCTCAGCCATCGCCGACGGCGGCGGCGACCCGTTGCTGACTCGTGCCCAGGCTCAAGCCCAGCTGGCACCGATCTGGTCCGACCGGAGTGCCGAGAAGTCACTCCTCGACGCGCTCATCGCCCAAGGGCTCGTCGAAGAGGATGTCGTCCCCGATGGCAGCCCCCACGGCGCAGACATCATCGCCATCACGTTCGAACGCATCGGACACCACCTCATCGTCTCCGACGCCCTCTCCGACGTCATCGACGCCGCCGGCATCGCGGCCGAGCTCGGCGGCCGTCTTGGCAGGGTCATCGGCCTCGGTGGCACGACCGACCTCGGCCTTCTCGAAGCAACATCCGTCGTGGTCGCGGAACGGTTCGGGCTCGAGCTCACCGAGTTCCGCACTGAAATCGATGACGACGACGCCATCGCCGTAGCCGTTGTCGCCGGAACCGGATGGCGCAATAGCATCTCAATCACCGATGCCACCCGCGACATCGTTGTCGACGCGCTCCGCCAGGCCGACGTGTGCTCCGACGCGCTGACGATGCTGTTCCGTCTCACCGCCCGCCCCAACCACCCTCTGAACGCCGACTGCCTCCACGAGTTCCTCACCGGCCTGAACATGGGTGCCCGCGACTCGTTTCTGCCCGGCTGGTTCCACATCACCCACGGCACCAGCGGAGCAGTCGACCGGCTCATCCGGTGGGCCAGGGAGAAGCCGCTGGACCACGTTGGTGAACAAACCACCCGCCTGTGGGCGACCGCGCTCCTGTGGGCCACCAGCGCCAGCGACCGCCGCGTCCGGGAACCGGCAACCATCGCCGCCGCCCGTCTCCTGACCCGCCACCCGGGCCAGGCGGCCGGGCTGCTGGACCGGTTCACCGTGGTCGACGACGAGTGGGTCGTCGAACGAGCCTGCGAGGCCGCGTACGCGGCCCTTCTTGTGAGGGGCACCCAAGACGACTGGGCTGCCGCGGCCGAGGTGGTGTGGAAAACCATCTTCTCCGTGCCGTCGATCGTCACCCCGAACGCCGCTGTGCGTGACGCCGCTCGCAGCATCCTCGAAGCCGCCAACAACCGCGGAGTCCTCCCCGCTGGCGTCACCGTCGACCAGTTCCGGCCGCCCTACACCAGCGACTGGCCCATCACCTGGCCCACCGACACAGACATCGTCAAATACAAAACCAGCAGCTACCCGAAGCTGGTCCGCTCGGCCACCGGCGACGACTTCTTCATCTACCAGCTTAGCCCCGAACTCCGAGACCGCCACGGCATCGACCTCCCCTCCGCCGCACGGTGGGTCGTCACCGAAGTCATCCGCCTCGGGTACCAGCCCCGACTCCACGCGTCCTTCGACCGGTACGTCGTCGGCAAGTTTGGCATTGGCCGGTCTAAGCCCGCATGGATTGAACGCATCGGCAAGAAGTATCAGTGGATAGCGCTCAACCGCCTCATCGGCATCGTCTCCGACCACGCCCCTAAAATCCCTAACAGCTGGGACCCGCCGGCGCCCGTCGTCCCGGGCCCGCACACCAACATCTCCCGGCAGGTCGACCCGACTGTTATCGAGTTCGCCCTCGCTGACCAGACCCCACGCCCATGGGTACCCGCCTACGACTGGGCGTCTATGGTCGCGAAAACCGACGCCAAGTGGATCGTCAACGACACCGACCTCCCGGATATCGCAGTCAAAGAAGCCGTCTTTGAAGGCCGTCCCCACATCGTCCTGTCTGGTACCTATGCCTGGAACAACGGCTCCGACACCACGGAGCGCACCCGGGGCATTTGGACCCACCTCTACACCCATCTGGTCGCGACCCAAGACCTCGCTGCCGCTATCAGCGAACTCGAAGGGCGCGATCTCCTCAGCACGCCCATCGCCAACAATCCCGAGGTGCACCATGGGTACGTTGGCGAATTCCCCTATGGCCACCGCCACGGAGAGGACCTCCAGATGATGCGCCATGAATGGACCGAGCCGCTCACCGTCCCCACCCAGCCCGCGGCCTGGCGCCTCCTCGGCGAATACGGGTATGCCCCCGGGGACCAGAACACCATCTCCCTCTACATGCCCGCCCCCGAGTTTTTCGGACTCGCCCCCGGCGAGCTCCACTGGAACGGGCGCAACGGTTGGACCGACGACACGGGCCAGCTCGTCGCGACCGTTCGCCACGCGGTCAACGTTGGACAGAACGAACTCCTCGTCGACGCAGAGTGGCTCGAACGACGGCTCACCGCCGAGCAGAAGTCGCTCGTCTGGGTCGAGAACACCGGCAAGGACGTATACAGAGACTTCGGCGGTGGAGGCGGCCACCCGGGGAGACTGACCCGCTCCCAGGTGCGGTTTTGGACCCCCGGCGGAAGCATGCAGACCGCCGCACCCGGCTGGTACCGCGTCGCTGCCAGCACCCCCTGAACTGCGACCGGCGCGAACTCCAGAAGGCCGATGGCAGGGAACGGCCCACGCGCTCGGGGACAGCAGCGTCTTCCTGAATCACGCGATCAGCTTAGGCATCTGCCAGGACGAGCGAGCTCGGGTAGACATGATCACAACAAGGTCGGGGCTTCGGGGGATTCGGCGGCGGGGGCTTTACGAGCGCTGGGGGGAACCGGCAAGACGCCCGCTCTTTCGAGGTCGGCGACGGGAATGAGCGGGCTGTTGCAGATTTTCTCCAGTAGGTCGTTCTGGTCGGGTTCCAGCTCCACGCACAGCGTGAGTACGTGGAGGAGTTGCAACAGCTCTGTGGTGAACTCGGCGGGCCATTCTTCGCTGTGGATGTTGTCGAGGGGCGAGGACTTCCGGCCTGCCGGGTTCTTCTTGCGGTAGCCGAACCACTTCTTGACGATCTTCATTCCGGATACCTCATACGCCCACACCTCAGGGCGGACAGGTGAGATGCGGCCGACGCCGACGTGCAGGGTTGCAGTCTCGGGGTTGTAGGAGATGTCATCGGGCATCTCTTCAGTCGTTCCGGGGATAGCTACTTGTGACTTTGTACGGTGGGCTGGATCCGGCCTTGGGGGTCCTGCGGGACGGCCCTCGGCCGAGTCAGCGAAGCGCTCGCCGTAGGTGTGCAGCCAGATGACGCGTTTCCCTAGGTGTACGGCTCGGGTCCACAGCTCTGGGTCGGCTGTGAGCGGCACCCGCACGCCCGGCGTTCGAAGTTCCTGGGCGAAGCGAGTCGTGTAGCCGCCGTGAGCGGTCACCGCCGCGACGTACGCCAGCACGTCGGGCGCCGTGACGGACAGGCCGAGACAGTGAGACAGCAGGCGTGTCAGGCCGGGAGCGAGGTTGGACGAACCGGCAGCTCGATCGCGGTAGAGCGGAAGCACTCGCCCACCCCGGCCGTTGGTGTGGTCCATGTCCGGCACGTGGGCGGTGAAGACCAGACCGGGGCCACCCTCGATGGGATGTGCGTGCTGTTCAGACACGAATACCTGGGCGTCACTCGCCACTCTCCACAGATCGGGGCTGGGGCGGTGATGAACGCGATTGTCTGGGATCATCCATTGCCGATCAAAAGATCGGTAGCCGACGCGGACTGGCACAGGACATCGGCCAGTCTCATCCTTGATCGTCCCATTGTGAATAACGAAACCGGTGATCGGCCGTACGACGCTGTCGACCTTACGGGCGTCGCTCTCCTTGAACAGGATGGCTTTTTCGCTGGCAGGAGCTTTGATCAAGCGCTCCCAGCGTGTTCGTAGGGTGTCGGGACTCGGGTCGTACACCCAGGTCCGGTTGGGCTTGACGCCAGGAGCTTGCCAGGGCATCAGGTCTCCAAGCGCCGGGTAGCTACGCCAGTCTTCCCCTTGAACGGGCTGGAGTCGATCCGCCCAGCCGGTTGCGCAGTCGGCCCATCCGGGTCCGTCGACAACCAGTTCCGCCAGGCGCGCGAACTTCTGGGAGCGATGCCCCGCCAGGCTGATGTGATGGATCAGCGCGGGTGTCTCCCAATTGCCCGTGCCGTACCGGGCGAAGATTCCGATGCAGAGCGGCTGCTGAACGCCGGGGAAGACACGAGTCGACACGTCGGGTTGGTGTCCCTCCGGTGAGAGGTCGATGATCCATCCCTCATCGGCTGTCCGGCGGAGGTACTCGCGCATTCCAGCGAAGCCAGGGCCGGTGGTGTAGCCCGAGGTCGTGATGAACGCCACGATGCCGGCGGGCTGGTCCGGGTGGGCGTCGAAGACCTTCCACGTCGCCCACCGCCAGAAATAGACATACATGTTGGACAGCACATACTCATATCTGCCGAGCCCGGAGGCCTTGAAGTCGAGCAGTGGCGTGCCGATCCCGGAGTTTCCGGCGCCCTGCTCGATCCAGCCGCCCAACCCCTTGGCACGTTCCCGGTACGGAGGATTGCCGATGACGACTTGGACCCGTGTCTCGCGCTTGACCCGGTTGGCTTCGCGGCGAGACCGCACGATCGGCTCGTACATCGAACCCAGGTCAAGTTGCGTGTCATCAAAGGGGCTGTCCAGAGTGTCGGCGACGTAGAGCTTCTGGTCCTTCTCAGCGACCTCGGCTCCATGCTCTGTTTTGAGGGCCTGATTCAGCCGGAGTTCGGCGACGGCGTAGGGGCCGGCCTGTCGCTCTAGTCCGATCAGGCGTCCGAAGAGCTTCTTCAGCTGGGCGGGAACCGCGCCCTTGCCCTCCTCCTTCTCCACAGTCCGAGCCACGCTGTTGACGATGTTGAGCAGGTAGGTTCCTGTGCCCATCGCCGGATCCACGGCCACGACGTCGTCTGCTGCGAAGCCGCCGTCCCGCCTGAACCGGTTGCGTAGGATGTCATCGACGAAGCGGACCATGAACGAGACGACCTCGTTCGGTGTGTAGTACGAGCCGCTTTCCTTACGAAGGTCGGAGTCGTAAGCCTCAAGGAAGTGCTCATACAGGTGAAGGTAGGAGTCCGCCGAACCGTCGCTGATCCGGTCCCAGTCCACCGCTCCGATGACCCGCTTGAGCGTCTCGGCGACGACGCTGCGGCCCTCCACCGCGTCATGGGTCAGTACGGCTAGTGCCTTCCCCATGAGCGAGTGGTTCTTGCCGAGGTGCGCGGCGATCTGGCCGAGGCTGCGGCCCTCGAAGGCGATGCCGTCCACCCGCGCCAGCAACATGGCGAATGTCACCGTCTGTGCGTAGGCGTCAGCGAACTCTTCATGCGTGAGGCCGGGGAACAGCAGTTTGCGCCAGTCTGTGGTGAGCTCGGTGAAGATCTTTTGCTTCTCCTCGCCCCGCAGCTCACGGCCGATGGTTTCGAGGACCTCGGTGCGCAGCAGCTTGCACAATCCGGCTACAGCGCGAACGAGCTGGCGAATGTTGCGTGGAGGATTTGGCTTCCACAGAAGGAAATCGGAAACAACACGGGCGAACTCCCCATCGAAGGGAACGAGCTTGCTGCCTGCCGTACAGATGTCACCGTTCAGCCGGGCCACTTGCCCGATCAGCTCACCATCGCGATACAGCGCCCAGAGAGCGCCGTCGGTATAGAGGACGTTCGGCAGCAGGCGCAACTTCTCCCATTGCGTCTTCTCGTGTTTGTTTGGGGTCCAGGTCGTCGGCACGCCGCGTCCAGGAGCTTTGAGCTCGACGTAGCCCACCCGGGCACCGGCCACGTCCACGGCATAGTCCGGGCGTACGCCGAGTGCGGCGAGAGACATCTCACCGATCATGGCAACGTCGACACCGAGGGCTGCGGCTATGTCCTCGAACAACCGCTCTAACGGCGCACGGAGTTGATCCTCGGGTTGCCCGCCGCCGTTCAACTTGATGGCGGCGGATTTGCCGAAGCGCCTCACCGCTTCAGCGGACTTGTCCAGCAGCGGCTTAGGGGGATTAGTCGCGGCCATGTACACCCGTTCGATGTGAAATTGTTGCGCCAGACCGGTCTCTTACGTATCGCGCGATCGGGCTTGACAGTTTCACACGTTCCAGACCCTATTTACGGAAATCGGCGACCTAAAAGCCGATCTATGCCGCACATGACCTGGAAGGCCGCCGCAGTCCAGTGGCAGGGCTTCGTTCTACCTTGCCCAACCCGACTAGCCACACAGCTTTATTCGGTATCATGTTCGATTGTCAGGCGGATCTTCGGGGCTCCGTCGCGAACAGGGTGGGTCTATGGACAACCTCAGTTACGTCATCACGCCGTACACCCATCCAGAGCGATGGACAGAGGATGAGAAGGCCCTTTTCGACCAAGGAAGGTGCTGTTGGGTCATTGCGAGCGGGTGCTGGCGAATCGAGCACTGTGGCGAGCCCAGTAAGGAAGGAGCGTCCTTCGGCTACTGCCCGGAGCACACTGATCGTCTTTTTGAGAACAACCACTCCAATGGCACCTCACCTGCCGATAACGTCATCCGGCCAGACTAGCCTTGCTGGGGCTCGCCTTACGTAGACGATCCCAGCCGCTCAGAGTGCAGCATGGTGATCGTTCGTGGTTTTTGGTCTGGCATATCGCGCCGTCACGAACGTTTCGCGGCGCTGCGGTTGCTTCCGATGGGCGATCGAGTCAAGAACGTCAAACCCTCGCCCTCCGCCATCAGATCACCGTTCTCGAATGGCAACTCAGCGTCGGCACAAGGATGGATGGGATTCGCCCTTGGCCGAGTCTTCCTCGCCGCCTGCCGACATCACAACTGCCCTGCAAGATCCTGCGCCGCCTGCGGCCCCTGAGGTGCCCAGCAGATTCCGGACAGTCGGCTACATAAGCTGACAGAAGTCTGGAAGAGGTAGGTACGTGACGAGGCGTCGCAGGCAGTTCTCGCCGGATTTCAGGGAAGAAGCCATCTGCGTGGTGTTGAAGGTGAACGGACGGTTGCGTCGGTGGCGCGCTCTATGAGTGGTGCGGTAAGGAAGTCATCGACCGTTATGACGAGCTCAAGGCCTTACGGGCTGAGGTCGAACGTCTGGGTGAGCTGGTCCAGCGCGCAGTGTCGGAGTTGAGGGCCCGCAAGTGTCACGCTATCGCCGCCACCATTGAGGCCGACCTCGGCGTCCATACGACCAGCTTTCGCGGTAGGCATCGCTGACCTGTGTTCGCTGTTCGGCTTGAGGCCGGTAATACCCCTTTTGGGGGCCATGGGGACTCCAGTCCCCGAGGTAAGGGCGCAGGTCGTCTGGGGCTGGATCCTTGTCGAAGCCCGCGTGGGCGAGACGAGATGGACCGCGGAGTGGATCCAGGCGGTCGGCGATTGCGTGTCCCCACTCGATCCAGGGTCGCAGGAGTTCGGCTTCCCCTGGCTCCTGGCAGCCAGCCGCGGCTTGGTCGAGAGCGGCGCAGAACTCTCGGATTTCGCTGGCCGCCCCCCAGGCATCCAAGGCATTGGCGAATGTCGTGTTGCGGTAGTCGTCAACTGCGCGGCTCCGGGCCTGCACCATCGCGGCCTCCCAGCGCGCCCGCTTCGCGGCTTCTTCTCGTTCTTCTTTGGCGAGCCACTCCTCGTATTCCTGTCTTCGGGCGAGGGCAGCCTGTTCCTCCGCTCCGGCGCGATGCTCGATCTCCTTGACGACCTCGCGTACTTTGCTTTCCACCAGCGAGCGCGAACTATCCGTCCACTGGTCGCGTCGACTATGCGGCGACTGGGGTAACTCCAGGCGAAGGCGTCCCGTTGGTACGGATTCGTATTGCACGGGGAGTCGCTGCCAGGCATAAGGCTTTCGGCGTTTTCCCTCGGGATCTGGCTCGCGGACCACCTGGTCCTGTTCCTCTTTGACGGCAACCGGGTACTGCCCCGTACCGACCTGCATGTACAGTCCGCGAGCTTTGCGTTTCTTGGACATCGCGAGTTTGTGGCCGCGTCGGCGGGCTTCTTCTGCAAGGGACTTGACCAGGTCGATGGCCCGGGGCATGAGTGCCTCGGAGACGGCCAGTACCTCGGAATGATCCCGAAGCAGCTTGACCAGCGCGTCGGCATCGGTGACCTTATCGCGTGCACTAAGGCGAATGCGGTTCCAGTCCGTCTCGTCCGGATGCGCGTCGTCGAAGAGCCGGATGATCAGATCGCCGCCATTTCGGCCGGTGTGCCACAGATGGAAACCTACGGGTACCAAGTTGTGTTGTTTGGCCGCGTGCATCGCCCGCCGGTAAGACGCGCGTGTCTCCTGGTCAGGGTTCTGGATCTCAAGGGTTCCCCCATTGTGTTGTAGGCGTTCGATCAACTCCTTGGCCAGGCCGAGGGGGCTTTGACCGGCGTCACGTGTTCTGGAGGCGCCTGGTGTACGGGCAACGATGGCACTGCTCGCTGTGCCTGGAGTTGGCCGGTCCGGGTGATGGCCATGCTCCAGATAGAAGCGGCCAGCCTCAGTGATCTCGGCCTGCCAGAATCCGTCCTTTCGCGGCGTGGTGACCAAGCCACGGTCACGAAGCGCGTACACCGTTATAGCCAGCTCCGGCGTCTTTGCGCTGACCGGTTCCTGCCCCTTCTCGATCCGCTGCAACACCGTCAACTGACGATCATTTAACTTGTCCCATCGCTGCACGTCATCAGATCACACCGCAATGTCACCGCAGGCAAGTGGTTTCAGGATTTGTGTCGCGTCGGCGAGCTTGTCGACCTTCTTGGCGTGAAGCATGCAGGGGGACTTGAAATGTTCGCCTATCCCCTGAGCAGGGTCGATGCCCCATGGACGGACGTCTCATGCTCGGAATGAGCGCGCAAGATGGCCACTTCCGGACTCAAATCGACAAAATCGGGTCTAAAGGCGCGGCATACGCTTATGCTGGCGAACCCCAGCAGCCGCCAGTCCGACTCACCAACGCTGGCGCACCCTGCAGCACATCACCACCACCCTCAGCAAGATCGGCAATACCGCCCGCGCCGCCCTCGTCCTCACCCAATCGAGCACGGCAGACTCATTTGAAAGTCACTGAGATCACCTCAATGAGTGGGAAAGCACTGCTTCGCTGGTGATCAACGCGATGGAAAGACCGGCCCTCGACCGCGCCGGAAATCTCCGGTGTCCCATAGCGCAGACCTCTACCACTCCAGCGAGCTTGCGTGTCTGCTCGCCGGTGAGTAGCGCGGCGCACCCCTCATGGGCCAGTACCTCACGCGCCGCGTATCCATCGCGGGACGCTATCGCTCGCTGAATCAGCGTGGCGGCGACACCCCTCACACCGGGATGCTCTACGCCCTCAGCGACGTCAAAAATGGACAAGCCCAGCCGCACGCTGAACACCGTCAGGCCAGGTGCGGGAACGAGCCGCTGGTAGCGGTCCACCAGTACGGCCAGGTCGTCATCGACCGGCTGGTAGGCAGCACGACGGGACAGCACGGTCAGGCACGCCGTCACCGTGTTTTCCCACGGCTCACCAGGAACGGTGTCCGCGAGCAGCGCCAAGGCGCCCTGAGCGTCGCCCGCGGTGCTGCTCGCGATGACCGCGACCTGGCGGCCGTCGAGCATCCGCTGGCCGACACCGTTGTGCTGCTGGAGATGCGCGAGCGCGTCCTGCCAGCGGCCCGCGCCGGTCAGGGCACGAGCCCCGTCGGCTAGCAAGACGCCCCACAACCACTGGCGAACCTCTCGGTGATCGTCGGTGTTCGAGGTGAGCGTTCCCGCTCGCACCGGTAGACCGTCGAGGACGGTGTCGGCGCGGGTGGTGACGGCCTTGTACAGGTCGGTGAGGAGCCGCAGAGCGCCGTCGCCGTCACCGTCGCGGATGCGCAGGCGAGCGAGGTTGACGAGGGGTTCCAGCGCACGGCGCGCGGCCTGCCCACTCAGAGGACAGGCATGCAGGTAGAGCTCGGCGTGACGGTGACACCAGGCCCGCGCGAGGTCCGGCAACCCGAGATCGGAGGCCAGCAGGGCGGCCTGGTTGAAGACGACGGAGGCCGACGATGGATCTTCGTCGCGCTCGGCCGCGTCGGCGAGGGCGCATAATTCGCTGACGCGGGCATCGAGCGGTGTACAGGCCGGGCGTGAGCGCGCGACGAGGGGAAACCGGCGCGCTACTGGTCCGGCCGGATCCATTGCGCTACTCCCAAATGACCGTTATGGGGTGGTGTGGCCGATCCAGGACGAACCGGCCCGAGTCGGGATCGGAGGTCTCGGGGTTATCGGGCATTTCGAAACGGACGGTACGGGTGCGGTACTCCGTACCCCAGATCCGGACCTGCTCGGCCACCAGTTCCGCGAGGTTCTGACCGGTGGGCCCATGGCCGATGACGCCGATCTCGTACAGTTTGCCGCCATCGGCCGGCGGGGGAGTGGCGGGGCGGATGGCGAGGTAGGCGAGGTCAGCGCCTCGGGTGGTGGCCATGGAGCCCCAGGGGAACATGGGGGTGACCTGGCCACGGTCCTTGACCGCGGGCTCGACGTTCATCCGCATCAGGGCGTTGTCGAGGCGCAGACACAGCCACAGTTCCATCCACTCCAGCAGCACTCCGGGAGGGAAGAGCACTTCGGTCCACCTCTCATGCCGTTCGGTGTCCAGTACCCCGGCCAGGGCGTGGCCGTCGACGGCCTGGTCCTTGTGGACCTGCAGGGTCACGTCCTCCTCGGGGGTGAGGGTGACGATGCGCCGTGCGTCGTCGCCGATTCCGCGCAGCGGCATGAAGACCGCCAGTTTGCTGCCCACGCTGTGCCAGCGGTCTTCGCCTCGCTCGAAGGCGATGGTGCGCGAGTTGGTTCCGCGCAGGCGAAGCGGCACAAGCAGGCGCCCGCCGGGGGCGAGCTGGTCCAGCCACGCGGTCGGTGTCTCGAACGCGCCGACGGTGGCGATGATCCGGTCATAGGGGGCGCGCTGAGGATGGCCGAGCGCGCCGTCACCGAGGATGACCTCGACGTTGTCGGCCCCTGCGGCGGCCAGGTGCTCGCGGGCGCCGTCCACCAGATCTTCGTCGATGTCGATCGTGACGATGTGGCCGCTCTCACCGACGATAGCGGCCATGATCGCCGCGTTGTAGCCGGTGCCTGCCCCGGCTTCCATGATTCGCTCGCCGGGGTTCGGGTCGAGCTGTTCGAGCATTCCGGCGACGATCCACGGCTGTGAGGCGGCGCTGATCTGAGTGCCATCCTCGGTCGTCTTGGTGTAAACGGGGTTGTCGGCGTACGCCTGGTCGAGCGGTACGCCGGGAAGGAACAGGTGCCGGGGGGTTCGCCGGAAGGCCGCCTCGACGGCGGGGGTACGAAGCACCTTCTGCTCGCGCAGCCGGTCGGTCAGTTCAGCGCGGAGCCGGTCGGCGGACAACGCGGGGTTATCGCTGAGAGTAGTCATTCGGTCGACCTTAGTTGTTTCGGAGGTGGTGGCAGATCGAGACGCGAGGTCCCGGTCTGTGGTGAACACGGTGTCCAACGCCAACGCGGCAAGGGCGGATTGGTCGGCTGCGGGGAGCCCGGCGCGGTTGGCGTGGAAGATGATGTGGTGGGCGAGGACAGCGCGCAGACCTCGCGTCAGCCGTCCATGGCGCGACAGGTCCGCCAGGGCTTGCCCGGCCTTCTCGAAGGCGGTGACCCACCCGTCGTAGCCCACGAGGGGACCGGCGTTCGCCGGATCGCACAGATCGCGGACGTTGACGGTCATGAGGCGGCGCATCGCCGCGGCCAGCCTGGCAGCCCGCTCGGGGGCGACGGTCCTGGGCTCGGCGGTGCGTAGCTCGGCGACCTTTTCCCAGACGTCGCCTTGCTCGTAGAGGTCCAGACCGGCGGCGCGCAGCATCGCGCTACACAGCAGGGCCGTGGTCTCACGCTGCCCCAGGACCGGACCGTCGTGGCGTGCGGCGCGGGTGAGCAGGTGGTGGCTGTCATGGTGGAACAGCTCGTGGGCGACGCTCATGGCCGCGGTCCCGCCGAACGCCGTTGTTTCGGGCTCGTAGATCCCGAGCGCCCAGCTGACGATCCGGCCGTCGGCGGCCAGTTTGTCCAGCAGGTCGGCGATGACGGTGGAAATGGGATCATCGGGCAGGTAGCGCAGCCGCCAGGGGTGCTTGCGGACGAACCACCAGCCGTGCAGGAGACCGGCGCCCTGGGCTGCGGTCAGCGTCGGGCGCAGATCCCAGATGGCGACGTGTTCGGCCGTGGCACGGTCGGGGACCTCGATGTTGTACTGGCGCCAGTCGATAGTGAGCATCAGGTGGGGCGTCCTCACAAGGTAGGTCGGTCGCGGGCGGTCAGGCGATGAGCAGGCAGGCATCCCAGCCGGTTCGGGGCAGGGTCGCGGTGCTGGGGGCAAGGGCGGCCAAGGCGACGCCGGCGGCGCCGTCGAGAAAAGCCGGATCGCGTCCAACGTCACCCAGGAGAGCGGCGGCGGTGTGTTCGGGATCGCCGGCGGCGGGCTGGACGGCGTCCAGCAGGTCAGGGACGAGGGCATGCAGCCGGGCCGCGGCGTCCGGGGTGGCCTCAGAGGCCGAGATGGTGGCGACATGGGCGAGCCCGGCGTAGCCGTGGCACAGCGAAGTGTCGGTGATCGCCGCGCGATGGAGAGGGTTGGTCAGAGCGTGGATCAAGGCGTCCTCCGCTATGTGTCGGCGGTCGGTATCTCCGATGGCCAGGGCGGCGAGCTGCTGGGCGCGTGCCAGGCCGACCGTGCCGTAGCACCATGCGGGACGTTGCGGGCCGTCGAGGTCGCGATGTCCGGCGCGTAGCTGAGAGCGGTTGACCCAGTACGGCCACAGCGGGCCGGCGCCGGTGTCGGTGCGCCACCGATCCAGCCACGCGCAGATCCGGCCGATGGCGTCACGGTGGCCGGGCACGGTGACGCCGCGCTGGGCGGCGAGCGCCAGCAGGGCCAGCGGGCCGCCGATCCCGTGGGCCACCCCGCAGTTGCCGTGCCCCCCGGCGAACCGGACGCTGTCGCGCCCGGAGGGGCCCGAGGCGCTCCACCAGCCCGGCAGTGTCTCCCCATTGATCTTCAGGGGCTTGGTCAGGCGCACCAGGTACTCCAAAACGGCGCGGACCGCTTCGCCGCCGGGGTCGCGGCGCAGCAGGTAGGAGCAGACGCCAGTCAGGCCTCGGATCACGTCGAACTCGGCCAGTGCGGGCAGGCGCCCCGCGGTGATGCGGGCCTGCGCGAAACCAGCCCGGCGCCGGACATCAGCGGTGATCACCCTGTCGAGGCCTTCCAGGGCCTTCTCGTAGGAGCCGGGCCGGGCGGCGGCCGCGCAGGCGAGAACGTGAGCGATAGCCGGAGCACCATGAAACAGGTGGCTGTCGGCTCCGGCGGTGAGCGGAACTCGGGTGGCGTAGGTGAGCCAGTCGTGGGCGCGCTGCCACGGTGCGAGGCCTACGGCGGCGCGTTCGATGTGCAGCAGGGCGATGCCCGGCGCCCCGTGGGCCAGCGACTGGCGCCACCACGGCTGAGCGGTCGACGGCCCGGCAACGGCATCGGGACGCGCCAACTGGTTAGCGACCGCTTCGGCGAACGCGGCGGCGGGGTGGTCATCGGTCACGAGCGGCCACCGCAGGTGCGAGCACGCCAGGCCAGGGCCGCGGCGCGGGCGAGGTACATGCCCACGGCCTCGTCGTCGAAGTCGATGCCGCAGGCGCGTACGAAGTGGATGTGCATCAGGGAGCCGAGGACGTCGTCGACGTCGATGCCCACGGCGTCGGGGCCGGCCAGGTGGGTACGGTAGGCGGCCAGGGTCTCGTCTCGGGGCTTCCAGGCGGCGACGATCGCGGCGCCGCCCGGGGCCGCGCGCAGCGCCGCCCAGTCGTCGCGGGGGTCGGCGATTTGGACGGCCTCGGTGAACACCGGCCGCGCGACCCGGCCCGGTGCGGTGGCGGGAATGTGGTCGATCAGCCACTGCATGCCCGTGGCGACACTGCCGGTGAACGCCACGGCGATCGCGACGTTATGGGCGGTCACCAGCGCTTGGTGGTGGGGGCGGACCGGCTGGCCAAGTTGGACGAGCAGGGCGCGCGAGTCGGCGCCGAACACCGCCTCGGCCGCGCCCATCGCCGGGCCGGATCCCCAGCGGCCGGTCTCGGGGTAGGAGGTGGGGTAGGTCACCTCGCGTAGCAGACCGGCCCGATGCAGTTCCTCGGCCCAGATACTTACCGTACGCACGGCCAGGCCGAATCCTGTTGGGTCGGGCAAGGCGATGCGCAGACGCAGATGATGGTCAGGGTCGCGGTAGCGGATGTACCACCAGGCCGGTCGGCCGAGCCGGTCGAGCAGGATGGGCAGGTGCTCGGTGAGAACAATGTCTTGGCGGTGGATGTCCCCATACAGGCTGGCCAGCAGCACACGGGAAGTAGCAGGCATCTGACCTTGGGTGCGGCCGACGATCCGTGCCCGGGTGGGTGTCGGCAAGCGCGGCCACGGCGGCGGTTCGACGGCCATCAGCGTCACGATCACCTCATGAGGGCGTCCCTCGCACCAACCGGCGTCTTCGGGGGCTGAGACCTCGGTCAGCACGGCGTGCGACGAGGTGTTCAGGTGCGCGCGCAGCAGCGCCCGGTGCCCGGCCACGTCCAGGTTCAGAGGCAGCAGCCGGTCCCCCTCGGTCAGGCGCACCAGACTCGGCACCCGACGCCGCACCCGCCAGGCGGTCAGGGCCTCATCCCATACCGTCCACGGTTGCGAGCGAGTGGGCAGCTCGGCCGCCTTCAGTCGCCACCTCGCCGGGGACAAGATCGTGCGACCGAAGCGTAACCTCGGCAAAAACGGCAGACGTGCGGCGGCCCCCCAATCAAACATCGCCACCTGGGCGCATTGGGCACGGCTGAGTTCGGTCAGGAAGCGGGCGAGTGGCGGTGTGTGGGTCTGCAGGTTCAGCGCGTGCATTCCCGCGGCTTCCAGCCGCTGTCCGAGCGCGGGCGCGGCCAGGTACATCCGGCGGCCGTCGCAGCCCACCGCGAGATCCTCGGCAGTCAGTGTCCCCTCGTCGGCGGTGCGGTGCTCAGCCAAGCTGATCACGGTCGGCAGGGTCTGTGGAGCTCGGGTCACGTGTGTGGTTGCCGGGTCCAGCGGCGGGAAGGACAGCTGCGCCGCCATGGTGTCGGGGTCGCCGCCCGGCAGGTCCGCCAGCTCAGCGGCCAACTCTTTCCGGTCCCGCGGGTGAAGGACGCTCAGGAACCGGCCGGTCACTACCCCCGCGGCTCGTGAGAGAGTCATGATCTCCAGGCGGAAGTCGCCGCGCTGCAAAGCCTGCTGGTCGGTGGCATGAATGCGTACCCCCAGCTCCAGGTGCGACGGTGGCCGCAGCCGTTGGGAACCCAGCTCCAGGGCCGCGATCAGCTGTTCGTCCAAGACCACCTCGGCGCGGCCGTCGAGTGCCGCGTCTTGAGCCAGCGCCAGCAGCACCTCGTCGCGGCTCGACATCGGCGAGCGCTGCGCGGGTGTCACCGTGCCCGGGTATCCATCAGGCCAGCCGATACCGCTGTCGCTGACGACGTCCAGCAGCGGCACCATCGACCCGATGCCGAACCGTTCGTAGAACCGCTGGTGGTAGGCCCTCCAAGCGGGTGTGCCGTAGGGGTAGGCGCTCAGACGTACCAGGGTCAGCGCGGCACGCTCTGCTTCACGGGCGACCTCTTCGGGGAGGACAGCCTGCGCATCCAGCCGCAGATCCACCGCCAGCGGGTGTTGCCTGGTCCGGGCGAGGCGGCGCATCCGCGCGGTCGCGTCCGTGCGAACTACGCGGCCCTCGCTCGCAGGCGCCTGGTTGTGACGCTCAAGGAGTGCATGGACCTCTTTTAGCTCGACGGCCAGGTCGGCGACCAGTGCCACCGTCGCGACCCCAGCCGCCTCCAGTCGCTCCACCAGGTGGCCCAAGGCATCGGGTTCGGTGCTGGGCGCATGCAAGCTGGTGATCAATGCGCCACGAGTGACCAGCTCGATGAGCATCGCCGAGATCTTCGCCGACGCGGCCGCCGGGAATTCTGCCTGGATCTTCGCTTCCAGGTCCTCCATGCGGATTGGTGCGCGGGCCGCGTCGATCGCGGCGCGCACCGCGGCGGTGTGGCGCAGCGAGATCTCCACCGCCCCTGTTCCCCGCGGCTGATAGGGCACGATCAGACGGTTTCCGCGCACCATCAGCGTGGTGTTGGCCACCACCGGCAGCCGGGCCATAAGGCCGGGGCATCCCTCCAGTTGTGCGACGACGTCGGCCAGCCATTCCGCCCCCGCTCGGGCAACGGCGTGATGCCGGGTACCCCAGCTCAGTTGCGCGGTGGCCCCGAAGGACGCCGGGGCCACCCCGGCGAACAAGCCGAACGGCGTCGCTCGCCCCACCATGCGCTGCAGGTAGCGGGCCACGGACAGCACCGCGCGCCACGTCTCGCGGACGGCGGGCTCCTCGGCCGCGCAAAGGGTTCGCACCTGCGCGGCGAGCACGGGGCTGGCGTGGTCCAGGGCTTCGGCGAGGCCGTCGACCGCCCACACCTGCCGGAGCCAGTGCGCCCAGGAAGCGACGCGCTCGGGCGCGGGATCGGTCAGGTCAGGCCACGGCGGCAGATCTGGCCAGGAGTGGGCGCTGGCACGGATGAGGGCCGTGCCGGCAGATCGGAACCCCGGACGAACGTGGGAGGGCATGCATACCTCCGTGATGTCGCGGTGATCAAGGGATGGCCGGCGCCGCTGCGGGAGGGCCCATGCAACGGCACCGGCCTGAGATCAGGCGTGCGCCCGATCAGGGGGCGTTGGTAACGCAGGCACCGCAGGTGCTGGTGCAACCGTCGTCGGTCATGTTGATCAGACCGGCCGAGTCCGCTACCTCCAGTGTGCGGACGTCCAGGTCGAAGAGGTCCGACCCGGCCGGCTCCTCAACCTGCAACTCCAGTACTGTCGCGGTCATCCGAAATCTCCTTTCTGCTCGATTGCGGAGCTTGGATTGGCCCCGCCCTGAGTTCCGTACGAGAGCGGATGCCTGGCGATATGCACAGCCAGCATCCGCGTTCGCTGGTTACGTGCTGCTGACGCAGCTGCTGCCGCACGTGGACCCGCACCCGCCGTCTGTGGTCGAGATCAGACTGTTGATCTGACCGCTGCTCTCCACGACACGGATGTCCAGGTCGAAGAGGTCCGAGTCGGCCGTCTCCTCGACCCGCGACTCCAGCGTCATCGTGCTGACGCTCATCAAAGGCTCCTTCCGATTTAACGGTTGATTGGAAGTGCTCCGTATTGCATGCCTTCCACTTGGAGTTGTCAAGAGTTTTCTTTTCGGCGCTTTTTGGCATGGCGCTATTTTCGGCTACCTTCTCAAATGCCGGGCAGCCAAAAAAAGCAATCGACGATGACATAATGCCTGACTGCGGGCACGCTTAACGTCAGGCTGCTTGCTGAACATTTATTGCAAGGGTTACAGAATGAGACTTTCGGGTTTACGGAAAGTCGAATTGATTAAAGGTAACCCTACCCGCGAAAGCGGCATGCAGGTATCGCGGCCGAACCCTATTCGATCCTGCGGCTCCGGCCGATGGACGTCTATGTATTCGCTGACATCCTGCTAGGGATCAGTGGCTCTTCATGTTGAGGACCATTGAGTCATACAGCGGCGCCTCGTCCCAAGGTCGCGACTCCCCAACCTTCTTGTATCCCCATGACTCGTACGCCAATTGGGCCGGTCTCGCTTCTGGCTCGGGTCGCATCGTCAACGTAACCCGCTCGACCTCCAGACCTTCTATCAGAGCGGTGTGAAGCTTTTTGGCAATGCCGCGCCGCCGCCACGGGTTTCGGACAGCCAGTTCTATGATGACGAAGGTTCGGTCCCCGGTTTCCCGCGTGAACTCCTCCGGTACCGGTCGAAGCAGCCCTCGCCACCATTGGGTGTCCGGCGGCAACAGGTATCCGAAAGTGAAACCGATGACTTCCATATCCTCATACGCGATCGCAAGCCGGAAGCCCGGACGTTCGACCTGACGCTGGAAGCGCTCGATGAACTCTGCGACATCCCGTGGTCCCTCCAGGTACGGAGGCTCGGCGTATACCTCTTCGTACGCTGAAAGGATCGCGTCCAGCTGCGCCACCGCCCCGCTGCCGTCCCATCGCTGGATGGTCACCTGATCAGTCATATCGCCCTCTCTGTTAGGTGATTCGATAAGACCTCTACCGAACCGGCTGTTGTTCGACTGTCGGTCTTCGCGAGAAGGTTGCGGACCTCCCTCAGCCGCCGGATCACACGCCCGGATTCGACTTCTTCCAGATGAGGCAGAGAAGCAACCGCTTCAGAAGCGGCCTCGTCAGCCTCTCCAGCCAGCACCAGGCTACGGGCCAGAGTGATCCGATAAAGAGCAGCATTACGGGTATAGGTGCGCTCTTGATGGGCCAGAGCAGCGCGCAGAAACGGAACAGCCGCGTTATGGTGCCCGGTTTCTGCGTAGATCAAGCCCTGCGTGTAACCAAGTTCGGCCTGTCCATGGAAGGCTGCCCATGACGGTGCCGGCCGCTCTCGGTCGGAACGTTCAATCACGCGCATCGCACAAGCGAGTTCCCGTCGCGCACCGCTGTTGTCTCGCATTTTCGCAAGAGCGCGAGCTTCACGTGCGACGATCATCGATACCAAAATTGGCGACTGCATAGCCTCAGCGCGCAGCCGGGCCGCGCGGGCTAGGTCATAGCCGTCCCGAGGCCGGTCTTCGTGAATGGCTTGCATACTGAGGCTGGCAAACACCATAACCTCAAGGCTTGGATCACGCAGCATGGTGGCGGTGGTCAATGCCTCGCCCCAGAACCGGCGAGCCTCATCTTGCTGGTCGGCATCATAATGCAACCAACCACAATGCTCCGCTGTTTCTCCTGCCAGAAGCTGGAGTTGTCGGCCGACACTGGCGGGGTAGCTTCCGGTGTTGATCACACGACGAATCCGTTGCAGATGCCGTACGGCAAGAGATCGCACATCACCCCCGCCATAGGCATCGTCGAGAGCATAGAGCGAACGCAAAACCTCGCGCAGCTCAGCGATATGGGTGGTACCTACAGAGTCGGAACCGGACAGGCTAATACTCGCGGCAGCGCCGAGGGTATCGGCCAGGAACATTCTACGGTCCAGGCCAAACGTGTTTTCGGATGTCCGCTCGATGTATTCCGTTCTACTCGGAGGCGGCGACGGAAAACCCAGTTCAGTAGGACTCATGCCGAACATCGCGTGCAGCACCCGCCATGCTCGGGGACGAGGAAGGGGCGGATTCGGTTTGCGCCAACGACGTAATTGTCGCTCAGTCAAATTAGCCTCCTCCCCCATCAACTGCGCTGACCTCGCGTATTCCGCAAGGAACGCGGCCGCTTGTCCCCAGCCACGCAGTCTGCACTCGCGATCGAACGCCGTCCACTGCTCGGTCATGTCCGCCTCGGGGTAGTCACCGTTCCTCACGGTAGCGCAGGACTTTTCCAGCGAAAGTCCGCCGAGAGAAGGAAAAGTCCGGTGAAAGGTCCTCCTTCGCGTCCGGTCTGGTGGCCCGCCCGCACAGTTGCATGGAGGGGAGGGCAAGCAAAGGCAAGGAGAACACGATGACCAGCCCGGAAAGTTCCATGATGAGTGAAGCCCTCAGACCATACGTTGAGCTGCCCGGTTCGCCTCCTACATCCGCTGGCGTGTATGACACGCTGCGGGGTGGCAAGGACAATTTCGGGGGCGACCGCGCTACGGCCGAGCAGCTCACCGAGATCATTCCTGAACTGCCCGAGCTGGCCCGCGCCAACCGACAGTTCCTCATCGAGAGCGTTGAGACCCTCGCCCGCATGGAGATGCGATGGTTTCTCGACCTGGGGTCGGGCCTGCCTTCGAACAGTCCCGCCAAGGATGATCTGCATCGGGTGGCCCAGCGGATCGTGCCTGGCGCCCGGTTCGTGTATGTGGACAACAACCCGAACGTCGCAGCCCACGGCCGGGCGCTGCTCGCGACGAACGACCTGGTGCGCATCGTCGAGGCCGATGTCCGAAACACCACCACGTTGCTGCAGCACCCGGACATAGAGGCACTGCGGTCCGGTGGTAAGCCGGGTGCGGTCATCGCCGGCGCGCTGTTGCACTTCATGCCCGACGACGAGCCGCGACGGATCCTGACCACGCTGCGGGAGTGGATGCCCGAGGGTAGCCACCTGGTGCTCTCACACGCCTGCCCTGGTGCCATGAGCAAAGAGGATCTGGAGAAGGCGACCGCCGCCTACGTGGCTGCGGACGCGCAGATCTACCCGCGCCCGATGGAGGAGATCGTCGGGTTGTTCGACGGGTTCGAGGCGCTGGAGCCGGGAGTGGTGCCGCTGGAGCCCCACAGGCCTCGCCGGACAAATGCGCCCGTGACGCAGAGCGGGCACTTCGTCGGGGGTATCGCCGTGCTACGGAACCGATGATGCACAGCGATGGCATCCCCGGCCGGCCGCGAGCGTCGCCCCCCTTCACACGCTATCTATCGACCTCACGACGAAACCGGCGGTGATCAACGTGATGGACCAGCCCGGCGACGAGATCATTCTGCGTACCCTCGGCAAGACGGTGGAGGGCAGAAGATTCCAGGCGACCCTCACCACGCGATCACATCTGTCTCTCGTCGTCGTCAGGCGCGACAACGCCGCCTTCGGAGGACGGATCACCGTGAGACCCCGGCAGGGTAAGCCGTGGCTGTGGTGGATCTGGGGAGCGCCCATCGCCCCCGCCAGTGAGATCGAGGCCGCCGCCGCGCATATCGCACGAGCTCTGACGCGCCCGATCGTTCCCCTTCGATCTCACCCCACGGCTTCGCTCAGCCCTCTCATGAGAGCTAAGTTCCCCCCTCCTCGCTGAGCGGCAGTCGGCCGCCCACCCATCTGACATTTCCTTTTACGATTCGGAGCGGTCCTTGCGTTCCCCCCAACGGACACTTTCGGTAATTGCCCTGTTGCTTACTGTCGCTATATCGGCCTGTGGCGTCACGGATCCCTCCAAGGACGTCGCAGAGTCTCCGCTGACCAAGATCAAGGTCGGTGCGTTGCCGGTCCCGGACGCCTCCACCGCTCACATCGCCAGAAATCGCGGTTACTTCCGCGCCGAAGGGCTCGACGTCAGCATCGCGCCCATCCAAGGTGCCGGTCCCGCCCTGGAAAGCCTCATCGGTGGCAGCTTCGACGTCATCCAGGGCAACTACGTCACGGTCATCCAAGCCGCTGACGCCGGGCGGAAACTCACCGTGATCGCCGACAACTACCAGGCCGCACCCGGCACGTTCGTCGTCATGGTCCCCAAGAACTCCGCCATCAAGAGCATGGCGGACCTGAAGGGCAAAACCATCGGGGTCGCGACGCTGCGCAGCATCGGGACGCTAACGGTCACGGTGGCTCTGCGGCAGGTCGGCCTGACCGCGAATGACGTGACCTTCAAGGAGTTCCCGCTCCCTGAGATGAAGACGCATCTTCTGGCGGGCAGGGTCGATGCCGCATGGGTCACCGAGCCCTACAGCACGCAGATCGGCTACTCCGGCGGCACACAGATCGGGGACATGACCGCGGCCGGCGGCCCTCTGGATATCTTCCCCATCGCCGGGTGGGTCGTCTCCTCAGAGTGGGCAGCCCGGAACCCGGACCTCGCCGCGAGGTTCCAGCGCGCCATCGTGCGGGCTCAGCATGACGCCGCCGGTGACCGCAACGCCGTCGAGGAGATCTTGCCGACCTACACCAAGATCGACTCCGCGACCGCCGCCGTCATCGCCCTGGGCACCTGGCCCGTCACGTGCGACAAGAACCGCCTGCAGCGCGTCGCCGACACCATGCACGAGATCGGCTACCTGACCAAACCGTTCAACGTGGACCAGCTGCTGACGACGCCGACGCCAACCTCAACGCCGAAAGGGTAACCGCACCCATGAGCCAGGCCAGCCTGCCCCAGCGCGTTCGCACCACTCCACCACCCGGCACCGACCATGTGAGCGCCCGGCAGCAGGAAAACATCCAGGACATCATCGACGGCATCGCGCTCTTCGGCGCGCTGAACGCCTTCTGCGAGCTTGGCGTCGCCGACGCCCTGGACGCGACCGACGAGAAAATCCTTCCGGTCCACGAGGTCGCCGAGCGGTGCGGCGCCATCCCGGACCTGCTGGAGCGGATCCTGCTCCCGATGGTCGCCGCGGGCGTCGTCACCCTGACCCCCGGGGGCGTCAGCTTGACCGACCTGGGGGCCGCATTGCGACGCGATGTCCCGGGCTCCATGCGGCACGCGGTGACCTGGGCCGCCACTCCCGTCAGCTGGAGCGCCGTGCCCCAGCTGGGTGAGGTCGTTCGCACCGGCCGGCCCGTCCTTCCCGGCGGCAAGCACTCGCTGTATGCGTACCTGGAAGGCCACCCGAAGCAGAGGGAGATGTTCGGCGAGTTCATGTCCTCCCGCTCCCACCCGGTCGCGAGAGCACTCGCCGATCAGGACTTCTCCAACGTGCGGACCATCGTGGACGTGGGTGGCGGCACCGGCATGATGCTCGCGACCGTCCTGGAGGCCCACCCGCACCTGAACGGAGTTCTGCAGGAGCTGCCGTCGGTCGCCGAACGAGCCGAGGCGGCCATGGCCGCTCGCGGGATGGCCGACCGCTGGCAGGTGTTGGCAGGCGATGCCTTCGAAGGCGTCCCCTGCCTCGACGCGGCGCCCGGGAGCGGGGTGTACCTGCTGGGCAGCATCCTGCACAACTGGGGTGATGAGGACGCGCTGCGGCTCTTGGCGCGGGTCCGTACCGCCATGGTCATGTCGCAGCGCCCGACCGCGCTGTGGTGCATCGACAAGCTGACGCTCAACGCCCTCCTGGACGTCACCATGATGAAGTTCTTCCCCGGCGGACAGGAGCGCACCAGCAGCCAGTACACCGAGCTGTTGACCAAGGCCGGGTTCGTGCCACGGCGCAACAAGCCTCTGGCCGGCGGTCTGAACCTGGTGGTAGCGACGCTCAAGTGAAGCTCGGCAACGTCAGCGCGTGCGTACGGACCCCACACCGTACGCACGCGCTGACGTTGCCGATCAGCCCTGGCGCACCGAACCTTTCAACCTGCCCCCTACAGGAACCCCCGTGATTCGACTTAAGCGCGTGAACGATGTCATCAAATTGGTTCACATCACTCCCGACGAGCTCGACCGGCTCGTCGGCGATAACGACGACCTATTTAGTTTGCTCGTCGCGGCCGAGGCCGTCTTGACCTCTCCGCTGCAGGGCCGCGCCACCGCAGTCACCGATGCGCCCATGCAGCGGGTCCGGCTAGAGACGGCTTACGGGCACGTCCTGCTTTCGGATCGGGCCACAGTGGATGATGGGGTGCTGATCCTCGACCGTGCCGCACGCGAGGCCGCGCAGCATGGGCTCGCGCACCAACTGCGCAGCATCGAGGGCATCCAGGGGGAAATCCGCCTCCCTCTGCCACGGTGACCAGGGAGCAACCGAGTGAGCGTCAAGCAGCAGGTCATCACCGACGAGCAGTGGCAGCACGCCCACACCATCTGGGACTACCACCAGATGCACCACGACCTGAGCCGGTGTGACGTGGCCATCGGCCTGGGCAGCCACGATCTGGGGGTGGCCCGCGCGGCAGTCGACTTGCACCGCGCCGGTTGGTTCCCGCTGCTCGTCTTCTCCGGTGCCACCAGCCCCACTACGGCGGCGCGCTTCCCCCGAGGCGAGGCCGTCCACTACCGCGAGCACGCGCTCGACCTCGGCATGTCCGACGAGGCGATTCTGCTGGAGCCGAACGCCACCAACACCGGCCAGAACATCGCACTGTCCCGCCAGGTGCTGGCCGATGCGGGTATTCGGCCCGGTTCGGTGCTCCTGATCTCCAAGCCGTACATGGAGCGCCGGGCCTACGCCACGGCACGAAGGGTATGGCCCGAGGTCGAGGTGGTGTGCGCCTCCGAGCCGCTTGAGCTGGATGACTACGTCAGCTCGATCGGTGATCCGAAGTTGGTCATCGACATGCTCGTCGGCGACCTCCAGCGCGTGATCGAGTACCCCAAGCTCGGCTACGCCATCGAGCAGCCCGTCCCAGGAGAGGTTCATGACGCCTACAAGGCTCTTCTCCGCGCCGGATTCGACAGCAGGCTCCTTACGCCCTGACCTGCCGTACGGCGAGGTGTGCGCTATCCACCAGCCCAATCTCTTCCCCCGGCTGGTGACGCTGGCCAAGCTGTTCGCCGCCGACTACTGGATCGTCCTGGACGACGTGCAGTTCGCACGCAGGGACTACCAGCACCGTGCGCGCCTCGCCTCGCTCGACGGCTCGTGGCAGCCGCAATGGCTCTCCATTTCCACCCATCTGCCATACGGCCGCTCCACCTCCATCCGCGGAGCGCGTCTGGCCGATCCCGCCCGCTGCCGGCGCCGGGTCGCTCAGCTCCTCGCCGACCACTACCGGCACAGTGCCTACTGGCCGTCGTTCAAGAGGGGGCTCGAACCCGTACTCGCCGCGTTCGAGAGTACGGATCGACTGGCGGACGTGACGGAGCTGTCCACGCGCCTGCTGCTGGAGGAGGTCGGGTGGCGGGGGCGGATCCTGCACAGCAGCGATCTGCTCGCACCCGGTGAACGCTCGCAACGCCTGGCCGACCTGGCCTGGCTGACAGGCGCCACGACCTACCTGTGCGGGACCGGGGGCATGCGATACCTGGACCCGGCCGCTTTCCGGGTCCACTCGATCGAGGTCCTCCCGTTCCAGGCCCGCGGATCGGGCATCTGGGCATCCGCCCGGGAGGCGAGCGCGGTACACGCCCTGATGCTCGTCGGGTCGGGCGCTCTGAGGCGGGAACTGGAGGCCCTGCGCGGACGAGTTCTTGAGGACGATCCCCGATCTGGTGCCTAGCCCTGCTGGGCTTTGGAGATCGGTTCGCACTCCTCGCCATGCCGGGCTCATGGCACTCCGGTTCCTCGGCAAGAATCCCGACAGCCCCGACGGTGACTCGCCAACCGTCTAGGAGGACGGCGACGACTACATCCTGCAGGGCTTCACCTGCCTGACTCTCGTTGCTCGCGCTTTGTGTCGGCCCGTTCCACTACGGTGCGGGCGGGCCTGATTTCCCGGGTACGCAGGAGGCCGAGGTGCGCGAAGATGGCTTCATGACGCCCCGTCAGCGGACGTGCGTTGCCTTGCCCGAGTTACGGCTACCCCAGTGGGCCAGCGTAATTATGCACGTTGAGCGATTCCCGTAAGGAGCCTTGTGAGCACGCTCGGTAGTTTCATCTGGTCAATTGCCGACCAGCTTCGGGGTCCCTACCGCCCCAACCAGTACGGGAACGTGATCCTCCCGTTCACGATCCTTCGGCGCCTCGACTGCATCCTGGAGCCGGACCGCAAGACCGTCCGAGACCTGGCTGCGGCATACGAGAACCCGAACCGGCTCCGGGTCGAGGTCAAGAAGAAGACTGGCCGGCCGTTCTACAACACCTCGAAGTACAGCTTCGCCAACCTTCTGAAGGACGCGGACGGGCTCGAAGACAATCTCGTCGACTACATCGACCGGTTCTCCGCCGATGTCGATGTTTTCGAGTACTTCGACTTCAAGAAGGAGATCATCGCCCTGGAGAAGGCCGGTCTCCTGCGCGAGATCGTGAAGTCTTTCGCGGCCGTCGACCTGCACCCCGATGTAGTGTCCAACGCCGACATGGGGGACGCGTTCGAGTACATCATCCGCAAGTTCAACGAGGCCGCGAACGAGACCTCCGGTGACCACTACACGCCGCGCGACGCGATCCGACTGCTGGTCGACCTTCTCTTCGCCGAGAAGGACGCCGTCCTGGACGAGGAAAACATCGTCCGTACGCTTTACGACCCCACCGCCGGTACCGGCGGCATGCTCGCCCTTGCCGAGGAGCACTTGCTCGCGCATAACCCGGGCGCCCGGCTGAGTCTGTACGGCCAGGAGTACAACCCGCAGTCGTACGCGATCTGCAAGTCCGACCTGCTAGCCAAGGGTCATGACGCGTCCAACATCACCTTCGGTAACACGCTCACCGACGACGCCTTCAAGGGCCGCCAGTTCGACTTCTGCATGTCCAACCCGCCATACGGCGTCGACTGGAAGCAGTACGCCAAGGCCGTCACCAAAGAGCGTGACCAGGCAGGCCCATACGGCCGCTTCGCGCCGGGCCTGCCGCCGACCTCGGACGGCCAGATGCTGTTCCTGCTGCATCTGGCGCACAAGATGCGTGCCCCCGAGGACGGCGGCGGCCGGGTCGGAATCGTCATGAACGGCTCGCCGCTCTTCAACGGGGGCGCAGAATCCGGCCCGTCCAACATCCGCAAGGGGCTGCTGGAAAACGACCTGGTCGAGGCGATCGTCGCACTACCGACCAATATGTTCTTCAACACCCCCATTCCCACCTATATCTGGATCCTCGACAACACCAAGCACCCCGACCGCAAGGGCCTGGTCCAGCTCATCGACGGCACCTCGTTCTGGACCAAGATGCGCAAGAACCTCGGCAACAAGAACCGTGAGCTCAGCGATACTGACCGCGCCAAGGTTCTCCGCCTATACGCCGACTTCGCCGATGCCGACCCCGAGTTCTCGAAGGTGTTGCGCAATGACGAGTTCGGCTACTGGACCATCACCGTCGAGCGATCACTTCTGGATGAGGACGGCAAGCCCGTCGTCGATCGCAAGAGGAAGCCGAAGCCTGACTCCAAGAAGCGCGACACCGAGAACGTGCCCTTCACCTACGGCGGCTCGACCGCCGGACCTGTGGGCAAGATCGAAGTCATCCAGGCGTACTTCGATGCCGAGGTGAAGCCGCACGTTCCCGACGCCTGGATCGACTGGGCCAAGGTCAAGACCGGCTATGAGATCCCTTTCACCCGCCACTTCTACAAGTACGTCCCGCCCCGCCCTCTCACCGAAATCGACGACGACCTGGAGAAACAGGTCGCCAAGATCCTCGATCTGCTCCGCGAGGTCGAGAAGTGACCAGGATCGGGTGGCGGAACCTTCCGCTCAAGCGAGTCGTTAGATCCGTCCAGAGTGGAACCAGCGTCAATGGAGCACCATGGCCAGCCACCGCCGATGAGCCAGGCGTGCTCAAGACGAGTGCCGTTTACGGCGGAGTTTTTAGTCCAGAAGAGAACAAGCAAGTGGATGCTCATGACCTAGACCGAGTGTCGTGTCCGGTGCTGGCCGACTCGCTGATTGTGAGCCGAATGAACACAAAGCAACACTTGGGGGTCGCTGCTGCAGTGGGTCAGGACTTCCCGAACCTCTACCTTCCAGACCGGCTGTGGGCCGTGACATTCAGTGGCGCTGACCCGCGGTTCGTCGATTGGTGGACGAAGACGCCAATCTACCGATCTCAGGTCGAAGCTGCGAGCGTTGGGACGAGTTCCTCGATGCAGAACATCAGCCAGGGCGATTTCCTTGAAATTCGGATTGACCTCCCGGACTTCGAAACGCAGAGCGCTGTCGCCGACTACCTCAACCGCGAGACCGCCCGCATCGACACGCTCATCGAGGAGCAGCAGTGCCTGATCAAGATACTCCGCGAGCGGCGGCAAGCGGTTGTGGACACAACCTTCGCTGTTCTCGGCGAGCCCAGTGTGCAACTGCGCCGGTACATTAAGTTTCTAACGAGCGGGTCTCGCGGTTGGGGCGACTACTATGCTGACGACGGCGAGCGATTCCTGCGAATCGGAAATCTGCCTCGTACGAACCTGAGCATCCGGGGCGAGATCCAGTTCGTTAGCCTCCCGGCTGACGTGACCGAAGGCTCGCGGACGATACTGGAGATAGGAGACCTGCTCTTCTCCATCACCGCCTACCTGGGATCCGTAGCTGTGGTCGATAGCGATTGGGTCGGTTCGTATGTAAGCCAGCATGTGGCCCTCTGCCGCCTTGATTCAAACCGCCTGGACTCAAGGTTCGCGGGGTGGTTCATGCTGACCACTGCTGGCCAAGACCAACTCAACCAGGGAGCAGCGGGCGGGACGAAGATGCAACTCGCTCTCGATGACATCAAGAGTCTTCGGGTGCCGACGGCGTCCGTAGCTGAGCAGCGCCGCATCGCGGTCCATCTTGACGAGCAGGCGGAGAAGATTGACGCGCTCATCGCAGAGACGCAGCGCCTGATCGAGCTCGCTCGCGAGCGCCGATCGGCACTCATCACCGCTGCCGTGACGGGTCAGGTCGACGTACGAGAGGTCGCGTGATGGCTGGCCACAACGAGGTCGTCTTCGAGACCGAAATCTGCGAGTACCTCGCGGCCCATGGGTGGCTGTACTCGGCGGACGACACCGGCTATGACCGTGAACGGGCGCTGTTCCCTGAGGATCTGTTCGCGTGGCTGGAGGCGACTCAGAAGTCGGCGTACGAGAAAGCGTTGAAGACGGCTGGGTCGCAGGCGAAGTTTCTCGACGTACTGACTACGGCGCTTGACAGGCCGCTGGAACATGGCGGCGGGATGCTGAACATCCTACGTGCCGGGGTGCAGTACATCGGCGGTGGCCGGTTGAAGATGGCGCAGTTCAGGCCCGAGACAACGCTGAATGAGACAACGAACGCGCACTATGCGGCGATGCGGGTCCGGGTGATGCGTCAGGTGCATTTCTCGACCGCCGATCAACGCAGCATCGACCTAGTGTTCTTCGCCAACGGGCTCCCGGTCGCGACGGTGGAGCTGAAGACCGACTTCACCCAGTCGCTGAACGAGGCGATCCAGCAGTACCAGAAGAAGCGCAACCCGCTGACCAACGGTCGGCGCGAGCCGCTGCTGTCGTTCGGGCATCGGGCGCTGGTCCACTTCGCGGTCTCCAACGACCTGGCTGCGATGACTACCCGGCTGGAAGGCGAGGATACGCATTTCCTGCCGTTCGACACCGGCTTCGAGGACGGTGCCGGGAACCCGCCTGGTGTGGACGGGAGGTCAGCGACGGCATATCTGTGGGAGCGGGTCTGGGAGAAGCATGCCTGGCTCAACATCATCGGTCGGCTGATGATCGTGGAGACCAAGGAGGAGTGGGACGTCGCGACCGGCACGTCGGTGCGCCGTACGAGCATGTTGTTCCCCCGGTTCCATCAGTGGGAGGCGGTCACAAACATCGTGGCCGCGGTGGCTGAGGAGGGTGTCGGCCAGCGTTACCTGATTGAGCACTCGGCGGGGTCGGGAAAGACGAACACGATCGCCTGGACGGCACACCGTCTCGCGCGGCTCCACATCGATGATGAGAAGGTCTTCGACTCGGTCATCGTGGTCGTGGACCGCACGGTGCTCGATGGGCAGCTTCAGGACGCGATCCGGCAGATCGACGGCACAGGGAAGATCGTCGCGACGATCAGTCCCGAGGACGTGCGCAAGGCCGGTGCGAAGTCAAAGTCCGGCCTGCTGGCGCAGGCGCTGAAGAATGGCGAGTTAATCATCGCGGTGACGGTGCAGACCTTCCCGTACGCACTTGATGAGATTCGGGCCGACTCTGGCCTGAAGGGCAAGCGGTTCGCAGTCATCGCAGACGAGGCGCACTCCTCGCAGTCGGGACAGATTTCCTCGAAACTGAAGCAGGTCCTGACCGCCGAGGAGATCAAGGAGATTGAGGAGGGCGGCTCGATCGACGTCGAGGCGGTCCTGGCCTCGGAGATGGCCGAGCGGGCCGAGTCGGAAAACATCTCCTACTTCGCCTTCACAGCAACCCCGAAGAACAAGACCCTGGAGCTGTTCGGCCGCAAGGGGCCGGACGGCAAGCCGCGCGAGTTCCACCTGTACTCGATGAAGCAGGCGATCGAGGAGGGCTACATCCTCGACGTGCTTAAGGGTTACCAGTCCTACGACACCGTGTTGAAGATCGATGGGAAGGCAGGGAGCGGCGGTGGTGGCGAGGTCGAAGAGTCGGTTGCCCGCAAGGGGCTGATGCGGTGGGTGCAGCTGCACCCGACCAACATCAGCCAGAAGGTGAAGATCATCGTCGAGCACTTCCACCTCAACGTTGCCCACTTGCTGGAGGGCAAGGCGAAGGCGATGGTCGTCACCGACTCGCGCAAGGCCGCGGTGAAGTACAAGAAGGCGATAGATGCTTACATCGCCAAGCGGGCGGCCGAGGACGCATCATACAACTACCGGACTTTAGTTGCGTTCTCTGGGTCGGTGTCGATGGCCGAGAACGACGAGTGGAGCCAGGGCTGGGGGCCGGCGCCGTCGAAGGGCGACGAGTTCACCGAGGCAAAAATGAACCCTGGAGCGGGCGCCGACCTGGCCGCGGCGTTCAAGGGCGACACGTACAAGATCATGCTGGTTGCCAACAAATTCCAGACCGGCTTCGACCAGCCGCTGCTCTCGGCGATGTACGTCGACAAGAAGCTCTCTGGGGTCACCGCCGTGCAGACGCTCTCCCGGCTCAACCGAACCCACCGCACCGCCGGCGGGGAGCAGAAGGCCAAGACGTTCGTCATCGACTTCGTCAACAAGCCCGACGACATCAGGGCCGCCTTCGAGCCGTACTTCACCAACGCCACCCTGGAGACCGAGACCAACCCGTACGTCGTTATACATCTGGCGAACAAGCTCGCCCAAGCGGGCATCTACACCGAGGAGCAGGTCCGCCAGGTCGCCGAGCTGTGGGTCACCCGCAAGGGCAATAACGCGCTCTCGGCGGCGATCAGCCCGGCTCAGCATGACTTCCGGCGTCGCTATGCGGCAGCGATCGAGGCCGAGGACAAGGTCACGCTCAACACGCTCGATCTCTTCCGCAAGGACGTCTCCACTTACGTGCGGCTCTATGACTTCATGAGCCAGATCGTCGACTACGGCGACCCTTATATGGAGATGCTCTCGATCTTCCTCCGGCTTTTGGAGAAGGTCATCGCCGAGTCCTCGTGGAGCGCCGAGGTCGACCTTTCGGACGTGGTCCTGGTTGGTGTGAAGCACAGCAAGGCAATCGCGGTTGACATCTCGCTGACCGGAGACGGCCAGCTGAAGGGGATTAGCGGAGCAGGCACCGGCACCAAGAAGGAGCCGAAGTACGTCGCGCTCCAGGTCGTCATCGACAAGATGAACGACCTCTTCGGCGCCGAGTCGTTCGCCGAGTCCCAGATCCGGGAGTTCGTGCAGGGGCTCGTGCAGCGACTGCTCACCGACACGAACCTGCTCCAGCAGACCCGTGTGAACTCGAAGAAGCAGTTCATGGAGTCGCAGGACTTCCAGTCCGCCGTCACCGAGGCCGTCGCCGACAACCAGGAGGCGCACAACACCATGGCTGACTACTTCTTCACCGACGGGCCTGCGATCAAAGGGATCATCGTGGCCCTCGCTGACGCGTTCTACGAGGCCGCGATCGACAAGGGGCATGTCGGGCTTGCTCAAGATCTTGAGGTATCCCCTCACAGTTCACCCTGAATCGCCCCGTGGTCAGTGGAGACCACACCGTCTATTGGGTGTCAGGCGCTATCGGGGTTGGAGAGGTCATCGCGGGCGATGACCACACGGGTGGCCTTGCCAGCCTTACTGGCGGTGGTGGTCGGTGGCAGGGCCCGGACGTGAATGAAATACACCCGGACGCCAGCGAGTTCGGTGTACGGCGGCCAGGCGTCGGGGGTGCCGTCGGTGGGGAAGTCGATGAGCTTGTCGGTGAGATTGTAGATAACGAGGTAAGCGGTGTGCTGCCCGTAGTCGTGCGCGTACTTGATGATCTGGTGCATGCCCTTGATGAGGTAGGACTTGCCTCGCCCGCTGCCGTCGAAGATCTTTCCATCGCAGATCAAGGGCTCGCTGCCGTCGAGGTCGCCAATCAGATCCGCTTCGCCTGAGGCTGATCGTGGCTTGGCGTGCGTGAGGTGATCGCCTTCCAGGAACAGGAAACGCTGAAGGTCGAGGTTGTAGATCTCCTCGCCGTTGCCAGTGTCGGCCGTGTAACGGGCGTGCAGCTCGTCGCGATCGAACCACTCGATGCGGGTCCGATAGCGCTGCAGCGTGTGCAGGATGCTGCTCGCCGCGCCGACACGTTCGCAGAGGAAGTCGAACAGCGGCTGCAGGATGTCCTCAGCGAACTCCCGCCAGCTGTCCTGAAGGTTGGACTTGTTGCTGTATTCCATGGCGGTCCGAAACCCTGCCTGGGGATTGCGTTCGTCCTCCGCCGCGATGTCCTGCAACAGCCCCCAGACGAGGGTGGCACGCCCTTCCTCGGTCCTACTTGTCCAGACGAACGGCTCGTCGCGGGCCAAACCTGCGCGGAAACGCTCTCGGTCCAGGCCGGACTCGGCTCTGCCAGCTTCCTCCAGCAAGCCTCTGAGCGCCGGCTGGCCTTTGATCCATGTGACTGTGAGATGTACTTCGTGGCCAGCATTGGCGAAGGACACCGTCATGAGTCGGCGAAGTCGTTCGCGTACAGCCACCTGCAGCTGCTGTTGGTACTTCATCGGCTGAGGCCTTTCAGAGCTCGTGTGATCTCCTCGTCGATGACCTTGCCCGCGTTCTGAGCGCTGCCGGTGTCGTCGACTAACCGGAGCTGGATGAAACAGCAGGGACAGGTGAGGGTGGCCTGCGCCACGACTTCTGAGTACCTGATCCATATCGGGTAACCGCACTGAGTGCAGGAAATCTCGAGATCTGTTCTAAGGAACTGTGTCGCGAGGGATTCGCCCATGACGGCATTCTTCCGCAGAGGGCTGACATCGAGTACCTGATCTCAGCGGGGAGAGTGGCCCTCCCTTCGTACCGTGGAGATCTGACCTAAAGGATCATGGTTGGGCATGGGGGCGCGGCGCAGGGTGTAGCGGACCAGTAGGCCCGCGGTGACCGTTGAGCGCCTCGTCGATCATGGCGCGGACGGTGGCATCGAAGTCGTGCCATTCAAGCCCATGCAGGCTTTCGAATCTTTGGAGTACTTCGTCGTCGCTCAGTGTGGCGGCCCATGCGGTGAGGGCCTGTCCGTGTGGTACGCCGTGGGGGTGCAAGAGCAGGATGCCGGGGAGCCCTTCACGCGCCATCTCGGCGCCCACCAGCTTTTCGAGACGGTCCGCAGCAGGAGCGGGGCTGGCTGCGTCGAGCGCGGTGCGGAAGTCGGCGTAGCCGACGGTGATGTCGAGGTGGGGAGGCAGCGGGCTGACATCGGTGCTACCTGCGATCAGCGTCGGTAGGGCGGTTTGGCGAACCCAGGATTCAAGGTCGCGCAGTTCGTGGATCAGGATGTGCCAGGTCTGGGTGTGGGGGCGCTGGATCGAGACCTTTGGCCACAGGTTGACCTCGACGACGCGGCCGACCGGCAGCCTGGCCAGAACGTCGCCGACCTGGACTGGACGGTCTGATGGCATCGTCACCTGGATGTCATCGGATGGCCGGTCAGGAGTCACAGCGCCAATAAGAGTGGCGGCGAGCGACGGGGTGCGGTGCTTGGAGTGGTTGGTGTGCTCAACCAGAACCTTCAATGGGTGGGCGTCTTGGGAGTTTCTGCGGTGAAACGGCTGCAGGTCGGCGATCCGCCGGTACAGGTCTCTCCCGGGTTGCAGCACGTCCACATCGCGACGCGGTCTCCTCGTCGCCCACTCCTGGAGCTTGTCGACGGATGAGGTGCAAGGCATCTCCACCCCGCGGGCTTGCCCGCTGGTCAGAGGAGCATCGACTCGATGTTCTATCTCGGCATAAAGGACGTGTTCAAGAGTCGACCGCAGCTGGTTGAGGGCATCGGAGGCAAGCCGCACCATGGCCTGTGGGAGGGGCACCACCCCGGTCACCGTCATGGTGGCGAAGTCTCCGACGACGATGTCGTTCAGGGTCACCGTGCCTCGCCGGGTGTGATCGAGGGCGATGCGGCCGGCGCGCTCGATCAGGTTGTCGGCATGAGCGAGGCTGTAGGCGGCGTGTTGCTGGTGACTTGGTAGCCAGGCGTAGCGGTCCACAGCGAGAGCGTAGCCGTGCCGCGGCAGTGACCGTTATCGAATATCTGGGGCTCCATGGCCTCCACATCGTCGCGCCCCTCACTCGCCAGGACAACAGATCGGAGGGCGACGGGGGGAGGGGCATGGCCGTTCACCGTAGCGATCCGCTGGGCGGCAAGTCCGCGCATCGGCTGACATCATCTCCGCGCGTGACACCTGTGGTGTCGAGGGGCCTCGCGCGTAGGCGAGGACCGGTTTCCTGCGTTAGCAAGATATTTGATCCGGCTCCGGATCGCTTCGCGAGCTTTCGCCCGGTTGATCTCCTCTCCTATCGTCTGGGAGGAGATGTCCCGCCGGGGGGCGGGTCGCTCCGCTGGGGGAGGCCGGATGGCGGCAGGAGACGATCGGGGCCAGGACGAGGGCGACGCGGGCTCGGGCGGTCAGCCGGCACGGCGGCCGCCGGTGAGGCAGCGGCGCGAGCCGGGCGGGCGGCCGCACAAGCACTCGGTGCGGATGTCGGACGCCGAGCAGGCCATCGTCGACGCGCGGGCCGGGCAGGCCGGGGTGAGCGTGCCGCGGTTCCTGGTGGAGGCGGGCCTGGCCGGGGACGCGGCGAGTGCGAGCCAGCTGCGCGCGAACGCCGCCGAGCTGTTGGCCGCGCGCCGCCTGGTGGCGGCCGTGGGGGTCAACCTCAACCAGCTGGCCAAGGTGGCCAACGCCACCGGAGAGGTGCCGGCAGCGTTGGAGGCGACGATGCACGCGACGCTGCGCTTCCTCGCGCGGCTGGACGCGGCAACCGCGCTCTACGGCGAGTTCGGCCTGCCGTACGGCCGCCGTGCCGTACTCGAGGACGACGCCGATCACGGCCTGGACGTCGAGGCCGAGGTTGACCGCCACCAGGGCCACGACGCCGACCACGACCAGGACGACGGCCGCGGCGGGGGCCGGGGCTGGTGAACAATTTCATCTCCGCTCAGCGCGGCAGCAGCCCCGCCGGGCTGGTGCGCTACCTGTTCGGGCCCGGCTCCAGCGGGGAGCACACCGACCAGCGCATCATCGCGGCCGACGTGACGCTCGGCCTGGCCGAGGGAACGCGGCTGGACCACGTCGCCGACGCCGACGCCATCTACGCGCTGGGCCGCGACATGGACTCACACCGCATCCTGCTCGGGGTCACGCCGCCGAACGGCTGGGTGTGGCACTGCGCGATCTCCCTGCCGCCCGGCGAGGAGCTGGCCGATGCGCAGTGGGCCGAGGTCGCCCGTACGGCGGTGGCCAGGATGGGGTTCGACGAGGCGGACGACCGGGCGCCGTGCCGGTGGATCGCGGTCCACCACGGCCGCTCGGTCGGCGGCAACGAGCACATCCACCTGATGGTCAACCTGGTGCGCGAGGACGGCAAGGTCGCCGCCACCTGGAACGACCGGCGCACCATGAGCCGGGTGTGCGCTGAGATGGAGCGCCGCTTCGACCTGGTGGTGGTGGAAGGCCGCGCCGGGCACGGCATGCCCGGCTACTCCAAGGCCGAACACCAGAAGATGCGCGCCGGCGCCCCCTCCGAACGGCAGCGCCTGGCCCGCCTGGTGCGCGCGGCCGCCGCGCGCTCGGCGAGCGAAGCCGAATTTGTCCGGCGGGTCAAGGCCTCCGGGGCGTTGGTACGGCCCCGGTTCGTCACCGGCGGCCGCGACCAGGTCGTCGGCTACTCAGCCGCGCTACGCCCGGCCGAGGGGCAGGAGCCGGTGTGGTTCGGCGGCGGCAAGCTCGCCGCGGACCTGACCCTGCCCCGGCTGCGCCAGCAGTGGGACATCGTCAATGAGCACCAGGCGCTCGCCGAGTGGCGGCGCTCCCCGGACGTCGCGGGCCCGCCCGGTCCCGGCGAGCAGACCGCCGTCGACGTCACGGAGTGGGCACGCGCCGCGCAGCTGGTCGACGCCGTCCGCGAGCGCCTGCAGCACACCCCACCCGGCGACGTCGTGGTCTGGCGCAGTGGGTGCCGGGGCGCGGCCGCGATGGTGGCCGCGCTCGCCGAGCGCATCGAGACGCCGAGTGCGGGCGGGCCGGGGCCGATCGCGGCGCTGGCCGACCGCCTGGCCTGGTCGGCTCAGGCTCCCCGCGGTGAGGGGCGCGGCCGCCCTGCGGGGTGGGGCGAGGTGCGGGCTGTTGTCCGGATTATCGGCCACGCCGCCCGTAAGGGGCCGGCCAGTGCGACGTGGATGGTGGTGGCGGCCGCGCTGCTGGTGCTGGTGGCCACCATCGCCGCCTGGCACGAGCAACACCGCCAGCTGCGCCAAGCCGCCGCCCTCACCGAGCACACCAAGACCCTGGCCCACGATCTACACCGGCGCCGCGCAGCAGCGGCCCCGGCCTGGACCGAACGCCGCTACGGCGCTCTCACCGATGCTCGCCTGGAGCAGCTGGCGACCGTGGCCGCCGCCGACGTGGCCCGGTTCAGCTCCCCGCCGCCCGCCGCTCCGCCTCGCCCGGCCCGGCCCGTCGACCAGGAGGCGCACGGCGCGGCGACCGCGGCCGCGCTGGCCTTCCCGGGCCGACGTCGCCCGGCCACCGTTGAGGAGGCTCGCGGGCAGTTGGCCGCCATTAGCAAGGAGATTGGCCTGCGCGCCGCGATGTCCCCCGAGCGCGTCGCTCAGGAGCGGACCGAACGCGCTCAAGCCCAGCAGACCCAGCGCGCCCAGGTTCAGCGGACCGTTCGGTCGACGCCGCAGCGTGGTCCCTCGCAGGGGCAGGGCAGCCGAGGCCGATAGCTCCAGATTGAGGTTCTCCACAGTTCGGTGGTCTCCCTCGCTAGTGCTGCTCCACGCGAGCTGACGGAAGTTGATCTGTGACCTTCGTCACATATGGAGGCTCTCCGGAAAGCCCGGCCTGAGGTTTTCTAGGACCATGGAAAGCGGCATGGGCCCTGGCCCTACTGGTTCCATCGCAAAGGCTCACCCTTCCGAGAAGAGGGCAACGTGAGGTGCTCTCAGCGCCCCCTAGATCTTCTACATGCCGGATGAGCTCCTGGGTGATCAGTGTGACTACCCAGCGGACTTCAAGATCATCTTTGGTTGCTGTGGGATCAGCGACGTGGCAAGCATGGCTCTCAGGGCATCCAGAGGCATGAGCTCCGGTGGGGCACATAGCTGTGAGGTCGAGCTGATCGTTCCGGGCTTTGAGACGGTGTCACCGATTTCCTCACCTCTCCCGATTTGTGCCGCTGATTTTGGGTTGGTGTCCTCAACGCGGCTGGACCCAACTGGATCAGGCCACATCGGCTTGAGCACCGGGGGTGATCACGCACTGTAGTAGGAACTTCTAGGGGTCTTGGGCAGGTCGGTCGACAGATCCAGAGGTACCCCTCTTCGTCGCTCCCGGTCGACCAACCCCTACGCGACCGATCCGTGACCGTAGGGAGCCGAGAACTCATCTGGTTGACGGGGCGTTCCAGAGTGGACGGACCCAGGCCAGGAACTGGCAGCACGTAGTGGAACGCTTCCGGCAGCACGTGGTGGAACTTTCCGGCGGTGGAACTTTCCGGCAGCGGCAGCGGAACACTTTCGCCGGCGGTGGAACACTTCGGGTC
>NZ_JOEQ01000020.1 GCF_000721075.1 Streptosporangium amethystogenes
CAGGCCCGCTTTTTCGTGTCAAACCGGCTCGTTTTGAATCGATTGACTTGATCTTGCAGGTCTTGCTGGAATTTGGCGGCTCCGTTTCCAGAGCAACCCCTTAAACTTACCAGCACCTGAGTGGCTCTGCGAACCGGACTCTGGAACCTTGGGTTTCGAAGGGATTGTCAGCAGACACGACACAAGCCATACGGAAGTCACCGGAGTGATTAGAGTGGTTTGCGTCGGACCCTGCCGACTCCAAAAGATTAGCAGTCCTGCAAGAGCGCTCGGAACGTAACGGCGAACCCCGTACGAGGAAACCTTGGGCCGGCCGGAGGGGCCAAGCCCGGCTCGCGAGCAGCGCGGGCCCGGCATGTCGAGGCCGATCGACCCGACCGAGCGAGTGATCCGAGCACGGACCGGCGGAAACATAGACTCGGCCGAGTGAGCAGCCAGACGCCGCCGACGGCGAAGAAGGTTCCCAGCGAGCGCGTGCACCACGGGGACACCGTGGTCGATGACTACGCGTGGCTGACGGTAAAAGACGACCCGGAGGTGGTCGCCCACCTGGAGGCGGAGAACGCCTACACACAGGAGGCGACCGCCCACCTCAAGCCCCTGCAGGAGACGCTCTTCCAGGAGATCAAGGGACGCACCCTTGAGACCGACCTCTCGGTCCCCACCCGCAAGGGCGGCTGGTGGTACTACTCGCGGACCGAGGAGGGCAAGCAGTACGGCATCCAGTGCCGGGTGGCGGCGGACGGCGAGACCCCGCCCGAGTTGAAAGCCGGCGAGTCGCTCCCCGGCGAGGAGATCCTGCTCGACGGCAATGAGCTCGCCGGAGACTCCGACTTCTTCTCGATCGGCACCAGCTCGGTCAGTCCCGACGGCACCCTGCTGGCCTACTCCACCAACTTCACCGGCGACGAGCGCTTCACCCTGAGGGTGAAGAACCTCGCCACCGGCGAGACCCTCCCCGACGAGATCCCCGGCATCTTCTACGGCGGCGCCTGGTCGGCCGACGGCACGACGTTCTTCTACACCACCGTCGACGAGGCCTGGCGACCCAACCAGGTGCACCGGCACACGATCGGCAGCCCCGCCACGGACGACACGCTCGTCCACGAGGAGGCCGACGAGCGGTTCTGGGTCGGCATCGGGCTCAGCCGAAGCGAGCGTTACCTGGTGCTCTCCTCCGGCAGCAAGATCACCAGCGAGGTCCGCGTCCTGGAGGCCGACGCCCCGACCGGCGAGTTCCGCGTCGTCCGGCCCCGGGAGACCGGCGTCGAGTACGGCGTCGACCACGCGGGCGACCACTTCCTGGTCCTGCACAACCGGAACGCGGAGAACTTCGAGCTGGCCACCGCACCACTCGACGCCCCCGGCGACTGGACTCCGCTGATCGAGCACCGCGCCGACACCCGGCTGCTCGACGTCGACGCCTTCGAGGGCCACACCGTCGTGCACTTCCGCCGGGACGGGCTCACCGGCATCCGCATCCTGCCCCGCGCCGGGGAGGCGTACGAGATCTCCTTCCCCGAGCCGATCTACGACGTGGCCCCGTCGGGCAACCCGGAGTTCGTCACCGGGCGGCTGCGGCTCGGCTACACCAGCATGGTCACCCCGCCGTCGGTCTACGACTACGACCTGGCGGCGCGCGAGCTGGTCCTGCTGAAGCAGAAGGTCGTGCTCGGCGGCTACGACCCCACCGACTACGAGCAGTTCCGCGAGTGGGCGACCGCGTCCGACGGCACCCGCGTCCCGATCTCGATCGTGATGAGAAAGGGCACTCCGCGGCCGGCCCCCACGGTGCTCTACGGCTACGGCAGCTACGAGATCTCGATCGACCCCTCGTTCTCCATCGCCAGGCTCAGCCTGCTCGACCGGGGCTTCGTCTTCGCCGTGGCGCACGTCAGGGGCGGCGGTGAGATGGGTCGCCACTGGTACGAGGACGGCAAGTTCCAGAAGAAGAAGAACACCTTCACCGACTTCGTCGCCGCCGCCGAGCACCTCTCCGCCACCGGCTGGTCGAGCGCGATCGTCGCCAGGGGCGGGTCGGCGGGCGGGCTGCTGATGGGCGCGGTCGCCAACCTCGCGCCCGAGACCTTCGCGGGTGTGGTGGCGGAGGTGCCGTTCGTGGACGCGCTGAACACCATCCTCGACCCCTCACTGCCGCTGACCGTGATCGAGTGGGACGAGTGGGGCGACCCGCTGCACAACCCCGAGGTGTACACGTACATGAAGTCGTACACGCCGTACGAGAACGTGGACGGCCGGGTCTATCCGCCGATTCTGGCGATCACCAGCCTCAACGACACCCGGGTCTTCTACCACGAGCCCGCCAAGTGGGTCGCGAAGCTCCGCGACGTCGCGGACGGCGGGCCGTTCCTGCTCAAGACGGAGATGGGCGCCGGGCACGGCGGCCGCAGCGGCAGGTACGACTCCTGGCGCGAGGAGGCCTTCACCCTCTCCTGGATTCTCGACACGACCAAGGTGACCCAGTGACATATATCGCGGCGGATGACAGGTACGACGGACGCCAGCCGTACAACAGGGTCGGCAAGAGCGGGCTCAGGCTGCCCGCCGTCTCGCTGGGGCTCTGGCACAACTTCGGTGACGACAAGCCCTTCGAGACCCAGCGGGCCATCCTGCGCAGGGCCTTCGACCTGGGGGTGACCCACTTCGACCTGGCCAACAACTACGGTCCGCCGCCCGGGTCCGCGGAGACCAACTTCGGGCGGCACTTCCGCGAGGACTTCGCCCCGTACCGGGACGAGCTGGTCATCTCCACCAAGGCGGGCTACGACATGTGGCCCGGCCCGTACGGTGAGTGGGGGTCGCGCAAGTACCTGCTGTCCAGCCTGGATCGGTCGCTGGAGCGGATGGGGCTCGACTACGTCGACATCTTCTACAGCCACCGGTTCGACCCGGACACCCCGCTGGAGGAGACGATGGGCGCGCTGGACCACGCGGTCCGGTCCGGCAAGGCGCTGTACGCGGGCATCTCGTCCTACTCGCCCGAGCACACCGCGGAGGCCGCGCGGCTGCTGCGGGAGATGGGCACGCCGCTACTGATCCACCAGCCCTCGTACTCGATGCTGAACCGGTGGATCGAGGGCGGGCTGCTGGACGTCCTGGAGGAGGAGGGCGTGGGCTGCATCGCGTTCTCCCCGCTGGCGCAGGGCATGCTGACCGACCGCTACCTGAACGGGATCCCCAAGGGGTCGCGGGCCTCGCTGGGACGCTTCCTCACCCCCGAGATGCTCGCCGAGGAGACGATGCGGCACATCCGCACCCTGAACGAGATCGCGGGCGGGCGCGGCCAGTCGCTGGCGCAGATGGCGCTGGCCTGGGCGTTGCGCGACAGGCGCGTCACGTCGGTGCTGATCGGCGCGAGCAGCGTGGAGCAGCTGGAGAACAGCCTCGCGGCCGTGCGGAACACGTCGTTCGACGCCGCGGAGCTTGAGGCGATCGACAAGGACGCGGTCGAGGCGGGCATCAACCTCTGGGCCAGGTCCAGCGAGGCCTGACCTTCGTCCGTGAGAAAGGCCGCCGGGCCACCTGCCGGCGGTCTTTCTCACGGCACGGGGGCAGGGCTAGAGCGCCTCCTGTCGCTGCAGATGCGCGAACGAGGCCCAGCCGGGCAGGACCGGCAGCCAGAAGGTCAGCAGCCGGAACAGCAGCACGGCCGAGGTCGCCACCTCACCGGGCAGGCCGGAGAGGGTCAGGCCGACCGACAGGGACAGTTCGACGGCGCCGAGGCCGCCGGGGGTGGGGGCCGCCGAGCCGATGGCGTTGCCCGCGAGGAAGACGATGGCGACGGCGGCGAAGTTGAGGGAGCCGCCGAAGGCGCGGACGCAGGCGTCCAGGCAGAGCACGAAGAACAGGGTGAGCAGCAGGGTGCCGCTGAAGCCCTCAATGATCTTCCGGGGCGACTGCAGGACGTCGAGCAGGCGCGGGATGACGCCGGAGAACAGTGAACGGAGCCGCGTGGTGATCATGCGGCGCAGCCGCGGCACACCCACGATGACCAGCACCACCACGGCCACGGCCAGCAGCGTCAGCACGAGCGTGCGCGACGGGGTGAACGACGAGGCGGTGTTGGAACCGGTGACGTAGGCGAACAGCAGGAGCAGCGCGATGTGGAATGCCAGTCCGATGAGCTGGGAGGCACCCACGCTGGCCACCGCCTGCCCCAGGGGGATGCCGCGTTTCTGCAGGTAGCGGGTGTTGATCGCGACCCCGCTCACCGCGGCGGGCGCGACGAGCTTGACGAACGATCCGGCGAACTGGACGAGCACGGTACGGCCGAGGGGCAGTTTCTCCGGTACGAAGCCCCGCAGCATCAAGGCGGCGGCGACGTAGCTCATCATCGCGGCGACCAGTGCCACGCCGGTCCAGCTCCACTTGGCCGACGTGATCATGTTGAGGTTGATCTGGGTCAGGTAGTAGACCAGGAAGTACGCGGCGAACGCGGTGCCGATGATGGTGATCAGGGTCCTGGGGCGGAAGCGCTCCAGGCGCACCTCCTCGGCCTCGGCCCTGGGCGTGAGCTCGACGATCCGCTCGCGGATCTCGGTGAGCAGCCCCTTGTTCTTGCTGAGCGCCGCCCTGGTCTCGCGGGTCAGCGCGATCCGCTGGAGCAGCGGGAGCGCGTCGGCGAGCAGGCCGTGCCCGGCTCCGGCCGCGGCTGCGTTGACCGCCCGCCGGGCTCCGACGCGGAGGCTGAGGTAGGTGAGCAGCTGGGCGATGTCCAGGCGGAGCAGCAGGTCACCGGCGGCGATCTCGCCGCTGCGGGCGTCCGTGAGGATGACCCGGCCCTCGCGGTCGACGTGGATGCTGTCACCGGTCAGCCGCCGGTGGGCGAGCCGCTGGACCTGCAGCAGCAGGACCTGCTCCCAGATCTGGGCGAGCAGGTTGTCGTCGATCTCCTCGTCGGGGATGTCGTCGAGCGTGCGGGTGGGAATGTGCTCGTAGGCGAGCAGCGCGGCCTCCGTACCGATCTCGCTGGTACCGACGAGCCGGGGGGTGCTCACTCCCGCCGCCTGCGCGGCGTACGCCATCAGGGCCTCGCGCTCCAGCTCGGCGCGGAGTGAGCGGATGGCCTTGCGGCGGGTCTCGGAGTTGAGCCGGATGCGCCGCCAGATGCGGTAGAGCACCCCGGCCACCTGGCGGTCCCGGTCGAGGACCGTGACGTCGAGGCGGCTTCCGTTCCTGAGTTCGACGGCGTAGCGGCGGCTGCCCTGGTAGTCGTCGTCGAGCCGATGTGCCTTGACCGGGGCGAAGCCCAGCTTGCGAAGCACGCTGACGACCGCGCTGCCCGGAGGGCGGGTGTTGGGGCTGCCCACGCCGTACAGGGTGGCGTAGCCGACGGCCAGGCCGAGCAGGATGGAGACGACGATGCCGAGGATGGTGGCGGCGAGCCCGGCGAACAGGGCGACGGCGTTGAGCGCGACCGCGCTCCACAGGGCCGCCCGCCAGGTGGGGCGGCGGGATATGCGCACCGCGGTGACGTAGGCGATGATCGGGGTGAGCAGCGTGTTGACCGGCTCGACTCCGGCCCTGCCTCCGGTCATCAGGAGCCTCAGGTCCTCGGGCCCGGCGTGCACGATCCACTCGCCGAGCACGAAGGAGAGCACCATCGCGGCGATGGCCGCGAAGAGCCCCTCGGCCACCCGGAGGCCGTCACGGTGCAGCACCCGCTCGATGGCGAAGGCGATGGGCACGCCGAGCATGGCCGAGGCGCTCAGCACCCCGGCCAGGCCGCTAAGTAGGAACGGCGCCCGGCTGGTGCCGTCGGCGACGTCGCCCTCCAGGCCGTTCAGGGTCTTCTGCGCGACGAGGGCGAGCAGGATGACGGCCACCAGCCCGAGCAGGGTCGCCAGGAACCGCAGCAGGTCCGAAGGGCGACGGATCCGCTGGGGAAGCAGCGGCTCGATGACGCGCATGGTCAGATCGCCGTCCGTCGCCGGCCGTGTGCCGTCGTCGGACGGCGTTTCGTCCAGCTCCTTGATTTCCGTCACCGCCAGCGATTCTGCATGTTCCGCATTACAGCTGCGTCACCGACCTTCTCCCCCAGTGTCCACAATCGGAGCCATACGCATGTCGACGGCTTCCGACAGTCTTGACAGTCTGGCTTCCATCTTGGTGGCTGAAATCAGAAAACGAGGCCACCCGATGACACCGTATGGTGCCCCGGCCGTCGAGCGGGCCGTCGGGAGCGGTCTCGAAGAGATCGTGGACGCCCGCCTCGCGCGATCCCCTCCTCGACGAGGGCGACGGAGCGAGCACAGCGTACCTGTCCGAGATCGAGAATTGACCCTTCCAGCTGCGGGAATACTGGATTTAGCGGGTGCGGGACTGGAAGGCTGCCGTCATGTCCCTTCGCCCGCCCGCAGCCCGCAGGGCCGCGTCCGGGGAGTGGGAACACCTCGTCGCGGTCGCCTCTCACCGCCTTCCCGGGAGCTCGGGCGCTCCATGCACGTTGAGAGGTTCCGCATGAGCACCCGCGCCTCCAGGGGAATGGTGGTCGCGATCACCACGGTCTCCGCCATGGCCCTGTCCACCGTCTCCACCGTGACGACCGGCGCGGCACCGGCTTCGGGAAAGCCCTTTCTCACGACATCCGCACCGGCGTCCGGCGGGTCGGCGGAGAGCCCTCCCGGATCACCGGCCCCACCCCCCGCGGACTCCCCGATAACCCCGGAGGCCAGGGCGTTCGGGCAGTCGATCAAGGTCGTACGCGTCAAGCGGCACCTGGAGAGGCTTCAGGAGATCGCCGACGACAACGGCGGCACCCGGGCCTCGGGGACCCCCGGTTACAACGCCTCGGTCAGCTACGTCGCCGACTGGCTCCGCGCCGCCGGCTACCGGGTCACCCTGCAGGAGTTCACGTTCCCCTTCTTCCGCAACGTCACGTTCCCGCTGTTCCGGCGGATCGTTTCGAATGTCGCCAAGCCGTACATCAACAACACCGATTTCAGGACCGTGACGTACTCCGGCTCGGGGGGCGTCAGGGCACGGGTTCAGGGGGTGGACCTCACCCTGCCGCCGACTCCGAAGCCGAGCTCGACCTCCGGCTGCCAGGCGCGGGACTTCGCAAGGTTCGTCCGGGGGAACATCGCGTTGATCCAGCGTGGCGGCTGCAGCTTCCAGATCAAGGCGGAGCGGGCCCAGGCGGTCGGTGCGTCCGGGGTGATCATCTTCAACGAGGGTCAGGCCGGCCAGGGAGTCGACGACCGCAGGGACCTGGTGCGCGGTTCCCTCGACGCCCCCACCGTAAAGCTCCCGGTCATCTCCACCACCTACGCGGTCGGCAGGGAGCTGTCGGCACGGAGAACGGTCGTGACCCTCGTCACCGACACCGAGAGCGACCTCCGTCGCGCGACACGCAACATCATCGCCGAGAGCGACTGGGGCGACCCGAACAGGGTCGTCATGCTCGGCGCCCACCTGGACAGCGTCCCGGACGGCCCCGGCATCGACGACGACGGTTCCGGGGTGGCGGGCATCCTGGAGACGGCGCTGGCGGCGAAGGACCTACGGGCGCAAAACAAGCTGCGCTTCGCCTTCTGGAGCTGCCACGAATTCGGTCTGCTCGGTTCCAGGCACTACCTGGCCGGGCTCTCTCCCACGGAGAAGGCGAACATCAGGCTCTATCTGAACTTCGACGTGATCGCCTCGCCGAACTACATCCTGGGGATCTACGACGGCGACGACTCCGACCGGGTGGGCGCCCCCGCGGGACCACCCGGCTCGGACCGGATCGAGCGGCTCTTCCAGGCGTACTTCACGGAGACGGGCCGGCCGTACAGAAGCGTCGACGCCGCCATCCGCACCGACTACGGCCCTTTCACCGCGGCGGGCATCCCCTCGGGCGGGTTGTTCACCGGCACCGTCGACATCAAGACCCCGGAGGAGGCCGTGATCTTCGGCGGCCGGGCGGGAGCTCGCTACGACCCCTGCTATCACCTCAGGTGTGACGACATCGCCAACATCAGCGACACCGCCCTGGGGCTGAACAGCGGCGCGATCGCGGCAGCCGCGTTCGTCTACGCCCGGGCCGACGACCTGCCCGGTGGTCACCCCGTTGCCACCGATGTCTTCAAGTAATGCCGTCCCCGATGTCAGAGGAGCCTGACATGAGTGCACGTGCCTTTGGGAGAGTGCTGGCCGCCATCACCGTCGCCTCGGTCACGATCCCGCCCGTCGTCGACACGGCCTGGGCCACGCCCCTGCCCGGAACGGTGCGCGGGCTCGCCGCCTCCGCACCGCTGGACGCCGGTGCCCACGGCCCGCCGGACCTGCCCTCGGAACCGCCTCCGGAGAGCCTCCTGCCGCCGGCCGCCAAGGCGTTCGGGCAGTCGATCAAGCTCGCGTCCGTCAGGCGGCACCTGGAAAGGCTCCAGGAGATCGCCGACGCCAACGGCGGCACCCGGGCCGCGGCCACCCCCGGCCACGAGGCCTCGGTCGCCTACGTCGCGGACAGACTGCGCGCCGCCGGATACCGGGTCACCCTGCAGGAGTTCGGGATTCCCTTCTTCCGTGAGCGGAAGGCTCCGGTGCTGGCGCGATCGTCCCCCGCGGCCGGCGCGTACCTGCCCGGCGTCGATTTCGAGACGATGACCTACTCCGGCTCGGGGAAGGTCACGGCTCCGGTGCAGGGCGTGGACCTGGTACTGCCGCCGGCCCTGAACGCGAGCTCCTCCTCCGGATGCGAGGTGAGTGACTTCAAGGGGTTCGTCCGGGGGAACATCGCCCTGCTCCAGCGTGGCTCCTGTAGCTTCCAGATCAAGGCGGAGCGGGCCCAGGCGGCCGGTGCGTCCGGGGTGGTCATCTTCAACGAGGGGCAACCGGGTGAGGCTCTCGCCGACCGCAGGATTCTGCTGCGGGGCTCGGTCAACACCTCCAGCATCAAGATCCCGATCGTCGGAACCACCTTCGCGGCCGGTAAGGAGCTGTCGGCGCCGGGAACGACCGCGACGCTCGCGGTGGACGCCGAGAGCGACCCCGACCGCAGAACACGCAACGTCATCGCCGAAAGCCGCCAGGGCGCCCCCGACCGGGTGGTCATGCTCGGCGCCCACCTGGACAGTGTCATGGCGGGCCCCGGCATCAACGACAACGGCTCCGGGACCGCGGGCGTTCTGGAGACGGCGCTGGCGGCGAAGGACCTGCGGACCAGGAACAGGCTGCGCTTCGCCTTCTGGGGCGCGGAGGAGCTTGGCCTGCTCGGTTCCACCCACTACGTCGCCGATCTCTCGGCGGCGGAACGGGCGAAGATCAAGCTGTACCTGAACTTCGACATGATCGCCTCACCGAACCACGTCCTGGGGATCTACGACGGCGACAACTCCGACACGGGCCTGGACACGCGTCCGCCGGCCGGTTCCGACCGGATCGAGAGGCTCTTCCAGTCGTACTTCGACGCCGTGGGCAAGCCGCACCAGGACGCCGACTTCACCGGCCGCTCCGACTACGGCCCCTTCATCAAGGCGGGCATCGCCGCGGGCGGGCTGTTCACCGGCGCAGAGGGCATCAAGTCCGCCGAGGAGGCCGCGAAGTTCGGCGGCAAGGCCGGGGCTCCCTACGACAGTTGCTACCACCAGGCGTGCGACACCCTCGCCAACATCGACGACGGGGCGCTGGAGGCGAACGCCTCCGCGATCGCCGCGGCGGCGCACACCTACGCGTACGCTCGCGACCTCCCCGGCGATCCCGTCGCCCCCGGCCCCGCCGGAGGACCGAGAGTCAAAGAACCGAGAATCGGCGGGCCGAGAGCCGGAGGAGGGCTGGGCCACGACCACCGGCACGAGCCTCCCGGGCTGCTCCGGTGACACCCGCGTTCCCCGGGCGCGGCTACAGTCGAGGGCATGTCGTCAGGCGAACTTCGAGTGCTGGGGGCGTGCCCGCTTGACTGCCCCGACACATGCTCCTGGGTGGTGACCGTCCAGGACGGTGAGGCCGTCAAGATGCGCGGCAACCCTGACCATCCCTACACCCGCGGCGCGCTCTGCGTGAAGGTCAACCGCTACCTGGAGCACAGCCGGGCGTCCGACCGCATCCTGCACCCCATGCGGCGGACCGGCCCCAAGGGGTCCGGCAGGTTCGAGCGGATCAGCTGGGACGAGGCCCTGGAGGAGATCTCCGTACGGCTGCGCGGCATCGTCGACGAGCACGGCGGCGAGGCGATCTGGCCCTACCTGGGCACCGGCACGCTGGGATACCTCCAGGGTGCCGAGGGAGTGGCCGGACGGCGGTTCTGGAATGTGCTCGGCGCGTCGAGGCACTTTCTGAACATCTGCTCGTCGGCCGGCAACTCCGGGCTGCGACAGATCTACGGCACACCGGGCGGGATGGATCCGGAGACGTTCGCCCTGTCCCGGCTCATCCTGCTGTGGGGCACGAACACGCTGACCAGCGGGCACCACCTGTGGAAGTTCATCCAGGACGCCCGCGCGGCGGGGGCGCACGTGGTGGCGATCGACCCAATCCGGACCCGCACCGCCGAACAGGCCGACGAGCACCTGCCGATCAGGCCCGGCACCGACGCGGCCCTCGCCCTGGGGCTGATGAACGTCGTGCTCGCCGAGGGGGCCGAGGACCGCGACTACCTGGAGAACCACACGACCGGCTGGGAGAACCTCCGCGAGGAGATCCTGCGCCACCCGCCGGCACGCGTGGCGGAGATCACCGGGCTGGCCGAGTCCGACATCCGGGCCCTGGGGGTACGGCTGGCGCGCATCCGGCCCACCGGCATCCGGGCCACCATGGGCGTGCAGCGGCACGCCGGTGGCGGCACCGCGATGCGCACCATCGCCGCCATCCCCGGCGTGACCGGCGACTGGCGCCACCCCGGCGGCGGGATCGCGTACTCCACCAGCGGGCACATCCACCTGAACATCGACACCCGCGAGGACCTGCTCGCCCGGCCGGTCCGCACCCTCACCATGACCCGGCTGGCCGATCAGCTGGACGAGTCGGTGAAGTGCCTGTGGGTGTACGCGGCCAACCCGATGAGTTCCACCTCCGACCAGAACCGGATCCGCGAGAAGCTGATGCGCGAGGACCTGTTCACCGTCGTGATGGAACAGTTCCCGACCGACACCGTCGACCACGCCGACATCGTGCTCCCCGCCACCATGCAGATCGAGCACGCCGACCTGCACGCGGGCTACGGACACATGTACCTGATGTGGAACTCACCGGCGGTCGAGCCGCCGGGCGAGTGCCTGTCCACCACCGAGACCTTCCGTCGTCTGGCGCGGCACATGGGGCTCACCGAGCCGTCCCTGTACGACTCCGACCTGGAGCTGGCCGAGCAGCTGCTCTCCTCGGGCCATCCGTCGCTCGATGGCATCACGCTCGACCGGCTGCGCAAGGAGGGGTGGGTCCGCCTCAACGTGCCACGGCCGTTCGTGCCGTTCACCGAGGGCTTCCCGACGGCCTCGGGCCGGATGGAGTTCGGTGCGGGGCCCGCCTACGTCCCGCCGCGCACCGCCTCGGCCGCGCCGGGACCGTACCCGCTTGCGCTCATCACCCCCGCCTCCCACACCTTCCTCAACACCATCTTCGGCAACAACCCCGAGTTGCTGCGGCGTTCGAAGGGCCCGCGGGTCCTGGTGAATCCCGCCGACGCCGCACCGAGGGGGCTGAGCGACGGGCAGCGGGCCCGGGTGTTCAACGACGGCGGCGAGTTCGAGGCCGTGGTCGAGATCAGCGAGCGGGTCCGGCCGGGCGTGGTCGCGTCCACCAAGGGGCACTGGCGCAAGCTGAGCTCGGGAGGCACGACCGTGAACGCCGTGGTGGAGGCCCGCGACGCCGACCTGGGCCGTGGCGCCGTCTACCACGACAACCTGGTCGAGATCGGCCCGCACGCCGCCGAGTGACCGGCAGGCGGGAGCGGTCAGGTCAGCGCGAGTTTGTAGCCCTCGTGAGACGCGACGAAGCCGAGGGAGTCGTAGAAGCGGTGGGCGTCCTCGCGGGTCTTGTCCGTGGTGAGCTGGACCAGGGCGCAGCCCCGGGCCCGCCCGCGCTCGACGGCCCATTCCATCATCGTGCGGCCCAGACCCCGCCCGCGCAGCTCCGAGGCGACCCTGACCGCCTCGATCTGCATCCGGAGGGCACCCCGGCGGGAGATGCCGGGAATGTAGGTGAGCTGCATGGTGCCCACGACCTCGCCGTCCAGCTCCGCGACGATCAGCTCGTTGGCGGGGTCGGCGTCGATGGCCTCGAAGGCGGCACGATGCTCCGCGCCGTAGGCTCCCTGGCGGGTGGCCGCGACGGCGTCGTCGGCGAGCATGGCCACGATGAGCGGAACGTCCTCGGCACGGGCGATACGGAAGTTCACCGGCATGGGGGTCAAACTATCCCGAACCGGTGCCGCCTCGGCTCCTCCCGTACCCCTGAGGGCGCTCTCGTGAAGACCTCCGGAGGTCGATCAGATCGGCCGCATGCAGGCTGCGCACCAGTGCGGAGCTGCCGATGACGCTCAGGTCGTTGCCGTCCCGCGCCTTCAACTCCGGTCAATAAGCGGCACGAACGGCAAGCCGATACAGCAACTAGGGGAACAATCAGGGTCGCTCCCCGATGTGAGCAAGGGGGTTCGGGAGGCAGCCTTGATGGCATGAACGACGAACTGACTCGACGTGACGAGATGTCCCTCGCCGGAGCGGCGCTGCGCGGCGCTCCCTGGAAGGCCGCCGCGGTGACCGGCGGCGCGGTGGCCGCCGCCAGTTTCGGGCTGGGGGTGCTCGGCGGTGGCGGGGATCTGACCTGGGCGATGGTGGTCGGCATCGGGCTGTTCTCGCTGATCGCGGCCATCGGCTCGATCAGCAAGCCCAACAGCGCGGACCGGGTGACCCGGCAGGCCCGGCTCTGGGCGCTGCGCCATCCCTGGAGGTTCGCCCTCTACCCCTCGCTCGGTGCCGCGATGCTCATGTATCCGGTGCAGCTCATCGTCGACGGCGAGGGCGTGTTCAGCGCGGCGCTGGACGCCCTGCAGGGCGGGGTCATGGTCTATCTGATCACTGCTGTCCTGGCGCTGACCCTCAAGGGCCGCGGCCAGACCTCACTTCCCGGCGGTCGCTGAACCCCCGGGTGATCGCCGAGCCCCACGGGCGACCGGCCCTCGTGTCGGCCGCCGCCGGCCACCTTCGGTCGCCGGGGCTCGCGGCCCGGCCAAGCCTTTCCGGAGTGACCGGGCCCAAAGCCACTCCGCTAGGCGTACTCGTATCCGGCGCGGCAGACGCAGAACTCGTTGCCCTCAGGGTCGAGCATCGTCACCCAGCCGGTGCCGTCGGGGTTGCGCCTGTCCTCGAAGACCCTGGCGCCGAGCCCGAGCAGGCGCTCGACCTCCTCCTCGCGGGTGCTGCCCGCCGAGCCGGTGAGATCCAGGTGAAGGCGGTTCTTGACGGTCTTGCCCTCGGGAACCTTGATGAACAGCAGATCCACCCCGCCGCCCTGCAGGAGGATCTCGTCGTCCTCCTTCTTCGTCTCCGGGTGGAGCTCCCCGCCGGTGGCGTCCCGCCAGAAGGTCGCCAGTTCGTATGGCTGGGCGCAGTCGAAGGTCACGTATTGAACAACAATCATGCGCCCACCCAACCCGACACCATCAAAACCGTCAAGCTGGTTTCAGGCACCCTTTTCCGGAGCGGGGCCGCCCGATCGCGTCGTACGGCGCGTTCGGGCAGGCGTACGGTCAGTGGCCGCCGGCGGCGAGGTTGAGTCCGACGACGCCCGCGATGATGAGCAGGATCGAGGCGATCTTGAGAGCCGACGCGTTCTCGCCGAGGGCGACGATGCCCAGCACGGCGGTGCCGACGGCTCCGATGCCCGTCCAGACGGCGTAGGCCGTACCGACCTCCAGGGTCTTCAGGCCCATCGCGAGCAGGCCGAAGCTGAGCAGCCCGAAGACGGCGAAGCCGACGCTCGGCAGCAGTACGGAGAATCCGTTGCTCAGCTTGAGCGAGTACGCCATCGCGACCTCGAACAGACCGGCGACGAAGATGACAATCCAGGCCATGACAGCTCCTCCTTTGATCAGGAGCGTCGTCTTTGCCTACCGGGTACGGCGCGTCTCGTCCGGGAACACCCCTTCTGAGGGTTCGATCGCTGGAACGCGGCAGGGTCTCACTTTGATTCCCACCAGAGCGTGAACCACCGGTCCCGGGGGACCGGCCACATGTCCAGCTCGATCACGGCCGCGATGACCTCGTCGGCCCGCTCCCGGCCGAGGCAGAGCCTGCGGCAGGCGCTCTCGGCGAGGTCTTCGAGCCGGGTGAAGCGGGGCAGCGGGGCCAGGCGCCACTCGTGGCCGACCTCGTACCCGAGCCCCTCGGCGATGGCGATCACGTCGTGGGCCGTGGGGCGGCCGGGGCGGGTGATGCCGTGGAAGTGCTGCCAGAGGGGATTGAGCCAGCTCATCGGGTGTTGCCCGGTGAGCTCCAGGACGACCCGGCTCCGGGCGTGACCGGTGAGCTCGGTGAGGAACCCGGCCAGCCCCGGCACGTTGTAGACGACGTGGGCGGCGACCGCGACGTCCGCGATCGGTGTTTCGGCCGCCATGTCGGGCCAGCGGCCCCGGAAGAACCGGGTGGGTACGCCCAGCGCGTGAGCCCGGGAGGCCAGTTCGGCGAGCATGGCGTCGGAGACGTCGACCGCGATCAGTTCTCCGAGGCGGGGAGCGAGCGGCAGGGAGGCCGCCCCCGTTCCGGCGCCGACGTCCAGCACGCTCCCGCCGGGCGGGAGCGCCTCGGCCATCCGCGCCAGCGTCGGCCCCTCGGGGGCCGCGAGCGCGCGGTCGGTGCGCTCGGCGAACCGCGCCGACGAGTGACCCCAGGGATCGGCCGGCGCCCTGGCCGCGATCTCCTCGGGAATGCTCCACCGTTCGAGGTCGGCCCGCCACTGTTCGTCCATGTGGCGAGCCTAGAAGAGCTTCGGGGGCCGATCGATCGGCGCCGGGCCGGGTGTCTTGGCATGTCGTGATGAACGTCCCAGTCAGTACGGTTTTCTTAGGGTTACTGGCGGGTAGCATTACCGGTAACGTTACTGGCGAGTATGGAAAGTTCCGGTTCCCCCGGTTTCAAGGAGCAGACCCCATGGGCCACTACAAGAGCAACGTCCGTGACCTGGAGTTCAACCTCTTCGAGGTGTTCGGGCGCCGGGACATTCTGGGCACCGGCCGCTACGCCGAACTGGACGAGGACGTGGTGCGGAGCCTCCTCGACGAGGTCAACCGCCTGGCCACCGGCGTGCTCGCCGACTCCTTCGAGGAGGGCGACCGCAAGCCGCCGGTCTTCGACCCCGCCACCGGCTCGGTGACGATGCCGGAGGGCTTCAAGAAGTCCTTCGCCGCCTACCGCGACGCCGGCTGGACCAACCTCAGCCTCCCCGCCGAGCTCGGCGGCCCCGGCCTGCCCAGCAGCGTGAGCTGGGCGCTGGCCGAGATGGTCCTCGGCTCGAACCCGGCCATCTGGATGTACTCCAGCGGCCCGGCCTTCGCCCACGTGCTCCACGTGATCGGCACCGAGGAACAGAAGCGCTACGCCGAGCTGGCCATCGAGAACCAGTGGGGCGCCACCATGGTGCTCACCGAGCCGGACGCCGGCTCCGACGTGGGCGCGGGTCGCGCGAAGGCGGTACGGCAGGACGACGGCACCTGGCACATCGAGGGTGTCAAGCGCTTCATCACCAGCGCCGAGCACGATCTGAGCGACAACATCTTCCACCTGGTGCTGGCCCGTCCCGAGGGGCACGGCCCCGGCACCAAGGGCCTGTCGATGTTCCTGGTCTCGAAGTACCACGTGGACCTGGAGACCGGCGAGCTCGGCGAGCGCAACGGCGTCTACGTCACCAACGTCGAGAAGAAGATGGGCCTGAAGGTCTCCACGACCTGCGAGCTCACCTTCGGCGACAAGCACCCGGCCGTGGGCACGCTGATCGGCGAGGTCCACGAGGGCATCAAGCAGATGTTCATGATCATCGAGCACGCCCGGATGATGGTCGGCACCAAGGCGATCGCCACGCTCTCCACCGGCTACCTGAACGCCCTGGAGTACGCCAAGGCCCGGGTGCAGGGCGCCGACCTGACCCAGCTGGCCGACAAGTCGGCCCCGCGGGTGACCATCACCCACCACCCGGACGTACGCCGGGAGCTGATGCTGCAGAAGGCGTACGTCGAGGGCATGCGGGCGCTGGTCCTGCTCACCGCCACCTACCAGGACGACGTGCTGATCGCCGAGCACGAGGGCCGCAGGAACAGCCGCGCCGAGGCGATGAACGACCTGCTGCTCCCGCTGGTCAAGGGCGTCGGCTCCGAGCGCTCCTACGAGCTGCTCGCCCGCTCCCTGCAGACCCTGGGCGGCTCGGGCTACCTGCAGGACTACCCGATCGAGCAGTACATCAGGGACGCCAAGATCGACTCCCTGTACGAGGGCACCACCGCGATCCAGGGGCAGGACCTCTTCTTCCGCAAGATCCTGCGTAACCAGGGCGTGACCCTCGGCTCGCTGTACGACGACGTGAAGGCCTTCGCCGCCTCCGAGGCCGGCAATGGTCGGCTGAAGGAGGAGCGCAAGCTTCTCGCCGAGGCCGCCGACGAGGTCAAGGCCATGGCCGACACCATGGCGGGCTGGGCCATCGGCTCGCTGGAGGCGCCGAAGGAGGTCTACAAGGCCGGCCTCAACACCACCCGGTTCCTGCTCGCGCTGGGCGACGTGGTGATCGGCTGGCTGCTGCTCCGCCAGGCCGAGGTGGCCCTGGCCGCGCTGGGCTCCGCCGAGACCGCGCAGGACGACCGGGCCTTCTACACCGGCAAGGTCGCCGCGGCCTCGTTCTTCGCCCAGACCGTCCTGCCCCGCATCGCCGCCGAGCGCCGCACGCTGGAGGCCACCGGCCAGGACCTGATGGAGCTGCCCGAAGAGGCCTTCTGAGCAAGCCACCTGCTCCCGCGGCAGGCAGACGAGGGGCGGTCCCGTTTCGGGGGCGCCCCTCGTGGTTCGTCATCCGGCCGCCGTGTTCCGCGGGTTCACACCCGCGCGGAGGCGAGGACGTCGAGGGTCAACGCCCGCTCGCGTTCGTCGCCCACCGCGCTCACCACCAACTCCGTCGCCCCGGCCTCGGCGTAGCGCCGGATCGCCCTCGCCACGACGGTCTCGTCCCCCGCGACGACCGTCTCGTGCACTCCTGACTTGCCCTGGCGATCCAGCAGCGACCGGTAACCGGGGAAGCGCGCGGCGCTGCCCACCTGCTCGGTCACCCGCCGCCTGATGCCGTCGAGATCGGCGGTGACACTCACCATGACCGTCGCCACGATCCGTGGGGCGGGCCGCCCCGTCCCACGAGCGCCAGCACGGTGAGCGCGTCCCACGCGGTGAGCCTGCTGAGGAAGGCGCTGTCGAGCCCCGCCTCCGCCGCCGCGCGCACCTGGCCGGTCATCTCGTCCAGACCCAGCCCGGCGCCGCCGACGTACACGCCGATTTCCATGATCCCTCCAACCTGAAGCAGACCTTCATCTTCCGTTCGCTCCCGCTACCTTAAACTGAACTCAAGGTTCCGTTTTGCTGGAAAGAGCGAGAGGACAGGGGGAGGCCGGTGCGAGCCGACGCGCGGCGCAACCGCGAACTCATCACCACGACCGCGCTCGACCTGTTCGCCGAACACGGGGCCGCCGTCTCCATGGAGGAGATCGCCCGCACGGCCGGACTCGGCGTCGGCACGCTCTACCGCCATTTCCCCGACCGTCAGGCACTGCTGGAGAGCATCGCACTCGACACGCTGCGCGGACTCCTGGAGTTCGGCCTGACCACCGACGCGGCGGACATGTCTCGCTGGCAGGCCCTTCAGCTGCTCGTGGAGCACTGCGCCGGACTGCCCATGGCCCTGATCAAGTCGATGTCCACCTCTCTGTCACTCCATCCCGAGTTGCTCGAACTGCAGCGGAGCCTCGACGCACTGTTCGAGCGGATCGTGGAACAGGCTCAGCGTGAGGGGACGCTCCGACACGACATTCCGCCCCGCGAGGTCGTCGGGTTGCTCAACGTCGCCGTCTGCCGCCCCGGAGCTCGCGCCGGCGACCACTTGACCACGGTGATACTCGACGGCCTGAGAAGCGCGGCCCCCTGACCGGCGACACCCGCCCCGATAGGTGAGGTGGTTGACATTTGGGCAATGTTATTCTCATACTGAGATTGTCTCAGTTTGAGAAGGACATGTATGAATGAGTCTGAGTTTCTGGCGGGTTACGACCCGCGGATGTACCCGGCGGTCGCGGTGACCGTCGACGTGGTGGCGCTCACCATTCGCGGGGGCGGGTTGCGCGTTCTGCTCATCAGGCGGGGCGAGCAACCCCATGCGGGGCTGTGGGCGCTACCCGGGGGGTTCATCCGGCCGGGAGAGGATCTGCCGCAGGCCGCGGCGCGGGAGCTGGCCGAGGAGACGGGGCTCTCGGGCCTCGGGGACCGGGTCCACATCGAGCAGCTCGCCAGCTACGGAACGCCCGACCGTGATCCGCGGATGAGGGTCGTGTCGATCTCCTACCTGGCGTTCGCCCCCGACCTGCCCGATCCCCGGGCGGGCACGGACGCGGCGGACGCCGCCTGGCACCCGGTCGACAAGCTGCCGGAGCTCGCCTTCGACCACGATCGCATCCTGGCGCACGGACTGGAGCGGGCACGCGGCAAGCTGGAGTACACCCCGCTGGCCACCGCGTTCGCCGGTGAGACGTTCACGATCTCCGAGCTGCGCGGTGTCTACGAGACGGTCTGGGGCGTGCCACTGCACGCGGGCAACTTCCATCGCAAGATCCTGTCGGTGCCCGGTTTCGTGGAGAGCACCGGCGAGACCACCGAGAGCGGCGGGGTCAGGGGCGGTCCCCGGGCCAAGCTCTACCGGGCCGGCGACGCACGGCTCCTGCACCCCGCCCTGCTACGGCCTGCCAGGGAGGAGCAGATCAGGTGACCAGGGCCGAGGCGATCGCGCTGGTGACCGCCGCCCACACCCCCGACGACCTGTTCGGCGGGGACTCCCCACACCGGGCGTACCGGAGGCTGGCGAGGCTGCTCCATCCCGACCTCGCGCCGGGAGCCGAGACCGCCGAGGCGTTCGCCAGGCTGGCGGAGCTGTGGGCGGCCCGCGGCGGGGCCTCGGGGCCGGCCGCGGAGACGGTGATCACCACCGGGCGTGGGACCTACCGGATCGGGGGCGTCTTCCGGAGGGGCGCCTCGGCCGTGCTCTACGAGAGTGGCCCGGACACGCTGCTCAAGCTCCCGCGCAGCCACGCGGACAACGACCTCATGCGTCGCGAGGCGGACGCCCTGGTGACGATCGAGCGAGACGGCGACCCGCTGCTCCTGCCGTACGTGCCGCGCCTGGTGGATTCGTTCCGACACCGCCGCGACGGTGTCGAGCGGTCGGCCAACGTGATCAGCCGGGCGCCCGACGGGTTCGTGAGCCTGGACGAGGTCCGGCGGCGGCGGCCGGTGCTCGACGCGAGGGACGCGGCGTGGATCTGGCGGCGGCTGCTGGTGGCCGTCGGCGCGGCCCATCGGGCGGGCGTCGTGCACGGCGCGGTGTTCGGGCACCACGTCCTCGTCCACCCGGTCGACCACGGCCTGGTGCTCGTCGACTGGAGCCAGTCGGTACCGCTCGGCACCCCGATCACCGCCCTGGTGACCAGGCACCGCGACGACTACCCGCCGGAGGTCCTGGCCAGGAAACCCGCCACCCCCGCCACCGACATCCACCTCGCCACCCGCTCCGTGGCCGCCCTCATGGGCGACCGGGCCCCCACTCCGATCAAACGCTTCGTCCGGGGGAGCCTGCTGAGCCCGCCCGGCGACGCGTGGCGGCTCCTGGGGGAACTCGACGACCTGCTCGACGACCTGTACGGGCCGAGGAAATACCGGCCACTGCACCTTTGAGAACGTGCCATCCCTGATCCGAGGAGATCCCCCGTGGGAAGCGGAATCTGGTCCACCGACGTCTACTCCGCCGCCGCGAGCTATCGCGCGGCCAAGGGCTCAAGCGCCTTCGCCTACAGCGACGGCGGCGCCCGCTCCACCCACCCCGACCTCGACCCGCACGGGGTGACGCTCCGCGAGAGCCGCGACTCCGCCGAACACCCCGACTCCCTCGCGGTGGTCGTGCTGTTCGACGTGACCGGCTCGATGCGCGGGGTGCCCCGCACCCTCCAGACCAAGCTGCCCGACCTGCTCGGGCTGCTGCTCCGCAAGGGCTACGCCACCGACCCGCAGATCCTCTTCGGCGCGATCGGCGACGCCACCTGCGACCGGGCCCCACTGCAGATCGGCCAGTTCGAATCCGACAACCGGATGGACGAGCACCTGGGCAAGGTCCTGCTGGAGGGCGGGGGCGGCGGCCAGATGAGCGAGTCGTACGAGCTGGCGATGTACTTCATGGCCAGGCACACCTCGATCGACTGCTTCGAGAAGCGGGGGCGCAGGGGCTACCTGTTCATCATCGGCGACGAACTGCCCTACCCCCAGGTCAAGCGGCGCGAGGTCGAGAAGGTCGTCGGCGATCGGCTCCGGCGGGACATCCCGACCAGGGAGATCGTCGCCGAGCTGACCAGGGTCTACGACGTCTACTACATCCTTCCCGCAGGGTCGAGCTACGCCGGGGACGGCCGGGTGCTGGCCGCCTGGCGCGAGCTGCTCGGCCAGAACGTGCTGGAGCTGGACGACCTCGACGCCGTCTGCGAGACCATCGCGCTCACCGTCGGTCTCGGCGAGGACGCCATCGATCTGCGAGAGGGGCTGGACGACCTCGACGAGCTCGGCTCGACCGCCGGGACCGCCGTGGGCAGGGCCCTCGCCAAACTCGACCGCGGCACGCTCGTGGTCGCCGACGGTCTCGACCTGGGCGGCGACAGCGGCGTGACGCGGCTCTGAAGACCTCCCCGCCGTGCGGCGGCCACCGCGAAAGCGGCGGGGAGTGCCACCACGAAGGGAAACGGCCCCTGCCCGGCGACAGGAACTCACCGCCGGGCAGGGCGCCACCACGAGCACATGAAGGCACGATCATCGACCGGCTCCACACCCGCGAACCCATCGGGGCGGTCGTCAGGTTCAACGACGCCCGCCGGGCAGGCCGCCACCACGAACAGAGGACCACATGCGCGAACACATGATCGTGACAGACCTCGGCTACGGCGACGCGGGCAAAGGCACGATCATCGACTGGCTCTGCACCCGTGAACCCATCGGGGCGGTCGTCAGGTTCAACGGGGGTGGGCAGGCCGCCCACAACGTCGTGCTGCCCGACGGACGGCACCACACGTTCGCACAGTTCGGGTCGGGCACACTCAGAGGCGTGCCCACCCACCTGTCCAGGTTCATGGTCACAGACCCGCTCGCGCTGGCCCGGGAGGCGGCCCACCTGAGCGAGCTGGGCGTCGGTGACCCGTTCCGCCTGCTCACCGTGGACCGGGACGCCCTGCTCGCCACGCCGTACCACGTGGCGGCGGGGCAGGCCAGGGAACTGGCACGCGGCGAGGACCGGCACGGGTCGTGCGGGATGGGCGTCGGCGAGACCATGGCCTACGCCCTGGAGCACCCGGAGCTCGCGCCGACCGTCGGCGACTGCGAGAACCCGGCCCGGCTCACCCGCAAGCTGTACGCGCTCCGCGAGGCGCTCGGGGTGACCGGACCGCCCGTCGAGGACTGCGTCGCCGCCTACCGGGCGTTCGCCGAGCGAGTGATCCTGGTCGGCCCCTCCTTCACGACCGCGCTGCTGCGCAAGCGGCCCGTGATCTTCGAGGGGGCGCAGGGCGTGCTGCTCGACGAGTGGCACGGCTTCCATCCGTACACCACCTGGAGCACGACGACCTTCGCCAACGCGCTGGAGTTGCTCGACGGGGTGCCGGCCGTACGGCTGGGCGTGCTGCGGACCTACACGCCCAGGCACGGCCCGGGACCGCTGGTCACCGAGGACTCGGCGCTGACACCGCCCGAGGCGCACAACGGGACCGGCCCCTGGCAGGGGCCCTTCCGCACCGGTCACTTCGACGCGGTGGCCCACCGCTACGCGCTGGCGGTCGCGGGCGGGGCCGACGCCCTCGCGCTCACCCACCTGGACGCGCCGGTCTCGCGGATGTGCGTGTCGTACGACATCGGCGAACTGCCGGTGGGCACGGCGGGTGACCTCGAAGGGCAGGCCAGGCTGACCAGGCGGCTGTCGGCGGCCCGGCCGCACTACGCCGACGGTGTCGACGACTGGCCCGCGGCGGTGGCCGGGGCCCTGGGGGTCCCGGTGTGGCTGGGCTCCCGAGGACCCACCGCCGCCGACAAGGTCCTTTTCAGTGGTGTGACCGCGCCCGAAAGGGTATGACCCTTCTCGTACTCTCCCTTTACCTGGCAGGCAGCCTTACCCGGAGGAACTCATGGGTGTCGGGGTCAGCATCTTCTTTCTCACGCTTGGCGCCATCCTCCGCTTCGCCATCGACCCCACCGTGCTCGGCGAGGCCGTGCACATCGACGTGATCGGCCTGATCTTCATGATCGTCGGCGCCGTCGGGGTCGTACTGAGCATCGTGATGGCCCCGAAGCGCGGGAACACGTCCGAAGACCGCCTGATGCACCGCGAGAACCACCCGCCGGAGGTCTAGAGCTCGAACTGAATCCCCGCCCGGGAAGCCACGATCGGCTTGATGTGCTCGGCGATCATGGCCTGGTGCAGCGGGTGGTCACGGTAGACCAGGTAGTCGTCGACGCTGTCGAAGTCCGCGACGACCGCGAACTGGTGGTTGCCCGGGTTCACGCCCGCGTCCGCGCCAAGGACGTAGGAGCGGATCTCCGTGATGGCCCCGGGCAGCTTGTTGAGCTCCGCCACGACCCTGGCCCGCTGCTCGTCGGTGGCCTCTTGCGTCCAGGTGAACAGCACGATATGCCGGAACATGATCTTCCCTTCGGTTGGGTGCCCGGCCAGCGTAAGGCCAGGCGTCACCGGAACCGGCAACGGCCCCGCGATCGCGGAGCGGGGCAGGGCGGGTGGGGGGATGGGCGACGGCGTGCCCCGGGCGGGTGTCGCGGCCCGTCCGGGACCTGATCGCCGTCGAAAGGTGATCCGCTCACACCGGGCGCGGTGCGGAACGGTGGTTGATCCTTATCCGGCCGGCACGCCGCGGCACGGCTTCGAGCACGATCTTCTGGGCCGCCTCGGGAATGAAGCGGAGGTCGTGGGTGATCAGGATGGTCGTGCGGCCGGCCATGAGCCTCTTGAGCGGCTCCATGATCCGTTCCGCGGTGAGCGCGTCGAGCCCCGTCATCGGCTCGTCGAGGACGAGCACCGGGGCGTCGCGCAGGATGGCCCTGGCGATGGCGATCCGCTGGCGCTGCCCGCCCGACATCAGTCGCCCACGCTGCCCGATCGGCGTGTCGTACCTGTGGGGAAGCGTGTTGACGAAGTCGTGGACGTCCGCCATGACGGCGGCGCGGACGATGTCGTCCAGGTCCGCGCCGGGGCGGCCGTAGGCGATGTTGTCGCGTACGGTCCCCGAGAAGAGCAGGTTCTCCTGCTGCAGGATGGTGATGTTGTCCCGGAGCGACTCGCGCGACAGATCTCGGATGTCGATTCCGTCGAGCAGGATGCGCCCGGCGGTGGGATCGTAGAAGCGGAGCAGGAGCTTCGCCAGCGTGGACTTGCCCACCCCGCTCGGGCCGGTGCACACGACCAGTTCCCCAGGCTCGACGACGAAGGACATGTCACGCAACGTCGGCCTCCTCCTGTTCGGGTAGGTGAAGCCGACGCCCTGGAACTCGATGCGGCCACGGCCACGCCCCAACTGGACGGGGACGTCGCGATCGGCGACGGCCGGCCGGGCCCGCAGGATCTCGATGACCCGGTCGGAGCCCGCCGCCGCCTCGGAGACGGTGAGGGCGATCTGCCCCAGGCTCTGCACCGCCGGGTAGAGGTAGGCGAGGTAGGCGGCGAAGGCGAGCAGTCCGCCGATGGTGAGGCGTCCCGAGGAGATCTCCCATGCGCCGAACCCGAGGATGGCGATCAGGCAGATGGTCTCGATCACCTGCACGACGGGCCCGTACAGGGAGGACAGCCACGCCTGTGCCACGTTGGCCCGCAGCCAGGTGCTGCCCTCCGCGTGCAGTCGCTCGGCCTCGGTGCCCTGACGGTTGTAGGACTGGACGAGCGCCTGGTTGGACAGGCTCTCCTCGATGACGCTGTTCATGGTCCCGTTGCTGAGCCGCTCGCGCGCCGACACGGTCCTGAACCTGCCCGCGAAGGTCTTGGAGACCAGCAGGAAGGCCGGGGCCAGCAGGAACGTCAGCAGTGCCAGGTCCCACCGGACGTAGAAGGCCGCACCGGCGAAGAAGACGACGCTGGCGAGCGTGGTGAAGAGCTTGACCAGGCCGGAGGCGACGAGTTCCTCGATGGCCTCGATGTCGTCGGTGAGCCTGGCCATCAGGTCACCCAGACGGCGGTTGTCGAAGAAGTCGGGCGTGAGCGTCTGGATGTGCTCGAACACCCTGTCTCGCAGCCGCAGCAGGAAGCGCTCACCGCCCAGGGCCGTGAGGTAGGACCCCGCGAAGGAGACCAGCCCTGCGACGGCCGCGAGGCCCAGCCAGGCTGCCGCAGGGAGCCAGAAGGCCCCCAGGTTCTGCTTGCTGAGCACCTCGTCGGTGATGAAGCCGAACAGGCCGATCGCGGCGACCTCGCAGACGGCCGCGACGATGGCGAGCACGCCACCGGCCACGAGCAGCCGGCGGATACCTCGGGTGTACGGCCAGAACTCCCGGAAGGTCCTGCGAATGGAGACCGTCGGCGCCGTGGGAGGACGACGCACCGCTGCCCTCGCCCCGTTGGGCGAGAGCGACTCTGAGAATGAGAGCCGGCGGGTCACCCGCCGGCTCTCATTTGTTTCTGCTAGCACCGGATCTGGCTACCACCACCACCCGCCGCCACCACAACCACATCCGCAGCGGCGGCGGCGCCGGCAGCAGCATCCACCCCAGGTCACGTACCGGCTGGACGGGAAGAGCTGCTTGAAAGTCATGGCTTCCCCCTTCGTGCTGAGCCTGTCGCGTCTTATCAATCACGACACTAGCACCCATACCCAGACAAACACCTCATATCGACGCGCATTAAAGATGTTTTAACAACCCATTTAGAAAAGCCAGAAAACGTATCGAGAGTAAAGCCTGACAAAAGTTTCACACGGCAACCCGCTCCACTGCACGAGCTGGGGATACGCATCACAAACCCTGATCCATAGCGGACAAAAGCGGCTTCCCGATTATTGCCGGGGCAGCGGTCCGCACGGGGGCGCGGCGGCTGGGAGGGCGGATCCGAAGCCCTCCCCATCGGCTTTGATGAGAGGACCGCCGGGTTCACCCGGCAGGGGAATCGCTTCCTTGATACGACTTCCGTCTTCGAAACGGACAGGGCTTGTCCGTCGCCTACCTCGGCCGAGGAAAACGAGAAGCCGCTCCCCCAGGGAACGGAGGAGCCGCTTCCCGGCACACTAATTGACAGGATCGGCCGTCATGTTTAGCGATTCACCTGCCGGATTTATCCGGCAGGTGAATCGCCCTCTGTCATGAAACCGGCTCTGGAATCACCAGGTCATGCCCAGGCGAGCATCCGGAGCGGGTCCTCAAGCATGGCGCCGACGTCGCGCAGGAACAGCGAGCCGATCTCCCCGTCCACCACCCGATGGTCGAACGAGACCGCGAGCGTGCAGACCCTACGCGGTACGACCTGCCCGTCCACCACCCACGGCATATCCCTGACCTGGCCGAAGGCCAGGATCGCCGATTCGCCGGGGTTGAGGATCGGGGTGCCCGCGTCCACCCCGAAGACGCCCACGTTGGTGATCGTGATCGTGCCCCCGGCCATGTCCGCGGGCTGGGTGCGGCCCGCCCTGGCGGTCTCGGCGAGAGCGCCGAGGGCACCGGCCAGACCGGGTAGCGACAGCAGGTGGGCGTCCTTGACGTTGGGAACGAGCAGGCCACGCGGGGTAGCCGCGGCGATGCCCAGGTTGACGCGGTGCTTGACCACGATCTCCTGGCGCGCCTCGTCCCAGACAGAGTTGATCATCGGATGGCGGCGGGCGGCGACGAGCACGGCCTTGGCGACCAGGAGCAGCGGCGAGACCTTGACCTCGGCGAAGTCGGGCAGGTCCCGGAGACGCCGGACCGCGTCCATGGTCTCCGTCATGTCCACCTGGAGGAACTCCGTCACGTGCGGCGCCGTGAACGCGGAGGCCACCATGGCCTGCGCGGTCGCCTTGCGCACCCCCCTGATCGGGATCCGCTCCTCGTCCTGCATCTCCCGGGTCACGGTCGTCGCCTGCGGCCTGGCCGTCGTGGTGCCGACTGCGGCCTGGACGTCGTCCCTGGTGATCGAGCCGTGCGGGCCGGTCCCGGTGAGAGTGGTCAGGTCGATGCCCAGATCCCTGGCCAGCTTCCGCACCGGGGGCTTCGCCAGCACCGCCACGCTCGTAGGCGGTGCGGCCGTACCGGCGCCGCCCTCCCGTACACCGGACGGCACCGCCTCGGACGACCACGACCCGGCGGCCGCATCGGCGGGAGGCGTACCGGTGGGAGAGATGCCGGACGGTGACGGTTTGCGGGGACGGCGCTTGGCCGCGCCCGGCTTGACGCCGTAGCCCACCAGCACCGGCTGCCGTACCTCGGCGGGTGGCACGGGCACCATGTCGTCGGCCAGGGCCGCCGACCGCTCCGCGACGGGAGCCTCGGGACCGGCACCGTCGTCCACCGATATGATCGGCCTGCCGACGTCCACGATCTCGCCCTCGTCCACCATCAGGGCCGCCACGACGCCCTCGAACGGGCAGGGCAACTCGACGACCGCCTTGGCGGTCTCGATCTCCACGATGGTCTGGTTGACCTTGACCGGGTCTCCGACCTTCACGTGCCAGCGGACGATCTCCGCCTCGGTCAGTCCCTCTCCCACGTCGGGGAGCTTGAACTCCTTCATTCCAGCCCTCCTCTAGAACGCGAACGCGCGGTCGACGGCGTGCAGGACCCTGTCCAGATCGGGCAGGTAGTGGTCCTCCAGCCGCGAGGGCGGGTAGGGAGTGGAGGGCCCTCCGACCCTCAGAACCGGGGACTGCAGGTTGTAGAAGCACTCCTCGGTGACGCGGGCGGCGATCTCCGCGCCGAAGCCGTTGTAGACGGGCGCCTCGTGCACCACGATGCAGCGCCCGGTCCTGCGCACCGACTCCGTGACCTTCGAGACGTCGAGCGGATTGAGCGAGCGCAGGTCCACGACCTCCAGGGACCGGCCGTCGTCCTCGGACGCCTTCGCGGCCTCCAGGCAGGTCTTCACCATCGGCCCGTACGCGAGCAGGGTGGCGTCCGTGCCCTGCCGTACCACCTTGGCCTCGTCGAAGGGGGTCCAGTCCGAGGAGTCGACATCCACCTCGGCCTTCTCCCAGTAACGCCGCTTGGGCTCGAAGAAGACGACGGGGTCCTCGCAGCGGATCGCCTGCTGGATCATGGCGTAGCCGTCGACCGGGTTGGAGCAGGCCACGACGCGCAGGCCGGCGGTGTGCGTGAAGTACGCCTCGGGCGACTCACTGTGGTGTTCCACCGCGCCGATGCCGCCGCCGCAGGGGATCCGGACGACCACCGGCAATCTCAGCTTGCCCAGCGAGCGCAGTGGCATCTTGGCGAGCTGTGTGATGATCTGGTCGGCCGCGGGAAAGACGAATCCGTCGAACTGGATCTCGCAGACCGGGCGGTAGCCCCGGAGCGCGAGGCCGATGGCCGTCCCGATGATGCCCGACTCGGCCAGCGGGGTGTCGATGACCCGCTGCTCGCCGAAGTCCTTCTGCAGCCCGTCGGTCACCCGGAACACACCGCCGAGCTTGCCCACGTCCTCACCCATGACGAGGACCTTGGAATCGTCCTCCATGGCCTTGCGCATGCCCTCGTTGAGCGCCTTGGCCAGCGTGAGAATGGTCATGCCTCGAACCCCTCCAGGTAGGTGGCGAACTCCGCGCGCTCGGCATCCATCAGGGAGTGCGGCTCGACGTAGACATGGTCGAAGATGGCCAGCGGTTCGGGGTCGGGCAGTGCGAGGCAACGCTTGCGGACATCCCGTCCGAGCTCGTCGGCCTCCGCGTCGATCGCGTCGAAGAAGTCCTGGTCAGCGATCTGGTTCTTGAACATGTAGGCCCGGACCCGCTCGATCGGGTCCTTGAGCTTCCAGCCCTCCAACTCGGCGGCCACCCGGTAGCGGGTCGGGTCGTCGGAGGTGGTGTGGGCGCCCATCCGGTAGGTGAACGCCTCGATCAGCATGGGCCCCTGCCCCGACCTGGCCTCGGCCAGCGCCTTCCGGGTGACGGCCAGACAGGCGAAGACGTCGTTGCCGTCGACCCTGACACCGGGGAACCCGAACCCGCTGGCCCTGCGGTACAGGGGGATACGGGTCTGCTTCTCCAGCGGTTCGGAGATGGCCCACTGGTTGTTCTGGCAGAAGAACACCACCGGCGCGTTGAACACGGAGGCCCAGATGAAGGCCTCGTTCACATCACCCTGGGAGGTGGCGCCGTCGCCGAAGTAGACGATCGAGGCGGCCTCGGCACCGTCGCGCTGGATGCCCATGGCGTAGCCGACCGCGTGCAGGGTCTGGCTGCCGATCACGATGGTGTAGAGGTGGAAGTTGTGCTCCGCGGGGTCCCACCCTCCGTGGTTGACACCGCGGAACAGGCCGAGCAGGTTCACCGGGTCGACGCCCCTGCACCAGGCCACCCCGTGCTCGCGGTAGGTCGGGAACGCCATGTCGGCCTCGGTCAGCGCCCGGCCGGAGCCGATCTGCGCAGCCTCCTGCCCGAGCAGCGATGCCCACAGACCCAGTTCGCCCTGGCGTTGCAGTGCCACGGCCTCCAGGTCGACCCGGCGGACCAGGGTCAGGTCCCGGTAGAGACCTCGGACCTCCTCGGGGGTCAGATCGATGTCGTAGTCGGGGTGCTCGACCCGTTCTCCTTCCGGTGTCAGCAGTTGAATGAGCTCCGGGGGTGCTTCCGCACCACGAGAGGCGTCGGCTGTCACGTGCCACTCCTGTGTGCTAGGGGCCGTCTGGATGGGTTCACCACCGCTGTCCGGCCGATTCGCGGCGCGTTCGACCCGTCTGATGGTGGTTCGTACGCGCTTGTGGCCATCGTGGCAGAGGTCACATACGTGTGCGCAAGACCTACCTCGGCGTCCATATGCTCCCCGTTCCCCGCACGCTCCCTTTCACCCGCCTGCTTCGTCCGCGTGGCGTGGGTCCGCCCCCGCGCCTGAGCGCGGCCGGAGCCGGTTACTCTTGAGGCGCCAAACCGTCCCCGTCGCAACCAGGAGGAACATCGTGGCGCGCGTCATCGTCGACGTCATGCTGAAGCCCGAGATTCTCGACGCGCAGGGGCAGGCGATCGCCCGCGCGCTGCCGCGGCTCGGCTTCTCCGGTGTCTCAGCGGTACGGCAGGGCAAGCGATTCGAGGTGGAGATCGACGGGCCCGCCGACGAGACGGCACTTTCGGACGTCCGGAAAATGGCCGAGACCCTGCTCGCCAACACGGTGATCGAGGACTACACCGTCACCGTCGAGTCCTAGGCCGTCACTCCACGCAGACCAACCGCCCAGATCCAGCTATATCCGGCAATATGGGCGGAGCAATCCCACGGCTTGACCACCAGTCAATAACATTACGGTTATTTTGCGGTTAGCCCGGATTCTGCAGGGAAGCCTTCACAAGGTGACGTCTGACCCCGGGAGGAAACCGGTGGACATGGAGTTCTCGCTGGCTCTGCCACGACAGGCCATCGGCATCCCGATGGTCCGCAGGGCGCTCGGCGACTCCCTGCGCTCACTCGGCGTCACCGAGGACTGCGTCTCCGACATCCTGCTCGCGGTGACCGAGGCATGCGCCAACGCCGTGCGGCACGGGGGTCCGGCCAACCGCTACGAGGTCGAGACCGCCATCGGCCACGGCCGCTGCGACGTCCGCATCATCGACCGGGGCCAGGGCCTCGTCGGAGTGCCGGAGCACTACCCGTCGGCCGACGTCGAGCACGGCAGGGGTCTGCTCATCATGCAGGCGGTGGTGGACGAGATCTCCTTCGACATCACCCCGGGCCGGGGCACTGTCGTGCACCTGCGCAAGCACCTGGACTGGGACGACGACGCCGCCTTCGCCCGTGACCGGGTGCTCGCCGCCGTATAGTCCCGGTTCCTGTTCTCCTGGGCCGTATGTGCGATCGGACACTCCGCGTATGACCGCTTGCCCGGAGCGGATAGCCTGAGAGCACCGCCGCAGACCGACGTCCGATGTAAGAGACGCCGGCGCGGCGCCCGTTTGTGGAGGGGAACGCTGCCATGAGTGCTGCCCGCGTGGGCGTCGTCACTTTTCCCGGAACGCTTGACGATCAGGACGCGGCCCGCGCCGTACGCCACGCGGGTGGCGAAGCCGTGCCGCTCTGGCACGCGGATCCCGACCTCAGGGGGGTGGACGCGGTCTTCCTGCCCGGCGGGTTCTCCTACGGGGACTACCTGCGCTGCGGGGCCATCTCCAGGTTCGCCCCGCTGATGGAGGAGCTGATCCCCGCCGCCAGGGCCGGGCTCCCCGTGCTGGGCACCTGCAACGGCTTCCAGATCCTCTGCGAGGCCCACCTGCTGCCCGGGGCGCTGATGCGCAACGCCGGGCTGCACTACATCTGCCGCGACCAGGGCATCCGGGTCGAGAGCAGCACCACCCCCTGGACCTCCGACTTCACCGAGGGCCAGGAGATCGTGCTGCCGATCAAGCACGGTGAGGGCCGCTACGTCGCCGACGAGGCGACCCTGGGCGCGCTGGAGGCGGGCGGCCAGGTCGTCTTCCGCTACACGGGTGGCAACCCCAACGGCTCCCTGAACGACATCGCGGGCATCCGCAACGAGGCCGGCAACATCGTCGGTCTCATGCCGCACCCCGAGCACGCCGTCGAGGACCTCACCGGCGCCCCGAGCACCGACGGGCGCGCCTTCTTCTCCTCGATCCTGAAGAAGCTGGTGAACGCATGAGTCTCGACACCGTCAAGCGGGCCGAGGAGACCCCCGGCGAGCGCCAGCCGTACGCCGAGCTGGGCATGAAGGTCGAGGAGTACGAGCGGGTCCGCGAGATCCTCGGCCGCCGTCCCACCGGCTCCGAGCTGGCCATCTACAGCGTCATGTGGAGCGAGCACTGCTCCTACAAGTCGTCCAAGGTGCACCTGCGCCAGTTCGGCACCAAGGCTCCCGAGTCGGCGGCTCTGCTCGTCGGCATGGGGGAGAACGCCGGGGTCGTGGACATCGGTGACGGCTGGGCCGCCACCTTCAAGATCGAGTCGCACAACCACCCGTCCTACGTCGAGCCCCACCAGGGCGCGGCGACCGGCGTCGGCGGCATCGTCCGCGACATCATGTCAATGGGCGCCCGGCCGGTCGCGGTGATGGACGCGCTCCGCTTCGGCGGTGCCGACGCCCACGACACCCGGCGGGTGCTGCCCGGCGTGGTCGAGGGCATCAGCCACTACGGCAACTGCCTGGGCCTGCCCAACATCGGCGGCGAGGTCGTCTTCGACCCCTGCTACATCGGCAACCCGCTGGTCAACGCCCTCTGCGTGGGCCTGCTCCGCAAGGACCAGATCAAGCTCGCGGTGGCCCCCGGACCGGGCAACAAGGTGGTCCTGTTCGGCGCGCTGACCGGCCCCGACGGCATCGGCGGCGCGTCCGTGCTGGCCTCGGCCACCTTCGAGGACGAGTCGCACGCCAAGCGCCCCAGCGTCCAGGTCGGCGACCCCTTCATGGAGAAGCTACTGATCGAGTGCTGCCTGGAGCTCTACCAGGCGGACGTGGTCGTCGGCATCCAGGACCTCGGCGCCGCCGGTGTCTCCTGCGCGACCACCGAGCTCGCCGCCAAGGGCACCGGTGGCATGAACGTCAGGCTCGACCTGGTACCGCTGCGCGATCCCTCGCTGCGGCCCGAGGAGATCCTGATGAGCGAGTCGCAGGAGCGCATGATGGCGGTCGTCACGCCCGACGACATCGATGCCTTCATGACGATCTGCGCGAAGTGGGACATTCCCGCGACCGTGATCGGCGAGGTCACCGACGGCGGCCGCCTCGTGATGACCTGGCACGGCGAGACCATCGTCGACATCCCGCCGGGTACCGCAGCCGACGAGGGCCCGGTCTATGAGCGGCCGTTCCAGGAGCCGGCCGGCCAGCTCGCGTTGAACAGCGACACCCCCAAGCGCCTCGCCCGCCCCGCCGATCTGCGCGCGACGCTGCTTGAGCTCCTCGGCTCACCGAACCTGGCGTCCAAGGAGTGGGTCACCTCCCAGTACGACCGCTACGTCCGTGGCAACACCGTGCTGGCCCAGCCCGCCGACGCGGGCGTACTGCGCATCAGCGAGGCCATGCCCGGTGCCGAGGAGACGAAGCGCGGAATCGCACTGGCCACCGACGGCAACGGCCGCTACGCCCGCCTCGACCCGTACGCGGGGGCCCAGCTCGCCCTCGCCGAGGCGTACCGGAACGTGGCCACCACCGGCGCGACGCCGCTGGCGGTGACCAACTGCCTCAACTTCGGCTCCCCCGAGGACCCCGAGGTCATGTGGCAGTTCGCCGAGGCCGTGCGCGGCCTGGCCGACGCCTGCAAGACCCTCGGTGTCCCGGTGACCGGTGGAAACGTCTCGTTCTACAACCAGACGGGATCCGTCCCGATCCACCCGACACCGGTCGTCGGCGTGCTCGGCGTCATCGACGACGTGGCCACCCGGGTACGGTCCGGTTTCACCGGTGACGGTGACCGGATCGTGCTGCTCGGCGAGACCGAGGCGGAGTTCGGCGGCTCGGAGTGGGCGCACGTGGCCCACGGCCACCTGGGCGGCCTGCCGCCCAAGGCGCGGCTGGCCTCGGAGCGCGACCTGGCTCTCGTCCTGACCACGGCCGCCTCGCAGGGGCTGCTGACCGGCTCCCACGACCTGTCCGACGGCGGGCTGGCCATCGCCCTCACCGAGGCCTGCCTCGCCCAGGGCATCGGCTGCGCGGTCTCCCTGACCGGCGACGACGCGTTCGTCGAGCTGTTCAGCGAGTCGTCGGCCCGCGCGCTGGTGACCGTCAGGCCCGAGTCGTTCGACACCTTCGCGAAGCTGTGCGCGACCCACGAGGTGCCCTGCTACAGCCTGGGCACCACCGGTGGTGACTCGCTGAACGTCAAGGGCGTGCTGGACATCCCGATCACCGAGCTCCGCCAGACCCACACGGCCACTCTGCCGGGCATCTTCGGCTGATCCTCACGCACCACGGAGAGGGGGTACGGCTCGCATGAGCCGTACCCCTCTTTTTCGTTTTCCGTGCTTCGCACGGCACCCGGCCGGGGTCCGTCTCCAACCTGGAAGAAGGCCCCCGACATGGGAGAAGGCCACCCGGCAGCCATCCGGGAGGCCTTCTGTCATGCTGTCGTGCTCAGCCGGGGATCTAGCCCATGCAGAGCGCGTAGACGGTGCCGCTGGAGTTCTTGCCGCTCACGGTCCAGCCGGAGGAGCCGCTGGGCGCGCTCGTGTAGATCTGACCCGAAGCGCTGCCGCTGCTGCTGAAGCCGCCACCCGTGACGACCTTGCCAGCACCGCAGCTCACGGTCTGGCTTCCGCCCTGACCGCCGAAGTTGAACGACGCGGGCACGGTGGTGATGGTGGGGGTACCGGAGCCGCCGCCCGAGCCGGGGTCGCCCTTGTCACCCTTGGGGCCCTTCAGCGACGCGATGAATTCCGTCTTGGACTTGCCCCTGTTGCCGGGCAGTTCGAGCCAGACCTCATAGGCGCTCTTACCGTCCTCGCCATCCTCACCGTTCCTGCCATTCCTACCGTCGTCGCCGTCCTTGCCATCGGCACCCTTCGTACCGGCGGGGCCGGGAGAACCGGCGGGACCCTGGGCACCTCTGGCGCCGTCGTCACCCTTCGGACCCTGGGTACCGGTGTCACCCTTGAGGCCCTGCGGGCCACGGGCACCGTCCTCACCCTTGGGACCCTGAGCGCCGGTGTCGCCCTTGGGACCCTGAGCACCCGGCTTGCCGTCCTCACCCTTCGGACCCTGGGTACCGGTGTCGCCCTTGGGACCCTGCGGGCCGGTGGCCCCGGTCCTGCCGATGGGGCCACGCAGGCCCTGCGGCCCCTGCGGACCGGCGTCGCCCTTGAGGCCCTGCGGGCCACGCTCACCCTGCGGGCCGGCAGTGGCGACGCCCTGCTGCTGGCTCTCGCCCTGCTGCCCCCACCTGATCCGGATCTCGGTGGGCTTGCACCTGGCCGTCGCGTTGACGATGCGGGCGTAGCGCGTCTGCTTGTGCACACACGCGTGGATCTCCGCACCCGCCGACGAGGCTACGGCACTGCCGCTCGCGGTGAACAACGTTCCGGCGAGCACACCAACGGTCACGACGGCGAGCGTGCGTCCGCCCGGCAACTTGATAGCCACTGGGCTTCCTTTCTGCGACACCAGAGTCTGGTGTGATGGGAGAGATACACGTAGTACACGGTTCAACCGTTCCAATGGTTGACCCGTGAAACATCACGCTTCGATCTCGGAAGCACAAATGTCCGGATGCCTGCCGACAGCGGCCACGTGCGGGATAATCGGGCCGTTCGGGGGAACCCGCCCGCTGGGCGTGGACGAACAACCCGGGGAACCCAGCCGGGTTCTCCAGACACGGAGGCCACCGTGCCGACCATCGACCCGACGGACACGGTCCCGCGAGACCGTTCCGAACGGGAACCGTACCTGCCGCCTGCGACCCAGCCGATCCGCACCCTGGTGTGGGCGTTGCATCTGGCACTGCCGATGCTCGGGCTCTGGCTGCTGCTGGCCCAGCCCGACCTGAACATCGTCCTGCACGACAATCCCCGTCATTTCTGGCTGATCATCGCTGTCGCCGGGATCAACCTGGTCCTGGGCCTCGTGATCAGCGAGGCGTCGGCCAGGCGGGCGGACGCACGCCTGCTCCTGGTCTCGCTGGTCTTCCTGAGCAGTGCCGGATCCTTCCTGGTGCACGGGCTGAGCACCCCGGGAATCATCCTGGGCACCCCGAGCTACGGGTTCGACCTGTCCCACCCGGTGGGCCTCCTCATCGCCTCGGTGTTCGCGTTCACATCGGCGCTGCCCCTGGGGGACCGAGCGGCCGAGACCGTCCTTGGGCGCCAGATGTGGCTGCGCGGCGGTCTGGCCACCCTGATCACCGGCTGGGGGCTCGCCTGCCTGGTGCCGGGCCTGACCCCGCTGAGCGACTCGCCCCCCGAGGGCACCGGCCTGGGAGGCCTGGAGTGGATCGGGGTGGCCCTGTACGTGGTGGCGGCCGCGATGATGTTCCAGCTGCACCGCAGCCGCCCCGCGGTCGTGCTGATCAGCTTGGTCACCGCGTACGCGCTGCTCGCCGAGTCCCTGGTCGCGGGGCTGTCCCACCACAACTGGCACCTGTCGTGGTGGCTCTGGCACGTGCTGCTGACCACCGCGTTCCTCTTCGTCGCCTACAGCGCCTACCTGCAGTTCCGGCAGGAGGGCACGAGCGCCGGGCTGTTCGACTCGGTGGCACTGTCGGCGACGGTCCGCAGGATCAGGGCCGACTACGAGGCCGCCCTGGAGGAACTCGTCGGCCACCTGCGGCGCAACCAGGCGAGCAGGGTCCCGATCGCGAACAGGCTGGCGGGCAAGTTCGGGCTCACCGAGTCCCAGGTGGCGGTGCTCGACCGGGCGGGTGAGGCACTGGCCAACGAGCGGGAACTGACCGACAGGCTCGCCGCGCTGGTCGACGCGGGCCGGCAGGCCCGGGTGGGCCTGCCGGAGCGCGAACTGCTGGCGCAGAGTCTCGACCGCGTGCGCCAGGCGTACGGAGACGTCCGGATCAGGCTGGTCGACAACGGCCAGGTCACCGTGAACTTCAGGGAGTACGGCCCAAGGGACTTCCCCGACGACCGGCCGATCCGGCTGGAGGGGAAGGTCGTCCACCCCCTGACCGTGAAGGGCAGGCTCGCCGGGGCACTGGAGGTGCCGATCGGCAGAACCCCGCAGGACGAGGCGCTCGCCGCCATGCTGGCCGGTCAGCTGTCCATCTCCCTGGAGAACGCCCGCCTCTACAGCGAGCTGGAGACCCTCTTTCGGCAGTACATGTCACCGGACGTGGCCCAGTCACTGCTGGCCGACCCGCAGACCGCGGCGCTCGGCGGCGAGCTGGTGGAGCTGACCGCGCTCTTCGCCGACCTGAAGGGCTTCACGGGCTTCTCCGAGCGGGTCGCGCCCGGCGAGATCGTCGAGATGCTGAACCGCTACCACACCGCGGCCGTGCCCATCGTGCTCGGCAACGGCGGCACGATCGTGCAGTTCGTGGGTGACGCGCTGCTCGCCCTGTTCAACGCCCCCGCCCGGCAGCCCGACCACGCCCTCGCCGCGGTGCGGGCGGGCCTGGCGATGCAGGAGGCCGCCGAGGAGATCGCGGCGGGGATGCCCGGTTATCCTCGCTTCAGGATTGGCATCAACACCGGTGAGGCGCTTGTCGGAAACATCGGCAGCCCCGAGCTTCGCGGTTTCAACGCGATGGGCGACTGCGTCAACGTGGCCGCCAGACTTGAGGGAGTCGCCGACCCCGGCAGCGTCGTGATCGGCCAGAGCACCCTCGACCTGATCGGCCCTGGGGCCCGGACCCGTTCCCTGGGTCTGCTCAACCTCAAGGGCAGGGAACACCCCGTCCATGCCCACGTGCTGTCCGGGCTCTCGTAGCAGCGCCTCTCGCCCCGGGAGCCGTACGGACACGATCGAGATCACCATGAGGTGGTTATGGCTTCTTCCCCCGAACCAGGTGAGTTCATCACACTGCTCACGAGCGATGAGGCGGCGGCCCTGTACGCCGCCGGGCGCCCCCGGCGCTGGGACAGGGGCGCGACGATGTGCACCGAGGGCGACGCGAGCGACTGGGTGCTCATCCTGACCTCCGGCCGGGTCAAGGTGTCCTCGCACACCGCGAGTGGCAGCGAGGTGGTCCTGGCGATCCGAGGACCCGGGGCGTTGCTCGGCGAGTTCGCGGCGATCGACGGACTGCCCAGGTCCGCCACGATCACCGCCCTCGAACCCGTCGAAGGAGTCACGGTCCGCGACTTTCCCGCCTACCTGCGGAACCACGGGAGAGTCGCGGTGCTGCTCATGCGGATGGTGATCGGCAAGATGCGCGACGCCGACCGCAAGCGGATCGAGTACGGCGCGTTCGACACCACGGGCCGGGTGGCCACCCGGCTGGTCGAACTGGCCGAGCGGTACGGCGAGCCCACCAACGGCGGGGTCCGGGTGACATTGCCGCTCTCCCAGGACGAGCTGGCCGGCTGGACCGGGGCCTCCCGCGAGGCGGTCAGCAAGGCGTTGCGTTCCCTGCGCGACCGCGGGCTGATCGAGACGGGCCGCCGCCGCGTGATCATCCACGATGTGGAGGGCCTGCGTAGACGGGCGCGCTGAGGGGCACGCCGGACGGCCACGGCGCGGGGGGCGCCTACCTGTGAGAGGGAGGACGCCGCCTCCGGCCTGGCCCGGGACGCGAGCCGGATGGGCGTGCCGTGCCCTGTCACCCGACCGCCGTCCACGCCGGGTGTGACCTGACGCGAGCCGCGAGCGGGTTGGACGTACGCCGCGGCGGGTCTAAATCAAGATCGACGTACAACGTACGTCAGACTGTGATTCATGGTCGCAATCCCCCAGGACCTGCCCGGATCCCCTGAATACCTATCCAAACTCCGCTACGCGTGGCGGGTCTGCTCGGTAACCAGCCTCGGCATGGTCATGATCGGCATCTCCGGCAGCATGTTGAACGTCGCACTTCCCACAGTGGTCAGGCACTTTCACGCGGACGCGTTCTCGGCCGGCTGGGTCCTGCTGGCCTTCCTTCTCGTCAACACCGCGACGCTGGTGTTCTTCGGCCGGGTGGCCGACCTGCTCGGCCGGCGGGAGATCTATCTGGCGGGGTTCCTCCTGTTCACCGTCGGATCGCTGCTCGCCGGGCTCTCACCCGGCATCTGGTTCCTGATCGCGATGCGCGCGGTGCAGGCGATCGGAGCCGCGATGGTCCTCGCCAACGGAACCGTGATCATCACCGACGCCTTCCCTCCGGACCGGCTCAGCCAGGGCATGGGCGTCTACATCGGCACCCTCTCGGTCGCCCAGCTCGCCGGCCCCACCCTGGGCGGCCTCATCGCCGAGGCCGCCGGTTGGCAGTGGATCTTCTGGATGAACGTACCGGCCGGGCTGGCCGCCCTCGTCTGGGGAGCGCTCACGCTGCGCAGGGTGCCACGGGGGGCACGCAGGCCGGTGGACGCGCTCGGCAACCTGATCGTGTTCGCCGCCCTCTCCGCGGCCCTGATCGCACTCTCCGAGGCGGGGTCCCGGGGCCTGTCCAGCCCCGTGGTGACCATCGGCATGACGATCGCGGTGGCGCTGGTCCCGGCGCTGGTCGTAGTGGAGCGCCGGGCGTCGCACCCGGTGCTCAACGTGCGCCTGTTCAGCGAGCGCATGCTGGCCTTCGCCAATCTCGCCTCCTTCTGCAACGCGCTGGCGCGCTCGGCGCTGATCCTGCTGGTCGCCCTCTACTTCCAGGCCGCCAGGGGCATCGACGCCGTCACCGCGGCCCTGGGCGTGCTCCCCGTCCCGATCGGCATGGCCCTGGCCTCCCCGGTCACCGGCGCCCTCGGCCGCCGGATCAAGCCGTACGCGCTGTCGGTGGGGGGCACCCTGATGAGCGCGGCCGGGCTGGGCGTCCTGCTCCTGCACACCGCTCCCGCCACGCCGTACTGGATCATCGGGGTCGGCCTTTTCCTGTGTGGCTGCGGCAGCGGCGCCTTCCTGACCGGCAACACCACCCAGGTCATGGCCGCCCTGCCGGCGGGGAGCCTGGGGGTGGTGAACGGCTTCCGGCTTATGATCATGAATGTCGGGATCGTGCTGGGGGTCGCCCTCACGCTCAGCGTGCTGACCGGCTCGGTCAGCGCCGAGCTGCGCGGACAGGTGTACGCGGGCACGCTGTCGCGCCTCTCCCCCGTCTCCGTGGAACACCTGATGACCGGCTTCCAGCGGACCTACGCCGTGCTGTTCTCCGTCGCCCTGTGCGGGGCCGTCGCCGCGGCGCTGGCCCGCCCTCGCCGCCCCCTTCAGGTGTCCGGGAACGACTGATCGGCGACTCGGCGACGGACTTCGACACCCGGATATGGCCCCCTACCAGCGTGTCTCCCTTTCTCGTACGACATGGCCGACATAATGGAGATGGCCCGCCGGTCAGGATCAGGATGGATATCAGGCGCCCTCCCCGGGCCGTCCCGTACACGTCTCCTCCCCAGAAACCCGCGTCGCATCGCCACCCGGGTGTTCGGCAGGAGGAGCACATGCGTTCCATCACACGGATCGGGATGGTCACCGCGCTCATGATGAGTCCGGGCGTTCCGATCGAACCGGATGCCGTCCCCACAGCCACGCCCACGCCCACCCCCAGCGCCACGGCGACATCCACTCCCACCCCCACACCCACACCCACCCCCACGGCCACCCCCAGCGTCACGGCGACATCCAGTGCCACCTCCAACACCACGGCCACCGTTATCACCAAAAACCACCAGACAGTTACAATTCCCCCCATAAATGGCAGAAACACCATTCCCAAGGAGCTGAAGAACGTCCCGTCGCTCCGCGTCCTGCCCCCGTGGCCCCGGCAGGCCAGCCACGTCCGGATATTCGTGCACTGCCCTTCCTCGTCGAACCACGCGATCGTCGGCTCCACCGCGTTCACCCTGAAGGGGTCGAGCCGTCTCTACCGGGAGATCGGAATGGGACTCTCCAAGAGGGGACTGATGCACCACAGCGCGTCCATCTCCTACTACGCCCTGCCCGGACCCCACGGGGCCTGCCTGAAGTGCGTGAAGATCACGATGAACAAGCAGACCCGCATCAGGCGGATCCGGGTGACCGGCCGGGCCTTCGCCCCGCTCTACGTACGAAGGTTCAGCATCTGGCAGTTCTTCGACTGACGACCCACCGCCGACCGGGTGTCGCCAACGGGCCCGGCTCTGCCCTGAGCCACCAGGAGGCGGAGGTCAAGAGCCGATCTTGCCACCCCTCGCGTGCCAGGCGACCACGACGGACGGGCGGGGCTGGGAGGTGCCGCCGTCCGGCCAGTGGCTGCTGGGAGCCTCGGGGGTGGCGCCGTTGGTCTCGCCGGGGTGTTGCACGGCCACGAAGACGCTGCGCTGGTCCGCGCTGACCAGCGGGCCGCAGGTCTCCGCGCCGACCGGCACGCTCAGGAACTGCTTGAGGTGGCCGCGCTCGGAACCGCGGACCGGCATGACGAACAGGCCGTCGTTGGCACCGAGCCGGCTGCCGTCCGTGGAGATCCAGAGGTCGCCGTCGGCGTCGAAGGCCACGTTGTCCGGACAGGAGATCGCCGAGACCTTGGTCTTGTCGAACCCGGCGAAGTAGGTCGCGGGGTCGTTCGGGTCACCGCAGACCAGCGGCAGGGACCAGGCGAAGGTCGTGGCCCCGGCATCGTTCCGCCGCTCCACGATCTCCAGGATGTGGCCGTGCTTGTTGGCCGGGCGCGGGTTGACCTCGTCCACCTGGGCCGGAGTCCGGTTGGTGTTGTTGGTCAGCGCCACGTAGACGCCACCGGTGACGGGGTTGCGCTCCACGTCCTCTGGGCGGTCCATCTTGGTCGCCCCGACCTTGTCGGCCGCCACCCGGGTGTAGACGAGCACCTCCGCGGCCGTCATCCCCGGCACGTGCGAGACGTCACCGGTGACCAGCGGGATCCACTCGCCCGAGCCGTCGAACTGCCCGTCGGCCGGGAGCCTGCCGGTGCCGTCGATCTCGGTGGCGGGGCTGTCTCCGGTGAATCTGGCCACGTACAGCGTGCCGTCGTCCAGCAGGTCCCGGTTGTTCCGGTCGAAGCCGGGAATGTAGCGCTTCCTGGAGACGAACTTGTAGACGTACTCGAACCGGGAGTCGTCCCCCATGTAGGCCACCACCCGGCCGTCGGCGGCCAGGGAGGTGGTGGCGCCCTCGTGGGCCAGTCTGCCCAGGGCGGTGCGCTTGATCGGGGTGGAGTCCGGATCGAACGGGTCGATCTCCACGATCCAACCGGTACGGTTGATCTCGTTCGGGTGTTTCGCCAGGTCGAACCGGTCCTCGACCCGATCGAACCTGCGGTTTCCGCTCGGGATGCCCGTCGTGGCGCTCACCCCGTACCGGGTGAGGTAGGGCTTCTGCGCCTCGGGCACCCCGTTGCCGTTGACGAAGTACTGGTTGAAGTTCTCCTCACCGCTGAGCACCGTGCCCCACGGCGTGGTGCCGCCCGCGCAGTTGTTCAGCATGCCGACCGGTGTGGTGCCCCTCGGGTCGGCCGCGGTCTTCAGCAGGTCGCTGCCGGCCGCCGGGCCGGTGAACCTCATCTGGGTCTGCACGGTGATGCGACGGTTGTAGCGACGGGAGCCCTTGGTCACCAGCCTCCACTGGCCGGAGGCGCCCACCCGCTCGACCTCGACCACCGAGCCGCCGTGCGCGGCCATCGCGATCCTGATCTGCTCCTCCGTCGCGGCGGTGCCGTCCGTGTAACCGCGGAACATCAGGTTCTCGTCGGTGTACTCGTGGTTGACCCAGAGCAGGCCACGGTGCTGCCCCAACTGGAAGAGCGTCACGTAGTCGCAGTTGTAGCCGAACTGCCCGGCCTGCGCGGCGGCCGTCTGGTTCTCGAAGTCGAACGCCGGAGCGCCGGGCAGCACCGGATCACCCCAGCCCACCACGACCGCCGACAGGTAGCCCGCGGGGACCGTCACCCTGTCGTCGGTGTTCGGCGCGATGGCGGTGAAGCGCGAACCGCCCTTCCTGCCGGGGGCCTTCGCCCCCCGGTCCGGATCGGCGACGGCCGGGATCGCCGTACCGACCCCCACCCCGGCGACGACGGCGCCCAGGGCGCCCGCGCGCAGCACCCCGCGCCGGGTCATCGCCTCGGCGACCACGTCGCCGAAGTAGGTGTTGTCACTGGTGTTCGTCACATCGTGGGCGCACTGGTCACCGCAACGGAACCGGCAGGTGAGCGCGCTGCGGCCACCCTTGTGAGGGCTCATGAGCAGGGGCAGCAGGCGGCGCGGCGACATGTTCGCCACAGGGGCCTCCAAAAAGGGGTGGGGTCTTACCGCCCGGACGCTACGTGCGCCGGCCGAACCCGAGGTGAACGATACTCGCCGGGACGGTGAACCGTTCTTCGGCGATCATCGGAACAGCACGGCTCGGTGGTGTCCCGTCGTCGGGGCGACCCGCTCCGGCGGGCATCATGGAGGGCGTGCCGCCTTACAAACCCGACCCCGCCAAGGTTCACGCCGCCCTCGACACCCAGCTGAGCTCCCTCGACGAGCCGCCCTACGACGGTCCCACCGGGGTCGCGGCGCTGCTGGACGCCTGCGTGAGCGTGGTGCTGCGAGCCTTCGAGCGCGAGATCCGCCCGGAACGGGAGATCACCCGCTTCGCCGTACGGCACCTGCTGGACAGGCTGGCGACGGCCGCTCCCGGCCGGACCGTCGAGGTCCGGGTCCCGCCCTACGCGGCGGTGCAGTGCGTGGCAGGCCCCCGGCACACCCGGGGCACCCCGCCCAACGTGGTGGAGACCGACGCGCGCACCTGGCTGGACCTGGCCACCGGCCGTCTGACCTGGTCCGCGGCGATGGCCGCCGGTAAGGTCGCGGCGAGCGGAGCCCGCGCCGACCTGGCGGAGCACCTGCCTCTGCGATAGCCCTCGCCGTTCCCCGGCGCGAGTCTCCCCGCCACGCCTCAAGGAGTCGGCCGGAGCCGAACGCCGAACCTGTCCTCGATGCAGCGCTGCTGCAGCTCCGGTGGCAGGCTGGCGCAGTCACCGATCTTGCTGTAGAGCCAGCTCAGGAACACCGCGGCGATGATCAGAGTGAGGACGCTCAGCACGATGCCTACCCAGGCCCTGCCCGGGGCGGACTTCTTGACGAGCGCGACGATGCCGACGATCAGACCGACGATCGCCACCAGCACGCCGAGGCCGCAGGCGACGAGCGACACGATGGCCACGATCCCGAGCACGAGCGCGGCGGTGCCGAGCCCGTCGCTCTGCCTACGCCCCTCACCCGGGTACGCCGGGTAAGGCGCTGCGCCCGGATAGACGGGTGCGCCAGGCGGCGGGTACGGCGGCGGCTGGTAGGGACCCACCGCGCCCTGAGGCGGCTGGTAGGGACCCGCCGCGGGCGGCGGCTGCGAGCCGGGACCTCCGTAGGGCTGCCCGGCCTGCTGGGCCTCCCCGTATCTCGGCTGTTCCCCGTAGCCGGGCCGGCCCGAATAGTCCGGCTGGGGAGTGCCGGGGGTGGGCTCGGTGGACCGGGGCTGGGCCGCGGGTTCCTCGGTGGGCTCAGGCGGTTCGTAGCGCGAGGGCTGTGCGGGACCGGGCCGGTCAGGACCGCCCTGAGCCTCCGAGGCGCCCTCCCAGCCGGGATACGCGGCGGGCGTGGCACCGGGCACGGGGTGGGGCGGCCGTTCCTCCGGCGAGGGGACTTCCCGCTCCCGCTCACCGGACTCCGGTGTCTCGTCCCCCTGCGGGGCGTCCGGATCACCGGCCTGGTCAGGCGGGGGGACCTCCGGCGCGACCGGCGTGTCCGGATGCGGCGGCACCCTCGGCTCCTCGGGAACGGGGGACGGCACCTCACCGGGGTCGGGTACGGGCGACTCGGGATCCGGCTCCTGCCACGGCTCCCGCCGCGGGTCGGGCTGGTTCGGGTCCACAGGTGTTGTCACGTCTATTCTCCCGACGCTTGGGCATGCCGGATACCTCACACTCCCCTGTCGCCCGCCGACGAAACAGGCTGACACGGCAAAACACCGATGATCGTTCGGTCAGGGTGCGACATGCCACGGAACGGACCCTAGGTGCGAGCAGGGAAGAAGCCGACCTAGAATGAAGCATGTGTTGAAGGGCGACGGCCATCTGAGCCATGACCTTGACCCCCACGACCGGCCTCCGAAGGACGCATGTGGCGTCTTCGGGGTCTGGGCTCCTGGGGAGGAAGTCTCCAAACTTACCTACTACGGACTGTACGCGTTACAGCACCGCGGTCAGGAGTCCGCGGGCATCGCGGTCAGCGAGGGCAGCAGGATCCTCGTCTACAAGGACATGGGACTGGTCTCCCAGGTCTTCGACGAGTCCGTGCTCGGCACCCTCCGCGGCCACCTGGCGATCGGTCACTGCCGCTACTCGACGACCGGGTCGAGCGTCTGGGAGAACGCGCAGCCGACGCTGAGCTCGACCGAGGGTGGCGGGCTCGCGCTCGCCCACAACGGAAACCTGATCAACACCCCGGTGCTGGCCAGGCGTCTGGCCCCGGGTTCCACCCGGGCGACCACCGACACCGAAGTGCTGACGTCGCTGCTGGCCCAGGATCGCACCCAGTCCATCGACGACGCGGCCGCCGAACTTCTTCCGCAGGTCAGGGGCGCCTACTCGCTCGTCTTCATGGACGAGCGGACGCTTTACGCGGCCCGTGACCCCCAGGGCGTCCGCCCGCTGGTCCTGGGGCGCCTGGAGCGCGGCTGGGTGGTCGCCTCCGAGACCGCGGCCCTGGACATCGTGGGCGCCACATTCGTCCGCGAGATCGAACCGGGTGAGCTGATCACCATCGACGAGCGCGGCGTGCGCTCGCGGAAGTTCGCGCTCGCCGAACCCAAGGGCTGCCTGTTCGAGTACGTCTACCTGGCCCGTCCGGACACCACGATCGCCGGGCGCGGCGTGCAGACCACACGCGTCGAGATCGGCCGCATGCTGGCCCGCGAGCACCCGGTCGAGGCCGACCTGGTCATCCCCACGCCCGAGTCGGGCACCCCCGCCGCCGTCGGCTACGCCGAGGAGAGCGGGATCCCGTACGGCCAGGGCCTGGTCAAGAACTCCTATGTGGGCCGAACCTTCATCCAGCCGTCCCAGACGATCCGCCAGCTGGGCATCCGCCTGAAGCTCAACCCGCTGAAGGAGGTCGTCGCCGGCAAGCGCCTGGTCGTCGTGGACGACTCGATCGTCCGGGGCAACACCCAGCGGGCGATCGTCAAGATGCTGCGCGAGGCGGGCGCCGGGGAGGTGCACGTCCGGATCTCCTCCCCGCCGGTCAGCTGGCCGTGCTTCTACGGCATCGACTTCGCCACCCGGGCCGAGCTGATCGCCGGTTCGCTCAGTGTGGAGGAGATCCGCGCCTCGCTCGGCGCCGACTCGCTCGGATACATCTCGCTGGAGGGCCTGACCAAGGCCACCACGATCCCCGCCGACCGGCTCTGCCGCGCCTGCTTCGACGGTGACTACCCGATCCCGATCGACCAGGACAACGTGGGCAAATACGTGCTGGAGGCCAAGCATTGAGCAGGTCAGGCAGTCAGACCGCCCAGCCGACGAGAGAGGCTCCATGACCAGCTACGCGGCCGCAGGAGTGGACATCGACGCGGGTGAGCGCGCCGTCGAGCTGATGAGGTCGAAGGTCGCGCGGGCCCGGCGGCCCGAGGTCGTGGACGACGCCAGCGGCTTCGCCGGCCTCTTCGACGCCTCGGCCCTGCTGTCGTACCGGCGGCCGCTGCTCACCACGTCGACCGACGGCGTCGGCACCAAGGTCATGCTGGCCCAGCGGCTGGGCAAGCACGACACGATCGGCCTCGACCTGGTCGGCATGGTCGTGGACGACCTGGTGGTCTGCGGCGCCGAGCCGCTGTTCATGACCGACTACATCGCCTGCGGCAAGGTCGTTCCCGAGCGGATCGCCGAGATCGTGGGCGGCATCGCCGAGGGCTGCCGCCTGGCGGGCTGCGCCCTCATCGGCGGGGAGACCGCCGAGCACCCCGGAGCCATGGGCGCCGACGAGTACGACCTCGCGGGCGCCGCCACCGGCGTGGTGGAGGCCGACCGGATGCTCGGCCGGGACAGGGTCCGCGAGGGCGACGTGGTCCTCGCGCTGGCCTCCTCCGGCGTGCACTCCAACGGCTACTCGCTGGTCCGGCACATCATCGACCGGGCCGGGCTGTCGCTGGAGGCCGAGCTTCCCGAACTGGGCCGGACGCTGGGCGAGGAGTTGCTGGAGCCGACCAGGATCTACTCACTCGACTGCCTGGAGCTGGCCCGCACGGTCGATGTCCACGCGTACGCGCACATCACGGGCGGCGGCCTGGCGAGCAACCTGGCCCGTTCGCTGCCCGATGGGCTGGACGCGCTGCTCGACCGCTCGTCATGGACCCCGCCCGCCGTCTTCGAGGTGCTCGCCGGACACGGCCAGGTGGCTCAGGCCGACATGGACCGCACGTTCAACCTGGGTGTGGGCATGGCCGCGATCGTCGCCGCGGAGGCCGTGCGGCCCGCCCTGGCGCTGCTCGGCGAGCGTGACCTTCCGGCCTGGGTGCTCGGCGAGATCGTCGAGGGCTCCGGTCAGGCGCGTTTCCGATGACCCGATGGACTTTCCCCGCCCCGGCCCGGGGCGGGGAAAGTCCCGGGTGAGTCGAGTACCACGAAAAGCGCCCCGGACCACCGGAGCGCCGCATATTGTCGACTCCCAGCGAGAAGGACACCTGGCGGCTCTGTGCTCACCGCCGGGTGCCCCGCTCACCGTCAAACCGAAATCCGCCTAGCGGCGCCCGGATGTCCCGTCGTCGCGGTCATCCTTGGAGCCGAAGTCATCGGCGTAATCGGCGTACCGATCCGCCAGCTCGTCGTAGGCGTCGTTGGAGTCGTCGTTGTGGTTGGAGTCGTCTCTGACTCCGAGCTCGTCGCGAAGACGCTCAAGATCAGTGCCACCGCTGTTGTACTTCAGCTGGCGAGCAACCTTGACCTGCTTGGCCTTTGCTCGGCCGCGCCCCATTGGCTCGACCCCCTCGTGTGGGGTCGTGCCCGACCCCTCGTCGCTAACGCACCACGCACTGACGCCACCTGACTTGAGGCGCCAGCTCTCGTTCGCCTACAACCGTACCCGTTTTACGCCCGGCTCGGTACGTCGTATGGGCGTGTGGGGCTAGTGGCCCAGCCAAATGCCCCTAATTCGCCCGACTTCTGACATTCTTCGCTCAGCCAGCCTATCGGCTGCGACAGCCGGAGGGACACCGTCCTCCGCCGCGGTGGAGAAGATCTTAAGAGTCGTGTCGTAGATCTGGGTGGCCTTTGCCCGCGCCCGGTCCATGTTGAACCCGGCGATCTCGTCCGCGACCTGGATCACACCGCCGGAGTTGACCAGGTAGTCGGGCGCGTAGAGGACTCCCCGGTCGGCGAGTTGCTTCTCCACGCCGGGATGGGCCAGCTGGTTGTTGGCCCCGCCGCAGACGATCGTGGCGCGCAGGCGGGCCACCGTCTCGTCGTCCAGCGCCCCGCCGAGGGAGCACGGCGCGTAGACGTCGATGTCGGATCCGGTGAGCTCCAGCCGGTCGGCGACCACCTCCACCCGCGGGTGGCTCCGCAGCAGCCGCGCCACGGCCGCCTCGCTCACGTCGCAGACCACGACCTCGGCGCCGTCCTCGACCAGGTGGCCGACCAGGCGGTGGCCGACCTTGCCCACACCCTCGACACCGACGCGCCTGCCGCGCAGCGTCGGCGTGCCGTAGGTGTACTCGGCGGCGGCCCGCATGCCCTGGAAAACGCCGTACGCGGTCAGGATCGACGAGTCCCCGGCTCCGCCGTTGGCCGGCGTGCGGCCGGTCACGTAGGAGCTCTCGCGGGCCACGACGTCCATGTCCTCGCTGTAGGTGCCGACGTCGCACGCGGTGTAGTAGCGGCCCCCGAGTGACTGGACGAACCGGCCGTAGGCGCGCAGCAGCGCCTCGCTCTTGTCCTTCGCCGGGTCGCCGATGATGACGGCCTTGCCGCCACCGAGGTCGAGTCCCGCCAGGGCGTTCTTGTAGGCCATCGCCCGTGAGAGATTGAGCACGTCCGCCAGCGCGGCCTGCTCGCTCTCGTAGGGATAGAACCTGGTGCCGCCCAGGCCTGGGCCCAGGGCCGTGTTGTGGATGGCGATGATGGCCCGCAGGCCACTGCGCTCGTCGGAGCAGAAAACGACCTGCTCGTGCCTGTTCTGGCCGGTTACCGGGCCCGCGTCCTTGTGGGACAGCCCGAAGACGTCGGTCACTGTGGTGACTCCCAGTCGTTCGTTCCCGCCGCTCCGTCGCGGCGGAGATCACCTTCAGCGTAACCACAAGCCCACAGCGGGACGACTCACGCGAAGGTCTCATCACGTTTGACCAGGGGGCCGCCGGATCCGCCCGGCGGGTGCGTCGCCTCGCCGTGGCCGCCGTGGTTCCCGCGTTCGAGACGGTCCGGCCCTCGGGGCGGAGGAGTCACCCGGCCGCCGGGACCACGGCCACGAAAGCCGGTCCGGTACGGACAGCGGCCCGTCGTTCGTGACACGATGCGGACGTGCTGCCCTACGCCGCGTACCTCCGCGTCTACGAGCCACTGGTCGCGTTCACCCCTGCGGAGCGCGCCTCGTGGGCCGCCTACGCCGAGGCGGCCGACCGACCGCGCCGAGCCGGCGCCCTGCACGCCGAGCACGGCGAGGCGGTGCGGCGCCTCCTGGGGATCCCACCGACCCCGGCACCCGCCCAGGAGAGCCCCAACGCCTATCTGAGGCGCGTGGAGGAGGTCCTGTACGTCTGCCCATGGCAGAGCAGGTTGAGGTCGTGGCTGGCCTTCTCACGCTTCCGCGGGTCGACCCCGCCCAAGCTGATGGAGCGGTTCGTCCCACCCGCCGTCGCGGCGCAGACCGCCGACGACTTCGACCGGTTCAAGCGCCGTACCGACTCGGCCGCGCTGCGCACGCACATCCGTGGCTCCACCTGGCACGTTCCGACCTCGTGGTTCGTCCCCTTCGACGGCAACGAGCGCTGGCTGGTCATCGACGGCGACGGGAGCCAGGGGGGCACGACCACCACTCGCAATCTGATCTACGTCACCTCCATGGCCCATGCCAGGCGCCGCAGCGCCCGTGCCCTGCAGATCATCAGGAGACAGGTCGGCGAGGTCTCGATCACCGCCGAGGTCGAGGACGTGGCGCGCTGGCTGGAGGAGTTCCACCCGCATTCGCTGGTCGAGCTCGACTACGGCGGCATCGTCAACCTCATGGACGACGAGACGCTCCAGGCCGACGAGTCCGTGGCGGAGCTCGCGGCGGCGCTGACAGGTCTGGAAAAAGGCGAGGAAGAACTGGCGTTCGCCATGTACCAGCGCGTCATCCTCCGCTGGCGATCAATACAACTTCTCGAATCAGCAAACTGACTCGCAAATCATCCCTTCGACCTGCGTAAGTAGGTCCGTCGATGACCGGGGATGCACCTACGAACTGAGTAGTTTGCCGTTTTCACTGCGATACCACGAAACGTGTCGCTAGAATCACCGAGCGTGACAACAACACGTGCACAAGAGAGATGAGTCACTCAAAGACTCGCCAATCGCTCTACGTGGCTGTATGGTCACATCGGGTGATGCCGTATATGGCCCAAACTGCCGCACGCAATGGCCATAGGCGGACATCCGTGACAAGCGTCAAGTCGCAGGATCGCTGTCGCCGGTCCACATGGAGGAGAGGCCGCACAAATGTCAGCTCGTACACCCGAGGCAGAGCCGCTGCTCACCCCGGCGGAGGTCGCAACCATGTTCCGCGTCGATCCCAAGACCGTGACCCGGTGGGCGAAGGCGGGCAAGTTGACGTCCATCCGCACCCTGGGTGGACACCGCCGGTACCGGGAGACCGAGGTTCGCGCGCTGCTCGCGGGGATTCCGCAGCAGCGCTCAGAGTAAGACGGGGGCCGTCACTGACCTAGGGGGATTGGTGCGCGCTCACCCTGTGAGCGCGTAGGCCACACAGGTTTATGGGGAGCGGCGTCGCCCGCCCGGCGCCGCCCCAGCCACATGCCCGATGCCTTTATGCCCGATGGCTTTCCCGGACCCTGGATCAGTTCGCCTGCTCCCGGGTCAGGTTGTCCAGCAACTCGCCGAGCTGCGGGTCGTGCTTGGACGCCACGCCGAGCAGCGCCACCATGTGGTCGACCAGCATGCGCTCCAGGGCCGGCCGCTCGATGTCGCGGTGCTCCAGCCAGTCGAGGCCCGCGGTCTCGACGGAGGCGATCCAGGAACGCAGCGTGATGCGGAGCGCGGGGCCGGGCTCCTCGACCCGCATCTGCTTCATGATCAGTATGAACAGCCGGTTCCTGACCGAGTCGACGATCTCCCCGATGTCGCCGCTGCGGTTGGCGGGACCCCCCCTGAGCAATGCGGCGAAACCCGCCGCGTGCTCCTCCACGAAGTCGAAGTATCGGGTGAGCCCGCCGGCCAGCTCGTCCAGCGGGCGGCCGTCCTCGTGGGGCTTGAGCCTTGCCTCCAACTGGGCCGCGGCGCTTTTCAGCGCGGCGACGTAGAGCTCCTGCTTGCCGCCGAAGTAGTGGTAGACCAGAGCCCGCGACGCGCCGGCCGCGGAGGCCACGTCATCGATCGACACGTCTTCCGCGTCCCGCCTGCTGAACAGCTCCAGGGCCGCCGCCATGAGCTCCTCACGACGCCGGTCCACGCTGAGCCTGCGCCGCGCCGGCCGCGCGTCACCCGCCACAGGTTTCGCCTGTTCGGCGGCTCCGGATGTCGAACCCACACCGTGAAGACTATCGGAGTCGGTACGCACGAGGTTGAGGTCAAGATCGGAGTTCCCTACCCAGGAGGCCGTACCCCATTCGGAACTCGATCGTTTTGAGTGACAGGTGCCCATCCACCATCGCGGGGGAGAGCCATGTCAGGACCGCCGGTCAACACCACCGTCACCCGAGCCCGCGGGTTCGCCGAGCCCGTCTTATCCGACGGCTGCGGACCACGCCCGAGACCCACGATCCGCAATGTGGCCGAACGCGCCGGTGTCTCCAAATCACTGGTCTCGCTCGTCCTGCGCGGATCACCACACGTCAGCGAGCATCGCAGGCAGGCCGTGCTCCAGGCGGCCAGAGACCTCGGCTACCGGCCCAACGCGGTCGCGCGCAGCCTGGTCGAGGGCCGTACCCACCTGGTCGGGGCGCTCGTCGCCGACCTGCACAACCCGTTCTACGCCGAGTTCCTGGACGGCCTGCAGGAGAGCCTGCACGGCGACGGGCTGAGGCTCCTCATCGGCAACAGCCAGTGGGACCCCGCCTTCGAGGACGAGGCGGTCGAGGCGTTCCTCGAACTGCGCGTCGACGGGCTCGTCCTGCTCGGCATCGCGCCCACCAGCGGGACGCTCATCGAGGCCACCGGCTACACGCCCACGGTCGTGGTGGGCGAGCGCGACATCGACCTCGGCGGCGTGGACATCGTCGTCGACGACGACCAACTCGGCGCCCGCCTGGCCGTCGACCACCTCGTGGAGCTCGGCCACCGCCGAATCGCCCACATAGAGGCCTCGGGCATCTCCTCCGGGCGCTTCCGGTGCGAGGGTTACCTGGTCGCGATGCGCAGGCACTCCCTGGCCCCGTACATCATGGTCGAGGAGGGGGCCTCCAGCGAGGAGGGCGGCGCGCGGGCCGCGCACAGCCTGCTCACCCGCGATCCCCGGCCCACAGCGATCTTCGCCGCCAACGACCTGGTGGCCATGGGCGTGCTCTCCGCGGCCGCCGAACTGGGCCTGCGGGTTCCCGAGGACCTGTCGGTGGTCGGGTACGACAACATCCACCGTGCCGGGACCCAGCCGATCTCGCTGACCACCGTGGACCAGCCCCGCCGCGCCATGGGCCGTTCCGCGGCCGCGCTGCTGAACGACCGGATCGGCGACCCCGGCAAGGCCTCACGCCTGCGCCAGGTCGCGCCGCAGCTGGTCGTACGGAACAGCACGAGTTCCACCGAGCGCTGAAGCGCCTGCCTGGAGCGTTACAGGACGCCCAGGCAGGCTTCATCAACTCCCCAAAATCAGGTCAACATCGCGAACGCCGGTGTGCCGCCGGTGTTGACTCTGGCCGAGACGAGGGGGGTAACAATGCGTGATCCAGAACTGGTGTCATGCGCCCAGCGGGCCGCCGCCGAGCTTGAGCGGGCGTGGGCGCACTGGCGGGCCGCCCGGGGCCGCAGCGGAGATGCCGGAGCCGAGTCCGTGGCCAGTTACGTGGCCCATTCGATCGACCATCCGTGGGGACGTCCGCGCGTGGTCCTCGGACTGGACGCCGAGGACGCCAGGGAACTCGCCTCGCTCCTGCAGAAGCAGGAGGTCGGCGAGCACGCCTGGTAGCCGAGGCGCACTTCGGATAACAGCCGGGTACATATCGCGACAACGACCAAGACATGTCGCCGCGCCGCGTAAGTTGGGTGGCTGACGACGTATGGGGGGCGATGATCGTGACCGGCAGAGCACTCGCGGCGGCACTTGTCCTGTGCGGCCTGGGCGCCGCCTCCTGCGGCACCACCGGCGGCGCGGATCCCGGGCGAGATCGCGTCCCCGCCCCCGCGGCGGCAGCCACCGCCGCCCAGCCCACGACCGGCGAGGCGACCGGCGTGGCACCCGGTGCGGCGAGTGAGTCCGCCCCCACTCCCACCGCGGCCCGCAAGCCGTTAAGCGGCAAGATCGTGGTCATCGACCCGGGGCACAACGGGCAGAACTACCGCCACTCCGCGGAGATCAACAAGCAGGTCGACGTGCTGACCCAGCGGAAGGCCTGCGACACCACGGGCACCGCCACCGCGAACGGCTACAGCGAGGCCGCCTTCACCTGGGACGTCTCCCAGCGCCTGGACAAGATCCTCAAGAGCCGGGGCGCGAAGGTGGTGCTGACCCGCCGGGACAACAACGGCGTCGGACCGTGCATCACCCAGCGGGCCGCGATCGGCAACAAGGCCAAGGCGAACGCGGCGATCTCGGTTCACGCCGACGGGGCGAGCCCCGCCAACCACGGCTTCCACGTGATCATTCCGAAGAAGATCGGCGGTCCGGTCGACCCGGTGGTCAAGGACTCCGAGGAGCTCGGCATCGATGTGCGCAACGCCCTGAAGCGCGGCACCGGCCTGTCGTACTCCACCTACATCGGCAAGGCGGCCCTGGACTACCGCAACGACCTCGGCGGGCTGAACCTCTCCACGGTTCCCAAGATCTTCGTCGAGTGCGGCAACATGAAGAACCCGACCGAGGCGGCCAAGTTCCAGCAGGCGGCGTTCCGGCAGAGGATCGCGCTCTCCCTGGCCAACGGGCTGCAGCAGTACCTGACCCACTGAGGCCCGCTCAGCCTCTCGCCGGACCGGCCAGGCCCAGGGACCTGAGGTTGTCCTCGGCCGGGTGGCGGCGCGCGGCCGGACCGGCCGCGAAGGCCCGCAGGATGTTCCCGGTGGCCCTGCGGACGAAGGAGGCGGCCCGTGCCGTGACGCCGTGGCCGCAGCGGGCCCCCCGCATCGCGCACACCCAGCGCATCGTGCCCGAGGAGAACACGGCGGCGCCGCTCGGCACCGTGTAGTAGGCACTGTGCGCGACCGTGGAGCGTCCGCCGCAGTCGACCGGGGAGACGGACAGAACCTCCATCGGGCGGGGCACATCCGCGCCGACCCGGTCGGTCTCCACCCCCACCATGCCGGGGAAGGTGGTGCCGCGCCGCACCCCGGTCCCCTTGAAGATCCAGTTGCCGGGACGCCAGACCACGTAGGCGGACTCGGAGGGGAAGCAGTCGTACATCGGGCCGGTCAGTGAGCTCTCCGGCCTGCCGGTCGCGCGCCACAGGACCGTGTGGGCGTCCTCGGCGGCGTCCTTGTGGCAGACGACCAGGCGGCGGTGGCCCAGCGGCGTCGCGGCGAAGCGGATCCGCCAGTAGACGGCGTTGGCTCCGAGGAAGGCGAGGTTGGTGCCGTGGTCACGGGCCGCCTCGACGGTGCGGCGCATGCGCGCCGACCAGTACTCGTCGTGGCCCAGGGAGACCAGGCCCCTCGCCCCGTCGAGGAGGTGCGGGTCGCGGTCGAGATCCGCGCTCGTGACATAGGCGAGCGGGACACCGCTGCGCTCGGCGACCTCGATGGCGTCGCGTTCCATGTCCAGGAAGAGCCGCGCGCCCGATGTGTCGTAGGGGCGGTCGAAGCTGACCGCGCGGGACCTGTCGGTGAAACCGCCGGGCCCCCGGTAGAGGCTGCGGCCACCCCAGTCGTTGTACGCCTGCCAGGTGGTGACCGCGTTGACGACGACCAGGCGTTCCCTGGTGGAGGTGGACCTGACGGTGAGGGGCACGTAGCGACCGCCTCCGGTCTCGGCGTCCAGCCTGATCAGGTAGGAGCCCTCCGGCCAGCCGGAGGTGTCCACCTCGGGGCCCGGCTTCCAGTGGGCGGCGGTCACCGTGCGGGTGGCGGCGTTCGTCCTGGCCGGGGCCTGCCTCATGCCGGGCAGCCCGCTCGCCCGCCAGACCTGCCTGGCCCCGGCCCCGCCGTACCAGCCCATCCGGAAGGCCCTGGCGGTGTAGCGGTCGGCGGTGGTCGAGACGTACAGCCGGAAGCTCTCTCCCGGCGGCACGCTCACCCGGTCGGCGAAGCCCTCGATCTCGTGCTCGGCACCGCGGTGACGCACTCGCCAGTCGGGGGTTCCCGGTCTGGCGTTCTCGATCGCGGTGGCGCTCCGTACCGCGGACGCCGACGCCGAGGGAGTGGGCGAGGGCGGCTCCGCGGGCCGCTCGACGGTGGCGCTACATCCGGCGACCAGCAGGGTCGCCATCAGGGTCATCAGCGGTGTACGGGCCGATTGCCAGGACGTTTGGAACATGAGCAGCAGCATGTCCACCTGGAAGATCCCCCACGGCTCTCCCTCGCCGGACTTGGGTGGTTCTTGGCCTCATGATCCGGGACGGCAAAGTAAAAGACTTATCCGCCGATGGGTTTGGCATGATGCGAACCATGACTGACCTCCTGCCGCTTCCTGCCGCGTACACGCCTGTGGACGGCTCCCTCGGGCTCTCCCCTGGAGTCGGCGTCCGGGGCCCCGCCGAGCTGGTCGACGCGGTACGGCTCTCCCTCGCCGTACTCGACCCGCGTCCCGACGAAGCAGGCGTGATCAGGGTGGAACCCGACGCGTCGCTCGGCGCCGAGTCGTACACCCTGGACGTGACGGCCCAGGGCGTGCGGATCGCGGCCGGAGATCGCGCCGGGGCCTTCTACGCGGGCCAGACGCTCCGGCAGCTGCTCCCCGCCGCGGCGTTCCGCACGGTGGCGGGGACGGGCTGGAGCGTCCCCCTCGGCCAGGTGCGGGACGCGCCCCGGTTCTCCTGGCGCGGGGTGCACCTGGACGTGGCCCGGCACTTCATGCCCAAGCGCGAGGTGCTCAGGATGGTCGACCTCATGGCGGCGCACAAGCTGAACCGCCTCCACCTGCACCTGGTGGACGACCAGGGCTGGCGGGTCGAGAGCCGCAGGCACCCGCGGCTGCACGAGGTGGGCTCGCACCGCCCGCGCACGGTCACCAGCTACTACCGGGAGGACCTGGCCTTCGACGACGTGCCGCACGGCGGCTACTACACGCTGGACGACCTCGCCGAGATCGGCGCCTACGCGCGGGCCCGCGCCGTGACCGTCGTGCCCGAGATCGACGTGCCGGGACACGCGTCGGCGATCCTCGCCGCCTATCCCGGGCTGGACGCCCGCGCCACCGGCGGCCGGCGGCCCGAGCCCTTCCGGGTACTGGAGCGCTGGGGCATCTCCCCCGCGATCCTGTCCCCGCTGCCCGGCACCGTCGACTTCCTGACCGACGTGTTCGACGAGATCCTGGCGGCGCTGGGCGAGACCCCGTACGTCCATATCGGCGGGGACGAATGCGTGCTCGACGGCTGGGCCGCCTCCCCGGAGATCGTCGCCTTCCAGGCGGAGCTGGGGCTGGGGAACCTCACCGATCTGCACGCCTGGTTCCTGCGCCGGCTGGCGGACGTGCTGGCGACGCGTGGCAGCCGGGCCTTGGTGTGGGACGAGGCGTTCGTCAGCGGCATGCTCAGGCCCGACACGGTCGTGATGCCCTGGCGCGGCCCCGGGGTGGCCAGGCGCGCCGCCGCGGCCGGGCACGACGTGGTACAGACACCGGTCTTCCCGCTGTACTTCGACTACGCCGAGGCCGCGTCCGAGCTGGAGCCGGTGGCGATCGGCGACACGATCACCGTCTCGGACGTCGCGGCCTTCGCCCCGGCGCCGCAGGAGTGGACGGCCGGGGAGCGGGAGCGCGTGCTCGGGGCCCAGTTCCAGCTGTGGAGCGAGCGGCTGCCCGACGGACGCGCGGTGGACTACCGGGCCTGGCCCCGGGGGTGCGCGCTGGCCGAGGTCACCTGGTCAGGCTCGGCCGGGGCCGGGTTCGACGCCCGGCTGGAGACGCATCTGGGCCGCCTCGACGCGCTCGGCGTCGAGTACCGGCCGCCGACCGGCCCGCGCCCCTGGCAGCTGGGCGGTACCGGCCATCGGCGGCACCGGCCGGGGATCGTCAGGGCGGACGAGGCCATGAGGCATCTGGAGGAGAAGACCCACGACGCCGACTCGACCCGGCCCAGCCTCTGACCTCGGCCGGCCGGGGCGGAAGAGCACTGACCGCCCCGGCCGGCCGGACAGGACCGGCAGCGGGTCAGTCCGCCACCTCGTAGCCGGCCTCCTTGATGGCGGCGCGGATGGCCGCGTCATCGGGAGAGTCACCGGAGACGTCGACCCTGCCGGTTTCGAGGTCGACGTCGACACCGGTGACGCCGGAGACCTCGCCGACCTCCTCCTTGACCGAGCTCACGCAGTGGCCACAGGTCATGCCGGTGACGGTGTATGTGATCACGCTCATCGTGCCTCCAATGCCCCAAGATTACCCACCCAGGGTATATTGCCTCTCGGGGGGCGGATCAGGCCGCGGTACGGCCGATTATCTGCCGGAGGTCCAGCACGCCGTGACGGCGGAGCCTGCGGGCGAGCTCGCGGTTGACGCGATGCGCCCAGAGGGGCCCCTCGTAGATCAGCGCACTGTAGCCCTGAACGAGCGTGGCCCCGGCGAGCAGGCGCTCCCAGACGTCGTCCACGTCCTCCACGCCGCCTACCGAGACAAGCACCAGGCGGTCGCCCACCCTCGCGCGCAGCCTGCGCAGCACTTCCAGGGACCTGGCCTTCAGCGGCCTGCCGGACAGGCCGCCGCTCTGCTGGGCCAGGTCACGCTCCGCGCCGGTCAGCGCCTGCCTGCCGATCGTGGTGTTGGTGGCGATGATGCCGTCGAGACCGAGCTCCAGGGCCAGGTCGGCGACCGCGTCCACATCGTCGTCCGCCAGATCGGGCGCTATCTTGACCAGCAGCGGGGTGCGCTTGGGGGTGGCGTCGGCGATCTCCTTCACCGCCCGCAGCAGCGGGCCGAGCAGTTCCACGGCCTGGAGGTCGCGCAGCCCGGGGGTGTTGGGCGAGCTGACGTTGACGACCAGGTAGTCGGCCAGTGGAGCGAGCTTTCTGGCGCTGGTCACGTAGTCGTCGACGGCTCCCGACTCGGGCACCACCTTGGTCTTGCCGATGTTGACGCCGACGATCGCCGGAACGCCCCTGGGCCTGCTCAGCAGCCGGGCCGCCGCGGCGGCTCCGGCGTTGTTGAACCCCATCCTGTTGATGATCGCCCGGTTTCCCACGAGGCGGAACAACCGGGGCCGGGCGTTGCCCGGCTGCGCGTGGGCGGTGATCGTGCCGACCTCGACGTGGCTGAAGCCGAGCGCGGACATGGCCTCCACACAGCCGGCGTCCTTGTCGAATCCGGCCGCCAGCCCGAACGGGCCGGGGAAGTGCACGCCGAATGCCTGCACGCGCAGTGCGGGATCGCGCGGCGCGAGGCTGCGGTGGAGCAGCCTCTTGACCACGGGCATGACCGAGAGGGCACGGAGCGCGCGCACCATCAGATGGTGCGCGTCCTCCGCGTCGAGGCGGCTGAGGACCTGCGAGAAGACGAATTTGTACATCACCGATCAGGTTAGTGCCCCTACCGGGCAGGGCTCGCGCCGGAGTGCCTGATCAGTGGGCATCCATCGGGCTCAGCTCCATGACGTGAGCAGGATCACCGCATTTCTCCGGCTCCCTCACCGAGTAGTTCGGCTGCGAGGTCGGCGACCCGGCGACGGCTGTCCCTGGCCTGCTTGCGCAGACCGGTGAAGGCCTGGGTGGCGGTCAGGTCGTGCTTTCCCATCAGGTAGCCGATCGCCCGCTCGATGACCACGCGGTAGTCGAGGGCGTACTGGAGCTGCTCGGCCAGCGCGCTCTTCTCCTCGGCGGCCATCGCGGCGGCGAGCAGCTGCTCGATCACGTCCGCGTAGCCGTAGAGGGCTTGGATGTCCGACTCGTCCCATTGGTAAACCGTGGCCTGGTAGACGTTCAACGTACCGACCGGCTCGCTGCCGAGCCGGACGGGCACCCCTGCCACCGCCCGTACCTCCGGGTGAAGCAGGTCGGCGAGCTTCGGCCAGCGCGGATCGACGCACACGTCGTTTGAGGTCACCGCACAATTCTCTTCAAACGCGGAAATGCACGGCCCCTGACCAAGATGGAGCTGCGCACCCTCAAGACTCCGCCCCGGGTCGTCGGTGGCGACCAAATAACGAAGATCCTTGCCCTCCTCCGCGAACATCAGCCCCGCACCCGAATACCCGAACAGCGAGTTCACCACGTCCACGGCACGTTCCAACTGATGGACTATGCCTGTGGCGGGCGAGGTCGTCCTGAGCTTTCTCAAACTCGCGACCAGCGCTTCCGGATCAATGTGAGTCATATGCGGGGCGCCTTTCAGCGTCGACCTGGTTACTTGACATACACACTACGACTGCCCAGAAATGGGAGATCTATTGGCCAGCGTTTGGAGAACCATCACCATGAGCTCGCCGAGGCGTTCTCCGGCCCGGACTTTCGCGGGTTGCCATTCATGGCTCATCCGGTCGTAGAAATTCAGGGTGCCGATCAGCCGTTCCTCGGTTCGCAACGGCACCGAGAGCACCGCGCGGACCTCCGAGACCCGCGCGGCCACGCCGGGGAACCCGAGGGGCCTGGCCGCCCGCAGGTCGTCGACCGTGACGTCTTCCCCCCGGACCAGGCTCTCGATGGCCGGCCCGGAACCGATCTGCTCCTGGATCAGCTCCAGGCGCCGGCCGTGGTCGTCGGAACCGCCGATCGCCCGCAACCGGTCGTGGTCGTCTATCAGCATGAGCGCCGCGCCGTCGGCGCCGAGAACGTCGGCGAGCGCACCGAGGGTGCGATCGATGAGCCGGGAGAGTTCGAGGACCTGTGTCATGGGCGGGCTTCCTCCACGTCGAGGTAGCTCCGCGGACACAGGGCGGAATGATTTGCGGATCAGAGCCTAGTGCTGCCCGATGACTCCGGCCAAGCCGTTCTCCTCCCCGGCCGCATATCGCCGTCAACACATCGTCAAGCGTTCGACAAACAGAGATCGGCAAGGTGGACCGCATGAACACCCTGTCACGTTCGGCCATCGCCCGGCGGCGCCGCACCCTGGCGCACATCGTGCTCCGCGACCTCACGGAGACCGGTGATGTCACTGTCCCCATCTGGTGGGAGGAGGAGATCCAGCGGGAGTTCGACGGGCTCGGCGGGTTTCTGGCCGAGCTGAGCCGCCAGTGGTGGACCGCCTACGCCGCGCACCTGGACGCGCTGATCGAGCTCGGCGTCGACGACCCGTCCCAGGCGTGGGACGACGTCGCGGCGCAGATGCCTCAGCTACGGGCCGTCCTCGACGCCTACAAGGACGAGGTGGCACTCGCCGAGGCCGAGCGACGGCACTGCGACGTCCTGCGCTGGACCACCCGACGCGAATCCAGGCCCGCGGCCTGAGGCTTTACCCGGAGTGGAAAGAATATTCACCGGAAATCGGGTAGCCATGGACGATGGTTCGATCTGTCCAAGGTGAGTCACCACCTCACGGAAATCCCGATGATCACTCCGCCGACCTGCGCCTGGGCATACGCCTGACGCTGGCCGTGGTGGCAGTGGCGATCTTCACGGTGCCGTTCGTGGTCCTGCTCGTACTTGTGAAGACCTCCTCCTCACCACTCAGGAGCTTCGACGAGAGCATCGCCCTCCAGCTGCACGCCCAGGCACTGGATCACCCCGGCTACACGACCTTCCTCAACGTGGCGACCGAGGTGTTCGGCCCCTGGACATGGCGTGGGCTGGTGCTGCTGACCGCCGCCTGGCTCTGGTACCGGGGCGCGCCGCGGCTGGCCGTCTGGGCGGTCGCCACGATCACCTTCGGCGGCCTGCTGAACCTCGCGGTCAAGGGGATCGTCGACCGCGCCCGGCCTGATCTGCCCGACCCGGTGGCCTCGGCGCCCGGCGCCTCCTTCCCCTCCGGCCACGCGATGAGCGCCGCGCTGGGCGCGTGCATCCTCGTGCTCATCCTGCTGCCCTTCCTACGGACTCAGGCCTCCCGGATCGCCGCCTGGATCGTCGCGGCGGTCATCGTGGTGTTCGTCGCCTACAGCCGGGTGGCGCTCGGCGTCCACTGGACCAGTGACGTCGTCGCCGGGGTCGCGCTGGGCGTGGTGGTCGTGGTGGGAACCGCCGTGGGCTTCGAGGCCTGGCGCCGGGGAGAGGGCCGCAAACCCGTCGAGCCGCCCATGGAAGGCATCGAGCCCGAGGCGTTCCGGTGAGGTCATTTGGGGTAGCTGGCGCGCCATGTCGAAAATGTCGGTGGACTTCAAGGGCGTGACGCGCCTCATCCTGGTACCGCTGGCCATCATGGCCGCTCTGACGATCGGCGTCGGACTCCTCATCACCAAGGTCCTGCAGACAACAACCCTGATGGCGAACGACCAGGGGGTCAACGAGCAGCTGGCCCAGGGCCGCACCGCCTACTGGAGTTCGATCACCGATGTGATGTCGGGTCTGTCCGACACCCCGGTGATCATCACTGCGACCGCGTTACTCGTCCTCGGCTTCCGGCTGGTCTTCAAGCGCTGGAACGAGTCGATCTTCCTCGCGCTGGCGGTCTTCTCCCAGTCGGCGATCTTCCTGCTGGCCACCGTCTTCGCCCAGCGCAAGCGACCCGCCGTCGAGCATCTCGACCCGGCCCCGCCCACCTCCAGCTTCCCCTCGGGCCACACCAGTGCCGCTGTCGCCTTCTACTGCGGTGTCGCCCTGGTACTGACCGTCCACACCCACCGTTACAAGATCCTGAGCGTGCTGTGGTGGCTGGTCGGCCTGGGCATCCCCCTCGGTATCGGCTACTCGCGCATGTACCGCGGCATGCACCACCTGAGTGACGTGAGCTGGGGCTTCCTGCTCGGCCTGGTCTGCATCGCGGTGGCGGCCAACGCGCTGCTGTTCCGGCCGGTGGTGGGGGAGAAGGAGAAGGCCCCGAGGCCGGGGGGAACCGCCCGGTCGTACCGAGAATCGGCCGGGGGGTGAGAGAGACATTCCCCACCCACGGGATCGCTTCACATGAGACCGTTATGAAGCAGCGCCACCAAGTCTCACATCTGTCACTTGGGGTCGCTCAATGATCGCCCTGCGCTACGAAGTAAGATAGAAACCCCAATAGGGAGATTCACCTCTCTCCGGCGGGGCACGAACAGCCAGCCGGCCGGACAGAGAGACGTTCGACGGCTACCCTCAAGGAAGGAAGCCGGCCCATGGATCACCAGTCCGTCGTCTGCGCCAAATGTACGGGCGTTCTCCTCGCCACCGACTCCCGCACCTACACGGCGCAGCGAGGTCGCCTGATCCTGACCAACGGCTACTGCGGCTGCCCTGCCACGCAGGCCCCCGCCGAGCAGGTCACCGAGCAGCAGCATCAGCCTCAGCCCGTCGCGGAGCAGCCCGCGTACACCTCTCAGCAGAACGCGCAGCCCGCAGGCCAGAACTCGATGGTGGTCGCCTGACGACATCGACGGAGGGAGCGGTCGCGGCGTCGGGGGGCGTGCGCGACGGCTCGGCCACTCAGCGGCCCCGTGTGTTCAGCCGCTGAGTCCCCAGGCCAGCACCACCGACAGGCCACTCGTCGCGAGCAGGCCGACGAGCACCACTATCGCAATCACCCGACGGTTCATACCCGAAAGCCTAGCCAGGCCGTTCGGGTGCTCTCGTACGTCCGCGTGCGGTCATGACCGCTGCTAGGTCGGCCAGGCGGTCGAGGTGAACTGCTCTCGCTCCGCGCGGATGATGTGGATCACCGCGTTGATGAGTGCCAGGTGGGTGAACGCCTGGGGAAAGTTGCCGAGGTGGCGCCCGGTCACCGGGTCGATCTCCTCGGCGTAGAGTCCGAGGGCGCTGGCGAAGGAGAGGACCCTTTCACAGAGCCTGCGGGCCCGGGTGTACTCCCCGATGTCGACCAGCGCCGAGACGAGCCAGAACGAGCAGATCGTGAAGGTGCCCTCCTCGCCCGACATGCCGTCGTCCGTGTACTCCGTCCGGTAGCGCAGGACCAGGTCGTCGGCTGTCAGCTCGTCGGCGATGGCCAGAACGGTGGCGCGGACCCGGGGATCACTGGGCGGCAGGAAGTGCACCAGCGAGACGAGCAGGAGTGACGCGTCGAGAGCGTCGGTGTCGTAGTGCTGCTTGAACACCCCTCGCTCGCTGACGCCGTTGGCGCACACGTCGACGTGGATCTCGTCGGCGATCGCCTGCCAGCGCGTGGCCAGCTCGAACTCCTCCCTGAGCAGGGCGAGCCGGGTGCCCCTGTCGATCGCCACCCAGCACATGATCTTCGAGGAGGTGAAGTGCCGTGGCTCTCCGCGCACCTCCCAGATGCCCCGGTCGGGCTCCTGCCAGTGTCTGATGGCCGACTCGACCTGCCGTTTCAGGACGGGCCAGATCCGCTCGTCCACGCGGTCCCGCGACCTGGTGTGGATGTAGAAAGAGTCGAGGACGGCGCCCCAGACGTCGTTCTGGCGGTGCTGGTAGGCGTCGTTGCCGATCCGGACGGGCCTGGCGCCCTCGTATCCGTGAAGATGGTCGAGGATGTGCTCCTTCAGCTCGCGCTCGCCGTCGACGCCGTACATGATCTGGAGCTCCTCGTCCCGCTCCGCGACATCGGCGATGAACCAGAAGAAGTCGTCGGCCTCCCAGTCGAAGCCCAGCGTGTAGAGGCCCCAGAGGGCGAGGGTCGAGTCTCTGATCCAGGAGTAGCGGTAGTCCCAGTTGCGGCTGCCGCCCGGGGTCTCGGGCAGGGAGGTGGTCGCCGCCGCGATGAGCGCGCCCGTCGGGGCGAAGGTCAGGCCCTTGAGGGTGAGGGCGCTGCGCTCCAGGTAGCTCCGCCAGTGGTGGTCGGGAAAGTTTCCCCTGGCGAGCCAGTGCTGCCAGTGGTGGGCGGTCCACACCAGCCGCTCGTAGGCCTCCGCGAAGGTGTACGGCGGCTCGTGCACGGTCCACGACAGCGCGCAGAAGCGCGTGTCCCCCTCCTTGAGGAGGGTGCGCGCCGTCGCCCGCCCGGCCTCGAACCCCAGCCGCAGGTCCGTGGTGAGCCTGAGCTCCAGGCTCTGCCCCGCCGCCCTCGCGACACCCTGGTGGTAGCCCCTGTCGGTGTACGACCAGCGGGCGGGGATGCGGCCGTAGTCGAACATCGGCTCGCAGCCGAGCGTGACCTGCGCCTCCCCGCTGACACAGCGCACCGTGCGGAGCAGCACGTGGGAGGCGTCGTAGTCGGTCGGCGCCCTCCGATGCGTGTGGGAGAGCTCCTCGTGGTGATGCCAGGGCCCTATCAGGAGCAGGTCGCGCACGATGATCCAGCCGGTGGGCGTGCCCCAGCTCGTCTCCAGGATCATGGTGCCGGGCAGGTAGCGGCGGGCGGCGGGCACCCTCATGTCCGCGGGACCGAACCGGAAGCCTCCCGCGCCCCGGTCGAGGATGGCCGCGAAGACGCTGGGAGAGTCCATCCTGGGCAGGCAGAGCCACTCGACGTTCCCGCTCGGCGCGATCAGCGCGGTGACCTCACAGTCGGACAGGAACGCGTACTCGGCGATGGGCGGGAAGGGAGAGGCGCCGTGCAGCGCGCCCACCGATGGATCCGCGGTCATAAGCCCCTCCTCTCCTCGGCCGCCCTGCTCGGGAACACCTGTCGTCACACCCACCGGTTCCGGGATTTCCGGCCCGCGGCGGGGAACCAGGCTGTCCGCTTCACCAGGCCCCCCGCCCGCCGGCCCCCCGGGTCAGGTGGTGGTCTCCACCATCTCCTGGAATTCCCCGGGAAGCTGTGCCAGAACATGATCGAAAACTTCGTCGTCGATCAGCTCACGCAACGTGGTCAGCACCGCTCGCACTCCGGTGCCGGTCTCCTTGTATTCCATGTCGTCCCCCTCGACCGGCTAGCCTTCCCGGTCGGTACGAGAATGAACGCCCAGGTCACCACCTGTGTCCACTTCCCGGGGGCTGGCTACCCCGCCCCGGCGCGGTACTCCTGCGGGCTGACCCCGCGTACCCGCTTGAAGGCCGTGCTGAGCGCGAACGAACTGCCGTACCCGACCGACGCGGCCACCGCGCCGACCGTGGCGTCGGTCTCGCGCAGCAGGTCGGCGGCCATGGCCAGCCGCCAGCCGGTGAGGAAGGCCATCGGGGACTCGCCGACCAGTTCGGTGAAGCGGCGGGCCAGGGCAGCGCGGGAGACGCCGGCCCCGGCGGCCAGGGCGGCCACGGTCCAGGGGCGGGCGGGGTTGTTGTGCAGCATGCGCAGGGCCTTGCCCACCACGGGATCGCGGTGGGCGCGGTACCAGGCGGGGGCCCCGGCCTCGGGACGGGAGAACCAGGCCCGCAGGACGGCGATGAGCAGCAGGTCGAGCAGCCGGTCGAGAACGGCCTCCTGACCCGGCTCGTCCTTGACGATCTCGTCGGCGAGCAGCGGGATGATGGGGCAGTTCCAGGCGTCTTCCGGCAGGACCAGCAGCGTGGGCAGCGCCTCCAGGAGACGCCGGCTGATCTCCCCGCGCATCTGGTAGGCGCCGGTGATGATCACCGCCGACCCGTCCGGGCTGTTGCCCCAGGTGCGGACGCCCAGGTCCATCGCCTGGGCCAGGTCGTGGCCGTCGAGGGTGGTGCAGTGCTGCCCGGGGTGGATCACCACTTCGGGAGGCGTGGCCGGGTCGTCGGCGACGGTGTAGGGATCGGGACCACGGATGATCGCGACGTCCCCGGGCCCCAGGCGCACCGCGTCGCCGCCGTCGGGGACCACCCATGCCTCGCCCCGCACCATGGCCGCCAGGGCGAGCGGTGCCCGATCCTGGATGCGGAGGGACCAGGGCGGGCTCAGGATCGAGCGGAGCAGGAACGCTCCCCGGGCTCTCGGCCCGTCCAGGAGGTCGGTGAGTGCGTCCACGATCAACACTGTAGACGCTGAAACATGGAATCGCGCTTCTCAACCATGGCCCGTCTTGCCGCCGGCGACTTCACTGGCGGTATGCCGGAAAACCCACACGGAAGAGGATGTGATGTCGGTGCTGTTCCGAGGCGTCGCACTGGTCGCGGCGGCCATCACGATGGGGCTCACGGCGGGCCTCTTCTACGCCTACAGCTGCTCCGTCATGCCCGGCCTGGGCCAGACTGACGACCGGACCTTCGTCGGCGCCATGCAGCGGATCAACGTGGCGATCCTCAACGGCTGGTTCGCGGTCTGCTTCGGCGGCGCACTGGTGCTGACCGTCCTGGCCGCGCTGCTCCACCTGCACCGGGAGGGACGACCCGTGCTGCCCTGGATCGTGGCCGCGCTCGTCCTGTACGTGCTGGTGCTCGTCATCACGGCGCTGGTCAACGTGCCGCTCAACAACGCGCTCGACGCGGCCGGGGAGCCCGACGGCGTCGCCGGCCTCGCGGCGGTGCGCGAGCGGTTCGAGGCGACGTGGGTTCGCTGGAACCTCGCCCGCACCGTGGCGTGCGTCGCCGCCTTCGGCTGCCTCACCTGGGCCCTCGTGCTGTACGGGCGCATCGGGCCATCGGGCGGCTCGTGACCCGGGCGGACTGCCCGGCCGCCCGTGCCCCACCACCGGGAGCCCTCACCGGAGAGACCTCAACAGGAGGACTCCGGGCGGTTACCGTATGGGGAACCGCCCTGCCCCTGCCAGAGAGCTACCGGAAAAGCCTGCCACGATCCCCACCGCCGAGCTCACCGGAGGAAACATGGGAAGGATCGACATCGGCCACCGCCTGTCAGGACCGGTCGTCGCGACGATCACCGCACTCACACTGACCGCCGGGGCGACGCCCGCCCTGGCCCGGACGGCGCCGGTCTCCTTCACCCCGGCCGCCGCCAAGGCGGGCTCCTTCGACCTCATGTGGCCGTCGGCACATCCGGTCGAACTGCGGAACGCCCCCAGGCGGCTCTCCGTGACCTACACCTACAAGGGACGCGAGCACACCCTTGACAGCTTTCTCACACGAACGAAGACCAACGGCTTCGTCGTCCTGGACGGCCAGAAGATCGTGAACGAGCGCTACGTCCAGGCCGATCCCGATACCCGGTTCCAGTCCTGGTCGATGGCGAAGTCCTTCACGTCGGCCGCGGTCGGCATCGCCCTGCACGAGGGGCACATCCGCTCGATCGACGACCCGGTGACCGGTTACCTGACCGAACTACGCGGCTCGGGCTACAACGGAGTGTCCATCCGCGACCTCCTCCGGATGTCGTCGGGAATCGACTGGGACGAGCGCTCCGACGTGCCTGACCTGCATAGGAGCGCTGTCCGGGGCCAGTCGGTCACGAAACTGGCGGCGCGGCAGGTACGCGGCTGGAAACCCGGCAGCAGGTTCGAGTACACGAGCATGAACTCCTTCGTGCTCGCCAAGCTCGTCAGCCGCGCCACCGGTACGCCGTATCACCGATACGTGGAGGAGAAGATCTGGAAGCCCGCCGGCATGGCGTCCACGGTACGCGTCGACAGCGACTCAGGCGGCGACAGCCTCGGCTACTGCTGCTACCACGCCACCGACCGCGACTTCGCCCGGTTCGGCCTGCTCTACCTCCGCGACGGACGGGCAGGAGCGCGTCAGGTGGTGCCGCGCTCCTGGGTCAGGAAGTCGACCACACCCTCCGCTTCCTTCAACCCCGGCTACGGGCTGCACTGGTGGCTCGGCGGCGACGGCCGGGGCGACTTCATGGCCGCCGGGTTCGGCGGGCAGTACATCTACGTCTCGCCCAGGCACGGGGTGGTTGTCGTCAAATCGGCCCGCTCCGCCTCGGGCCAGAACCAGGGCGAGACGCTGGCCGCGTTCCGCGCCGTGGCCGCCGAGGTGGCGAGAACCCGCTGATGCCGGACCAGCCGCGAGAGGATGCCCCAGGGCGTGCTCTGTGGATCTTCGCCTGGGCTGCGGATCGGCCGGACGGATGCCCCGCACGGCGGCGACGCGGGGCAGTACACCTAGCGTGATCCGCCGCGCAGCAGCTCGACGATCGCGCCGATGTCGGCGTCGCTCCAGCCGCGCTCGGCCGCCTCCTCGTAACGCCGCTCGACCAGCCGGGCGATGGGCAGCTCAAGACCGCTCGACTCGGCCAGCTCGGCGGCGAGCCGCACGTCCTTGGCGGCGAGCCTCGTCGTGAACCACCCCTGGTGGTCGCCGGCCAGGACATCGTCGATCCGGTTGTGCAGGGCGGGCGCGACGGTGGACCACTGGAAGAGGAAGTCGTGCAGCAGCATGTTGTCGAGGCCGGCGGCCTGGCTCGTGGCCGTCACCTCGGCGAGCACCGCGATCCCGGACATGAGCAGGTAGTTGCTCAACAGTTTGAAAGCGAGCGCGGCGCCGGGGTCGGCGCCGCAGTAGGAGTAGGCGGCGAAGACCTCCGTCCACACCGGCTTCAGCGCGTCGACGAGGTCGCGCTCGCCGCCCACCAGGACCGCGGCCTTCCCCTCGGCGACGGCCGAGGGACCGCCGAGCACGGGGGCCGCCACGAATCGGCCTCCCGGCACCAGGTCCCGCATCTCGCGAGCCGTGGCCGGGGCGACGGTGCTCAGGTCGGCCACGACCGGCCTGGTCGACTCGATCGGGCCGGCCTGGACGAGCTGGGCCATCACCTCGCGGACCGCCCGGCCGTCGGCGAGCGACAGCAGCACCGCCTCGGCCGCCCGCACCGCCTGTCCGAGCGAGGCCGCCTCGACCGCGCCGAGGCTGACCGGCTCGTCCGCCCGGCCCGGCGTGCGGTTCCACACCGTGACCTGGAAACCGAGCCCCAGCAGCCGCCGGGCCAGCGCCCGCCCCATCATGCCCATCCCGAGCACGGCAACGCGCATAGGTCATCCCCCCTCCCCGTCATTATGCGCACCGGGGTTCCGGCGGCCGTGCCGCCACGCGGACCGCCGCCCATCCCGCCGACCGCGGCGTCAGAACGGGTAGACGTGGGTCTCGGTGGCCTTGACCGACGCCCAGATCCGCTGTCCGGGGGTGAGGTCGAGGTCGGCGACGGCGGCGGGGGTGACGTCGGCCGCGGCGGCGATCGGCCCGGCCAGGTGGATGCGGACGCTGTCGCCGTGCCGTTCGATGCCCTCGATCGTGGCCTGCCAGAGGTTGCGCGGGCTGCCGTCGGGGCGGGTCCGATACAGCGCGACCGCGCTAGGCGGAAAGGCGACGAACGCGGGGCCCTCCAGCTGCTCGGCGACGCTGAAGAGCACCTCTCCGACGGAGACCTGCTGTCCGGCGGCGGTGCCCCGGTAGAGGTTGAGGCCGACCAGGCGGGCGACGTAGTCGGTACGCGGGCGCCGGGCGACCTCGGCGGGGGTGCCCTGCTGCACGACGGCGCCGTTCTCGATGACGACCAGACGGTCGGCGAGCACCATGGCGTCCAGCGGATCATGGGTGACCAGGACCGTCGCGCCGCCGAAGTCGGCCAGGTGGCGGCGGAGCTGGGAGCGGATCTCCAGGCGGGTGTGGGCGTCCAGGGCCGCCAGCGGCTCGTCCATTAGCAGCAGGCGCGGCTCCACCGCGAGGGCGCGGGCCAGCGCGACGCGCTGGGCCTGACCGCCGGAGAGCTGCCGGGGTCTCATCGTGGCGTGCCCGGTCAGGCCGACGCGCTCCAGCCAGACCGCGGCACCGCGCCGCGCCTCCGCCCTGGAGGCGCCGCGGCAGCGGGGCCCGAAGGCGACGTTGTCCAGCGCGGACAGGTGCGGGAAGAGCAGGTAGTCCTGGAAGACCACGCCGATCGGGCGTCGTTCGGCCGCCAGGGTGTGCAGCGCCTCGCCGTCCAGGCTGATCCGCCCGCCGGACAGGGCGGTGAGCCCGGCCAGCGCGCGCAGCGCCGTGGTCTTGCCCGCACCGTTGGGGCCGAGCAGGGCGACCACCTGCCCCGCGGCGACCTCCAGCTCGATGTCCAGCTGGAAGCGGGGCCTGGTGACGACCAGCCGGGCACTCAAGGTCACGGGGCACTCACCCACCGCTCGCGCAGGCCGGCCAGGATGATCACCGAGACGGCGAGCAGGACGAGACTGAGCACGATCGCGGCCTCGGGTTCGGTCTCCAGGGCGAGGTAGACGGCCAGCGGCATGGTCTGGGTCCGGCCGGGGAAGTTGCCGGCGAAGGTGATGGTGGCGCCGAACTCACCGAGCGCGCGGGCCCAGCACAGCACGGCTCCGGCGACGATGCCGGGGGCGATCAGTGGCAGGGTGACCCGGCGGAAGATGATCCAGCGGGACGCTCCCAGTGTCGCGGCGGCCTCCTCGAAGCGCAGGTCGGCCGCACGCAGCGCGCCCTCGACACTGATGACCAGGAACGGCATGGCGACGAACGCCTCGGCGACGACCACTCCCGCCGTGGTGAACGGCAGGGTGATGCCGAAGGTGGCGTCCAGCCACTGGCCGATCAGGCCACGCCGCCCCAGCACGAGCAGCAGGGCGACCCCGCCGACCACCGGGGGCAGCACGAGGGGCACCGTGATCAGCGCCCGCACCAGGCGGCGCCCGGGGAGGTCGACCCGGGCCAGCAGCCAGGCCAGCGGCACGCCGAGCAGCAGACATACCAGCGTGGCCAGGGTCGCGGTCACCAGCGACAGGCGCAGCGCCTCCAGCACATGGGGCTCGCCCAGCCTCTCGACCAGCGTGGACCAGGGGGCGCGCACCAGCAGCCCGGCCAGCGGCAGCGTCAGGAAGACCATGCCGACCACCGCGGGCAGCACCAGCACCCAGGGCAGGCGACCCGCCACACCATGCGCCCTGCCGCTCACCTGGCTGTCAGCTCGCCGTACGGGCGTGATCGGGGATCTCCACCACGACGTTGGTGGACTTGATCACGGCGACCGCCATCACCCCCACCTCCAGGCCCAGCTCGTCGGCGGCCTGGCGGCTCATCAGCGACACCACCCGGTAGGGGCCCGCGGCGATCTCCACCTGGGCCATCACCGCGTCCTTGATCACCTCGGTCACGATGCCGCGGAAACGGTTCCGCGCCGAGGAGAGCCCGGAGCCGTTCTCGGACTCGATCTGGGCACGCGCGAATGCCGCCAGGTCCGCGCCCGCCACCATCCGGTGACCGTGCTCGTCCCGCTGGGCCGCGAGCCGCCCGGCGTCCACCCAGCGGCGGACGGTGTCGGGACTCACCCCCAGCAGTGCGGCGGCCTCACTGATCCGAAACGTCGTCACGACAATCACCATACCTTTGCATATGCAGGCTTTTATCGCCATATTTCATGGCAGGCGCCCACCCCGGGGTGGGCGCGCACCTCATCTTCGCCCTCCACGGAAGCCGGACGACCCGGTTGACCCCTCCCGCTCCCCCGTCGTCATGTTCGGCGACTCCTCGGCCAGGCTCACCCGGCCGGGGAGTCGCCCTTCCGTCATGGTTCCGGGGTCCGAAACGGTCAGGGGCGCTTCGGAGGTCCTCGTCAGTCACCGATCAGTACGGTTCCGAGGCTCAGCGCGAGCCGGCGGGCGAGCCCGGTGTTGCGGCGGTGGCCGAGCCGCTGGACGGCCATCTCCAGCGCCTTGCGTTCGCCGACGACGACCACCCAGGACCGCGCCCGGGTGATCAGGGTGTAGAGCAGCCTGCGGCGGAGCATGACGCCGCCGGACTCGGTGACCAGCGGCGCGACCACGAAGGGATACTCACTGCCCTGGGAACGGTGGATGCTGATGGCGTACGTGTGGGTCAGCTCGTCGAGCTCGCCGAAGCCGTACTTCACGATCTGCCCGTCGTCGGTGCGGATCTCGACGAGCCGCTCCTCGGTGGTGACGGCGGTGACCGTGCCGGTGTCCCCGTTGAAGACGCCCTTGTCGTAGTTGTTGCGGATCGGCATGACCCGGTCGCCGACCCGGAAGACCGAGGCGCCCGACCAGTGTTCCGCGACTCCCTCGCGAGCCGGGTTGAGCCGCTCCTGGATCATCCGGCCGATCTCGGCGGTCCCGGTCAGGCCCCTGCGCATCGGGCACAGCACCTGGACCTGGTCCGGGCTCACCCCCTGCTTGCGCGGGATCGCCACCGTCGCCAGGTGCGTCACCCGCTCGGCGACCTGCTCGGGGTCGTCGACCTCCTCGAACCAGAAGCCCCCGCCACCGGGGATCGGAGGCACCTCTCCGGCCCGGATCCGGTGAGCGGCTCTGATGATCCCGCTCCCCTCGGCCTGGCGGAAGACACGGGTCAGCCGGATCCGCGCGATCTCCTCGACGCGCAGCAGGTCGGCCAGCACGCTGCCGGGGGCGATGCTGGGCAGCTGATCACTGTCGCCCACGATCAGCAGGTGGCTGCCCACCGGGACGACCGCGGTGAGCCGGGTGGCCAGATGCAGGTCCAGCATGGAGGCCTCGTCGACCACGATCAGGTCGGCCTGCGCGGGTGTCTGCTCGAACAGCGCGCCGCTGTCGGTGTCCGGTTGGTGGGCCAGCATCCGGTGCACGGTCATCGCGGGCATGCCGGTGAGCTCCGACAGGCGCTTGGCCGCCTTGCCGGTAGGCGCGGTGAGGGTCACCGAGCCGCCCATCGCCTTCGCGGTCGCCGCGATGGTCCTGACAGTATGGCTCTTCCCGCAGCCCGGACCGCCGGTGATGATGGACACGGTGCTGGTCAGCGCCATGTTCACCGCCGCCCGCTGATCCTCGTCCAGCCCGGGATCCTCCTGGAAGGCGCGCATGGGCAGCGTCGAAGTGGCCTGGATGAGCCTGGTCAGCTGGGCGGTCAGGGTGAGTTCGCGGCTGTGGGTCTCCCTCAGGTACACCACGGCCTGCCCCCGGTCGTCGGGCGACACCTCGACGACCACCCTGCGGTCGGCGACGAGGGCGTCGAGCGTCCGGCGGACGAGGTCGTGGTCCTGCTCGACCAGTTCCGCGGACTGGGCGACCAGCGCGACCAGCCGTACGTAGCAGTGCCCGTCGCGGCTGGCCGCCGTCTCCAGCCTGTCCAGGATCGCCGCCTTGATCCGCTGCGGGCTGCTCTCGGAGACCCCGGAGCGCAGGGCGACCCTGTCGGCCGTGGCGAACGCGATGCCCCTGACCTTGCCGATGAGCCGGTACGGATCGGAGGCGAGGACGTCGCCCGACTCGGCGCCGAACACCTGGTAGATCCTGGCCGCGAGCAGCGGGCTGATCCCGAACCCCTGCAGGGTCACCATCAGCTCGGCGATCGCCTTCTGCTCCTGCCACGCGTCGGCGATCTGGGCCTGCCGCGCGGGGCCGATGTTGACGACCTCGATGAGCCGTTCGGGTTCGGTGTCGATGACGGTCAGTGTCGTCTCACCGAAGTGGCTGACGATGGCGTGGGCGAGCCTCGGCCCGATACCCCGGATCAGACCGGAGCCCAGATAGATCCGGATGGCCCTGACCGTGGCCGGGACCAGCCGCTCGCACGCCGTGACCTCGAAACGCCTGCCGTGACGCGGATGCTCGCCCCACGCGCCGACAAGCCGGAGCGTCTCCCCCGGCTGTACCCCGCCCAGGGCCCGGCCGGAGGCGACGAAGCCGGGCATGCCCTCGGCGCTCATCCGCGCGATCGTGTACTCGTCCTCCCGGACGTACACCAACTGCTCGACGGACGCCTCCACCGCGGCGAGCCATCCCTCCCCTTGACCCCACTCCTGGCACCTCAGACTAGGTGATCGGGTGTCCCCGCAGAGCGTCACCTGCCAGGTCGTCCGTGAGTGGGACACGACGTACCTGAGATCAGGAGCGGTTCCGTCGTTGGAGGGAGTGATCGTGCCTCGGTGATTCCGGTGTCGCGATGAGCGGTTCGAACAGAGAAAGGAGGCGGATCAAAAGTCCGCCTCCTTTCCGCACCCACCTTTTCATCCCTCAGGCCGAAATACCCACATTAACCAGAAATTCGGCAACATATACGACATAAACCATGAACATCCCTGAAATGGACATCAAGGTGACAAACTGTCGATTCACCATATATCCCTAGCGGTCAATAGCGCTTTCTGATTTCCGATCCGAGTTTCTCCGGAGCCGTTATGGCACTTAGAGCTTACCAAAAATCAAAGAGACGTAAACCGCGATAAGGTCTTTTAGTGCATATGTCCAAGTAAGATAGATAGTGACCGCAAGTTCCACAAAATGGCCTACATGCCCCTATGACCGTTTCAGAAAAACCGATTTAGAGTGGAAAATGATCATACTTCAGGGCGAGCAGGCGTTTCCTAGCTCGGCGAGCCGGGCTCGGACGGCCTCGGCTTCGGGGACTCCCAGAGGCTCGTACAGATCGAGCGCCCGCCGCCAGTGTTCCTCAGCCCGCGCCCCCTCGCCAAGGTAAGCAAGCGTGACACCCATCTCGTCCAGCGTGCGGGCCTCCTGGTAGACGTCACCGATGACACGCGTCAGAGCAAGGGCCTTCTCATGGCAGGCGAGAGCGGCGTCGTAGCGGCTCGCACGGCGGTGGATGCTGCCGATCCCACGAAGCGCCCGGCTCTCCTCATATCGCTCCGATATCTCCATCGATATCCTCAGCGCCTTCTCCCGATGGGTGAGCGCCTCTTCATCCCTGCCCATGCGCGCATAACAACCGCCGAGGTTGTTCAGCACGTCCGCCTCGCCTCGCCGGTCACCGATGTCGCGATATCCGCCCAGGGATTTTCCGTAGCATTCGAGCGCTTCGGTGTATCGTCCCAGGCACTGGTAGGCGTTTGCGATGTTGCCGAGCCATATGGCCTCGTTCTGGGTTCCCATGTGGGGGTACAGGGAGGCGGCTTCCTGGTAATGCTCCAATGCCGTGGCATGGTTACCGAACCGGATCTCGACATCGCCGAGGTTGTTCAGCGTGACCTGCTGCCCGCGCCGATCGCCGTTCTGCTGGTACAGCACGAACGCCTCCCGGAAAAGTCCGGCCGCCTCGACGTAACAGGACCGATGCCATTTGATCATCGCGATGTGGTCGAGACTCGCCGCCTGACCGTAGCGGTCGCCGATCGCCCTGCGCAGGTGCAAAGCCCGCTCGAAATAGTCCAGTGCGACATCGAACTCGGAGCGGTGCCAGTGCACCAGGCCGCAGTGGTCGAGCAGGTCGCCGACGGCCCGTTCGTTGTTGAGGACACGCTGGATCACGAGCGCCTCACCCGCCAACCGGAGCGCTTCGTCGTTCTGACCGGTCCGCCATCGCACCACGCTGAGGTCGGCCAGCGCGCGAGCCGTCCACGCCCGGTCCCCCATCTCCCGCCACATCGCCACAGCGCATGCGTGGAGATCGGCCGCCTCCGCCCAGTGTCCCGATGCGTGGAGGTGGCGGCTGAGCACGTGGGAGAGGAGCGCCGCGTACCTCACCCATCCATGGCCGGCGGCGTGGCGCGTGATGAGAAGGAGATTGTCCAGTTCGGCGTCCATCCAGGCACGGGCCTGATCCTCGGTGCCGATGACCGATCGAAGGTGTGACGGGCTCGACACCTCGACGGGGCCACGTGCCAGGTGCGGATAGAGCAGCCGATCCACCGTGTCCGCCATGAAGAGGTAGTAGTCGAGAACCCGCCGGAGCACCTCTGCCCGCCTGCCGTCCGACTCCCCGCTGGACAGCAGGCGGGCGTAGTCGCGAATGAGGTCGTGGAATCGGTACCGGCCCCGTAGAGGTTCGGCGATCAGATGGTGATCGTGAAGGTCTTCGAGGAACTTCTCCGCGTCGGCCTGGTCGACTTCCAACAGCACCGACGCGCACTCGGAGGTGATTTCCGTTCCAGGATGCAGCCCGAGCCAACGAAACGCCCGCTGCTGCCATTCATCGAGACAGTTGAAGGAGAGTTCGAACGCCGCGGTGATCTCGCGGTTCTCCGCGCGGATCTCGGCCAGTCGCCGGTCGGCTCTGCCGAGCAGTTCCACGAGGTCGGTCACGCTCCAAGCGGGCCGATGCCGGAGCCGGTTGCCGGCCAACTGGATCGCGAGGGGGAGATATCCGCAGAGCCGTACGACCGAGGCGACGTCGTCCGCCTGAAGCACGCGTTGCGGGCCCACCACTCGGGCGAAGAGCGTGGCCCCATCCTCGGGAGACAGCACGTCCAGGGAGAGCGACTGGACATCGTCCAGTCCGGCCAGCCGCCGCCTGCTGGTGACCACGACGAGGCAGCCGGGCGCCCCTGGGAGGAGGTGGCTGATCTGGTTGTGCCCCGTGGCGTTGTCAAGAACGATGAGCACCCTGCGACGAGCCAGTTCGGTCCGCCACACCGTCGCGCGCTCGTCCAGGCCGCTCGGAATACGAGGAGCGGGGACACCGAGAACACGGAGAAGCCGGTCCAGCGCGGTCGCCGGATCCACCGGCTCGTTCTGGGCGTCGTGGCCATGCAGGTCCAGGTAGAGCTGCCCGTCGGGATAGTCGTCGGTGATCCGGTGGGCCAGGTGCACGGCCAGGGCGGTCTTCCCGACACCCGCCATGCCGTCGATCGCGAACACGGTGACCGTGTCTTTCCGCGCCCGCTCCCCGATCAACCAGTCGAGCTCAACGGTTCGGCCAGTGAAGGTGCGGCTGTCACGAGGAAGGTTGTTCACGGGGGTGTCTTTCCGGACACCGGGCTGGGATTCGGGCAGCAGTGCCGGGTCCCCCTGGAGGATGCGTTGGTGCAACGCCCGCAGACCGGGGCCGGGTTCGGTGCCGAGTTCACCGACGAGCCGCCCGCGGGCCTGACGGTAGGCGAGAAGGGCCTCCGTCTGCCGGCCGCTGCGATAGAGCACCTGCATGAGCAACTCGACCAGCCTCTCCTCAAAGGGAAACCGGCCAATCAGATCGTGTAGTTCCGCCACGAGATCGGCATGCCCGCCCTGCAGGAGTTCGAGTTCCATCCGTTCGACGATGCCGCCCAGTAATTCGCCTTCGAGATTCTGGCGGGTCTGTACGGCCCAGAAACCGGATAGACCGGCCAACGGCTCCCCTCGCCATAACCGGCCCGCTTCACGGTAGAGTTCCGAAGCACGGCCGATATCACCCTTTTCGGTTACCGAACGGGCTTGCGAACGGAGCGCACGAAAGCGGTGGTAGTCGATGTTCCGGGGGTCTATTTCGAGAAAATACGCCCCGGAACCGTATCGTAGGCCCACGTCCTCTCCGGTGTCCTGGAGGCGTGCCCTCAGCCGGGCGATGTGAATGTACAGGCTGCTCCGGGCTTTCGGCGGTGGATTCTCATCCCATACCTTGCGGATGAGCGACTCTGTGGATACCGGCTTGCCCGGCGCCATGAGAAGGATGGCCAAAACGTGGCGCTCTCTGGCCCACCCCAGGTCACAGCGCTTTCCTCGGGACCAAAACTCGACTGGACCGAGAATACGGAATTCCATTCGAGCCCCTTTCTCAGGGAGCCACCTTCCCGTATGACATTTAAACCCAGGTGAGTCAATCGAGATGTAAGTGACCGGACCAGCTCTACGACCTATTTATCCTTAATAAGCCTTGGCTGGCAACAGGATCGCCGCAAGGGTTTCCGCAAGTTCCGGCAGTGACTCTCAGGAGAGGGCGGCACATCTCGCCCGCACACCGGAAGGAGGGATAGCCCGCGAATGTCTGGCCACGAATGGAGCAGGGTTCCGATCGGACTTGACGCCCGCCGATGGGTGACACGCAGGGACTGCAAAGCGGTTCTGGTGATCGTCCACACCGTGACCTCGGGACAGCGTCTGCTGGACACGGTCCGTCTCGTGGAGTCCGACCTGAGAATCCAGGTCGTGTTCACCATGGCTCCGGATGTCTTCAGCAATGGAGTGGCACAGTTCATCAGCGGTCTGGGCGCGGTGTCGCTGCCCTGGCCACAAGCGACACAGCAGAGATTCGATCTTGCCCTCACCGCCAGCCTGGGCTCGATCCACGAGATCCACGCGCCCTTGATCGTCATGCCGCACGGTGCCGGCTTCAACAAGTTCGTCACCGTGCGGGAGGGGGCCCGTGCCGTGGGCGACCGCGTGGCGTACGGACTCGACCCCCAGCGACTGCTGCATGACGGCGCCGTACTCCCCGCGGGGATCGTCCTCTCTCACGAGTCCGAACTTGGGAGGCTGGGCCGGACCTGTCCGGAGGCACTGCCCGTGGCCTCCGTCATCGGCGACTCGTCGTACGACAGGCTGGTCTCCGGCCTGCCGCACCGCGACTCGTATCGCCGGGCGCTGGCGGTCGAGCCGGACCAGAGACTCGTCGTCGTCAGCTCGACCTGGGGCCCGCAGTCGCTCTTCGGCCGGTGGCCCAACCTGCTCCCCCGTCTGATCGCCGAATTACCCCGGCGGGAGTACCGCATCGTGGTGCTCCTGCATCCCAACGTATGGTTCGGGCACGGTGTCTGGCAGGTGAGAACTTGGCTCGCCGACTGCCTGCGGCACGGGTTGAGCCTGGTGCCACCGGAAGCGGACTGGCGTGCGGTCCTCGCCGCGGCCGACTGGATCATCGGGGACCACGGGTCGGCGACCCTGTACGGGACGGCCACCGGAGTTCCGGTCGTGCTGGCCGGCTTCCCCCGCTCCGGCATCGATCCGGCATCCGCGCTCGCCAAGCTCGCCGCCATCGCCCCTCGGATCTCCAGGCTCGGTTCACTCCGCGGCCAGTTGGCCAGGATCGCCGCCGAGGTGCGGCCCGACCACTACCGAACTGTCACCGAAGGCATCACCTCTGCGCCGGGTCGTTTCGATCGCAACATGCGCCACCTCATCTACCGGCTGTTGGATCTGCGGCAGCCCGCGACCATCCCGGTGACCGCACCGGCCTCGGTGCCCTTCCTCGTCACATAGACCAGCCAGATCGGAGGCCGACATGCTCGGCAAGCTCGTCTCAGTCCACCTGTTCCGGCTGGAGCACACACTCAGGTTGTGCCGGATCCCGCCCGGAGCCCTCACCTCGCGGCGGAGCGTGCCGGCGATCCTGGTGATCCCTCGCGAGGGCCCGCTCCGCGCGCCCCACCTCATGATCCTGTCTCGTGTACGCCACCATCGCGGACTACCCCCCGGCCCTCGGCTCTTCGACGGCACGCACACCGTCGTCGGCCTCGACGACCTCGCGGACCAGAACTGGTGTGAGGTCGCCGACGTGCTCGTGGGCCAGAAGGTGCCCTGGAACGTTCCAGAACATGGCGTGGCACGCCTCCTCGACCGGTATCCCGGCTGTGAGGTCGCCGCCGTCAGGCACGGGCGCGGATGTCTGGCCGGGTTGCGCGACGGACGGCTCGCCGCGGTCACCGAGGTGGGCGGGTTCCCGAGTGGCGCCGGCTCGTGGCCGGAGGTCTACGGGTCGTTCCTGTACGCCTGGCGGGTCGCCGAGATGCCGTTCAACGGCCTGGCCACCGCCTCGGTGATCGTGGGCCGGTACACCGGTTCGTCCGCGGGCCGGCTCGGATCACTCGAAGTCGCCGGAAGGGCGCAGATCAGATTGGCCAGGCGCCGGGCGGGAAACGTCGGAGGGATGTCCGCATGACCCGGAAGATCGTCGTCGCCGGTGTCGTCAGTTTCTACCTCTCGGTCGGGATAGCGGAGTTCCCCCTGCGCTACGCCCCCACGTCATCGCCACGCTGGCTCACCGGCGGCGTGTCCGGGGCGGCCGGCCACATCGCCCGAATCCTGAAGACGCTCGGCGACAACGTACACCTGTGCACCGTCGTCGGCCGCGACCCCATCGGTGCCGGCATAGCCGCCGAGTTGGAGCGTGCGGGCCTGGTCAGTTCCGGAGTCATCGAGGGCGCGGAATCGTCGGCGGGCCTGACGCTTGTCACGCCCGACGGCCGCCGCATGGGATTCCCACACCTGGCGCCCGTGAACCAGGTCGGGTATCCGCCGGAACTGTTCGACGCGAGCGCACACGGCGCCGACCTCCTGGTCCTGACGAACGCGAAGTTCGTTCGAGACCTGGTAGGGCCCGCGGTCCGGCTCGACATCCCCATCGCCGTGGACGTCCACCTGATAGCCGATCTCGCCGACGAGTACAACCGTCCATGGCTGGAGGCCGCGCAGATCGTTTTCTGCAGCCACGAGCGCCTTCCGGATCCGCCGGAACTCTGGGTGGCGAAGATGTTCGACCGTTACCCGGGCTGCCGGTTGGTGGGCATCGGACTCGGCGGGCAGGGAGCGATTCTCGGCACGAGGGACGGGCAGCTCATCAGGGTGGAGGCCGTGACCCCCCGGGAGGTCGTCAACACCTCGGGGGCGGGCGACACGCTGTTCGCCACCTTCCTCCATGTCTGGCAGAACACGAGCGATCCGGTGCGGGCCCTCAAGGCCGCGGTGGTGCACGCGGGCTGGAAAATCGGCTGCTGGACCCCGGTGACGGCGTCACTGACCTGCGAGGAACTGTCCCTTTTGAGTGCCTCGCACTCGCCTCGCACCCTCGTCGGGCGCTGGGACGTCTGATCATCAGATCCCCCCAGACGCGATGGAGGGATGCCTCCCCATCACGTGCTGTCCAGACGTGACAACCGGTCATCCAACTGCCTGCTCCGAGCCCCCCTTCGCGCGAGGATCCGCTCTGCTTCCTCGTAGAGACGGCGCGCTTCGTCCCGCCCATGGCTCTCCAGAGCGAGATCCCCCAACGCCTGGAGGGCCTGGGCCTCGCCCGTGTCCGAACCGATCCGCCGCATCTCCTCCAACCCCTGTGCCAGAAGGCCGATCGTCGCCGTGGGCCCCCCGGCCCTTGCCCGGCCGAGCAGGATGAGCACGCGTGCCTGGTTGTACCGATCGGCCTCCGGTGCGAGGAGCCGTCGCGCCTCCACCAGATACGCGACGGCCTCCTCCACGTGTTCCACCTCGATCAGCGCGTTGCCGAGGTCGCACAATGTGAGAGCGGCTTTGCGTGGTTCGCCCGCCGCACGGTAGTCGCCGAGCGCTTCCTCGAAGAGCACGATGGCCTCATCGACATGACCCCGATCCATCTCCACCAGCCCCAACCGGCGTCGGCTTCCCGCCATCCGTTGCCGATTTCCTGCGCGGCGCCAGATTTCCAGTGCCCCGCGGAAATCATCGGCGGCCTCGTCCAGTCGGCCGAGCGTGCGCAGTGCCAGACCGGTCCGGTTCAGCATCTTGGCCTCGGCCCGGGAGTCCGAGCAGGCCCGTGCCGCGGCCAGCCCCAGCATGTCGACTTCCAGCCGTTCGGCGTGATGACCGCGATAGAGGAACAGTGGCCAGAGCGCGTCGACCAGCTGCCACGTCGTGGCAAACAGACCTCGCTCGAAGGCGGCGCGGCCGGCCGCTCTGAGGTTGCCGAACTCGTACTCAAACCAGTCGAGTGCCTGCACCGAGTCGGCGAAGACAAGAGGCTCGGCAGGTTCGTAGACCACCGCCTGGCAGAGAACGCGACGGTAGGGCATCGCGACCTGGCTCGCGGTCGAAGCGGTGTACAGGAACCAGTCCAGCGCTCTCCGTACGGTCTGGTCGCGGGTAGCCTCGGGTTCTTGCTGCTCGGCCAGCCCACGGGCATGCAGCCGGGTTAGGTCATGGAAGCGATAGCTTCCCCCCGGTACGTCGTCGAGCAGGTTGGCGTCCGTCAGGACTTCCAGCAGCCGCCGGACCTGGGCACGCGGAAGCAGCACCGTGGCGGCGGCCGCCCAACTGTCGAAAGTGGTGCCGGGGAAAAGCCCGAGCAGCCTGTAGAGTCGTGCCGCCTCCGGCGGTGAGAGCCCGTGGTAGGAGAGCGTGAGAGCTGCCTGGATCGTCATGTCGTCCTCCACCGACAGCGCGGAGAGACGCTGTCGCTCATGGGTGAGGGCCTCCACCATCTCGGACAGGGACCAGTGCGGTCTGGTGGCCAGCCGCGCGGCGGCCACACACAGGGCGAGGGGCAGCCGCGCGCACAACTCCACCAGCTCACCGGCGGCATCCGGCTCTCTTTGCACCCGATCGTCGCCCACGATCCGTTGCAGCAACGTCAGTGCGGCGTCCGCACTGAGCTGGTCAAGCTGCACTCCTCTCGCGCCCCGCACCAGGAGCCCCGCCAGACGCCACCGGCTCGTGACGATCGCGACGCTGTTCGCCGAGGCCGGCAGGAGCGGGCTCACCTGAGCCGCCGAGAGGGCGTCGTCCAGCACGACGACCAGGCGACGCTCGCTCACTAGGGACTGGTAGAGCGCCGAGCGCTCCGCCAGGCCGCCGGGTATGCGCTCGGGCGCGATTCCGAACGCGCGGATGAACCGTCCCAGGACCTCGACCGGCTGCACGGGGGCGTCTGCGGCATGCCCCCGCAGATCGGCGAAGAGCTGGCCGTCGGGGAACCCTCCGCGCTCTCGGTGCGACCAGTGCAACGCCACCGCGGTCTTGCCGATCCCCGCCGGACCACTGACCACCGCCACGTTCGGCACACCTGTCCCGCCGCGGCCGGACCCTATGACGTCCAGCAGGGCGAGTGCCTCACTGCGATTGACCAGGATGCTGCCTGCCGGCAACTGGGTCGGCTTCGGCAGGGGGATGGACGCCTGATGCAGATGAATCCCACCATGGACGTCGCGAGCCTGAACAACCGGCCCCAGCACGGTCCCGCCCAGCTCGTTGACGTGGCCCTCGGATCTCTGGTTTCTGTCGCTGAAGTCGGCACTCATCGCCCTGCTTGCGTCGTGGGCGAGAAGTCACACCCACAAGGTCATTGTCAGCCGGATTAATGACTCCCACACCTGAACGGTCGCTTCCATGCTTAACGGTCTCCGAAGTCTCCGTCAAGGCGAAAAAAATCGCCGCACGTTATCCATCCAACAAAACGTGCTAAAAAAGATGCTTTGACCTGGTCAAATGCTCTTTCGTGCCATTTAGCGGACATGCCACTTAAGCGATAACAGCCGTGACGCAAAATCATATAGACGCGCCCAGCGATACTCACCCCAAGAGATATCAACATGGTGAGGCGGAGTGGGCCGGGTGGCGATGGCGTGGCAGGCGCCCCGGGAGAAGGACTGCTCCCGGCCGGCCCACAGCCGTCCGGCATCACTGAGGATCAGTCGCCGGCCGCCGATGGTTATTCTGACGACAGGGACGCGGCGACCAGGGGGCGTGAATGGCCAGACCCGGGACGCGGGCGACCGTGCGCGACGTCGCGGCGGAGACGGGCCTGTCGATCGCCACCGTCTCGCGGGTCCTGAACGGGCAGGCCAATGTCGCCCCGCGCACCCGGGATCTGGTGCTACAGGCCGTCGGCCGCCTCGGAGACCAGGCGCCCCAGCCGCGCGCCAGGCAGGAGGCGATGGCCGGCGGCACGATCTACGTGCGCTGCCCCTACCTGCTGACCGACTATTTCGGGCTCATCGTCTCCTCCGTCGGGGAGACCGTCGAACTGCACGGCGGGCAGATGATCCTGAGCACCGGAGAGTCCGCCCAGCACACCCCGGTGCTCTCCGGCCTGCCCGACCGCCCGGACATCGCGGGCGCGATCCTGATCCTTCCCCCGGAGCCGGGCGACGAGCTCGTCCGGCTCCGTGACCGGCGCTTCCCCTTCGTGGTGATCGACCCCAGGACACCGCCTCCCAAGGACATCGTGGCGGTGTCGGCGGCACACTTCGCCGGCGCGCGCAAGCTGATGGCGCACGTGGTCGAGCTCGGCCACCGCCGGGTCGGCATCATCGGCGGTCCGGTGGAGTGGCTGCCCAGCGAGGCCAGGCTGGCCGGCTACACCGCGTCGCTGGCCGACGTCGGCGTCCTGCCCTCGGCCGAGTTGCTGCGCAACGTGCCGGAGCCCAACACGGAGAACGGCTACCGCGCGGCCGGTGAACTGCTCGACCTGCCCGAGCGGCCGACGGCCCTGATCGCGTTCAACGACAAGATGGCGGTCGGCGCGCTGTGGGCGGCGGCCGAGCGCGGCCTGAGCGTCCCCGGCGACCTCTCGGTCGCGGGTTTCGACGACATCGACATCGGCAGGGCGACCCTGCCGATGCTGACCACGGTGCGCCAGCCCCTGCAGGAGATGGGCCGGATGGCGGTCACGCTGCTGATGCGGCTGCTCAGCCGGCACAGGCTGGAGGCGCTGCACGTCTCCCTGGGCACCGACCTGGTCGTCCGCGGCTCCACCGGACCCGCTCCTTACTGATTGTTTCATTTGTTTCAGAATTGACCCACCCCTGGAACAGCCGCGTAAAGCACGGTAATTCCGACCTTGACAACCAATTCCCAGCCGTGTTGTTCTGTGCTGTAACAGACAGGTTTCTTACTTGTTACATTTGTTACAGCGGCGGCTCCCCGGGTGCCGAATGCGATCCGATTCGAGCAGCCCAGAGCCTCGCGGACCCTGTCGCACCCCCCGAAAGGATCCCTGCCGTGTTTCGACCTCCCCGCCGGGCCCTCACCCTGGCCCTCGCCTGCGTCGCCGCCCTGTGGATGGCGGGGCCCGGCGTCGCCTCGCCCGCCCTCGCCGCGGGTGAGCCCGTGAACGTCTGGCTCACCACCACCTCCGACTCGGACGGCCGGACCGTCACGCGGGGCCTCCAGCAGCAGTCCGCCATCGCCTTCGGGCCTGCCGGCGGCAGCGCCAACCACACCATCACCGTCAACGAGGGCACCACCTACCAGCAGTTCGAAGGGGGCGGAGCCTCGATCACCGACACCACCGCCCACCTGCTGCGCGGTGGAGCGATCAGCGCGACCACCCGCGACGCCGTGATGCGCAAGCTCTTCCACCCCACGGACGGCATCGGCCTGTCGTTCGTACGCAACCCGATCGGCGCCTCCGACCTCTCCCGGCCGGGCCACGTCTCCCTCGACGACACCTGCTGCGACCTGGGCGACTTCGGCGCGAACGGGTACGACACCAACGTGCGCCTGCTCACTCAGCAGGCCAGATCGCTCAACCCGGAGCTGCGCGTCAAGGGCGTGCCGTGGAGCGCCCCCGGCTGGATGAAGGACAACGGCCGGATGGACCAGATGGGCTGGCTCAAGTGGGAGTACTACCTCCATGTACGCCCAGTACCTGGTCAAGTACCTGCAGAGCTACCAGGCCGCCGGAATCCCGGTGAACTACATCTCGGTGCAGAACGAGCCCAACTGCTGCCAGGCGGGCAACCCGACCGCGATGAACTACCCCGGCATGAGCTGGAACCCCTCGGGGCTGGCCGAGTTCACCAAGAACCACGTCTACCCGGCCTTCCGCGCCGCCGGCATCACCACCAAGGTCCTGGTCCACGACTGGAACTACGGTGACTACGCCAGCTTCGGTTCAGGCGTGCTGAACGACGCGGGCGTGCGGAACGACCCGCTCTTCGGCGGCATCGCCTGGCACGGCTACTTCGGTGACCCCGCGGTCGGCACCCAGGTGCACAACCAGTACCCGGCCGTACGCCAGTTCAGCACCGAGCACTCGGGCGGCACCTGGATCGGCAACCAGCACAACGAGGATCTCTCCGACATCGTCGGCTACGCCCGCAACTGGAGCGGCAGCCTGGTCAAGTGGAGCCTCGCGCTCAACCAGAACATGGGCCCGCACAACGGCGGCTGCGGCACCTGCACCGGCCTGATCACCGTCCAGGAGGGCGGCTCCCGCGCCGGCCAGGTCGACTACACCATCGAGTACTACACGACCGGCCACCTCACCAAGTTCGTCAGGCCCGGGGCCTACCGGATCGACTCCACCGCCAACGGCACGATCCAGAACGTCGCCTGGCGCAACCCCGACGGTTCCAAGGCCCTGATCGCGCACAACGGCGGCACCTCCGCCCAGTCCGTCCGGGTCAACTGGGGCAACCAGTCCTTCGTCTACTCCCTGCCCGCCCGTACCACCGCCACCTTCACCTGGGCCGGCGCCTCGGCGGGCACCGGCGGCACCATCACCGGCCTGGGCGGCAAGTGCGTGGACGTCGCGGGCGGCAGCAGCGCCGACGGCGCCGCCGTCCAGCTCTACACCTGCAACGGCACCGCCGCCCAGCAGTGGACCCGCCCCGGCGACGGCACGCTCCGCGCGCTCGGCAAGTGCCTGGACGTCGTCGACAACGGCACGGCCAACGGCAGCCGGCTCCAGTTGTGGACCTGTTTCGGCGGTCCCAACCAGCAGTGGACCTACAACTCGACGACCAGGGACCTGGTGAACCCCGCGACGAACAGGTGCGTGGACGTCACCGGTAACACCAGCGCCGACGGCACCCGCCTCCAGCTGTGGGACTGCGCCGGCGGCGCGAACCAGAAGTGGACGATGTCCTGACCTGGGTGTCGTGGACCTGCCCCGTCCAGCCGACGGGGCAGGTCCGCGGCCTTTTGTCGCCGGTTCGCCGGTACGGTGCCCTGCCACCTCATCCCTGGACGGCCTGACGATTCCGCGGAGTGCGCTAAGAATCTAGAATCATCATTGTCGTCAGGCACAACGGCGACAGCCCCGAGTCGTCAGGATCCCCACGATGCTGAAAGCCGGTCCGTCCCAGGAGGAGATCCGCCAGCACAATCTGGGCACCCTGCTCCGGCATGTTCACCTCGGCGGACCGGTCTCCCGCACGGTGCTGGCCGATCGGATGGGGCTGAACCGCAGCACGATCATGGCGCTGACCGCGGAGCTCACCTCGGCGGGCCTGGTCCGCGAGGAACTCCCCAAGGAGACCGGCAGGGCGGGCCGGCCGTCGCTGGTGGTCCGGCCGGAGTCCGACCGGGTGTACGTCCTGGCGTTCGACGTCGCCGTGGACCGGCTGGTCGCCGCCAGGGTCGGGCTGGGCGGAAAGATCCTGGACCGCAGGGAGGCGGTCCGGGCGCGCGCCGGGGCCGACCTCGACGACGTGGTCGAGGTGCTCGCCGGGTTGGCCCGCCCGATACACCGCGAGGCGGCTCCGGACTCGGTCTGCGTCGGCGTCGGCGCGGCCTACTGCGGCATGATCCGGCCCGGTGACGGGATGGTGCGTTTCGGGCCCAACATGGGCTGGGTGGACCAGGCCTTCGGTGCCGAGCTCGGCCTCAGGCTGGGGCTCGGACTGCCGGTCTCGGTGGGCAACGAGGCCCACCTGGGCGCGCTGGCCGAACACGAACGCGGGGTGGGCATCGGCTTCGCGAACCTGGTCTACCTGCACGGGGATGTCGGCGTGGGGGGCGGGATCATCGTCGGCGGCAAGCTGCTGGACGGCGACGGCGGGTACGGCTGTGAGCTCGGGCACATGATAGTGAACCCGTACAACGGACGGCCCTGCGGATGCGGATCGCGAGGCTGCCTTGAGGCGGAGGTCGGCGAGCAGGCCCTGTTCGACGCCGCCGGCCGGGCCTCCGAGCTGGTCGGCCACGACGGCATAAGGGCCGTGGTGGACGCCGCCGACCGCGGCGACCTCGCGGCCCAGAACGCGCTGGACCGGATCGGCGACTGGCTCGGCATCGGGGTGGCGAACCTGATCAACCTCTTCAACCCCGGATTGGTGATCTTCGGCGGGATGCTGCGTGACATCTACCGGGGATCGGCGGCCCAGGTCCATCGCCGGGTGGCGGCCAATGGACTGGTGATCTCCCGGGAGAAGGTACAGCTCCGCACCTCGGCTCTCGGGAACGACGTCACCCTGATCGGCGCGGCCGAACTCGCCTTCTCCGAAATACTGGCCAGCCCCCTGGAAGTGCTCGCCCGTACGACGTCATGACCAGGTGTTCTCCCTGACCGTCGTACCGGTCGAACCGCTGCCCACGACGTCCCCGGGAACCAGTCGGCCCCATTTTGTAACAGACCCTTAACCACCATATGGTCCATGTCCCGATTGACTTGGCACCCGGCGCCCCAGCACGACACCTGAGCATCCACACGACACCCCCACCCGATCCGGTCCGAGGCTCACCCGCCCGGCGGCGCCCCGCCCGCTCCGGAGACATCCCTCACCCCCGACATTCCGCACATGTGCGGAAATACCATCGGCACAACTGGTTGACAACCATACATTCATGACGAAGACTAACTGAAAGTTTGCAATCAACGGTCGATGGCCGGTTATCCAAGAGCGCTCCCGAAAGAACAGAGCGGGAAGAAGCACGCGTTTCTGATGCCAATTCGTCCGTGGCTAGAAAGGTTCATTTCAGCATGTCTTCAAGAGACTCGCAGTCCCCCACGGCCTGGAGCGCCAAGAAACGCGTTTTGACGCTTGCGTTGAGCGTCGGACTTCTGGGAAGCCTCAGCATTCCGGCGGCCACCACCACCTTCGCCGAGTCCACCGACATCGCAGCAACCGCCCAACTGCTGGCAGCGCAGTCAACGACGCTGCCCAGCGGCCGGACCACCTACCGGACGATCACCGACTACAACGACGAGATGCTCGCGCTGAGCAATCAGCACCCCGATCTCGTCAAGCACATCACGCTGCCGCACAAGACCCGCCAGGGCCGCGAGGTTCACGGTATCGAGGTGACCCGCGACGTCAACGCCTCCGACGGCAAGCCCGTGCTGTTCATGATGGGAATGCACCACGGAAACGAATGGCCCTCGGGTGAGCACACCCTGGAATTCGCCTACGACCTGGTGAACAACTCCGGGAAGGACCCGAAGATCAAGCGCCTGCTCGACCAGGCGCGGGTCATCTTCGTCCCGGTCGTCAACGTGGACGGGTTCGTCATCAACCGGCGCACCAGCTGCGGCATCTCGCCGACGTGCGCCAGCAGCGGCGGAGTCGACATCAACCGCAACTACCCCTTGGGCTGGGGCAGCAACGCGGGTTCCAACGTGACGAACCGCGGCCCGGCTCCGGCCTCCGAGCCCGAGGTGCGGAACATCATGGACCTGACCACGGCCAACCAGGTCACGGTCCTGATCACGAACCACACCTCCGGTCACACCCTCCTCCGCCCGCCGCTGGAGAAGCGCGCGGGCGACACCCCGGACGAGGCCGTCTACGCCGCCCTGACCGACGCGATGGCGGCCAAGAACGGCTACACGGGCATGAAGTCGGGCTTCGACTACGAGACGACCGGCGAGACCCCGGACTGGTCGTACTACGCCACCCGCGGCCTCGGGTTCACGTACGAGATCATGAAGACCCAGTCGACCAACAACACCTACCCCGAGGTGATCGAGGACTACCTCGGCACCGGTCGCTACGAGGGCAAGTCGAACCGTGAGGCGTTCATGGTGGCCCTGGAGTACGCGGCGAACCCGGCGGGACACTCCGTGATCACCGGCAAGGCACCGAAGGGCGCGGTGCTGACGATCACGAAGGACTTCGACCTGTGGACCGCGCCGATCCGGCAGTCCAGCACCGTCCTCGACCCGCCCCAGGCGGTTCCCACCCACCTGGAGTCCAGCCTGGTCGCCCCGACCAACGGCAAGTTCACCTGGCACGTCAACCCGTCGGTGCGGCCGGTCCCGGCCTACACCGAGAGCGGTGTCGTCGCCACCGGCCCGGGCAACTTCCTCCAGGAGAGCTGGACGCTCACCTGCGCCCGTCCGAACGGTGAGGTCCTTGAGACGGTGAAGGTCACCGTCGACAGGGGCGAGCAGGTCGATGTGCGGCTGCAGGAGTGCAAGACCCGCTTCAACGGCAACGGCCCGAAGCACTGAGCGCGTCCCGATAAGCCGGGCGGTCCCCTGTGGGGGGCCGCCCGGCACCGCTTTCGCCCCACACTCTTGAAGTCATGCGGCCAAAACCCGATCACCTTGCCCGCCGGGCGGTGAGAATCATCGCTGGGTCCGTCACTTCACGGGGAAGGGAAGTTCAGGAATGGGGCACGCCAGGGAGACCGGCCAGCCGCTCGCCGTGCCGGACGCGTCGCGGATCACCGCGAACCTGCGCAGGCTCTTCGACGACCACCGGCTCTCCCCCTCACAGCGCCGGATCGCGCGCTACCTGCTTGAGCACGCGCAGGAGGCCGTCTTCTTCACCAGTGCCGACATCGCCGAGCGCGTGGGCGTCAGCCAGCCGTCGGTCACTCGCTTCGCCGCCGCACTCGGATTCAGGGGGTTCCCCGAGTTCCGGGACGCGCTCCGCTCATCGGTGTTCGGCGGCGCACAGCCGGCGCCGCCCGCGGAGGACCTCAACGAGATCCAGAAACTGGTCAACTCCGAGATCCGCGACCTTGAGCGACTGCGGGACAACCTCCGGGATCTGAGCCAAATCCGGGAGGTGGCGGGGCAACTGGCCCGGTCGCGTCCTCTCCTCGTGATGGGACTGCGGATCTCCGCACCGCTGGCGCACCTGTTCGGCCATCTCGCCGAAAAGGTGCTCCCAGACGTACGGGTACTGGACATCGCGGGCTCGATCGCGGAGGACCGGCTGAGCCGGGCGGCGGAATCCGGAGCCGAATGGGTGCTCGCCATCGGGTTGCCGCGCTACCCGCGCGAGCTGGAACAGGGGCTCACCTGGGCGCGCCGGGTCGGGCTGAAGATCGCCCTCATCACCGACCAGCCGGTGGGCCGACTCACCGAGCTCGCGGACGAGGTCCTGCTCGCACCGGTGAGCTCTGATTTCGCCTTCGACTCCCACGCCGGTCCCACGGTGCTGTGCACCGCGCTGCTCCACACCATGCTGGACACCCTGGCCACCGAAGGACAGGCCCGGCTGGAGTCCTTTGACGACAGCGCCACGGAACGCCAGATCTTCCTCCCCTACTGAACGCACCGGCCGCGATCGTGATCTGCCTGTCGACCCCGATCCTGTGGGCCGTGGTCGGCAGGCGCGGTGCGCGTGATCCACCGGGAGGTGAACTGCCCCAGCCCGGCCATCCTTTGTGCGAAGGCAGCGCCACCTCCGTTCGGCGCGGCGCTCGCTCAGGCCGCTTCAGGCCGTACGCTCTGCGATGAACACGAACTCGCGCCCTGGGCGATCAGGGGCTTCTCGCACGTCCAGCACTCGGTAGCCGCCGGCGACCAGGCTCGTTTCCACCTCGTCGCGGTCGCGAAACCGGAGCGTCGAATCCGAGGTGACGACTGCGCCGTCCGCCAGAAACGTGTAGGTGAAGCGGAAGGAGACCAACGGCAGACTCACATCGGTGACCTCAAGACGTCGCTCCACTGATCCGGTCCCTGGAATGTCCAGGGTGACCTGAGCAGCGTCAGCAGCCCATTCTTCCCAGGCCCGATATTCGGGACGCCTGGTCTCGAATACAAGGTAACCACTCGGGCGAAGCGCGGCGTGGATGCCTTGGAGAGTCCGGGTCCAGTCTTCATCGGTGAGAAAGACCTGGGCCACGTTCCCTGTCATCACCGCAAGATCGGCATCGAGCGTCGGTGCCGTCGCGGCATCGCCGTGAATCCAGGTGATCCTTCCGGTCCGATCCTTCGACTTCGCGATCTCAAGTGAGGCCTTGGCCGGATCGACGCCCACCACTGTACGGCCGCTGTCAGCGAGCAGGACTGCCAGGCATCCTGTTCCGCAACCGACATCGAGCACATGCTCCGCGCCCAGTTCATCGGCGATGCCGAGGTAGGCCGTCAGATCGTCGCGGCCTCCGTCAAAAGCGTCGTAGATGGGCGCGAGGCAAGTGTGGGCGAAGATCGCATCAGGCATCCGGCGACCATATCCATGGCCGAGTGCTCCGGCGACGGATTTTCGGTCCAGCACGGACCGGACAGCACGGGTCGATCGCGAGTGGATTCGTCGTCCGCCCCGCCGATGACGGCACCTCAGGTTCGAGCACGTGACGTGCCACCTTCTTGAAGTGATCACTGTCATCGACGGGACGCAACGCAGAGTTACGAGTCCAGGATGGTGGCAGGCCGCGGACGGCGCATTGCAGTTAGCAGGTATGCCGGGACTGTCGTTGGCATGGGGCCCGAATGGGTGCTGCCAGCGCAGACAACGGGCGGCGGGCGCGGCATCGTAGAAGGCGAAAGCAGCTCACCGGACCAGAACGCCGGAGCCGGTGGCTCCCGAAGACTCTCCTGCGGTCGTCAAGGATCGAGGTAACGGTCATGTGTCAGCACAAGCCTCCGTGCCCGCCCGCAAACGCCCTTGATCACGATGCGGCCCGCCTCGTGTCGTTCCACCCGGAACAGGGATGGGGACTGCTCTGCAACGGCGTGGTGCGGTTCGACGACACCGGCGAGCTGCCGCCCGATGGGCGCAGCATCCCCGCCCAGAGGGGGTCCTATGCGCAGGCGGCCTGAACTCGCGTGCCACCGGGGTTCCACGGCGCCCGGCCGGCTCGTTTCCCCGGGCCGGCCGGGGCGTGGCCGTCCGGGGGGATGGCACCGGCTACGGCGGCTCCTCCATGGACTCGGCGAGCCGGCGGCCCGAGCCGTCCGCGCGGCGCGCGTCCGGCGGGCCTCGTGGACGCTGTCGCCCCACAGCTCGTCAGCACCCATGGCGCGGCATCTTGTCCGCGCCCAGCTCACCGACTGGGGATACGACGGGGAGAGCGACACCGCCGAACTGCTCGTCAGCGAACTGTTCACCAATGCCCTGCTCCACGGACGGGGAGCACCGATCATCACCCTTTCCTTCCGGGAGGGCACGCTGCGCTGCGAGGTCGAGGACGAGAATCCGGCTCCGCTCCAGGTACGCGAGGAATCCGACACCGGCGAGAACGGCCGCGGGTTGCTCCTCGTCGACCTGCTGTCCCGTTCCTGGGGCACCGACCGCACGCGCAGGGGAAGGCCCGGAAAGGCCGTCTGGTTCGAGTTGCCCGCCCATCCGCTTCCCCGCGGAAGCCGGCAGTCCGGCCGGTACGGGTAGTTGAAAAGGAGTTCACGTGATGAGGCGAATCCTCGTCGCCAAGCCCAGAAGACCCATCACCAGGATCGACCTCGACCTGCGGACACCGGGCGGGCGGCGGCTGCCGTACTAGTGACCCCTGTGGTCGCGGAGTCGAACCGCCGGCCCTCCGCCCTGCTCGGGCACTCAAGGGCAGGCGCGGACGTCGCTGTCATCTCAGCTTGACGTGGGTGGCTTCCTCCCCGATCGGACCCGGCTCATCGGCGTGGCGCTCGCCGAACATACCGGCGAATGAGCCTGACGGCCCTCGCTGAACCACCTCCCTGGACGTGCCCCCCTGCCGCCGTATGCGGCGAACGAGAAGAACGCAACCGTTCGGCCCGCGCACTCGAAGACAAGGTCAGGAAGAACCCGACTCGGCTCGCAACACGCCGAGTTCCCCGTTCATGGCGTCGAGAAAGGCTGCCACGGTGCGCAACTCCTCCGGGCTGAAACGCCGCAGGGCGTTGCCCGTACTACGGCCGAGCGGACCGAAGAAGGCAGCGGCGAATTCCTTCGCCGCGTCGAGGTAGTGCAGATGGACCACCCGCCGGTCGTGCACGTCGCGAACCCGGCGAATGTGCCCGGCCCGCTCCAGCCGGTCGAGGCACGCGGTGACGGCACCCGACGTGAGGTTCAACTCCTCCCGCAGCCGCCCCGGAGTGATCGGCGACGGAGCGTCAAAGATCTTCATGAGGGCCTGGACATCTGTGGGGTGCAGCCCCTGCTCGTGGGCGAACTCATGGGCGATGCGGTTGAACTCGGCGGTCATCCGGCGCATTCGTACCGCGAAGGACTGCAGGTCGATACCTACCTCGCGATCGCCGTTCATACCGTCATGCTACATTAATTCAACGATTGAGTATCTTAATAGTTGAGCTACATAGCATCACGGAAAGGTGATCTTCATGGCACGGCAACCGATCCGCTGGCTTGTTCCGGCACTGCTGGTGCTGGTCTGGCTGGCCGTCGGCGGGGGGCTGGGGCCGTTCGCCGGCAAACTCACCGAGGTGTCCACCAACGACCAGGCCTCGTTCCTACCGCAGAGCGCGGAGTCGACACGCGTGCTGGAGGTGCAGGACAGGTTCCGCGAGGGGGAGACGCAGCCACTCATCGTGGTGTGGACCGCGGACGGGAAGAACATCACTCCCGAGCAGAGCGCGGCGGCGACTCGGGCGCTCGCCTCGCTGCGCGGCACGGAGGGCGTCGTCGGGACACCCACACCCGCCATCGGATCGGAGGACGGCCGGGCTCTGCAGGGCGTGATCCAGTTCAGTCCCGACCTCGAAGGCCCGCTCGGGGAGATCCTGGACCGGACCGGCTCGGCGGTGGCGGTCAACGGTCTGCGGGCTCAGCTCGCCGGACCACTGGCCACCCGAGCCGACCTGTCCGGCGCTTTCGCCGGGATCGACGGCCTGCTTCTCGGGGTGGCGCTGATCACCGTATTGATCATCCTGCTGGTGGTGTACCGAAGCGTGCTGCTGCCTCTCATCATCGTCACGGGATCGGTCTTCGCGCTGGGCCTGGCATGCGCGGTGGTGTACTTCCTGGCCGACCGCGACATCGTCCGGGTCGACGGCCAGGTGCAGGGCATCCTGTTCATCCTGGTCATCGGCGCGGCCACCGACTACGCGTTGCTGCTGACCGCCCGCTTCCAGGAGGAACTGGCCGCGACCGGCGACCGCTTCGCCGCAGGCCGCGTCGCGCTGCGGCGCTCGTTCGAGCCGATCGTCGCCAGTGCCGCCACGGTGGCCCTGGCCCTGCTCGCACTGCTGCTCAGCAACCTGACCAACAACCGCGCGCTCGGCCCGGTGGGCGCCATCGGCATCGTGTGCGCCGCCCTCAGCGCGCTCACCTTCCTGCCCGCCGCTCTCATCCTGCTGGGTCGCGCCGCCCTGTGGCCGGCGAAGCCGCGTCCGGCCAACGCCGAGACCCGGGGGATCTGGGGCCGGGTGGCCGCCCTGGTCGACCGCCATCCGCGCCGGCTCTGGATCGCCACCATCCTGCCCCTCGTCACCCTCGCCCTCTTCGCGCCGCAGCTGAACGCCAGAGGCGTGCCGCTGGACGAGACCTTCGTGAACGACGCGCCGTCGGTGGCGGCACAGGCGGCGCTGGGCGATCACTTCCCCGGAGGCTCGGGGCAGCCCGCCGTCATCGTCGTCCCCGCCGAGCGGGCCGCGGCCGTGGAGAAGACGGTCGACGGCGTCAAGGGCGTGTCCGACGCCGCGGCGGTGACGCAGAGCGGGCGTCCGGGCGACACCCCCAAGGTCGTCGACGGACTCACGCTGGTGCAGGCGACGTTGAGCGACGCGCCGGACAGCGACGCCGCCCAGGACACGGTCAAGCGCCTGCGCGCCACGCTCGCCTCCGAGAACGGCGTCATGATCGGCGGGTACAGTGCCCAGCGATACGACACGACGGAGACCGCGAAGAGCGACACCCTGCTCATCGTCCCGGTCGTCCTGGCGATCATCCTGCTCATCCTGATCGTCCTGCTGCGCTCGCTGATAGCGCCCGTGCTCCTGGTCATCACCGTGGCACTGAACTTCCTGGCCACCCTCGGCGTCTCCACGCTGGTCTTCACGCACCTGTTCGGATTCACCGGCAGTGACGCGTCCGTGCCGCTGTACGGCTTCGTCTTCCTGGTCGCGCTGGGGGTGGACTACAACATCTTCCTCATGTCCAGGGTGCGCGAGGAGACCGCGCTCCACGGGGCACGAAAGGGGGTGCTGCACGGGCTGGTCACCACCGGCGGGGTGATCACCTCGGCGGGCGTCGTGCTCGCCGCCACCTTCGCCGCGCTGGTGGTGATCCCCCTCGCCTTCCTGGTACAGATCGCCTTCATCGTCGCCTTCGGCGTCCTGCTCGACACCCTGGTGGTGCGGTCTCTGCTGGTCCCGGCACTGGTACGGGACCTGGGCCCGCGGGCTTGGTGGCCTGGCCGCCTGGGCCGCGCCGATATACGACAGGAGTCCCGGGAACTGACCGGGGCGTCAAGGTGATACCCGGCCTGGGCGACGGCGGCGATCCCCTCGTTTCGTGACTCGGCGGTAGCGGCCGAGGGCGGCGGCGACCAGGGAGCCGCCGCCCTCGGCCCGGCGTTCGTGGCGGTGTTCGTGGCGGCGGCACAGGCGGGACGGCCGGCGCCCCAGCCGCCGGCCGAATTCGATATCCAGCCATCGCTGGTTTCGATTTTCCAGAAGGCCCAGCCGTTTCGGCATTGTTGAGATCTGGCCTGCGGCCCGGCCTCGGGTTACCCTGATCGCACTGTGCCCTGAGCTTTAACGTAACCGGCCGTCACCGGACGGTTCTGAATCCCATCCGCACCGAAGTGCTGCGCTGGAGAGCGTGTGCCCGTCTCTGAGAGCCCGTGGCGGGCGCCGGTCACCCTGGCGTACGCGACCTTTGTATTGGCCGGGTTGAACGCCGGTGTGGGCGGAGTGCTGCTGCCCGCGCTGATCGGCGACTACGGCGTCGACATGACGACGATCGGTATCACCTTCTTCGTCTCCTCCGCCGGGTTCATGCTCGCCGGATCCGGTACGGGCCCGCTGCTCGAGCGCCTCGGTACGCGCCGGGCCCTCGCCATCGGCGGCGGCCTGTACGTGATGGCCACGCTGTACATGGCCAGCCGTCCGCCGTTCGTGGCCTTCCTGGCAGTGCAGCTGGTGGTCGGCTACGGCATCGGCGTGCTGGAGTCGGTGCTCAACGCCTACCTCACAGAGCTTCCCTCGGCCACGACGCTGCTCAACCGCCTGCACGCGTTCTTTGGTGTCGGCGCGCTTCTCGGCCCGTTGACGGCCGCCTGGATGCTGACCTTCCTGCCGTGGACGGCCGTATGGCTGGTGCTGGCGGTGGCGTGCCTGCCGCTGGTGGCCGGCTTCCTGCTGGCCTATCCCAGGCCCACCCCCGCGGGTGACGGTGCGGCCGGGCGCCCCGTGAAGACGGGGCCTCCGTATCCTGACGCCTTGCTGCTTCCAACAGACCCCGAGGGCTCCGAACCGGAGCGGGGCGGTCTGCTGACCGCCGTCATGCGCTCGCCCGCGGTGGCACTGGCCTCGGTGTTTCTCGCCGTGTACGTCGGTTTGGAGATCAGTGTAGGCAACTGGGGGTTCACCTTCCTGGTGGAGGAGCACGCGCAGACCGGCCTGACCGCCGGGTACATCTCCAGCGGTTACTGGCTCGGGCTGACCCTGGGCCGGTTCCTGATCAGTCCGGTTGCCACCAGGATGGGACTGACCGCGATCGGCATGACCTACGCCTGCCTGGCCGGCGTGACGGCGAGCGCGGTCCTCACCTGGGCGGCACCGGGAGCGGCCGTGGCCACCGCCGGTTTCCTCCTGCTCGGCTTCTTTCTCGGGCCCATCTTCCCGACGGCCATGGCGGTGGTGCCTGATCTGACCACGGCCCGGCTGGTGCCGACGGCCATCGGCATCATGAACGGGGTATCGGTCATCGGCGGCGCGATGCTCCCCTGGCTGACCGGCGCCATCGGACAGAGCGCCGGGATCTGGACCCTGATGCCCTCCGCCGTGCTCCTCTCCCTGCTGCAGTTCGCCCTTTGGCGGATGATCGTCGCCCGAATGACCCCGGCTCGACCCAGACCTTGATCGACCCGCGAAGTTGCTCGGTACCTCGCCCAGGGAAGACACGGTCAACACCGCCCTACAAGAGATCGTCGATCGACACGGGCGGGCAGCGGCCGTGGCTCGCATGCGCGAGATGGTGAGATCGACTTCTCAGCCATCGACAAGGGTGACAGCACTCACCAGGCCGTGGCGTGACAAAACTCTGTCTCATAGATACCAGCGCCCTGCTCCGTATCAAAAGGACTCGTTCGCCCTATGTCTCGCTGAAGTCTGACAGAGAGGATCCGACGGCCACGTGAAAGGACGCGTCAGGTGACAGGCGGCAGACTACGTGGCCGTAGTGCTGGAGCACTCAGGGCTGGTCGACTTGGACCGAGAGCTCCCAGCGCGAATAAGGCCGCCTGGGCACCAACCACCTGACGCATCCCATAGGGGAACAGCATGACCGAAGTCATCACCACCGATGCCGGTGACCGCTATCACGCCACCTCGGACTGCTGGGGCCTCCGCGCCGGCCAGCAGGGCGGCGAAGTCCTGGGGTTCGACATCCGCGGGATCAGGAGCACGAGCATCTCGGATGCCGAAGCAGAAGGCAAAAAACCGTGCAAGGTGTGCATTCCCGACTGAGACTCGCGCCGAACGATGATCAGTAGGGCGTCTTTCCTGCTCAAAGAGAGCGCACGCTTTATATGACGTCACCTACCGTGCGGGCGCCCTTCTGGGCACTCACGCGGTAGGTCGACAGTGGCACGGCGGTCCCTGACCGGGGAAGGGATGGGGCCGCTGTGCCCGTTCACGGGCGGCCGGTCCCGGTGGGTGCCCAGCGCTGGACGAGCGCGGTCATCTCGGCTTCACTCATCTGTGCCTTGAGGCCCTCGACCGTACGGTCACAGATGAGCAGAGGTCCGGAGGTGGGCCAGGTGGCGATGGCGTGGAACAGTCGGCTGCCCGTCGACGGACCTGGTGAAGCAGTACACCCCTTCACCGTCATCCTCCGGAGAGGGTGTCCGGGCCTGACCCGGGAAGCATCCTGTCACCGTTCAGAAACTGTTTGCACTGTTATATTTAACAGCAAACAGTTGGAGGTTGAGCCATGTTCATCCCCATCCCCTTCGCGTCTCCTTACCGCCCCGATCACGCCGCGCCAGGCAGGGTCCGCCGCCTGATCCTGACAGCCGCCGGCCCGCTACTCCTGCTGATCGTGCCCATGACCCTGGTCACCCTGTACGGGGAGCGCCTCCCCGACCGCGTTTACCTCCAGAACTGGGCCATCGACACCGAGTACGAGCCCACCTGGCAAGGTTGGGCCTCACAACCCCTCTGGGGGGTGATGGTGTGGTTCGAAGCGCTGCTCATCGTCTCGTTCCTGCGCCACTGGCGCTTACCTCAGGTCCAGCGGGCCCTGGTGGCCGGGAGCTTCCTCATCGGCGTGGCCGCTCCGGTGTCCGGCGCGCTGTGGCTGCTGATGCTGGTCGACGCCCCGGGTGCCGTGGCCCGGCCCGCCTGGCTCCTGATGGTGGAGATCGCCGCCGCCGCGGGGGCATTCGCTCTGGGCTGGGCGGCGGCAGGTCCGCTGCCGCCGGCGCCCGAGACCACCGCCGTACCGCCGCCGCATGCGCCCACCATGACGCTCGGCCCGTGGCAGCGTGCCATGTTCGTGACCTCCGCCTGGTCGGCACAGAGGCTGCTGGCCGCCGCGGTGCTGGCCGTGGTCACCGCATGGACCGTGTCCGAGGGCTCCGGTGCATGGCAGGGCACGACGGTACTGGCGCTGTGGACGGTCTTTGAAATGGCGCAGGCGCGTACCCGTCTGCAGATCGACGGCTCGGGGGTCACGGTGCGGTTCCCCTGGCTACCCGCCCTACGCCGGACGGTGCCGTACCCGAGGATACGATTCGCTGAGGCCAGGAGCGAAGCTCCCGCCGGACGGTACAAGCTGGACGACGGTGATGCGGGCTGGGGTGTCGTCGGCAGGAAGGGGCCGGCGCTCGTCCTGTCGTTGAGTGATGGCCGGCTGTTCGTCTACTCCACGCGCGAAGCGGAGACGGCGGCCGCGCTGGTCAACGGATGGCTGAGCAGGCAGCGACAGGGGGAGACGGCGTAGTGCTGATCACAGTTGACCCTTCATCGGCACAGTCACTCGCCGACCAGGTGGCGGCCTCCGTACGCGCCGCGCTGGCCAATGGCACGGCGGCCCCCGGAGACCGGCTCCCTTCGGCGCGCAACGTGGCCACCGCCCTCGGCATCAACCTGCACACCGTGCTACGGGGCTACCAGCAGTTGCGCGACGAAGGATTGGTGGAACTACGTCGCGGCCGAGCGGCTGTCATCACCGGCACGGCCGACCAGTTCCGCCTCCGACTCGCCGCGGCAGCCGAGGAGTTCGCCAGGGCCGCCCTGCATACCGGAGCCTCCGAAGAGGAAGCACTCGTCGCAGCCCGGAAGGCGTTGCTCGCCATGCGAGCCTGAGTAGCAGCCTCCCACCCCGGCACCTCGCAACGCCCTGGAGTCCGCGGCATGACCGCAGCCGACGACGTCCTCCCCGCATGACGAGTTCCAGAGTTCAACTGACAGCTATCTACCGGTCAGATCCGCGGCAATCTTCGTCGGGCACGCTCGAACACGTGACTCACATCCTGAAAGCCGCACTGTCGGTTGGCACAGTTGCCGCCACCCTGCTCGCCGCCTCCCCCGCGGCGGCCTTTCCCGCCGTTGAGCATCGGGGCGATCCCGCAGTCGTGACGACGGACAGCGAGACACCTGCCCTTTATGACGACGAAAAGGGGGGCAACGCCTCCGGTGACGACCCCGCCATCTGGGTCCACCCGAAGGACTCCCACAAGTCGATCGTGATCGTGACCGCCAAGGAGGGGGGCCTCCGCGTCTACAACATGAAATCCCGGGAGCTCCAGTCACTGGCCGCGACCGAGGCCCCGCGGGCCGACACGGCCAAAGGCCGGTACAACAACGTCGACATCGCCTACGACATCACGCTCGCCGGCCGCGTGGTCGACGTCGCGGTCGTCTCGGACCGCTACAACGACCAGCTCCGGTTCTTCGTCATCGACCCGGCCGGCGCCGCGGCGCGTACGCCGCTGACCGAGGTCACCGCGGCTGATCAGCGGTTCCTGTTCAACCCTGACCGTGAAGCCGTCGGCGAGGAGCACACGGCGTACGGACTCGCCGTCTGGCAGCCGAAGCGCGGTGAGACGTATGCCGTCGTCACCCAGGAAGGTGCCACGACCCTCGCGACCGCGCGCATCGTCGAGGTCGACGGCAAGCTCGGCTACACGAGCGTCAAGAAACTGACGATGCCGAGCACCTTCAAGCTGCCGGACGGTTCGACCTGGTTCCCGTGTGAGGAGCCGGGCGTACTGCCGCAGTTCGAGGGTGTCGCGGTGGACCAGAAGTCGGGCGTTCTCTATGCCGCGCAGGAGGATGTCGGCCTGTGGCGGCTACGGCTGCCGCTCGGCTCGGGCGGGCAGCCGACGCTCATCGACAAGGTCACCGACTTCGGCATCCACGACGCCTACGACGAGAAATCCGAAAAGTGCCGGCCAATCGACCCGAAGGCCAAGGGGTTCGGCGGCAACCTGCTCACGGCTGACGCCGAGGGCGTCGACATCTACTACGGCCCGGGCTCGACCGGATACATCATCGTGTCAAGCCAGGGAGACGACACGTTCGCGGTCTACGACCGGCAGGGCAAGAACGCTCCGGTGGGCGGCTTCCGGGTCAAGGGCGCCAAGGGAGCCGACGACGTCAACGGCTCCGACGGGCTTGCCGTGACGAACCGTCCCGTCGGTGACTACCGCCAGGGCCTGCTGGTCACGCACGACGAGCCCGAGACCGGGCCCGACGTCGACGACGAACGCGACGCCACGAACTTCTCCTACGTCTCGTGGGGTGAGATCGCCAAGGCCCTGTCGCTCAAGGTGACCACGAAGGCCGGAAACGACCCGCGGTTCCGCTAAGGCGGACTGCCGCAGGCCGGTCGCGTGAATCAGGGACGCTCTCGGCTGACAAAGCTCTCAACCGGAACGCCTCGGGGCATGGTCCTCCGAGGCGTCTCCGTTTTCCGCTCTGTCGATCCCCGGTAGACCCAGGACACGATCTGTCCGGAATCTCTGCAGCACCTCATTTCCATGCTTCGGTGCCCTCGGGACATCAGTAACTGAAGGTGGTCGCGCCCTCGTCGCCGATCCACTGCCACATGGGGACGGTGCCGCCCAGCTCCGCGCCCTCGATGAGTCGCTGTTTGTCGAGCGCGCGGGCCTCGAAGCAGATCGGACAGACCAGGTAGTGTCCGCCTGCCTTGGCGTACCGGGCCACGAGGTCGGCCAGTGGAGGGCAGCCGTCACACGCGACGGCGATGGCGACGCCGTCCAGCGCCAGCCGGGCCGCTTCCTTGGTGAGGAACATGAGCGTGGGACGGCCCTGCTCGGCTGCGCCGACCGCGACCAGGAACGCCACCGTGACCCGCTCAGGGTCCTCAAGCCCGGTGGTCAAACTGACGACAGCTTTTCCGGCCATGGATCTCTCCTTGTCTTTCGTCGATGGAGCACGTGGACTTTCTGAACGACTCGGCACCGGCGAACCGCCGTCACCCGGTCCTTCGCCCCGCATTCCGCACGTGACCCCGATCGACCTGGGGTGATCACCCGCTGCACTGGCTCAGATATAGCTGCTGACCTGCAACGGTGCGGAAAACGACCTAGCCGGAGACGGCTTCGACGCCGGTTGTCCCGAGGGCCGCCCGGATGCCGGGGTGCAGCCCGTCAAAGACCGGATCCGGGACGGCACCGACCGCGGACAGGACGCCGCTGAAGAAGCGGCGCAGGCAGACGGCGAGCACGATCTGGAGGATGTCGACATCGGCCAGCCCGTGCCCGCGCAGAATGTCGATGTCCGCCTCGGTCACCGTGACAGGATCGGCGGCAACGCGTTCGGCGAAGTCCATGACCGCCGCGTCCACCGGAGCCAGCCCCGCGTCGTGGCGGTCGGCCACGATCGCGCGCAGCGCCGCGTCGTCGTAGAACCGCTCACGCAGCACGGCCGCGTGAGCGAGACCGCAGTACGTGGAACCGAGACGGCGGGCGGCGGTCAGGGTGACCAGCTCGTAGCGACGCAGGTCCATGCCGGCCTTGACCGCCTCCCCCAACTGCTGCCAGGCGCCGTAGACCTCAGGCCGCAGCGCCAGCACCCTGAGGTAGTTGGGCACGTATCCCAGGGCGGCCCGCTCGGTCTGGTAGAGCGGTGATTCGGCGGGCGTGCTGAGATAGGTCATGGTCTCCCCTTACGGCGGCGCCTCCGCACAGAACGGTAGGACCTCCGCGACGGTCCGCGATTGGGGAGATCTCCCTAATTTGCGGGATCCCGGAGCAGGTTCAGCCGGTGCGCCGCAGCGACCGCCTGGCCCCGGCTGGCCACACCGAGCTTGCCCAGCACCGCGGAGATGTGGTGGTCGACGGTCTTGACCGACAACGACAGGCGCCCGGCTATCTCGGCGTTGGACAGCCCTTCGGCCAGTAGCGCCAGCACCTCCACCTGGCGCGGCGTCAGACCGGCGGCGTTGGCGGCCGTCGCCCGGCGGGGACCGCGTGGCACCCGGGTGAATCCGCGCCTTCTCAGCTCGGCCCGTAACCTCTCCGCCGCCCGCGTGGCCCCCAGCTCGTCCAGGACCCGCAACGCCTCGGCCGCCGCATCCTGCTCACCGCCCGCCAGCACCTCGACGCGCGCGTATCCGGCACCGCGCCGGGCCCACTCCGCGGCCGCGCCCGCCCAGTCGCCGTCGATCATCAGCTGGTACGGCCGCACCACCGCACCCGGGATCCCGGTCCCGCCGGCCCGCCATAACCGGTAGGCCAGCTCCCCGACGTAAACCGGGTGGCTCACCGTCATGGCCAGGTCCAGGCCGCGCCGAGCCTCCTCGGCGGCACGCTCGGCATCGCCGCGCCACAGGAAGAACTCCGAGCGGGCCGCCGCCACCGGGCAGACCCGCTGCACCTCACCGGTACGTTCGGCCTGGCGGGCGGCCTCGTCCAGGGTGGCCGACGCCTCGGGCTCGCCGCGAGCCGCCTGGATCCGGCCCCGCGCCACCAGCGCGGGAACCACGGCGACCCCGGCCCGGACCGGCCGGTCCAGCGCCGCGTCCGCGTCGGCCAGCGCGCCGGTCCAGTCACAGCGGGCCAGCCGCACCCCCGCCCGCACCCCGAGCAGGTACTGGACGTAGCCGTCGAGATCCTGCCGGGTGGCGTAGGCCAGCGCCCGCTCGACCGCCGGGACGGCGGCTTCGTACTCGGCCAGCTCGACCAGCGAGGTGGCCAGGTTGACCAGTGCCCGGGCGGCGTGATCGGTCAGCCCGAGGGATGAGGCCCGCTCGTGCGCCACCCGCAGCGCCGCGGCCGCGCCGTCGTCACCGTCCATCAGCCGCGCGCTGCTCACGTTGATCACGGCGTGAACGGAGGTCTCCACATCCCCCAGCCGGTCGGCCAGGGTCCGTGCCCGCTCCCCCCACGTGACCGCGGTCTCCCGCTCGCCCGCCAGCATGTGCAGCTGCGACCGGTTGCTGTAGGCCATGGCCAGCTGTCGGCCCGGCGGCCCGGCCTCTAGGACCGTCACCGCTCGGGCGGCCGCCTCCCGGGCCTCCCCCGCGTCCCCCGCCCACCACGCCAGCCGGGAGATCCAGCGCAGGTTCTCCCCGACCTGTTCAGGTTGCCGCAGATCCTCCCGTACGGCCAGCGCCGCCCGCCGGGCCCGCAGCCCCTCCTCGGCCAGCCCGGCCAGATACGCCTGGAAGGCGTACGCCTCCAGCAGCTCGGCCCGTTGCGGGGCCGGCAGCCGGTCGGCGTGTACGGCCGCGACCCGGTAATGTGCCGTCGCCTCCCGATGCGCGCCCTGCTGGGCCGCGCCGACCCCCGCCACCTGCCCGTACCGCAGGACCGCGGCCTCGTCCCCCGCGTGCAGCGCGTGGTGGACCAGACGGCCCGGGTCGACCCCGGCGGCCCCCGCCAGCACGCCCAGCACCCGCCGGTGCAGGACGGCGCGTCGCGCGGGCGACATCGCGTCCTCCACCGCGCCGCGCAGCAGCTCGTGACGGAACGACACGCCGTCACCAGACGGCACCAGCACCCCGGCGTCGACACACAGGTCGACCAGGTCCGACGCTCCCGCCACGACGGCGGCGTCGGCGCGAGTCGGGATCACCGCCACCAGTTGGGCCAGCTCCCGGGCGGGCCGCGGCAGTGCCCGCATCCGGTCCAGGACGAGATCCTGCACAGTGGCCGGCACCGCCCGGCCGTCGGCCTTGAACAACTCGGTCACCAGCAACGGATTGCCGCCGGTCAACCGGTAGACCAGCTCCGGATCCCGCCCGGCCCGGTGCGCCTGCTCCGTCACACACGCCGGAGACAGCGGCGACAGCGACACGCGTCGCACGATGGCGCTGGGCAGGGCCGCCAGGGCGCCCCGCAGTGGGTGCTCGGCGCCCACCTCGTCGTCACGGTAGGTCACCACGACCAGGGCCGACATCCGGCCGATCCGTCGGCCCGACCAGACCAGCCAGTCGAGTGTGGCCTCATCGGCCCAGTGGGCGTCCTCCACCACGACGACCGGGCGCGGCCGCTGCGGCGGGCCGGAAAGCTCGTCCAGGAAGGCCGCGAAGATCTCCTCCCGCGCGGCGCCGGCGTTCAGCCGATCGGCCAGGATGTTTCCGGTCTGGCGGCCGATGTCGTGCAGGGGGCCCAGCGCCCGCGGGGTGATCAACCGGTCGCAGCCGCCCCAGAGCACCCATGCCGCCGACCCGCATCGCCGGGCGAACTCGGTCACGAGCGCGGACTTGCCGATGCCCGCCTCGCCGGCCACCACCGCCACTCGACCGCCGCGGGCGCTCTCGCGCAGAAGATCGCCGAGGAGATCCAGCGTCGCGGAACGCTCCCACAGCTCCATCCACCTGATGCTAAACCGTTCTCTGATCCTCGCTGTTTGTCAGTGCGGACCAGCGAGCCGCCGCGGCATTTTCCCTGTCGGGATTTCCCGTTTCGCCAATGCGCGCCTGGCACGAATACCGGGCGTTTTCCCGCCTCCCACCTGACCGGACAGCCGATGCGCTGCATCAGCTGACAATCTTCAGATTCGGCAGGACCGGCCCGGAGAGAGCGCACGCTTTACACGACGTCACCTACCTCTCGGACGCCTTTCTTGGCACCCGCGCGGTAGGTCGGCAACGGCACGGCGGTCCCGGACCGGGGGAAGGGATGGGACCGCCGTGCCTGCTCACGAGCGGCCGGGTCCGGCGAGCGCCCAGCGTTGGGTGATCGCGGTCATCTCTGCCTCGCGCATCTGGGCCTTGAGACCGTCGACGGTCCGGTCGCACAGAAGCAGTGGTTCGGGGGTGGGCCAGGTGGTGATGGCGTGGAAGAGGCGGCTGCCGGTGCCGTACAGCACGGCCCAGCCTGGCCAGGTGATCTCCAACATCGCCGCTTCGGCGCGGGCCTCATGGTCCCAGGTGTAGTGGGGTACGGGGGCGGCGGCCTGGCCGTCGCGGTGGCGTCCGCGAGGGCGGGTGGGTCGTCGCCGGATCATGAGATCACCTGCCCGGCGGCCTGTCCCCGCGTCTGCCCGGCAGAGGTCTCCGTGACGGCAGCGGCCTGGGCGTTGGCCTCTTGGGCGATGGCCTCCTGCCGGTCGGTCTCGGCCCGCAGAGCCTCCAGGCTGTCGGCGTCGATGGTCCGTTCGGCCCCGGCGTGGAAGGCGGCCAGGGAGAAGGGCTCCTCCCGGCTGGCCCACAGCCGTCCGGCGTCACTGAGGATGAGCCGCCAGCCGGGAATGGTGGTGGGTTCTGGGGTGGTGGACCTACCATCGTTCATTGATTGGATCTCCATCTGATCAAGGGCCCGTCTGTTCGTTGGTCGCGGAGGACGGGCCCGCTTCATGTGGTGGGGAAGAGCGTGGAGGGGTGTGCCGTACGGGCCGAGTGGCCGGTACGGAGACGGGGTGACCGCTACACGGTGCAGGGCACAGACGGCCGATGGCCGGGGATGGGCCGCGAGGCGACGTACGGTGCCGGGCCGGGACGCTCTGAGATGGACGGGCCTGGACGGGCGCGCCGGGCGAAGGCGGCAGGGCTCCCGCCTGGGCAACGATGCCGGTACGGCGGGCACGACGACCGGGACCTGCCCAGAACGGCGCTGGGCGGGTACCGACGGAACCGCCTTGGCCGGAGCCCTCGGAGTGGGCGACTCGAAGCAGGACAAAGAGCGGTCCCCGGTACGGCGGGCCTCCAGGCGCATGGCCATCAGACCTCCGGAAGGCTGTGCGTACTCGTGATCGGCGGGCCGGTCGGGGCAGCCGTGCGCGTAGGGGGCGTGCCCGCAGGCGGCGCAGCCCATCGGCATCGGCGGCGCATCCAGGAAGCAGCAGCAGCCAATCGCCGTGGACCGGTCGAGAGCCGGAGCACTAGGGTTGTTCACGGATCAGGACTCACTTCCTGGTCAAGGGCCTGTTGTCGGTGGGCAATACCGATAGCGGGCCCGATTTCTGTTGATAATTTTGCTGGCCTGCTCGCCTACTGGCCAGCAGGCAAACTGGGGTGCAGGCCTAGTGGCATGGTGCGATGCCCATCGACCCTGATTCCTACGAGCCCCTGTACCGCCAGGTCGCCGGCGATCTACGCCAGCGGATCTCCAGCGGCACCCTGCCCCCTGGCCAGAGGCTTCGGTCCGAGCCTGACCTGGCACATGAGTACGGCGTGGGAGTTGACGCGCTGCGTGATGCTCTTGCGGTGCTCCGAAGCGAAGGCCTCATCCGGACAGTGAGCCGCGAGGGTTCCTACGTCCGTGAGCAGACAGAGCCGGTCGTGGTCCACGTCGAAGGTCCGGCGCGAATTCGGGTGCGCCTCCCGACTCTGGCCGAGCGGAAACGTCTGCGACTGGCAGAGGGGGTGCCTGTCCTGGTCGTGGACAACGGAGAGACGTGCGTCCTGGCGGCATATGAGACGGAGATCGAGATCCCATGACGTGCCACGTGCAACCCCCCTTTCAGGGCTGCGTCCTCTGGGCCTCCTATGATGATGCGAGAATCCCACGAAGACAACCGCATCTAATAAATGACCGATAAGTCCATACGCCAGAAAGATCAATGCGGAAAACTGTCCGCATGAAGCACTCCACCGTTCGGCTGCGCCGCCTGTCACGTGAGCTACGCATATTGCGTGCGACCACAGGAATGACGACAGAATCCGCCGCCGAACAGCTCGGCTGGTCGCGAAGCAAGCTAAATCGGTTCGAAACAGGAAAAGGCGCACCAACACCTGCCGATGTGGCAGCGATCTGCCACCTGTACTGCGCGGAAGCGGCAACCACCGAAGCCATGGTGCAACTCACCCGCGAAGTCGCCCGACGCGGCTGGTGGACGGCCTACTCCGATGTGTTCACCGGGTCGTACGTCGAGTTCGAGGCAGCGGCCAAGACGATCTGCCACTGGGCACCACTGGTAATCCCCGGCCTGCTCCAGACCGAGAACTACGCCCGAGAGATCATCAGAGCGGGCCACCCGGATCGGCCTGACATCGAACTGACACGCCGCGTCGATGCACGGATGCAGCGCAAGACCACCTTGCTCGGCGCTCACGCCCCGATGTTGCACATCCTCATCGGCGAAGGTGTCCTTCACTACCCTGTGGGCTCAGCCAACGTCATGCCCCATCAGCTTGGCGAAATCCTGCACGCCATGGACCGGCCAAACATCACCGTCCAGGTCCTCCCGTTGCAGGCCGGCGTTCACGGCGGCACGGAGGGAGCCTTCTCGGTATTGTCCTTCGGCGACGACGATCCAGATCTGGGCTACGCCGAATGTCCAGCAGGTGAGGTATACGTCGAGGACAGCGAGCAGATCCGGCGACTTATGCTGACATTCAAGCACCTTACCAACGCGTGCCTGTCCCCCGAGGAGTCCGCGGCATTCATCACCGCGGTGAGGAGTAAACATGACCTCCCCTGACCTGTCCAGCGCCACATTCCGCAAGTCGACCCTCAGCGGCCCCAACAATGATTGCGTCGAAGTGGCGACCAACCTGCCGGGCCTCATCGCCGTACGCGACAGCAAGAACCCCTCCGGCCCCGCACTGACCTTCTCCCCGACGGTCTGGAGCAACTTCCTGACGGGCATCCGCAACGGAGAAATCTGACCAGACGCTGGATGCCACATGATCAGCGCCATCCGGCCGTACGGCAACACGAGCCCTCATCGCGCACTTAGACGATCACCGTGACTTGTACTCAAGCTGCCTGAACTGACTTCTCGATCAGGCGGGTCAAAGACCTAAACCATAAAAAACAGACACCTTGCCCCCTCCCGCCACTCCGGGCAGGCTGTTCACCTTGTCCACGATCGATGGGACGAGCGCCGGGTCGTCAAGTTTGACGTAGTAGCTCTCGTAGTACTCATCCAACGGCTTGGGCTTGGCATCGTCGTCCTTGCCCTGAGGATCAGGATTCACCACGTGCGACAACAGGGCGTCGAACTGCTTGGACATCCACATGTCATGCGCCTGATCCGCGAAATAGATGCGCTTGACGCCTTTCATTCTCTTCAGTAGAGCCTCGATCTCCTCTCTCTCGCCGGCCGTCGCCCTACCTCGTTCCTCGCAATATCCCGGTCTTCTGTTGTTGTCACACAGGAGGACGACTATATCGGCCTTACCCTCCCAGAAGGGGGTGGGTATGACACGGGCGATGGAGATACCGGGCAGCGCCTTGATCGCCGAGTCGAAGGCAGGTGCGTCACTCCACCGATGCAGCCTTCCGGTGAATGCCTCTGGCATATCGTTTTCTTCTATGACCCTCGCCAGGCCGGGAGCGTCCGCCAACATCCCGGCCAGCGCCTCTTGTTTACTCTTATAGTGGAGATCTGTAATTTGCGGCATCTGCCGTAGGATCTGCTCCATCGCGCGTCTCTGTAGCGGAGTCGCTTCCTTGTCTCCGCAGGCATCCGAACCGTCGTTCTTGGTGCACAGACGAACGGAGAACTGGCCACCTTCCGGCCAAGGACCGATCGGGGCCGCGAAGATTTTCGGGAACCGGTCTGCCTCTGCAGCCGAGGCGCCGAACAGGAGAGCTGTCATCGCGGCAAAGACGAGAAGTACACGGAGCACAGGGGAAATTATGTCTTGGGCCGAGAGCTTCCAGTGCGAATAAGGCCGCCTGGTCACCAACCACCTGACGCATCCCGTAGGGGAAAAGCATGACCGAAGTCATCACCACCGATGCCAGCGACCGCTACCACACCACTTCGGACTGCTGGGGCCTCCGAGCCGGCCAGCAGGGCGGCGAAGTCCTGGGGTTCGACATCCGCAGGATCAGGAGCGCGAGCATCGCGGAAGCCGAAGCAGAAGGCAAGACGCCGTGCAAGGTGTGCGTTCCTGAAACCGAACGATGATCCTGTTCAGACGGCGTGATCAGGGGCGAGGTCGAAAGTCCTTCGGGCGTCGATCAGACCGGCCGTACGGGCTGCGGCCACATCATGGACGGCGTCCGGCGGCAGGCGGAACCCACACCAGCCCGCCTGATAGGAAGGCTGTCGGTCCTCATCAGGTGATGCGGTAGCCGACGCCGGGGGTGGTGATGATGACACCGGGGTCGCCGAGTTTGCGGCGTAGCCGGCTGATGGTGACGGTGACCGTGTTGGTGAGAGGGTCGGCGTGTTCGTCCCAGACCTGTTCCAGGAGGTCTTCGGTGCTGAGGAGGGCAGGGGTGGCCCGCAGCAGGGCTTCCAGGAGGGCGAACTCTTTGACCGACAAATCAAGGGAACGGCCGTCGCGGGTGGCGACGCGGCGTACGGGGTCGAGTTCGATGCCTGCCGCGCGCAGGATGCGGGCGCGGGCGGCGGGCTGGCGGCGGGCCAGGGCGCGGATGCGGAGCACGAGTTCGGGGAAGTGGAAGGGCTTGGCGAGGTAGTCGTCGGCGCCCAGAGCCAAGCCGCTGACCCGGTCGCCGGGCGCGCCGGCCGCGGTCAGCATCAGGACCATCACTCGATGGTCGTGTTCAGTGATCATCTGGCAGAGGACGTCGCCGTGGATTCCCGGCAGGTCGCGATCCAGGACGACCACGTCGTAGGGGTTGAGGTCGAGTTTGGCCGCGGCCTCCAGACCGTCGTGCGCCACGTCCACCGCCATGCCCTGGTCACGCAGACCCTCGGCCACGACCGCGGCAAGGGAGCGCGAGTCCTCGACCACCAGCACCCTCACGCCGGGACCCTCGCCGCGAGAGGCAGCGAGACGGCGACCCGGAGGCCGCCTTCCGGCCGGGCGCGCAGGTCCAGGCTGCCGCCGTGCGCGGCGGCGATGGCGGCGACGATCGACAGCCCGAGCCCCGATCCGGTGTCGGAGCCGGTCCGGTCCGCGCCGAGCCGGTGGAACGGCTGGGCCAGCAGCGCGACCTGTGCCTGGTCGAGAACGCGCCCGCCGGTCTCCACGACGAGCAGCGCCGCCTCCGTATCGGCGGTGGCGGTGAGGCGAATCCAGCCGCCGGGGTGGTTGTGCAGGATCGCGTTGTCGATCACGTTGTCGACCATACGGGACAGCAGTGTGCTGCTTCCCCGCGTCCAGGCGTCGTCGAGGACGCCACCGTCGTGAACGGTGAGCTGCTTGCCGGTGATGTCGGTGGCTCTGGCGTCCAAGGCAGCCGCCACCAGGCGGCCGAGCGAAAGTGTCTGCCGGGCGGCCAGAGCACCGTGCTGGGCGCGGGCGAGCATGAGGAAACCCTCCAGGAGCCGGTCGACTTGGTCGAGTTCGGTACGCAGCCGATCGGCCAGCGCGGCCGTTTGCGCTGGTATGGGTTCCGGCTTGGCGATGGCCACGTCCAGACAGGCCCGCATGGTCGCCAGCGGGGTGCGCAGTTCGTGGGAGGCGTCGGCGATGAACCGGCGTTGCGCGGCGAAGGAGCCCTCCAGGCGTTCCAGCAGGTCGTCGATGGTGTCGGCGAGGTCCTTCAGCTCATCGGCCGGGCCCGGTACGGCCAGCCGTTGGTGCAGGTTGTCGGCGGAGATCCGGCGGGTGGCCGCGGTGATCCTGCCCAACGGGAGCAGCACCCGGCCCGCGAGGACGCGGCCCAGCACGGGTGCCAGCACGGCCACGATGGCGAGTGCGACCGCCGAGCCGATCAGGAACTGGCGCGACTGAGCCGCATGCGCCTGCGACAGCTGGGCCTGGAGCCGGGTGACGAGGTCTTGGGCGGCCGCGAGGGTGAGCCGGCCCTGCGGGTCGCCGGGGAGCGCGGTCTCAATGGTCCGCGTCCCGCCCAGGCCGATGAGGTTGGCGATGACCAGCAGGCCGACGGCGGACACGAGGAACGTTCCTCCGTACAGGACGGTGAAACGCCACCGTACGGTGCGGGTCGGTGGCGCCAGTCGTCGCGGCATCCTCATTTGGTCCTCTCCGTTTCCATCCGGACCTCCAGGATGCTGTGCGGGGCCTAACAGCGGTGTGACAGCCTCCGTTCGGCCCGGGTTAGGGCGACGTCCGTACAACCGAACGCATGCGAGCAACCGTCGGACAACGACCGGGTCACGCTCATGGAATTCACGTCAGCAGCGGGAGAGGACACGGAATGGACTTGGCGCTGGAGACTGACCAGCTGGGTAAGCGGTACGGAAAACGGTGGGCGCTACGGGACTGTTCGCTGCACCTGCCGACCGGATGTGTCGCCGCTCTGGTCGGGCCCAACGGTGCGGGCAAGAGCACGCTGCTGCACCTGGCGGTGGGCCTGCTGCGGTCCGACGCCGGGACAGTGCGGGTCTTGGGGGAATCTCCGTACGGCAACACGGCGGTCCTGTCCGAGATCGGATTCGTCGCCCAGGACACCCCGTTGTACCGGGACTTCACCGCGGCCGAACTGATCACCATGGGTGCCAGGCTGAACCGGCGCTGGGACGCGGCCCTGGCCCGAAACCGGCTGGCACAGCTGGGTATCCCACCCGGTCAACCAGTCGGCAGGCTGTCCGGTGGGCAACGCGCTCAGGTCGCCCTCGCGCTCGCCCTGGCAAAGAGGCCGCGGCTGCTGCTGCTCGATGAACCGGTGGCCAGCCTGGATCCACTGGCCCGCAACAACTTCCTGCGCCTGCTGGTGGACAGCGCCGCCGAGACCGGTGCCACCGTGTTGCTCTCCTCGCATCTGCTGGCCGACCTGGAACGGGCCTGCGACTACCTGATCGTGCTGAATGCCGCCAGGGTGCGGCTTGTCGGCACGGTGAACGAACTGATCGCCGAGCATCGGCATCTGGTCGGCCCCCGCCACGGACATCATCCGATCCCCGGGGTCACAGCGGTGGTCCAGGCCGACCACACAGAGCGACAGACGACCCTTCTGGCGCGCATCCACAAGCCCGTCGCCGATCCCGCCTGGACGATGCGCGAGGTGACTCTGGAAGACCTCATCCTGGCCTACCTCTCCGAGGGCGACACCCAGGCCGGCCACACCGAATGGGAGGTGTCGGCATGATCTGGCTCGTCTGGCGGCAACACCGCAAACAAGCCCTGTTCGTCAGCATCGGGCTCGTGCTCATCGCCGCCCTGATGATCCCGACCGGTCTGACGATGCGCAGCGCGTTCGTCGACAACGGCGTGGCCGCCTGTGTCCGCCTCCTGGGTGACGCCGAGCTGGTCCCCATCAACATCCGGTCCTGCCAGGGGGTGCTGGACGATTTCAACAACCAGTTTCAGTCGCTGGCCACGGTGGGGGTGCTGTTCTTCGTCCTGCCGCTGCTGGTCGGGCTTTTTCTGGGAGCTCCGCTGGTCGCCCGCGAGCTCGAACACGGCACCCACCGTCTGGTCTGGACCCAAAGTGTCAGCCGACGGCACTGGGCGCTAGCGAAATTCGGGCTCGTCGGTGCCGCCACGCTGGCTGTGGCCTGCGTCTATGGGCTGGGAATGTCCTGGTGGATGGCTCCCTTAAGTCAGACCGGGCAGTTTTCTCGCTTCAACGTCTACGTCTTCGATATGCAAGGCCTGGTCCCGATCGGCTACACCCTTTTCGCGGTCGCCCTGGGTGTCTTCGCCGGCACCATCTGGCACAAGGTGCTGCCCGCCATGGCCGTCGTCCTTGTCGGTTTCCTCGGTCTGCGCTTCGCTCTGACCATTCTGGCCAGACCGAACTACCTGCCCGCCGAAACCTTCTCCTATCCCGTGCAGGGACCGACCCACGCGCTCAACCCGACACTCGGCAACTGGGTCCTGTCCGTAGGTGTCCGCAACTCTTCCGGTGAACTTGTGCAGGCCAATGGAACCGTGGAGTGTCCCGTTGGCGCTCAGGGACCGGGAGGGCAACCCTGCGGCGGCGGACTGCTCGGACCCGACGCCTACAACTGGCAGCTCTACCAGCCCGGCAGCCGATACTGGCTGTTCCAAGGCATCGAAAGCGGAATCTTCATCGTCCTCGCTGCACTCCTGCTCTTCCTCGCCATCCGACGCATCCGACACATCGCATAGGCGACTTTGCCGATGCGCCACCGCGATGAAGGGCCCGCATCAGGGCGGCGCCATGATGATCGAGAAGCCACCCGGATGCTTCTTCTTTACTGCGGTCACGGTCGCGGCGTTCATCAGCCTGTGGTGGTCCAGCGTGTCCTCCCCGTACACCGAGGGCCTGTCCTCACCCAGGCCGATCACGTTCACCGAGGCCCAAGGTGACGTTTCGCCTTGGACGCGCTGCTGACCTTCGTCGCCAAGAGTCGGTGGTAATCAGATAAACAACGATCAAAGGTCGACATTTCAGGACAGTGAGCCGGGAACGCCACCACCGGTGGGAAGCCTCTCTCTTCATCATGCCGTTGGCCGACGGCACGACGATCCCGCCCGGATTCCGGGCGGATTCCGGGCGGAGGAGGCTGTCATGTCGTACGAGATGTTCAAGGACGCGGGCCACCAGGTCATCGTCGCCACACCCTGCGAGGTCGTCTCGCCGATCGCCACCGACGGCCTCGCATCGCAGACGAGCGGCGGGGCCGAGCAGGCGGCCAGGCTCAAGCAGGTGGTGGAGATCGCGGCCGGAGTCACCAACCCGGTCGCGCCGGCAGGCGTCTGGGTTGGAGGACTACAACGCGGTCTTCGTACCGGGCGGGCACGGCCCGCTAAAGGATCTGGCGGTCAACACCGACTCCGGCGCGCTCCTCATCCGCTCCACTGAAGAAGCTCACCTGAAAGGGATCGCGATCATGGCATCGCAGAGTGCGATCAACTGGCCGGACAAGTACCTTCCCGGCACCACCGACAACTTCGTGTCCAACGAGATCATCGTCAGGGGCATCGGTGTCGCGCAGGTCTGGCCGTACCTCGTGGACACCTCCAAGTGGACGACGTACTACGACAACGTCTCCGACATCACCTTCCCCGACGGCGACGGGCCCGAGTTGGCCGACGGCACCCGCTTCAGCTTCGCCACCTTCGGCTTCCCGCCGCTGGACGCTCAGGTGGTGGAGTTCGAACCGCCCACCGAGGGTAAGACCGCGCGGTTGTCGTGGACCGCCAGGCAGGACGGCCCCCCGGAGGAGCAACTCGACGTGCTGCACGCCTGGCTACTGGAGGACCTGCCGGGCGACCGGGTCCGGATCCTCACCCAGGAGTCGCAGATCGGCAAGCCCGCCGCCGCGCTGGCCCGTCAGACACCCAACCCGATGCTCAACGGGCACCAGGCCTGGCTCGACGGCCTTGCCAAGGCCGCCAAGGGCTGACACCCGGGCGATGTACGCGATCAGCCAGGACCGCTACGGCGCCCCAAGGTCCTCACCGCGGTCGGCCTGCCCACGCCCGAGCCCGGGCCCGGGCCGCCGGGATCAACCCGACCGACTACAAGCACCATGCCGGGCCGCTGTTCGTCAACCGGCTGCCGCTCACTGGATACCTTCGGTGAGTGGCCAGTCGAGACATGGGGCCGGCAGAGATCGATCGAGCCATTCCCTGTCGAGGCGTGCTCCGGTGCGTTGTTCCACCATCGCCGTCACCTTGGTCTTGTACCGGGTCGTGGAACGCTTTCCTCAGTGGTGTTTTGCGGCGGACTGGTCGTGAGGAAGGCCCAAGGGCTAGATATGCCAGTAGACCCACTGGGGGCCACCTGGAATTGAACCAGGTTAGAAGGAAGCTCTCAGATGGCCTCACGACCAGAATGCGAGGAAAGCGGGAAGGCTAGGATCCAAATCGGTGTGAGAAGGAAGCCCTTCCATGGCCTCGCGATCTCCACGGTATCAGGCGGGAATCAGTTCGTGCAGCGTCCCGGGCGTGTACACCCGCGAGCCCGGCGGCAGGTCGGCCGGCGCCGCCAGTCCGATGTAGGTGGTGTGCTCCGCCGATGAGCCTTTCCTACCCAGCAGGTCGGCCAGGTATCGGACTCGCAGATAGTCGCGTTCCATGATCGAACGCGTCAGCAACGAGACGGAGACCCGATTGCCCTCCACCTGGTTGAAACGGGGATGCCCCTTCAGATAGAGGTGCAGCCATTTCACCCGCCATTCACCGTTGTCATCACGGAAGAAGACAAGCGGCAGGGCGATCCGGCCCGCCCCTCGCAGGTCGGACTTCATGCGCACGGTACGCGGCTCGAACGGCCTGCCTTCCTGCGCGGCGTCCCTGGTCATATAGCCGAAGAACGCCTCGGCAGCCTCGTCGAACGGCTCTCCGGCGTAGATGTCGACCTGCGGAATGATGATCGGCTGAGTCGCGTCGGCGAGACGGATGTTGATGAACTCCGACGCGCCCTGGGACGCCTCGGTGAGGTCGCCGGAGTACTCGGCGAAGCCGTTGCCGTAGTTCGTCCACGAGATGTGCGTCGCATTGTCGTAGGAGGCGTCGAGCATGAGCGCGGACAGGTCGTAGTCGGTGCGCCGCTCGGCCTGCCGCCAGTGGACGAAGAACCTCAGCAACTCCCCGTCCACCGTCGAAAGCGAGCCGCGGGGCAGCATGCCGAGCCCGGGTGAGACGGCCTTGCCCGAGAGCGGCAGGGCGACGTCGAGCACGTCGGGGTCGACGATCAGTTCGCCGGGATCGGGGAGGCGGCGGACGATCTCCTCGTCCAGGATGGCGAGCGCCCGCGACAGGACCTCCGCCTCAAGCGGCGAGCGGGAGTCGGGGGTCGCCCATGCCCTGCCGTGCCGGTTGACGAAGACGCGGCCGGAGGCGGGGGCGAGCCGGTTCTGGAGGTGCTCGCGCAGGGACAGCAGGAGGCGGCCGGAGGCGGCCGCCACGGCGCTTTCCGCGGCGTCCAGCACGGTCGACGCGGAAAGGCCGATCCGCAGCAGGTGGTCGAGGCGGCGCAGCAGCGCACCGGGCGCCTTCCCCAGCAGTTCGACGGCGTCGGAGGTACGGCCCGCCGACAGGGCGGCCTCGACGCGGCTGTCGAAGCCGGCGGCCTTACGCACGCCCCTGGCCACCTCGAAGACGCCGGCGGCCCGTGGGAACTGCGGGTACTCGTGGGGATGCAGCCGCTCGCCGAGCCGCTTCCACTGCTCCCGATGACGTGGCACGTCACCGAGCTTGGCCGGGGAGGCGACGGTGTCCAGGGCCTGCAGCAGGGCTCGGCGCTCGGCGCGCCGGAACGAGCGGATCCTGGTGGGGGTGGCCAGCGTGACGTCGCCGCCGGAGCAGCCACAGGCGAGCCGGAGCACGTCGGTCACCGTGTCAACGAGCAGCGGGCGACCTGCGGCCAGCCGCACCTCGTTGATGACCGCGCGGTTCTCCCGCATGGGGATGCGCTCCGGCTGGTCAGCGCAGAACGACGCCAGGAGACGCAGCGCCGCCAGGTCCTCGGCGGCCGGCGGCACCTCGGAGCCCGCCAGCGAGAAGTAGAGCTCACGCGCCTCCGATTCCAGACTCCCGCCCAGCTCAAGCATGGTCACCCGGTCGGTGGCCAGCGGGATCAGCTCGGCGTGGGCGGCCAGCAGGTCGGCATAGGTGTGCTGGTAGCGGCCATAGCCCGGCAGGGTCAGCAGGTCGAGCGTCGGCGGCTGGACGCGTGCGGCGGCGACCGGGTCGAGCAGGGCCTCACGCAGCAGACCGGCCCAGAACTCCAGGGTGTCAGGCACGTTCGCGGGAAAGTCGACGAAGTAGGCGTTGTGCTGGACATGGTCGCCCACCAGGCCGCGGACGGTGGCCAGGACCCGTACGCCGAGATCCAACACGGTCTCGCCGGGCAGCCTCGTCAGGTGTTCGAGCAGAGCCGCCGAACACTTGAAGCCGACGCTCAACAGCGCGGCGTCGAGCTGACGGGCGGCCGCCTCCCCCCAGCCCGGCGTGGAACCATCGGGAGCGTCGACGGGAACCCGAAGCCGCCTGGCGATGACGAGACTCTCAAGATTGTCCACGAGCGCACTTTATAGCCGGAGCACGCCGGTATTCTGCGGGTTTTCCGGGAAGCGATGAAGTCCGTCAGAGGGGGAGTGCCCGATGGTCGTCCACTGCTCTCAACGGCACCGATGCCGTCTTCTCTCCCTTCGGGGATCTCCCTGAACCATCCGGCGCGGTGACGTAGGACCAACTGCGAAGGTCCCCGTGAGAGATCATGTATTAGCCGATCCACTGCCGTGCTGTGGTCGCCCGGGATCAACGGTAGCGGGCCAACTCCCACGGATCGTGAGCACTGATGAGCGAGACCTCATCGCCGTGGTCGCGGACGAGTTCGCGCAGCCGGGCCTGAGTGCCGAGTCGGAGGTCGTGGTGGACTTCCGAGCTGGTCTGCACGAAGTCGAGAATGGGGTGCGGATGCGGATTTTGGTCGAGTTCCCGGTGGTAGTAGTAGGCGTCACCGCAGTGCAGGAGCCAGCGATCACTTTCGCGCACAGCGACTCCGGTGTGGCCGGCGGTATGACCGCCGAGTGGGACCAGCCGGATCTCCGGTGGCAGGCCCTTCAGCTGGACGGAGGTGAACCCGAACCAGTCCTCGCCCGGCTCGGGGGTATAGGAAACCCACTTCGGGCCGTGTGCCCAGTGTGCCGGGCGGTAGCGGAAGCTGGGCGCCTCGGTGATCGCTGCTTCAAGTTCGGCGGCAAGGACATGGACCTGGGCGTCCGGGAAGTCGGGGAGGCCACCGCAATGGTCCACGTCGAGGTGGGTCACGATGATGTGGTGTACATCGTCGGGCGAATATCCCAGCCGGGCGACCTGGCGAACGGCGGTCTCCTCCTCGGCCAGTACGGGCTGAGCCATCTCGACCCAGTCGGAGCCGAGGGTGTCGCCTGGGTTGCGGATGTCGTCGAGGCCGAGACCGGTCTCGACGAGGACCAGGCCGTCAGAGTCGGTCTCGACCAGCAGACAGTGGTTGACGGCGTGGGCGGGAGCCGGGCCGTCGTAGGTGGCCTCGATCTGCCGTACGGACCCGCAGTTGAGGTGATGGATGTTCATGGCGGCTAGTCTGTGACTTGAAGCGCGGTTCAAGTCAAGGGGGCATGATGGTCGAGTCGCTGCTGGACATCGCCGAAGTGGCCGAGCGTTCCGGGCTGGCGCCTTCGGCGCTGCGGTTCTATGAGAAGAGAGGCCTCATTGCCTCCGCGGGTCGCAACGGCCTGCGCCGCGCCTACCAGCCCGACATTCTCAAGCGCCTCGCATTCATCGCCTGCGCCCGCAGCTCTGGATTCACGATCGCGGAGATCGCCAGATTTCTGGTAGCCACACCCGACGACACCAAGCTGCGTGCACGGATGGCGGAGAAGGCGCGGGAGTTGGAAGAAGACATCGCCCGGCTCACTCGGATGCGCGACGGTCTCCACCATGCCTCGACGTGCATGCACGAACCGCTCGTAGAGTGCCCCGACTTCAAGCGCACATTCGAAAACCCTGCGACTCTCACACCATCCCCCGGCCACTGGCAGAGGACGGCCTTCCCGGCCGAGGGTGATCTCAGCCGACCCGGTGAAGTCCCTGCGAACCTTTAGACCGAGTCGCGAACGTCTCGGCTATGACATCGGCGGGGGCCGGTGCTCGCCCTCTCGCTCAGTGACGACCGGAGGTTCGTCTACTCCACGCGCGAAGCGGAGACGGCGGCCGCGCTGGTCAACGGATAGCTGACCAGGGAACGACAGACAGGAACGGCGTAGTGCTGATCACAGTCGACCCCTCATCGGCCCAATCGCTCGCCGACCAGGTGGCGGGCTCCGTACGCGCCGCGCCGGCCAACGGCATGGCCGCCCCCGGAGACCGGCTCCCCTCTGCGCGCGGCGTGGCCGCCACCCTCGGCATCAACCTGCACACCGTCCTGCGGGGTTACCAGCAGCTACGCGACGAGGGGCTGGTGGAGCTACGCCGCGGCCGAGCGACCGTCATCACCGGCACGGCCGCCGACCAGTTCCGTCTCCAACTCGCCGCGGCGGCCGAGGAGTTCGCCAGGGCCGCTCTGCACACCGGAGCCTCCGAGGAGGAGGCACCAGCCGCAGCGCGGGAGGCGCTGCTCTCCATGCGAGACTGACCGGAGGGCAGGATCCGATCCGCGGGATCACAGACGATGGATCCGACGGCCGCAGATCTCGAACAGCGTCTGACCGTCCTTGTCGGTCAACTCGTCCAGGATGATGCGTCGCGTCGCCGACAGCCTTGAACAGGCCACAGGCACGGTGATAGGCAAGTTGTCACTTGCCTATCACGGGGAGGAAGGCCGGCTTTTCCTTTGAGCTACAACTGACGCAGCGCCTGCATGGCGTCCTTCTCGATGCGCGAAAGATCGTGGAGGATGACGCCGGCCCGCTCAAGACACCCCGCGTCGCCGCTCTCTCCAGCCTTCGTGATCAAGGTGGACACATCCGTCCACAGGACGGCGGCCTCGACGTACAGCCTGTGACCGGCGCGGAGGTTGCCGTTGTCGATCAGCCGGGTGCACTCGTCGAGGAAGTCGCGATAGAGGGCGCGAAACAGGGCACCGCCGGTGCCGCCCTTTTCCATGAGGAGAGCGGCCTGCGGCAGGTCCTGCTGCGGCTCGCCGACGCGTAGCAGCCATCCGGGCACCTGTCTGCCGGCTTTCTCGATGCCGCGGTGGCCCAGGTTCGCGATGGGAGCGGCGAGGAAGGCGCCGGCGCAGTCTTTGATGGCGGGGATGATCTGGTCCTGCCAGGAAAGCGGGTGAGCCGGCAGGGTGATGGTGAAGGACCGGTTCCTGGCGGTCATCGGGCCGCGTTCGGCCCGCGCCATGGCGAGGCCGGACCGGCTGGTGCGCACCGCTCCTCCCTGCTGGTCGGTGTCCACAAGGTAGGCCTCGTGCTCGTCGTAGCCGTACATGGCGACGACATGACCGCCGAAGTGCACCTTGGAGCGGAAATAGTCCAGGTGGTAGCAGTCGAGCTGAAGGCCGACCGGCCGACCGGCGTCGATGGAGGCGGCCACGTTCTCCCACGCCCTGCGCGGTGAGGTGGTCTCCTTGGCCGTTAACGTCAGCCCCAGCCTGGCGGCCAGGTTCCTGGTGAGGTCGAAAGGCTTGACACGGCCTCCGAGAAAGGGGAACGCCATGCCCTTGCTGTCCCAATAGATGAAGGACAGGCCCGAACCCAGCCCGAACAGCATGGGCTCGGACAGATCAAGTCCCTCATGCCGCAACAGCACCCCCAGCGCCGTCGTCTCGCAGTGATGCATGCCACGGGCCTCGACGTCCTTCACGATGGTCATGCGTCGCTCTCCCCATCCCTGACACCTTCATGATCAACCACTGGTAGTAGCATGAGGCCTCCCACAGTGGGAGAGTCCAGCCGAGACCGGACTTCTGGCATCGCATCCACGAACCCCACCGAGCGCCCTACTGGCAGGTTTTCGTCTCCGGCGAGCAGTGCTTGACCTCGGAGTAGCGGGCCGACGGCTTGTCCAGCAGGGGTTGGGATTTCTTGCGTAGGTGCAGATCGAAGAAGGCCGCGACGTACCTGCGGGTGATGTCCATGGCGCGGATACCGGCTATGTCTGCGCCGAGGTCGATGCCGAGTTGGTCGGCCAGCACGCCCAGGTCGGTGAAGGACGTGTGCTCCGCCCCGGTCACCAGGAGCCAGCGCTTCCAGCCGTTCAGCTGCTTCCAGTCGCGCTCCCAGCCGGCGGCCGCCCCTCCCTCCCCAGGGGTGTAGGTGGCCGGCTTGCCCAGGAACAGGAACGGCCGCGCCAGCCCGCTGTCCGGGATCCGGAGCTCCGTAGTGCCGTCGATGTTGATGCCGGCGCGTATCCGGGAGTCCTTGAGCATGGCCGCGACAGTGCTCGCTCCTCCGGCGGAGTGGCCGGCCATCGCGATCCTGGACGTGTCGATCAGGCGGGCGCCCTTCCACTTCGAGTGCGGCCCGGTCAACTGGTCGAGCACGAAGGAGACGTCGGCCGCCCGGCTCTTCGCCAGCTTCTCCCACCACGCCGGATTCTTCTTGATCTCGCAGGTGACACAGGTGGCCACCCGTCCGTCGGGGAAGGTGGTGGCGACGTTCTCGTAGGTGTGGTCGATCGCGGCCACCGCATAGCCTCGGCTGGCCAGATCCTCGGCCAGCGCCGTGAGTTCGGTCCGGGGCTTGGTGTGGCCGGGGGAGAGCACGACGAGGGGTAGACCGTGCTTGCGCCCTGCCGGGTTGGCGTCGGTGAAGGCACTGGTCCGCGTCTTGCTCAGCGTGTCCGCCGGCACGCTGGTGATCTCCCCGCTCTTCAGCAGGAGCTCGGATTCCTTGGGGGTCATGTACGGGGCCCGCTTACGGCCCGGCGACGTGGCCGGATACCACAGGGAGACCATGAGTTCCCGGGCTTTCACCGAAGGGACCCAGGGGTCGGGGCGGGAGGTGTCTTTCAGGTACAGGGACGTGGTGCCGACCGGATGCGAGCCGGTCGGCTTGGGCAGGTAGGGCGTACTGCTCGAGGTCGGCGAAAGGCCGGACGAGGCGGGCGCGGACTGCGCGGACGCGGCCAACGTGGTCGATGTGGTAGGTGTGGTCGCCACGAAGGCGAGCAGCCCTGCGGCGACCACACCGCCGTGCCGGAAGATGCCCCGCTTGATGGCCCCGGCGGTGCGCGCCGGGGCACCCACGCCGCCGTACCGCCTGCCCGTGGCCACCGGCTCTGTCATATGACCCATGAACGTGTCCGCCCTTCCGATCGAAACGGCCGATTAGGCGGGAGGTCCCGCGGCGGCCCGATGGCAGGGAAGAGGCTAGAAGCGGCTGATGTCCACGCGCGTCGGCCGTCGTACCTATATCGGATACCTCCGGGGAACGACCCGCCCACGGTGTCATCCCTGCGATGTACTCCCAGCGGACACCACCGTGGTCCCTGCGGCCGATGTGCGGCGGATCACGCGAACGCGACAATGCACCGGTGGCAGCAGACGAACGACGGGTTTGGCGGCGGTATGTGCAGGACATATTGCGGTCGGAACCACGAACCGCCCGTCCATCGCACAGGGCTCTCGCCGCCGACGTACTGCTCGCGATCTTCCTGACCGTCACCGCGCTGACGGCGGCGGGGGGACTCCCAGGCCAGGTTCATCGCGTCGACGTGCAGTCGCACCCTCTGATCGAGTTGCTGCAACTGCGGCCTTCTTCGGCGGCTCCACCCCTTCCAGAGGCTCCACCCCCTCCAGAGGCTCCATCCCCTCCGGTGTTGCCGGACGCGAGCATCGGCGTCCAGCCGCTCACCCCTGTGCGGATCAACCCGCCGCACGACGCCGTCTCCGATGGGTACGAGCCGCCCGTGCTCCTGGTGGTACTGACCGCCTTGCCGCTGGCGGCCCGGCGCAGGTATCCGCTCACCACCTTCTGGGTGGTGGTGTCCGCGACGCTGGCCATGAACGGCGGCGAGACGTGGATCAACGTGCTGACCTGCGCGATCGCCGGCTACAGTGCCATCGCCCACAGTCGCAACCGGGTGCCCGCAGTAGCCGGCCTCCTGCTCGCGGCCGTGCTCGCCGGTGCCGTGGACCGAGACCTCGCCTCCGGTCTCCCCAGTCTCCCCAGTTGGCTGGGACCTTACGTCATCCTGCTGAGCGCCGGGGTCTGCGCAGGCATCATCCGGTTCTTGCGACGGAGCAGGGATCGGCTCACCGAACTTCAGCAGGCCCAGGAGGACGCCATGCGGAAGGCGGTCGAGGCCGAGCGTTCCCGGATCGCCGCCGAACTCCACGATGTGGTGACCCACAATGTGAGTGTGATGGTGATCCAGGCGGGCGCGGCGCGCAAGGTGATGGACGCCGAGCCGGAACTGTCCAAGCAGGCACTGCTCGCGATCGAAAGCAGCGGTCGAGCCGCCATGGCCGAACTGCGCAACGTCATGGGACTGCTTGCCGGACCGGAAGGCGAGCGCGTGGACAGCCGGGACGACGGGTTCGAACCGCAACCCGGACTCGACCAACTCGACGGCCTCATCGAGCGGGTACGCGCCGCGGGGGTGTCGGTGGACGTCGCACTCTCGCCGCTGAGCCCCCTGCCCGACGGGATCGGCCTCACTGTCTACCGCGTCGTGCAGGAGGCTCTGACCAACACGATGAAGCACGCGGTCGGCGCGGCGGCGTCCGTCGCGATCGGCCAACGCGGCGACCAGCTGGAGATCGAGGTCACCGACACCGGCGGCGCGCCGGGCCCCCAGTCGCGGGCCGGCAACGGCCGTGGGCTGATCGGGCTCCGTGAACGGCTGGCCGTCTACGGCGGAAGCCTGGTCGCCGGGCCCAGGGCCGGGGGCGGGTATCGGATCACGGCCCGCATTCCGTGGACCACCGCATGAGCGGGCCACTACGCGCGGTCATCGCCGACGACCAGGCGCTGGTCCGCACCGGGTTTCGGATGATCCTCTCCGCCGACGGCATCGAGGTCGCGGCGGAGGCGGCCGACGGGACCGAAGCGGTCGCCGCCGTACGGAGCACCAGGCCGGACGTCGTCCTCATGGACATCCGGATGCCGCGGATGGGCGGCATCGAAGCCACCCGCCAGATCATGAGCAGTGGAGCGAACGAGACCCGCGTCGTCATCCTGACCACTTACGATCTCGACCACTACGTCTACGCCGCCCTCACCGCCGGCGCCAGTGGCTTCCTGCTCAAAGACGTCAGCCCCGAGCACCTGGTGGCCGCGGTACGTCTGGTGCGCTCCGGCGACGCCCTGCTCGCACCGACCATCACGCGCCGCCTCATCGAGCGTTTCGCACCCCGAGACGAGGCGAAGGCCGATCTCCACCGCGATCTGTCCGAACTGACGCCACGAGAACTGGAAGTGCTACGCCTGCTCGCCACCGGCCTGAGCAACGCCGAACTCGCCGACCGGCTGACTCTCAGCACGACGACGGTGAAAACCCACGTCGCCCGCATTCTGTCCAAACTCGGCCTCCGCGACCGTGTCCAGGCCGTCGTGCTGGCCTACGAAACCGGACTGATCTCCCCAGGCGGCCCATCGGGCACCGGCTGACCGGCCATCGTGTCTGAAGAGCCTGAACATCGGCGAGCCGATCGCGTGATGCGGTAGTGATCATCAAAACGCGGGGCCGAGGTCGGCGTCCCCAGCGTTGTCGCCGGATGGCCGTCCAGTAATCGGTCGTCAAAGCAGCGACACGGTGACGAACCACCCTGACCGCGGCTTCCCCTCGTGGCGTTGCTTTCGGGCGTCATCATCGCCAGGAAGGGGGACCGTTGCTATCACTGAAAATCAAAAGCCCCGAACGATAATCGTTCGGAGCGTTTGTGCTGCTCAGCTGTTGTGGTCAGGGCGGGGGGCGAACCGCCGACCTTCCGCTTTTCAGAGAGGGAGCGATCGCCCTGCTCCGCTCGGCCGACACAAGGTCAGAGGGTGTTGTAGGGCCGTCGCCATACGTTCGTGATGGCTGACGTTGTCGTCACCGCTGTCGTCGGCTGTCACGTCTTGAAGCGACAACCGACGGTGAAGGCGGCGCCGGACGGCATGGGCATCGGCCGGCACCGATGTCGCCTCCACACCCGTCACACCCGATCAGGGCAGCCGGCCTGGCTTGTCGACGATGCCTGCGGCCGGCTCCGCACAGCCGAAGGCCGGCAACTCGGCCGGCTTGCCCAGGAACAGGATCCCGTGGAGATGATCCCGGGACCACAGCTGTGACAGTCCGTCCAGGGCCTCGCGGCGGCACCCGACGAGGTGATCCATCCGTCGCGACAGCCGAGCACTGGAGGCTCCATAACCACTCACCTCACGAGGAGCGTCTGAGCCTGAGGCGCCCGCTCCAGGAGAGCACGGTCGACAAAAAGCCACACGGTTCACGTATTGCAAACAAAGGTATATTTCCTCTTATTTACGCCCGCAAACTAAGCAATCTACCTTATTGTGCGAGCAAGTTGGCGAAAGCGAGATGGATTACATTGCATTCATACGTTAAATTGCGGATACATCCGACTCTGAGCCCATTTCCTGAGATCACGTCGGCAGGGAGGGTCACGACCGGGGAAAACCATTTCGGATTCACTCGAAGGGCGCGCGCTATGGCGGTATATGTCTATCGATGCCCGTGCTGCTCTGAGATTGAGATCACCTTTCCGATCGGCACCGCACCCGCTGCGGTGCCGTGTCCAGACTGCGGCGCGGCCTCGGTCCGGGCTTTCTCAGCGCCGATGCTCGCGCGTACTCCGGCCGCCATATCCACCCGGTTGCAGCGCGCGGAGCGCAGCGCCTTCGAGCCCGAAGTCGTCACGTCCCTGCCGCAGCGCCGTACCGGAGGCGCGGCGGTCGCCCATCCCGCTACCAGCCGCCTGCCGCGGCCGTGACCGTCTCGCAGCGCCGAAAGGAATCCAGCCGTGCCAGAGTTGATTTTCCCGCTCGACTCGAAGAGGAAGTTCACCGACCAGGTCAAGATCGGTCACAACCGTTGGCACCCCGCGATCCCGCCGGTGGCATGGGTCAAACCCGGCGACAGCTTCCGGGTCCACTGCCGGGAGTGGTTCGACGGTGCGATCCACAACGACGACTCCGCCGAGGACATCCGTGACGCCCCGTTGACGACGGTGCACGCGCTCAGCGGCCCGTTCGCGGTCGAAGGGGCCGAGCCGGGCGACCTACTGGTCGTGGACATCCTCGACCTGGGGCCCATCCCCCAGGAGGACAGCGGCCCGCTGGCCGGCCAGGGCTGGGGTTACACCGGGATCTTCCCCACCAAGAACGGCGGCGGGTTCCTCACCGAGCAGTTCCCCGACGCCTACAAGGCGATCTGGGACTTCTCCGGCCAGACTGCCACATCACGTCATATCCCAGCGGTGTCGTTCACCGGCATCACCCACCCTGGGCTCATGGGCACCGCGCCGTCGGCGGCGCTGCTGTCGAAATGGAACGCGCGGGAATCGGCGCTGATAGCCACGGCCCCGCAGAGAGTGCCACCGCTGGCCCTGCCTCCTGAGCCCCGGGACGCCGTCCTCGGCTCTGTCTCCCCATCCGAGTTCGACCGGATCGCGGCCGAGGCGGCCCGCACCGCGCCACCGCGAGAGAACGGCGGCAACCAGGACATCAAGAACCTCACCCGGGGCTCCCGCGTGTTCTACCCGGTGTACGTACCCGGCGCGAACCTGTCCGTCGGCGACCTGCACTTCTCTCAGGGCGACGGCGAGATCACCTTCTGCGGTGCCATCGAGATGGGCGGCTTCATCGACCTGCGGGTCGAGGTCATCAAGGATGGCATGCAAACGTACCGCGTCGGCGAGAACGCCATCTTCATGCCGGGCCGCACCGGCCCTCAGTACAGCGAGTGGCTCGCCTTCTCCGGAGTGTCCGTCACCCTGGACGGCGAGCAGCGCTATCTTGACTCGCAGCTGGCCTACCAGCGTGCCTGCCTGCACGCGATCGACTACCTGACGGCGTTCGGCTACAGCCCCGAGCAGGCATATCTGCTGCTCGGCGCCGCGCCGATCGAGGGCCGGCTGTCGGGGGTGGTGGACATCCCCAACTCCTGCGCCACCGTCTACCTGCCAACCGCGATCTTCGACTTCGACGTCCGTCCCGGCGCGTCCGGTCCGCTCCGCGTGCCACAGGGCACCAGCGCACCGCACGCCGGCTTCGACTGAGAACCGCTGCCCGCCCTGTTGGCCCTCAGGATGTAGGAGCAGGCATTTGTGCATCCACTGGAGGGAAGGCGACCCAGGATCTCGACGGTCACGAGTTCGTCGTCTTCCAGCGCCTCGACGAAGACGCCTTCGGCATCAAGGCGGGAGCCAACCGCACCTTCGACAAACTCCTGGCCGCACACGTCAAAGCCGACCCGCTCATCCTCGACGACTTCGCGATGCGCGAGTTCCCCCCTGGCCAGGCCGACGACCTCTACGAACTGATCTCCCAGCGCATCGCCGAAGGCCGCTCCATCGCGATCATCGCGAACCCCATGACTGGTATCCGCTGTTCCCCAACCCCGTCGTCGCCGAATCGCTGCTCGACCGGCTCATCAACACCAGCCACCAGGTCTTCATGAACGGCCCCTCCTACCGGCCGAACAAACGACCCAAAGTGCCGGCCCGGTCGACGCCTCGCGGCACGACAGCCGCCCCTGGAGAGACGACGGCATGACCAATCCGACACCTGGCTCCAGCATCCCCAGGCGAGCCGAACGCGAAGAACCCAACGCCGCCCTGCACGCCGCCGACGCCGAGACCGGCTTCTGGGACGACAACGGCCGCCCACACCCTGGCCCGACGACATCGAGGACTGGACACCCGAAATCCGCGAATCCGGCGGCCCCGCACCCGGACAGCCACCCTTCCAACAAATCCATTCATGTCCCACCAAGCCCCCGAAGCCAGTCCCGTTACATGAGCCATGAACCCAGGCCAGGGGAATCAGGGTGAGCGTCAACACTCGGCGGCGCCGGCCGGAGTGCGCGGGCGCAGCGGGCTAGGAGTTGCCCGCTGCGCGGCACAGTTGGGCGAAGGCATGGTCTGCGTCGGCGACCGCCTCGGGTTGCACATCGTGTGCGGCCCGCCCGTCGGCGATCTTCTGCCAGTTGGTCCGGGCCAGTACGCGTTGAACCGCGATCACCTGGGCGGCTTGCAGTCGGCCCCGGACACCCGGGTCGAGGACGGCGGCCAACGCGTCCTCATCGTCGAGCATGTACTGCAGGAGCCGTCCCGCCAGGCTTGGGGTGGTGAACACCAGCCGATGAAACGCCACCACCTCGGGGTGATCGTTGAGGCCGGTGACCGGCTCGAAGCGATCGAGGCCGGCCCGGAAATGCCGGTGCAGCGCCGTCATCGGCGCGATGTCGGACCGACGGTCGCGGACCACGCGTGCAGCCTCACCGTTGTGGTCCGCGAAGCGGTGCAGAATCAGGTCTTCCTTGGTGGCGAAGTAGCGGAACAGCGTCGGTTTCGACACCTCAGCCATCGCGGCGATGTCGGACACCGATACCTGGTCGAAACCGCGCGCCAGGAACAGCGAGATCGCCGCATCAGCGATCGCGTCCCGGGTTCGTACCTTCTTGCGGGCCCGCAGCCCGACCGGCTCGCTCACCTTATTAGGGTAACATTAGTTACCGGGTTGCGTTTTTAACTCAGTAACGAAAAAATGGCGACCATGGAACAGACAGACACCCGCCGCACTCCGTCGACGACGGCGAGGCTGCCATGACACCCGCAGGAGAGTCTCCGGTGCTCGTCACCGGGGCGACCGGACGCATCGGCCGCGCCGTGGTCGACCTGCTGACCGATGCGGGCGTGCCGGTCCGTGCCCTCGTGCGCCGCTCCGAGTCGGCGGCGACACTGCCCACCAACGTCGAGATCGTCACCGGCGATCTCACGGTGCCCGAATCGCTCGACGCCGCACTGCACTCCATCAGTACGGTCTTCCTGGTCTGGACCGCCCCGCCGCCGACCGCCGCGGCCGTCGTCGACCGGCTGGCCGCCCACGCACAGCGGGTCGTCTATCTGTCCGCACCGCACCGGACCCCGCACCCGTTCTTCCAGCAACCGAACCCGATGGCGGCGCTGCACGCCGAGATCGAGCGGCTCATCGCGGCCACCGGACTCGACTCGACGATCGTCCGGCCGGGGATGTTCGCGTCGAACGCCCTGTTCTGGTGGTCCGCCGCGATCCGTGGCGAAGGCGTGGTCCGGTGGCCGTATGGCGCGGCCGAGACAGCCCCGGTCGACGATCGAGACGTGGCCGCGGTCATCGCGCGGACCCTGCGCGAGGACGGACACGCCGGCGGCGACTACGTCCTGACCGGCCCCGAGTCACTCACTCAGGCCGAACAGATACGCATCATCGGAGACGCGCTGGGCCGCCGGCTAACGTTCGAGGAACTGCCGCCCGACGAGTTCCGGCGCGAGACCCCAGAAACCTCGCGCCCGGCCGTGAACATGCTCCTGGCGGCGTGGAACGCCACGATGGGACGCCCGGCATACGTCACCTCGACGGTGTCCGACCTCCTCGGAAGGCCGGCGCGAACCTTCCGCCAGTGGGTCACCGACCACACCACGTCGTTCACCGGGAACCCCACCTGATGAATTGACCAATCTCCTTGACCTTCTCGGCCCGGCCCCGCCTGTCGTAGCGCGGTGCCCAGCCTTGCGGGGTACACCAAGGCCATGGCGATCGGGTGGGCGCGCAGCTCGCGCCTACCGGATCCCGGCCGCCGAGCGACCAGTCGCGGTCAGCCGGGTGTGGTGATTCTCCAGTGGTAGCCGTCGGGGTCGGTGCAGTGCCCGGCGTAATCACCCCGGTCGGTTCGGGCCGCTGCGGCGGTGACCCGGCCGCCGGCAGAGTCCGCGGCGGTGAGAAGAGCGTCGACGTCGTCACGGGAAGCGGCGATGTGGGTGAGGACGAGCGCCGAGAAGCCGTCGCCGTGCTCGTCGACGCCGGCGTCCTTGGCGAGAGCTTTGCGTGGCAGCAGGCCCAGCCGACACACGCCGTCGGCGATGGCGAAGTCGAGGAACCTGTCGCCGTAGTCGTGGTTGACGCTCATGCCCAGCGTCTCGTAGAACGCCCTGGATGCCATGTGAGAGTCGTGCGGGCCGGCTCAGGCAGGTGCGCTGGTTATGCGGATGAGGTTGCCGGCGGGATCACGGAAGGCGCAGTCACGGACTCCGTAGTCCTGGTCGATGGGTTCCTGGACCACATCGGCACCTGCGGCCTGGAGACGGTCGAAAAGTCCTTCGAGGTCGTCGGTGGCCAGCGTGACGGCGGTGTAGACGCCCTTGGTGATGAGTTCCAAGACGGTGCGGCGCTCCTCGTCCGTGATGCCCGGATCGGCCGCCGGCGGGTGCAACACGATGGAGGTGCCGGGCTGTCCGACCGGGCCGACGGTGATCCAGCGCATGTCTTCGTAGCCGGCATCGGCCCGGACCTCGAAGCCCAGGATGTCGCGATAGAAACCTAGAGCGGCCTCGGGGTCGGTGTGCGGGAGGAAGGTGTGCTGAATGGTGACGTTCATGCCTGGCACGCTACGCATGACTACCGGGCGCGGGCTTCTCGATTCTTGACCGGTCTGGTCACCTGCTTGCTCAGACACGGCGGAATACCCGCCGCGGCCTGGGAATGGTCACGACGGTAGACGCTCGGCGGCACGCCGACCAGTTCGGTGAACCTCGTGCTGAACGTGCCCAGTGAGGAGAAACCCACCTCGAAACACACTTCAGTGACGCTGAGGTCTCCGCGGCGCAGCAGCGTCATCGCCCGTTCGATCCGCCGGGTCATCAGATACGAGTACGGAGACTCGCCGTAGATGCGACGGAACTCTCGGCTCAGGTGCCCGACCGACATGTGCGCCCCATCGGCCAGCGCCTTGAGGTTCAACGGCTTGGCGTACTCACGATCGATCCGGTCTCGGACACGACGGATCACGGCGATGTCATGCAACCGTTGCGCCTTTGCATGCCCGAGCCCCATACGCACCATCGTTCCACCTCGCCTGCCGCGCGGGCGACAGCCAGCAGTGTGGGCCCGTGCGACAGGGTGTGTCCCAGAAGCACCGGGCGAGCATCGATCAAGAATCGAGAAGCGCCGGCTTCGCAGCACGGCTAGCGTCACAACCACTTCACAGCGATGACGACGAGGAGAGTGACAGCGGTGAGCGCGGACATCAGCGCGGAGACCAAGAAAAGCACGGATGGTTTCTCCGAGGAAGAGCGTACTGCTATGAAGGAGCGCGCCGCGGAACTGAAGAAGGAGGCAAACCGCGGTCGTGGCAACAAGGCAGCCGCCGAGGAACTCGATGTGCTGTCGAAGATCGCAGAGATGGAGCCGTCGAACCGCGCAATGGCCGAACGCATCCACGCCATTGTCACCACCAACGCCCCAGAGCTGTCGCCGAAGCTGTGGTACGGACAGCCGGCCTACGCCAGAAAAGGGAAGGTCGTATGCTTCTTCCGTAGCGGAAATATGGACAAAGAGCCCTACTCAACCTTCGGCTTCACCGCCGAGGCAAACCTCGCTGATGACAGCGGCCTGTGGCCCACGTCCTTTGCTGTGACCGAGTTGAGCGACGAAGCCGCGAACACGATCATCACCCTCGTCAAGAAGGCCGTGAGCTGAGACACCGCCTCGACGGTAGGGGGTACACCGACTCAGCGAGGCCGGGAGCCGACGCCGTACTTCGCCTGGCAGCATGACTGATGGGCGCGGGCTCGTGAGGTCGCCGGGCGGTTGGAAAAGGGGCGCGACGACTACAACATGAGTTCGAACCGGCCAACGTCGCGGTTCACGAGGTGGAGGTGGCGTTCGCGCTGTTCAGTTGCTGTGGTCAGGGGCGGGGTCGAACCGCCGACCTTCCGCTTTTCAGACAGAGCGATCACCCTGCTCCGCTCAACGAACACGAGGTCAGAGGGTGGTGACCGGCGTTGTCGTTACCGTTGTCGTCAACCCTCACGTTCCAGAACCGAGACCGGCCGAACACCCCTCCCAGGCATCAGCACAGATTGCTCCCGCTGGGGCCAGAACTGACCTGCAAGAAGTAGTCATCACTGTCCTTCTCTTCCGGCCTGTCGGAGTACCCCACCGACAGATAGACATTCCGGCTGTCGATGACCTTAGTGAGGCAGACCTGCGTTGCACTCTCCTCCTGCTTTGGCACCGGCGCCGACTTCCAGCCGTCCTTGATCGCAGCCTCGCGGTAGAAGGACGGCACATCGGCACGCGATGCTGAAAGCCGGTAGGACTGCTCGGCATATGCGAGCCGGTCATCGTCATTGCACCCCCCGAGACGTTTCCCGTCCGGCTTCGCCTCAACCGGACGGGCATCAAGGATGCTGAGCACTACGAGAGCCGAAGCAAGCCGCTTGTCATCGTCGGTACAGCGGGGAAACGGCGAGCGGGGCATCAACAACAAGCCCAGGCGATCCACCACGAAACTGCCGGCCCCCAGGGCGCCTACGACGGCGACAGCACCAGCAAGGCCGCCGACCACCAGCACCGCGACAATCAGACGCTTCATGATCTAAAGCCTAGTATCGGCCGCCAACAGGCCCGATAGATTCGATCGCCTCCTACCAGACGTCTGACCCCCTCATCCGATATGCGACCCCTTCATTACGAGTGAACCGCAGGTGCCAGGTCGGAGGAACCGCGCCCTGGTCAGGCGGTGGATGCGGTGCGATGGGATGTGATCGCGTAAGACGGTGTTGCTGCACGAGGCTGCTGTACGGCACTCCTCGCCGGGCTACGGCATGGCCGCTCGATCACCGCTCGCTGTGCAGAATCTCCATGGCCTGAAGCACGTCGGTGGTGACATGATCCACGCTGTGATCGTGGCCGTCCCAAGCGCCTTGGTCGATCCAGATCGTATTCGGTCTGCTGATCATCATGGTTTGTGCGTCTGGCGGACGACGACTTGATGGAGTAGCCGTGAGCTCCCGTTTGCTATTCGTCAGGCAACAGGTACCGCCAGGAGAGCACGAAGAGTGCACCCGAACTGGTCTTGAAGAGTGACCGGCCGTGTTCCTGCCCAGCAGGAACCGCCTTGATGATCGCACTCACCGCCGCCCCCTCGATGTCCTTCTGCCAAATCGGGTCCACCATTCCCGAAGGCTCCGGGACCCCTGCGGGCCACGGCGCCGGCTTGCCCTCCGCCGAGGCGGCCCCTTCGGCGACCATGCGGACGCGGGTGGCGACGTAGTCGGTGCCCGCGGCGGCGGCCCGGGTCGCCAAGCCGTCCATCAGCTTCTTCGCCTCCGAGAGCTCCTTCGGGTAGAAGTCCGCGACCTGGTCCAGAGCCGGGGCCCGGACCTCCAGCATCTTTCCGTCCTTCCCCCGTACCCCGAGGACGGTGGTCGGCACGTCCGTCACCATCGGCGCGCCCGGCTTGGGCTCCGCGGTCGGCGGTTGCCCGGTCAGGTACGTCTCCATCGACGCGACCGTCTCGCCCGTCTCGGCATCGGTGAGCTTCAGCTGCTTGCTCGCGTCAACGATCACCAGGCCGTCGCTGTACAGCACCGCCCTCGGCGGACGCAGCACGTTCATGGTCGCGGTCACGAAGCCGCCTTCGGCACCCCACAATGCAACCCGCTTCGTCGGCCCATCGTCAGCCTGGGTCGCCGACATATCCGATTCCGCACCTCCGCAGGCCGCAGTCAGGGACAACAGCGCCACGAGCAGGGTCATTCGTATTCTCATGCCCCACAAACGTATGTTTCCTTCAGATGGTTCAGCCGGTGTCGTTCGAGGTCAGGTGTATCCGCCGGCAAGGGCAATCGCCGACTCGGAACTTGTCAAGCTCGGTGAGACACGGTTGTTTCAGTTGTTCTGTACCTGTTTCTCCCGTTTACCTGGGTCGTTGATCCACACTGTGGCGGGATCCGGGGCGGGACCGGTCTCCTGCGGAACCGGTCAGGGTTGGCCTGGTAGGCGGCCTCCAGCGTGACGGCCCGCTGAGTACGGATCTCGGCCACGGTGCCGAGGTGCACCGAGACCGGGGTGTGCAGGCCGATCCCCGAACGGCGGTGCTCGTGGTTGTAGGCGGCGCTCGCGCACGCCGTCCTCGGCGCGCAGCAGCCGGTACATCGTGGAGATCGAGCACAGGTAGAGTCCCTCGTCCAGCAGCGTCACCCACACCCGCGGCGGAGATTTGTCGACGAACCGGTAGGAGTTGAGCGTCTCCAGTACCCGGTGACGCTCATCGCGAGACAGCGCGTTGGGCGGGACCGGCCGCGGCGTCGGCGGACCGGCGGGCCGGGGACGGGGGTGACGTCGTCGATACAGCGTGGCCCGTGAGGTTCCGGTCAGCTCGCAGGCGTTCTTGGTATCGAGTACCTGCTCCAGGTCCTCCAGCGCCTGGCCGATCACGTGGAAGCGCTCCGGGCGCATCGCAAGCAGCAGTTCGCCGAACGCTCCGACCGCTTGGACGACTGGGAGGAACACGGCCTGGTCTTCCCGTCTCGGCGCGGTACCCCGATGGGGCCGGATAACCTCCGGCGAAGCTGGGGAGCGATCCGCAAGGCCGCCGGCCTCGGGGACATGCGCTTTCACGATCTTCGTCACACCTGCGTGACTCTGCTGCTCAACCTCGGCGTACCGCCCCAGGTCGTCCGCGACATCGTCGGCCACAGCGACATCGAGGTGACCATGACCATCTACACCCACGTCTCCCTCGACGACAAGCGCAACGCCCTGGGCAAGCTCGGCGATGCCCTCGGCTGACATCGCACGTATATGGATGAAGCGTCCCGTAGGTCATCTCCGGGACGCTTCATTGCTGCCCTCGTTAATAGCGCCACTTTTCGCAATGGCGATGCCTGGTCGGTTCTGGTTCCTCACCGCGCAACAATGTGAGTCGTGCCCGCTGCCGGGCTTTGCGCTCCGCCAGATTGGCATCTTCACCGATGCCCGAATAGGAGCCGCCCATATCGTGCCTGTAGCGGCGACCATCCTGCTCCTGCAAGCGAAGCGGCATCGTGTTGTCCGTCCTGCTCACGTTCTCATGATCCTGCGTTTGGGCGGGATCGTCCAGGACACGAAAACCTGGGGGTTCGAAGCAGCAGAGACGTTGCTGTCACCAGACATCAAAAAGCCCCGGGCCGTGATCGACTCGGGGCGTTTGTGCTGCTCAGTTGCTGTGGTCAGGGGCGGGGTCGAACCGCCGACCTTCCGCTTTTCAGGCGTGGCAATCGCCCTGCTGGCCCTCGACGGCCTGGGAGTAGAGGGTGCTTAAAGGTGTCCGGCGTGCGCCTCTGGTGGTGGACGTTGCCGTCAGCGTTGCCGTCAATGGCACCGTCGCGACCGCTAGGAAGGCCTGGGAAACGAAGAGCGCGCCACGGCGATGAACGACGCCCAACCCGTGCCGTGGAACCCGAGTGCGCGGTCGTGGCGGCATCTCGCACTGGAGGCGTAATGATCGTGATCGAGGATCACACCCGCCTTCATCGAGGAGGCGTCGGAGCCGGTCTCTCGGGCCCGTAATGCGCATGCGAGAACAGCGCGCCACCACACGCGAACGGTACGAGGCACCGCGGCTTCAACTTCTGAGCGAACATCAGTCGAGCACCGACGAAGACCGGGCGATGGCTGCCAATTGGGCTCGGGAGGTGATACCCAGCTTGGGAAACGCCTTGTAGAGGTGGTAGCCAACGGTCCGCGGGCTGAGGAAAAGCTGGGCGGCGATGTCGCGGTTGGAGGCGCCATTGGCCGCCAGCCGTACGACTTGGCGTTCCTGGGGGGTGAGCACGCTGAGCGGGTCGTCGGCCCTGCGCGGCGCCGCCGGCACGTCCCCGGTCGCGCGCAACTCCGCACGGGCGCGCTCGGCCCACAGCTCCGAACCGAGCCGATCGAAGATCTCCAGTGCGTCGCGCAGCTGCGCGCGGGCATCTGCTCGCCGCCGTGCCCGTCGCAGCCACTCGCCGTAGGCGAGCTGCGTCCTCGCCTGCTCATACGGCTGAGTGTCTTTCTCATGGAGGTGTATGGCATGCACGAAGTGTGCCTCGTCCTCCTCGACGAGGGCGCGGCAGCGCAGGGCGATCGCGTCCGACGACGGCTGATGAACGTGCCGCGCCCAGGCCAGGTAGCGGGCGAGCGGCTCCTTCGTCCGCTCCGGCCGGCCGCTGCGGATGGCTGCCTCGACCTGGTCGGCGGCGGAGAGGACGGCAATGCCCGTCGACGGGATGGCCTCCAGCTGCTGGAGAGCAGCGTTCGGGCGACCCAGGCCGAGTTCGAGCAGGCCGAGTGCCCACCGCCCGATGGCTGCCGCAAGAACCAGTCCTTGGGTGTTGGCTCTCGCGACGCCTTCCTCAGCGTTCGCGCGACACTCCTCCACATCCCCCTGGTGAGCGAGCACCCAAGCGAGAGAGCATGTGATGTGGCTGATCCGGTGCTCGTGACCCAGATCCGCCGCCAGCCGCAGCCCTGCGTTCAGGGCCGCCCTGGCCTCGCCATACTGGCAGAGCCACCCCTGCGCGAGACCATGATCCTGGAGCGCGAATGTGAGCCAGCCGATCATCCCGCTCTTCCGGCAGTCCGCCACGACCTGGCCGGTGATCTCCTCGTAGAGGACGGCACGGCCCAGCGGGAAGCACAGAGAGGCGGTGAAGGTCAGTCCAGGCACCCCCAGCCCGGCGAGCGCATGTACGTCGACCGCCTCGCCCATGAGCTTGATCCCACCGCCAATGTCACCGCTTAGCAGGCGGGTCAGTCCGAGCGCCCCACTGACCAGCGGCGAGTTGACCTCGGGGAGCGCGCAGAGGCTCGCGGCCGCCTCTTCGGCCAGCCGCGCGTCACCGGCGAACCAGGCGCAGCGGATGGCCTCCACCAGCAGCCAGGTGGCCCGCTCGTAGGAGTGGGCCGCCACGCGAGAGACGCCGTCCATGATGATCCGGCCCGCCGCGAGCGGTGTGCCTAACTCGAATTCGCGATGGGCGCGCACCTGGATCAGCGCGGCGATCACGTCAGGGTCGTCCACATCGGGCGTGGCGCTGTCAGCGAGCGCAGCGGCACGGCCCATCAGGCCGGCGTCGCTCGCTGCCAGCGCGGCAGCGGCCAGCCGTCCGGATCGTCGTACCGGATCGGCGGTGAGTTCGGCGGCCCGCTCGTAAGCGGCCGCGATCGCGGCGTGGCCGCTGCGGGTACGTGCCCGTTCCGCTGCTTCCTCCAACTCCCGTGCGACGTCCTCGTCAGGGCCGAGCGCGGCGGCGGCCAGGTGCCACGCCCGCCGGTCGGCCGCATCCATGGCAGCCGAGCTGGTGAGGGCGTCGGCAAGGGCTCGATGTACGGCAAGGCGCCGGGTGACCGGCGCACTCTGATAGGCAGCCGCCCTGATCAGGGGATGGCGGAAACCGACGATCGTTCCCCTGATCTCGATCAGCCGGCTCCGCTCGGCTGACTCAAGGCCGTGGAGGGGGGCACCCGCACCTACCACCGTCTCAAGCTCACCGGAGCCGTCCGCCGCCGCGATCAGCAGCGCGATCCGCGCGGGCTCGGGAAGCGCGGCTATCTGTGTTTGGAACGCCTCCTGGACTCGATCGGCGACGGGCATCGCACCCACCGGTGACAATCGTCCCGCCCGCTGTTCGGCGGTGAGCGCGGTGGGCAGTTCGATGAGCGCCAGGGGGTTGCCGTCCGACTCCTCGATGAGGCGCTCTCGCACCTGCGGTAGAAGGTCGGCGGGGAGCAGGGCGGCGGCGGCTGCGCTGTCCAGCCCGCCCAGCCGGAGCTCGGGCAGCCCTGTGGCATGGAAACCCGTGCGGGCGGCGAAGATCATAGCAACGCCTTCAGCCTCGAGGCGGCGGGCGGCGAACACCAGCGCGTCGATGGACGCCTGGTCGAACCACTGCGCGTCGTCAATGAGGCAGAGCAGCGCGCCGTCCCCTGCGAGCTCGGAGAGAAGGCTCAGCGTGGCCAGCCCGACCAGGAACCGACTTTCTGGAGCGATGTCGTCCAAGCCCAGGGCACCGTTGAGCGCCGTGGCCTGCGCGTCGGGCAGTGCGTGGATCCGGTCGAGCCCAGTGCGCAAGAGCAGGTGAAGTGCGGCGAAGGGCAACTCGGCCTCGGATTCGATACCGACGCCGCGCAGCATTCGCATGCCCTCCGCTCGCCCGGCGGCGTAGTCCAGGAGCGCCGACTTGCCGATCCCCGCCTGGCCTCGAATGACCAGGGCCCCGCTCTGGCCGGTCCTGGCCTCCGCCAGGAGCCGTTCGATGTCCGCTTGTTCCCCGGCTCGTCCGTACAACACGGTCAGGAATCTACCGTCACGATGACTGATTCGGGTTGGTGCAGGCCTGCGTAGCTTCGTGGTCACAGGCACGTCAGTACTACGAAGGGACTCCGAAATGGCCACCGTCGCCAGCACCGTCAAGATCGCCGCTGACGCAAAGCTGCTCCGTTTCGCCCTCAAGTTGGATGCGATGGGCTCGGGCGCCAATGGAGTCGTCTACGTCGTCGCCGCGGCGATCTTCGGCGAGATGTTCGGCCTCCCCTCCGCCTTCCTCTACCCGACCGGTGCGTTCCTGGTCGCCTGGGCAGCCGCCCTGTTCTTCCTCGCCTCGCGGCCTACGGTGAGCAAGGTCGCCGTGGGCGTCGTGATGGCTGTCAACATCGCTTGGGTGGCCGCGAGCGCGGAACTGCTCATCGCCGGTTGGTTCCCGCTGACCGGCCTTGGCACCGCACTGGTGATCGCACAGGCGGTAGTGGTCGCCGGCTTCACCGGCCTGCAGTTCGCCGGTCTTCGCAAGACCGCGTGAACTCGCTGCAATCCATCGGTGCCCGCCCCTGCGCAGGAGCGGGCATCGAATCACGTCGGCCGCGCTCAGCCCACCGCATGAGGAGCGGCCGAGCCATCACCATGCGCTGGATTAGGGTGTCCATCGTCAGAGATCGTCGGACACAGCGACATCGAGGTCACCGTGACGATCTACGCTCACGCCTCCCTCGACGACAAGCGCCGCGCCCTCGGCAAGCTCGGCCATGCCCTGACGAAGACCGTACCGATCAACAACGCCCCGGAGCCCAGCTCCTCCGGGGCGTCCCTCCCGTCAAGTACAACGAAGAACGCCCCGGCCGTGGTTGGCTCGGGGCTTTTGTACTGTTCAGATGAGGTGGTCAGGGGCGGGGTCGAACCGCCGACCTTCCGCTTTTCAGGCGTGGCAATCACCCTGCTCATCTACTGGAAGCCGGGAGCAGAAGGATGTCCGCGGTGCCCTGTGTGTGGCTGCGGTGGTGGACGTTGCCGTCAGGGTTGCCGTCAGCCATGGCGCCCACCGCATGCCATGGCGGAGTCTCCCACTGAACGCTCTCCTCGCCAGGAACTCAGCCGCCGACAGCCGATGTAACCCTTGATCCGCCGCGCGCGGCCTCTCCATCACCATTAACGCTTCAAGAGATTGGTGGTCGCCTGCGCATGGCGGACGTCCGTCGGCTGTAAGTCAGCAGCAACTGTTCGATCGGTCGCGGAATGGCCCGATCAGGGTTTCTACCTCCTGCAAGGACATGCCGCAGAACTGACCTGCCGCACATCGGATGACATGTCAGATGTGATCGCTAGGGTCTCCGCCATGAGCGACACCGACAACGCATGGCGTGAACTTCTTGGGCAGGCACCGGGATTCCCGGCGATAGGCGCAAGCGAGGCCGACATCGCCGAGCAGGAGGAACGTCTCGGGATACGCCTCCCGCCGAGTTATCGCGCCTTCCTCCGCATCGCGAACGGGTGGGGGCAGGGCATCTTCCGGCCCGTCCACGAGATTGGGCGGGTGCGAGCCCTTGCCCCATGGCTGGCCGAACTGGCGGACCCCAATCCCCTCTACCCAATCGACAGTGCATCGGATGAGGACTACTTCGTCTACGGCGACAACCAGGATTCCGTGTTCTACCGCCCCGAATACCTCCCCGATTCCATCCTGATCGGACAGTTCGACGACGGCGACTTCTTCCTCAACCCGCACGTCATCAGCCCGGCGGGAGAATGGGAAGCGTGCTTCGCGGCCGCGTGGCTGCCGGGAGTCGAGCGCCATCGCAGCTTCTTCGACCTTGTGGCTAGTGACATGGACAGATTTAAGGACTTCCAACCCGATGCGAGCTGATCATCGCGGACTCCACCGCCTTGACGGCGGCCAGGACGCACAGCGTTGACGCGGTGATCGAGCGGGAGACGAGATGCTCGGGGCCGTAGCGTGAGTGGATCTCGGCGAGGCGCTCGGAGACGTCGAGGCCGGCCGCCTCCAGTTCATCCAACCCAAGACGGCTCGTACGGTCCCACTGCCACCGGTCTGTGTGGAGAGGCCCTGAAGGAACACCGGAAGGCGCTGTTCATGGAGCGCTCTGACCGCTGGGAGGAGTGGAAGGAGAACAGCCTCCTCTTCCCCTCGCGCTGTGGCACCCCGATGGAGCCGGACAACCTCCGGCGAAGCTGGGGAACGATCCGCACGGCCGCCGGCCTCGGCGAGATACGCTTTCACGACCTCCGCCACACCTGCGTCACGCTGCTGCTCAACCTCGGCGTCCCGCCCCAGGTCGTCCGTGACATTGTCGGCCACAGCGACATCGAGGTGACCATGACCATCTACGCCCGCGTCTCCCTCGACGACAAGCGCAACGCCCTCAGGCGTCTCGGTGACGCGCTCGCATAAGCAGATCCATGCCTCGGATGCCTCGGCCACAGCCGGGGCGTCTTTCGCTTCACAGCCAGTGAGAGCGGAGGTGGCAACCCTGCCCAGGAGCAAGTGACCGTCAGGGCCGGCCTGTCGGGATCACAGATGTGATCGCTAGGGTGACGCCGTGATCACCAAGCCGCCCGGATGGCCATTTCTGATCGCAGTCTCGGCTGCAGCCCTCGTACTCCTGTATTGGGCCAGCGTCCCTTATCGGTACACCATAGAGATGGTCCTGTTCACCATCTTTGTCATAGTCCCACTGGTCCTGATCTGGATCGTCCGCATCATCTTGGCAGGGCGCAAGGACGCAGACGTGGTCTCCGACCGCCTACGGCGCTGGTTCCTCCCCTGGATCGTCCTCGCGGTAGTCCTAGCCGCAATCGTTGTCGACGCCCCCTTCTGGGTGCGGTTCACGATCTCCAAACCGAGCATGGAAGCTTTCGCCAAGACGGTGACGGAGGAGACATCGTTCTACGACTCCTGCCGGTGGCTGGGTTTGTATCAAGTGTGCGGGGCACACTCCTACGCGACTGAGGTGCCTCGGTGATTCCGGACAGCCGTCTTATGGTCGTAGCCTATGCGGCTGCTCGGGTTGAAAGGGATTCGTTGAGTACTTCGAGGGGCGGCCGG
>NZ_JOEQ01000021.1 GCF_000721075.1 Streptosporangium amethystogenes
TTGCCGGTTTTCCGGTCATCGACTCCCACCCGCCGAATCCGCTAGGATTGCGACTCACCCTGTTTCCAGGGCAACCCCTCTAACTTACTCCAACATCCGGTCGATGTCCAAATTATGCAGACGCGCCCGATTTGCCAGATTTTCAGAGGGGGTCGCAGGACCATTGCCCTGCTTGAAGAACTCTAGCAGCCGCCTAGGGCCACCATGACCAACTTCCTGGTAACAACTAGGTCTTCCCTGAGACTTCAGCTCTCAAACCCGAGAACCCGGAGTCAAGAGACTCCGGGTTCTCGGCTCATCCCGACTTCCTGACCTGCGTCGTTCTCCCCCAACCGCCGGCTGGGGACTCCCGGGTCAGGACTCTCCCGCTGCTCTCGAGCTCAGACCGTCAGCCCGTCGGCAACGTCGCCAGCTGAGCGAGCAGTCGCGCGATGTCCTGGTCGGCCTGCGCCGCACGGGACCGCACCTTGGCCACCACATCGTCCGGTGCCTTGGCCATGAACTGCTCATTGCCGAGCTTCGCCGCGACCTGGGCCGCCTCCTTACGCGCCACCGCGAGATCCTTCTCCAGACGCTTACGCTCGGCGGCCACATCGATCGTCCCCGCCGTGTCGATCTCCACGACAATCCCGCTCACATCGAGACGGGCGGTCGCGGCGAACGACTCGGACGGCTGGTCGAGCCGGAGCAACGACCGGATCGCCCCTTCATGAGAGGCCAGATCCGTACCGGCGAGTGAGAGCCGCGCGGCGACCCGCTGCCCTGGCTTGAGGCCCTGATCGGAACGGAATCTGCGCACCTCGGTGATCAGTCCCTGCACCGCGATGACCTCCTCCTCCGCCGAGGGATCACGCAACGACTCCTGGACCGTCGGCCATGGCGCGACCACGATCGACTCGTGCCCGGTGACCGCTCGCCACAGTTCTTCGGTGACGAACGGAACCAGCGGGTGGAGCAGACGGAGCAGCGAGTCGAAGACATGCCCCAGCACGAGCCGGGTGTGCTCCTGCCCGGAGGCGATCTGGATCTTGGCGAGTTCCACGTACCAGTCGCAGACCTCGTCCCACGCGAAGTGGTAGAGCAGATCGGAGATCTTGGCGAACTCGAAGTCCTCGAACGCGGCGTCCACCGACGCGACGACCTCCTGGAGTCTGGACAGGATCCACCTGTCGGCGGCGGTCAACTCCTCGACCGGAAGCTCACCCGTCACTGCACCGTTCATCAGCGCGAAACGAGTGGCGTTCCAGATCTTGTTACAGAAGTTACGCGACCCTCCTGCCCATTCCTCGCTGATCGCCACGTCGGAGCCAGGGTTGGCCCCACGTAGCAGCGTGAAACGGGTGGCGTCGGCGCCGAAGCGCTCGATCCAGTCGAGCGGGTCGACGACGTTGCCGAACGACTTCGACATCTTCTTGCCGTACTGGTCCCGGACCATGCCGTGCAGAGCCACGGTCTGGAACGGCGGCTCGCCGTCCATCGCGTAGATGCCGAACATCATCATCCGGGCGACCCAGAAGAACAGGATGTCGTAGCCGGTCACCAGGACGGAGGTCGGGTAGAACTTCGCCAGTTCGGGCGTCCTGTCCGGCCAGCCGAGAGTGGAGAACGGCCACAACCCGGAGGAGAACCAGGTGTCGAGGACATCGGGGTCCTGGACGTAGCCATCGGGCGCCTGCTCGTCGGGGCCGACGCAGAGAACTTCACCGCCGGGGCCATACCAGACCGGGATACGGTGCCCCCACCACAGCTGCCGGGAGATGCACCAGTCGTGCATGTCGTCGACCCAGTCGAAGTAGCGCTTGGCCAGCTCCGGTGGATGGATCTTCGTCCGGCCGTCACGGACCGCGTCGCCCGCCGCCTTCGCCAGGGGTGAGACGTTGACGAACCACTGGAGTGAGAGCCGTGGCTCGACCACGGTCTTGCAGCGCGAGCAGTGCCCGACGGAGTGGAGGTAGGGGCGCTTCTCCGCCACGATCCGGCCCTCGGCGCGTAGCGCGGCCACCACCGCGGGCCTGGCCTCGAAGCGGTCGAGCCCCTGGAACGGGCCGTGGGCCGTGACCACGCCGCGCTCGTCCATGATTGTCAGGGACGGCAGCGAGTGGCGTCGTCCGATCTCGAAGTCGTTCGGGTCGTGCGCCGGAGTGACCTTGACCGCCCCGGTGCCGAAGGCCGGGTCGACGTGCTCGTCGGCGACGATCGGGATGAGGCGCCCGGTGAGCGGTAGCTCCACCTCCCTTCCGATCAGGTGCGCGTAGCGCTCGTCGGAGGGGTGCACGGCCACGGCGGTGTCACCGAGCATCGTCTCGGCCCGAGTCGTGGCGACCACGATGGAGTCGTCACCGTCGCCGTAGCGGATCGAGACGAGCTCGCCCTCGTCCTCGCTGTGTTCGACCTCGATGTCCGAAAGCGCGGTCAGGCAGCGTGGACACCAGTTGATGATGCGCTCGGCGCGGTAGATGAGCCCGTCGTCGAAGAGCCTCTTGAAGATCGTCTGAACGGCACGGGACAGTCCGGGGTCCATGGTGAAGCGCTCACGTGACCAGTCGACGCCATCACCGAGCTTCTTCATCTGGCCGAGGATCCGGCCGCCGGACTCCTCCTTCCACTGCCAGACCCGCTCGACGAACGCCTCGCGGCCGAGGTCGTGCCGGGACAGGCCCTCCTTGGCCAGCTCACGTTCGACGACGTTCTGGGTGGCGATGCCGGCGTGGTCCATGCCTGGCAGCCAGAGTGTCTGCTGGCCGCGCATGCGAGCGCGCCTGGTCAGCGCATCCTGGATCGAGTGGTCGAGTGCGTGGCCGATGTGCAGGACACCGGTCACGTTCGGCGGAGGCAGGACGATGCTGTAAGGCTCGCGCTCGCCGCTCGGATCAGCGGTGAAGTATCCCTCCGATACCCAGCGCTCGTAGCTCCGGGTCTCCACGTCGGCAGGTGTGTACTGGGTGGGCAGCTCTGGCGTCGTCACGATGTCCAAGTCTAGGGATGTCCGCGCACTCGATGTTCCCCAGCCGAAGAGTTGCGACATGTTCCCCCACCTCGCGAGCTCCGACATGCCGTCGACTCCGCGGACCGGCTGCTGAAATCGTCCGGTGAATGCGCCGCCACCGGCCGACCCGGCGGAAACCAGCGGAAACAGCTGACGCCCCCGCAGGGTCTCCCTGCGGGGGCGTCAGCTGTGAAAACCGGTTTGTCCTGGCTGGATCACGCGGACTTCTCGCGCGGCGGCCGCTGCTGCTTGTTGAGCTGGTCACGCGGCACGAGCGTGGGGTTGACGTGTTCGAGAACCGACTCGCGGGTGATGACGACGCGCGCCACGTCCTGCCGCGACGGCACCTCGTACATCACCGAGAGGAGAACCTCCTCCAGGATCGCTCGCAGGCCACGGGCACCGGTGCCGCGCAGGATCGCCTGATCCGCGATCGCCTCAAGCGCGTCGTCTGTGAACTCGAGTTCGACATTGTCGAGCTCGAACAGGCGCCGGTACTGCTTGACCAAGGCGTTGCGCGGCTCGGTGAGGATCTGAATGAGCGCCTCGCGGTCAAGGTTGTGAACGCTCGTGATGACCGGAAGCCGGCCGACGAACTCGGGGATCATGCCGAACTTCAGCAGGTCCTCGGGCATGACGTCCCCGAAGATGTCGGAGCTGTCGATGTCTTCCTTGGAACGGATGATGGCGTTGAAACCGATGCCCTTGCGGCCGATCCGGGACTCGATGATCTTTTCGAGGCCGGCGAAGGCCCCACCACAGATGAACAGCACGTTGGTGGTGTCGATCTGGATGAACTCCTGGTGCGGGTGCTTACGGCCGCCCTGCGGCGGCACACTCGCGGTCGTGCCCTCCAGGATCTTCAGCAGGGCCTGCTGCACGCCCTCACCGGAGACGTCCCTGGTGATCGACGGGTTCTCGCTCTTACGAGCGATCTTGTCGACCTCGTCGATGTAGATGATGCCGGTCTCGGCCTTCTTGACGTCGTAGTCAGCGGCCTGGATCAGCTTGAGCAGTATGTTCTCGACGTCCTCGCCCACGTAGCCCGCCTCTGTCAGGGCTGTGGCGTCGGCGATGGCGAACGGAACGTTCAGCATCTTCGCCAACGTCTGGGCGAGCAGTGTCTTACCGGAACCGGTCGGGCCCAGGAGCAGGATGTTGGACTTGGCCAGTTCTATGCCGTCGTCACGCCCGCGCTCGCCGGACTGCACCCGCTTGTAGTGGTTGTAGACCGCTACGGAGAGAGCCTTCTTCGCCTGGTCCTGACCGATGACGTAGGCGTCGAGGAATTCGTAGATCTCCCTCGGCTTGGGAAGGCTGTCCCACTTGAGCTCAGAGGACTCGCTGAGCTCCTCCTCGATGATCTCGTTACAGAGGTCAATGCACTCATCGCAGATGTATACGCCGGGTCCGGCGATGAGCTTCTTGACTTGCTTCTGGCTCTTTCCACAGAAAGAGCACTTCAGCAGGTCTCCCCCGTCGCCGATGCGTGCCACCCCAGATACTCCTTTGCGTGGGACCGCCCTGGCTGCCGCGGTCCGTTTCTTCCGACCGGCCCGATACCCGATCGAAAAGTCATCCCGCTTAGGTTTCGACGTTACCGTCTTCTGAGCCCTCAGTGAGCCCCCTAGCGGCGAGTCGCACCGGAACCTGCCCGATTCGGCACGGTTCCGGTGCGATATGCCTCGTTAGGAGGCTACGGCCTTCGCAAGCTTCTTGCGGGACGGGATGATGTCGTCGATCAGCCCGTACTCCTTGGCCTCCACGGCATCAAGGATCTTGTCCCGCTCGATGTCCTTGCGGACCGCCTCCGGTGCCCTGCCCGAGTGCTGAGCGATGATGCTCTCCATCTGCGCGCGCATCCTGAGGATCTCACGCGCCTGGATCTCGATGTCGCTTCCCTGGCCGCCCCCCTCGGTGGAGGGCTGGTGGATCAGCATGCGGGCGTTCGGCAAGGCGAAACGCTTGCCGGGCGTGCCGCCGGCCAGCAGGACCGCCGCCGCCGAGGCCGCCTGGCCCAGACAGACCGTCTGGATCTCCGGCCGGACGAACTGCATCGTGTCGTAGATCGCCGTCATGGCGGTGAAGGAACCGCCCGGCGAGTTGATGTAGATGCTGATGTCACGGTCGGGGTCGAGCGACTCCAGGGTCAGCAACTGCGCCATGACGTCATTGGCCGACGCGTCGTCCACCTGCACGCCGAGGAAGATGATGCGGTCCTCGAAGAGCTTGGCGTACGGATTCATCTCCCGCACGCCGTAGGACGTGCGCTCACTGAAGGACGGAAGAACGTAACGGCCGTTGATGTCTCCCGGCCGGATCAACTCACTCACCTTGTGCCCCTTCAGGAGACGGCGCCCGTGGAGGGCACCTGTCGAGCGCTGCGCACGACCTGGTCGATGAAGCCGTAGTCCTTGGCCTCCTCGGCCGTGAACCAGCGGTCACGGTCGGAATCGGCCTCGATCTGCTCCAGATTCTGACCGGTGTGGAACGCGATGCGCTCGGCGAGGGTCTTCTTGACATATAGCATCTGCTCAGCCTGGATGGCGATGTCGGCTGCGGTGCCGCCGATGCCACCGGACGGCTGGTGCATCATGATGCGGGCGTGCGGCAGGGCGTAACGCTTGCCCCGTTCGCCGGCGCAGAGCAGGAACTGGCCCATGGAAGCGGCCAGACCCATCGCGACCGTGCACACATTGTTAGGCACGTATTCCATCATGTCGTAAATCGCCATCCCAGCGGTCACGGAACCGCCTGGCGAGTTGATGTAGAGCCAGATGTCGCGCTCTGAGTCGTCCGCGGCGAGCAGCAGCAGCTCGGCGCAGATTCGGTTGGCGATCTCGTCGTTGACCTGGGTGCCCAGCACGATGATGCGCTCACGCAGCAGCCGCTGGTAGAGCTGGTCTTCGAGCCTGAACGAGCCATTCGGCTGGCTCATCGACTCGGGCCCGGAGCCGGTCGGCTGGTAGAAGGTCGGCGGGCTGGTCACAGCGTCACCTTCCGATGCGTCGTAATCGATTGGCTTTGCTTGTGACCTTAACGCGCGTGGCCTACCGGACATGCCCCCTCAACGCGCTGTTCGCTGACGGCGCATGCTGCCCGCCGCCTCCCCACCGCGCCTGGAACCTCCCGCCGCACGCCTCGGTAAAGGCTCGGAAACCGGAGCCCGTACGGCGTGTCGGAGCTCCCGGGATACCTGTGCGGACGCCGGAAGCGGACCGCGGCGGAACGCTGAAAAGACTTCCGGGAGAAAGAAGGGGGTCGCGACTCTCAGCGGGCCCAGGAGCCCGCGAGCTCCCTGGAGGGCAGGGAGACCGGAGGAATCCAGGAGAGGCGTCAGGGCGGCACTCCGCGGCGCTCTCACCCCCACATCGTCCTCGGCTCGGCCAGGGCCCTCGGCCGGGCGAGCGGCAGAACGCGGACGCCCCCGTCACGCTGAGCGTGACGGGGGCGTCCAGGGTGCTCTGTGGCACCCCTCGCTTCGGCCTGGGACTACTTCGCTGCGTCAGCCTCGGGGGCCTCCGGGGCCTCGGAAGCCTCGGTGGCCTCCTCGGTCTCGTCGGACTCCGCACCGTTGATCTCGGTGTAGATGGCCTTGAGGTCGACCTCGTTGCCCGCCTCGTCGGTCACCTTCGCGGCATCGCCGATGACACTCTTGGCCTTGTCACGGACGATCTCGACCATGGCCAGTGTGAGCTGGTCGTTGTCGGCCAGGTGCTGGGCCAGCGTGTTGGGCGCGACGTTCATCTGCATGGCGCGGCGCACCACGAAGTTGGTCAGCTCCTGCTCGCTGACACCGAGCTCCTCGCTCTTGACGATCTTGTCGAGGACAAAGCCCGTCTTGAGTGCCTTGGCGGCGCTCTCGTCGAACTCGGCGAGGCGCTCCTCCTCGGTGGTCTGGTAGAGGCGGAAGAACGCCTCCTTGCTCAGGCCACTCTCGGCGATCTGGTGCTCAAGGTTGTGCTTGCGGTTGTCGACCTCGACCTTGAGCGCGCTCTCCGGCAGCGGAATGTCGATCTTGCCGAGCAGCGCGTCGAGCGCGTTCTCACGGGCCTGGACGACCTGGTCGATCAGCTTGTTGCGGCGGGCCTGCTCGCTGATGCTCGCCTTGAGCTCGTCAAGGGTGTCGAACTCGCTGGCGAGCTGGGCGAACTCGTCGTCAAGCTCGGGGAGGACCTTCTCCTTGACGCTCTTGACGGTGATGGTGACCACGGCCTCCTCGCCGGCGTTCTCGCCGCCGACCAGGTTCGTGGTGAACTCCTTGGTCTCACCGGCGGACAGGCCGACCAGGGCGTCGTCCAGGCCTTGCAGCACCGAACCGGCACCGACCTCGTAGGAGACGTCGTTGGCCTGCTGCTCCTCGATGTTGACACCGTCGATCGAGGCGGCCAGGTCCATGACGACGAAGTCGCCGACGGCGGCGGCGCGCTCGACGCCGGTCAGCGTGGCGAAACGCTGGCGCAGACCGTCCAGCTGGGTGTCGATGTCGGAGTCGGAGACCTCGGAGACCGGAACGGTCACCTCGATGCCCTGGTAGTCGGGGACGTCGAACTCGGGGCGGATGTCCACCTCGGCGGTGAACTCGACCTGCTGACCGTCCTCGATCTTGGTGACCTCGATCTCCGGCTGGCTGACCGGGAAGATCTCACTCTCGTCGACGGCCTGGCCGTACAGCTTGGGCACCGCGTCATTGAGGGTCTCCTCCAGCACCACCGCGCGGCCGAAGCGCTGCTCGATGATGCGGGCCGGAACCTTGCCGGGGCGGAACCCGGGGACGCGCACCTGCTGCGCGACCTTCTTGTACGCCGCCTGCAGGCTCTCGCCGAGCTCCTCGAACGGCACCTCGACGGTAAGCCTTACCCGGGTCGGGCTGAGCTCCTCCACAGCGGTCTTCACGGGGTCGTCTCCTTGATCAAACTTCGAGTGATCGCGGGCGCGCCAAGTCGTAGCGGCTATCGCGGCAAGCTCTCGCGCCGCGCCCACATGAGTGGCACCTGGCACAGCCAACGAGACGTGCGAGATTAGGGCACGCTCCACTGCGGCGGGTGTTCAGCGCCGCAGGCCAGTCTAGAGCAGAGCGACACCATGGAGCGACCAATGGCCGCTCAGTCCTCTTTGATGATCCGCCGCAGGATGTCGTTCGTCTCACCGGGGGTGGTGCTGACCGCGCACAGCCGCTCCATGACCTCGCTGTAGCGGTCGACGTCCTCGCGCTTGTCCAGGTAGAGGGCGCTGGCCAGTTGCTCGACGTAGACCACGTCCGGGAGCTCGCTGTCGTTGAAGCGGAGCACACTGAAGGCACCGCCCTCCGCGCTGTGGCCACCGAAGCTGAAGGGCATCACCTGGATTGTGATGTTCGGCTGCCGCATGAGGTCGAGCAGGTGCTCCAGCTGTGCCCGCATGACATCCGCACCACCGATCGGACGTCGCAGCGCGGCCTCGTCGATGACGGCCCAGAAGAACGGGCCGTCGGGCCGCCTGAGCACCTGCTGGCGCTCCATCCGCAGGTCGACCCGGCGGGTGATCTCGTCGGGCGCTATGCCGGCGCTCCCCGCGGTGATGACCGCCCTGGCGTACTCCTTCGTCTGCAGCAGGCCCGGCACGAACTGCACCTCATACGTACGGATCCGGGAGGCTGCCTCCTCCAGACCGACGTACGTCTGAAACCAGGAGGGCAGCAGGTCGTTGAACCGGTGCCACCAGCCGGGTTCGTTGGCTCTGAGCAACAGATCCATGATCGCCGACCGGGCGCGGTCGTCCTCCACCCCGTAGAAGGTGAGCAGATCCGCCACGTCGCGCTCTCTCAGACCAACCCGGCCGAGCTCCATCCTACTGATCTTGGATTCGGATCCGCGGATCAGATGGCCTGCCTCCTCTCGCGAGAGCCCCTTGGCCTCGCGTAGACGACGCAGTTGGGAGCCTAAGAGGATACGCAGAGCTGTGGGACCTGATCCCGGTTGAACCTGCGCCACTTCGCCTCCCTCTCTACTTGGGCCAGCGCACACAGTGTCACTACTTCCGGCCGCTATGACAAGGTCTCAAGTCACTGCCCAATTCGCCAAGTCGCCGACCCGACCGTCCATGCTGCTGCACATTGCAACTGCACGTGCATTTGGGTCTTGCAGCAGACGTTCCGGTGACCCATGATGGCTTAGTGCATATTGGGCTTATGGTGCACAAGCTCTGAAAACTCTCACGTGGTACGGAGACTCACGATGACAGCGGGAGGTACCGGCAGGATGGTGGAGGAGCCAAAATCGGCTGCCGACTACCTGCAGGCGACCCGCGAGGTGAGCTTTGACGAGCTGCTCGAGGCCAACCAATCCGACGCCACCGCGTGCCCTCTGCCCAGTCAGGCCGACTCGGTGAAGACCGCCCGGGACGTGACGCGCTCGACGCTCCGCGATTGGGGACTGGCGGAGCTCAGCGATGACGCAGCGCTAGTGGTTTCGGAACTCGTCACCAACGCGGTCCGTTACGCGCTGTGTCCGCCCGGCCAGCCGGGGATCACCCCGATCACGCTCGTCCTGCTGCGCCTCTCGCCCCACGTGCTCCTGGCTGTGATGGACCCCAGCAACGAGGTTCCGACCCCCAAGGAGCCGGACTTCATCTCGGAGAACGGCCGGGGCCTCTACATCGTGGAGACCTACAGCCAGGGCTGGGGCTGGGACTACCTCAACTGCGGCGGCAAGGCCGTCTGGGCCCTCTTCAGCGCCCACCGCTGACGTTCAGCGCGCTCCCGCGCCGCGAGGCGACCTTCCAGACATCGCATCCATGCGCCCTGCCTGTCTCGCGTGGCCGAGAATTCGCACCCCGTACAACGAGAAACCGGGCATCGGTGGGAACCGATGCCCGGCATGCGTCGGGGTGACAGGATTTGAACCTGCGGCCCCCTGCTCCCAAAGCAGGTGCGCTACCAAACTGCGCCACACCCCGGTAGGTCGAGTACGCGCACGCTCCGGAACTCCGGTACGCTTACGCCCTGACGAACGGATGAAGTCTAGACCAGACTGAAGCCGCTTCGCGCGGACGTAGCTCAATGGTAGAGCCCCAGTCTTCCAAACTGGCTACGCGGGTTCGATTCCCGTCGTCCGCTCAGAATAGCGTAGGGCCAGCTCAGACCCCTTGTGGGCGAGCTGGCCCTACTGCTTTCCGGGAACTTTCTCCCGCTTTCAGAGTCGTTATATGAATGATGGTTTCTCCGCGTGGCGGGTGTGTTCAGGGGCGGATTCTCGCGCCGGAGACCGATCGGGCCGTCGCGGCCTCGGTGGCGGCGGGTGTCACGAGGAACCGGGACGTCGCGCGCTAGCTGAACTACGGTGGGTGATGAGAGCGGCACTGAGTGGATCCGACACGTGGAGGCACCCGATGACCGAAGCCACCCGAATCCTGCTCGACGAGTCCCGTATCCCCCACAACTGGTACAACATCGTGGCCGACCTCCCGGTCCCGCCACCACCGATCCTGCATCCGGCCACCTCGCGGCCCGTCGATCCGGACGATCTCATGCCGCTGTTCCCGGTGGAGCTGATCGACCAGGAGGCGAGCGCCGAACGGTTCGTCCCGATCCCGGCGAGCGTCCGCGACGTCTACCGACTCTGGCGGCCCACCCCACTGATCCGGGCCCGCAGGCTCGAACGTGCCCTCGGCACCCCCGCGAGGATCTACTACAAGTACGAGGGCGGCTCACCCGCCGGCTCGCACAAGCCGAACACCGCCGTCCCACAGGCCTACTACAACGCGCGCCAGGGGGTTGGGAAACTGGTCACGGAGACCGGGGCGGGCCAGTGGGGCTCGGCACTGGCGTTCGCCTGCGCGCAGTACGGCCTGGAGTGCGAGGTGTGGATGGTCCGCGTCTCATACGACGGGAAACCCGGCCGCAGGAGCCTGATGCGGGCCTACGGCGCGACCGTGCACCCGAGCCCGTCCCCGCTGACCGCGTACGGCGCCGAGGCGCTGGCCCACGACCCCGACTCACCGGGCAGCCTCGGCATCGCGATCAGCGAGGCCGTCGAGGCCGCGAGGGCCGAGCCGGGCACCCGGTACGCGCTGGGCAGCCTGCTGAACCATGTGCTGCTGCACCAGACGGTGATCGGCGAGGAGGCGATCGAGCAGATGGCCGCGTTCGGCGAGGCACCTGACATGATCGTGGGGTGCACCGGAGGCGGTTCCAACTTCGCCGGGCTGGCCTTCCCGTTCCTGCGGGAGAAGCTGGCCGGGCGGATGGCCCCGGTGATCCGGGCGGTCGAGCCTGCGGCCTGCCCGTCTCTCACCAAGGGCGTCTACGCCTACGACTTCGGCGACGCCGCGGGGCTGACCCCGCTGCTGAAGATGCACACCCTGGGCCACGGCTTCGTCCCCGATCCCATCCACGCGGGCGGGCTGCGCTACCACGGCATGTCCCCGCTGCTGTCGCACCTGTACGAGCTGGGAATGTTCGAGGCGGTGGCCATGGACCAGAACGACTGCTTCGAGGCAGGGGTGCGCTTCGCCAGGGCCGAGGGGGTCGTCCCCGCTCCCGAGGCGGCCCACGCGCTGGCCGAGGTCGTCGCCGAGGCACTGCGGTGCAGGGAGACGGGCGAGGAGAAGGTGCTGCTGACCGCGGTGTGCGGGCACGGGCACTTCGACCTGGACGGCTACGACCGCTACCTGTCGGGGCGGCTTGAGGATCTCTCGCTGCCGCAGGACCGGATCGACACGGCCCTGGCCGGACTGCCCTCCCTCTGACCCGGTGCGCACCGGGAACTCAGGGAGTTCCCGGTGCGGCCTAGTGTGGCCACTTCGTCGGCTAAGCACCCCTAAGTCCTAGTCCATGTGGAAATATCTACGAATCTCTGTTAAACACAGGGTTCGCATATAGATCATTCTTTACAATCCTCCATACCAGCAGTCAGAGTGCCCTGGAGGGAACGTGTCGGAGTTCGACGGCGTCATCGTGGGCGGGGGCCACAACGGCCTCACGTGTGCCGCCTATCTCGCGAAAGCGGGACTGTCGGTCGCGGTCGTCGAGCGCAACGACGTCGTCGGTGGTGGTTGCAGCACCCAGGAGCTCACCCTTCCGGGGTTCCGGCACAACACTCACAGCAGCTACCACTTCCTGGAGGAGGGCCCGGTCCCCGCCGACCTGGAACTCCAGCGGTACGGCCTGAGCTACGTCTATCCCGAGACCCAGCACGCCACGGTCTTCCGGGACGGCCGGGCGATCACCGTCTACACCGACCCCAAACGCACCGCCGACTCCTTCGCCCGATTCTCCAAGGCCGACGCCGAGCGCTGGCTGGAGCTGTACGAGCGCTACGCCGAGACGGCCAGGGACCTGATGAACGGGTTCCTGTACTCCAGCCCGTTACCGCCCCCCGTGCTCGCCGAGCGGCTCAAAGGCGACCTGGGCCGCGACCTGATGAGCTACATGCCGCTCTCGCTGTACGAGGCCGTCGACAGGAACTTCGAGAGCGATCAGGTCAGAGTCCTGTTCAAGTCCTTCCTGCACGCCATCTCCATCGAGGACGTACCGGGCACCGGCGGATTCTTCCCCCGGCTGCTGTCGCGCATCGCCCGGCTCGGTGTGCCCGTGGGCGGTGCGGGAAACGTCGCGAGCGCGCTGCGCGCGGTCATCGAGGAGCACGGCGGCACCGTGGTGACCGGCGCCCATGTCGAGCGGATCCTCGTCGGTGACGGGCGGGCCACCGGGGTGGAGCTGGCAGGCGGCGACGTTCTCACCGCCCGTCGGTTCGTGGCCAGCGCGGTGGACGCCCCGCAGACCGTTCGGCTGGCGGGTCCGGAGAACTTCGGCCCGGAGATCGCGGCCAAGGTCGAGGACTACCGGTGGGCCGGACACAGCCTCGTCACCCTCCACCTGGCGCTCGACGAGGCGCCGCGCTACCGGGCCGCCGAGTTCGAGCCCGACGTGGACCGGGCCTTCCTCGTCGTCCTCGGCGCCGACGACAGCGAGCAACTCGGCCGCACCTTCGACCAGATCCATCGGGGACAGCTGCCCGACCGGCTGGCCGGTAACGGCGCGTGCCCCTCGCTGTTCGACTCCTCGTACGCGCCGGAGGGTAAACACGTGGCCTTCTGGTGGCCATGGGCCCCGTACGACCTCGATGGCGACGCGGCGAACTGGGACCGCCGGCGCGAGGAGGTCGGTGAGCGGCTGCTCGCCGAATGGGCCGAGTACGCCCCCAACCTCGCGGGAGGCGCCGTCCTCGGCAGGCGGGTCTTCTCACCGCTCGACATCGAGCGGCACTGCGTCAACATGGTGCGCGGCAGCCACCATGTGGGGGCCTACGAGCCGTCCCAGCTGGGCGGAAACCGGCCGGTCCCGGAGATGGGCCGGTACCGCACCCCCGTCGACGGCCTCTACCTCTGTGGGGCCAGCAGCCACCCCGGCGGCTCGGTCTCCGCGGCCCCCGGATACAACGGCGCCAACGCCATCGCAGAAGATCTCGAACTGGCAACCTGGTGGACGCCGGTTCCCGCACCCCGGTGGAGCGAGTGAAGTCCCGTTTCGTCACCAAAGACCCAGCGACGCCAGGGTTCAGGATGGGCAGTCCCGCATCCATGCACGAGCAGCTGTCCCTGCTCAACGCGGCCAGCAAACGCATCGGCAGCACACTGGACATGTTCGAGACCGGCAGGGAACTCATGGACGTCGCCGTACCGCGCTTCGCGGACGCGGCCGGCATCCTGGTACAGGACCGGTTGGTGACCGAAGGGGAGTTCCCCCAGCAGACCACCGACGGCTCGGCGCTGGTACGGCGGATCGCGGTCGGTGTGGCCGATCCCGCCCCCGGCGTGTACGCCACCGCGTTCCCCGTGGACGAGGTGGCCGTCTACGAGTCGTGGACCCCCTATGCCCGGTGCATGGCCACCGGCAACCCGATCCTCTACCCCCGCCTGGGGCGCCGGACCGCCGAGGAGATCGGGCGGTTCTGGAAGCGTGACTCGGTGTCGAAGGTGCTGGAGGACAGCTCGTTCCTGGTGGTGCCGCTGAAGGCGCGCGGCCGGGTCCTCGGCTTCGTCATCTTCACCCGCCGTCCCACCAGCCAGCCCTTCGACGAGCAGGACGTCAACCTGGCCGAGGAACTGGCGGCCAGGACCGGGGTGTGCCTCGACAACTCCAGGCTCTACAACCGTGAGCGCCGTACCGCGCTGACCCTGCAGAGCAGCCTGCTGCCCGTCGACCTCTCCCAGCCGCTGGGCCTGACGGTCGCCTACCGCTACCTGCCCGCCAGCGATCTGGTCGGGGTGGGCGGCGACTGGTACGACGTGATCCCGCTGCCCGGCTGCCGGGTCGCCCTCGTCGTCGGCGACGTGATGGGGCACGGCATCAGAGCCGCCGCCACCATGGGCCAGCTCCGCACGGCCGCCCGTACGCTGGCCAGCCTGGACCTGAGCCCGGCCGACGTGCTGTTCCGGCTCAACCTGATGAGCCAGGACCTGGACGCCAGCCAGATCGCCACGTGCGTGTACGCCACCTACGATCCGGTCACGCGGCGGTGCGCGATAGCCTGCGCGGGCCATGTTCCGCCGATTCTGGTGCGACCGGGCGGCGAGACCGAGCTGCTGGAGCTGCCGCCGGGACTGCCCCTGGGCATCGGCAACGAACCCGCCGAGATGCGGGAGTTCACGCTCCCCGACGGCAGCGTGCTCGCCTTCTACACCGACGGCCTGGTGGAGAGCCGCGACCGGGACATCGAGGAGGGCATCAGCGCGCTGCGCGGCCTGCTCTCCGGCCAGGACCAGGACCTGGAGGAGGTCTGCGACCTCACGATCGGCGCCCAGCGGCCGGGGCACGAGCGCGACGACATCGCCCTGCTGCTGGCCAGGGTGTCCGAGCTGACGGAGAAGGAGTTCGTCGAGACGTCGCTACCCGCCGACCGCCGATCCGCCGCACAGGCCCGCCGCTTCGTCCGGGCCACGCTTGGAGGCTGGGGACTCGACTCCCTGTGCGACAACACCGAGCTGATGGTCAGCGAACTGGTCGCCAACGCGGTCGAACACGGCCAGGGTGAGGTCGAGCTACGCCTGCTGCGCGGGCCCACGCTGGTCTGCGAGGTATCCGACAGCTCCGCGTCCGAGCCGGTGATGCGGGAGGCGTCCACCACCAGCGACACCGGCCGCGGCCTGCACCTCATCAACTGGCTCGCCCACCGCTGGGGCTCCCGCCTCACCCCGAAGGGCAAGATCGTCTGGATCGAGCAGCGGCTGCGCTGACGCCCTCTCCGCCCTGCCGCGGGTGCGGCTTCGGGTGGGCCGCCGCTTCGCCGCACAGGGCCGGGATCACTCCCGGCCCCGTGCGCGCCCCACGGCCGTTCGGTCAGGCCGGTTGGTGTGCGGCTCAGCGAACCTCGTAGATCGCGGTGGTACCGCTACCTCGTTGCCCACCACCAGGAGGGTGAAGGTCGTGGTGCGCGTAGGAGAGATCCGCACGCCATACCGTGACTCTTCCCTGACGCCGAGATGACCGGGAGATGAAGCCGTCCGGGCGGATGCGCTGCCGGATGTGCCGGTCATGTCCATTGACGCGATGACTACTGGCGGGCCAGGGGTTACGGTCAAGATGAGGGCCGGGAGAGAACCCGGGAGGGCATCGGGAGGGCATGATGACCATCGACGTACCCGAGGCTTACCGTCGCGCGCTGGACGACTTCGGCGCTCTCGTCCACCGGATCGGCCTCGACCAGTGGGAGAATCCGACACCGTGCGTCGACTGGGACGTGCGCTCCCTCGTCAACCACGTGGTCGGCGAGAACCTGTGGGCTCCCGAGTTGCTGGCCGGACGGACCCACGCGGAGATCGGCGACGCCTTCGAGGGCGACCTGCTCGGCGACGACCCCATCAAGGCGTTCGACACCTCGGCCGTGCCCGCCGTCCAGGCGGCGATCGACCATCGGGTCCTCGACCGCGTCGTCCACCTGCCCTTCGGCGACGTACCCGGCCGGGAGTACATCACCGAACTGTTCGCCGACGCCCTCATCCACACCTGGGACCTGGCCCGCGCCATCGGCGCCGACGAGCGGCTCGACCCGGAGTTGGTCGCGGCCTGCGCCACCTGGTTCACCGACGCGGGCTTCGGCTACCGGCAGGCCGCGGCCGTCGGGGAGAACCAGGCCGGAGAACACCGGAAGGTGCCCTCCGACACCGACGCGCAGACCCGGCTGCTGGCCTCCTGGGGCCGCCGCGCGTGACCGCCCGTCCCCGTCCGCCCCTCTGTGTACCCAGCCCCTGTGGTCGGTACAGCTAGCGAGCGGTCGGCCGCTTGCCGTGGTTGGCCTTGTGCTTCTTACGGGCCTTGCCCTTACGTGATCTCCTGGCCATGCCGACCACCCCTTCCCTCCAGGTCCCGCGAGTGCCGGCATCCGTGATTCCGGACCCGCAGGGGACTCGATGTCACCGGTTCAGACCTTCACGTTCCTCCTGCGACGCTCGGCGCACAAGGCCCGAACCGCGATCCGCCCCGCTCCGGTGGGTACGTTGCCCCAACCTTGACGATCAGCGCCTCCCACGGGTGCGTCCGCCCCGATTCTGAGGATCTTCCCTAGGCTCGCCTCATGCGCGAGAAGCTGATGGCCCGCTGGCGGTCCCTGGCCGGTCCCGAGGCCGAACCCCTGGGCCGTGAACTGATCATCCGGTACGACGAGCCGCACCGCAGGTATCACACCGTCACCCACCTGGAGGCCGTGCTCGCCCACATCGACATCCTGGCCTCTCATGCCGAGCACCCGGACCTGGTACGGCTGGCGGCCTGGTTCCACGACGCCGTCTACGACCCGCGGCGCGGCGACAACGAGGAGCGTAGCGCCATCCTGGCCGAGCGCACGCTGCCGGCGACGGGGCTCTCCCCCGAGGCGGTGTCCACGGTCACCCGGCTGGTCAGGTTGACCGTCACACACGCCCCCGCACCGGGCGACGCGGACGGGGCCGTGCTGTCCGACGCGGACCTGGCGATCCTGGGCGCGGCGCCGGAGGTCTACGCCGCCTACGCGGCCGCCGTACGCGAGGAGTACGCCTTCGTGCCCGACGACGCTTTCAGGTCCGGCAGGGCCGCGGTGCTGCGCTCGCTGCTCGACCTTCCAGCGATCTTCCACATCGTCGATCTGGAGGAGGCGGCGCGGACGAACATCATGGCGGAGCTTGAGCGGTTGTGAGCAGATGGCCACCACAATTCACCAGTATTTCCCGATACTCGCCGTGGTATTTTGGTGGAATCTGGTGAATTAAGGGGAGTGAGTCAATGCTCGCCCAGCAGCGACAGCAGGCGATCCTGGAGAGGGTGCGGAGCAGGGGCGGGGTCAGGGTCGCCGATCTCGTCCGGGAGCTCGGCGTGTCCGACATGACGATCCGGCGCGATCTTGAGGTGCTCTCCGAGCGCGGGCTGGTGGAGAAGGTCCACGGTGGCGCCACCGCCGCCGGGTCCGGCTCGACCGAGGAACCGGGCTTCGCCGCCAAGTCCGCGCGCCAGCAGGCGGAGAAGGAGACGATCGCCCGGCAGGCCGCCCGGCTCGTCCGGCCCGCCACCGCCATCGCACTCTCCGCGGGAACCACGACCTGGACGCTCGCCCACCACGTGACCGACGTACCCGAGCTGACCGTGATCACCAACTCGATCCGGATCGCCGACGTCTTCCATCGCTCGCCCAGGGCCGACCGCACGGTCGTGCTCACCGGCGGGGTCCGCACCCCCTCCGACGCACTGGTCGGCCCGGTCGCGGTCACGGCGATCCGGGGGCTCCACGTCGACACCCTCTTCCTCGGCGTGCACGGGATGAGCGCCCGAGCCGGGTTCACCACACCCAATCTGCTGGAGGCCGAGACCAACCGCGAACTGGTCGCCTCCGCGCGCCGTCTGGTGGTGCTCGCCGACCATACCAAGTGGGGCACGGTCGGCATCAGCACGATCGCCGAGCTGGCCCAGGCCCACATCGTGGTCACCGACTCCGGCCTGACCGAGGAGGCCCGCGAGGAACTCGCCGCCTCGGTGGGAGAGCTGATCATCACAGAACCACAGCGGGAGAGCGAGAGCGTCGGCCGATGAAGCGTACGATCACCCACCTGGCCGACGGCCGGGAGCTGTTCTACTTCGACCGCTGCGACGACGCCGACCGCGGAGCGGTCGACAGACGCGACCTGCCGCCGCGCCCCACCGCCTCCGAGTTGCGTTACGACCCGCTGACCGAGGAGTGGATCGCGGTGGCCGGACACCGCCAGGGCCGCACCTTCCTGCCCCCGGCCAGCGAGTGCCCGCTCTGCCCTTCCACCTCCGGCAACCTCACCGAGATCCCCTCCGCCGCCTACGAGGTGGCGGTCTTCGAGAACAGGTTCCCTTCGTTCTCCACCCATCTGGGTGACTACCAGCAGGTCGGCGGGTTGAGTGAGGTTCGCCCCGGGATCGGTCGCTGTGAGGTGGTCTGCTTCACCGCCGAGCACGACTCCTCATTCGCGATGCTCCCCCCCGAGCAGGTGGAGCTGGTCATGGATGCCTGGATCGACCGTACGGCGGAGCTGTCGGCGATGCCGGGCGTGGAGCAGGTGTTCTGTTTCGAGAACCGGGGAGCCGAGATCGGCATCACCCTGGCCCACCCGCACGGCCAGATCTACGCGTACCCCTACGTGACCCCGCGCACCAGGCTGACCCTCGGGGCGGCCGGGCGCCACCGGGAGCGGACCGGCGGCAACCTGTTCGCCGACGTGCTCGCCGCGGAGCGGGAGGCCGGGATCCGGGTGGTGGCCTCGAACGAGCACTGGACGGCGTTCGTCCCGGCCGCGGCGCGCTGGCCGGTGGAGGTCCACCTCTACCCCCACCGTCAGGTCCCCGACCTGGTCGGGCTGGAGCCCGCGGAACGCGCGGCGTTCGGGCCGCTCTACACCGACGTGCTCCGCCGCCTCGACGGACTGTTCGGCGTACCGATGCCCTACATCGCGGCCTGGCACCAGGCGCCGGTCAACACCGGTCGCGACCTGTCGTACGCGCACATGGAACTGTTCAGCATCCGCCGCACACCGAACAAGCTGAAGTATCTCGCCGGCTCCGAGTCGGCCATGGGCGCCTTCGTGAACGACGTACTGCCCGAGGAGGCAGCACACCTTCTGCGCTCTGTTGTCACGAACTGATCACCAATCGGTCTCGTCTTGAAGTCGCGTGACCCTGTGTTTACCACTACTATCCTTCCCACATCGGCTGCAACAGCCGATATGCCTAATCCCAGGCGCATCGCCCGGGAGCCGGGGAACCACCGCACCTGGGGTGAAACCACTTCGGTGGAAGGGCGTTCTCCAGCCCGAACCCGTCAGCTAACCCGGTAGGCGGAAGGAGAGGAGAGTTCGTGGCGGCCCCGTCCCCCACGTTCCGTCGGCATGCGGCTCTGGTCCTCTGCCTGAGCCTGATCGCCGCGTTCACCCTCGGTGCCCCCACCGCGGGAAGCGCGGAGCCCAAGCCGACCGAGGCCAAGCTCCGCGCCGAGCTGGCCAAGCTCAACAAGAAGGTGGACGGGCTGATCGAGGCCTACGCGGCCAAGCGCGAGTCCTTCAAGAAGGCGCAGAAGGCCGAGACCGTCGCCAAGCAGAACCTGGCCAGGGCCTCCGACCTCTACGCCAAGGCGAAAAAACAGGTCGACTCCATAGTCCAGCTCCGCTACCAGAGCAGCACCGGAGGGCTGCCCGCGCTGCTGTTCGCCGACGACCTGGGTGGAGCAGCGGTGATGGAGCAGCTCACCGCCCAGCAGAGCGCACACCTGCAGGGCTTCTCCGAGAGCTTCGAACGCAGGAAGAGGGCGACCGAGACGGCCGCCAGGCTCACCGACGAGATCGGTGAGGAGGCCAAGGAGATGCAGACCCAGCGTGACGAGGTCGAAGACCTGATCAAGGACATCAAGAACAGGCTCGACCGGCTCGCCCCCGTCGGCTCCGGGCGCCGCTCCGACGGCAGCTGGGCCCCGCAACTCCCCGCCGGCGCCGACAACATCACCGACCGGACTCGGATCATGCGTGAGGCCGTCAAAAGGCGCTTCGATCTCCCGTACGCCGTCGGTTGCTACCGGTCCGCGAACGACGGCGGCGAGCACCCCCTCGGCCGTGCCTGCGACTTCATGATGAGCACCGGCGGCACGATGCCCTCGGCCGCCAACATCGCGCTCGGCGACGAGATCGCCGCCTGGGCCATCAAGAACAAGTCCAAGCTCGGGGTGAAGTACGTGATCTGGCGCCAGCGCATCAACCACGGCTCCGGCTGGAGAACCATGTCCAACCGCGGCGGCATCACCGCCAACCACTATGACCACCCGCACATCTCGATGTACTAGAGGGGATGCATGTCCACGAGCTGAGATGATGTTCGTGTCAGCAGGCCGCCGGTTCAGGAAGGCTTGACCGCCGCTGGGGCCGGCGAGCTTCGTGATCATTGCGGCGACGGGTTGACGAGCCTGCCCTCGTAGGCGGCGATGACGAGCTGGGCCCGGTCGCGGGCGTGCAGTTTGGCCAGGAGTCGGCCGATGTGGGTCTTGACCGTGCCGACGGTGAGGTGCAGGTGCTCGGCGATCTCGGAGTTGGACATTCCCTTGCCGATGAGGGTGAGCACCTCGCGCTCGCGCTGGGTGATGTCGTCGAGGCCCCGCGCGGCCGGGGCGGGGTGGGGGCGTCGCAGGAATTCGGCGATGAGCCGGCGGGTGACGGTGGGCGCCAGCAGTGCTTCGCCGGCGGCGACGACCCGGATGGCGGCCAGCAACTCGGTCGCCGTGGCGTGCTTGACGAGGAAGCCGCTGGCGCCGGCCCGTAGCGACGCGTAGACGTATTCGTCCTGATCGAACGTGGTGAGGATCAGGACGCGGATGCCGGCGCCGGCCGGGTCGGCGCAGATACGTCTGGTCGCCTCGATGCCGTCCATGTCCGGCATCTGCACGTCCATGAGGACGACGTCCGGTCGCTGCCGGCGGGCCAGGAGTACGGCTTCGGCGCCGGTGCCCGCCTCGCCCACGGTGGCCAGCCCCGGTGTGGTGTCGATGAGGACTTTGAGGCTGTCGCGTAACAGGACCTGGTCCTCGGCGAGCAGGACCCGGATGGGCGGGGGCGGATCGTGCGGGGCGGCCTCGATGATCATGTCATGGTGCCGTTCGGATCGTAGGGCAGCCGAGCCGACACGCGAAAGCCCCCTTCGGGCCGGGATCCCGCGCTGAACGTGCCTCCGTACATCTTGGCCCGTTCGCGCATGCCGATGAGGCCGTGTCCGCCGTGGCCCGGTCGCGGCGGCCGGCCATGTCGGGAACCGTCGTCGACGACCTCGATCACGACCTCCCGTCCGTCGACGTCCACGGTGACAGCGCAGCGGGTGGGCCCCGCGTGGGTGATGACGTTGGTCAGGGCCTGTTGCACGATCCGGTACACCGACACCGCGACCGCGGGAGGTAGCGCGGCCTCTTCGCGGACGGTCAGGTCGACCTCGACTCCGGCCGAGCGGGCGTGGGCGGCCAGCTCGGGCAGGTCCGCCATGCCTGGAACGGGCAGACGGGCCTGCTGGGGATCGCCGTCGGACCGCAGCAGGTCGAGTACTCGATGGATCTCGGTGAGCGTGCTTCGGCTGGTCTCCTCGATGACGGCCAGCGCGGCGCGTACCTCCTGCGGGCGCGCGTCGGCGACATGGTTGGCCACGGTGGCCTTGACGGCGATCAGGCTCATGCTGTGGCCGATCACGTCATGCAGTTCCCGGGCGATGCGCCTGCGCTCGTCGGCCACCGCGGCCTCGGCGAGGTGACGAACGAGACGAGCGGTCGTGTCCCGTTTCCAACGGACGACCGCCCCGACGGCCCATCCGGCGGTCAGGAGGACACAGATCATCCCGATCTCCACCGGCCAGTACGGCGGCAGCTCGCTGCGCCAGGCCGAGGGTGCGAGGCCGGGGAACACCCGCGCGTAGAAGATCAGGATCGCGGTCACCGCGGCGGACAGACAGGCCGCCAAGCCCGCCACCGACCAGGCGACCGAGGTGGTGGTGGCCACCAGGTACAGCACCAGCACGGTCGGCACGAACGACACCCAGATCGCACCCGCCGCGACGGCACCGGCCACCGTCGCCAGCACGCCCGCGGCGCACGCCAGAGCGAGCATGGCCCGAGGCCGGCGCCGCCGGACGGCGACCGGAAAGCTCACGACCCCCGCCACCGGCCAGGCCGACCAGGCGGGCCACCACGACGACGGCCCCGGCGGATCGACGATGGCGTATCCGACGGCCAGCGCCACGACGACCGCCGTCGCCGCGTCGGCGACGCCCCTGCCACCGAGCCGCCGAGCCCACTCCATGACGAGAAGTTATCGCCTCACCAGATCACCCGGCATCCGCCCACGGTCGGACACCCGCATCCGCCCGAGGTCATACCACCGGCTCGTGCGTGCCGCGCCAAGATGCGACCCGAGCCAGACGCGCCCCCACCGCACCGCCCATCACCATGCTGATGCACGCCGACACCGACAAGAGGGACAGGAACCCATGAACGTTGAGCTTCGCCGGCGAATCACCCGATGGCGACAGGCCGGCGCGGACCGGCGTGCCACCAACGCCACGGCCAACCTGGGCCGGCAACCCCCGTTTCCCGGACGATGGGTGAGCGCCATCGCGCTGATCGGCGGCCCCGCCCTGCTCATGGCCGGGATTCTCCTACGCTCCCGGTTCCACTACTTCTTCCCTGATCAACTCGCCGCCTACGCCCGGCACCCCGCCCTCATCACCGCCGCCTACGCCTGCTTCGCCTGCGGGACCATCCTGCTGTGGCCGGCGGTCATGACGCTGGCGCAGCGGATCGCCGCCACCAGCCCGCTGTGGGGACTGTGGGGCGGCTGCCTGGTGATCGTCGGCCTGTTCACCCGAACCTTCCAGTTCGGCACCGATCACCTGGCCTTTCACCTGACCGACACCCTTGGCCCGCAATCAATGATCGACGGTATCGCCGCCTACTACGCAGCATGGCAGGATACGCACTGGCATCCGTTCAAGACACTGTCCGGAGCAGCCTTCTTCGGCTGGGTCGTACTGGCCGTCGGCGCCTACCGCTCCGGCGCCCTGGGGCCGGGCCGCTCGATCGCGCTCGGCCTGATGTCGGCCCTCGCGCTCGGGACACTCAAAGGCACCCAGATCCCGCAGTCCATCATCGCCGCAGGCGGGCTTTGCGCCGCGTTCGTCCCCCTGGGCATCTCCCTGCTGCGCAGCGGCCCCCTGCCGAGCAAACGCGCCGTGCTCTGGCTCGTCGTCCTCATCGGATGGCTCGCCTTCGGCGCGGCCTTCGGCGCCACTCTGGCACCGTTCACGCGGGGCTGAGGACGGCCCGGAACTCACAACCTCCGCACGGCCGTGTCGGCGAGACGGGCAGCGCCACCTCCGATGGGCGGCCGTTAGCGGGTCAGTCGTGGCCGGGGGCGGTGGAACCGCGCACCACCAGTTCGGTGGCGAGTTCGACGTGGTGGGAGTCGACTCGTTCGCCTGCCGCCAGGCGCAGGGCCGTGCGTACGGCGACGCCGCCCATCTCTCTCAGCGGCTGGCGTACGGTGGTCAGCGGGGGCGAGGCCATGCAGGCGACCTGGGTGTCGTCGAAGCCGACGATGCTGAGGTCCTCGGGCACGCGCACCCCTCGCGCCCTGGCCGCCTCCAGCACGCCGAGCGCGATGTCGTCGCAGCCGGCGAAGATGGCCGTGGGGACCTCAGGCAGGTCCAACAGGGCCGCACCGCCCGTCACACCCTCCCGGTAGTGGAAGCGCCCCGCCCGTACGTAACCCGGGGGAACCGAGGCGCCCGCGGCCTCCATCGCGGCGCGATAGCCGTGTAGCCGGGCCTGGTTGCAGGCGGCGGTGACCGGGCCGCCGAGGTAGGCGATGCGCCGATGTCCGAGCGTGAGCAGGTGCTGCGTGGCGGCCACGCCCCCGGCGAAGTTCGTCGAGCCGACGCTGGTGACCCCCCTGGTCTGCGGCAGGTTCAGCGGGTCGATCACGACCAGTGGCAACCGCACGCGGGACAGGGCGGCGAGCTGCCCGGCGGTCAACTCGCTGGTGATGGCGATCAGGGCCCGCCGACCGGCCGTGACCAGGCCGCGCGCCCAGGCTCCGGCGCGGTCGGCGTTCGTCCGGATGCTCACCACGATCGCCGCGTCGACCTCGGCCCCAGCCTGCACGGCGCCCTGGACGATCTCGGTCGAGTACGCGTTGAGGTCGGCGTCCAGCTCCACTTCGATCGTGTCCAGCACGGCCGCGTCGCCCCGGCGGCGCTGCGGCGGCGCGACGTAGTGGTGCTGCTCCAGCAACGACTCCACGCGGGAGCGGGTCACCGGGGAGACGTCGCCTCGGCCGTTGAGCACCTTCGACACGGTCGCGACCGACACGCCCGCCGAGGCCGCGACCGTGGCCAGCGTGGCCCGTCTAGGACTGGCCGGCATCTGTTCCTCCCTGCTGTGTGGCGGAAGAGCCCGGTGCCGGTTCCACATCCACGCGGGTGACCAGCCGGCGGCCTGGGCCGACGTGACGCAGCGGGCCGGTCAATCGTATGTGGCCCCGGCAGGGCAGGTGGGACGCCGACGTGCCCACGAGCACCTCAAGGTCCCCCGGTTCGACGACGCGCCGCAGGTCGCGCCCGGTGAACGCGGTCCGGTCGGCGGGTACGGTGAAGGTCGCCAGGGCGCTCGCGCCGGGCTCCAGCCGGACCCGGGCGAACCCGGTGAGCTGCCGCACCGGCCGGGTGACCTGGGCGACCACATCGTACAGGAAGAGCTGGACGACCTCCTCCCCCGTCCGGCCCCCGGTGTTGCGCACCCGCACCGACACGGTGAACTCGCCGTCGGTGGGCACCTCGGCGTCACTGATCCTCAAGGAGTCGATCTCGAAGCTGGTGTACGAGGCGCCGTACCCGAACGGGAACAGCGGGGTCGGGTCGAGATTGCTGATGCCGTGGCTGTTGGAGCCCAGCGGCGGCTGCAGGTAGGTGCCCGGCTGCCCGCCCGGGCCGCGTGGGATCTGCACCGGCAGCTTTCCACTGGGCTGCACCCTGCCGGACAGGACCCCGGCGATGGCCACCCCGCCCTCCTCGCCGGGCATGAACGCCTGGACGAGCGCGGCGGCCGTCCCGGACACACCGCCCAGCGCGTATGGGCGGCCCGAGACGACGACCACCACGACCGGCGTGCCGGTGCCGGCCAACTCGGCCAGCAGGTCCTCCTGCACTCCGGGCAGCCGCAGGTCTTCGGCGTCGCAGCCTTCGCCCGACGTACCCAGCCCGAACATCCCCGCCAGGTCACCGACGACGGCCACGCACACGTCGGACTCACGGGCCGCCTGGAGGGCGGCGGCGAAGCCGGAGCGGTCGTCGCCCCGCACGTCGCAGCCTGGCCGGTGGATCAGCTCGGCATCGGGCAGCTCGGCCCGCAGCGCGTCGAGCAGGCTGGGCGCGGCCACACCGAGCCCGAGCCCCGGATGGCGGGGCAGCACGTGGTTGGGGAAGGCGTAGCAGCCCATGAACGTGTGCGGGTCATCGGCGCAGGGGCCGACCACGGCCACCCGGCGCGGCTCCGGGCGCCCCTCGCCGAGCAGCGGCAGTGCGGTGCCCGCGTCGAGCAGCACGATCGACCGCTCGGCCAGTTCCCGGGCCAGTTCCCGGTTGGCCGGCGAGTCCAGGTCCACGGTCCGTGCCCCGGCCACCGACTTCTCCGGCGTCCAGTCCGGGTCCAGCAGTCCGAGCTGCACCTTCTGCGTGAGCAGGCGCCGGGCGGCCCGGTCGACCAGGGACTCCGGCAGCTCGCCCCGCCGCACCCGCCCGGTGAGGTGCTGGCCGAAGCCGAGCGTGTTGGGCAGCTCGACGTCGATGCCCGCGGTCAGCGCCTGCACCCCGGCCTCGTCGGCGTCCGCGGCGACCTGGTGCATCGTCGCGAGGAACGGGATCGCCCAGTAGTCCGACACCACCGTCCCGGTGAACCCCCACTCGTCGCGCAGCAGGTCGGTCAGCAGCCACGAGTCGGCCGCGGCGGGAACGCCGTCCACGTCGGAGTACGAGTTCATGACCGAACGCGCGCCGCCCTCGACGATGGCGGTCTCGAACGTCGGCAGGATCATGTCCATCAGCTCGCGCCGGCCCATCGGCACCGGGCCGTGGTTGCGGGCCGCCCGGGAGGCGGAGTAGCCGGCGAAGTGCTTGAGCGTGGCGATGATCCCGGCGCTCTGGAGGCCGCGCACGTAGGCCGCGCCGAGCGTCGCGACGAGGTACGGGTCTTCGCCCATGGTCTCCTCGACCCGGCCCCAGCGGTAGTCGCGCACCACGTCCAGCACCGGCGACAGGCCCTGGTGGACGCCCACGGCGCGCATGTCCCGTCCGATGGCGGCGGCCATCCGCTCCACCAGGTCCGGGTCGAACGTCGCACCCCAGGCGATGGCCGCCGGGTAGACGGTCGCGCCGTAGGTGGTGAAACCGGTCAGGCACTCCTCGTGGACCAGCGCCGGGATGCCGAACCGGGAGTGCTTCACCACCTCCGACTGCAGCCGTACCACCTCCGCGGCGCCCTCCGCAGCGGTCACCGGAACACTGCCGAACACCCGCGTCAGGTGACCGAGCCCGTGGCGGATCGCCTCCTCGAAGGGCACCCTCCCCGAGGCCGCGAAGACGTCCTGCATCGGAGCCACGTTCGCCGGGCCTTCGGCCTCCTCCTCGGGCTCCCCGCCCTGGTCGGCCTGCATGTCGTTGCCGAGCCATCGGCTGCCGAGCTGGCCGACCTTCTCCTCCAGAGTCATCTCCTCAAGGAGGGCGTCGACCCGGTCGGCCACCGGGAGTGCCGGGTCCTGCCATGGACGGAGGATCCGGCCCGCCGCGGAGGCCCCATCTAGCGCCGTCATCTGCTCTCTCCTCAAGGAAAACTCATCCGCACAATTTTCCGAAACTTTTCGGGGTGTTGCGGTAGCCCTGTTCGAATCCTGGCGCATATGAGATGACCAGGAAAAGCCCCAGATGAGAGTACCTTACATACCTAATATACGAAGCTCATACCGATATGAGGCCACCTCTTGACAGGTAGGTAGCGGAAATCTAAATTTGCGTGCCACGCGGCCTGTTTCGGAAATGTTTCGACATGCTGGGCTCAAGAAGGGCGGATGCCTGGCAGCGGAGGTGCTGATCCACGACCGACCACCGCCACTGATGTTTCACATGGAGCCGCGCCCAGCTCGGCATTCGACATACGGAGATCAGCGTGGAGCCAACGACACCATCTCGCCGCACCTTCCTCACCCTCTCCATGGGCATTCCCCTGGGAGCCGCGCTGGCGGCCTGCGGCACTTCCGGCCCCACCCCGGCGGGCGGAGGCGGAGCCGGCGGAGGCGGCGGGAACAAGGCCACCTACTGGTACTTGGCGGTCCAGCCGCAGGAGGGCGTGCGCACCCGGGCCGTGGAGCGGTTCAACAAGGCCAACCCCAACGGGCAGATCACCGGGACGATCCTCCAGAACGACGCGTACAAGACGAAGATCAAGACGGCGATCGGGGCGGGCCAGGCCCCCACCATCATCTGGGGCTGGGGCGGCGGGACCCTGCGCACGTACGTGCAGGCCGGCCAGGTGGAGGACCTCACCTCGTGGTTCGCCCAGAACGCCGCCGTGAAGGACCGGCTGTTCCCCTCCTCCTTCGGGGCGGCCACGATCGACGGCAAGATCTACGCGATGCCGTGCGAGACCATGCAGCCCATCGTCCTGTACTACAACAAGAAAATCTTCGACCAGGTCGGCGTGCGGCCACCGGAGTCGTGGGGCGACATCATGGCCCTGGTCCCCAAGTTCAACGCCGCCGGCATCGCCCCGTTCTCCCTCGGCGGCCAGTCCCGCTGGACGAACATGATGTGGCTGGAGTTCCTCTTCGACCGCATCGGCGGCCCCGAGGTGTTCCAGGCCGTGTTCGACGGCAAGAAGGACGCCTGGTCCCACCCCGCCGCCCTCGACGCCCTGACCAAGCTGCAGGACCTCGTCAAGGCGGACGGGTTCATCAAGGGCTTCTCCTCGATCACCGCCGACTCCAACGCCGACCAGGCCCTGCTGTACACCGGCAAGGCCGCGATGATGCTGCACGGCGGCTGGACGTACGGCAGCATGTCGACCGACGGCGGTGACTTCGTCTCCGGCGGCCACCTCGGCTACATGAACTTCCCGCCGGTCGAGGGCGGCAAGGGCGACCCCAGCAACACCGTCGGCAACCCGGGCCAGTACCTGTCGATCTCGTCCAACGCGACCGCCGAGCAGAAGGAGATCGCCAAGAGGTTCTTCGCCACCGGCGTGCTCAGTGACGAGGAGGTCAAGGAGTGGGCCGGCAACGGCGCGGTGCCGATCGTCAACGGTGCCGACAGCGCGTTCGCCTCCGCCAAGGACGCGGACTTCCTGAAGTTCGTCTACGGCATCGCCAGCAACGCCAAGTCGTTCGCCCAGTCCTGGGACCAGGCGCTCAGCCCCACCGCGGCCGAGGTGCTGCTGGACAACATCGCCAAGCTGTTCCAGCTGTCGATCACGCCGCAGCAGTTCGTGTCCAACATGAACGCGGTCATCGGCAGTTGAGCGCGTTCGCCACCCCCGCTCGGAGGGGGACGCCGCCGGCCGCCACGCGAGAGGCCCGGGGCGGCGTCCTCCCCTGGCTGGCCGTGCCGGCTCTGGCGATATTCGTCGCCTTCGGGGTGATTCCACTGGTCGGGGTGCTGTTCCTCAGCTTCACGTCCTGGGACGGACTCGGCGACATCCAGATGTCCGGGCTCACCAGCTGGTGGGCCGTGCTCGGCGATCCCGGCCTCCTGCACGCACTGTGGGTGACGTTGCTGGTGATGGCCGCCTCCTGGGCGGTCCAGACGCCGATCAGCATCCTGATCGGGGTGTTCCTGGCCGGGCACCAGCGCTATCGCGCGCTGCTGGCCGTGCTGTACTTCATCCCGCTGCTGCTCAGCTCGGCCGCCGTCGCCATCGCCTACAAGGCGCTGCTCGATCCGAACTTCGGGCTCGGTGCCGGGCTGCACATCGGGCTGCTCACCCAGGACTGGCTCGGCGAGCCCTTCCTCGCCTTCAGCGTCGTGATCTTCGTGGTGTCGTGGCAGTTCATCCCCTTCCACTCGCTGATCTACCAGGGCGGCGTACGGCAGATCCCGCGCTCCATGTACGAGGCCGCCGAACTGGACGGTGCGGGCCGTGTCCGCAAGTTCTTCAGCATCACGCTGCCGCAGCTCAAGTACACGATCATCACGTCCTCCACTCTCATGGTCGTCGGGTCCCTGACCTTCTTCGACCTGATCTTCGTACTGACCGCGGGCGGTCCCGGCGACGCCACCCGGGTGCTCGCCCTGGACATGTACAAGCGCGGGTTCCAGGCCAACCTCATGGGACCGGCCAGCGCCATCGCCGTCATCCTCGTCCTGGTGGGCCTCGCCCTGGCGTTGCTCCTGCGCCGGCTCGGCGGCGGCGACGCAGGAGCCAGCCAGATGGAAGGGGCCTGACCATGGGCTTGACCCACCCGACGGGGCTCAAGCGGACCTCGGCGGCCGCAACGGAACCGCGCCGGCGCCGACCGCGTCCAGGCGGCGAACGCCCCAACTGGCTGGGCGGGGTCGCGGGCTGGCTGTGGCTGGCTATCGTGATCGTGCCGATCTACTGGATCCTCATCACCAGTTTCAAGGCACAGAGCACCTACTACGCCACCAACCCGCTGGCGCCGCCTACCGAGCCGACCCTCGGCAACTACCAGATGGTCATCGAGTCCGATTTCCCGCTGTACTTCGTCAACAGCCTCATCGTGACCGTCGGCGCGGTCGTCCCGGCGGTCACGGTCGCGTTCATGGCGGCGTACGCGATCGTCCGGGGCGGCGCTCACCGCTTCCTGCGCGGGGTGAACTCGCTCTTTCTCATGGGGCTGGCCATCCCGCTACAGGCGACCATCATCCCGATCTACCTGATCATCATCCGGCTGCGCCTCTACGACTCGCTGGCGGCGCTGATCCTCCCGTCCATCGCCTTCGCGATCCCGCTGTCGGTGCTGGTCCTGGCCAACTTCATCCGTGACGTGCCCAAAGAGCTGTTCGAGTCGATGCGGCTGGACGGCGCGGGCGAGATGAGGACGCTCTGGCGCCTGGCCTTACCGCTCACCCTGCCTGCCGTGGTGACGGTGACGATCTACAACGCACTGACGATCTGGAACGGATTCCTGCTGCCGCTGATCCTCACCCAGAGCCCCGACAAACGCACGCTGCCGCTCGCGCTGTGGACCTTCCAGGGACAGTACAGCGTGAACGTGCCCGCCGTACTCGCCTCCGTCGTGCTGACCACACTCCCTCTCCTGATCCTGTACGTGGTCGGCCGCCGTCAGCTGCTCAGCGGCCTGACGGCCGGTTTCAGCAAGTGACGGATCAGGAATCGGATCACCGCCTGGCGTTGAAGATGATCTCCACCCGCCGGTTCTTCGCCTGGTTCTCCGGCACCGGCCGTCCCTGGACGGCATTGGGCACTTTGGGCTGTCTCTCGCCGAAGCCCGCGGCCTGGAAGGTCACCTGTGACAACTGCCGCGCGAGGACCTGCCGCACGGCCTGCGCCCGCCGCAGGGACAGCGCGTCGTTGTAGGCCTCGGTTCCCTGGTCGTCGGTGTGCCCCTCGATCCTGACCGTCCCGCCCGCGGAGTCGGCCTGGATCCGCTCGGCGACCTGCCGCAGCCGCTGTCGCGCCCGCGGCGTCAGCACGGCTCTGTCAAGTGCGAACAACACGTCGCTGGTGAGCGTCACGGTGACCTGATCGCCCTGCTTGGACTCGCTCTCGGCGCCGTCCAGCGATTCCACTTCGGCGATGACGTCCTCGACTGGGGCGAGAACGTCCTCCACCCCGGCCGCGGTGTCCTCCGGATCGGCCCACGCGGCCGCGGCCGGGCCCGTCACCAGGGTGAGTGCGAGCGCGAGGACCGCGAGACGCTCAGGAGATCGGGACATCGGTGAAAACGCCCAGTACCTTGAGGTCCACATTGATCTTCGTGACGTCCGGCGGCGGGGCGGCGAACGTGGCGTGCAGCGGCAGCACCTCGCCCGGCTCGGTGAACACGTCGTAGTCGGAGCACAGACACTTGGCCTTGGGGTACTTGCCCGTGCGCGCGACGGTGTACCGCTTGCCGTTGACCGGGTCGACCAGGCTGATCCCCGCCACGGTCAGACCGAGGCCGTCGGGGGTGTCCCCCATGTCGCTGCTCATCTGCCAGCGCTCCTCGCCCTTGTTGGTGACCGTCCAGGTCAGCGTGGAGAGCCGGCCCTGCCGCTTGAGGCCGGTGATCTGCACGGTCAGGTCGGCGCCACCGGCCTTGACCTCCCTGCCGGCGATCACCTCGCCCTGCTCGGCGGGCGCGACCTTCTGCTCGGCGGCCCCAGCGGCTTCGGAAGGCTCGGCGGACCCGGCGGTCCCGGCGGACCCGACAGGCCCGGTGGAGCCGGTGACCTGCTTCTCCTCGCCGCCACCGCCGCCCTGCTGCCCGGGCAGCATCCCGCAACCGGCCAGCACGATCGCCAGCACGGGCGCGGCCACCGCCGGCGTGATTCCTCTTCTCAACGCGTTCCACCTCTAGCCGTCATGGATCGAATCGAACCCGACCTTAGGCGGGCCACCTTCAGAATCCGCATAGTGCGCTAAAGGCGCAGGCCGCGGCGGCGCCGTACCTCGCTGGCGAGTTCTTCTGCCCCGGCGAGGCCATGCCGATCGCCGAGAACGTCAAACTCTCCCATAGAGCTTGTTATCGCACCAACCGCACCATCTATCTCATCAAGGTCTAAAAGGGCTGCGGCCAGGGTCAGCAGCGCCTGCGCGGCACCCCTGCGGTCCGCGTGCTCGCGGAACGTACCGAGCGCCTCCTCCGCGGCCCCGCGGGCGACGTCGGGCCGGCCCTCCGCCATGGCCACCCTGGCCAGGACCACCAGCCCCGCGGCCTCGGGCAGCCGATCACCCAGCCGCCTGAGCAGACCGAGACCGCGTTCGGCCCGCTCACGTGCCTCGGCAGGGCGCCGCTGGTCCAGCAGGAGCCCGGCGAGGTCGAGCGAGACGGCCGCCTCGCCGCGTGGGTCACCCAGCTCGCGATAGGCAGCGAGACTCCTGACGAGCAGGTCCTCCGCACACCGCAACCCGCCGAGGGCGCGCAACGCGTCGGCCCTGCCGCGCTGGTCACCCGCGGCCGAGAACGCGGTCAGGCAGGCCACAAAACACGCCTCCGCCTCCTGCCCCCGCCCCCTGGCAAGGTGGACCAGCCCGAGCCGGTGCCGGGTACGGGCCACCTCTCCCGCCTCTGTCAGCGGAAGCGCCCGCTGAAGGGCCTCCGCCGCCGCCACCAGGTGGCCCCGCACCCGGTGCAGGTCTGCCATGGATCGCAACAGCAGCGCCTCGCCGTGGCGGTGGCCCATCCGCCTCGCGGCCCGCAGGCCGATCTCCGCGGCCGTGCGCCAGTCCTCGTGGTGCGCGCCGAGCTCGAAGAAGGGTGTCAGGTAGAAGGCCAGCCGCCAGGCCGCCTCGTCCAGGCCGGCCCGCTGGAAGTCGGCGACCATCGCGACCAGGAACCCCCGCTCGGCGGCCAGCCAGCGGGCCGACTCCCGAAACTGCGTGGTCGCAAGGGCCATGACCTGCTCCGCCGTATGGACCAGGGTCTGGCCCGAGCCCGGCTCCGCGGGCAGGAGCAGTGCCCTGGCCCGCCGGGTGCGGTCAAGGATCTCCCGCCCGGCCACGGCGAGGACCTGCCCGGGGGCGCCTTCCTCCCGGTCCAGGCGCTCGGCGGCATAAAGCCTGGTCAGCTCGTGCCAGCCGTACCTCTCCTGGCCGGTCGCGTCGAGCCCGCGCGCCTGCAGCAGGCCCGCCTCGGCCAGTGCCTCCAGCAGCCGGTCGGCGGGCGCGCCGAGGACCGCGGCGGCCGCCCACGGGGCGAAGTCGGGCGCGGACAGCGCACCGAGGCGGCGCAGCAGCAGGCGTTCCCGATCCGAGAGCGCGTGGTAGCCGAGCGCCAGGCTGCTCCGTACGGCCAGATCGCCCGCGCTGAGCTCGTCGAGGCGGCCGCGCTCGTCCTCAAGTCGTCCCGCCAGGTGCTTCAGCGTCCAGTCCGGCCGCCGCGCCAGCCTGGACCCGGCGATCCTGAGCGCCAGCGGCAGCCCGCCGCACAGCACCGCGATCCGCGCCGCCGCCTGCGGCTCGGCCCGCACGCGCTGCTCACCCACCACCCTGGCCAGCATCGCCACCGACTCACCGGGATCGAACACGTCAAGCTCGCAGGCACGCGCCGCCTCCAGGCCGAGCAGCGGCGAGCGGCTGGTCACCAGCGTCAGGCAGCCGGGCCCGGTGGGCAGCAGCGGGCGCACCTGCGCCTCGTCGACCGCATCGTCCAGCACCACCAGCAGCCGCCGCCCGCTCACCATGCTGCGGTAGAGCCGGGCCCGCTCGGCCGGCTCGGTGGGCACGGCCCCCTGCGGGCAGCCGAGCGAGCGCAGCAGGTCCTCCAGCACCGCGCCCGGCGTCCTGGCCCCGAGCGAGGCGTAAAGCCGCCCGTCGGGGAAATCGAGCGCGGCGGCCGCGTGGATCGCCATCGCGGACTTGCCCGCTCCCGCCGGGCCGTGCAGCACCAGGTGGACGGGCGTGCTACCGGCCGTGGGCACCGCCCCGCGAATCCAGTCCAGCACGCGCTCCCGCCCGGTGAAATCGACGACGTCCGGCGGCATCTCGTTCGGCACGGCTCTCGGAGACGCGTCCTTGGCCAGTACCCGCTCGTGCGCCTGCCGCAGCTCGGCACCGGGTTCCAGGCCGAGCTCGTCGATCAGCAGCCGCCGCGCCTCCTGGTAGACGCCCAGCGCCTCCGGCCTGCGTCCTGCCTGGTTGAGCGCCAGCATGAGCTGTCCCCACGCCCGCTCCCGCAGCGGGTACCCGGCCACGAGCGCGCGCAGCTCCCCGGTCAGCTCCGCACCGCGGCCGAGCGCCAGGTCCAGCTCGACGCGCTCTTCGAGCGCGGTGAGCCGCAACTCCTCCAGCGGTACGGCATAGGCCCGCCGCAACGGCCCCGAGTCGATGCCGGCCAGCGCGGGTCCCCGCCAGAGCGCCAGGGCGGCACGCAACTCGTCGGCCGCCTCGGCGGTCCTGCCCGCGTCCCTGGCCCGCCTGCCGGCGCTCACCAGGCGCTCGAACCTGTGCGCGTCCACCTGGTCGGGGTCGACGTCGAGGAGGTAGCCTCCGGGCACGGTCCGGATCCCGTCCACCACCTTGCGCAGCGCGCTCACATACACCCGCAGCACCGGCTCGGCCGACGCGGGCGGCTCCTCGCCCCACACCTCGGCGATCAACCGGTCGACGGTCAGCACCCCTCCTCGCCGCAGCAGCAGCGCGGCCAGCAGCGCGCGGTGCTTGGCGGGGCCGGGCGTGAGATCGCGTTCGCCGTCAAGGACCCGCAACGGTCCCAGCACGCCGAACCGCATCGCTCAGCCCTTCGCCGGGCGAAGCTCGAACGAGCGGAACCTGACCTGGACGGGCTCGGCCGTGTCCGGCGCCGCGTAGACGCCGGTGTCTCCCGGGCCATAGGTGCCCCGCGTGTCGGCTGCCTCGCTCACCAGTTCGTCGTTGAGCCACATGCTCAGGGCGACCCGGTCCCCCCGCTGCTCGCACTGGGCGACGATCCGGTTGTCGGCTGCCTTTTTCACCCGTACGGGCCCGTGCAGGACCATGCTCTGCCCGCCGTGCCGTTTGGTGATCGAGGCGCTGCCCGAACCGGTGACCGCGAAGTCGTAGCGGTCACCGGTACTCGCGTCGCCGCGGCACCAGACGCCGAACTCCCCCGAGCCCCGCTCCAGCCGGACCCGGGAGCTGACCACGATGCCCTCGGCGGGCTCGCCGGAGAAGGGCGCCGACTTCCACAGCCGCCAGCCGGGGTTCGCGGTCAGCAGGTAGGACTCGCCGTCCTGCTCGGCCCTGCCGCCGTCGGACAAGCCGACGGCCCAGGATTCGGCGAAGTCCGCGTGGTAGGGCAGCGCCGGTGTGCCAAGACCGGCGTAGGCGGTCCATCCGCCTGCCGCGAGCGCCACCAGCGCGGCGGCGCCCGCGATCCACGGCCACCGCCGCGTGCCCCTTCCGGGCCGTGTCTCTGCTGCGACCGGTCTCTCGGGTGCGCCCGGCGCGCCGGTGACGCCCCAGGTACTCTCGACCACCTGGCTTGCCGTCGCCGGGGTCGGCCGGCCGCCGATCAGCTCGCCCAGCAACTGCTGGGCGCTCGGCCGCCGCGCGGGATCCCTGGCCATGGCCCGCTCGACGACGGCGCGCATGCGTTCGTCGAGGCCGTCGAGATTCGGCCCCTCGTTGAGGATCCGGTAGAGCACCTCCGGCGGCGGACCGCCACCGAACGGCAACCGTCCCGTACCGGCGAACGCGATCATCCCGCCCCACGCGTAGACGTCGATCGCGGGCATCAGCGGCTCACCGCGTACCTGCTCGGGAGCCATGAAAGCGGGCGTACCCATGACCGTCTGGCTGGTCAGGCTCTGGTGGTCGACGAGCTGGGCGATACCGAAGTCGATCACGCGCGGGCCGAGCGGCGACAGCAGCACGTTCGACGGCTTGAGGTCGCGATGGATCACCCCCGCCCCGTGGATGGCGTGCAGCGCCGTGGCGATCCCGACCGCGAGCGCCTCCAGGTTGGCGCCGGTCAGCGGCCCCTGCTCGCGTACGGCCTGCGCCAGATCGGGTCCCCTCACGTACTCCGTGACGAGATAGGCGGCACCTTCCTCGATCCCGGCGTCGAGCACGGGAGCGGTGCAGAACCTGGCCACACTGCGCGCCGCCGTGACCTCGCGCTCGAAGCGCCGCCGAAAGGCCGGGTCGCCGGCCAGCTCCGGGTGGATCACCTTCACCGCGGCCAGGCCACCGGCCGGGGTGGTGGCGAGATGCACCACACCCATACCGCCCCGGCCCAGCTCACGCCTGAGCTCGTATCCCCCGATCGCCTTCACCGGAGTCACCTTACGATCAAACGATTACATCCGGGACAAGCCCTCCCCCTCGTCACGACTCATCACCGGCACCTCCGCGGCCCCGGCGCGCCCGCCGGGCTGCGAAAGCATGACAACGGCCACCGGCGGCGAAAGGATTGGGCACCATGACCGACGCACGCATTGACGTCCCCTTCATCGCCGACGAGAACACCATGCTGCACTCCTGGCTGGACTGGCACCGGGAGACCCTGGCCGTGAAATGCGCCGGGCTGTCGGACGCGCAGCTTCGCCTGCGCTCCGCCGAGCCGTCCACACTCTCGCTGCTGGGTCTGGTCCGCCACATGACCGAGGTCGAGCGCAGCTGGTTCCGCAACGTCCTCAATGGTGAGGACGTCGGCCCGTTCTACTATTCCGACGACGATCCCGACGGCGATTTCGACGCCCTGGAGACGACCACGGCGGAGCAGGCCTTCGCCCGCTGGCGGGAGGAGATCGCCCACTCTCGCGAGGTGTCCGCCGGGCTCCCCATCGACACCGTGGGCAAGGAGCAACGTCACGGCCATGACGTATCACTGCGCTGGATCCTCGTCCACATGATCGAGGAGTACGCCCGGCACAACGGCCACGCCGACATCGTCCGCGAGCGGATCGACGGGGTCGCCGGGGAGTAGGCAGGGCCCGCTGGAGACCAGGCGGGCCGACGGCTCAGCTGGGGGCGGGGGTCTCCGCCAGCGTCTCGGTGATCAGCCGGTCGAGGTTGGCCGGGCTCGCCGGACGGGCGATGGCGGCATCGGCGAACCGGGCCAGGAGCCGGGCGAAGACCTCGCGGTCCTGCTCGTCCCAGTCGGCCATCAGGCCGTCCAGGTAGGTGCGCCGGTGGCGGACCACCACCTCCAGCACGCGACGGCCCAGCTCGCTCAGCACGAGCCTGGCCCGCCGGGCGTCCACGGCCGATTCCTCGCGCTCCACGAGCCCCGCGCCGATCGCGTCGTTGACCAGCCTGCTGGCGGTGGAGGGATCGACGTCCAACTGCTCGGCCACGGCGCCCACGGTCACCTCGGGCACGTCCAGGCTCAGCTTGTGCACGGCGTGCACGACCATGACGTTCGACATGTGCACCGGCCGCTGCGGCTCTTCGGCCCTGCGCGCTCGCAGTGGCCTCGACCAGATCCGGCGTAGCCGGAACAGGGCCACATCGATCATCGCTCCGGGCGTCCCCTCGTTCACGGCGCCACCCTAACGCCTGCGGGGGGCCGCCAGAAGACGATCAGCCGGCCAGACGGACCGGGTTGACAAGATCGGCGTACATCAGCAGGCCCGCCATGATGACCATCAGGAAGGCGATCGCGTACGTGAGCGGAAGCGCCTTGGCGATGTCGACGTGGCCGGGGGCGGGACGGCGGGCGACGCGCGCGAAACCGCGCTTGAGGCCCTCCCAGAGGCCACCGGCGATGTGGCCGCCGTCCAGCGGGAGCAGCGGGATCAGGTTGAACAGGCCGATCGCCAGGTTGAAGCCCGCCAGCAGGTTGATGAAGACGACGATCTTGTTCTCCAGCGGGATCGCGGAGGCGGCGATCTCACCGCCGATGCGGCTGACGCCGATGACGCCGATCGGGCCGTTCTTGTCACGCTCGTCACCGGAGAAGGCGGCGTTCCAGACGCCCACCATCTTCTCGGGGAACCTGAGCAGCGCGGAGGCGGTGGCCGAGGTGAGGTCCCACATGTGCTCGGTCACGGCGCCGAAGCCCTGCTGCTCTATGGCGATCTTCGGACTGACCCCGAGGTATCCGACACCCTTTTCGATCTTGCCGGGCTCGTCGAGCGACTCGCGGTCCTGGGCGATGAGGGTGGCGTTGACGGTCAGCTCCTGCCCCCCGCGCCTGATACCGATCGCGATCGGCCCCGCGCCGTGGTCGCGGATGGCCCGCGTCGCGGCGTCCCAGCTCGCGGCGGGCCTGCCCGCCACGGCCACGATGACGTCCCCCGGCCTCAGCCCCGCCACGCTGGCCGGGCTGGGCTTGTCGGCCGCGGTGCACTCCTGGTTCTTGGTGTAGTCGGCCGCGGTCTTCACGCACTGCGGGATCGAGGCGATCTCGGTCTTCTGCACGGGGATGCCGAACCCCATGAGCACGACGCCGAACAGGATGAACGCCAGCACGAAGTTCATCGCCGGACCGCCGGACATGATGATGACCTTCTGCCACCAGGGCTTGCGGTAGAACACCCGGTTCTCGTCGCCCGGCTGCACGTCCTCCAGGGCCACGTCACGCGCGTTCTCGATCAGGCCCTGCCACGGCCCGGTGGAGACCGAGCGCACCTTGCCCGGGGCGTCGGTGGGCCGGGGCGGCAGCATGCCGATCATCCGGATGTAGCCGCCGAGCGGGAGCCACTTGATCCCGTACTCGGTTTCGCCCTTGCGGCGCGACCACATCGTCGGGCCGAAACCGACCATGTACTGGGTGACCTTGACGCCGAACAGCTTGGCCGGCACCAGGTGGCCGATCTCGTGCAGCCCGATCGACACCATCAGTCCCACGAGGAACACAACGACTCCGACCACGGAGAGCCAGCTCACAGGTTCATACTCCCATCGCGGTTTCACCGACAATGCCCCATAAGAGATTAGCCGAAGTATCCGGCCCTCATGGCCCCGTTCCTCGTCGACTCATCTGCTGGCACTTTGCCGATCGGCCACATTTTGTTGACATTCAGCGATCATACGATCACTCTTTGATGAGGGCGAGGGTGAGAGATCGGAGCGTTTTGATCGGAATTTTGGTTGCCGAACACCTACCCCTGATACGGCGCGGGCTGGTGGCGTCACTGGACGGCGAGAGCGACATGCGGGTGGTGGCCGACGTGGCCGACGGCGAGGACGTCGTGCCCGCCGTTCTACGGCACGCGCCCGAGACCGCGGTCATCGACCTCGACCTGCCGGGGGCCGACGGTTTCACCACCGCCCTCCGGCTGCACGAGGAGGCTCCCCGCTGCAGTGTCCTGCTGCTCTCCCGTGCCCCGAACCCGGGCCAGGTCCGCCGTGCCTTCGCCGTCCACGCGCTCGGTTTCATGAGCCTGGAGGTCGACCCCGGGCAACTGGCCGACGGCGTCCGCCAGGTCGCGGCCGGCCGCCGCGCGATCGACTCCGAACTCGCGGTGGCGGCCCTGAGGTCGGCGGACAACCCCCTGACCCGCCGGGAGCTCGACGTGCTCCGGCTGGTCGCGCGGGGAGCCAGGTCCGGCGAGATCGCCGACCAGCTGTTCCTCTCCGTGGGAACGGTCCGCAACCATCTGTCACGGATCATGTGCAAGACCCAGGCCCGCAACCGTCTCGACGCCGTGCGTATCGCCGACGACTCCGGGTGGCTCTGACGCCTTCACGCCTCAGGGGCGCCAGATGAGAATGAGGGCGCAGTCGTCGTTGTGTCCCGCCGACATGGAGGCGACCAGGTTGCGGGCACCGTCACGGAACCCGGAGGGCACCAGGCGCTCGGCCTCTCCCAGCAGGCGGTCGAGGCCCGCGTCGATGTCGCGCCCCGGCTGCTCGATCAGGCCGTCGGTGTAGAGCATGAGCGCGTCGCCCTTGCGGAGCATCCCCTGGTCCGCCTCGCAGTGCAGGTCGGGCACGACGCCGAGGACGACGCCCTTGGCCGTGGAGACCCGCCACGTTCCCGCGCCCGATTCGTACTTGACCACTGGCGGGTGGCCGGCCGAGGTGATCACGTACTCGCCCGTCACGAGGTTGAGCCGTAGGTGGACCGCGGTGACGAAACCCTCGGCCTCACGCTGGCGGTGCAGGTAGGTGTTGCAGGCGGGCAGGAAGTCGTCGACCGAGCCGAGCAGCCCCCCGAAGGTGCCCGACAGCAGCAGTGCCCGGGTGCCCGCGTCGACGCCCTTGCCGGACACGTCGACCAGAGCGAGCTCCATCGTGTCGCCCTCGCGGATGGAGACCAGGAAGTCACCGCCGAAGGAGGATCCTCCGGCCTGCTTGAGCACCACCTTGGAGCCCCACTCCTTGGGCAGCGGGGGCAGGTCGCTCTGGCTCCTGAGACGGTCGCGCAGCTCCAGCAGCATCGCGTCGCCGCGCAGGCCCTGCACGCCGAGCTTGCCCCGGGTACGGGCCATCAGCGCGGCCAGCACGGCGGTGAAACCGAAGGTGACCAGCAGGCCGGGGCCGATGTAGTCCACCCCGCGCACCGCGGCCACGTAGATCAGCGAGGCCATGACCGCGCACAGCAGCTTGACGAGGCTGTTCAGCCGGAGCTGAAGCCCGGCCACCAGGGTGATCGGGATCATGAGCGCCGGGGAGAACCACTCCATGGAGACCCTCGCGGCCAGCACGCCGATCAACAGGGTCAGCAGGATCAGCGTGATGAGCAGGTTCCGGTCGCGCGCCAGAGGGCCCCGGCGCAGCAGACGCACGATGGGGACGAGAAGCGGGATGCGGACCAGGAACGCGCGGAGCGCCGGGGGAAGCAGCGGCACCGGACGGGAACTCATGATGCGCCTGACTGTATCTGGCTATCCCCCATTTGGGCAGCCGACTTGACCAATGCCTTGATCACTAAGCGTGGATATTAGCTGGCCAGAACTGTTTGTCCCATCTACCGTGTGAAAAATGACTCTTAGCCTGCGTCCGATCACCGAAGCCGAGTGGTCGGGTTGGACGACCGTCGCCGAGGAGGCGTTCGGTGCTTCCATCCCCCCGCACCGGGTGGAGCTGTACAGGGGTGTCACCGAGTTCGACCGCTCGCTCGGCGTGTTCGACGGCGATCTGCTCGTGGGCACCACGGCGGTGTGCAGTTTCACCATGACCGTGCCCGGCGGCCCGATCCCGGTCGGCGGCATCACCGCGGTCGGTGTACTGCCCTCGCATCGCCGCCGGGGAGTTCTCTCCTCGCTGATGACCCGCCAGCTGTCCGATCTGCACGAGCGGGGTGAGGCGGTCGCCGCGCTCTACGCCTCCGAGGCCGCGATCTACGGACGTTACGGCTACGGCAGGGCCGCGGACAGCCTGGTCTTCCGGATCCCCACGGCGAAGGCGGCCTTCACCCGGCACGCCCCCCTCGATCCTGGCCTGCGGTTGCGCATCGTCAGGCCCGCGGAGGCCAGGACCGTCTTCGAGAAGGTCTACGAGTCGGCGCTCGACGAGCGTCCGGGACTGTACGCCCGCACGCCCGCGCGCTGGGACTCGGCGCTGAGCGATCACGAGGCCGACCAGGGCGACGCCGGACCGCTGCGCGCCGTGGTCGTCGAGGACGATCACGGCGTACGGGGCTACGCGCTCTTCAGGATCAGGCCGAACTGGACCGAGGACGACGTCTTCGACGGTGAGCTGCGGCTCAAGGAGCTGTTCGGTCTCGATCCCGCCGCCTACGCGCTGCTCTGGCGGCACCTGCTGGACCGCGACCTGGTCTCGCACGTCACCGCCAGGAACCGTCCCTCGGACGACCCGCTGATCCATCTGCTGGCCGAACCCCGCATGCTCCACGCGCGCTGGCTGGACGAGCTGTGGATCCGCGTCGTGGACGTCGAGCGGGCCCTTCCGGCCCGCCGCTACTCCGCGCCCGTGGACGTGGTGATCGACGTCGAGGACGACGTCTGCCCATGGAACGCGCGCCGCTGGCGGCTGACCGCCGACACCTCCGCCGCCCGCTGCGTCCCCTGCGACGATCCGGCCGACCTGGCACTGCCGGTCTCCGTGCTGGGCGCGGCCTACCTGGGCGGGCGTCCGCTGGCGGCCCTGCTGGCGGCGGGGGTGGTACGCGAGTCGCGCGCGGGGGCCCTGCGGGAGCTGTCCACCGCGATGTCGTGGGATCCCGCCCCCTGGGGCGGGATGATCTTCTGACCGGGACCATAACCCGCCCGGCCTGATCAGGCCGGGCGGGTTATGGTTGCGGCATGGCACTGCAGAGCTTGCAGATCAACGCGATCACCGCGATGCGGGCGCGAGACGTCTCGCGCCCGACACAGGAGCAGCAGGAGAGCGCGGATCGCCGCCCGCTGCGCGACGAGACGCCCCGCAAGGAGCCCACCCGCGGGCGGTGAGGACTACGGCAGCGGCGGGAGCTGACCGATGGTCTCGTACGAGGTGAGCTGCGCGATCCGGCGGTTGTGGCGCTCGGCCCCGGAGTACGAGGTGTTGAGGAAGACCTCGACGAACCGGGTCGCATCCTCCTCCGGGTGCATCCGCGCGCCGATGCTGACGACGTTGGCGTTGTTGTGCTCGCGGGCGAGCCTGGCGGTCTCCTCGCTCCAGGCCAGCGCGGCACGGATGCCGCGCACCTTGTTGGCCGCGATCTGCTCGCCGTTGCCCGAACCGCCGATGACGACGCCCAGGCTGCCCGGGTCATCCACGACGCCCTGGGCCGCGCGCAGCACGAACGGCGGGTAGTCGTCCTCCGCGTCGTAGACGAAGGGACCGCAGTCCACGACATCGTGGCCGTGCTCCTTCAGCCAGGAGACGATGTGGTTTTTGAACTGATAGCCGGCATGGTCGGCACCGATGTAGACGCGCACCCACCCAGTTTCGCAGGTGTACGCGGGCGGCTTCACCCGGCCCCGGCTAGAGTAATAGTCCCTATACTCACCTAACCCTTACAAGAGAGAACTCCACATGCGTGACATCCGAGTGGTCGGTGACCCCGTACTGCGCACGCCCGCCGAGCCGATCACCGAGTTCGACCGTGACCTGCGGCGCATGATCGACGAGATGTTCGACGTGATGTACGCCGCGCAGGGCGTCGGTCTGGCGGGCCCGCAGATCGGCGTGTCGAAAAGGATCTTCGTCTACGACTGCAGCAACCGCAAGGGGCACGTGATCAACCCTGAGCTGACCGTGGACGACGACTCCGAGGTCCTCGACGAGGAGGGCTGCCTGTCCGTTCCCAGCCGCGAGACCGGCACCCCGCTCTACGCCAGAACGCCCCGGGCCGCCGGCGTGACGGTAAGCGGCCTGGACCGGCTGGGGCGGCCGATCCGGCTCAGGGCCCGCGGCCTGCTGGCACGCTGCTTCCAGCACGAGACCGACCACCTCGACGGCATGCTCTACGTGGACCGGCTGGCCAAGGACGCCGCCAGGAGGGTCCTGCTCCAGGCGCCCTGATCCGGCGGGACCGGCCGGGCGCGGACAACCGCGCCCGGCGCCCTCAGAGCTGGATCGCCTTGATCTCCAGGTACTCCTCAAGGCCGAACTCGCCCAGCTCGCGGCCAAGGCCCGACTGCTTGTAGCCGCCGAAGGGGGCTCGCGGATTGAACTGACCGCCGTTGATCGCCACCTGGCCGGTGCGCAGCCGTCGTGCGACCTCGACCGCCCGCTGCTCGCCCCCCGCCCACACCGCGCCTGCCAGGCCGTACGGGGTGCCGTTGGCGATGGCGACGGCCTCGTCCTCACCCCGGGTGTAGGGGATGATCGCGAGGACCGGGCCGAAGATCTCCTCCTGCTCGATCACCATCCCCGGCTCCACCCCGGCGAACACCGTGGGCTCCACGTAGAAACCGCGCTCCAACGGCCGGTCGGTGCCTCCGGTGACCAGCCTGGCGCCCTCCTCCTGGCCTCGGTTGATGTAGCGGATCACCCGGTCACGCTGGGCCGCCGACACGAGCGGGCCGAGCCAGGTCGCCTCGTCGAAGGGATCGCCGACCGTGTACTTCCGGGCGGCGTCGACGACGAGACGGACCACTTCGTCGTACTGGTCCCGGTGGACGATCATGCGGGTCCAGGCGGAGCAGGTCTGGCCGGAGTTGAGGAAGGCGTTGGCCACCGTCGCCTTGGCCGCCGCTGGAAGATCCGCGTCCGGCAGGACCAGGCTGGCGGACTTGCCACCGAGCTCCAGGGCCACCCGCTTGACCGTCTCGGCCGCGAGCGAGGCGACCCGGCGCCCGGCCCCGGTGGAACCGGTGAACGACACCATGTCCACCTCCGGGTGGGTGACCAGGGCCTCGCCCACCACCGGGCCGTAACCGCTGAGCATGTTGAAGACCCCGGCGGGCAACCCGACCTCGTCGAAGATCCCGGCGAGCGCGAAGGCCGCCAGCGGAGCCACCTCGCTGGGCTTCAGCACGACGGTGCAGCCCGCGGCGAGCGCGGCGCCCACCTTGCAGACGACCTGGTGGAGGGGGTAGTTCCAGGGGGTGATGGCGGCGACCACCCCGACCGGCTCCCTGAAGACGCGGGAGTTGCCGACCCGCCCGCCCTCGAAGTCGTAGGTCTCGGCCAGCTGGGCGTAGGAGGCCAGCACCCCGGCCGGCATCAGCGTCTGCACCCTCATCGCCACGCCGTACGGCGCGCCCATGTCCGTGGCGATGATCCTGGCCATCTGGTCGGAGCGTTCTCGGATCAGCCCGGCGGCGGCGGCGAGGATCCGGCCTCGCTCGGCGGGAGCCGTCGCCGACCAGGAGGGGAAGGCCTCGCGGGCGGCGGCCACGGCGACCTCGACGTCGGCGGGCGTCCCGGCGGGCACCCTGTCGATCAGCTCCTCGGTCGCCGGGTTGATCACGTCGATGCTCTCGCCCGACGTGGAGGGCTGCCAGGCTCCGTTCAGATAAAGGTGACGCATGCCCCTCATCTTCGCGCGCGCGCCCTTGTTTCGCGAGGGCCCGGCGATCACGCAGAGATCATCGTTGTACGGGGGCACAGTCGCGGTTCCGCGCCCGGCCTTCCCCACCCGCCCGGTCATGAGCGGCGGGCCGGGGGGAAAGGACCGGACGGCGGATCAGTCGAAGATCGGACGCCGGTCCCTGGAGCGCTTGAGCTCGAAGAAGCCGTCGGTGGCCGCGACCAGCCGTACCCCGTCCCAGAGCTTGCCCGCGTCCTCGCCCTTGGGCGCGGGCGAGATGACCGGGCCGAAGAAGGCGACACCCTCAACCGAGATCACCGGGGTGCCGACCTCCTGGCCGACCCGATCGATGCCGTCGTTGTGCGAGGCGCGGAGTGCCTCGTCGAACTCCGTCGAGTCCATCGCGTCGGCGAACGCGCGGTCGAGCCCGGCGGCCTCCAGCGCCTCCTCGACGGTCTCACGGAGCGTGTCGAGCTCCTTGACCCTGCCCTGGTTGTGAAAGCGGGTGCCAAGCTCGGTGTAGAGACGGCCCACCGTCTCGGAGTCGTACTTCTCCTGCACGGCGGTGACCACTCGGACCGGGCCGATGGCCTTGGCGATCATCTCGCGGTAGCTGTCGGGGATCTCCTTGTCCTCGTTCAGCACGTTGAGGCTCATGATGTGCCAGCGCGGCTCGATCAGCCGCACCTTCTCCACTTCCAGCAGCCAGCGAGAGGTCATCCACGCGAACGGGCAGAAGGGGTCGAACCAGAGGTCAACGGGGGTTCGCTCAGTCATCTTCTCGGCTTCCTGGTCGTAAGACTTCGTCGACAGCGACAACCCGGACGGCCGAGTTCCCTATTCCATGGGTGGATTAATACCTTTAGATGTGACTTTATTCTCAAATTTAATGATCAGCTCGTAGGTTGTGCCAACGCCGCGCGTCGCGGTCTTACGTGGCAGGATTCAGTCACCCCCTAGCAACGGAGCGGGGGAAGTTGTTAAGAGGGAGCGGTAGTGGCAGGCAATCTGACCCGTGATGAGGCGCGCGAGCGCGCACGGCTGCTCAGTGTGCAGTCCTATGCGGTGGAGCTCGACCTGACCGAGGGTGAGGAGCGCTTCGAGAGCGTCACCACGGTCCGCTTCACCAGCACCCGTCCGGGTGCCGAGACATTCGTCGACCTGGCCGGCGCGAAGGTGCGCAAGGCGGTCCTGAACGGCGTCGAGTTGGACGTGAGCGGCTATGACCTGGAGACCGGGCGGCTGCCGCTGCCGGGTCTGGCCGGGACCAACGAGCTGCGCGTGGACGCCGACTGTTCCTACACCCGCACCGGCGAGGGCCTGCACCGCTTCGTCGACCCGGTCGACAAGAGCGTCTATCTGTACAGCCAGTTCGAGACGGCCGACGCGCACCGGATGTACGCGTGCTTCGACCAGCCCGACCTGAAGGCCACCTTCGAGCTGACCGTGCTCGCGCCGTCCCACTGGGAGATCATCTCCAACGCGGCGCCCGACTCGGCCGAGGACCTGGTGGAGCACCATGGCAGGCACGGCGCGCTCCAGGCGGCCAAGCGCTGGCACTTCCCGCCCACCCCGGTGATGTCGACCTACATCACCGCGCTGTGCGCCGGGCCCTACCACAAGGTGACCTCCGAGCACGACGGCATCCCGCTGGGCCTGTACTGCCGGGCCTCGCTCGCCGAGCACCTCGATGCGGAGAACCTCTTCGAGGTGACCAGGCAGGGCTTCGACTTCTTCCACGAGATCTTCGGCATCCGCTACCCGTTCGGGAAGTACGACCAGCTCTTCGTCCCCGAGTTCAACGCCGGGGCGATGGAGAACGCGGGCTGCGTGACCTTCCTGGAGGACTACGTCTTCCGTTCGCGCGTCACCGACGCGATGATCGAGCGCCGCGCCGAGACGATCCTGCACGAGATGGCGCACATGTGGTTCGGTGACCTGGTCACCATGCGCTGGTGGGACGACCTGTGGCTGAACGAGTCGTTCGCCACCTACGCCTCGGTGCTCTGCCAGGCCGAGGCCACCCGCTGGGGCCAGGGCGCCTGGACCACCTTCGCCAACGTCGAGAAGTCCTGGGCCTACCGCCAGGACCAGCTGCCCTCGACCCACCCGATCGCCGCCGACATCGTCGACATGCACGCGGTCGAGGTCAACTTCGACGGGATCACGTACGCCAAGGGCGCCTCGGTCCTCAAGCAGCTCGTCGCCTACGTGGGGCTGGACAACTTCCTGGCCGGGGTACGCGACTACTTCCGCGAGCACGCCTGGGGCAACACCACGCTCGCGGACCTGCTCGGCGCGCTGGAGCGCACCTCGGGACGCGACCTGTCCTCCTGGTCGAAGGAGTGGCTGGAGACCTCCTGGGTCAACACGCTGCGCCCGTCGTTCACCACCGACCCCGAGGGCCGGTTCATCGAGTTCGACGTGCTCCAGGAGGCCCCCGCCGACTACCCGACGCTGCGCTCGCACCGCGTGGCCATCGGCCTGTACTCCCTGCGGGACGACAGGCTGGTCCGGGTGCGGCGGGTCGAGCTGGACGTGGTCGGCGCGCGCACCGCGGTGGCCGAACTGGTCGGCGAGGTACAGCCGGACCTGATTCTGATCAACGACGACGACCTGACCTACGCCAAGGTCAGGCTCGACGAGCGGTCGCTGCGGACCGTGGTGAACGGCGGCATCGGCAAGTTCACCGAGTCCCTGCCCCGTGCACTGTGCTGGTCGGCCGCCTGGGACATGACCCGGGACGCTGAGATGTCCGCCCGCGACTACCTCGACCTGGCCGTCTCCGGGATCAAGTCGATCACCGACATCACGGTCGCCCAGACCGTGCTCCGCCAGACCCGCATGGCCCTCCAGCAGTACGCGGACCCCGCCTGGCGCGCCCAGGGCATGGCCCGGCTGGCCTCCGCGCTGCGTGACCTGGTCACCGGTGCCGCGCCCGGCTCCGACTACCAGCTCGCCTATCTGAACGCGCTGGCGGCCACCGCCACCTCGACCGAGGACCTGGGGTTCCTGAAGGGGCTGCTGGACGGTGAGACCGTGCTCGACGGCCTCACCGTGGACACCGACCTGCGCTGGACGCTGACCAGCGCCCTGGTCTCCGGCGGCCTGCTCGGTGAGGAGGACATCGCTCAGGAACTGCTGCGCGACGCCACCGCGACGGGCGAGCGTTCCGCCGCGCTCTCCCGTGCCTCGATCCCGACGGACCAGGGCAAGGCGAACGCCTGGGCCGCGATCATCGAGGGCAAGCTGAGCGGCGCGCTTCTCCGTTCGACGATCCTCGGCTTCATGGACGCGCACCACCCGGAGCTGCTGGAGCCGTACGCGGCGAAGTACTTCGAGGAGATCGGCAGGATCTGGAAGTCCTGGACCTCCGACAGCGCTCAGAACTTCGCCAACGGCTGCTACCCGGCTCTGGTCATCTCCCCCGAGACGGTCGCCAAGACCCAGGACTTCATCTCGGCCAACCAGCCGCCGCACGCCCTGCGACGCCTGCTGCTCGAGGGCGCCGACAGTATCGGCCGCGCCCTGCGCGCCCAGGCCAAGGACGCCTCCACGGGCTGACCTCGCCGCGGAGACCGAACGGACACCCCTCGCCAGGACGGGCGAGGGGTGTCCGTTCGGCGCGTCGTCACCGGCCGCTGAGGCCAAGCGGCCCTGAGCACCTCGGGATGAACACTGGTAGAGATAGGTGTCAACCGCAAGAAACCCCCACGTCCGGCTCCGCCCGGTCACCGAGATCTCGCCGGGGGGTGAAGACCCCGGAAAGCGAAGTCAAGAGAGGGCAACCCCGTGGAATCGGCACGTGATCTGCTCATCTCCCTGGCCAGGAGGTACGCCTTTGGTGATGTCGGAGCCCTCGCCTCCGGTGTCGTGGAGAAAGCAGGCGACATCGAGGCCGCGTGCGAGTTCGGCCAGCGACTGCTCTCGCTCGACGCGGAGGACTTCGCCGCCGAGGCGCGGGCCGTACCGAGTGACCTGCGGCGGCGGGCTCGGGCCTGCACGATGCCGCAGACACCCCGCGAGCAGCCACGCGGCGCGTTGGAGTCGCTGCGGCCCGCGTACGGGCTGCTGCTGGAGGTCATCGCGGTCAGGTGGCACCGTCGCGAACTGAGCCCCATGGTCGCCGCCATCCACATCGCCAGCGAGTATCTCCCACTGCTCGCATTCGAGCCGGTACTCGGCAACGCCGGTGATCCCGCGCGCTGGCCGGAGGGCCTGACCGCGCCGGACAGCAGGTTCGGGGTGATCGGCGACCGCGAGTGCGATCACACGAAGGCCGAGCAGTCGGCGGTCAACCGGACACTGCGTGTGGCGGGAGAGCCCGCCGAGGGATGGCGTGCCTACTTCGACCGCCAGCACAGCCAGGTCGCCGGGGCGCTGGCCACCTGCGTGGCCGACTGCCGCAGCCCCTGCACCGCGATGGACTGGGTACGGGCGGACCGCCGCGACGACCTCGCCCTGCGTGCCGGTGTGGCGCTGGCCTTCGCCGAGACCCCACTGGTGCGGCTGCGGCACGCCGCTCCGGTGGGCCACGGGTTCGGCGTGCCCTCTCCCGAGGAGGTCATCGAGGCCTGGGAGCGCAGCCGGACCATCCTGGCCAAGAACGAGGTAGGCGCCGAGGCGTCCGGTGACGACGGCTTCCCCCTGCCGGGGCTGCCGGCCCTGTTCTCCGCCGTCGCGGGCGCCCCGGTGACGCCCTCGACGCTGCTGACGGACATCAGCAGCCATCTGGTGCGGCTTCTCCAGTCCTGAACCGGCCCCGAACCGGCCCCGAACCGGCGCTGCCGGTGGGGCGGATCAGAGCAACCGGCTGACGAACGCCGACAGCGCGCAGCAGGTGATGGAGAGCAGCATCAGCCAGACGCCCCGGCGGATGTAGCGCTGCTTGGCGTCTCCGACGGCACCGAGCCTTCTGATCTCCAGAACGAGCAGGTCGACCCTGTCGCCGGGCCTCGCTCCAGGCCGTGCCTCGCCGCCGAACCCTCCGGGATAGAACCGGCGTCTCTCCAGCGTCCTGCCCGCCAGCCCCGCGGTACGGCGGTAGAGGGCTCCGGCGAGCATGAGGATCCCCATCAGCCAGAAGAACATGCCGGCCCACCAGAGCCATTCGATCTTGCTGGACAGCTCGCCGGGCCTCCAGTACCCGTTCAGCAGCCCGACGACGACGGCACCGGCTGCCGCGCCCGTCGCGACCAGCAGGATGACCGCCGTCTCATCCTCCCTGCGGACCCTCGCCCGGGCGTCGGCGAATGCCTCCTGCACGTAGCCGATGATCATGTCGGGCTCCCGCGCCGCCGTGGACCCCCTGGAGCGACCCAGCAGCGCGTCCCACCTGATCCTCAGCACAAGCCGATTATCCGGGAAAATCATCTTCGCTCAGCGCGAACGGATCATCCGCGCCGCGACGCCCGGTCCGCCAGCAGCAGGACTCCGGTGACCACCCCGCCCACCAGGTCGCCCAGGCCAAGGATCGCGGCCATCGACATCGCGGCCGCGCGGCATTCGGCGTCGGGCAGCCACACCCTGGCCCGCGGACCCGTGACGATCTCCAGTGCCCTCCCGCGATGGTCCACGAAGACGAGCACCGCCCTGTCGGCCTCCTCCCCCAGCGCGGCGTGCAGCCGCTCCGAGAAGTGACGGCGCGGGCCGATCGCCGGCCCGAGGTAGGCGGCGAAGCGCAGCCCGGTGAGCCGCTCCGCGGTGCGCAGGGCCCCGCGGACGTCGTCCCCCTCTGTCGAGGTCAGGGTCAGCATCTCCGTACCTCGCCTTCGTCGGCCCTCGCCGGGCCTCACCAGGCCGCCGACGCCCCACCGGTGTGCCGGCCCGGCTCGGCGGTCTCCGCGAGCGAGACCCAGTCTGCCTCAGGCGCCGGAGGCGGGCTCGGACGCCGCTCCGTCAGCACCAGAACGGCATCGCTGACCCCGCGCTCGCTGCCGAACGGTCCCCCCAGCCAGACCGCACCCGCCGAGGTGCCCCTCGCGGCCCTGTCGCGCATCCTGCCGGGCATCGTCACGAGCAGGACGATGAGCAGGAACAGGCCACCGGAGACCCCGATGAGAAAGCCCAGGACCTCGATCGCGCTGTCCATGTCTCAAAAGTAACTCCAGGTCGGCGGCCCGTCGAGGACTACCAGGTGGTTGGCCTGCGCTCACCCCAGAAACCCCCGCGAGCGGCCTCGATCTGCGACGACACGGAGATCAGGGTGCCCTCGTCGCCGAACCTGCCGGCCAGCATCACGCCGATCGGGAGGCCGTCCGCGCTCCAGTGCAGCGGCAGGTTGACCGCGGGCTGGCCGCTGACGTTGTAGATGGCGGGGAAGGCGGCGAACCGCTTCATCCGCTCGAAGGTCTCCTCGGGGCCCTCGACGTCCTCGAACCAGCCCACGGGCCTGGGCGGTTGCGTCACGGTCGGGGTGAGCACCGCGTCGTAGGGGTCGGTCGCCAGCAGGCCGAACCGGGTGGCGAGCTGCAGCGCCGACTGGGCCTGCAGGAAGTCGGGGGCCGGGGTGGCGAAGCCGCGCTCGCGCAGCCAGGCGGTCAGCGGCCGGAGCCTGTCCTGCTTGGTCAGATCGACCGGGTGCATGCACGAGAACGCGTACCAGAGCGTCACGAACTGCGGCACCATGTCCGGCCCGAACGGCGGGGCGATGTCGACCACCTCGTGTCCGAGCGCCGTCAGCTCCGCCGAGGCGTGCTCGTAGGCGGCGAGCACCTCGGGGTCCACGACGACGCCGGGGACCAGCGGCTCGGCGTAGCGGGCGATCCGCAGGCGACCGGGGTCGCGACCCACGTACGCCTGGAAGGAGCCGAGTTCCGGCGGTGGCGCGTGATAGAGATCGCCGGGGTTGTGGTGGGCCATCACGTCGAGCAGCGCGGCGGCGTCGGCGACGGTTCTGGTGATCGGGCCGTTGGTCGACAGGCCGGCCAGGTCGGGAACTATCGGTGCGAAGCTGATCCTGCCCCGGGAGGGCTTGATACCGAACAGCCCGCAGACCGAGGCGGGGATGCGGATCGACCCGGCGCCGTCGCTGCCCTGCGCGGCGGGAGCCAGGCCCGCGGCGACCGCCGCCGCCGCACCTCCGCTGGACCCGCCGGCCGACCGGGAGAGGTCCCACGGGGTGCGGCTGGGCGCCGAGAGGGAGGTCTCGGTGTAGCAGGGCAGCCCGAACTCGGGCGTCGCGGTCTTGCCGAGCATGATCGTCCCAGCATTCCTGAGCCGCTCGACCACGCTGTCGTCCACCGGCGCGACGAAGTCCTCGTAGGTGGCCGAGCCGAAGTGGATCGGCACGCCCTTGACGAGGTTGAGGTCCTTGATCGGGATCGGCACCCCGGCCAGGGGCGAGGGGTCGTCTCCGGCGAGCACCCTCGCCTCGACCTTGTGCGCCTGTTCCAGGGCGAGTTCGGGGGTCACGGTTACGTACGCGCCGATCTGGGGGTCCAGGCGGGCGATCCGGTCGAGGTAGTGCTCGGTGATCTCGACGGGCGAGACCTCCCTGCGCCGCACGGCTGCCGCCTGCTCCAGAGCGTTAAGATCGTGAATGTGAGCCACGCCCCGCACAGTAGGCGCAGAGCGCGCGGTTATCCAGAGTGGAAGCCCGTAGATACCCGGTTCATAGCAGCGCCAAGCGGGTGACGTCGGTCACAAAAGTATGAGATACGCAATACTAGGCACCCCCCGAGGATGTCAGCTACCGTGAGTTACGTGGATTCCGGTCAGGTACCAGAAGACGGTAACACTACGTCACCGATTTGGGTCAGTGACCGACAGGCCGAGGACCGGCCGACGTCTCGACCCGCCGCACCAGCGTCTACGTACGCACCCGTCGAGCGCGCCGCGCTGCGCAGCCTGCTCGATCACCCCAAGTACCGCCACCTGCGCCGACGCGTTCTCGTCGCGGTCGGCGTGGGCGTGCTCGCAGCCGTCCTGCTGGCCAGCTGGCAGCTGGGCTTCACCGCCGCCGTGGTGGCCGCGATCGTCGACACGGTGCTTCACGCCCGTTCCAACTCGTCGGTGCCCGCCTGGCGGCGCTCCTCTGTCGCGGAACGACGGACGGAGATGCAGTTGAAACGGCTGGAGCGCGGGGGCTACCGCACCCTGCACGCCCGCGCGATCCCCGGCAGCGAGGCCCAGATCGACCACCTGGTCGTGGGTCCCACCGGTGTCTACGCGGTCGACTCCGAGAAGTGGGACAAGCGCCTGCCCGTCCGCGTCCAGTCGCACCGCAAGCTGTTCCACGGCCCGTTCAACCAGAAGCCCCGTCTTGACGAGGCGCGCTGGGAGGCGTCCCAGGCCGCCGAGCTGATCGGTGCGGAGCTCGGTCGTGAGGTCGCGATCGTGCCGTCCCTGGCGATCTACGGCCCGGCCATCCCCTGGAAGGTCCTCAACGTCCGCGAGGTCGACGTATTCGACGGCAGTCGTGTCCGTAAATGGATCACCAAGCGGGAACGCTCACTCACCGACACCGAGATCGACAGGATCTACGAGGTCGCCGAGCAGGTCCTGCCCGCGCGCTACCCGGAGAACTGACCTCGGTCGTCCTCGCCGGCTCTCCCACACGGGGTTCGCGAAGCGACGATTTTCGCGGAACCTGTGGTCACGAACCCGATGTCTCATGGCATGGGCAGTCGTCTCACTCGCTGAGCGATGGCCGTACCATTCATAGACCACGGTTTCGATGATGGGAGAAGCCTCATGCCCGCCCTCAGGTCTCGTACGGTCACTCACGGCAGGAACATGGCCGGGGCCCGGGCCCTCCTCCGGGCGACGGGCGTAGCCGGCGAGGACTTCGGGAAACCGATCATCGCCGTGGCCAACAGCTTCACCCAGTTCGTCCCCGGGCACGTCCACCTGCGCGAGGTCGGCGACGTGGTGGCCGGTGCGATCCGCGAGGCCGGGGCGATCCCGCGCGAGTTCAACACGATCGCGGTCGACGACGGCATCGCGATGGGTCACGGCGGCATGCTGTACTCGCTGCCCAGCCGCGAACTGATCGCGGACGCGGTCGAGTACATGGTCAACGCGCACTGTGCCGACGCGCTGATCTGCATCTCCAACTGCGACAAGATCACTCCGGGCATGCTGCTCGCCGCCTTCCGGCTGAACATCCCCACGGTCTTCGTCTCCGGCGGTCCGATGGAGGCCGGCAAGACCCCCAACGGGAAGCTCGACCTGATCGACCCGATGATCGCCGCGGCCGACGACTCCGTCTCCGACGCCGAGTTGCTGGAGATGGAGGAGAACGCCTGCCCGACCTGCGGCTCGTGCAGCGGCATGTTCACCGCCAACTCGATGAACTGCCTCGCCGAGGCCATCGGCCTCGCGCTCCCTGGCAACGGCACGATCCTGGCCACGCACAAGGCGCGCAGGAAGCTGTTCGAGGACGCCGGACGCCAGCTCGTGGAGATCACCCGCCGCTACTACGAGCAGGACGACGAGACGGTCCTGCCGCGCGCCATCGCGACCAAGGACGCGTTCGAGAACGCCATGACACTGGACGTGGCGATGGGCGGGTCGACCAACACGATCCTGCACATCCTCGCCGCGGCCCGCGAGGCCCAGGTCGACTTCGGGCTGAAGGAGATCAACGAGATCTCGCTGCGGGTGCCCTGCCTGTGCAAGGTCGCCCCCGCCACCGCGAAGTACCACGTCGAGGACGTCCACCGCGCCGGCGGCATCCCGGCGATCCTGGGCGAGCTCGACCGGGGCGGTCTGCTCCACCGCGACGCCTACACGGTCAACGGCGGCACTCTGGGCGACTACCTCGACGCCTGGGACCCGCAGTCGCCGCGCGCGCTGCCCGAGGCCCTTGAACTGTGGCACGCGGGCCCCGGCAACGTCCGCACCGTGAAGCCCTTCTCCCAGGGCGCCCGCTGGGAGGAACTGGACCTCGACCGGTCCGAGGGCTGCGTGCGCGACATCGAGCACGCCTACACCCGCGACGGCGGCCTGGCCGTCCTCTACGGCAACATCGCCACCGAGGGCTGCATCGTCAAGACCGCCGGGGTCGACGAGTCGATCTGGAGGTTCGAGGGCCCCGCGGTGGTCTTCGAGTCGCAGGACGACGCGGTCGAGGGCATCCTCAACAACAAGGTCAAGGCCGGCGACGTCGTGGTGATCCGCTACGAGGGGCCGAAGGGCGGGCCCGGCATGCAGGAGATGCTGTACCCCACCTCGTTCCTCAAGGGCAAGGGGCTGGGCAAGGACTGCGCGCTGATCACCGACGGCCGCTTCTCCGGCGGCACGAGCGGGCTGTCCATCGGTCACGCCTCCCCCGAGGCGGCCGAGGGCGGCACCATCGCGCTCGTCGAGGACGGCGACCTCGTCACGATCGACATCCCCGGCCGCTCGATCGAGCTGAAGGTCTCCGAGGAGGAACTGGCCGCCCGCCGGGAGAAGCTCCTGACCGACCTGGGCGGCTACCGGCCGCGGATGCGCCAGCGCACGGTGAGCGCCGCGCTGCAGGCGTACGCCGCGCTTACCACCTCCGCCTCCACCGGCGCCTCGCGCGACCTGTCACAGCTGTCACGCTGACCTGGGCTTCCTATCGGACAGAGATGCCTTACCCGATAGGAAGTTCGAAAAAATGTCAGTGCTCGGAAGTATTATTTGGGTATGACCAGCGTCATGAAGCTCACCACCCCGCTGACGGCCGCCGAGATCGCCGCCCTCGCCCTGTCGATGGCGCATCTGGGGTCGGGCCCGCAGGCCAACGCCGCCCGCAGCGGCCTGCGTCATGCGTTCGAGCAGATGGAGATCGACGACGACGTCGTCGCCACCACCCTGACGACCCTCACCGAGCCGATGCCCGCCCCGATCGCCGACCGTGCCCGGACGATCGCCAACGCCATCACCTCAGGCCTCGTCATCCGCCTCCACTACCGTGACGTCTCCGGGCGGATCACAGTCCGTGACGTCGACCCGGTGACGTGCATGGTCCACCGCGAATACTGGTATCTCGTCGGCATGTGCCGCATGCGCCACGGGATCCGGGCGTTCCGGTTCGACCGGATCGTCGCCACCGAACCCACCTTCATGCCGGCCCGCCCGCACCGCGCCGAGGGATTCCTGCCCTTCCAGGGCAAGCGCGCCGCATAGCCGGTCGCGGTCAGGTCATCGCGAGTTCGCCATCCCGGGCCGGTCCGGGCCGGGATGGCGGACTCCCGATCTGGTCAGCCGCAGCAGCCACCGCCGCAACACCCGCCACCGCCGCCGGAGGGCTGGGGCGCGGCCGGAGAACTCGCGGAGCCGCCGGTCACCGCGACGGTGGACAGCAGTTTGACCGTGTCGTCGTGGCCGTCGGGGCAGAGCGCCGGCTCACCGGAGCGTGCCATCGGACGGGAGATCTCAAAGGTGGACCCGCAGGCGCGGCAGCGAAAGTCGTATCGGGGCATGACCCCAAGGTTACCCGGCTCGCTCGCCGAACACCCGTGCCGCCGACGTCCTGTCTCCTCGCGCGAGGCCTCCCCGGGCAGGCGGGAAACGCACACCGAGAAAAGTCAGGCGAAGGTGATGGAGGCGTAGTCGGCCACCGGCCGGTAGCCGATCGCCCGGTAGATCGAGTTGGACGTGGGATTGGACAGGTCCGTGAAGAGCAGCACCTCCTCGGCGCCCTCGGTGAGCACCTTGGCGCTCACGGCGTGCGAGAGCGCGGTGCCGTAGCCCTTGCGGCGAAACTCCGCGGGCGTGTAGACGGGTCCGATCCGAGACATTCCGCCGATGGGCGAGGAGGCCCCGGCGAACGCGACGGGCCGCCCGCCCGCCTCCCACACGACCAGTTCCCGCCTGGCGATCCGGCTGGCCACCAGCGGGGTCAGGTCGACGGGGCCGACGGCCTCGGCCTCGGCCTGGAACTCCTCGCCCCACCGGACCAGGAGGTCGAGGTCGTCGGCGGCGGCCACCCGCGAGGCCCCTTGCGGAGCGGGGGCCGGGCCGACCAGCGCGTCAAGCCGGTAGAGACGTTCCGCGCGACGCCTGGCCTCGGGCCGCCACCAGGAGGCGGCGAACGCCTCGGCCAGCGGGAGCGGCCCGGCCACGCCGGGGATCGCCCTCTCCTTCTCGATCAGGTCGGTGGCGAGGTCGAGCACGGTGTCGGCGGGGATGTCGGGGAGTAGAAGGGCGTGCGGAGGCGTCTGGATCGCGGTCGCCACGATCCGGCCGTCGCGCTCCAGGCTACCCAGCAGCACGTCATCGCCCCACAGACCGCTCCGTACGGCGCGCAGGACCGTGAGCGGGACGGTGTTGCGGACCGGATCCCGCAGCAGCCACGGCTCCGCCATCTCCGCGTACACCTCGATGTCAGAGGTGAAGGTCCATGTCATGACCATGATTGTGCCTATCGGGGGTCACCGGCGCCAACGGGCATGCCGCCATGATCGCGCCGTGCGGCGCGATCATGGCGGCGCCGTTCTCAGGCCGCGCTCTCCGCGAGGTAGGGCGCCCACTGGGGGTCGCCGACGATGTGCGCGCCGATCAACCGCCAGTGGACGCCGCGTGGCACCACCGGGGCGACGCTGAGCGTCCACCCCAGTTCCTCCAGCATGCGATCGGCCTTGCGGTGGTTGCACGTCGTGCACGACGCGACGCAGTTCTCCCAGGTGTGGGGGCCGCCTCGCGAGCGCGGGATGACATGGTCGATGGTCTCGGCCCGCTGGCCGCAGTAGGCGCATCGGTAGTCGTCCCGGCGCATCAACGCGGTTCGGGTCAGCGGAATCCGCGACCGGTAGGGAATCCGGACATATCTTCGAAGCCTGATCACCGAAGGAACGTCGAGCGTGCGACTCGCCGAGCGGAACACGGCGCCCCGCCCGTCGCGGTGCACGACGTCCGCCTTCTCCCTGAGCACGAGCACAACGGCCCGGTGCAGGGACAGGGTGGTCAGGGGTTCGTAGGTGGCGTTCAAGAGCAGGACCTGGCGCATCAGCGGGCCTCTCCCGCCGCAGGACGTGTCAGTTGAGGGGGCACGCCACCGCGTGCCCCGGCTGGCGGCCCCTCCTGGGGCCCGGGTGCTTCCGTCACGAGGACCTCCGCCGGACGGCCCAGCGGATGCTCACCACGGCACCGTCCTTCACCAAGTTTGGCTTCTGCGTCATGGTTCCCGCCACCCATAAATGACTGGAGAGAAACCTGATACGTTTTATGCCCGCATTACCAGTTCTTAACTCCTCCTGCCGCAGATCAGATACGCTCGTCGCGCAATGCCCGCGTTCTGCCCTGCCTAGGTCGTAGGGTTCCTGCCATGACGCGACAGCCATATCCTCCAGCCAGCCGTGTTGAGCTCGTCGAGGAGCTCCACGGGGTGCCTGTTTCCGACCCCTACCGCTGGCTGGAGGATTCGGATGATCCGGCGACGAAGGACTGGCTGGTGGGGCAGGAGAGGCTGCTGGAGACCGAGCTGGACATCCTTCCCGGACGCGAGGGTTTCAAGGCGCGGATCACGGAGTTGCTCAGGTCCGGTTCGGTCAGCGCGCCGACGTGGCGCGGGGAGCGGCAGTTCTTCATGAGGCGCACCCCGGGGCAGGAGCACGCCGTGCTCTACACCGTCGATCCCGGCGGCACCGAGCGGGCACTGCTCGACCCGATGGCGCTCGACCCGACCGGGCTGACCACCCTCGACTCCTGGCAGCCCGACAAGGAGGGCCGCCTGCTCGCCTACCAGGTCTCGGTGGGCGGCGACGAGGAGTCGAGCCTCTACCTGATGGACGTCGCGTTCGGCGACCGCATCGAGGGACCGATCGACCGCTGCCGCTACTCCCCCGTGGCGTGGCTGCCCGGCGGCGAGGCTTTCTACTACGTGCGCAGACTGCCCGCCACCGAGGTGCCCGAGGGGGAGGAGCAGTACCACCGCCGGGTCTACCTGCACAGGGTCGGCACCTCCACCGAGGAGGATGTCCTGATCTTCGGTGAGGGCCTGGAGAAGACCAACTACTACGGCGTGGCGGTCTCCCGCGACGGCCGCTGGCTGCAGATCTCCGCCTCCCGCGGCACCGCGCCGCGCAACGACCTGTGGGTGGCCGACCTGGAGGCCTCCTCTCCCTCCTCCCCGGACCTGGTCGTCGTCCAGCAGGACGTCGACGCCCAGACGGCCCTGCACTTCGGCCGCGACGGCCGCCTGTACGTCTTCACGGACCGCGACGCCCCGCGCGCCCGTGTCTGCGTGACCGACCCGTCCGACCCTCGGTTCGAGAGCTGGCGTGACCTCATCCCGCAGGACCCCGAGGCCGTGCTGACGGACTTCGCGATCCTCGACGACCTCGACCGGCCGGTCATGCTCGCCGGCTGGACCCGTCACGCGATCAGCGAGATCTCGGTACACGACCTGGCCACCGGCGAGCGCGTCGGAGATGTGCCGACGCCGGGCCTGGGCACCATCGGCGGCATCAGCGAGCGCCCGGAGGGCGGCCACGAGGCGTGGTTCGGCTACACCGACAACACCACTCCGCCGAGCATCCAGCGCTACGACGCCCGCACCGGCGAGACGACGCTCTGGGCCGCCTCCCCCGGCGCCGTCGAGGTGCCCGCCGTCGACACCGAGCAGGTGACCTACCGCTCCGCCGACGGCAGCGAGGTCCACATGCTGGTGATCTCCCGCCCCGGCGCCGAGGGCCCGCGCCCCACGGTCCTGTACGGCTACGGCGGTTTCGGGCTCTCGATGACCCCCGGCTACTCGGCGTCCATCCTGAGCTGGGTCGAGGCGGGCGGCACGTACGCCATCGCCCAGCTGCGCGGCGGCGGCGAGCAGGGCGAGGAGTGGCACCGGGCCGGGATGCTCTCCCACAAGCAGAACGTCTTCGACGACCTGCACGCGGCGGCCGAGTACCTGATCGCCACCGGCGTGACCACGTCCTCGCAACTGGCCATCTCCGGCGGCTCGAACGGCGGCCTCCTGGTCGGTGCGGCCCTGACCCAGCGCCCGGAGCTGTACGCCGCGGTGGTCTGCTCGGCGCCGCTGCTCGACATGATCCGCTACGAGCTGTTCGGCCTGGGCGCGACCTGGAACGTCGAGTACGGCTCTGCCGAGAAGCCCGACGAGTTCGCCTGGCTGCACTCCTACTCTCCCTACCATCACGTGCGCGAGGGGGAGTGCTACCCGGCGACGTTGTTCACGGTCTTCCAGTCCGACACCCGGGTCCATCCGCTGCACGCCTGGAAGATGTGCGCGGCCCTGCAGCACGCCCAGGCCTGTGACCGGCCGATCCTGCTCCGCAACGAGATCGAGGCCGGCCACGGGGCCCGTTCGGTGAGCAAGACCATCGAGCTCGCCGCCGACCAGCTGACCTTCCTCGCCTACCACACCGGACTGACCTCCTGAGAAGCGGAGAGGGCACCTCCTGGGGAGCCCTCTCCCAGCACGGCCGCGACGCCGGACTGTCGTGGGCGGCGGTTATGGTCGGGGAGTGGACGACGCAGCGGTGACCGAGGGCCTGACCTTCGTCGCGGGCGAGCCCGGTGCCTTCCTTCGGCCGTACGTCACGCACCTGTCGGCCTACACCGAGCGTCACGCCGAGCCCGTGCCCCGGCGGCAGCCGCCGTTCGCCGGCATCGTGATGATCTTCGGTTTCGGCGCGCCGCTCGCGCTGAGCGGGCCGCGGGGAGACCGGCGGCTGGCGTCGTTCGCGGGCGGCCTGCACGACACCTACGTCGACACCACCACGGCCGGAACCGCCGAGGGGGTGCAGGTCAACCTCACACCGCTCGGGGCCAGGCGGCTGCTCGGGGTGCCCATGCGGGAGCTGACCAACCGGGTGGTGTCGCTGGAGGAGGTGCTCGGACCGTGGGCCACGACCACGGTCGAGCGGTTGGCACAGGCTTCCGGACGGGCCGCCCGGCTCGCGCTGCTGGACGAGACGCTCAGCGAGCGGATCGACGAGGCGCCGGTCGCCGACCGCCGCGTCGGCTGGGCGTGGAGCCGCCTGGTCGCCGCCCGTGGCGCGGTGTCCGTGGCCTCGATAGCCGCCGAGCTGGGATGGAGCCACCGGCATCTGGTCTCCCGCTTCCACGACCAGGTCGGGCTGGCGCCGAAGGCCGCGGCCAGGGTGCTGCGCTTCGAGCACGCCACCGACCGGCTGAGATCCGGCATGTCCTTGGCCGACACCGCGGCCGTCTGCGGCTACTACGACCAGTCCCATATGAACCGCGACTTCAGGGCCATGGTCGGAGTCACCCCCCGCGAGCTGGCGGCGCCGCCGCGCGCCTCCGGGTGAGCAGGTCAGATTTTTCCAAGCCCCGCCCCTCCTGCCGGTGACATCGTGGTGATCACCGAACAGGAGGAGGAAGCATGCGAACCGTGTATCCGCTGGTCCGTTACCATGACCCCGCCAAGGCCGTCGACTGGCTGGTCCAGGCATTCGGATTCGAGATCCATGAGCTCACCACGGCAGCCGACGGGGGCGTCGGCCATGGTGAACTGATCGTCGGCACCGGGATGGTCATGACCGGTAGGGGCGAGCCCGGCGGCCCGGGGATCTACATCGCCGTGGACGACCCCGACGCCCACCACGACAGGGCCGTCGCGGCCGGAGCCGAGGTCACCAGCGAGCTGACCGACCAGGACTACGGCTCGCGCGACTACGCCTGCAAGGACCCGGAGGGCAACCTCTGGTACTTCGGGACATACCGGCCCTGACCTCCGCGACGCCCCTGGTCAGGACCCGGGGCAGGGGTGGCCGAGGACGTCGCGCGCCGCCGCCACGGCGGCCTGGCCGAAGCTGATGCCGCCGTCGTTGGGGGGTACGGCACGGTGGGTCAGGACCCGGAAGCCGCCGAGCCCGAGGGCGCCCGCGAGGCCGTCGAGCAACAGGCGGTTCTGGAAGACCCCGCCGGACAGGGCGACCGTGCCGATCCCGGTGCTCTCGCGGATCCTGGCGCACGCCGCGGCGGTGACGGCGGCGAGCCCGTTGTGGAAGCGGGTGGAGACGAGCGCCGGGACCACCCCCGCGCGGGTCTCCTCGGCGACCGCACGGACGAGGTCCGCCACCTGGATCGTCACGAGCGACCCCTCGTCGAGGATCCGCGCCGGGTAGGCGCCGCCCTCGGCGGGGTCGGCCCGCTGCTCCAGGGCGATCGCGGCCTGTCCCTCGTATCCGGCGGTGTCGCGGAGCCCGAGGATCGCCGCCACGGCGTCGAACAGGCGGCCCGCACTGGAGGTGAGCGGGGAGTTCGTCCCCGCTCTGGCCACGGCGAGCACCTCGTCCCAGCGTGTGCCGTGGCGGGCCCTGACCCGCAGGTCCTCGGGGAGCGCGGCACCGTACGCCGCGTTCAGGTGGGCGGCCGCCATCCGCCAGGGCTGCCTGATGGCCGCGGTACCGCCGGGCATCGGCACCGGCGCCAGGCGGCCGGCACGGGTGAAGCCGACAAGGTCGGCCACCAGGAGCTCGCCACCCCAGATCGTGCCGTCGGTGCCGTATCCGAGACCGTCGAAGGCCACCCCGATGACCGGGCCGCTCTCGGCGTTGTCGGCCAGGCAGGAGGCGATGTGCGCGTGGTGGTGCTGCACCCCGGTCAGGTCCACCGACTCCAGATCGAGGGCGTACTTGGTGGACAGGTACTCGGGGTGGAGGTCGTGCGCGACGAGGCCGGGGGTGATGCCGAGCAGGCGCCCGAGGTGTTCGATCCCCTCGGTGAAGGAGCGCAGCGTCTCGTAGTTCTCCAGGTCTCCTATGTGCTGGGAGACGAAGGCGTACCCGCGCCTCGCGAGACAGAACGTGCTCTTCAGCTCGGCGCCGCAGGCGAGCACGGGCCGCCGGGCGGGCGGTGAGAGCCGCAGTGGCTCCGGGGCGTATCCCCGGGACCTGCGCAGCGGTAGCGCCCGCCCTCGCGCGACGAGGACCACGGAGTCGTCGGCGCGGATGTGAATCGGCCGGTCGTGGGTCAGGAAGGCGTCCGCGATCCCGGCGAGCCTGACGAGCGCGTCGTCGTCGCGGTGGGCGATGGGCTCATCGGAGAGGTTCCCGCTGGTGAGCACGTACGGCCGGGTGAACTCGGCGGCGAGCAGGTGGTGGACCGGCGTGTACGGCAGCATGAGGCCGAGGGTGCGGTCGCCCGGTGCCACGGCTCTGGCCGGCGCGGCACCGGAGCGGCGGGGCAGCAGCACGATCGGGCGTCGCGGGCCGATGAGCAGTCGCTCGCTCTCCTCGTCCAGTTCGCAGAGCGCGTGGGCGGCGCGCAGGTCGGGAACCATGATCGCGAACGGTCTGTCCTCGCGGCGCTTGCGAGCACGGAGGGTCCTGGCGGCCTTCTCGTTGGCCGCGTCGACCGCCAGGTGGTACCCGCCGAGCCCCTTGACCGCCAGCACGCCGCCCGCCCGCAGCACCTCCGCCGCCGCCACGATCGGGTCGTCACCGCCGCCGTGCGGAGCGCCGCCGTCCAGCAGGCGCAGCACCGGGCCGCAGGCCGGGCAGCAGATCGGCTGGGCATGGAACCTGCGGTCCGACGGGTCGAGGTACTCCCCCTCGCACTCCCCGCACATGGCGAATCCGGCCATTGTGGTGGCGGGCCGGTCGTAGGGGAGGTCCCGGATGATGGTGAATCTCGGCCCGCAGTTGGTGCAGTTGACGAAGGGGTGACGGTATCGCCGGTCGGCGGGGTCGAACAGCTCGCCCAGGCAGTCATCACATGTCGCGACATCAGGTGAGATAAGAGTGACCCGCTGGTCTTCGTCCCGGCTGGCCGCGATGCGGAATCCGCGCTCTCCGCGCACCGGTATCGCGGTGGCCGTCATGCGGTGGATCACCGCCAGCGGCGGGGCCTGACCTCGCAGGTCCTCCTGGAAGCGCGCGACGTCGCCGGGCACCCCCTCGGCCTCGATGAAAACACCGTGGCTGTCGTTGCCCACCCATCCCGACAGCTCCAGCCGCCGGGCCAGGGAGTGGACATGGGGACGGAAGCCCACCCCCTGCACGATCCCCTCGACCCTGATCCTGACGCGGACCCGCGCCCGCCCCGTGCCCATCCCGCCATCCTTCCCGCGCCCGGCGGGAAGACCTCGGGGCTCGCATGATCTGGACGGGAAGGTTACGTCGATGATCAGAGCTTTGCCGTTGGTTGTCGAGCCAAGGGTGTCGGCCCTGAAACGGCCAATCGTAACGTAGCGACTACCGTGAAAAATACGGAGCGTTGACATGCCTGTCACACCGAGTACCCAAGCATCGCCCGCCGTCACCCCGGTCACGGAGGCGGAGGTCATCGCGGCCTTCGCACGACGGGAGCACGCCGGGCGCGCCCTGGCGGGAGACGTGGAGCGCATCGCGCGTGCCGCCCAGGCCATGGCCGCCAGGTTCCATCTCGGCGGCAAGCTGATCGTTTTCGGCGACGGCGGCGCGGGCTCGGACGCGGCACACGTCGCGGTCGAGTTCATGCACCCGGTCATCATCGGCAAGAGGGCGCTCGCGGCGGTGGCACTGAGCAACGACGCGATGACCGGCCGGAACGGTGCGAACGGCGGGGACGCCGCCGAGGTCTTCGCCCACCAGGTGCGCCACTGGGCGGACGCCTCCGACATGGCCCTGGGAATCTCCCGTGACGACCGGTGCGTGAGCGTCCCGCGAGGCCTGCGGGCCGCTGGGGAACTGGGCCTGCTGACCATCGCCCTGACCTGCGGCGAAGCCCGTGGGGACGGGCACGGAGGCGAGGTGGCCGACCATGTCCTGGTCGCCGCGACCGACGACCCCGCCGTGGTCAAGGAGGTCCACGTCACCGCTTACCACCTGCTGTGGGAGCTGGTCCATGTGTTCTTCGACCGGCTCGGCCCACCCGGGCGACGGGCGTCCCGGTGAACGGGCCCGAGGACTGTACCGCCGGTGTCTGCATCACCTGCTCCGACCAGGCACTGCCGGTGAGGGTGGTCAGGCTGCTGGAGGGGGAGCTGGCGATCGTCGACGCCGGCGGGGTCCTCGAAGAGGTGAGCGTGGCCCTGATCGACCCGGTGGTGGGCGACACCGTCCTCGTACACGCCAGGGAGGCCATCGCCGTGATCGCGCACGGGAACGAAGGACGGGGAGACGACGATGAGCACGCTTGACGAAACGCCCGCGGAGGGCACCCGAGGGCTGTACCCCTTCCTCGACGAGTACGAGCCCCCGGACCGGACCCCGGACACGGCGGAGACCGAGGCCAGGCGGTCGGCGGTGGAGAAGACCGGCGAGATCGTGCGGCTGCGCCGGTGGGTGGGTGAGGAGTCGGCGGCGGAGCTGGCCGCGTGCGCCGGGCAGATGGCGGCGAGGTTCGCCTCCGGCGGCCGGCTGTTCAGCTTCGGCAACGGCGGGAGCAGCACCGACGCCCAGGAGGTCGCCGACGCCTTCCTGCACCCCCACCGCGGCCCGGCCCTGCCCGCGCTCTCCCTGACCGGTGACGTCGCCGTGGTCACCGCGCTCTCCAACGACGTCGGGTTCGAGGTGGTCTTCTCCAGGCAGCTCGCGGCGCTCGGCCGGCCGGGGGACATCGCCGTCGGCCTGTCCACGAGTGGCGGCTCCGCCAACGTCGTCCGGGCGTTCGAGGAGGCGGCCCGCCGGGACATGCTCACCGTCGGGCTGGCCGGCGGAGGGGGCGGCAGGCTGACCGAACTGTCCGAGCTGGGCGTTCTGGCCCACCTGTTCGTCGTCCCCTCCTCCTCGGTGCACCGGATCCAGGAGGCCCAGACCACCCTCTACCACGTCCTGTGGGAGCTCACCCGGCACGCGCTCGGACCGGCGCCGATCCCGCGAGCGCACGACCCCGGCTGAGAGCCGGCGTTCCCCCCTTTCCCTTCACGATCCACGAAGACATCCACCAGGAGTGGGGAGACGTCATGGCAGCGCCGACAGACGCGGCAGGCAGCAGCTCTCCGGAGCAGCAGGAACCGACCGTCCACATACTGTGGATCAACGCCGGGCTGAGCTGCGACGGCGACTCCGTCGCGCTCACCGCGGCGACGCAGCCGAGCATCGAGGAGATCGTGCTCGGCGCGCTTCCCGGGCTTCCCAAGGTCGCCGTGCACTGGCCTCTGATCGACTTCGAGTCCGGGCCGATGCAGGGCGCGGACGTCTTCATCGAGTGGTTCTTCAAGGCCGATCGCGGCGAGCTGGATCCGTTCGTGCTGGTCGTCGAGGGCTCGATCCCGAACGAGTCGATCAAGCAGGAGGGGTACTGGTGCGGTTTCGGCAACAACCCCGACACCGGCCAGCCCATGACGACCAGCGAGTGGCTGGACCGGCTCGCGCCCAAGGCGACCGCGATCGTGTGCGCGGGCACCTGCTCGGCGTACGGCGGCATCCACGCGATGGCCGGGAATCCGACCGGGGCCATGGGCGTCGCCGACTACCTGGGCTGGGACTGGAGGTCCAAGGCGGGCCTGCCGATCGTCAACGTGCCCGGCTGCCCGATCCAGCCGGACAACCTCTCCGAGACGCTCCTCTACCTGCTCTACCAGGTCGCCGGACAGGCACCGATGATCCCGCTGGACGAGGCGCTGCGGCCGACGTGGCTGTTCGGCCAGACCGTCCACGAGGGCTGTGACCGCGGCGGCTACTACGAGCAGGGCCAGTTCGCCACCGAGTACGGCTCGCCGAAGTGCCTGGTGAAGATCGGCTGCTGGGGGCCGGTCGTCCGGTGCAACGTCCCCAAGCGCGGCTGGATGAACGGGATCGGCGGCTGCCCGAACGTGGGAGGCATCTGCATCGCCTGCACGATGCCGGGCTTCCCCGACAAGTTCATGCCGTTCATGGACGAGCCGCCCGGCGCCCTCATCTCCTCGACGGTGAGCGGCGCGTACGGGACGGTCATCCGGACGCTGCGCGGCATCACCTCCAGAACCGTCGAGAAGGAACCGAAATGGCGCCACAAGGGGCGCGAGCTGCTGACCGGCTACAAGGCGCCCTGGAGCTGACATGACGACATCGGAGCAGAACCCGGAACTCGTGGAGATGGCCTGGGACCCCATCACCAGGATCGTCGGGAGCCTCGGCATCTACTGCAAGATCGATTTCAAGAACCGGCAGGTCGCCGAGTGCTACAGCACCTCGTCGATCTTCCGCGGCTACAGCATCTTCATGAAGGGCAAGGACCCGCGCGACGCCCACTTCATCACCAGCCGCATCTGCGGGATCTGCGGTGACAACCACGCGACCTGCTCGGTCTACGCGCAGAACATGGCCTACGGGGTGCGGCCCCCGGCCCTGGGCGAGTGGATCGTCAACCTCGGCGAGGCCGCCGAGTACATGTTCGACCACAACATCTACCAGGAGAACCTGGTGGGGGTCGACTACTGCGAGAAGATGGTCCGCGAGACCAACCCCGGCGTGCTGGCGATGGCCGAACGCACCGAGGCGCCGCACGCGGGCGACCACGGCTACCGGACCATCGCCGACATCATGCGCTCGCTGAACCCGCTGGAAGGCGAGTTCTACCGCGAGGCGCTGGCGGTGAGCCGCACCACCCGGGAGATGTTCTGCCTCATGGAGGGCAGGCACGTGCACCCCTCCACGCTCTATCCCGGCGGGGTCGGCACGGTCGCGACGGTGCAGTTGTTCACCGACTACCTGACCCGGCTGATGCGCTACGTGGAGTTCATGAAGCGGGTCGTGCCCATGCACGACGACCTGTTCGACTTCTTCTACCAGGCGCTGCCCGGCTACGAGGAGGTCGGCCGCAGGCGCGTGCTGCTGGGGTGCTGGGGAAGCTTCCAGAACCCCGAGCACTGCGACTTCACCTACCGCAACATGAGCGACTGGGGCCGCGAGATGTTCGTCACGCCGGGGGTGATCGTCGACGGCAGGCTGGTCACCAACGACCTGGTCGACATCAACCTCGGCATCCGGATCCTGCTGGGCAGCTCCTACTACGACGACTGGCAGGGACAGCAGCCGTTCGTCACCCACGACCCGCTGGGCAACCCGGTCGACATCCGGCACCCGTGGAACCAGCACACCATTCCACACCCGCAGAAACGCGACTTCAGCGACAGGTACAGCTGGGTCATGTCGCCCCGCTGGTTCGACGGGGACAACACGCTCGCGCTCGACACCGGCGGCGGGCCCATCGCCAGGCTCTGGTCGACGGCGCTGTCCGGCAAGGTCGACATCGGCTACGTCAGGTCCACCGGTCACAGCGTGGAGATCAACCTGCCACGGACCGCGCTGAAGCCGGAGAAGACGTTCGAGTGGAAGATTCCCGAGTACAAGGGGCAGCCGCTGTCCAACGCCCTGGAGCGCAACCGGGCCCGCACCTACTTCCAGGCCTACGCGGCGGCGTGCGCGCTGTACTTCGTCGAGCAGGGCCTGGCCGAGGTGCGCGCGGGCCACACCCAGACCTGGGCGCCGTTCACGGTTCCCGACGAGACGATCAGCTGCGGCTTCACCGAGGCCGTGCGGGGCGTGCTCTCCCACCACATGGTGATCAGGGACGGGAAGATCGCCAACTACCATCCGTATCCGCCGACCCCCTGGAACGCCAGCGTCCGCGACGTGCACGGCACGCCGGGACCCTACGAGGACGCGGTGCAGAACACACCGATCTTCGAGGAGAACCCGCCCGCGGACTTCAAGGGCATCGACATCATGCGCACCGTGCGGAGCTTCGACCCGTGCCTGCCGTGCGGGGTGCACATGTACCTCGGCGGCGGCGAGGAGCTTCGCAGGCTGCACACCCCGCACGCCTTCGACACCACCTGATCCAGCGGCCGCCGGGGGGCCGACCGCTCCCCGGCACCGGGAAGGGGGCCTGGGCAGATGCCGCAAGCCCATGACATCCGGGTGACCGGCGATCGCGTCGAGGCGCTGATCGCCGACCTCGGCACGCTGAGCGACGCCGTGACCCGCGCCAAGGCCGAGGACCTGGTACGGGCCCTCGTCGAACTGTACGGTGCCGGTCTGGAGCGCGTCGTCGAGATCGTCACCGAGACCGAGGCGGCCGAGGTGCTGCGCCGCCTGGTCGGCGACCCGCTCGTGTCCGGCCTGCTGGTGCTGCACGACCTGCACCCGCTGAGCACGGTCGAGCGCGTTCGCGAGGCGCTGGACGGCGTACGGCCCTATCTGGGGTCGCACGAGGGCGGCGTGGAGCTGCTCGGCGTGGGCGAGGACGGGATCGTACGGCTCCGCCTGGAGGGCACCTGCCATGGCTGCCCCTCCTCGCGGCTCACCGTGACCGACGCCATCGAGCGGGCCATCGGCCAGGCCGCTCCCGAGGTGTCCGGGGTGGAGGTCGAGGGGGTGACCGACGACCGCTCGGAGCTGTTGCAGATCCAGCGCCGAGCGCCCGGCCCGTGCCCGGTGCCGGAGCGGACGCCCGCGCCGGAACCGGCCTCGGGGCCGGTGTCGTGACGGCCACCGGGCTGCGCAGGTTCCGCGAGCCGCCCAGCAGGGGCGGTCCGCCGGTGACGCTCTGCGAGCTGTGCGCGGAGCCCACCGGCGAGGACCACGGCCACGTCGTGAACGTCGAGACCCGGGGACTGCTGTGCGCCTGCCGGGCCTGCCACCTGCTGTTCACCCGCGGCACGGGGGGCCGGGCACGCTACCGGGCCGTCCCCCGACGCTACCTTCACGACCCGCGGTTCCCGCTGAGCTCGGCCGACTGGGACGAGATGCAGATCCCGGTCCGTACGGCGTTCTTCTTCCACAACTCCGTACTGGGCAGGACGGTCGCGTTCTACCCGAGCCCTGCGGGCGCCACCGAGTCGCTGCTGCCGCTGGAGACGTGGAAGCGCGTCCTGGTGGCCAACCCGGCGATGGCCGACGTCCAGCCCGATGTGGAGGCGCTCCTGGTGGACCACCGCCCCGACGGCGGCTTCGCCTGCCACCTGGTGCCGATCGACACCTGCTACGAGCTGGTCGGCCTGGTGCGGCTGCACTGGAAGGGCTTCGACGGCGGCCAGGAGGTGCGGGAGGCCATGGAGGGCTTCTTCGCCGACCTGCGCGGCCGCGGTCCCGAGGTGTCCGCCGCCTCTCGGGTAAGGGGTTGTGACGGCCGTGGCTGAGCTCGCGTTCGACTGCGTGGGCGTCCGGGCGGAGGCGTACGCCGCCTTCCCAACGCTCGTCTTCCGGCTGCGCGTCACCGACCCCTCCCCCGGCGGGGTGCACACCATCGCGCTCCGCTGCCAGATCCGGGTGGAACCGCGGCTGAGGCGCTACGGCGACACCGAGGCGGAGCTGCTCGGCGACCTGTTCGGTGACCCGTCCCGGTGGGGCGACACGCTGAAGCCCCTGCAGTTCGCCAACGTCTCGGTCATGGTCCCGGCGTTCACCGGAAGTACCGAGGTCGACCTGCCGGTGCCCTGCGGCTACGACCTGGATGTGGCCGCGGGCAGGTACTTCGCCGCGCTGGACGAGGGCGAGATCCCGATGCTCATGCTCTTCAGCGGGACGGTGTTCGCCAGGGCGCCGGGCGGCTTCTCGGTGAGCCAGGTGCCCTGGCACCACGAGGCCCGCTGCCGGCTGCCGGTGGCGGTGTGGCGGGAGCTCATGGACCGCTACTTCCCGGATTCCGGGTGGCTGCGGCTGCGGCGCGACACGCTTCGGGAACTCAGCCGCTTCAAGTCCGCCCGTGCCCTGACCACCTGGGACGAGACCCTGGAACTACTGCTCAAGGAGGCGCGGCGATGAGTGTGCCGATGGACATCGCCCGGCGGGTGGCGGACGCGGTGCTGTACGAGGGCTACCTGCTCTATCCCTACCGCGCCTCGGCGGCCAAGAACCAGGTGCGCTGGCAGTTCGGGGTGCTCGTCCCGCCGGGGTTCACCTCGACCGCCGAGCACCCGGCCAGCGTGACCGAATGCCTCCTGGAGGGGGCCACGTACGCCGTGGCGCACCTGAGCCTGCGCTTCCTCCACCTCAGAACGCGCGGCGTCGAGCGCGCCGAGGACGACGGCTACTGGCCGGTCCAGCAGCTACGGAACGGTCAGCGGACCTACCTCAGCTTCGACGAGGCGACCGAGCGGGAGGTGGAGACGGTGCTCCCCGTCGCCGGCCTGCTCGACGCCCCCGAGCGGGTGATCGAGGTAGGGATTCCCGGGGACCGCGTGATCGAGCCGATCGTGGCGTCGTCCGGAGAGGTCGTGGGACGCGTCGTCTCCGAACACCTGCCGCTCCACGCCGAGCTCAGGGTCTCCGCCGAACTGGTGCCCGGCCCCTACGACCTGGTCAAGCTGCGCGCCCGGGTGGCGAACACCGACGACTGGAAACCGCTGGGCGCACCGCGCGAGCAGGCGCTGCGGCATTCGCTGATCTCGGCGCACCTGCTCATCGCGGTGACCGCCGGGGCCTTCGTCTCCCTGCTCGACCCGCCGGAATGGGCGCGGCCGGCCGTGGAGACCTGCCGCAACGAGCACACCTGGCCCGTACTCGTGGGCGAGCCCGGCCACCGGGACGTGATGCTCTCCTCGCCGATCATCCTCTACGACCACCCGGACATCGCTCCGGAGAGCCCTGGCACCCTGTTCGACTCCACCGAGATCGACGAGATGCTCCACCTCCGCACGCTCACCCTCACCGACGAGGAGACGCGGGAGGCTCGGGCGACCGATCCCCGGGTGGCCGAGCTCATCGACATGGTCACCGGCATGCCGCCCGAGCTGGTGGAGCGGCTGCACGGCGCGATCCGCTCGGTGGACGCGACCACGGACCCGCGAGGTGAGCCTCCGTGGCAGGAGGGGGACCTCCAGAACCGGCCGGAGGTTCTCACCCCCTGGTGGGACCCCGCGGGCGATGCCACGGTCTCGCCGGAGACCGACAGCGTGACGGTCTGCGGGGTGGCCGTCTCCAGGGGCAGCAGGGTCCGGCTGGTTCCCGGCAGGCGGCGCGCCGACGCCCACGACATGTTCCTGGCCGGCAGGACCGCACACGTCGAGGCGGTGCTCCTCGATCTCGACGGCGCCCACCACCTGGCCGTCACCCTCGACGAGGACCCGGGCGCCGACCTGCACCGATCGCACGGCCGATTCCTCTACTTCGCCCCCGACGAGATCGAGCCACTCCCGGACGACGCACCCACCGGCGGCCCGGCCTCGGGCGGGCCGGCCTCGGAGGGATCGCTCGACGGGGAGGCCGGCGCATGAGGATCCTGGTGGCCGGTGTGGGGAACGTCTTCCTCGGCGACGACGGCTTCGGGGTCGCGGTGGCCAGGCGCCTGGCGGACACCGACCTGCCGGCCGAGGTCGAACTGCGGGATTTCGGCATCCGGGGAATCCACCTGGCCTACGAGCTGACCGGTGGCGGGTACGACAGCACGATCCTCATCGACGCGGTATCCCGCGACGGCCCGCCCGGCACCCTGTACGTCCTCGAACCGACGGCGGGCGAGACGCCGGGCTCCTTCGCCGACGCGCACTCGATGACACCCGAGACCGTGCTGTCGCTGGTGGACACGCTCGGTGGCGGGGCAGGCCGCGTCCTGCTCGTCGGCTGCCAGCCCGCCGACACCTCACCGGGCATGGAGCTCAGCGCGCCGGTCGCGGACGCCGTCGGCAGAGCGGCGGACCTGGTCGTCGAGCTGGCCGGGCAACAGATCGCGATGGCACTCGCCACCGCGGGGCACGAGGAGGAACGAACATGCTGAAACGCCTTCTGGCCGGGTCGGTGCTGGCGGGAGCGGCCGTGCTGCTCTACCTGGCACTTCCCGATATCAAGCGCTATCTGAGGATGCGCAGCATGTGACACATCCAGCCACCGGGACATCGAGCTCGAACGAGAGGGAACAGCCGTGCACGAATTCGGAATCGCCGAGGCGATCCTCACCGCTGTGGAGAAACGGGCGGCCGGCAGGAGGGTGCGGCGGGCGCGAGTGCACGCGGGTGCCCTGCTCCGCGTCACCGAACCGGTGATCAACCAGGCGTTCTCCGCGATCGCCGACGGGTCCGTGGCCGAGGGCGCCCAGGTGGACCTGGTCATCGTCCCGGTGCGGATGACCTGCCGCTCCTGCGGGAGCACATCCACCTCCGTCGACCCCTTCACCGTCTGCGCGGGGTGCGGCGGCACCGATATCGACACCGAGGGCGGCGACGACCTCGTCCTCGAATCCATCCAGATGGCGGAGGCCGCTCATGTGCCTGGGAATTCCCGGGGAGATCGTGGAGATCCTGTCCGACCGTCCTGACCTGGCCATGGTCGACGTCAGTGGCGTCAAGCGCGCCATCAACATCGGCCTGCTGGAGGGCGAGTCCGTGGTACCCGGCGACTGGATCCTCATCCACGTCGGGTTCGCGCTGTCGAAGATCGACGAGGTGGAGGCCAGGGCCGCGCTCGACTTCCTGGAGAGCATCGGCCAGGCGTACGAGGACGAGATCGCGGCCCTCCGAGAATCCATGATCGAAGAGGGGTGAGGGTCGATGCGTTTCGTCGACGAGTACCGCGACGCGGAGAAGGCCCGGATGCTCGCCGCGCGGATCGCCGCACTCTGCGAGCCGGGCCGCGACTACAAGTTCATGGAGGTGTGCGGCGGGCACACCCACACGATCTACAAGCACGGTCTGGAGGACTACCTGCCCGAGGCCGTCACGCTGGTGCACGGCCCCGGCTGCCCGGTCTGCGTCATCCCGATGGGACGGATGGACGACGCCATCCACATCGCCGAGCAGCCAGATGTGATCATGACGTCGTTCGGCGACATGATGCGGGTACCCGGCGGGAACGGCTCCTTCCTCGACGCCAAGGCGCGGGGCGCCGACATCCGGCTGGTCTACTCCCCGCTGGACGCGCTGAAGATCGCCCGGCAGAACCCCGGCAGGCGGGTGGTCTTCATGGCCATCGGGTTCGAGACCACGGCGCCCTCGACGGCGATGACCGTCCTGCGTGCCGAGGCCGAGGGGATCGAGAACTTCTCGATCTTCTGCAACCACGTGACGATCATCCCCGCGATCAAGGCGATCCTGGACTCCCCCGACCTGCGGCTGGACGGGTTCATCGGCCCCGGCCACGTCTCCACCGTGATCGGCTGCCGGCCGTACGAGTTCATCTCGCGTGGCTACGGCAAGCCCCTGGTCGTGGCCGGTTTCGAGCCGCTGGACCTGTTGCACACGGTCTACCGCCTCCTCGCGCAACTGGCCGAGGGACGCTCGGAGGTGGAGAACCAGTACTCCCGGGTGGTCCCGTGGGACGGTAACCCCAAGGCGCTGCGCGTCATCAACCAGGTGATGGAACTGCGACCGTACTTTGAGTGGCGCGGGCTGGGGTTCATCTCCCAGTCGGCCCTCAGGGTCACCGAACGGTACGCCGCCTTCGACGCCGAGCGGATCTTCCAGATCCCCGGCGGGCGGGTGGCCGACCCGAAGGCGTGCCAGTGCGGCGAGGTGCTCAAGGGAGTACTCAAGCCCTGGGAGTGCAAGGTGTTCGGCACCGCGTGCACCCCGGAGACACCGATCGGCACCTGCATGGTCTCCTCCGAGGGCGCCTGCGCGGCGTACTACAACTTCGGCCGGTTCTCACGCGAGCGCGTCAGGGAGGCGACCCGGAGGTGAACGACGGAGAGGGGTACCCCGGGGAGCAGCGGGTGCTGGAACGGGCCGGAGCGGCGGGCGGCCCGGACGCATCCGACCGGGAGCAACAGGTCCTGGACCGGATCGAGCGGGTGCGGCGCCGCAGGGCGCGCGTCCGGGAGGAGCGCATCACCCTGGCGCACGGCGCGGGCGGCAGGGCCACACACACCTTGATCGAGGCGGTGTTCCTGGAGTCGTTCCGCAATCCGATGCTGGAGCCCCTGGAGGACGGCGCGGTCGCCGACGGGCTCGCCTTCACCACCGACTCGTTCGTGGTGACGCCGCTGTTCTTCCCCGGGGGCGACATCGGCGACCTCGCGGTGAACGGCACGGTCAACGACCTGGCCATGTGCGGGGCCCGCCCCCGCTACCTGTCGGCCGGATTCATCCTGGAAGAGGGCTTCCCCGTCGCCGACCTGCGGCGCATCACCGCCTCGATGGCCCAGGCGGCGCGGGCGGCGGGCGTGTGGATCGTCACCGGCGACACCAAGGTCGTGCAGCGGGGCAAGGCCGACGGCTGCTACGTGACCACCTCCGGCATCGGGACGCTGGAGCGGCCCGTGCGGCTGAGCGCCGCCGCCGCGCGGCCGGGTGACGCGGTCATCGTGTCCGGGCCGATCGGCGAGCACGGGATCACCGTCATGCTGGCCCGGGGAGAGCTCGACATCGAAGCCGACCTGCGCTCCGACACCGCCCCGCTCAACGCCCTCACCGATCTGCTGCTGGACGCCTGCGAGGACGGCGCGGTGCGCTGCCTGCGCGACGCGACCCGCGGCGGGGTGGCGACGATCGTCAACGAGATAGCCGGTGCCTCACAGGTCGCCGTCGTGCTCGACGAGGACGCCGTGCCGGTCCGCCCGGCGGTGCGGGGGGCGTGCGAGTTGCTGGGGATCGACCCGCTCTACGTCGCCTGCGAGGGCCGGATGGTCGCGGTGGTGGCCGGGGAGTTCGCCGACGCGGCACTGGCCGCCCTCCGCTCCCACCCGCTCGGCTCCGAGGCGGCGATCATCGGACGGATCAACGACGACCCGCCGGGGCTGGTCCTGCTGAAGACCTCCTTCGGAGGCACCCGCATCGTCGACCTGCTGGTCGGCGACCCACTACCGAGAATCTGCTGAGAACAAGCGAATCCATGAGGTTTCACGACATGAGTAAGAAACACAAAGCCGAACACCCGGGCGGGCACGGCAAGGACACCCCGAGCGAGCGGGGTCGCTCCTCCGGCGTGAGCCACGCGAGCGAGGAGGTGGTGCGATCCGGCAACCTGGCCTTCGGACACCCGCCGGGCGGCAAGGGCCCCGAGCGCGTGATCTCCGACGCGGAACGCAAGGGCGTCCCCGCCACCGACACCGAGGCCCGATCCGCCCACGGGGTCGGCACCAGTGAGCACCGCGGCGCCGAGAAGATCGCTCGCAAAGGCGAGAAGGGCCGCAAGAAGGTCGGCACCGACGAGAAGGGACGCCCCTACGGTGTCTCCCGTCCTGAGGACATCACCGGGGTCAATCCCCAGAAAACCATAACCAGGGACGATCCCTGAGCCGTGGCTCCTCCGCTCCCGGGGGAGCGGCTTCTCGCCTCCCTGGACCGAGGTGACCGTTTCACACACGGAACCACCTGCCAGGCAGGCCCCGGTCCCCTCGCCCGGGTGAGTGACGCGCGTGCTCTGGCCGGGTCGGCCGTTCCGGCCCCGGCCAGGGCTCGCGGTCATCGCGCCAGTGGTGCCTCGTCAGGTTGATCTGATCTTGGGTGTTAGGTTCGGCACGCTGTCGTGGACTTGGGGGAGACTGAGCGGCACCAGGACGAGCCGGCCGCGTTCGTGGCCGAGGTGTTCGCGAATGTGACGATCGCACCTGCCGCTTCCAGCCGAGCGGGATCGAGGGCACCGACTTCGCTTCGAGGCCCCTGTCACACCACCGGTCCAGGCCGCGATCCGTGAGACCGCGCGAGCCATCCCCGAGCGGCTGTACGTCGGAATCACCGGTTGAATCGGTGGTCGCGGTTCAGCCGGTCCGGGAGCCGGGGTTCGGAGCCGATGACGCGACGCGCGCGGTCGGCATCGGCTCGTTCCGTCTCGTCCAGCGACAGTTCGACAGCGGCCAGCGCCTCCTCCAGCAAGGGGAGGAGGCGATCTTTGAGGGCGCGGATCCTGCGGTTTGTCGAGGCTGTCTCGGCCGCCATGATCCGTACGGCCTCCGCGGCGATCGCGTGTTCCAGCCCGGCGCGCAAGGCGGTGTGGTAAGCGTGCCTGGCGGGAACGAGAGCCGTGGTGATCGGGAGGGGAGCCGCGGCGTCGAATCCGGGGATCGTGCAGAAGACCCGGGCCGGATAACTCGTCCCCATGGCGTCGGCCCAGTGAACGTGCACGTCGGTGAGGCGGTCGTCGGCCGCCAGGCGCACGGCCCGTTGGCCACCGAGCCGGGTCACGCGGAGGAGCCATTCGTCGGCGGCCCGGCAGGCGGCGTACCACTCAGCCTGGGTCCGTGCCGCATTCCGGGAGAGCCGGTCCTGTTCCCGGCGCAGTATCCGCAGTTTCCTGTCGAGTACGTCGAGTCCATGCCGGACCGCGGTCAGGCGGCGGCGGAGCCACATCCGCCCCGCACGGCCAGGTGGGATCCGTAGCCTCATGACTCTCCCCGGTATCCGGCTTCCAGTGCTTCCTCGCCGAGCATCGACAGTTCGCTTCGCGGCAGCGTGGAGACCACGTCCCAGGCCCGGTCGAAGGTCTCCTCCAGAGTGCGGGCCTCGTCGGGTCTCTGGACCAGCAGGCGTGTTCGGAAGGCCTCCGCCATGGCCAGATAGCGGCGGTCGATCGGGCTCAGCGCGCTCTCCCCCACCAGGTCGGCGAGTTCACCGGCCTGACGGGCGCGGGACAGTCCTGCCTGGATCTGCGCGGCCAGGTCCAGGTGCTCGGGCCTGGTCCGCCCCGTGCCGACTCCCGCGCGCATCATGCGGGAGAGGGACGACAGCGGGTCGATGTGCGGGTACGAGGTGACCTCGCGGGCCAGCAGGATCTGGCCTTCGGTGATGTATCCGGTGAGGTCGGGCACGGGATGGGTGATGTCCCCGGCGGGCATGCTCAGCACGGGCAGCACGGTGATGGAGCCGGCTCGCCCCCGGATGCGGCCGCATCGTTCGTAGATGGAGGCCAGGTCACTGTAGAGGTAACCGGGGTAGGCCCGGCGGGCCGGAATCTCGCCACGGGCCGCGGAGACCTCGCGCAGCGCCTCGCAGTAGCTCGTCATGTCGGCCAGCACGACGAGAACGTGACGCCGCAGGACGAACGCCAGATGCTCGGCGACGGTCAGCGCTATTCGCGGTGTGAGCAGCCGTTCGATCACGGGGTCGTCGGCGAGGTTGAGCAGCAGCGTCAGTTCCGCGGCCGACGAACGTCTCTCCAGGATGTCGCGCACAGTCGCCGCGTCGCTGTGGGTCAGTCCCATGGCTGCGAAGACGACGTTGAACGGCGCGCCACCGGTGTGGGCCTGGGCGGCCACCTGAGCGGCGAGTTCCAGGTAGGGCAGGCCACCTTCGGCGAAGATGGCGATCTTCTGGCCGCGGACCAGGGTGGTCAGTGCGTCAATGACGGAGACTCCGGTGATCACAGGTTCGGCGGGAGGTTCTCGCACGGTGGGATTCATCGGGAAGCCGGCCACCGGGACGCTGTCGTCGCCGAAGATCGGAGGACCGCCGTCCAGCGGACGGCCGCGCCCGTTGCAGACGCGTCCCAGCCATCCGGTCCCCGCCGAGATGTGCAGCGGGCTTCCGGTGAAGGTGACCCGTGTCGCCTCGATCCTGAGTCCTCCGGTGCCCTCCAGGATCTGGACGACGGCGATGTCCCGATCGACGTCCAGGACGAGGCCGTGCCTGCGCTCGCCGGACTCCAGCACGATCGTGGCGTACTCGTCCCAGCCGACGTTCCGGGTGCCCTGGACGACGATGAGCGGTCCGCGCAGCTCTGCCACACCGGTGTATTCGACGGGAGCCCAGACCTTCACCTCAGCGTCTCCAAGTCGTCCAGCACGGTGTCGCGCCGTGCCAGGATTTCTTCCTGCGGTGACTCCTTCGCCCGCAGGATGGGAGAGAAATCGCGATCCTCGACCGAGGCGACGGGCACTCCGTGCTCGATCAGGTCCTGGCAGCGCGCCAGGATCGTCAGGAGCGCGTCGGCGATGAGAGCGGTCCGTTCGGGCGGGCAGTACGCGTCCAGCGTGCTCAGCGAACTCTGCCGCAGGAAGCCCTCCCGCAGCAGGCGCCCGGCCAGCAGGCCAATACGCTCGCGGGCGGGCAGAGCACCTGCCCCGACCAACTCGGCCAGCGCGGTCAATCGGTCGGCCTCGGCCAGCAGGCCGCCCACGCGCGCGCGGCGGGCCGCGTTCTCGGGAGCGCCATGGGTCAGGGCATCGGCGTCGCGAGAGAAGGAATCGCGCCAGGAGATCGCCGGGTAGTGCCGCGCGTAGGCGAGGTCGCGGTCCAGGGCCCACAACGTTCGCACGAACCGCTCCGTCTGTGCTGTGACGGGTTCGGTCAGATCTCCGCCCGGGGGCGAGACGGCTCCGACGATCGTCACCGATCCTGTGGCACCGCCCAGCGTGATGACCCGTCCGGCTCGCTCGTAGAACGCGGCGAGGGCGGAGGCGAGATCCGCCGGATACCCCTCCTCAGCCGGAAGGATTCCGCTACGGGAGGCGAATTCCCGGCGTGCCTCGGCCCAGCGCGAGGTCGAGTCGGCGATGACCACCGCCGCGTAACCCATGTCGCGGAAATGCTCGGCGACCGTGACTCCCGTGTAGATGCTGGCCTCGCGCGCCATCATCGGCATGTTGGAGGTGTTGGCGATCACGACGGTCCTGTCGGAGAGCCGCCCGCCGGTACGTGGGTCCGACAGCTCGGCCAGCTCGGCGACGACATCCGCCATCTCGTTGCCGCGCTCCCCGCAGCCGATGTAGATCACCACGTCGGCGTCACACCACTTGGCGATCTGCTGAAGGAGCACGGTCTTGCCCGTGCCGAACCCGCCGGGCACGGCCGCGGTGCCCCCGAGGCACACGGGCAGGAGCAGGTCGATGACCCGCTGCCCCGTAGTGAGCGGCACCGTCCCCTCCAGCCGCGACAGGTACGGCAGGGCGAGGCGCACCGGCTGGCGGCGGGTCAGGCGGACCTCGGTTCCGCCGACGACCGCGATCACGGCGTCGTGCGGATAGTGGCCTGCCTGCCGGATGGCGGAGACCTCGCCTCCTGGCGACAGGACCAGATAGGCCGGCGAGCTCGCGTCTTCGACGCGCCCGATGGCCGTCCCCGGCGCCGCTGTTCGCCCCTGCTCGACCAGCGGCGTGAACCGCCATGGGCGGGCGGCGGACGCGGGCGTGGGCGCAGCCGGGTTCAGCCAGGGGCCCGCGTCTGTGAGAGGCCGGAGCAGCCCGTCGTACACCCCACCCAGCAGGTGAGGCCCCAGCAGAGCCGAGACGGGAGATCCGCCGCGGTCGGCGGGATCGCCTGGGGCCAGCCCACCGGTGTACTCGTACGCCTGTACTGTGGCGTGGCCGTCCCTCAGCGTGACGATCTCGCCCGGCAGCCTGTGAGGTCCGAGCAGGACCAGCTCGAACATGGCCGCGCCGATGAGGTCCTCGACTTCGACCAAGGGGCCGTTGACCCGGCTCACGGTGCCCACAGCCGCTCCACCTCCGCTCCGAGTGCGTCAACGGCTCGTGCGGCCAGCGCGCTGAGCGTGCAGTCGACGCGTCGCCCGTGTCCCTCTGCCAGCACTCCGCCGTCAGGCTGCTCTTTCACCACCATGTCCGTCCCCCCGGCGTTGCGGGCCAGAGCGCTCAGCCGGTCGAGCAGCCTGGGGTAACAGGGGTCGGCGCGCAGTGCCCTGACCACGGTGGCCGACTGTGCGTACAGTTCGTCCAGGGCCTCCCGTCGAGCGGCGAGTTCCGTGTGGCGGACTCGGCGCTCGGCGTGGACCCGCTCGGCGACCGCGTCCGCCCTGGCCTGGGCGGCCCCGTCGGCGCGGGCGTCGGCGAGGACGTTCCGGGCCTCCCGGCGGGCGGCTGCGACCAGTTCGGCGGCCTCTTTCTCAGCCTCAGCCGTGATCTCCGTGGTGTCGACCTCGACCTGCCTGGACAAGGCTTCGGCCAGCGGCGCCAGAGCGTCCCGCATGGTCGTCACGGCGGCATCACCACCGTCAACCTCTCTGTGGCCTGCTCGCCGACTGCCTCGGCCGCCTCCGGGGTGAGGATCACCACGGCGACGTCGTCGCCGAGACGGTTCCACGCCGCACGGGCGGCATCGGTTGTGTCGGCCGGAAGAACGACCACTCCGGCAAGCCGGAAGCCCGTCACGCGGACGGTCTCGCCGATGACGACGACGGTCGCCATGGCCGGTCAAGCCCGTCCGATGAGGATGATGCCGATGACGAGCCCGTAGATGGCGATCCCCTCGGCCAGCCCGACGATGACGATTGCACGCCCGAACAGTTCGGGCCGCTCGCTCATCGCGGCGAGCGCCGCGGCTCCGGTGTAGGCGACGGCGATGCCCGCACCGATCGCCGAACCGGCGACCGCGATGGCCGCGCCGAGCAGGGCCGCCCAGTTGCCGCCGACAGCGGCGTTGACCGTCGCCGTCCCTTGAGCGGAGCCGGCGGTCACCGCGCAGACAAGCAGAATGACCGAGGCGAGTGCGATGGCCACGTTGAACGTGTGCAGCCCTCGCCTCAGCCAGACGGACATGGCGCGACCTCCTTGGACGTCGGCGGCAGGTGCCAGGGGCGGAAGGGCCGTCCCTCGGTTTGGAAGACCTTGGAGAACAGTTCGTAGTATTCGAGCCGCAGCGCCTGGACTCCGGCCACGAGCCCTTCGATCGTCAGCGCCAGCGCGTTGCCCAGCAGGAAAAGCGCCGCCGCGGCGGCGGGGGCGGCGGCCCACAGACCGGCGGTGGCGCCCCAGACGATCGATCCGATGGCGGTGTGGGTAATGCCGAAGGCGGCGAGCCGGGCGAAGGAGGCGACATTTGCGCACAACCGGACGACCGCGTCGAAGAGCTGGATCGCCGCCTGGGCGGTTCCGCTCGCACCGCCTCCCGCCTCGGCGTAGAACCCGGTGAAAGCCAGGATCAGTCCCACTGCGGCGACCACGCCACCGGTGACGGTCAGCCAGCCGAGCTTCGCGTACCACCCGAGCAAGGCGAGCCCCAGTCCGAAGAACAGCGCCGAGCCTGCGACCCCCGCCGGGGAGTACAGGGTGGCCGGCCAGCCGCCCTCCCGCCACCGGTTCACGACGCCCAGCAGGTAGGCGGCCGCGAGCAGCAGCGCGCCGCCGCCGAGAGCCGCAGCGAGGAGGGTGAGCGGGTCGGCCAGCGGCCGCACCCAGAGCACGGGGACGACGCCCGTGGGGCCGAAGAACTCGCCGTAGAGCAGGCCGAAGAGCATGCTCGCCAGCCCGGCGCCGACGAAGAACGGCCACACCCGATGAAAACGGGACAGCCATCGCGGACGCTTGCGATACAGCCCGATCGCCGCGACGAGCAGCAACAGCCCATGCCCGACATCGCCGAACATCATGCCGAACATCAGTACGTACGCGCCGACGGCCAGGGGCGTCGGGTCGACGTCAGCGTACGGCGCCGTCCCGTAGGTGGTGACGAGCGGGGCCAGGTTGCCGCGCAGCCCCTCAGAGCGCAGCAGGGACGGGGCCTCCTTGCCCCGGGGGCGGGCGAGCGGCACCACGGCCCCGCCCTCGGGCGCCACCCGGCCCGACAGCTCGGAGACGACTTTGGCGGGCGCCCAGCCCACGAGCGCCGCCACCTCACCGCTGACGACAGCGGTCTTCGAGACTTCCCGCAGCGGCGCGTCAGGCGGCGTGGACAGCTCCACGACCCCTGCTTGCCCCACGATCCTCAGCACGTCGTCCAGCGAACGGGCGGGGGCGACGATCGCCACCCGCTCCATCCGGACAGGCCGCAGCGCCTCTCGCCAGTTCATGGTCCCGGTTCCTTGCAGGTCCGGTCGCGTGCGCGCATCGCCGTCATGACCGCGCGGCCAGTTCCAGGGCGGCGCGCACCCGCCGGGCGTCCGCCGCCAGGACGGCGACCGAGCCGAGGACCGGGCTCGCTGTGAAGCCCGCCCCGGTCAGGAGATCACGTCCTTCGTCTTCCACGCGCTGCCACCAGCACTCCTCGCCCCGCGACAGCTCACGCGGATCCTCGATCTCCTGCAGCACCCAGCGCGCCGCCCTGGGCAGACGCTCTGCCATCTCGCGTATCGAGGGCGCATCCAGCGCGCCGTCCCCGACGAGTACGCGGCAGCGTCCCCTCGCTCGTCCGGCCAGCCTGGCGCCTTCTGCCAGGTGCGTACGGGCGAGCAGCAGGGCCGTCGCCCCCAAAGCCCACGGCCTGGCCCGCGGAACGGTCTCGACCACCCCTTCGGCCCAGGCCAGGCGCATGCCCAGTTGGATCTCGCGGGGGCTGGCACCACCCGGATCTCCCCACGGGGAGGTGGCCAGCGCCGCCCGTACCTCGGCAGGGGATCCGCACAGCCGCAGCCTCTGCCACTCGGTGCCCAGCGAGCCCAGGACGAACTCGGGTTCTGCCTCACCTCCCGTGAACCGGCAGATCAGCTCGTCCACGTTGGCGAGCTCGAACCAGCGGGCCAGCACGCGGATCATCTGCCCTCCCTCCCGAGGCAGCCAGCCGGCCAGCACACGTAGATGCCACAGCAAGGTGGCCAGGACCGCCCACTGGGCCTCCGCCAGAGTTTGCCCACGCCGCACGTCATGCCCATACGGCGTGTCACCCAGCAGAGCCACCGCCTCGCGTACGGATCCGCATGTCGCGATGCGCCGCGCACACGCGCTTCCCACCCTCCGCCGGACGAGAGCTCTGGCGCGTGTCGCCCCAGCGGCCCACGAAGCGGTCATGACCGCTCATCGGCCAAGGACCTGACCATGTCGGCCACCCGGGCCACCATCTCCGGCATCCGAGCGGCCGAGCGCCTGCGGACCCCCTCAGCGGCGGCCGCGGCCTCACGCAGGAGCTCCGCGGCCGCCTGATCGCGGTCCTGACGGGCAAGAGCCGACAGCCGTGCACGCTCCGCATCCGCCTCCGCGTGGGCCGAGGCGACGATGGCCGCCGCCTGATCGTGGGCGTGCGCCCGCATGTGGTCGGCACGGCGTTGGGCGTGTTCTCGCTCGTTCGCGCACGCGGCCTGGATGTCGGCGAGTGCCGAAAAGATCGGCGCCAGCTCGTCGGCCTGGTCGGCCACGTGGTCGGCAGGGATGCCTGCGGGGGCCGCTGCCCCGGGCACGCCGGAGGGGCGGAATCGTACCAGAAAATCGCCCAGCCGGACCATCGCTCACCTCCCCGTGTCCCATCACCTTGGGTAATGCCCGCGACAGAACCAAAAGTCGGGCAATAGGCGGCCAAATGTCGGCCAGGCTGTGGAGTCGGCGGAGGGCCCCCATCGGAGCCCGAACCGGTGGTTCAGCGCCGCGGCGGCTCGCTGATCCTCATTCTGCTGTGCTGGCCGGCTGGTCGACATGGCCCAGCGGATGGCCTGGCCACCGGTCAGCTGGTCAGCGCAGCCGTCGCAGTAGCGGCGAGGGCGGCTTCTCGCAGGGCGCCAACCGGATTCGGGCGTCCACTGTGGCTGTGCCTCCTGCTGTGACGACGACCGGATTGAGGTCCAGTTCGGCCACCTGCGGCAGATCCTCGAGCAGCCTGCCGATCCGTACGACCTGATCGGCCAGGGCGGGGACATCGACAGGTGGCGAACCCCGGTAGCCGTACAGCACCGGAGCGCAGCGCAGCTCGTTGATCATGTCGATGGCATCGATGACGGGCGGTACCCGGAAGACGCGGTCGGCCAGCAGATCGGCCATCACCCCGCCCATGCCGACCATGACCAGCGGCCCGAACACCGAGTAGTTCACGCCGCCCACAATGATCTCCACGCCTCCGGACAGCATTCGCTGGACGATCGCACCGGTCATCTCCGCGCCTATCCGCGTCGACATGTCGTGATATGCCCGCCGTACCTCGTCTGGGGTCTGGAGATTGAGCCGGACTCCACCGACCTCGCTCTTGTGCACGGGACCTGTGGCCTTGAGCACGACGGGCAGCCCGATGCGGGAGGCCGCCGCGACGGCAGTCTCAGGGCCGTCCACGTCAATGGACTTCACCGGCGTCGCGCCATAGCAGCCGAGCAGCCGGGCGGCATCGGCAGGTGCCAGCCAGCCACCGTCCGGGCGCGCCTCCAACTCCGCGTGAACGATCTCCCGGGCGGTCTTCTCGTCAGCCGGAGGAGGTACTGGAACAAGTTCGACGGGGCGGCTGCGCCATTCGGCGTAACGCACCACGTAGGCCAGAGCCTGGATGGCCTGCTCGGGGAAGGCGTAGCTGGGCACGTGGCCGTCGATCAGGTCGTCGTGGCCGATGACGCAGGCCAGCATGGTCTTGGCCGCTGTCTTGGCCGCGTCGGCGATGGCCTGGCAGGTCGCGTCCAGGCCATCACCGAATGGCGGGGTATAGACAACGAGGACCACGTCGATGTCGGGTGAGGCGGCCAGGGCCTCGATGGCGGCGCCGATCTCGGCGGCTGTGGCATCGGCGGTCAGGTCGACCGGGTTGCCCAGCGCAGCGGCGGCACGGGCATCCAGCAGTCCGGACGGCAGTTCGGGAACGACGAGGCCGTGCACTTCGCAGGCGTCGGCGGCCATCGCCTGCGGCCCGCCCGAGTTGCCCACGATGGCTACCCGGCGACCGCACGGCAGCGGCTGAGCGGCCAGCAGCTTGGCGGTGTCGATAAGCTCAGGAACGCTGTCGAGCCGGATCACACCGGCGGCCCGAGTGAGCGCGTCCACCGCCACGTCCGGGGTGGCCGCGGCGGCGGTGTGCGAGCGCACCGCCCGGCCTCCGGCCTTGCCGCGGCCGCTCTTGACCAGCAGCACCGGCTTGCGCTTACCGACCCGGCGGGTGATGCGCGCGAACCTGCGCGGGTTGCCGAACGACTCCAGATACAGCGCGATCACACCGGTGTCGTCGTCGTCCTCCCAATACTCCAGCAGGTCGTTGCCGCTGACGTCGGCCTTGTTACCGACCGACACGAACGACGACACGTCCAGCCGATCCAGCAACGCCGCGCCCACGGCGCCGGACTGCGACATCAACGCCACACGGCCTCGGACGGGCCGGTGCGGCAGGAAGCTGGCGTTCAGCCGGGCTCTGGTGTTCACCACACCCAGGCAGTTCGGACCGATGAGCCGCATCCCAGCCATACGGCACACCCGCAGTAGTTCCGACTCTGCCGCCCGTTGTCCGGCCTCGGCGAACCCCGATGTCAGCACCACCAGCCCGGCTACCCCCGCCGCCGCGCAGTCGCGCGCCACTTGGAGCACATATCGGGCAGGCACCGCCACCACCGCCAGGTCCACGCCGCCGGGCACCTTGGGGTGGCAGGTCAGCCCGGCGATCTCGCTCACGTTGGGGTTGACGGGATAGATCGGCCCGCAGAAACCGCCGTCGATGAGGTTGCGCAGCACCTTGTGCCCAACAGCGTGTTCGTCGCGGCTGGCGCCGACCACCGCCACCGCGCGGGGCGCCAGCACGCGTGCGAGGGACGCCCGCTCCGCCTCGTGGTCACGAACCTCGATGGCCGCCATCAGCCTGGGAGTGGACTCGGCGGCGATGCTGACGTGCACCGTGTCGCCATCAAAGCACTGCTCCACCCTCAGGCCCAGGTCACGCAACACCCGGATCATCGGCCGATTCTCGGCCAGCACGTCGGCCACCAGTTCGCGTACGCCATGCTCGGCGGCGTCCACGGCGATGTGCTCCAGCAGCAGCGTGCCCAAGCCATGCCCGTGTACGGCGTCGTCCAGAAGGATGCCCAGGTCGGCGCGACCGTCCTCGATGGGGATGTACTCGGCTACTGCGACCAATCGGCCGTGCAGGCCTGCCACCAGCGCGCGTCCGTCGTACCTGTCACCGGTGATGCGATCGATGTAGGTGTGTGCGGTGTTGCGGCCGCTGGTGAAGAAACGCAGGTATGCCGAGCGCTCCGAGGAGCGGTCCACCAGCTCGTGCAGCTCCTCGCGATCGGCGGAACGGAGCGGGCGCACGTGGGCGATACCGCCGTCGCGCAACAGCACGTCGTATCCGTCAGGCATGTCGGGTCTTCCGCTCAGATGCAGGGCGGCCGCGTGGACCGAGTGCAGTCCTCTGGACCCGACGTTTCCGCACTGCCGGGCGCGTCCGGCAGTGCCGGACGGCCCTTTGGCCAAGGCCGAAGGTCCCTGACGCCGCGTGCTTCGGAGGGTCATCGTGAACGAGCCGGAGATCAAGGCCCCGATGGGCTCCCCGTCCTGTTCTTCGGCGGCCGATTCCTCGGCAAGATCTTCAGCGGGTGTCCCGCGCCGGCAGTTCGTCAGTGCGACCTTAGCCGGTCTCCGGCTCGAAACAGCTGGTCGAAGGCACTACGAACCACACCAGATGTACGGGCGGACTCCCGGCTCAGGACACTAGCGGGGGAAGACGATCGTCTTGTGGCCGTCGAGCAGGACGCGCTGCTCGGTGTGCCAGCGGACGGCGCGGGCCAGGACCTGGCACTCGACGTCACGGCCGATGGCGGCGAGGTCGTCCGCGGAGTGGGTGTGGTTGACCCGGGCGACCTCCTGCTCGATGATCGGCCCCTCGTCGAGGTCGGCGGTCACGTAGTGCGCGGTCGCGCCGATCAGCTTCACGCCGCGGGAGTGCGCCTGGTGGTAGGGCTTGGCACCCTTGAACGACGGCAGGAACGAATGGTGGATATTGATCACGTTGCCCGCGAGCTTGACGCAGAGGTCCTCGGAGAGCACCTGCATGTAGCGGGCGAGCACCACCAGGTCGGCCCGGTAGTGATCGACGAGGGTCAGCACCTCCGCCTCCTGCCTGGCCTTGGTCTCAGGAGTGACCGGCAGGTGGTGGTAGTCGATGCCGTACGACTGGGTCAGCGGCCGCAGGTCCGGATGGTTGGAGACGACCGCGACGATCTCGATGTCGAGCAGACCCGAACGCGTCCGGTAGAGCAGGTCGTTCAGGCAGTGGCCGAACTTGCTGACCATCACCAGCACGCGCGGCTTGACGGATGCCTCCCGCAGCTTGAAATCCATGCCGAACTCGGGGGCGAGCGCCGCGAAGGCCTCGCGCAGCTCCCCGTCGGGCAGCGGAGAGGCGAACTGCACCCGCATGAAGAACCGCTCGGTCACGGCATCACCGAACTGCTGGCTCTCGATGATGTTGCAGCCCCGTCCGGCCAGAAGACCGGAGACCGCCGCCACCACGCCAGGACGGTCCGGGCAGGACAGCGTCAACACAAACTCGGCCCTGGAACTCATGCCTTCACCCTTGAGCTGGAGAGGTCGGATCGTAAGGTACTTCCACCTGACCTGGGCAGACTACAGCGAATCCCGACGCCACACCCAGCCGGTCGGTACCCGGCGAGCCAGCAGGTACGCAGAGCCGCCCGGACCCGGATCCGGCGGTGATAGCGTCCCTGAGCTATGAACGCCCCTCAGCCGAACGACCGGCCCGCCGCCCGGGTGGTCTGTGTGGACTCCTTTGGCCGGGTGCTTCTCATGCACTGGCGTGACACCGTCAGCGGCCAGAGCCTGTGGGAGCCACCGGGCGGCGGCATAGACCCGGGCGAGACCCCTCTTGACGCGGCACGGCGGGAGCTGACGGAGGAGACGGGCCTGCCCGGCGAGGCGGTCATGGACCGCTGGGTGCCGGTACGCCGTGACTTCCACTGGCTCGGCGTCCACTACGTCAAGACCGAACGGTTCTACCTGGCCAGGTTCGAGGGCACTCCCAAGGTGGGCCCGGGATCGTTCAGCGCCGAGGAGAACACCACCTACCTGGGCTTCGGCTGGGTCTCAGCGGAGGAGATGGCCGACCTCCCCGACCGCCTGGAGCCTCCGGACCTGCAACAGGTCGTCTCCCGCGTCACCCGGCTGGGGTGAGCCGGTCATCGAGCACACCCGGGAATCCCGTTGCGGCACGGCCCTCGATCTCGAAGATCGAGGGCCGCGGTCGTCAGGGAACGATTCTTCCGGCCGGGGAGGATCTCAGCCCTTGTGGATGGCGCCGGCAATGCCACCGAGCCTGGACACGCCAAATTTGTGAACAATGATCTTTTTCATCGCACTCACCCGAGGACGGCGATAGCCACGAAAGACAAGTATTCGGATATTTTCGAAATTGGCAATGCCAAATAGCAAAGTGGTCTAAATTCGAGTCACTACATTAAGGTAGACATAGCGACCATTAGCTCTTTTTCTCCATAAACCACCACAGATCCCCCTCGCTCTTCTCTGCGGATCTCGCGCCACCCGAACTTGCGATAGAGCTCCATCGCCGCGGGCTGGCTCAGGGTGGTATCTCCGCGGAGCCTCACGTAGCCGAGTTCAATCGCCCGCGCCTCCAGCGCGACGACCATCTGGGCACCGAACCCGCGACGCTGGAACTCCGGATGAACCCGCATCCGGCACATCTCGGCGGTCTGATCGTCAACGCGACGGAGCCCGCCCATCGTGACAATACGTCCGCCAGGCGTCTCACCCACGAGGAACTCTCCCCGGTCGGCGAGATAGATCTCGTGGATCCTGGGGAAGTCGTCCTCGTAGTAGACGCCGTCTCCCGGCGCGAGACCGACCTGGGCGAGGCATATCTGGTGGAGCGCCCAGACGGATTCGATGTCGGACCAGCGATAACGCCGAAGCCTCGGCCTCAACTGCCACCCCCGTCGGCCGCCGCGTCATCCGACCACGCGCCGCGGCCGCGCAGCGATTCCAGATAGACCTTGAGCTTGGGATGCCCCGGAGCCTTCAGCTCGGCCTGCCTGCCCACCTCGTGGGCACGCTGCATGAGGATGTCGGGCCTGCACGCCTCGTCGAGACCCGAGATCGTACTCTGGGCGATCTCCAGCGCCTCGTCCACATCGCCCTCAAGGATCTTGCACTGGGCGCGGTCGAACTTGATGAAGGTCGGGTCGAGCCAGTCGGTCGGGCCGTACTTGGTGAGCGCCTGTTCCAGGATGAGGTCGGCCTCCATCGCCTGCCCGAGCTTGACCAGCGCGTCTCCCTGGTGAAAGTAGAGCTGGCGCTCGGTGTAACCGAAGGTCGCGTCATCCTGGTCCGCGGCGGTCATCTGGGAGAAGGCCGCCCTGGCCCGGGACAGCGCCCGCTTCGCCTGGTCGACCACGTCCTTCTTGCCCGCGCCCGACATCATCGCCAGCGCCCGGGCCTCGACCACCGGGGCCATGGCCTGGGCCGCGCAGGGCGTCTGCCCGGCCAGGTCCCGGCTCTTCTTCGCGAGGTTGAGCGCCTCACGCGGGTCACCGTAGTAGAGCGGAACCAGAGCCTCCCTGGCCGTGACCCACGCCCGCAACGCGCGGTCGCCGGTCTCGTCCGCGGCGGTCCGGCCGGTCCTGAAGAAGGATCGGGCGAGCCTGTGGTCGCCGAGATTGACCATGATCATGCCGCTCAGGCCCGCCAGCTGGGCCGCCATGCGGCACAACCGTTCCTGCAGGTCGACCGGCTGGCGCCGTTCCATGGCCTTGCGTACCGCGCTGAACTCCAGCATCACGTCGCACAGCAGCCTGAGCGGGGGGGTGTTCATGTACTGGCGGCCGAAGCCGATGGTGGATTCCTCCCACTGGTCGAGCATCGCGGGCGAGACGGTGGCCGAAACCAGCGTGTCGTCCATCCTCCTGCGGATGCTCTCCACCGATCCAAGCACCTGTCCGTCCAGCACGATGCCACTGCCTGCCAGGAGCTGTAAGAGTGTCCTCCGTAACACGTTCTCGTCCTCCTCGCCCCCGTCCGCGGAAAGGTCCAAGCCGATCGGCTGGATCAGCAGCTCGCGCGGATCAGGGGATGTGTCGGGTCTTCCGTCCTGGAGATCGCCTCGGACGACACCGGGCATCCGGTGGCCGTGGCCGCAGATGCACGGGCCGTCGTACCCGAGGGAGGCCGGCTCGACTCGGTAGGCGGAGCACAGGTAGTGCAGGTACTCGGGACCGGGACGCTTCAGCCCGCTCTCGTACGCGGACAGCAACGTCTCACCGATGCCGGGAGCCGACTTGCCGTCGCGTTCGAACAGCGCCCGTATCTGTTCGATCACGTCCGCGAGGGCGACACCGTGCGCCAGGCGGTGACCTTTAACCCGTGTAGTCCCGAATTGCGAATTGCATTTCTCGTAGATTTCCTCGGCTATCTGCGCCGAGGACTTACCGGCGGCCAGGCCACGGGCCCGGACCTGCCGTGCTAGTTCTGTCTCCCTGTGCTGCCTGCCGGACATACCGGCCCCTCTCTCGTGGCCAGCTGGGCTGGCTGGCACACTTAGTCCCGACCGGTCCTCTCTCCCTTGACACACTGTGATCTTTTCGTCGCACTGTGCCTACCGAGAATGATGGACCACGTTTGACTCATCCGGAACGCGCCAATAAAGCCATCGGCTAAGAATCGTCCTCCAGCGGACTGTTTCTTTCAACCTACTTGGCACAACGCCCACCCTGAACTGGGTTTTCCCTGAATTGACCCACGGGGCCGCCGTGAGTCATCTTTGGCGGGCAGCACCGAAGGCGTGATCGAGCGAACACGATTCGGTGCCGGCAAACCGAAACCACGAGGAGGGGCGAGGTGGGTGAAGACGATTTCCGACACCTGGAACGACTGGTGACGGAGCTTGACTGCCGCGGGCTGCACGCCCGTGTGGTGCGGACCCACTCGGGCCGTGCGTTCGTGCGAGTGATCAACCCGAAGGCCACCAGCCTCGCGGAGAACGTCACCTGCCGGGCACAGGCCACCCCCAGCCACCGGGATTGGTACTACTGGTGGTCCTGGGGTGAACGGATGCACACGGTGGAAGACCCAGCCGGTGCCGCGACCAAGGTCGCACGCGTACTCGCCGCGGTAGGGGAATGAGGTGAGCGGTGCGAAGGGCTTCACCTGCCCGACGCGCCGTACCTACCACGGCCCGGCGGAGCCGACGGGATGACCGGTGCGGAGCGTCCTCGGACGCTGGTCACCCCGTCGGCTCCGAATCGTCGGACCGCCCGGCCGCGCCGCCTTCCATGAGGGAGTGCCGGCCGGACACGCGCGGACTCCCGGTGGTGAAACCGCGGAGGCTCTCGCGAGCCGAAACCCACGAACTGCCGTAAGGCAAAGGCTGCCGCCTGGTCTCTCGTCCGGGCGGTGAAGTAGGAGGGATCCCCCTCGGGAACGGCACGGGACACGCTTCCGGGTGCGTGTCCCGTCCGGGCCGCCCGTCACCGGGGCATCCGGGTCCGCCTCCGCGGCCCCAGATCCGGATGTCCCCGTCTTCCCCGGCGTGATGTGACGGAGGCCGGTTCGATCGGCAATATGGGTAGGTCGCATGACTCGCCCATCTGACGCGTCGATCCGATCCGAGAGGGATCCACTCCGTGTTCCTGCTTTCCCCCACGCCCGTCCCCAGTCCCACCCCTAGCCTGACTCCCAGCGTGACCCCAACCGTCACCTCGACCCCCGACCCTGGAGTCGTGGTCGAGGAGCTTCTCGACATGAGCGCGGGTCTGACAAAGGGCTGCGGGGACGGCGGAGGGATGATCTGCGACTTCGTGCAGATGATCGTCCCCGTGAGCTGGGCGGCTCCTGCGATCGCAGGCGTGATCGCCATCGCGCTGGTCGTGGTCATCGCGCTGGTTCTGCGCAACGTGGCGCACCGGCTGATCAGCCGGGTGGTGCGGAAGGCCTCCTCCGGGCGCACGTCCCTGGCGGGGCGGCTACGCGGCAGGGAGGCGGTGACCCCGGAGGGCCTCGACGCGATCGTGGCCGAGCGGCGCAGACAGCGGGCTGAGACCATCGGTTCCGTGCTCAAGCCGGTCGCCTCGATCATCATCCTGGGCACCGCCGCGCTGACCGTCCTGGAGCGGCTCTCCGTCCCCATCGCCCCCCTGCTGACCAGCGTGGGCATTCTGGGTGTGGCGGTCGGCTTCGGTGCCCAGGAACTCGTCAAGGACTTCATCGCGGGCATGTTCATGCTCCTGGAGGACCAGTACGGCGTGGGCGACGTGATCGACACGGGCACCGCGATCGGCACCGTGGAGGCCGTCACCCTGCGCATCACCCGCCTGCGCGACAGCGACGGCCGGGTCTGGTACATCCGTAACGGCACCATCACCCGCGTCGGCAACGAGTCCCAGGGATGGTCTCGCGCCACCGTCGACGTGCCCGTGGCCTACGCCTCCGACATCCCCGCGGTCCGCGACCTGCTCAAGCAGGTCGCGGACGAGATATGGAACGACCTCGCCTTCCGCGACTCCATCATCGTCGAGGAGCCGCAGGTCTGGGGCATCGAGCAGATCTCCGACACCGCCGTCATCTTCAGGATCAGCGTCAAGACCATCCCCTCCCGGCAGGCGGAGGTCGCCCGCGAGCTCCGCGTCCGGGTCAAGTCCGCCCTCGACCGAGCCGAAATCCCGATCGCCGGCTGACGTCAATTAGGCTGGAGGCGTGTCCGTTACCCCCGGGGAATCCCAGTCCTTCTACGACGCCGTCGGCGGCGAAGAGACCTTCAGGCGTCTGGTGCATCACTTCTACCAAGGAGTCGCGGCCGATCCGGTGCTACGGCCGCTTTATCCCGAAGATGATCTAGACGGGGCCGAAGAGCGGCTGCGCCTGTTCCTCATCCAGTACTGGGGCGGCCCCAGCACCTACAGCGCGCAGCGGGGCCACCCGCGCCTGCGGATGCGGCACAACCCGTTCGTCATCCGCTCGGTCGAGCACGACGCCTGGCTCAGGCACATGCATGACGCGGTGCTCTCCCTGAAGCTCCCCGAGGACCTGGAGAAACGTCTCTGGGACTATCTCGTGTACGCGGCGAGCAGCATGATCAACGCCCCTGACGCATAAACATCGTCAAGCGGGGGCAGTCCAAAGCACATGGAATCCCCCTGGTGGCGTGATGCCGTCGTCTACGAGATCTACGTTCGCAGCTTCGCCGACGCCTCCGGAGACGGCGTCGGCGATCTGCCCGGCATCCGGCAGCGCCTGCCGTACCTCGCGGAACTCGGTGTGGACGCGATCTGGCTGACCCCCTTCTACCGCTCCCCCATGGCCGACGGCGGCTACGACGTTGCCGACTATCGCGACGTCGACCCCCTTTTCGGCACGCTCGCCGACTTCGACGAGCTCGTCGCCGAGGCGCATCGGCTCGGTCTCCGGGTGATCGTGGACATCGTCCCGAACCACAGCTCCTCGGCTCACGAGTGGTTCCAGGCCGCGCTGCGCGGTGAGGGACGCGATCGCTACATCTTCCGTGACGGCGGTGACCTGCCTCCCAACAACTGGCAGTCGACCTTCAGCGGCCCGGCCTGGACCAGGACCCCCGACGGACAGTGGTATTTGCACCTTTTCGCTGCGGAACAACCTGACTTCAACTGGCGCAACCCCGAGGTGCACGCCGAGTTCCTCGACGTACTGCGGTTCTGGCTCGACCGAGGGGTGGACGGGTTCAGGATCGACGTGGCGATGGGCCTGTACAAGGCCGAGGATATGCCGGACACCCCGCCGCAGGACCAGGCGTTCAAGGCCGAGTCGCCGATCTGGGGACGGCCCGAGGTGCACGAGGTCTACCGTGCCTGGCGCAAGGTGCTCGACTCCTACGACGGTGAGCGGGTGGCGGTCGGCGAGGTCTGGACCGACTCCGTCGAGGATCTCGCGCTCTACCTCCGTCCTGACGAGCTCCACCAGAGCTTCAACTTCGCCTGGCTGGAGGCCCCCTGGTCCGGACCCGCGTTCAAAAAGATCATCGATGACACGCTGGCCACGGTGACCGCTCCCACCTGGGTGCTCTCCAACCACGACGTGGTCCGCCATGTGACCCGGTACGGCGACGGCCTGACCAACTCCACCATGGGCCTGGCCCGCGCCCGCGCGGCGCTGCTCGCCATGCTCGCCCTACCGGGCTCCGCATATCTCTACCAGGGGGAGGAACTGGGCCTCCCCGAGGTGAAGAATCTTCCCCCGGAGACCCGTCAGGACCCCATCTTCGCCCGTTCCAAGGGAGAGCTGCCCGGCCGTGACGGCTGCCGGGTCCCCATCCCCTGGTCCGGCATGGCCGAACCGTACGGCTTCTCGCCCGATGGAGCGCGGCCCTGGCTGCCCCAGCCCGTGGAGTGGGCCGTGCTCTCCGCCGAGCGCCAGTCGAGTGATCCCGGCTCGACGCTGAGCTTCTACCAGGAGGTCCTGCGGGTCCGCCGCGGCCTCCGCGGCACGTTGCCCGAAGAGATCACCTGGCAGGAGAGCCCCGAGGAGGCCCTCATCTTCAACCGGGGTTCCCTGATCTGCGTCGTCAACTGCGGTTCCCAGCCGGTGCAACTGCCGCCGCACGACCGCGTCCTGATCGGCAGCGCCCCGGTGGAGGGCCACCTGCTCCTGCCGGACAGCGCGGTCTGGCTGTACGCCCCCGAGGTCTGACGGCTTTCGGCAGGCGGTGGACGGCGTCCGCCGCCTGCCGATCCGTGTACGGGTTGTCGAAACTCGGGAAAGGCCTCAGACCGCCGCGAACCTACGCAGGTAGGCGATCTCATCCTGGCTCAGCCGCCGCGGGGAGGCACTCCCCACGTCGTAGGCCACGATCACCGAGCGGGCCTCAACGAAGATCTCATCAGCGTCGCGGATCTCGTACGCGAGGGTGAACCGTACCGGACGGATCTCCGTCACCCACGACTCCACCCGGACCGGGTCGGGTCTGAAGGTGAGGGGACGCCGGTAGTCGATCTCATGCCGGGCGATCACCAGTCCGGCGAATGGGGCGTTTCCCTCGCGCTGGGGGTCGATGTGGAACATCCCCAACCGCGCGTCCTCCAGATAGTCAAGGAACCGCACGTTGTTGACGTGACCCAGCGAGTCGATGTCGGCGAACCTGACAGCCCTGGGGAACACATGTCGGTGGCCATGGCCGACCTCGTCCGCGACGCTCTGTCCAAACACACCCAGAACCGTAGCGAGCCCCCGCTGCCCGCCGTACGGCGGGGCACCGGAGGCTCGTTCGGTCGTGACCGGGAGAACACCCGACACGGCCCGTGCCAGGTTCCCGCCCGTCCCGGAAACCGAGGTCAGTCGCGGGTGAGCTTGCGATAGGTGACGCGGTGCGGCCGGGCCGCGTCGGCCCCCAGACGCTCGATCTTGTTCTTCTCGTAGTCGGCGTAGTTGCCCTCGAACCAGAACCAGTTCGAACCCTCTTCCCAGGCCAGGATGTGGGTCGCGACGCGGTCCAGGAACCACCGGTCGTGCGAGGTGATGACCGCGCAGCCGGGGAACTCCAGCAGCGCGTTCTCCAGGCTGGAGAGCGTCTCGGTGTCGAGGTCGTTGGTGGGCTCGTCAAGCAGGAGCACGTTGCCGCCCTGCTTGAGGGTGAGCGCCAGGTTGAGCCGGTTGCGCTCGCCGCCGGACAGGATGCCCGCCTTCTTCTGCTGGTCCGGACCCTTGAAGCCGAACGCGGCGATGTAGGCACGCGACGGCATCTCGACCTGGCCGACCTTGATGTAGTCGAGCCCGTCGGAGACGACCTCCCAGACGTTCTTCGTCGGGTCGATCCCGCCCCGGCTCTGGTCGGCGTAGGAGATCTTGACGGTGTCACCGACGACGATCTCGCCACTGTCCGGTGTCTCGCTGCCGGTGATCATCCGGAACAGGGTGGTCTTGCCGACGCCGTTCGGACCGATGATGCCGACCAGGCCGTTGCGCGGCAGGTCGAAGGAGAGGCTCTCCATCAGGACGCGCTCCTCGAAGCCCTTGGTGAGCTTCTCGGCCCGGATGACCGTGGTGCCCAGACGCGGGCCCGGCGGGATCTGGATCTCCTCGAAGTCGAGCTTGCGGTACTTGTCGGCCTCGGTGGCCATCTCCTCATAGCGCTGCAGACGCGCCCGGCTCTTGGTCTGACGAGCCCTGGCGTTGGAGCGGACCCACTCCAGCTCCTCCTCCAAGCGCTTCTTGCGCTTGGCGTCCTTCTGACCTTCGAGCTTGAGCCGAGCGGCCTTGGCCTCCAGGTAGGTGGAGTAGTTGCCCTCGTAGGCGTGGCAACGGCCGCGGTCGAGCTCCAGGATCCAGTTGGCCACGTTGTCCAGGAAGTAGCGGTCGTGGGTGACGGCCAGGACAGTGCCCGGGTACTTCTCCAGGTGGGACTCGAGCCACTGGACACTCTCGGCGTCGAGATGGTTGGTGGGCTCGTCGAGCAGGAGCAGGTCGGGCTGCTCCAGGAGCAGCTTGCAGAGGGCGACCCGGCGGCGCTCTCCACCGGAGAGCTGGGTCACCTCGGCGTCCGGCGGGGGGCAGCGGAGGGCGTCCATCGCCTGCTCCAGCTGACTGTCGAGATCCCAGCCGTTGCGGTGGTCGAGGGCGTCCTGGAGCTTGCCCATCTCGTTGAGCAGCTCGTCGCTGTAGTCGGTGGCCATCAGCTCGGCGATCTCGTTGAAGCGGTCGAGCATCGCCTTGGTCTCGGCGACGCCCTCTTCGACGTTGCCGAGGACGGTCTTGGATTCGTTGAGGGGGGGCTCCTGCTGGAGCATGCCAACGGTGAAGCCGGGCATGAGCCGGGCGTCGCCGTTGGACGGCTGCTCCAGGCCCGCCATCATCTTCAGCAGCGTCGACTTTCCGGTGCCGTTGGGACCCAGGACACCGATCTTGGCGCCCGGCAGGAACGACAGCGTCACGTCGTCGAGGACGACTTTGTCACCGTGCGCCTTGCGCACGCGCTGCAGTGTGTAGATGTACTCCGGCATGCCTTTAGTTTAGGGCCTGGAAAGTTCAGCTAGGGGCGGCCTCGGATCCTGGCCTGCGGGCCGGAGGCACGATGGTGGCCGACAGGCAGATCTGGTCGCGGCCGAGTTCCTTGGCACGGTAGAGGGCGAGGTCGGCCGCGGCGAGCAGTTCGATCAGGTCGTCCCCGTGCACGCTCATGATCGCGACACCGACCGAGATGGTCACGGTGATCATGTTGTCGTCGGCCGGGAGCGCCATCCGTCCCACCCGGGAGCGCAGCCGCTCGGCGACCCTGCGGGCCTCTGTCACGTCGGCCCTGGGCAGCAGGACGACGAACTCCTCACCGCCGAACCGGCCCACCACGTCATAGTCGCGCAGCTGGCTGCGGATGGTGTCGGCCACCCCGACGAGGACCTGGTCGCCGATCAGGTGACCATAGGTGTCGTTGACCCTCTTGAAGTGGTCGATGTCGACGATCAGCAGCGCGAGCGTCTCCCCCGTGCGACGCGCTCTGACGATCTCGGTGTCGGCCTCCCGCTGCCAGGCCGCGGCGTTCAGCAGGCCGGTCTTGAGGTCGGTGCGGGCCGCGGCCTGAAGCTGGGCGTGCAGCAGGCTGCGCTGGAGCAGCACCACCGGGGGCAGCGCCAGGACCAGCAGAGCCGGATTGAGCCCGCAGGTGATGGAGATGATGACGCCGAGGCAGAGCTCGACGACGTCGAGGAGCAGGTTCTCCCGATTCCACAGGACCTCCCGCCAGCGACTGTCGGGGTCGGCGGTGTGCGCCGCGATGGCGATCAGCGCGGTGTTGATCACCGTGAACAGGACCGCGCAGCCGACGGCCACCAGGATCGGCCCTCCGTCGCCCCTGGTCAGCGCGTTCAGGTCACCGACCGCGGCGTGGAAGAGCAGGGAGGCCGCACATCCGGCCAGGCCGATCGCCGCCGAGCTGAAGACCCGCCGGTAGACGACCGTCGCGCGCACCCGCCTCTGCAGCAGGAACTGGAGCGGGATGGGCGCCAGAAGCGCGTAGAGCGGCGGGAGCAGCAGCGCGGCGGGCAGCCACCAGGCGGAGAGCAGGTCCCGGTGCACGCCGGCCGGCATGCCCAGCCTCCGGGTCGCCTCGATGCACACGGCTCCACACGCCATCAGCGCGGTGAAGGTCAGCGCATCGGACCAGCGGAAGACCCCGGATGCCAGGAAGAACACGATCGCGGCGAGATCCAGCGCTACTATCCCGCAGAGGTAGCCGACCAGCGGGCGACGCTGTCCAAGCAGGGGCCAGCGATCGGCCAAGGGTGTCATGCCGTCGCGCGGTTTGACCGAGGTGTGGCTAGGAGCCGCCATGTCGTCCCCCTCTCCGACTAACGATGTGTAACACAATAGTTGCGGAGTGTGCGACGCGCGATGGGAACCGCTACCTTTGACGGAGTGGGCCAGCCCACCGGTTGACCTACGTTTTGGAAACCGCTCCTTCGCGAGCGGGCCGTGTGGGAAAGGAGCAAGCCATGCTGCGGGGCGTGACCTGGACCTAAACAGGTGTCCTGGGCATCTGACACGGGCAAGATCATCGGCTGGTCATCTCGGCGTCCCCGCGCTTCCGTGGTGAGACACCGACCGCGTCCGGCCGGTGCCCCCTCACTCCGCCCAGACCAGGCCCTCTTACCGTGCGGGGCCTTGCACTTCCGTCAGACATCCTGCCCCTGCGAAGTCCGTACTTCTCTGGACGCCTGCCCGCCCTCATCTCTCGTCCGAAATCTTCTCTGCTGATCTTCTGTTCCAAGTCTTCTGTTCGAATCCACCCCATCTCGCTGTCCGCGTTCTTCCCCTGCGCGGACCCGCGCCCATCCCCCTGCCCACCTCACCCACCTCGAACGATTCCTCCGCCTCTCCGGTTCCGGCCGGCTGATCGGGTTGGGAGGCCCGCGGCCTGGGCCTCCCAACGGGAGGCGACTCAGGCCGCCACACGCTCCCGTGTCGGCCAGGGTGCCTCGTCGCTCACATCTGGGTGGATCTTCACCGTGCCCGGCACGGCCTCGGCCGTTTCCTCCCCGGTGACTCCCGCGGCCGGGTCGTCGGCCCCCACCGCCTCCACCCGCCTCGTCGTGCCCCTCGCCGCCTTCCTTCTCCTGGTCACGACCTCTCCCGCCGTCGGCTCCTCCCCATCCGAGGCGGCCTCTGCGGCCTCTCCGTGGATCGCACCCCCCTCGGCCGGCCCACCACCCGGCGCGGCCCGCTCGTCGTCGAGCCCGGCCTGCAGCGGGGGCAGGGCGCCGGGTGCCCCCGCCTCGACGGGGGCACCGCCGCTCATGGCCCAGTCGGACGTCTCGCGATCGAGCTCGATCCGCTCCGCGCTGCCCAGGGCCGCGACCGGGCCGCCACGCTGCGGCTTGCTGAAGCTACCGAGCCCCCAGCGCAGGTCGTGTCCGAGTGAGTTGGCCTCCACCTCGGGCATGAATCGGCGCTCACCCTCGTGGGTGAACTCACGGATCCGCAACCGTCCCTGAACGACGACGGGCTGGCCCAGCTGCACCGACTGGGCGACATTGTCGGCGAGCCCACGGAAGCAGCGGACGCCGAAGTAGGTCGTCTCACCGTTGCGCCACTGCTGGTTCTCCCGATCGAAGTAACGACTGGTCGAGGCGATCTTGAGCGAGGTGACCCGGGAGCCGTCGGGGAAAGTGTGCTGGCGTGGCGTGGCCGCGACGTTACCGGTCAGCGTGACATAGATGTCGTTCATCGTGCCTCCCATGAGAGCCGGCTGAGTGCCGGCGGCGTGAAAGACACGATGGCCCGAGCCGTACCTCTCGCGAGTTGCCGAATCACGTTCTGGGGACAACCGCCGGACACTCGATCAGGCTGTGGACGACCCCGGGAATCAGCCTCGCAGGCTCCGCATGGCCGAGTTGAACTCGTTGTAGCGGGTCAGCTCGCGCTCCACCGGCTCGATCACCATGCTCTCCGCGAGCCCGGCGACCCTGCGGCGCATCTCGCGCTCCAGCGCGTCACGCTCGTTGCCCGAGCCGAGCACGATGAAGTTACGGCTGGCCATCGCGGTGAGCAACCCAAGCCCGAGTACCGAGAGCATCATCAGTCCCACCCATGGCAGTGAGGCGGCGTCGCCGAACACCTCCAGCCCCGCCGGCGGCTTCCCCGTGCCGAACACGCCGTAGACCAGAGCCGTACCGACCCAGGCGAGGCCCCCGACGAAGAGCAGGACCAGCAGGTACTGCCAGACGAGGAGCAGCCGCCACCAGCCGGGGACCCTGTCCAGGCGCGGTGCGACCTCTGAGAGCTCCTCCGACAGCACCTGGGGCAGCTGCGCCGAGCGTGAGCGCGCGGCATCCCTGATCCCACTCTGCCACGCCTCGTGCATGCCGGAGGTCAGACCGTCGGCCAGGGCGTGGACGGCGGTGTCCACCTCGGCCGGCTGCGCGCTGACCGAGCCACCGGTCAGGCTGCGGATCTCGTCTCGCAGATCGCCCAGGCGCAGGCTGTTCAGCGGATCAGGGCGGAGCTTGGCCGCCCAGCGGGTGTAGGGCCAACCGACCCACTCACCGGACCTCGCCGCGTAGACGTTCTCCATCGCCTCGCCGACGGCGGGGACTCCGGCCGCGTCGCATAGGGCGTCGGTGAGACCGATCCGGCGGGCGTCGTCAATGGAGGAGGGCGGCGCCGAGGTGCCGTCGGCGGGCATGACCTTCGCCAGGCGGAGCGTCAGCCGGTCGAGGTCGGCCTCCAGGCGCTGGGTGGCGGCCCTGCGCCTGGACACGGTCTCGGCGAGGACCTCCTTGAGGTCGTCCACGCCCGCCCCCGTGATCGCCGAGGTGGTGACGACCACGGGGTGCTCGACCCCCTCGCGGTGGAGAAGGTCCTCCAGGTCCGCGACGCACTCGGCCAGTTCCTCCTCGTCGAGCCGGTCGGACTGGTTGAGCACGAAGACCGTCACCGCCTCGTGCCCGGCCAGGTCGGTCACGTAACGCCGGTGCGTGGAGGCGTCGGCGTATTTCTGCGGGTCGAGCACCCAGACGACGAGGTCCGCGACCTGGATCAGCCGGTCGGCCTCGCTGTCGGTCAGCGCCCGGATGGAGTCGTGGTCGGGCAGATCGAGCAGGATCAGCCCGTGCAGCCGGCTCTCCCCGCGGTCCAGGGCGCTGGCCCGCGCGAAGCGGTGGCGCCACTGGATCTGCAGCCAGTCGAGCAGCGGGCCCGCGCCGTCCAAGCCCCAGACACAGGCGTGGGTACGGGCGGTGGTCGGGCGGCGCACTCCCGTCGGCGACAGCTCCAGGCCGGAGATCGAGTTGAACAGCGTCGACTTTCCGCTGCCCGTACCCCCCGCGAGCGCGACCACGGTGTGGTCGGAGGAGAGCTTGAGCCTGTCACCGGCACGCAGCAGCAACTGCCCCGACTCGGTGAGGAGCTTGGGGTCGACCTTGCCCGGCCCCAGTTCCACGATCCGGGCCAGCGCGGCGAGCCGGCTGCCGAGACCTTGGCGTGACTGGGTGGTGCCAACACTCATCGGGCGACCTCAAGGTTGTACGTTGCCTGGTAAAGGCGGGTGGCGGCGGATTCATCCGGTATGCCGGCGCCATCGAGAGCCTGGATGTAACGCGCCGTCTCGTCGTCGAAGAGCATGCCGATCCGGGCGCGGAGATCGCTCCGGGCCTTTACCCCGATGTTGCGCAGCGACTCCGCGCCGAGCAGCGCGTGTACCAGTCGTTGCGGCAGCGCACCGGTGCCGTTCCGCGCCTCCGAGGCGCCGTAACCGAGCAGCCCGATGGTCAGGATCAGCGACAGGGACTCGACGTCGAACGAGATCACCCTGGCCACCGATCGCTTGGTCACCCCCTCGGTGCGGATCAGCTCGGTGATGTGCTCCTGCCAGGCCGCGATGGTACGGCCGGCCCTGCGTGGGAGATCGTCGGACGCCTGGCCGAGCTCGGCCGCCGCCGCCAGGACCTCCTGCGCGCCCGGACGGTTCGACCAGCGCGAGGCGGCCTCCTCCGCGGCCCGTTGCGCCGCCGAGACGACCACCGACTCCAACCCCGTCCGCAGTGCGGATCTCAGCGCGCTGAGCCGCTCGGGTGCCTGATGGCTCGCCTTGCCCGCGAGACGACCGGGCTTGCGCAGCTGAAGGGTACGCATGAGATCACCGGAACCGGCGAAGTCCTGCCAGCGGGCGAGGACCTCACCCCGGAGCAGCGAACCGTCGCCGGTACTCTTGTCGACCTCGACCAGCGCCTGGGCATAGGCGCTCTCCACGTCGGCGCGGAGGTCTCTGCGGAAGGCGACCTGGATCTCCAGTTGCTTGGCCAGGGCGGGCACCCGGGTGCGGAAGCTGTTCAGCACCCCGTCCAGGGTGGCCCGCACGGCCTGCTCGCGACGCCGCTCGTCGACCGACAGCTCGGTCAGCCAGAGGCGCAGCTCGCTCACCTCGTGGTCGGGGAGCATGCCGTCGGTGACCTTGCCCTCGTTGATGACGAACCGGTCGACCTCGCCGAGACCGTACTCGGTGAGCATCCTGACGAAGTGCTTGGTGATCACTTCTCTGGACTTGGCCGGCACCCTGGAGAGCACGATGGCCAGCTTGGCTCCGCGCTCCTTGGCCAGGCGGAGCAGCCGCCAGGCCGGGGCGTCGGCGTAGCGGGCGGCGGTGGTGACGAAGATCCACAGATCGGCCGCGTCGAGCATGCGGTGCGCGATCTCGTGGTGCTCCTCGACCACCGAGTCGATGTCGGGGGTGTCGAGCAGTGCCACACCGGGAGGTAGGCGCTCGGTGGAGACGAGCACGAGGCCGTCGGAGGCCGCCTCGGGGTCGGGCTCGCTGAGCCGCCGGAGGCTACCGAGCAGGTCGCCCTCGGCGAACCACTCGTGATCGTCGGGGTGACAGGCCAGGACAGGCGTTCCGGTCGTCGGACGGCGCACACCGGTCGCGCTGACCTTGGCGTTGGCCAGCGTGTTGAGGAGCGTGGACTTGCCCGCGCCGGTGGAGCCCGCGACCACGACGAGGGCGGGCGCGGTGCTCGTGTGGACGCGGGGGATCACGTAGTCGTCGAGCTGGGCCAGGATCTCACTCCGGACCCGCCTGGCCTCCTCGGCCCCGGGGATGTCCAGGCCGAAACCAAGGTCGGTGACACCGGCGCGTACGGCGGTGAGCGCGCTGCTCAGGGCCTCGGAGACGGCGTCGGGAAGCGGCGTCTCCCGCATCCGGTCACCTGGCGACCCCGCGTCCTCCTCGCCTCCGGCCTTCTCGTTCCCGTCGTTCTCGTCGACGTCGCCGGCTCCGTCCAGGACCTCGGCACCGGCCTCGCCGTCGCCCTGGGCCTCTTCGCCGGTCTCACCCTCCTGCGGAGCCTGCTCATCGATCTCGGCGGGCCCGGCGTCGCGCTGGACCCCGTCGCCGGGCAGGGCCCGCTCTCCAGCCTCGCCGCCGTCCTCGGCTCCGCCGGTGTCAGGCGTCCCGGCGTCGCTCTCCGCTTCGTCTTCCGGCTCCTCGCGGTGCCGCTCCCGGGACGCGTCCCCGATCTCACCGTCATCTGCGAGGAGGACGACGACCTCGTCGCGCTCCTCCTGCTTTTCCTGAGATCTGTTCACCCGAAGGGGCGGAGCGGTGGCCTCGGCCCGGGGGGAAGAGCCGTCATCCACCGTACGGGAGGAGACCGCGGCCCCTTCCCCGGGACCACCGGCGCGGGGAGCACTCGGGGGAACGGGGGCACCAGGGCGGAAGAGCGCACCGGGGCCGGCCTGGGGAGCAGACGCGCCGGGAGAAGGTGTGACGGGACCACCACCGGCACGGGGAGCGCTCGGGAAAGCGGGCCCCGGACGGAAGGCCGCACCGCGAGAAGCTCCCGCGACTTCACCCTGGGAGGCGGGAGCACCCGGTCTCTGAGGGACGGCGGGAGGAGCGGCGGCAGGACCACCACCGCGCGAAGCACCGGGGGAAGGAGGGGCACCCTGTCCCGCCCCCGGTGGGGCGGGAGCGCCTCCGCGGGGGGCACCCGGCGAGGCGGGAGAACCACTACGGGGGGCCTTCTGAAGGGCGGGAGCACCACCGCGGGCGGCGGCCGGGGAGGCGCCCTGACCGGAGGCCGCACCGGGCGAGGCCGTGGCGGGACCGCCGCGGGAGGCACCCGGGGGGCGGCTGCCCGGGGCGCCGGCGGAGGCGGGCCTGGCCACCTCCCGGGACGTGGTGATGGCGGCGATCGTGGCCTGGGCGGCGGCCGCGGCGGCGTGGAAGGCCGCCATCGCCTCCTCCGAAGCGGGCGGTGCCGCTGGACCGGCTCTCCTGCCCGGAGGCGCGGCGGGACCGGCCGCACCGGCGGTGGGCTGGCTGCGGGCGCGGATGGAGGCGGCGTCATCGTCTGGACGGATGGCGCCGAAGGTCACCGTCTGCTCGCCGGGGGATTCCTGGTCATCCGACGGGGTGACGTCGGGTGGCGCCTGGGGGATGCCGGCGAGGCGAGGGTCACGGCCACCACCCGATTGGGGAGGCCTGTTGGAAGCCGATTTCACGGTACTCGCTCCGCTCGAACCATCTCGACCTCCTGGCCGACCTTCACGACATCACCGACGATCACGATCGCGGGGGGCCGAATCTCAGCCGCGCTTACGCGCTCCGCCACCGTGGAGAGCGTGGCGTAAAGAGCGCGCTGGGTCGGAAGGGTACCGTCCTGTACCACCATTACGGGAGTTTCCGGCGAACGTCCGTTATGAAGCAACGTTTCGGCGATCATCCCGATCCGTTCGACCGCCATCATAAGCACCAGCGTGCCGCCGGATCTGGCCAGATTGGGCCAGTCGACCGTGGATCTCTCGTCGCCCGGCGGGACGTGTACGGAGACCACATGGAATTCCTGGCTGACGCCGCGATGCGTCACGGGCACGTTGGCGGCGGCCGGCGCCGCGACCGGGCTGGTGATGCCGGGGACCACGACCACCGGGATGCCCTCGCGGGCGCAGGCGAGCAACTCCTCGCCGCCGCGGCCGAAGACGAACGGGTCGCCTCCCTTGAGCCGCACCACGAACTTGCCCTGTCTGGCGTGCTCGATCAGCAGCTCGTTGATCCTCTCCTGGGCCATGTAGCGGCCGTAGGGGATCTTCGCGGCGTCGATCAGCTCGACGTCCGGGGAGAGCTCGTCGAGCAGGGCCTGTGGGGCGAGCCGGTCGGCGACGACCACGTCGGCCTGGGCCAGCAACTGCCGTCCACGGACTGTGATCAGGCCGGGGTCGCCGGGGCCGCCGCCGACCAGGGCGACGCCCACGGGCTTGGCGCGGCTGCGCCGGGCGTCGACCGTACCGTCCCTGAGGGCTCCCACGACGGCGTCCCTGATCCCGGCGGCGCGCCGGGGATCGCCTCCGGCGATGATCGCCACACTGATCTCGTCCACCTTGCCGCTGGCGGGCGTCCAGGCCGCCGAGGCGTCCTTGTCGTCGGCGCGCACGCACCAGATCCGCTTCGCCTCGGCCTCCTCGGCCACGGCGGCGTTCACCTCGGGGTTGTCCGTGCAGGCCTGCACCAGCCAGGCCCCGTCGACGTCGCCGGCCTGGTAGCGCCTGGCCTCCCAGATCACCCGACCTGTCGCGATGAGATCGTCGAGGGCGTGCGTGACGCTCGTCGAGACGACGGTGACCAGTGCGCCCGCGTCGAGCAGCGCCGGCACACGCCGCTGGGCGACGCGCCCGCCGCCCACGACGAGTACCCGCCGCCCGGAGAGGCGCAAGCCGAGCAGGTAGGGCGACATGGCGACGATCTCCCGTTCGCGAGGAATTGTGAATCATGACGTGCTTAGGAGGTAAACCTACCGGCTAACGACGCTCTCTTTGCTGCACCTGTGTTAACAGGTGTCAAGAAAGAGCTGACTGTTGTCAACCGGTCGGCTTAAGACTTCCGCAGGTCAGGCTTCCTTGTCTGTCACACCGGCGGAATCGAAGGTCGCGACTTCGTGCATCACCCTGGCCGCGGCGCAGACGAGCGGGTGGGCGAGCAGGCCGCCGGTGCCCTCGCCGAGCCGGAGTTCCAGCTCCACCAGGGGGCGCAGGCCCAGGTGATCCAGGGCGGCGGCGTGACCGGGTTCGGCCGAGCGGTGCCCGGCCACGCAGTGGTCGACGACGTCGGGCGCCATCGCCGCCGCCGCCAGTGCCGCCGCCCCCGCGATGACACCGTCCAGGATGACCGGCACCCGCAGAGCGGCCCCGGCGAGGACGAATCCGGCGATCGCCGCGTGTTCCAGGCCGCCGACCGCGGCCAGCGTCTCCAGGGCGGACATCGAGGAGGCGGCGCCCGGCTCGCGTTCCAGGCCGTTCACCCGGAGAGCCTCGCGGACCACCTCGACCTTGCGTTCCAGGGTCTCGCTGTCGATGCCGGTGCCCCGGCCGGTCACGGCCGCCGCTTCGTGCCCGGTGAACGCGCAGATCAACGCGGCCGAGGCGGTGGTGTTGGCGATGCCCATGTCTCCGGTGATCAGGCAGCGGGCGCCTCCGGCGACGAGATCGCGGGCATGGGCGATCCCGGCCTCCAGGGCCGCGACCGCCTGCTCGGGGGTCATCGCCGGCCCGCGGGACAGATCGGCCGTGCCGTACGCGATCTTACTGATCGTCAGTCCCGGCGCGGGGTCGAGGTCGGCGGCCACACCGACGTCGACGACCGTCACCGAGGCGCCCACCTGGGCGGCGAAGGCGTTGGCCACGGCGCCGCCCGCGAGGAAGTTGCCGACCATCTGCAGGGTGACCTCCTGCGGCCACGGGGTCACGCCCCTGGCGTGGACACCGTGGTCGGCGGCGAAGATCGCTAGAGCCGCCGGAACCGGGAGTGGCGGCGGGCTGACCGCCGCGGCCCCGGCCAGCCGTATCGCCACGTCCTCCAACGTGCCCAGCGCACCCCTGGGCTTGGTCAGGCGATCCTGGTGGGCTCGGGCCGCGGCGACGGCCGCCGGGTCGGCGGGACGGATCGCCGCGATGGTCTCCTCAAGGATGGTCATGCGCTTCAGTCTCCTCTAGAAACCGGCGATCGAAAAAACACCAAAAACCACGCGCGATCACCAGGCGATGCCGCTGAGCGCCTCCTCGTAGCGCTCGATGACCACGTCGGCCAGCCCCTCGCAGTCGCCGATGACGTCGGCGCAGCGGACGTCCAGGTTCGAGTGGCCGGCGGCGTAGGCCATGGCCTGAGCCCAGACGCGGTCGAGCAGGCCGCCGGCGAAGAGCAGGTAGGGCACGACGATCACGCGTTTGGCGCCGAGGCGGCGGCAGCGCTCGATGCCGCCGGGGACGCCGGGCGGGGTGAGAGAGACGAACGCCGTCTCAACGGTCATGTACTCGTGGGCGTGGGTCTCCCAGAAGAGCCGGGAGACCCGGTGCACGTCGGCGTTGGCCTCGGGGCTGGTGGAGCCGTCACCGACCAGGACGACGGCGGTCTCGCCGATCTCGATGCGCTCGGGTTCCTCGTCGAGCGGCCCGGCGGCGGCGGGGACCAGCCGGAGGCTGGCGACCTCGGCGGCGGCGTCGGCCAGACGCTCGGCGAGCAGCGCGAGGATGCGGGGATCGGAGCCCAGGGGACGGCCGTAGTCGCAGGTGAGCATGGGATGTCTCTCCCGCTCGCGGGCTATCGCGGAGGGGATGTCCGTGCCGAGCCACGTACCGCCGGTGAGGCTCATGGGCTGGGCCACCATCCGGTGGTGCCCGCGCGCGACCAGCGACGCGACGGAGTCGCTGAGGCGCGGCCTGGCCTTGGCGATGTAGCCGCCGGAGACGTCGGCCGCCGTCTGGTCCAGACGACAGCGGAGCCGGTGGATGAACCTACCGAATTCAACGGATCCGTTGTCGTCGTGCGAGCCCTGCCCGATGAGCAGCAGCGGCGGTTTCATGGAAACAGGACTCCAATGACCTTGACCTGGGGTTACGCGGTAACGACTCGCGACAATATCCGATAATGACACCACGCGGACAGGTAACGGATCGGTAAATTCCGCCTTTTCTCCTGCGGACGTGATGAACGACGGAGATCAGATCGATCCCGGTGGGCGGCAGCCGTCCGCCGGCCGGGCCCTGTGGATCACACGCCATGGCACGCTAGCCGGGCATGCCGGAGAGGTCCAGCACGGCCGCGTCCGTGTTTCGCTCCCTCTGCCGGGGTCAGCGGATGACGACGACCTCCAGCGCGCGCGGGCCGTGCACGCCCTCCACCCGGTTCAGCTCGATGTCGCTGGTCGCGGAGGGACCGCTGATCCAGGTCAGCGGCCTGGACGGGTCGAGCCTGCCGACGGCCTCGGGAACACCGGCCACGATCTGCCCGGCACGCACGACGCACAGGTGGTAGTCCGGTACCAGGGTCAGCGCCCGGCGCCCCTGCCCGGGGCCGGCGTCCAGCACGATCGTGCCGGTCTCCGCGATCGCCACGGCGCACCCGGTGACGACACCGTCCACCCCGTCCAGCTCGGCCGCGCTCAGCGGCGGATCGTCGGTGACCGGTTCTCCGGGGACCCACTCGGGTGGCAGCCCTTCGGGGACGACCAGCCGGGTGGCGCCCCGGCGGGCCAGTGCCGCCGCGATCGTCGCGACCGCCTCCCCCTCGTCCACCACGTGCACGACGGCCCGGTAGTCGGCCACCCGCTCGGCGAGCAGTTCCACCAGGCCCGTCGCGCGGACCGGGTCCGGTGAGGTTCGGTAGGCACGGGTGATCTCGACCTCGCCGGCTCCGGCCACCGCGGAGCGGATCCGCGACAGGATCAGCTCCCTGCTGCCCGCAGCGGTCATTGGACGCCTCCGTCTGTACGGTCCCACCAGTCACGGAATGACTCGGGAGGAATATCGGGAATGTCACGCGTGTCGGTCCAGGCCGACAGCGGGCCCGGCAGGCGTCCGGGGACGAACCTGCGCAGGCGGCCGCCGAGCCGCTGGGCGCGGGCCAGCCGCGCGGGGCGGTTGAACACCCACCCGGCGGCACGCATGCCCAGGCGCTCGACGCGCGCGTGGCGGACCTTGCCACGCAGATGGACCAGGACCTCGGGAATGTCGATCGCGACCGGGCAGGCGTCGAAGCAGGCGCCGCAGAGGGTCGAGGCGTACGGCAGCGACGCGTCCAGCTTCGAGGCGGTGCCGCGCAGCTGCGGGGTGAGGATCGCACCGATCGGTCCCGGATAGACCGAGCCGTACGCGTGGCCTCCGGCCCGCTCGTAGACCGGGCAGACGTTCAGGCAGGCCGAGCAGCGGATGCAGCGCAGTGCCTGACGGCCGATCTCGTCCGCCAGCACGTTCGTCCGGCCGTTGTCGAGCAGTACCAGGTGGAACTCCTGCCCCTCGACCGCGCCGGTCCAGGTGGAGGTGTAGGGGTTCATCCGCTCGCCGGTGGAGCTCCTGGGCAGCAACTGGAGGAAGACCTCCAGGTCCTGCCAGCTGGGCAGCAGCTTCTCGATACCGACCACGCTGATCAGCGTCTCGGGCAGGGTGAGGCACATCCGCCCGTTGCCCTCGGACTCCAGCACCACCAGCGTGCCGGTATCGGCGATCATGAAGTTGGCACCGGAGATCGCGACCCTGGTGGAGAGGAAGCGCTCGCGCAGGTGGAGCCGGGCGGCCTCGGCGAGGGCCCGGGGGTCGTCCGTCAGGTCCTCCGGCGCGGCACGCCCCCAGTCGGCCATCCTCTCCCGGAAGATCTCGCGGATCTCCGCGCGGTTGCGGTGGATCGCCGGGACCAGGATGTGCGAGGGCCGGTCGTCGCCGAGCTGGACGATCAGCTCGGCGAGGTCGGTCTCGTACGCGGTGATGCCCTCCAGTTCGAGTGCCTCGTTGAGGCCGATCTCCTGGGTCGCCATCGACTTGACCTTGACCACGCTGGTCTCGCCGGTGGCCTTGACCAGGTCGGCGACGATCCGGTTGGCCTCCGCGGCATCGGCCGCCCAGTGAACGTGGCCGCCCGCAGCGGTGACCGCCTCCTCCATGCGCACCAGGTAGCGCTCCAGGTTGCGCAGGGTGTGGTCCTTGATCTCCTTGCCCGCCCGGCGGAGCTCGGCCCAGTCGGGCAGCTCGCCGACCGCCGCGGCCCGCTTGCCGCGGATCGTGTGGGTGGCCTTGCGCAGGTTGTACCTGAGCTGCGAGTCCCGCACGGCGACCGCGGCGTTCGCGGGGAAGGCCGGCATGCCGAGGAACGTGGCGTCCCCGTTCATCCGCGCACCGTCCTGTCGTCGCCGCTCTCCGTGGCGGCGAGGATCTCGGCGAGGTGCATGATCCGTACACCGGCGCGCTGGCGTACGAGGGTGCCGCCGATGTGCATCAGGCAGGAGTTGTCGGCGGCGCACAGCACCTCGGCACCGGTGGTCGTGACGTTGTGCACCTTGTCCGCGCACATGGCGGCGGAGATCGCCGGGTTCTTCAGCGCGAAGGTGCCGCCGAAGCCGCAGCACTCGTCCGCTCCGGGGAGCGGGACCAACTCCAGGCCCCTGACCTGCTCAAGCAGGCGGGTGGGCCGGTCTTCCAAGTGGAGGCCGCGCAGCGAGTGGCAGGTCGGGTGGTAGGTCACCCGGTGCGGGAAGTAGGCGCCGACATCGGTGACGCCGAGGACGTCGACGAGGAACTCCGAGAGTTCGTAGACCTTCGGCACCGTCTCGGCCACCTCCGCAGCGAACGAGCCGGGCGGAGGCCCCTCCCCCGCGGGAGCCCCGGCGGCGGCCGGGGTGCGGGCGAGACGCGGGTACTGCTCGCGGACCATCGCGGCGCACGACCCGGACGGCGCGACGACCGCGTCGTACTCGGCGAAGACGTCCACGAAGTGCCGCGCGAGCCGCCTGCCCTCCTCGGGGTACCCCGTGTTGACGTGCATCTGGCCACAGCAGGTCTGCGCCCGCGGGAACTCGACGTCACACCCGAGGCGGCGCAGCAGCGTGACGACCGCCCGCCCGGTGCCGGGAAAGAGCGTGTCGTTCACGCAGGTGATGAACAGGGCGACGCGCACGGCACTCCTTTACGCTATATGGTCAGACCATAGTATGGTCTGACCATATTCCCTCACAAGGAGGCCCCCCTTGAGCGGTTGGCAGCCGGTCCGGCGCACCCGGGCGTTCGAGGACGTGATCGCCCAGATCGAGCGGCGCATCGCGGACGACGGGCTCACGGTCGGCGACCGCCTGCCCGGCGAGCGGCAACTCGCCGAGCAACTGCGGGTGAGCCGGTCGTCCGTACGCGAGGCGATGCGGGTTCTGGAGACGCTGGGCGTGGTGTCGTCGCAGGTCGGGCGGGGGGCGGATGCGGGGGCCTGCCTCATCTCCAGGCCCGCGGACGCCCTGAGCGACCTGCTCAGACTCCACCTCGGGCTGTCGAACCTGTCGCTGGCGGAGGTCGTCGACGCCCGGCTGATGATCGAACAGTGGTCCGCCGCGCACGCCGCCGCACAGCGGGCGGACCTGTCGGCCCTGACCGCCGCGCTGGAGAGGATGGACGCCTCGACGAGCGCGGAGGAGTTCGTCGAGCACGACACGGCCTTCCACGTGGCCATCGCCGAGGCGTCGGGCAACAGGCTGACCACCGCCATGATGCTCTCGCTGCGTGACTCGCTCCGCCGCTACGCGGTCGGCGCGGTCGAGCGCCTCGGCGACACGGCAGGGCTGATGGCCGATCATCATCGGATCCACCGGGCCATCGTCGCCGGCGACGCGGCGGGGGCCGCCGCCGCCGTCGAGGCCCACCTGCTGAGGGCCTACCCCGGCATCTCACGGCCCCCACGGACCGAGGAAGAGGGGCCGGACGGGCAGCACGGGCGGCTTGACCGAGTCGGCTGACCTGCAGGTGGCGCCCGAGCAGGAGACCAGTGCGTCGAGCTGCTGGTTGAACTGGGCGATCACGGAGAGCGGGGTCTCGGCGGCGATGTTGCGGAGCTGGTAGGGATCCGCGGCGAGGTCGTAGAGCTGGTACTCGCCGGTTGAGTAGCGGACGAAGGTGTGCCAGGCGGTCCGCATGCCCTGGTAGGCCGGGACCGGAGTCTGGCGGGCCGAGCCCGGGTCCGTCGGGCGGTTAAACTCCAGCAGCACGTTCTGGCGCCACGAGGGCGGCGTGCTGCCGCGCAGGAGCGGCAGCAGGGAGCGGCCCTCGACGAAGTCGGGGAGCGTGACACCGGCCAGCTGGGCGAACGTCGGGGCCAGGTCCACCGTGGAGGCCATGTCGCCGACGACGTGGCCCGCCGGCACACCGGGGCCGCGGACCAGGAGCGGCACCTTGATCGACTCGTCGAAGGGGGTGGTCTTGCCCTGGGCGAGCCGGTGCTGGCCCTGGTGGAACCCGTTATCGGAGGCGAAAAAGATATACGTTTCATCCAGCTTGCCGGAGACCCTGAGGGACTCGACCAGGGCACCCACCATGTCGTCCACGCCGAGCATCGCCCGGAGCCGGTCGCGGTAGTGCCGGTCGATCTTCTGGACCTTCCTGACGTCGAACTGCGGGAGCGACCTGAGCCAGAGTGGCTCGGCACTGACGTCCGGCTGGTTGAAGGACGGGGTGCGCGGGGCCACCGCTCCGGCGAAGGCGGCCTCGTGCCGGGGGGCGTAGTTGGCCGGGTTGTGCGGGGCGATCGGGGCGAGGTAGAGGAAGAACGGGTCGTCGTCCGGCTGGGAGACGAACGCCCCCGCCTTCGCACTGAGCACGTCGGCCAGGTAGTCCTCCGGCGCGAAGCCGTAGGGCCGCAGCGCGCCGTTCTCGTTGAGCGTGTAGCCGTACTCCTCGTAGAGCCTGCGCACCGGCACGTCCCACTCGTCCCAGCCAGGTGGCACGTAGGTGGCGGCGGTGGCGCCACCGGGGTAGTGGTTGAGGTACTTGCCCATCAGGCCGGTGCGGTATCCGGCCGACTTCATCCAGGTCCCGAGGGTGGAACGTTCCAGACCGGTTGTGTAGTACTTGGTGAAGCCGCCCTCCGGGGCGGTGTTGGTCAGCACTCCGTGGCTGTGCACGTACTGGGAGCGCATGATCGACGCGCGTGACGGGCAGCACCAGGAGTTCGGCACGAAGAACCTGTCAAAGCTGGTGCCGCTCCTGGCAAGGAGGTTTGAGATGTTGGGAAATTTCTGGAGATCCCCCGCATCCAGGTCGTCAACGAGGACCAGCACGATGTTGGGCCGCCCCGCCGCGTGCGCCACGGCCGGGATCGCTCCCGTGACGGCGATGGCAAGGAGAAAGATCAGGGAGAGGAGCTTGCGAGCTGCATAGAGCACAGATGGACGCTTCCCGGGAGACCGAATTTCGACACCTCACACTCGACCGACCAATGTAGAACGTGTTCTAATTGCGGAGCGTGTCCGGCCTTACGTCGCGAGGAGACTCGGTGAGTACCGACCTGAAACTCGGCCTGAACCTCGGCTACTGGCAACGCGACGCCGACGACGCCACCGAACTCGTCCAGACCGCGGAACGGCTGGGGTACGAGTCCGTTTGGACCGCGGAAGCCTACGGTAGCGACGCCTTCACCCCGCTGGCCTGGTACGGCGCGCGGACGTCCCGCATCAAACTGGGCACATCGGTGGTGCAGATCTCCGCCAGGACTCCGGCCGCGACCGCGATGACCGCGATGACCCTCGATCACCTCACCGGCGGGCGGCTGCTGCTCGGCATCGGCGCGTCCGGCCCCCAGGTGGTCGAGGGCTGGTACGGCCGGCCGTTCCCCAAGCCGCTGGCCCGCACCCGCGAGTACGTCGAGATCATGCGCAAGGTCTGGCGCCGCGAGGAGCCGGTGACCAGTGACGGCGAGCACTACCCCCTGCCCTACCCGGGCGGCGCGAACCTCGGCAAGCCGCTGAAGCTGATCACCCACCCGCTCCGCGGCGAGATCCCCCTCTATCTCGGCGCGGAGGGCCCGAAGAACGTCGCGCTCGCCGCCGAGATCGCCGACGGCTGGCTGCCGCTCTTCGTGTTCCCCGAGAAGATCGAGCGGATGTACGGCCCCTCGCTCGCCGGTGCCGGGCCTGACTTCGACATCGCCGCCATGGTCATGACACTGATCACCGACGACGTCCAAGCGGCGCTGGACGGGGTGAAGATGATGCTGACCCTCTACATCGGCGGCATGGGCGCCAAGAGCCGCAACTTCCACGCCGACATCATCGGCAGGATGGGCTACGCCGAGGCCGCCGAGGAGATCCAGGCGCTCTACCTGGCCGGGCGCAGGGGCGAGGCGTTCAACGCGATCCCCGACGAGCTGGCCGACGGTATCTCCCTGGTCGGCCCGGTGGGCCGCATCCGCGAACGCCTGGAGCTGTGGCGCAAGAGCCCGGTGAGCAACCTCCTGGTGATGGGCCCCCGCGACGAGGCCTCCCTGCGGACGATCAGAGACCTGGTCCTGGGCTGACATCTTGGGCCGGCCCACCCCGCCCTCGCAGGAGTGGCCCGGATCCGGCGGGTGCCCCGCCCCCCTCCTGGACGGCGGGGCGAAAGATCACTTCCTGGCGCCGAGCTCCCCGACCCAGCCGGAGCCCTCGTAGGCGACCTTGAAGCCCTTGCGGATGGGGACGAACACGGAGTTGGCGGTGCCCGCCTGGGGCTTCTCGTCCGGGCCGTCGTAGCGGAAGGCCAGCAGGCGCGCCCCCGACTCGTCGATGACCAGGGTGTGGTGGCCGTTGGCGGTGGTGACCGCGGTGCCCTTGCGGCCGAGCGGGTCAAGGACGTCCCGCTTCAGCACGAGTCCCGGCTGGTCGGCCAGGATGCGCAGCATCGAGGCACGGGTGGCCGCGCTCGTCGGCATGGACAGCAGGTGACGCGCGCCCTCGAAGACGAAGTCCGCGAACGCTCCCTCGCGGTGCGCCGAGCGGAGCCAGCGCTCAAGTCCCTCGACGTCGCCGGGCAGCTTCTGCTCCTCCCCCACGGTCAGTGTCTTGGCACCGAGCCTTATTTGCAGGATCATGGCGAAGTCACTGGTCTCAGGGGAGGGCCACAGGGACGGGGATCCCTTGGCCTTCCACGCCGCCTCGTCGGAGGAGGTCTCGAAGGTGATCTTGACGTCCTGATTGGACGAGCTCCGCCCCTTTCGGCCGTCGGACCAGATCTCGTCGGTGTGGGCGACGACCGCGCCGGCCCCGACCGGCTCGAAGGTCCGGCTGCGCTCGAACCAGTACCGGCCCTTCGGGACGACCTCACGCGCCGCCGTCTCCGCGCCCGCCAGCAGGAACGACCGGGCGTCGAGCGTGACCACCGGTGTGCCGGGCGTGGAGGCGGAGCCGGAGAGCGGGGCGACGAGCTCGGCGGTCCGGCCGCCGCCCGGTCCCCGCAACCCGATCGTCCCCGTCACGACGGCCGGCACCGTCACCGCCGCGGCCAGCCCGACGAGGGCGCCGACCAGGGCGACCTTCGGGGTGAGCCGGAACCCCGGACGGAAGGTGGGACGGAACACGGAGCGGGGCCGGGGCCTGGACTCCGCGAAGGCACGGGCGAGGTCCGCCTCGCGGCGGCGCCGGTAGGCGTCCTCGGTGAGGGCGTCCGGGCGTAGCGCGCGGACCCGCTCGTCAACGTCGTTCATCTGATACCTCCAGCTCGGAGACCCCAGGCCCGGAACCCGGGGTGGGACGCGGCGCGGTGCCGCAGGGGATTGGTGAGGTGAGGTCGAGCGCCTGGGACAGGCGGCGGCGGGCGCGGTACAGGCGGACCGTGAACGCGCGGGTCGAGCATCCGGCGAGCCTGGCGGCATCGGCCGGGGCAAGGCCGTACCAGCTGGCCAGGACCACGGCCTCGACGTCCTGCTCGGACAGGTCGGCGAGCGCCGCCAGCGCGACCTCGCGCTCGGCGACCTGATCGGCCACATCGCCCGCCGGGGCCAGTTCGGCCAGCCGGTCGGCCAGTGCCCGCTTCCGCAGCCCGGAACGCCGCTGCGCGCGCAGCAGGTTGCGGGCGGTGCCGAGCAACCACGGCAGCGGAGGCTCGGGCAGGCGTTCCAGCTGCCGCCAGGCGATCAGGAACGTCTCGCTCGCGACGTCCTCGGCCTCCTGCCGTTCGGCACGGAGCAGCGCGTAGCCGAGCACGCTGCGATAGTGCCGGTCGTACAGCGCGGTGAATCGCGCTTCTGGATCATCCACACCCAGTAGTGCCTTTCCGTGCGCCCCGATCACCGGCGGGGCGAAAAAACATCCGGCGCGCCCGACCCCCATGGTGCTCGCGCGGACTCGTCCACCGGCCGTACCCTCCGCCGGGCACCCTGTGCCGAAAGCCGGACCCGCCCGCCGCCGGCCAGGTTTGTCAGTGAATGCCGGACCGTTGCCCGGCACCGGGCTGGCAGAATCCATCGGGTGACGATTCGGGTGCTCATCGCTGACGACCAGGAACTGGTGCGGACCGGCTTCCAGATGATTCTGGACGCCCAGCAGGACATGGAGGTCCTGGCAACGGCCGCCAACGGAGCCGAGGCCGTCGAGCTGGCCCGGAGGCTGCGGCCCGACGTCTGCCTGCTGGACATCCGGATGCCCAAGCTGGACGGCCTGGAGGCCACCCGCCTCCTGGCCGGACCGGGGGTGCCCAACCCGATGAAGGTGGTCATCGTCACGACCTTCGACCTGGACGAGTACGTCTACGGAGCGCTGCGCGCCGGAGCGACCGGTTTCCTGCTCAAGGACAGCGGGCCGACCCTGCTCATCGAGGCGATCCGGGCCGCGGCGGCGGGGGACGCGCTGGTGTCGCCCTCGGTGACCGTACGCCTGCTCGAACACCTGGCCCACCCGCGGGCCGGTGCGCTGCGGCCGCCCCGCGAGCCCCTCACCGAGCGCGAGCTGGACGTCGTACGCCTGGTCGCCAGGGGACGGACCAATCAGGAGGTCGCCGCCGAGCTGTTCGTCTCGCTGTCGACGGTGAAGACGCACCTGGGAAGCATCCAGGCGAAGCTCGGCGCCAGAAACCGGGTGGAGATCGCCGCGTGGGCCTGGGAATCGGGCACCGTGAACTGAGCGAACCGAGGTGGCCAAGTGGACAGAGTGGTCCGAGTTGGCTGATTAGCGAAAGGGCTGACGGGATAGAAAAAGGACAGGTCCTCAGCGCATGGCGGGGGGAGATATACATGCGCTCTATCCCATCTCTACAGAAAAGGTCGGCTTCGGCCGTCTACTTCACCCTCACCGCCCTGGTGATCGCGACCGCCGCCCTGGCGGTGTTCGAACAGGCCCGTGGCCGGCGCCTCGTCCTGGAGATCTCGAAACTCGGCGGCGACCCCCACGCCCCCGGTGCCGACGCGATCTTCGGCGCGGTGACAATCTTCGCCATCCTGATCATTTTCTTCACCGCGGCCGCGATCGCCACCGTCGTCGCGTACCTGAACTGGCTGCTCCGCGCCCAGCGGTGTGCCGACCGGCGCGCGGTGGTCGCCGCCCTGGCGAGCTGGTTCGTGCCGGTGGTCAACCTCGTCGCCCCCGTCGTGCTGGTCGACCGGCTGTGGCGGTCCTCCCGTCCGCCGGCCGACCGCCGACCGCGCTGGCGGGTGCTGCTCGCCGCCTGGTGGCTGAGCTGGTTGGTCGCGCTCACAGTGGTGCTGGTACGGCTCTGGCCGGGCGTGTCCCAGCCGAGCACCGGCCTGACCGGTTTCGGCCCGCCCGAGCTGACCGCCGTCACGGTCGCCGCACTGCTCTGCGCGGCGACGGTCCGGCAGATCACCGGGGTCCAGACCGCGGGTGCCAGGCACCGGCGCCGGAGCCCGGTGAACCATCCGGAACGTGCCGGACGCCAGGGCGGGGCGGGGTCCTGGAGCGTGGCCGCGGCCTGGGAGTCAGTCCCAGGCCCTGATCAGCAGCCAGCCCTCGCCCGCGGTGTCGAACCGGAGCTCGTAGGTGCCGAGCAGGCCATCGGTGGCGGCTTCGGCCCGCCAGAACCGGCGCTCGCCCGGATCACTGTCGGAGACCTTCCACCACTCACGCGCGACAACCCAGTGGTCGAGGATCCGGTGAACCGTGTAGAGCTGATCACGCCAGACGAACTGGACGGGCCGTCCCTCTCGGGTCCACACCTCGACAGGGTCGCCGTAGAGTCGGTTCAAGACGCCTCTTCTCCCCGCGGCTTCGGATGAGTGCCCGGGGGAAAACGGGCCTGCCGTGTCGGACATACGTTCTCATCGAGCCGGACGCAAGTCGCCCATTCGCCGTACCAGCGGGTTGGCGTCCACCGAGTTGCGGATGCTGAAGGTCACGCTGCCCGCGCGGTAGCGGTCGTCGGACCACTCGACGGGCCGGCCCTCGTGGGTGGTGGTGACCCGGCGCTGACGCAGCAGCGGGCTGCCCCTGCGCACGGCCAGCAGCCTGGAGTCCTGCACGCCGGCGGCCACCGCGTCGATGAGGTGCTCGCCGTAGGCGAAGACGAGGCCGACACTGTCGTAGAGGGCCTGGGTGATCGACTCGCAGCCGGGTTCGATCCGCTCGACGGCCGGGGCGATCCACCCGGCGTAGGTCGTGCGCTCCAGCATCACCGGCTCGCCTTCCAGGGAACGCAACCGCAGCACCGACAGCACCGGTTCGCCCGGCCGGATCGCCAGCCGGGCCGCCTCGGTGGCGCCGGCGCCCCTGCGACACTGTTGCAGCACCTGCCCGCTGACCCGGTAGCCCATCGCCCGCGCCCACTGGGCGAAGCTGTGCAGCTCGGCGAAGCTCTGGCTGCGCTCGCGGCCGAGCACGATGCGCCTGGCCCCCTGCCGGGAACCGACCAGGCCCTCGGTGGCGAGCACCGCGACGGCCTGGCGGACCGTGCCCCGGGAGGCCGCGAAGCGGGTGGCCAACTCGGCCTCCGAGGGCAGCTGGGCCCCCACGGCGTACTCGCCTCGCATGATCGCGTCGCGCAGCCTCTCCGCGATGCCCAGGTAGCGGGAGGTCACGCCCGGCTCCTTTCTCCCGGGCCTCCGAACGACGGGATTCCTTCCCGTGCGCCTTCCAACCCCCGCGCCCCCTTCAGGACACCCGCGAACGCCCGGTGACCGCGCAACCTCGCCTCGCCTCCCGGAACCGTCCTCGCATCCGGCCCTGTTCCCACCGCTGTTCCCACCACTGTTCCCGCCTCTGTTCCCGCCTCTGTCCCCGACGATGGGCACGAGGGTGTGCTCCTTCGCTGTGCGCACCGACCGGCAAGACCGACCTCCACCCTAAACACCCCTTAATCACCTACATAGCGGCGATTTTCGCATTTCACCCACGTACTCCATGCGTTCACCAAACAGCAACGTAGTCACGGCATACGAGGTCTAGCTTGTTTGTACAAGTTCGTCTACTTTCGTGAAATATTGCGCGACACCCCCTTGGGAGACACAGTGATCGCATCCCGAGTTCGCCTTGCCGGTCTGGCCGCTTTCCTCCTGGTGGGAGCCACCGCGTGCGGGGCCGCCCCCGGCACGTCGACCCCGTCTGGAGCCGCCTCCGACGGAGGCTCCGCGGCCGGCGTGGACGCCAGAACCGCCACCTCCGCGGCCGACTTCGGCGGGCTGGACAAACTCGTCGAGGCCGCCAAAAAGGAAGGCAAGCTCCACGTCATCGCCCTGCCGCCGGACTGGGCCAACTACGGAAAGATCATCGAGGCGTTCAAGGCGAAGTACGGCATCGAGATCGAGAGTGAGACGCCCGACGCCGCCAGCGCCGACGAGATCAACGCGGTGAAGACCCGCAAGGGCCAGGACCGTGCCCCCGACGTTCTCGACATCGGCCAGTCCTTCGCGATCAGCGGCGCCGCCGAGGGCCTGTTCGCGCCGTACAAGGTCCAGACCTGGGACAAGATCCCCGAGAACCAGAAGGAGCCCTCAGGCCTCTGGTTCAACGACTACGGCGGCTACATCTCCATCGGCTGTGACGCCAAGAAGATCGACAAGTGCCCGGAGACCTACGCCGACCTGCTCAAGCCCGAGTACAAGGGCAAGGTCGCCCTGAACGGCAACCCGACCAAGTCCGGCTCGGCGTTCGCGGGCGTGTACGCGGCGGCCCTCGCGAACAACGGCTCCTTCGACGACATCCAGCCCGGCCTGGACTTCTTCAAGAAACTCAAGGAGAGCGGGAACTTCAACCCGGTGGAGACCACCCCGGCCACCATCGAGAAGGGCGAGACCCAGATCAGCATCGACTGGGACTACAACAACGCCGCCTACGCCCCCAAGATGGCCGAGAAGGGCATCGACTGGAAGACCGTCATCCCCAGCGACGGCAAGTACTTCCAGCTGTACGCCCAGGCCATCAACAAGGACGCCCCGCACCCGGCCGCCGCGCGCCTGTGGCAGGAGTTCCTCTACAGCACCGAGGGCCAGAACCTCTACCTCGGCGGCTTCGCCCGCCCGGTCCTGCTGCCCGCCATGCAGGCCGACGGTTCGGTCGACAAGGCCGCCGAGGCCAACCTCCCGCCGGTCGACGGTGAGCCCACCTTCCCGACGGAGGCGCAGGTCAACAAGGCCAAGGAGGTCCTGGCGAACGGCTGGGGCGCCGCGGTCTCGGGATGACGGCCCGCACGGTCACGGCCGCCGCCCCGCGCGGCGGCCACGGCCGGTCCAAGAACTGGCTGGGCGCCCTGCCGCTGCTGGTCGTGGTGACCGTGGCGTTCGGCATCCCGGCGGTCACCCTGCTCGTCGGGGCGTTCACCGTCAGGGATCCGGCGACCAGGGTGTCGTCCACCGGCACCGCCAATCTGTCCAGGAGCCTGCAGGGCGCCTACCTCAACGCCCTGCTCAGCAGCGTTCAGCTGTCGGCGGTGGTGGCGGTGGTCGCCGCGATCCTCGGGACGTTCCTGGCCCAGGCCGTGATCACCTCTCGCTTCACGGCGCTGCGCGAGGCGGTGCTGACCTTCTCCGGTGTGCTGGCCAACTTCGGCGGCGTGCCGCTGGCCTTCATCTGGATCGCCACCCTGGGCAACTCGGGGGTACTCACCACCGCGCTGGGCATCGGCCCCGGCACGCTGTACAACTTCTGGGGCCTGGCCCTGGTCTACCTGTACTTCTCGGTGCCGCTGATGGTGCTGGTGGTGACCCCGGCGCTGGACGGCCTGCGCCCGCAGTGGCGGGAGGCGGCGCAGAACAGCGGTGCCACCACCTGGCAGTTCTGGCGCCATGTCGGCATCCCGGTGCTGACCCCCGCGCTGCTCGGCGGCGTCGTCCTGCTGTTCGGCGGCGCGTTCGCCGCCTACGCCACCGCCGCCGCCATGGTCGGCAGCACGGTCCCGCTGGTCACCCTGCAGATCGCCGACGCGCTCACCGGTGACGTCCTCATCGGCTACGAGAACATCGCGCTCGCCCTGAGCCTCGACATGATCGTCATCGCGCTGCTGGTGATGGCGGTCTACCTGCCGCTGCAGAGGAGGAGCTCCCGATGGTTGCGGTAGCCACCCTGCCCGACGTCACTCCCGGCGGCCCGGTCCCCGCCGCCCGCCCCGGGCAGCGACGGGCCTGGCGGGGGATCGTGCTGGTCGTCGCGGCGCTCTACTTCGTCGTGCCGATGGCCGTGTCGTTCTGGTTCACCGTCTACTCCGAGGGGCAGGGCTTCTCGCTCGCCGCCTACGGGCGGATCCTGTCGGCGCCCGGCTTCCTGCCCAGCCTGCTGCTCTCCCTTGGGCTGGCCGCCGCCACCATCGTCACGGTGCTGCTGCTGACCCTTCCGGCGATGCTGGCCGTACGGCTCGGCGCGTCGAGGCTGGGGTCGGTACTGGAGCTGATCGCCACGCTCCCGCTGGTCGTGCCGCCGATCACCTACGTGGTCGGCATCAGCACCGCGCTGCGCGGCGGCATCGACGCGCTGGCCGCCACACCGCTCTGGGCGACGCTGATCGCCATCCAGGACGAGCGGTTTCCGATCGTCCTGGTGCTGGCGTACGTGGTGCTGACGCTGCCGTTCGCCTACCGGTCGCTGGACGCCGGGCTGCGCGCGATCGACGTGCGGACCCTGGTGGAGGCGGCCCGCAACCTGGGCGCCTCGTGGCCGTACGTGCTGTTTCGGGTGATCATCCCCAACATCCGCTCCGCCATCGCCAGCGCCTCGTTCCTCACCCTCGCGCTGGTGCTCGGCGAGTACACGGTCGCCGCCCTGCTCGGTTACCAGACCTTCCCGGTCTGGATCGTCACCATCTCCGGGAACGACGGGCAGCTCTCCGTGGCACTGTCGATCATCAGTCTGCTCCTCATCTGGCTGCTGCTGCTCACCCTCTCGGGTGCGGGAAGGAAACGTTCGTGACCGTCGAGTTCCGAGGACTGCGCCGCGCGTTCGGCCGTACGGTCGCGCTGGACGGCCTGGACCTCACCGTGGAGCAGGGCGAGCTGATGGCCCTGCTCGGTCCGTCGGGCTGCGGGAAGACCACGGCGCTGCGCTGCGTCGCCGGGTTCGAGCACCCCGACGCCGGGGCGGTGCTGGTGGACGGCAAGGACATCACCCGGGTCCCCGCCAACCGGCGGGACGCGGGCATGGTCTTCCAGTCCTACAGCCTGTTCCCCAACCTCAACGCCAGGGACAACGTGGCCTTCGGGCTCCAGGTCCGCAAGGTGCCCACCGCCAGACGACACGCGCGGGCGGCCGAGTTGCTGGAGCTGGTCGGCCTGCCGGCGCACGCCCAGCGCTACCCGCACGAGCTCTCCGGCGGCCAGCAGCAGCGCGTCGCCCTGGCCAGGGCGCTGGCGCTGGAGCCGCGCGTGCTGCTGCTCGACGAGCCGCTGTCCGCGCTGGACGCCAAGGTCCGGGTCACGCTTCGCGAGGAGATCCGCCGACTCCAGCTCGAACTGGGCATCACCACCATCTTCGTCACCCACGACCAGGAGGAGGCCCTGTCGGTCGCCGACCGGGTCGCGGTGCTGCGCGCCGGGCGGCTGGAGCAGTGCGGTCCCCCGGCCGAGGTCTACGACCGCCCCGCCACCCCGTTCGTCGCGGAGTTCGTCGGCACGATGAACCACCTCCCCGGCCGGCTGTCCGGTCAGGAGGTCACGGTCCTGGGCCGGCTGATGCCGGTGGACGGCCCGCTGCCCTCCGCCTCCGACGTCGACGTGCTGGTCCGCCCCGAGGCGGTGCTGGTCACGCCCTCCTCCGAGGGGGGCGCCACGGTCGTGGCCTCGTCCTTCCGCGGCTCGGTCGCGCGGCTGCGGGTGCGGCTGGGCGAGTTGGAGATCCTCAGCGACGTACCGGGACACGACGCGATGCGGCTGGCGCCGGGCACCCGGGTGGACGTCGCCCTCGTGCAGCGACCCGTCCTCGTCGCGGCGCGCACCGCCCCCGCTCCCACCCTCCCGGAGTCATCGGGGCCGGAGGCGTCCGAGGCGTCGGAGGATCCCGCGGGTGTCGGGTGAGCTCCGCGCCGTCCTGTTCGACATGGACGGCACGCTCGTGGACACCGAGGGAATGTGGTGGCAGGCATGCGCGGCGGTCGCCGCGGAGTCGGGTCTGGAACTGACCGAGGCCGACGCCGGCCACGTGCTCGGCCGCCCGGTCGAGTACGTGGCCGGCCACCTGGTACGGCGCGCGTCGTCCACCGCTCCCGACGTGTCCGCGCTCCCCGGTGGAGCGGACACCGTCGAACGGGTGGGGGCGCGGCTCACCGACGCCTTCGCCGAGCGGATCGCGGACGGGGTGACGCCGCTGCCCGGCGCGATCCGGCTGCTGGACGACCTGGGTGCGGGTGGCGTGCCCGCGGCGCTGGTCAGCGCCTCCCCCCGGCGCATCGTGGACATGGTGCTCCAGACCGTCGGGGCCGAGCGGTTCACCCTGGTCGTGGCCGCCGAGGACACCACGCGCGGCAAACCGCTACCAGACCCCTACCTGCGGGCGGCCGCCGAACTGGGCGTCGATCCCGGCGAGTGCGTGGCGGTGGAGGACAGCCCGACCGGGCTCGCGGCGGCCCGCGCGGCCGGATGCCGGGTGGTGTCGGTCGCGGGCGGCATGGCGCGCGAGGGGGTGCTGGCCGTGGACGGGCTGGAAAAAGTGGACCTTCCGCTGTTGCGACAGCTGGCGAGCGGCAAGAGATCGATAGGCTGAACCACTCATGTGATGGCGTATGCGGTTAGGTACAAAGGTGAACAACCTCAGTCCCGACGAACCACTACAGATAGGCCGATACCGCTTGCTCGGCAGGCTGGGCCGAGGCGGGATGGGCACGGTCTATCTCGGCGAGTCCCCCGACGGGCAACAGGTCGCCATCAAGGTCATCAACTCGGAGTACAGCCAGCACGAGCGGTTCCGGATGCGCTTCCGCAGGGAGGCCGACGCCGCGCAGCGGGTCCGCAGGTTCTGCACGGCCGCGGTCATCGAGGCGGCGCTCGACGGCGACCAGCTCTACGTCGTCACCGAGTACGTCACCGGCCCCAACCTGGAGGAGGCGGTGGAGTCCGGCGGGCCACTGCACGGCTCCAGCCTGGACGCGCTGGCCGTCGGGGTGGCGACCGCGCTGACCGCCATCCACGCCGCCGGGGTGGTGCACCGCGACCTCAAGCCCTCCAACGTGCTGCTCTCCCCCGTCGGCCCCCGCGTGATCGACTTCGGCATCGCCCGCGCGCTGGACACGCTCAGCGGGATGACCGGGACCGGTGAGATCCTCGGCACCCCCCGCTACATGGCGCCCGAGGTGCTCCGCGGCGAGCCGGTCTCGGCCGCCTGCGACGTGTTCTCGTGGGGCTGCCTGATGGCCTTCGCGGCGAGCGGACGAGCTCCGTTCGGCGGTGAGGCGCTGCCCGCGGTGCTGTACCAGGTGCTCAACACCGAACCCACCCTGGAGGGCATGGAGCCCGCGCTGCGCGAGCTGGTCGGCTACGCCCTGGCCAAGGACCCTCTGCACCGGCCCACCTCCCAGCAGCTCCTCGACCACCTGGTCGGCCGCTCCGCCGCGCCCGAGCAGACCGCCCACTCGGTTCAGGCCTCCTGGCAGCGACAGCCGACAGTGCCCGCGAACACCCCGGGGAGCGACGACCTCCGGTGGACTCCTACCTCGATGTCCTCCCAGCCCGGCTACACGGTCTCCGGCAACCCGCAGACGGGCCCCGGCCACACCCTCCTGAGCCCGCAGGACGATCCCGGCATCTCCGCGCGCGAACAGTCGGCCAAGCGCCGCAAGCTGATCATCGGAGCGGCCGCGGCGGCCCTGGTGGTGGCCGGCGCGTTCGGCCTGAGCCTGGCCCTTTCCCCCGGCGGCCCCCCGGAGAACCTCACCCTGCTCTACCAGGACGACTTCACCCAGAGCGGCACCGGCTGGAGCGGCGGCATCTACGATTCGTTCACCGGCAACTACGGCTACGCCCCCGACGGCTACTACGCCATCGACGTCAGTGGCATCTCCCCCGTCAAGCGGGAGCAGGCCCCGATCCCCTTCGTGCCCGCGCCGCCCGCCACCCCCGACCCCACAGCCAGCCCCACACCGGTCACGCCGAGCCGGATCCTGCTCGGCACCGACATCACGATCCGCTCCGGCAGCATCGGCACGGGCGAGTACGGACTGTTCTGCCGGGGCGAGGACGACAACAAGGCGACCCGGTACGAGTTCCTGCTCGACACCGCCGGGAACGCCCGCATCCGCAAGACCGTCAAGAGCGCCGGGGGCGAGCTCACCAAACCCGTCAAGGTCGACCTGCCCAAGGGGAAGGCCACCCACCTTCAAGCCGAGTGCACCGGGGTCGACGGGGGCGTGCAGCTCAACATGTGGGTCAACGGCGATCGGACGCAGTCCTTCCTCGACACCAACCCGCTGCCCAACGGCCTGGTGGGGGTGATCGCCCGGGTCGGCGAGAACAGCGACGCCGTGCTCAGGACCGCGTTCGACAACTTCACACTGCACGGCCCCGCCATCGGGCAGCCCTGAGTGATCCGCCCGGTGCCGGGGACGATCGGGACACTGATCGGGACACTGACAGATCGAAGGAGTTCAGCACGATGCGCGCCATAGTCGTCTCCGCCACCGGCGGCCCCGAGGTTCTCACCTACGTCGACGACCAGCCGGACCCCGAGGTGAACCCCGGGGAGGTGCTGGTCGACGTCGCCGCCTCCGGCGTGAACTTCATCGACGTCTACCACCGGATGGGGCGTTACCCGCTCTCCCTGCCCTTCATCCCCGGTGAGGAGGGCGCGGGCACCGTCGTCGCGGTCGGCGAGGACGTCCACGACGTCGCCGCCGGCGACACCGTCGCCTGGGCGGCCGTGCCGCGCAGCTACGCCTCCAGGATCGCGGTGCCCGCTTCCAAGCTGCTCCCGGTGCCCGAGGGGGTCACACCCGAGGCCGCGGCGGCCGTCACGCTCCAGGGACTGACCGCGCACTACCTGACCCACTCCACCTACGCGGTGAAGGCCGGTGACGACGTGCTGGTGCACGCCGCCGCCGGTGGCATGGGCCTGTTGCTCACCCAGATCGCCAAGCTGCGCGGCGCCCGGGTGATCGGCACGGTCTCCACCGAGGAGAAGGAGACCCTGGCCCGCCAGGCGGGCGCCGACGAGGTGCTCCGCTACCACGGCTTCGCCGACGCGGTCCGCGAGCTGACCGGCTCCGGCGTGCACGTCGTCTACGACGGCGTGGGCGCGACCACCTTCGACGAGAGCATCGCCTCGCTGCGCCCGCGCGGCATGATGGCACTGTACGGCCAGGCCAGCGGTCCGGTCCCGCCCGTCGACCCGCAGATCCTGGCCAGGAACGGCTCCCTGTTCCTGACCCGCCCCAGCCTGAACGCCTACATCGCCACCCGTGACGAGCTCGTCTGGCGGGCCTCCGAGATCTACGGCTGGGTGGCCGAAGGGCGGATCCGGGTGCACATCTCCAACCGCTACCCGCTGGCGGAGGCCGCCCGCGCCCACGCGGACCTCGAATCCCGCCGTACGACCGGCAAGGTGCTGCTGATCCCCTGAGCGCCCTCCGCCCGATGGCGGGCGTACGGAGGCACCACGAGGGCGCCACGCGTCCGGCGTCGATCCGAGGGGGACGCCATCGGGGCTCCGCGTACGGCGGGGGCGGTCAGCACAGCGACTGGGCGGGCCAGTCCAGCAGCCGGGCGCCCAGGACCGCCGTCTCCAGGGTGAAACGCTGGGTGTGGTCGTCCGGTGAGAACCCGGTGAGGCGGCGGATCCGCTCCAGCCGGTAGGTCACCGCCCGGGTGCTGACGCCGAGCCTGCGCGCGGCGGCGGTCTGGTTGCCCTGGGAGGCGAAGACCGCCTCCAGCGTGGCGAGCAGCGGCTCGGGACCGCCCCGCGCCTCGAGCAGCGGGCTGAGCACCGTCGTCACCAGGTCCTCGATGGCCGCCCGGTCCCGCAGCAGCACCGGGAAGACCAGCAGGTCGGCGGCTTTCAGCACCGGGGCGCGCAACCCCAGCCGATCGCCGAGCTCGATGGCGTTGGCGCCCTCGCGATAGGAGGCGACCACCCCGCCGGGGCCTCGGTGTGCCCTGCCAAGACCGACCCGCCAGCCGGGCGCGAACAGCCGGCGGACGTGGTGGGTGAACTCGCCGGTCGCGGCGGCGAGGCCGCCCGGCGCCACGCAGACGAGCATCCCGTCCCGGGCCGCGACCAGCACGTTGTGCGAGCCGAACCGGGTGATCAGCGCGTCCTCGATCCGCCGGGCCGTCCCCTCGGCGAGCCCGCCGTCCGCATCGGCGGCGGGGCGGGCGACGGCGACCGCGTAGCTCTCGGCCAGGCGGAGGCCGAAGTGCTCGGCCCGCTCGGCGAGCCGGTGGACGCGTCCCTGGAGCAGGTCGTCGACGAACTCCCGGCGCGCGAGCTCCTCCTGGCGCAGCGCGGACCGCTGGGCGTCCTCGTACCCCTCCATCAGCGCGGAGAGCGTACGCCGCAGGGCCGAAAGCGGGGCGGGGCTCACCGACTCGGCCATGGCCAGCGCCGCCTCGACCAGGGCCCGGACGGACACGCCCCGCTCCGCGGCCAGCGCACCGGCGGCGCGGCAGTCGTCGAGCTCGGCTCTGCCCGGCGGCCTGCCGGTGGCGGCCGCCTCCCTCAACGTCCGGAGATGGCCGCCGAGCAGCTCGTCCATCAGACTCCCACGTCACGCCTGTCGAAGGCCGGTATCGCGGTCAGCACCAGCGCGACGATCGCCCCTGCCAGCACGAGATACTCCCACACGGGAAATCCCTGCTGGATCGGCCGTCCGTCGAGGTAGTAGTGGAACGGCGAGATCCAGCGCAGCCAGGACACCCCGTCCACGTCCCTGCCCATCGTCTCGACCACATAGCCGGCCACCGCGACCACCCCGACCACCGCCAGGGCGACCCCCCGGCGTCCCGTCAACGCGCCGACGGTCAGGCAGAGCGTGCCGAAGAAGAGGGCGAGCAGGAAGACGCCGGTGTGACCGGCCAGGATCCGGTCGGCCGGGACGTCCATGCCGACGGCCAAGGCCAGGCCGAACACGACGAGGAAGGTGACCGTCGTCACGCCGAGCAGGGCGAGGGCGAGGGCGGCGAACCGCTCCAGGACCAGCCGCCTGCGGGTGATCGGGAGGGTGAGGGTCAGCTCCAGGGTGCCCGTCTCCTCGGGCTGGGCGATCGCCCGGTTACCGATCACCGCGGCGCACATGATGAACAGCATCGGCCCGAACAGCTGGTAGACCAGCGTCTGCAGGTAGCCGGGGCCGCTGGTGAAGCCGTCCTCCAGACCGCCCATGAGGTCGCGCATCGCCCCGGGGAACTTGGTCAGCGCCACCTGCCCGTAGAGCTCGGAGTTGCTCACGATGGTCGGGTAGTACGCCAGGTACAGCCCGAAGAACGCGCTGATCCCGATCGTCCAGCCGAGCAGCGCCCGCCGGTAGTCACGCAGGCTCTTCGACACCAGCGCGGGCATGACGCGCCTCCTCATCGCTGTAGTAGGTCAGGAAGATCTCTTCGAGGTCGGGCTCGGCGCTGACCATGTGCACCACGGTGAACCGCGCCGCCGCCTTGACCAGCGCGTCCGGGCGGCCGTCGATGGTGCAGCGCACCCCGGCGCCCTCCACCCGCAGGTCCCGCACGCCGGGCAGGTTCTCGAACGCCTCGCGGGGCACCGGCGCGTCGAAGTGGAACTCCACCTGGCGCACCGCCTTCTCGCGGAGCGCGGCGACGTCCTCCACCGCGACCAGCCTGCCGGCTCGTACGATGCCGACCCGGTCGGAGACGTGCTCGACCTCGGCCAGCATGTGCGAGGACATCAGCACGGTACGGCCGGAGGCTCGGACCTCGCGGATCATCGCCAGGAACTCCTGCTGCACCAGCGGGTCCAGGCCGCTGGTCGGCTCGTCGAGGATCAGGAACTCCGGCTCGTGCATGAACGCCTGGATGAGCCCGACCTTCTGCCTGTTGCCCTTGGAGAGCTTGCCCATCGGCACCGCCAGGTCGGCCTCCAGCCGCTCGGCCAGCTCCGCTATCCGGCCCCTGGACACGCCGCCGCGTACCGCGCCGAGAAAGGCGAGGTAGTCTCCCGCCCGTTCCCTGCCCTCCAGGGCCAGTTCGCCGGGCAGGTAACCGATCCGGCTCCGCACGCCCGCCTCGCGGGGATCGCTGCCGAGGACCGTCATCCGGCCCCTGGTGGGGCGGATCACGTCCAGGAGCAGCCGGATCGTGGTCGTCTTTCCCGCGCCGTTCGGGCCGAGGTACCCGAACACCTCCCCGGGCCGGATCTCCAGGTCGAGATCCTCAAGTCCCCGGCGCCCGCCGTAGAACTTGGTGAGCCCCTCGGTCTCCACCACCGCTGTCATGCACCCGATCGTGCCCGCCCGCCGGTGCGGGGGCCATGGCCGGATCTCGACAGTTGGCCGCCTTTTCCTTGCCCGGATCCGGACCCCGCCCCGTCGCGACATCGGGGCCGCGCCCCCGCGAGGGCCGTACCGATGCCCGGCGCGGTCTATCGTGAGGTCGTTGACGAATCGCGCGGCACCGGGCCGCCTGGCAACCTACGGAGGACCGATGAGCGTGGACACCGCCTTCGTCCTCGGCGGCGGAGGGGTCCTCGGCGCTCACGAGGTGGGCATGCTGAGGGCGCTCGACGAGGCGGGTATCAAGCCCGATGTGATCGTCGGCACGTCCGTGGGCGCGCTGAACGGCGTCGTGCTCGCCGCCTCCCCGGGTGACGCGGTCACGCGCCTGACCACGCTGTGGGGCTCGAACGTGGTCCGCACCGCGTTCGCGGGGTCGTGGGTGACCCGGCTGTCCACCCTCGCCAGGACCGGCACCCATCTGCACTCCGGCCAGCCGCTGCGCGACCTGCTGACCCGGACGCTCTCCGTCTCCCGGATCGAGGACCTGGCGGTGCCGTTCCAGTGCGTGGCCGCCTCGGTCGAGCGCGCCACCGCGCACTGGTTCACCGAGGGGCCCCTGGTCGAGGCGGTGCTGGCCTCCTGCGCCGTCCCCGGGCTGCTGCCCCCGGTCCGCATCGGCGGCGAGCACTTCCTCGACGGCGGGCTGGTGCACAGCATCCCGGTCGGCCGCGCGATCGCGCTGGGCGCCCGCCGGGTGTACGTGCTGCACGTGGGCAGGATCGAGCGCCCCCTTCTGGTGCCACGGCGCCCGTGGGAGGTCGGGATGACCGCCTTCGAGATCGCCAGGCGGCACCGCTTCGCCGAGGAGATGGCCACCCTGCCGGGCGATATCGAGGTCCATGTCATGCCGTCGGGTGGCGAGGCACGCCCGGGAATGGATCTGGCCCAGCTGCGTTATCGGGATATATCGCATATATCTGGATACATAGAACGGGCGTACCAGGCATCGTCCAGCTACCTGGCCCGTAACCCGTCCACCTGAGTTCCCCATACCCACCGGCGTCCCCCCGGGGGTACGCACCGGCACTCCCCTCCACACCGATCACCAACCCGTCAGATCCATACACCCGCACCGCATATCACCCCCAGGCAGGAGCCGCTCATGCTGCCTCCTCGCATCATCCGCCGGCTGATCCTGGCCCCGCTCGTCATCGTGCTCACCGTGGTCGCGGTGGTCACGCTCCCGATCTGGCTGCTGGTGGTGGCCGCGGCCTCGCTGCGCCTGCCGCCCCCGCAGCGGCGCGGCACCCGGCTGGTCTGGTTCGCGGTGGCGTGGCTGGCCCTGGAGTCGATGGCGCTCCTCGCCTGCCTGGGCCTCTGGGTGGCGAGCGGGTTCGGCGGATGGCTCCACCGCGACGAGCACCAGGAGCGGCACTACGCGCTGATCCGGTGGTTTTTGTCCAAGGTGTACGAGGTGGCCGTGCGGATCTTCCGGCTGAGCGTCGAGATCGACGAGCCGACACCCACCTCCGGCGAACTCTCCCGGCGCCTCACCCGCCCCGTCATCGTGCTGTCCCGCCACGCGGGCCCCGGCGACTCGTTCCTGCTCGTCCACCACCTTCTCGCCCGGTACGACAGGCGCCCGAGGATCGTGATGAAGGCCGCCCTGCAACTCGACCCCTCACTGGACGTGGTGATCAACCGCCTCCCCAACGCCTTCGTCCCGCGCAAGACCTCCGAGAGTGGCGTTCTCGGCGAGATCCGCCGCCTGGCCTCGGGCATGGACGCCGACGACGCCCTGGTGATCTTCCCGGAGGGCGGCAACTTCACCCCCAGGCGTCGCTGGCGGGCCATCCTCCGACTGGAGCGCAAGGGCCTGTCCGAGGAGGCCGAGCGGGCCCGCGGGCTGGAACACCTGATGGCACCCCGCCCCAACGGGGCCATCGCCGCGATCGAGGCCTGCCCCGAGGCGGACGTGATCTTCGTCGCGCACACCGGCCTCGACGACCTGGTCACCCTCGGAGACATCTGGCACCGCCTCCCGATGAGCGCCGAGATCAAGGCCAAGTGGTGGCGGGTCCAGGCCGCCGACGTGCCGCGCGACCGCGAGAACCAGATCCGGTGGCTCTTCGACCAGTGGGAGGAGATCGACGCCTGGATCACCGCGAACCAGCCCACCTCAGCCCCCGCCGCCTGACAGACCGCGGAGGTGGGCCTACCACTCCTGGGAGAGACCCGACATCCGGCGGAGGTACTCGTCCTCGTCGATCTCACCGGCCGCGTAACGACGCCTGAGGATCTCGCGGGGGCTGTCGGCGGCTGGTTCGGGAGCCGAGAAGGAGCGGATCATCCGGGCCGCGCCAAGAACCACCATGGCGATCACGGCGATGACAAAGAGCAACACGATGATGCGGACCATCACCGACCTCCCAGACTTCCCCCATCGGATCTGGCAGGGGAAATACCGATTTTACTAGGCCAAGGCCCCTTTCTTCCCTGTCGCACGGGAAAAGAATGGGGGCGCCCCCTCGCCGGACCGCCCCCGCCGCCGGTCAGCCGGCGGAGGAGCCACCCCGGGAGAGGTACGGGGCCTCGCGCCGGGTGGCGCCGGGCGGAAGCGACGGCAGCCCCGAAGGCGTCCCACCCTCCATCAGCCGGAGCAGTGCCCCGGTGTCGACGTTCCGCTCGACCAGGTCGCCGAGCGCGTCCAGCCGCTCCTCGCGCAGGGCGGCGAACGACACGTCAGGGGCCGGGGTGAAGTCACGGCCGGAGACGGCGGCCACCTCGGCCAGGAACGCCCGGCGGAAATCGTCGTTCTCCAGGGCGCCGTGCCAGGTGGTGCCCCACACCGAGCCGTACCGGCAGCCGTCCAGGAAGGGCTCGCCACCGTTGACCGTCACGACCCCATGGTGGATCTCGTACGCCTCGACCCGGCAGCCGTAGGCGGCGCCCACCGGGCGGCCCAGCGTCTTGTCCTCGGCGAACTCCACCGAGGCGGGCAGCAGCCCCAGCCCCTCGACGAGGCCGGCCCCCGACTCGACGTCGTCGCGGATGGTCCTGGCGAGCATCTGGTAACCGCCGCAGATACCTAGCACGGCCCGTCCCCGCAGGGCCTCGGCCAGGCCGGTGGCGCGAAGCCAGGCCAGGTCGGAGACCGTGGCCCGGGAACCGGGCAGCACCACCAGATCGGCGTCGTCCAGCTCGCCCGGCGAGGTCACGTAGCGGACCGTCACTCCGGGCTCGGAGGCCAGCGCGTCCACGTCCGTGAAGTTGGAGATCCTCGGCAGCCGTACCACCGCCACCCGCAGGCTCTGCCCGCCGTACGGGGCGCGCGTCCCGGGCGCGGGCCGGTTGTCCAGGGCCAGGGAGTCCTCGACATCCATCCAGAGGCCGTCCAGCCAGGGCAGCACCCCGTACACCTCACGGCCGGTCAGCTCCCTGATCATGTCCAGGCCCGGTTCGAGGAGCTCGGGCGCCCCCCGGAACTTGTTGATCACGAACCCGGCGATCAGCGCCTGGTCGGCGGGCTCCAGCAGCGCCACGGTCCCGTACAGCGAGGCGAAGACCCCGCCCCTGTCGATGTCGCCGACCACGACGACCGGCAGGTTCGCGGCACGGGCCAGCCCCATGTTGGCGATGTCGCCCGCGCGCAGATTGATCTCCGCCGGACTGCCCGCCCCCTCGCAGACCACCACGTCGTAGCGGGCCCGCAGCCGCTCCAGCGCGTCCACCGCGACCTGCCGGAGCCGCTCCTTGACGTCCCAGTACTCCATCGCGTCGACCTCGGCCATCGGCCTGCCCATCACCACGACCTGGCTGCGCCGGTCACTGCCCGGCTTGAGCAGGATCGGGTTCATGTCCGCGCTGGGCTCCAGCCCACACGCGGCGGCCTGCATCGCCTGGGCCCGGCCGATCTCGGCGCCGTCGGCGGTGACGAAGGAGTTCAGCGACATGTTCTGCGCCTTGTACGGTGCGACCCGCACCCCCTGGCGGGCCAGCCAGCGGCAGATCCCGGCGGTGACGACGCTCTTGCCCGCGTCGGAGGTGGTCCCGGCGACCAGCAGCGCCCCCTTCACCCCTTCCTCCCGCGCGATCCGCGCACGGCGGCCAGGACGGCCAGCCCCGCCGCGGCCAGGCCGACCGCCCGCGCCAGTCGTACGGACCGGCGGATGTCGGCGACCGAGGGCTCGGGTCCTTCGCCCATCTTCGGCCGGTGCTCCACCCGGGTGCCGTACACGTTCACCCCGCCGAGCGTGCGGTCCAGCGCGCCCGCGAAGGCCGCCTCGCAGCGGCCCGCGTTGGGGCTGGGGTGACGGTGGCCGTCCCCGCGCAGCACCGCCGCCGCCCGCCGCGTCGAACCGCCCACCAGGGGGGCGCCGAGCGCGGCGAGCAGCCCGGTGATCCTGGCGGGTACGAAGTTGGCCACGTCGTCGAGGCGGGCCGCGGCCCAGCCGAAGCGCTGGTAGCGCTCGTTGCGGTGGCCGACCATCGCGTCCAGCGTGTTGACCGCCCGGTAGGCGAGCAGGCCGGGCACCCCGGCGACCGCTCCCCAGAACAGCGGCGCCACCACCGCGTCGGAGGTGTTCTCCGCGATCGACTCCACGGTGGCCCTCGCCAGTCCGGGCGCCGCCAACCCGGAGGGATCCCGCCCGCACAGATGAGGCAGCCTCTCCCGGGCCCCGGCCAGGTCACCGTCCTCCAGGAGTTCGGCCATCTCCACCCCCTCGCGGCCCAGTGTGGTGCCGCCGAGAACGGCCCAGGTCGCCGCCGCGCTCAGCACGGCCCGCACCATGGGATCGCGCGGCCGGGTCGCGGCGTGGCCGAGCAACGCCACCGGAACCACGCACAGTACGACGTGGAGCACGCCCCTTGCCCGGCCGTCCCCGTACACCCGCCTCTCCACCTCGGCGGCGGCGGTGCCGAACAGCGCGACCGGGTGCCCTCGCCGGGGATCGGCGAGCACGGCGTCGATCACGACCCCGGCGAGCATCCCCACACCTTCGGCTACTCCAGGTCCCCTTAGTCCCACTTTGGCGATTAGTCGACTAAATGAGATGTTCATGGAGTTCATCCTGGTGGGTCTCCAGCCACACCCGGGCCCGCCGGATGCGCACCCCCGCCCCACCGGCCCACATCCGGGCCCATCCGCCACTCCCTGCCTCGGCCCTGGCACGCATCACCTGGTACGAGCGGTCGAAGCGGAGCCGGGCCAGATCCAGCAGGCGTCTGCGGTCGCGAGGCGCCAGGCCGTACGCGTCGCAGAACAGGCGGAGCCGGGGCCCGACCTCAAGGCGGCGCTGGAGCGGCTCCAGATCGACGGGATCGGCGATCGGCGCCCAGTGCCGCAGCGTGGTCACCACGTCGAAGAGCCGGGTCGTCGGCCGGGCCATGTCGAAGTCGATCAACGCGACCGGCAGCCCGTCACGGAAGATCACGTTGTCCAGATTGACGTCACAGTGCCCGATCAGCCTCGGGGCCGCGTCGTCGTTGGACCCGCCCTCCCAGAAGGCTCCCGGCGGCGGGACGAACCCCTCGGCCGCGTCGTGGAAGCCGCGCAGCAGCCGCGCCAGCGCGGCCAGCGACTCCCCGCTGAGCGCGTACCCGGGCAACGGCCTGGCCGCGGAGCCGCCCTCGACGTAGCTCAGCACCTCCCGGCCCCGCTCGTCCACGCCCAACGCCCGGGGCGCCCCCTCGAACCCGGAACGCTCCAGATGCCGCAGGAGCGCGTGCACCGAAGCGGTGGAGGCCCGGCTGGGCCGGCGGACGGTGTCCCCGACCCGCACCACCCCGTCGGTGACATCACCGCCCAGAAGGGGGATCTCCTGTTGGGTCCTGACGGCGAACATGCCACCCGAGCGTAGACGGATCCGCCTTCTCGCGTGGACGATTCGGGCGGACATCTCCCTGTCTGATGGAACATCCGGAAGTCATCCGCCCATCGGACATCCGCTGCCATGTACGGCAAGGTCATCGGGGAGACGCCTCCTCGTCCAGCGAGGTTCCTCCAGCCCGAACAGCCGGAATCCCGCTTCGGCCGCCCGGCCCGGAGGCCGTTCTCTCCGGGCAGGTCGAGGCGCCGCGGAGTGATCCTCGCGACACAGCCCCAAAACCGATACATGGGCACTCCCCGGATCATGCACAATTGAGCGGGAGCACCCTTAGCTCAGCTGGATAGAGCACCGGACTTCTAATCCGACGGTCGCAGGTTCGAATCCTGCAGGGTGCGCTGCCGAGACCAGGTCATCTAGCCGCTGACCTGGTCTTTTGCTTGTCCGCAGCCTGACCCCCTCAGGCAGCCGCAGGTAGCCGGAAGCAGTCGTATGCCACCGCTCGCGGAACATACGCGGAATGGGCGCGGCCCCGTTTTCCCAGGTGGGACCGGGAGTTCCAGAGCGTCGCGGACCGATTCCGGGGCCGGAACGACGAAGGACCCCAAGGTGTCCCGGGGTCCTTCATGGAGCATGATCCGTGTCATGTGACGAGCGCCGCCAAGATTCTTTGGTTCGCCACCTCGCGCTGGCCGTCGATGCACTTGGCGTAGACCCTGAGCATCACATCCACCCCGTGACCGGCCCTCTCCGCGGCTTCCGGCGCGTGCACCCCAGCGTTGAGCCACAGGGAGACCGCCGCGTGCCGCAGGTCATACGGCCTGCCCGCCAGGGGTGAGGCGACCTGCTCGGGGGTGAAGGCGTACGTCCGAGCCTCCTTCCAGACCTTGGCGTACGCGGACCCTGAGATCAGTCCGCCCGTACGGGTCCGGAAGAGCCGGCCATCGGCGGCGACGCCGTGACGGTCGATGTGGTCACGCAGGATGGCCACCAGTTCCGGCGGGATCGGCACCGGCCGCGTCTCCTTCTCGTCCCGGTGCTTGAGACCGCGCTCGTCGTGGGTCTCCCCCGAGTCGGTGAACCGCTTGTTGCTCTGCGGCCTGGTCTTCTCCAGGGTAAGCAGCCCCCAGCAGGACGCCGGAAGGTGACAGTCCTTCTTCCGGAGTCCCGCGGCCTCCCTCGGACGCGGGCCGCCGAAGTACATACAGGCGAACAGGGCAACGAGCATCAGCCCCATGACCGATCGCTGAACCGAAGATCACATCGCGACCACCGACAGTACCCCTGCGAGCGGGAAGCATCCGGATGAGCCCTGGACGGCAAAAGCACAGAAGACCGTACAGTCCCAATCGGAACACTTACGTAGTGGTCGGCGGCTCGGAGATGATTCCGGATAGGTAAGCGGACCCTTCCAGGATCTGGGTGGTGAGCTTGATTCCGGTGAGACGCTCGATCAGGACAAGCCCTGGCCCCTGGTAGAGCTCATAGTGGAAATCTGCGGGAAGAGAGGCGGGAGACATGGGCGCGGGGCTCCCGTCCAGCGATCCAAAAGCCAGAAGGTGTAGCCCCGGCACGCCCAAGGCCGACCTGTACACCACTCTTGCGGACGCGACCCCTGGCGGCCGATTCTGGCCGACGGCGGCTCCAACTCGCAGAGCACCGAGGACGGGGAACGCTACTCCTTGCGCGCTGGACCATTTGTACGGCAAGAGGTGAAGCGGGTTGGGACCGCATACCGTCGGGGCTACCAGGTCACTGTGAGTTCACCCGTCAGGAATGTACGCGAGTTCTTGATCTGGGCTTGGTTGATAATTTTTATCCGGTCCAGCCGAACCTGATTCTTCGCAATGATCCTTTTCTGGCTGTCGCGGTATGCCGCCTGCCGTGCACCGTAGTAGTTCGTGTCCATCCTGCATGTCGCGTCGGCGGTGGCCGTCGCAATCTCCTCCGGGGTCCCCTGAGGCTTGAGAATATGATCATTCGCCGCGTTGTATCCCCAGCGGGGATCTCCGACGGCGGCCTCGGGATTCGGGTAGTCGAACCCTTTTTCCTTCATGCAACTGCTCCACACCTGTTCGGCATCACGGATGCGTGAATCGGTGTAAGCACTCTGGGATGCGTCGTCGGCCAGTATGAAAAGGTCCTGCTCCTCGTGCACCCTGGCCGCTCTGTCTCCGAGGGGTTCCAGGGATCCCTGGCCGAGAAGTGCTTCCGTTCTGCCGGTACATCCACCGGCAGGCAATGCCTTGCCGTGGAAGTTCCGTCTTCTACCATTCAGGACGATGGCCTGCTCATCGGATATGGAGTACCCGGTGAAGCCTGCGCTCTCCAGGAGCTGAGTGGGCGGACCCGTATAGCCGTACTTCTCCACCTGACGGTCACCCAGCCAGGCGAGATAGCCGGCGTTCTTATGCTCCTCAGGCTGAGCCGGGAGCGGCAGAGCTTTCAACTCCACCCCGAACTTCCGGGTGCAGTCGGCGAGCATCATGAACCGGGCCTTGTCGACGATCTTCCGGTCGGCCGCGGGCAGATCATAGGCATCAAGCGGAAGAGTGAGGTCGGCGGCGGTGCGCGGAGCCGGGATCGCACTCACGGCCTTATCCTCCCCGGCTGCGCTGCAACCTGTTGCGCCGATGACCACGAGAAGGCCGGCCAGCAGGCGGCGCGCGACGATGGCGGGCGCAACGGTCACGAAGAAACTCCATCCGACAGGAACGGCATTTCGCAGATAATGCCATCCGGGCGTCGGCGTGGAGAGCACCTTGATCACGATGTGATGGGAAAGCCTCGGATCGCTGACCGCTCGAACACGCCAGCGGAGGACGATCTCCGCTGCCCACCGCCCAAAGGCCGATCTTCGCCTCCGGCGGGGGCACTCCGACGCCCGATCTCAGATAGGAAATATGCGTGGAGATCATCGAACGCGGCCTCGCCGGCCCTTACGAGGGAATCATGATCACGCCGCGAAGTGGCGGAGACGTCGGTGTCCTTGTCCTGGCCGGCTCCAGCGGGCGTATCGAGACCGAGCGGTCGCGTGTGCTCGCCCGGCAAGGCGCCGTCGCGGTGTCGATCCGCTGGTTCGGAGGTCCCGGACAACCGGCCGGAATCTGTGAAATCCCGCTGGAGATCTTCACCGCCACCGTTGACCTGCTCCTGGACACCGGGGTACGGCGTATCGGCGTTGTGGGGATATCCAAAGGTGCCGAGGCCGCGCTGCTCATCGCCGGGCTCGATCCCCGCATCGACGCGGTGGTTGCGCTGTCCCCCACCTCCGTCGTCTGGGCGAATGTCGGGCCGGGGATAGACGGACACACTCACCCGTACCGATCCTCATGGACCTGGCGGGGAGATCCCATGCCATTCGTTCCCTATGACGACACCTGGTCTCCAGCTGAGCCGGAAGGCTTCCCGGTGGCGTACCGCACGCTCTATGAACACAGCCGTAGGACATTCGCCCCATCAGCAGAAGCCGCTGCGATTCCCATCGAGCAGGCTACGGGCGAACTTCTCCTCGTCGCGGGCGCAGACGATCGAATGTGGCCGTCACTGCCCTTCGCCGAAGAGCTGGCCACCCGCCGCTCGGCGGCGGGACGTCCGGTTCGCATCCTCAGCAGCCCGGATGCCGGCCACCGCCTACGTCTGCCCGGAGAGTCACCTGCTCCGGCATCGACAAGCTATCTGTACGGGGGATCATCCGGCGCGGACGCCGCCTTGGGGGCGGTCGCGTGGCCCCATATCCTCCAGACCCTTCAGATCATGCCGTGATTCCCATACGCGGCCGGAACGCTACGAGCTCGTCGTAGACCTTATATATGTGAGGAGTTGTGATGCTGCATCACGTGCTGCTGGCCTGTCCCCGGGGAAGCGAGCCGGTCTTGCGCGACTTCTACGAGGGTGTGCTCGGTCTGACCGAGATCCCCAAGCCCCCCGCTCTCGCCACCCGCGGCGGGTGCTGGTTTCGCGGCCATGGCATCGAACTGCACCTGGATGTCGAGGCCGACTTCCGCCCCGCTCGCAAGGCACACCCCGGCCTCCTGGTCCACGACATCGACCAGTGGGCCCAGCGGCTGAGCAACGCCGGTTATCCGGTCGACTTCGACGACGACTTCCCAGGAATGCGCCGCTTCCACAGTGAAGATCCCCATGGCAACCGCCTGGAGTTCCTCGAACCGCTTCCCTGACGACGAGCACCTGTGGTTATGACGGCTTGGACTGGGATCTGGCCCACATTTCGTGATGAATACTGCCCCGTAGCCTCGGCTGAGTCGGTGAGGATGCGTCGAGTGCGAAGATCGTTGCCTGGATGTCCT